>NZ_JAVDWQ010000038.1:0-1663 GCF_031457575.1 Flavobacterium piscis | reverse complement strand
AGAAGCTTTTGCAGCACCTTTTTTCAAGAGCGTATCAACTTCTTCAAGATTATTGATGTAGTAATTGTATTTCTCTCTTTCGGTTTTAAAAGTTTTGGTAATTAGCTCAAACAAAGCTTGTTTAGCATGACCGTAGCCATAATTTTCGCAATGTAATTGACGGGTTATGTATTATTCGATCTCAAAACTTGACTCTACTTGAATATATTCCGTTTCTTTGCTATTTTTCCTCACTAAAAACACGATATAATTATTGAAATATTCTGCAAGTTTTAAATCATCTAATTTTTGTTTTTTATCTTTATTATAGAATCTCGAAGATTGTACAAATTCTTGAAGAGATAATAATTCTTTTGTTTCTAGATTATTTACAAAACTTTTTTCTCTAAAGAAAAAAGACCCATTGCTCCCTCCACTACTATCATTTAAATAATACTGTTTTGGTGTTTTAACATAAGTTTGAATATATTTAGTATCATAATTAAAAACAAGGGTGTCTTTTACTTTATTTTCAATTAAGTTCCAATCCGCATCACGCATTGGATAATAAGAATCATATTCTAAATCTCTCGGTTGTATAAACTCATCACCGTTTACAAAAAATATGGTATATTTATCTGTCAAGGAATCTTTTAGTTTCCATTTATCTACTATTTGATTGTATTTGCCATCAAAATAGAATTTTCTATTTTCAATATATTCTTTTAAAGAAAATATTTTTTTAGGTTTTAAACCTTTTACCAAATAACCGTTGCCAACAAAAAAAATATAACCATTTGTTTTGGTATGTTTCATTTGTTCTTTATTACGTTCCAGTCTTTCAGAATAGGTTATTTTGAACCCGAGATTAGGAGTAATTGTAGGCGAAATGGTATAATGTTTATCTATACCAAAATAAAGCGTGTCTTTTTCTTTTTCTTGAGCTTTTAGAGTATTCAGGAAAAATAAAGAAAGTAAAATTTGAATAGATATTTTCATAATTAAAGAGTTTTATGTTGATTATGGACAAGGAACTATTTTGCTTAAAAGATTACCTCTGTTAGCAAGCTTTTCTATTGTTGCTTTTTGATTTGCGGTTAAATCATTCCAGGCTTTCACATCATTTTCTTTTAATCCGTTCCATGCCATTGCTTCATAAAAAGCATCACTAGGTACTTCTCCAAAATGATTCGTATATTTATTATAATCGTCAGTCAGTACCATTTTATGAAACGCTTTCAGTGCTTCTTTCATACTAGTGATGTATAATGATGCCATAACGCCGTGCTGATTTTCGTAAGCATTATATGCTATTTTAAAATCTATTGCTCTTTCTCCGGGCACTTTAGATCCGGTATATTCTTTTCTGATAAGATCAGCATGTATGTATTCGTGCAAAATAGTTCTTGCAGCTTCTAGAGCAGAATGTGTATCTGTTCTGGTTGTACTTATTTCTATCGTTATTAAAGTATTTCCTAGAATTGGAGTATAACTTGTCTTTCCATTAACTTCATACTCATTACCTTTTTCATCTTTATTTGTTACTATATTCTTAGAAACAATTTCAATATTAAATTCAGATTTTCCCTCAAAATTAGCTAATAACTTTTGCACAAATGAATCTCCATTTTTATTTAATAAATCATTTAGGCATTTTGCTTTCCCTGTAAGTTTATCAATAATT
>NZ_JAVDWQ010000037.1:0-1726 GCF_031457575.1 Flavobacterium piscis | reverse complement strand
TATCCTGATAATACAGTTGAGATTTATAACCGTTGGGGAGTTTTAGTATTCGAAAGAGATCATTATAATAATAACGACATTGCTTTTAGAGGTATATCAGAAGGGCGTGTTACTATTAAAGACTCAAATGGATTACCTGAAGGGACCTATTATTATATCATTAGATATAAAGATAAGCAATCTAAGACACAGCAAAAAGCAGGTTATTTATACCTTACCAAGTAATACACTATACAAATTAAATGGCTTAGTGAACAGCTAAGCCATTATTTAAAAATAAAATAAATGAGAAAATTAGTTTTAGTTTTATTGTTTTGTTCGGTTGCAGGTTTTGCTCAGCAAGATGCGCAGTTTACACAATACATGTATAACACCATTAATATCAATCCTGCTTATGCTGGTTCTAGAGGAGTCATGAGTGTTTTCGGATTGTATCGTACGCAATGGGTAGGGTTAGATGGAGCACCGGAGACAAGTAGTTTTTCGGTAAATACACCAGTAGGTAATAATGTAGGCCTTGGAATTTCATTAATAAATGATAAAATTGGCCCTACAAATGAGAACAACTTATCGGCTGATTTTTCGTATTCGATACCAACATCGGCAAATGCTAAACTTTCTTTTGGTATAAAGGGATCAGCAAATTTATTTAAGCTGGATCCTACAAAGTTGACACCGGAAGATCAGGGAGATCCGCAATTTCAGGATTTTAAAAATAAATTTTCACCTAATATCGGAGCTGGTGTTTACTGGCATACCGATAAGGCTTATGTAGGTTTATCAGTACCAAATTTCATTCAGACCAATCGTTATGATGACAATGAGGTTGCGATCTATAAAGACAGAATCAACTATTATTTTATCGCAGGTTATGTATTCGATTTAGATCGTTATGAAACGATAAAATTCAAACCGGCTTTATTAACCAAAATGGTTGAAGGTTCACCATTACAAGTAGACGCATCTGCTAACTTTATGTTTAACGACAAATTTGTGATTGGGGTTGCTTATAGATGGAGTGCCTCTGTGAGTGCATTGGCTGGATTTCAAATCACTGATAGTTTATATTTGGGTTATGCTTACGATCTCGAAACTACCAAATTAGTAAATTATAATTCGGGATCGCACGAGATATTCCTGCGTTTTGAATTCTTAAATAAATATGGACGAATAACTTCACCAAGATTTTTCTAATTATGAAAATAAAAAAAATAATTTATATTGCTTTTTTGTCCTCTGTTTCTTTTACCGGAATGGCGCAAAAGACTGTATTAAATAAAGCCGAGAAAGAGTACAATCAATACGCTTATATAGATGCTATTGCTATTTATGAAAAAGTAGCAGAAAGCGGCTACAAGGATGAGAAAATGTTTCAGAGATTAGGGAACGCTTACTATTTTAATGCAGAACTGACCAAAGCTGTAAAGTGGTATGATGCCTTATTTGCTTTAAACGATCAGCAAGAACCTGAATATTATTACAGATATGCCCAGACTCTTAAATCTACTGGTGATTATACTAAATCAGATAAAATGCTTGAAGCTTTTAATGCAAAAGTTAAAACGGATTCCAGAGGAGTTTTATTTGAGAATAATAAAAACTATCTGGAACAGATTAAGGCAAATTCAGGAAGATTCGAAATATTGGATGCCGGTATTAATTCTGGACAATCAGATTACGGAAGTACAATTCTAAATAACAAATTAGTTTTTGCTTCTGCACGTGA
>NZ_JAVDWQ010000036.1:0-2125 GCF_031457575.1 Flavobacterium piscis | reverse complement strand
CAGCTAAACTGATTGGTCCCCCGCTCATAACAATTCCTGGAAGAGGATCAGAAACTAATATGTTCTCCAGATCTACATTACCTGTATTTGTTATTGAAAAACTATAAGTTAATGTCTCTCCTGCTTCAGCATATCCATTACCATTAGTATCATCCAATACTCCTGTTTTCACAATTGTAATTGCAGGAACTTCAACAAAAATATCAACTGTTGCAGTACTACAATTAGATGGATTAACTACTTCGCATATTTGGTATGTAAATGTATGATTTCCCCCTGCTGTACCTGGCGCTACATCAATTGTACCATCACTATTGAGAGTAATTCCTGTTGGTAGATTTATACCTGTTACAATAACATCTGAAGGCATAACAGGATTCCCGTTTAATTGATCATTATCTAAAACATTGATCACTTCTAACGAACCATTAATACCATCGGCAAGCACTACATCATCGTCATTACCCGCCTCAATCCCGAAGGTAGGCATCGCATTACAACCTGAAACTGCTAATGGATAATTTACAACCACAGATTGTGTTGGATTTAGTGTAAACTGCATTGTAACAGAAGGTCTTGTTAATTGAAAACCATCATTTCCTAGTGTCCATTGCCCGTTTACTAATAACCATCCCGGCCAATCTGTTGGGTTACCATTACCGTCTACTGTTGCTCCAGGCCATAAAACATTACCACTTAACGGCATGTTATTTTGAGTCGCTACAATATTGTTTGCACTGTCTATCCAATTGATAGTTAATAAATCTGTTGGAGTAAAATTGTCTGCTACAACACTGTAAGCTACATAAGGCGTATTATTAGAACAATAGCTGTTGGCTGTTACTGTAATTGTTGGCGCAACAACCGAAACTGAAACTGTTGCCGGATCGCAGTTTGTAGGATTTAATGTCTCACAAATTTCGTAGGTTAAAGAATAGTTTCCGGGTGGTGCATTTGGAATTAATTCTACTGTTCCGTCAGGTCTTAATGATAAAACTCCTGATGGATCTGGTGTCACTACACTTAAATTCACATCTGAAGGCAGAAGTGGATTATTATTTAAAGTATCATTAGTAAATACATTGACAACCGCTACTGTACTATTTATTCCTACCACCGAATTAACCGCATCATCAACTGCATCCAGAAGTGTTTTTTCAATAACAAGTGTTATTGTCGCAGGGCTGGCATCTATAGCTCCAAGATTATCAGTAGCTGTAAAAGTAAATGTATCATTGCCTGAATATGCTCCGCTAGGATCATAAGTAAGCATCGTTACTTCTAAAGGTGTTAGTACATGATTGACTACTACCGGAATACCGGATAATGCTAAAACTCCATGAGAAGGCAATGTCAAAATCGTGTAATTTGCAATTGTTCCATCAGTATCTGTTGCTATCAAATCATTAATAGCTGTTGCTCCCGCTCTTGAAGGAATACTAGCATTAATGTCATCTTGTGCAACTGGTGTATTATTTCCAACCGGAATTGTAATAGTGGCACTCAATAAAGCTAAGGCACCTAAATCGTCTGTTGCTGTAAAGGTAAAAGTGTCATTACCTGTAAATGTTCCACTTGGGTCATAGGTTAGCATGCTTGCTTCTAAAGGTGTCAATACTTGGTTTAGTGTTACCGGAATTCCCGCTAATGCTAAAACTCCTTGAGATGGTAATGTTAAAACGGTATAGTTTGCAATATTTCCATCTAAATCTGTTGCCAATAAGCCATTTATAGCTGTTGTTCCCGCTACTGAAGGAATTACAGAATTTATATCATCAAGTGCCAGAGGAGCATCATTTACTGCCGTTATGGTAATGGTCAGGGTAGCAGTATTCGATACCAAACCTAAGTTGTCGCTTACGGTATAACTGATCGGAGTTGCAGTTCCGTTGTAGTTGAGCACTGGCGTGAAAGTCACTGTTCCGGTATTGTCTACGGTATAGGTTCCTTCTCCTGTTACGGTGAAAGTCGTCTGAATTCCTGCTGTAGCCGGATCTAAATCGACCGTTGCTACATCAATAGTTCCATCCACATCGGTATCATTGGTAGTGACGTTGATCGTTACCGGTGTGTCTTCATTCGTGCTTGTCGCATCATCAAGTGCCACAGGAGCATCGTTTTCAGC
>NZ_JAVDWQ010000035.1:0-5526 GCF_031457575.1 Flavobacterium piscis | reverse complement strand
AAAAAAGCTTGTGAGATTTGAAAACAGATGTTACATTTGCACCCCGCAAAACAGGGAAAGTTCATTGATAGATTGGTAAATAAGAAGAAGAAAAAGAAGCGAAAATTTTCTTAAAAAAACTTCAAAAAACATTTGCCAGTTAGAAATAAGTTTTCTACTTTTGCACCCGCTTTGAGAGACAAGCGGAAGAAAAAGAAATACACGTTCGTAGACATATTGAATTGACAGCCGTTTTGGAAGAGATTTCAAAACAAAAGAATAAAGAGTAAGATAATCGAGAGATTGAAAAGAACCGATAGAGACTGATTCGAATACAATTAGCTTTAAGCAATTAAAGCGGACAATATACGATGAAGAGTTTGATCCTGGCTCAGGATGAACGCTAGCGGCAGGCTTAACACATGCAAGTCGAGGGGTATGCTTCTTCGGGAGCAGAGACCGGCGCACGGGTGCGTAACGCGTATGCAATCTACCTTTTACAGAGGGATAGCCCAGAGAAATTTGGATTAATACCTCATAGTATAACGACCTGGCATCAGGATGTTATTAAAGTCACAACGGTAAAAGATGAGCATGCGTCCCATTAGCTAGTTGGTAAGGTAACGGCTTACCAAGGCTACGATGGGTAGGGGTCCTGAGAGGGAGATCCCCCACACTGGTACTGAGACACGGACCAGACTCCTACGGGAGGCAGCAGTGAGGAATATTGGACAATGGGCGCAAGCCTGATCCAGCCATGCCGCGTGCAGGATGACGGTCCTATGGATTGTAAACTGCTTTTATACGAGAAGAAACACTACTTCGTGAAGTAGCTTGACGGTATCGTAAGAATAAGGATCGGCTAACTCCGTGCCAGCAGCCGCGGTAATACGGAGGATCCAAGCGTTATCCGGAATCATTGGGTTTAAAGGGTCCGTAGGCGGTTTGGTAAGTCAGTGGTGAAAGCCCATCGCTCAACGGTGGAACGGCCATTGATACTGCCAGACTTGAATTATTAGGAAGTAACTAGAATATGTAGTGTAGCGGTGAAATGCTTAGAGATTACATGGAATACCAATTGCGAAGGCAGGTTACTACTAATTGATTGACGCTGATGGACGAAAGCGTGGGTAGCGAACAGGATTAGATACCCTGGTAGTCCACGCCGTAAACGATGGATACTAGCTGTTGGGAGCAATCTCAGTGGCTAAGCGAAAGTGATAAGTATCCCACCTGGGGAGTACGTTCGCAAGAATGAAACTCAAAGGAATTGACGGGGGCCCGCACAAGCGGTGGAGCATGTGGTTTAATTCGATGATACGCGAGGAACCTTACCAAGGCTTAAATGTAGATTGACCGGTTTGGAAACAGATCTTTCGCAAGACAATTTACAAGGTGCTGCATGGTTGTCGTCAGCTCGTGCCGTGAGGTGTCAGGTTAAGTCCTATAACGAGCGCAACCCCTGTTGTTAGTTGCCAGCGAGTCAAGTCGGGAACTCTAACAAGACTGCCAGTGCAAACTGTGAGGAAGGTGGGGATGACGTCAAATCATCACGGCCCTTACGCCTTGGGCTACACACGTGCTACAATGGCCGGTACAGAGAGCAGCCACTGGGCGACCAGGAGCGAATCTATAAAACCGGTCACAGTTCGGATCGGAGTCTGCAACTCGACTCCGTGAAGCTGGAATCGCTAGTAATCGGATATCAGCCATGATCCGGTGAATACGTTCCCGGGCCTTGTACACACCGCCCGTCAAGCCATGGAAGCTGGGGGTGCCTGAAGTCGGTGACCGCAAGGAGCTGCCTAGGGTAAAACTGGTAACTAGGGCTAAGTCGTAACAAGGTAGCCGTACCGGAAGGTGCGGCTGGAACACCTCCTTTCTAGAGCCCGAGTGTTAGTGGGAAAAGGTTAAAAGAAAAGTGTTATAAGTTGGGCGTCTTGACGCTTGACCCTTAACGGATAACTTTTAACTAAAAAACACACGCTTGGGAAAAAAGAAGAAGCTTTATGGGTTTTGATTTTAAGGCTATTTTACTCTTGCTGTTAGTTCAAATAATAAATTTTAAGTAAAACAGAGTCTCGTAGCTCAGCTGGTTAGAGTACTACACTGATAATGTAGGGGTCGGCAGTTCGAGTCTGCCCGGGACTACTTTTAAATTGTGAATTATAAATTATGAATTATAAATTATAAAAAACAACTAAAAAAAGACTGTAAACTTAAAAAAAAGGAAATTCTGGAAGTTGGAATTCACCAAAAGAAATTAGAGAAGAATTAAGAAATCTAAAATCTGAATTCTACAATCTAAGATTGAAAAATGGGGGATTAGCTCAGCTGGCTAGAGCGCCTGCCTTGCACGCAGGAGGTCAACGGTTCGACTCCGTTATTCTCCACTATCTAAAGAAGATAGAATATAGAAAAAAGAATATAGATTTGGTCTATTCTCTGGCTTCTATGCTCTTTATTCCAAAGAAAAAGTTCATTGACATATTGAGATAAGAAAATAATAACAAGTAGAAAGCGTTTTTTGCTATTTATAGTAAAAGACAAAAAAAACGGTCCTGATTGATTTTAGGATTGGTACAATAAGCAAAATAAGGGCGTATGGGGGATGCCTTGGCTCTCAGAGGCGATGAAAGGCGTGATAAGCTGCGAAAAGCTACGGGGACGGGCACACACCGATTGATCCGTAGATACCTGAATGGGGCAACCCACTATGTTGAAGACATAGTACACCGATAGGTGGGCAAACCCGCTGAACTGAAACATCTAAGTAGGCGGAGGAGAAGAAAACAAAAGTGATTCCGTAAGTAGTGGCGAGCGAACGCGGATTAGCCCAAACCAGTGTTGTTACGGCAATGCTGGGGTTGTAGGACCACGAGATTTCATGCACAAAGAATTAGAATCTACTGGAAAGTAGGGCCGTAGAAGGTGATAGCCCTGTATAAGTAATGAGTGTAATGGATAGTGGTATCCTGAGTAGGGCGGGGCACGTGAAACCCTGTCTGAATTTGGCGGGACCATCCGCTAAGGCTAAATACTCCTGAGAGACCGATAGTGAACCAGTACCGTGAGGGAAAGGTGAAAAGAACCGTGAATAACGGAGTGAAATAGATCCTGAAACCATACGCTTACAAGCGGTCGGAGCCCCTTCGTGGGGTGACGGCGTGCCTTTTGCATAATGAGCCTACGAGTTAACGTTGCTGGCAAGGTTAAGTGGTTAAGCCACGGATCCGTAGCGAAAGCGAGTCTGAATAGGGCGCTTTAGTCAGTAGTGTTAGACGCGAAACCGTGTGATCTACCCATGGGCAGGATGAAGCGCTGGTAACACAGTGTGGAGGTCCGAACCGGTTGACGTTGAAAAGTCTTCGGATGACCTGTGGGTAGGGGTGAAAGGCCAATCAAACTCGGAAATAGCTCGTACTCCCCGAAATGCATTTAGGTGCAGCGTTAGTTATAAAGTTATATAGAGGTAGAGCTACTGATTGGATGCGGGGGCTTCACCGCCTACCAATTCCTGACAAACTCCGAATGCTATATAATGTTCACTAACAGTGAGGGCTTGGGTGCTAAGGTCCAAGTCCGAGAGGGAAAGAACCCAGACCATCAGCTAAGGTCCCCAAATATATACTAAGTTGAAAGAACGAGGTTTGTCTGCCCAGACAGCTAGGATGTTGGCTTGGAAGCAGCCATTCATTTAAAGAGTGCGTAACAGCTCACTAGTCGAGCGGACGAGCATGGATAATAATCGGGCATAAGTATATTACCGAAGCTATGGATTTAGAGTTTACTCTAAGTGGTAGGGGAGCATTCCAGCAGGGTTGAAGGTGTGCCGTAAGGCATGCTGGACTGGCTGGAAAAGAAAATGTAGGCATAAGTAACGATAATGCGGGCGAGAAACCCGCACACCGAAAAACTAAGGTTTCCACAGCTATGCTAATCAGCTGTGGGTTAGTCTGGTCCTAAGGCGAACCCGAAAGGGACAGTCGATGGCTAACGGGTTAATATTCCCGTACTACTAATTACTGTGATGGGGTGACGGAGTGATGAAAGCGCCGCGAACTGACGGAATAGTTCGTTGAAGTACCTACCTATAAGCTGCGCAGGCAAATCCACGCGGCTTGGGGAAATACGATAGTACTCGGAGTCTTCGGACAAAGAGATAGTGCGCCTAAGGGCTTCCAAGAAAAACCTCTAAACTTCAGGTAATTAGTACCAGTACCGTAAACCGACACAGGTAGTTGAGGAGAGAATCCTAAGGTGCTCGAGAGATTCATGGCTAAGGAATTAGGCAAAATAGACCCGTAACTTCGGGAGAAGGGTCGCCCTGAGTAATCAGGGCCGCAGTGAAGAGGTCCAGGCGACTGTTTATCAAAAACACAGGGCTCTGCAAAATCGTAAGATGAAGTATAGGGCCTGACACCTGCCCGGTGCTGGAAGGTTAAGAGGAGATGTTATCTTCGGAGAAGCATTGAATTGAAGCCCCAGTAAACGGCGGCCGTAACTATAACGGTCCTAAGGTAGCGAAATTCCTTGTCGGGTAAGTTCCGACCTGCACGAATGGTGTAACGATCTGGACACTGTCTCAGCCATGAGCTCGGTGAAATTGTAGTAACGGTGAAGATGCCGTTTACCCGCAGTGGGACGAAAAGACCCTGTGCACCTTTACTATAGCTTAGTATTGACCTTGGATAAATGATGTGTAGGATAGGTTGGAGACTATGAAGTGGCGTCGCCAGGCGTTGTGGAGTCATTGTTGAAATACAACCCTTTGTTTATCTGAGGCCTAACCCCGTTTTTCGGGGGACATTGCTTGGTGGGTAGTTTGACTGGGGTGGTCGCCTCCAAAAGAGTAACGGAGGCTTCTAAAGGTTCCCTCAGTACGCTTGGTAACCGTGCGTAGAGTGCAATGGCATAAGGGAGCTTGACTGAGAGACATACAGGTCGATCAGGTACGAAAGTAGAGCATAGTGATCCGGTGGTTCCGCATGGAAGGGCCATCGCTCAAAGGATAAAAGGTACGCCGGGGATAACAGGCTGATCTCCCCCAAGAGCTCATATCGACGGGGGGGTTTGGCACCTCGATGTCGGCTCGTCACATCCTGGGGCTGGAGAAGGTCCCAAGGGTTGGGCTGTTCGCCCATTAAAGTGGCACGCGAGCTGGGTTCAGAACGTCGTGAGACAGTTCGGTCTCTATCTACTGTGGGCGTTAGAAATTTGAGTGGATCTGATTCTAGTACGAGAGGACCGAATTGGACAAACCTCTAGTGTATCTGTTGTTCCGCCAGGAGCATCGCAGAGTAGCTACGTTTGGAAGGGATAAGCGCTGAAAGCATATAAGCGCGAAACCCACCACAAGATGAGATTTCTTTTAAGGATCGTGGAAGATGACCACGTTGATAGGCTATAGATGTAAAGGCAGTAATGTCATAGTCGAGTAGTACTAATAATCCGTAAGCTTATGTACACCCTTTTCCCGCACCGCAAGGTGCGGGGAGAAACTTTCTAAAACTAAAACTTTCTTTATCTCAGTATGTTAAGATATTA
>NZ_JAVDWQ010000034.1:0-8308 GCF_031457575.1 Flavobacterium piscis | reverse complement strand
TGTGCAAGAGGTTTATAATGATGGATATTCAATGTACTACCTTCTGGTACATTGGGCCAAGGTCTACCTTGCTCAATCCACCAAGCTTTAAATTCCCCCAGGCTGGCGCGAGCATCTTGCTCGTGAACACAATCTAAATCAATTTATGTCTTCTCCTGAAATAGGTTGCACAAAAGTGTAAAAATATGGAAAGATATTCAAAAAGATCATCTTCAAAATGGCAATCTAAGTATAGTTAAGAATTTAAACGATTTGTTTGTAATGATTCTTTAACAGAAACATCGATAAAAAAATAAATCGGAACAAAACTAATTCTGTCCCGATTTAACTGAATTTATAAACTAATCGAGTCAACCTTTCTCACACAACTATTTGGGCATGTTCATTTAGCAGTCTTTTTTATTTATTTACTATATTCTATTTCTTTTAAATGCTCAATTGCTATAATGGCGTTTGGCTTTCCTTGTGAATTTTGCATAAATGCTTCAATAACTTGATTTAAGGTATTAAAATCGCTTTTTGCTTTTAAGAGTGTTGTCAAATATTTAAATCTGCCTATTTCTGTAGTCCCAGCAAAAGTTTCATTCATCCAACAGTTTATTAAACCGTCATCAGAAAGACGTTTGTTGATTTCAGGCATTATATTATTTCGAACAATATCCATCACATTATTAGTAACGTTATTTAAATCATCTGAGAGATTAACTGACCACCAATAATCAGCACTACCTGGCATAAAAGTTCCAACCCTTGCTTGCCACTGACACTGCTCAACTTCTGGTTTTAATGAATTATTATAATCATATTCTAATTGACCTAAAAAATTTGAATAAATACCAAAATTGATTGTAAATTTAATTAGTTCTTTTGTACTTTCTCTGCTTTTTTGAAAGTTTATAATACCATAATTTTTATTAACTTCTAAATAATAAGTATTTCCTTTTTTGGTGAATCCAGTTTGCTTAAAAAAAGGATTTAATGCTGTAATAATTTCTTTAAAAATTTCCATATAATTTACCATATTTTAGGCTTTCTTACTAGTTGAACTGGGTATCCATTTGCTCCAAGCCACGCATCCTTTAATTTTTGTAATGAATGATAACGAGAACTCCCTACTTTGGCTTCTATACCACCCAAATTAACTCCATTATACCATATATGTCTAAATCCATATAACGTTTACAAATGGTGTTCGTTTGTAAACTTCTGTATATACAGTACGTCCTTCTGCCCTCATTGCAACAGCTAGTTCATCTCTGAATAAATTACCTGATGCTCTATTTATTTGAATTAACGATGGCTGATTGGTCAGAGCTCGTGAGCTCATCATAGAAATTCCTTTCATCCCACCATTTGTTGCTATACTAGCAACTTTGGTCATAGGAACTGCACTAACAATTTTCATGTTAGCCTCAAATCCTGTTAATTCATTATTATATCTGTCAGTACCGTTAATATTCCCTTTGACCCCATCCCATAATAGCGCTATTGGATTAAATTGATCTGTTTCATAAACAAATCTACTGAAATAATCCATAAAACCGCCACTGCCGTCACCTCCGTAATATTGCCCGTTTCATTGGGAAGTGGTCAAATAAATTCTTAATTTGTCATTAATACTTTTCTATAAAGAGTCATAAATTTTAGTCGCCTCCTTAATTAAAGTATTATTTTCTAATTTCTCAAATAAATCTTCTTTGGAGAAAATTCTAATTGTCTGTGCAGGATCATGAGTTAACAAATAGGCATTACCTATTTTATCTAAAGCAAGTACGTCGCCGTTTCCAATATCATCTATATAATAAAAGACTCCATCAGGAAGGTTTATAGCATAAGTGCTATCTAAATATTTTGATAGAATCTTTTTCTCATTTTCATCAAAGTTCATCAATAATTTATCTAAGTCTTTATTTTCAAAATTCTTTTCAGTAATATTTTCGATATCGGTTTTACTAAAGTCAAAACTTAAAAAATCAATGCTTTCACTTTTAAAACCACCAATCATTCCACTTAAAATATCTAACTCAATATTACAATAACTATTTTTTTTTGTATTCCAAACATTTATATTTTTTAATATAAAATAATGCGGCAGTCTTTTATTTGTATATAATGCTTCTAAATTGGCATTTAATAAAAATGTGTAACTATCTTTAAAGCCTAATATATTTTCTTTAAATCCTAGTATAAAATCATTGTTAATCTGCCCACTCAAATAAGAATATTTTTTGGGTAAAATATCAATTAAGTTTTTGAAAAAATAAATTTCCTCATTGCCAAATTGATTTTCTTTTTTCTTTTTTCTAAAAAATTTAAACATATTATTTCCAAATTAAATTATATTCTTCTTTTACCCATTGTGGTGCAAATCTAGCACGGTAAGGATCTTTCAAAGAATGTTCTAAACTGTTTACTTCCTGAAGATTAAATCTATTATTTTTTAACCAATTAGGGGCCCATTTCCATCTTTGTGGTATAAAACGATGGTGAAGTTCCATAAATTGCTTCCAAATCTGCCCCGTTTCTCTATTTATTACTGGATCTAGAACAGGTTTTACCTTACCTGTCCAATATGCTGTTCTATATTGCGCAAAGGTTTTACCTCCTTTAAAAATATTCCCTAATCCTTGTAATCCATTCTTTAATCCTTTAAATGTTAACTTTTCAGCACCAGCTTCCGCTCCTCCAGGAGTAAGAAATGTAAGGGCCATAGCAGTATAATAACCTGCTTTTTGATTATCTGTAGGTCTTATGCCTAAATAATCTGTACCTCCAAACTGATATGCCTACAAAATTGCAAATTCTTAAGTGAATGATTAATTAATCTTTGACTATTTATTTTTGTATCACTTTCAGCCAATCTTTTATGAAATCATCCAAATTAAAATGTTTTGAGAGGTTCTGTTTCATTATTTCAGGCACATCATTTTTCATTTTATTTAAGATGATCATCTCTCGTTCAGCGTTGTTAATTTTCATGAACAAATCATATTCAAGCACAAAAAAAATTGAGAGATGCTTTTCTTTCTTTTTAAATTTTACTTTTTGTTCAAGTTTGCCATAGTGCTCAGGATTACAGCAAAGAAAACAAATAACTATTCTCTCTAATTCGTCTCCATAATTTTTTAAATAAAAAAAATTATTTATTTTTCTCAACGAGAATTGATCTAAACTTTCTCCAACTCTAGTTTCCCACCATGCATCAGATGTTATAGTAATTTCCATATTTTTTTATTAATCATTTAAAATTAACAAATAAAAAATGCGTGAAATTATAAACTTTCACGCATTTTTAAAAACTGAAACATCTTAATAATCTATTGAATTTATTAAACCTGTCCAGTCTTCTTTGAATTTATCTAAATCAAAATCTTTAAACTTATATTTCGCAATAATTTCAGGAACTTCTTTGATTAACTTTTCAAAAACTATTTTATTCCTTTCCTCCTGAGTAATTTTCACAAACAAATCAAAATCAAGCATAATATCCATATATAAAGCCTTCTCTTTTTTTATAAACCGAATGCGTTGTTTGAAATTATATTCAGTATGGCGACACATCAAGACTACAACAAATTTATCTAAATCTGTTCCATAATTTTTTAAATAAAAAAAATCTCTAAATTCTCTATGAGGAATCAAAGACAAAGTATCGCTAACTCTTGTTTCCCACCAACTATCTGCAGTTATTCCAAAATCCATAGTTTATTATTTTATTATTTTATTACCCCGCGGTAAAAATCCGTTCTGTTTTATGTAATTCATAATTTTCATTCGTTCAAGTTCTAACGCTTCCTTCAAAGTACCTCTAAATTCAGGAAAGTACTCAACACCAAATTCACCAACATTATCCAAATATTTTTGGGTATATCTTTTAAAAGGATTAAAATTTTTGGTAGTACCAAATTTCCAGATGTCACCTTTTTCTAACCAGACTAATTCTTGTGCTTTTTTAAAGCCTCTTTTCATTACAGGATAAAATCCACTTTCTATAGCTCTTAATGTATATTGTTCTACTTTAACTTCTGCACCCGCCGGCGACAAAAATGTAAGAGCCATAGCAGTATAATAACCTGTATTTTGATTATCTGTAAGCCTTAAATTAAGATAATCTGTAACTCCAACTGATCAAAGACTGAGAAATTTATATTTCAAAAATGACAAGAAAAAAATGCGCAAAAATCATAAATATCTGCGCATTTTTATAACAAATCTATAGTCTAAAAAAAAACTAATAATCAATTGAATTTATTAATTCTGTCCAGTCCTCTTTAAATCTCTCTAAATCAAAATCTTTAAACTTATATTTCGCAATAATTTCAGGAACTTCTTTGATTAACTTTTCAAAAACTATTTTATTCCTTTCCTCCTGAGTAATTTTTGCAAACAAATCAGAATCAAGCATAATATCCATATATAAAGCCCTTTCTTTTTTTACATATCTAATTCTCTGTTTAAAATTATATTCACTATCACGACACATTAAAACAATAAAAATGTCATTAAGGTCAATGCCATAATTTTTTGTGTAAAAAAAATCCTTAAACTCTCTTTGAGGTATTAGGCCAAGTACTTCTCTTACACCGCTTTCCCAATCTATATCAGCTGAAATTCCAAACTTCATAATTTTTATTTGTTAATTTTATTTCCCCAAGGTAAGTGACCAGTTCGCTCAAAGTAATTTTTAATTTTCATTTTTTCAAGTTTTAAAACTTCTGATAAAGTTCCCTCAAATTCTTTAAAATAATAGACTCCTTCCTCTCCAAGATTTTTTAAATATTTTTGTGAATATCTTGTAAAAGGGTTTTTAGTAGTACCAAATTTCCAAATTTCGTCTTTCTCAAGCCATACTAATTCTTGTGCAGCTTTGAATCCTCTTTTCATCACCGGATAGTATCCTGCTTCTAAAGCTCTCAGCGAATATTGTTGTACTTTGGCCTTAGCACCTCCAGGTGCTATAAATATAAGAGCCATAGCGGAATAATAACCTGCTTCTTGAGTATCTGTCGGTCTTAAATTAAAATAATCTGTGCCTCCAAACTTATCAAAAGCTGAACTAAAACCTGGCGATATTAAATCAAAACTATCAATAATAGTTTGGATTCCCATCTTTCCAAACCCCTGAGCAAAATCAGATTTAACTAAATTGCCTACGTACTACTCGTTCAAAGTACAAACCAGAGGCATCGCATCAGAACTTGTTGTTATTCTGCTTGAACAGCTGTGGCTTTCATTTTTTTATGCTGTAAGTTCTGAACTCTGCAACTTTGCAATTTTTTTATCCTGCTTGTTTATTTCTATTTGCTTTAAAAATTCATCTCTGTTGGTTATCGCTTCCTTTAAATCTTGAAGCCAAACATCCCTTTTTCCATACTTCCATTCAAATAAATCAGGAATCCAAGATGTTGAAGCTTTATGTGTTTCAGCCAAAACTTGTTCAATAGCAACCTCATCATTTACATACAAAGCTCCTAACAGTTTTGCTTCAAAAAGTTTAGCCTGTCCAACTGGACTTGATTTTATCAGTGTTTGGTAGAACTGCTTATTAAAAACCTCAAACAACTGGTTTGTAGAAATATGGCGATGTCCTAAAATTGATACTTGTTTCTTGGTACATTCTACAGCTTCTTCAAAAAAGTTGATATGTTTTGTATAAGGAATATTAAACTGAAAACTTTTTATATTATATATTTCCTGTATAAAAATAGGCTCTTCAAGACATTGTTTTATGTCTGCCTTCCACAAAGGATAACAAACAAAAATCGGTCTATAGCTTTCTGTCCGTGGAAGATTTAATATTTCTATACCAAATATAAACGCACCACATATTTTGTATAATTTGTTCTGTGCATAAACAGACAAATCTTCAAAATCATCAGACCAGTTATTTATAATTTCTTTTTTTATATTACTTGCTATCATTACGGTTTAATTACTTGTGTGGTTAATCTAAAATTTCTCTTATATTTCAGCATTTGTGGTGTCATATTAAGTTGAGCTGGTGTCATACCCGGATAACCAAACTTCCAATCATAAATAATTCCATTAGTGTTATCAAGCACATCTAAAAAACCTCTGTTACCAGGTCCATTATTAAAAGGTACCTTGAACTGTAGTCCCTTATTACCATATATGCTTTGATAACGCTCCAAAAGGTTTGTAGCATAATTGTGTTTGGCAGTTCCTGCAAACCTTCCTGTACCTCCAATTGCTCTTTCCGCAAAAGTTGCAGCCTTTTGTACTAACTCCAGATTTGTTAGGCCTTTCACTGCGAGCTTTTCAGCCCCAGCTTCTGCTCCTCCAGGAGTAAGAAATGTAAGAGCCATAGCAGTATAATAACCTGCTTTTTGATTATCTGTAGGTCTTATGCCTAAATAATCTGTACCTCCAAACTGATCAAAAGTTGAACTAAAACCTGGCGATATTAAATCAAAACTATCAATAATAGTTTGGATTCCCATCTTTCCAAAACCCTGAGCAAAATCAGATTGAACAAAATTACCTATATATTTACTCACATTTGGTGGTGGTCCGGAATATTTGAAAAAGTAAGAGCTACACTTGGCATGTCCACCTTCACGAGAAGTGCAACAAAAACAAACAGCAGTATCTTAATCAACAATTTCATTCTATTTTCTTCTTACAAATCGTAAGTCTAAGCTTTTATACGTCTTTTTGTCTGTATTCTAAAAGTCTTTGAGCTATCTCAAAATCAGAATAACCTTTATCCTTCAGGTCTAAATCGGACTCTATTAGCTCTATTGCATAATCTACAGGAAACAGTTGAATATATTGTACTCCTTCTTTCTCAAAAACAAGGTCATCTTCCGTTTCTTCTATTTCAAAAATGGTGATTTCAGATTCCAAATCTAATGCATCTTGCAGATAGATTAGCAATGCTTCGGATTCTGTATTTAGTCCCTGCTCCTGATACAGTTCGTCTAGCTGTTCAGGATTAGTCAAGTATTTTATTAATTCAACTACTTTCATATATTTTGTTATTTTCTTTTATTTTCCCCAAATTGACATTCCACCTACGCCCCCTGGATGCAATGTATTCCAAAACAGACTACCTGTTGTATGTTGTGCTTTCGGAACTAACTGCATAACTCCAGCACCAACATCGTGATGCCATACCCAATTTGCAGGGGACTTCCCTAAAATACTTCCTGTTGATGAACGAGGAATTGAGATACCCAATTTAGACATTGAATTTGCAAAAGCTCCGTCACCCATTGCATTACTTAAAGAAGTGTTGGCTGCTTTAAAGTGACTGTAATAACCTTTACCTGGATATAGGTTGCTTGCCAATTTGGTTTCAAAAGCAACTGAATATTGAGCCCCTGAAGCTACCCCCTTAGCGGCAGTAGCCTTATAGCTCTTAGCCAAGTTCCTATAATCTACTAAATCCTTTTCACTTTTGCAAGTTTTACCAAAGTCACTTTCTAAAGTTTCAACCGATTCTTTTATACTTTCTACTTCACGTTCAGTAAATTTTATTTCTGAAATTGCATTTTCGAATACCACAACTTTTGCTTCACTGATATTTATTTGAAATATAGCAAGTAAGAAAAATAATATTTTTAGAAGTAGCTTCATTTACACTATTTTGATTAATCTAAAACGTTGAATACGCTGACTGTACCAATATGTTCCTGTCCTCTTAAAACTTCGTATGTATGGTTTAGTTTAATAATACCTTCTATTGCTTCTACCATTGTAAATGCTAACTCTACCTTAAAAGGAATGCCGTATATAGCCTCTTGTGGATTTTCAATTCTATAAACAAAACTAAATTGTTGCTCGCCTGTTTTTAGAAAAAGCCAGTTTACTTTATCGTCCTTAGGTTGAGATTGCTCATCTAAAACTCGACTTCGATTCAAGTTTAATTCGCCAATGAAATGATATTTTCTATTTTCTGTAAGCATAATAATATTATTTATGAGGAATAATGTATGGCAAAGTCTCTTTAGGAAAAACATAAGCTCCAATATCTACGTGTGGAAACCAATGTTGTGCTGCATTAACTGGTGCTTTTACTGTTCCCTGTATAATTGAATATCCATTTGGATAAAGCCTTTGACCATACCAATGTGCATCTTCAATTGATTTTGCAAAATACTTGGCTTCAACGCCTCCTTGTTGTAATGAAAACTTACCCGATAGCGCTGATTTGCAATCAGTGCCCACAAAGAAAATCTATAAACATATATAGTTTTAATTTAGATGTCTAACTGTTGCGGGCACGGAAAGAATTTCCGCGCTAACTTTGCGCATATCCGAGCTGTCGGGCAAGGACTGTTAAACC
>NZ_JAVDWQ010000033.1:0-13708 GCF_031457575.1 Flavobacterium piscis | reverse complement strand
CCGTAACTCCTTTTTGCATAAGATTTAGTTTTGTAAAACTAAAATATGAAAATATTTCAATGAACTTATGTCTTCCGAACACCTATGTTTTAAAAACCTGTCGGGTTTAACTCTGTGCAAACTTAATTTTTAAGTTCTTCCAAACTCTCTTTTAAAGCTACAATAAAAGCATCAATGTCAGATTTTTTCACAGTAAGTGGTGGCAAAATTCTTAGCAGATTTTTGTTGTTTGCGCTTCCTGTAAAAATATGTTTCTCGATAATTAGCTTTTTTCTTAAGACACTTACATCAAAATCAAATTCAATTCCAAGCATTAAACCTTTTCCTTTTACTTGTTTGATTCCGGAAACTTGTTTGATTTGTTCTGAGAAATAAGCCGAAACTTCGTTTACATTTTTCTGTAAATCCAGTTTCTCCATTACATCCAAAACTGCAATTCCTGCAGCACAAGACAAATGGCTGCCGCCGAAAGTAGTTCCTAATAACCCAAAGCTTGCTTCAAATTTTGGAGAAATTAAAATCGCTCCAACCGGAAAACCATTCCCCATTCCTTTCGCTACCGAAATAATATCAGCGCTGATTCCGTGATGTTGGAAAGCAAAAAACTTTCCGCTTCTTCCGTATCCTGATTGTACTTCATCCAAAATCAAAACCACATCATGTTTTTTACACGTTTTCTCCAAAGCCTGAAAAAATTCTGTTGTTCCCTGGTCTAAACCTCCAACGCCTTGAATTCCTTCAATAATTACAGCAGAAACATCTCCTTTTACTAATTCAGCTTCAACCAAATCTATTTGGTTTAAAGGTAAAAAAGTGACTATTTGCTGTGCATTAATTGGTGCTACTATTTTTTTGTTATCCGTAACCGCAACCGCAGCAGAAGTTCTTCCGTGAAAAGAATTATGAAAAGCAACTACTCTTGATTTTCCGTTATGGAAAGAGGCTAGTTTCAAAGCATTTTCGTTCGCTTCGGCACCAGAACTGCATAAAAACAATTCGTAATCTTCTAATCCTGAAAGTTTCCCTAATTTCTTAGCCAATTCTACCTGCAAAGGATTCTGAATAGCATTTGAATAAAATCCTAAATTGTCTAATTGATTCTTTAGTTTTTCAACATAATCAGGTTGCGTATGGCCAATCGAAATTACACCATGTCCGCTATATAAGTCTAAATATTCCACTCCGTTAATGTCTGTAATTGTGCAGTCTAGTGCTTTTACAGGCGTGATGTCGTAAAGTGGGTATACGTTAAATAAATTCATTTCTCTTAAAGTTAAATGTTATTTGTTAAAAGTTAGAAGTTGCACAATGACGTATAACATCTAACTTTTAACCTTTTTACTTTTTTTTCTAAAATCCGCTTGGTTTCAAATGCAAACCTGTAGTTTCTTCCAGTCCAAACATTAAATTCATATTCTGAATCGCTTGTCCTGAAGCACCTTTGGTTAAATTATCTATAATTGACGTTATTAAAACCCGGTTTCCTTTTTTCAATAAGCTGATGATGCATTTGTTAGTCTGCACCACTTGTTTCATATTGATGTTTGTCGTTGTCACCGTTACAAAAGGTTCATCTTTATAGAAATCTTCATATTTAGTAACCAATTGCTCCAAACTATCGTCAGAAAGTGTATACAAGGTTGCAAAAATTCCTCTCGGAAAATCTCCTCTGTTTGGAATAAAAAGCAATTCACTTTCAAAATCATCCTGTAACTGAACCAGACTTTCTGAAATTTCACCTAAATGCTGGTGTTCAAAAGCTTTGTAATGCGACATATTGTTATTTCTCCAACTGAAATGCGATGTTTCCGAAAGTCCAACTCCGGCACCGGTACTTCCAGTTGTCGCATTAATATGAACATCATTGTTTAGCAGGTTATTTTTAGCTAAAGGCAATAAAGCCAATTGAATGGCGGTAGCAAAACAACCTGGGTTTGCAATGTAATTTGCTTTTTTAATTTCTGATTTATTCAATTCCGGCAAACCGTAAATGAAATCCTTCCCATCGAAATGAGCATCCTTGTTCAACCTGAAATCATTTCCTAAATCAATGATTTTGGTATGACTTGCAAATTGATTTTCCTTCAGGAATGAAATTGATTTTCCATGTCCTAAACATAAAAAAACAACATTTACATTCGAATTCACAACATCAGTGAAATTCATTTCGATATCTCCCATCAAATCGTGGTGCGCCACAGAAAGCGGTTTACCAGCATTGGTCGTACTGTAAACAAAATCAATATTTACATTAGGATGATACATCAATATTCTGATAAGTTCTCCAGCTGTATAGCCCGAACCACCAATTATTCCGATATTAATCATGATCTAAATGATTTACAGATGAAAATATATTTTGTGCATTTCCTAAAATCTTAATGAATCCCTTTGCATCGTCAGATGTCCAGGCATTGTTCATTTCTCCGTATTGACCAAAACCTGTGTTCATTAAATCATTGTCAGATTCAATTCCGTCAAGTGAAAAATGATATGGTTTTAGAGAAACGGTCACTACACCATTTACAGTCTTTTGTGTATCTTGTAAAAATGTTTCGATATTTCTCATAACCGGATCAAGAAACTGACCTTCGTGGAATAACATTCCGTACCAGTTTCCTAACTGTTCTTTCCAGTATTGCTGCCATTTACCAAGCGTATGTTTCTCTAATAGATGATGTGCTTTGATGATGATTAACGGGGCGGCCGCTTCAAAACCAACTCTTCCTTTGATTCCGATAATGGTATCACCTACGTGAATATCTCTACCAATTGCATAAGCATTTGCCAGTTTTTCAAGGGCAACGATATTATTGGAAGGTTTATCTGTCTGACCATTAATTCCAACCAATTCTCCTTGTTCAAAATGAAGTCTCACTTTTTCTTCTCCTTCTTTTTGCAATTGCGAAGGATAAGCGTCACTTGGTAACGGCTGACTTGAAGTCAGGGTTTCTTTACCCCCAACACTTGTTCCCCAAAGTCCTTTATTGATAGAATATTGTGCTTTTTCCCAAGAATAATGAACACCATTTTGAGCTAAATAATCAACTTCTTCCTGTCTTGACAATTTCAAATCTCTAATTGGAGTGATAATTTCAATTTCAGGAGCAATGGTCTGAAAAATCAAATCAAAACGAATCTGGTCATTTCCTGCACCTGTACTTCCGTGTGCGATGGCACTTGCTCCTACTTTTTTAGCATATTTAATGGCTTCTATTGCCTGAAAAACACGCTCTGCACTCACTGATAACGGATATGTATTGTTTTTCAACACATTCCCGAAAATCAAATATTTTATAGCTTTATCATAATATTTATCTACGATTGTCAGGTTGGCATGTTGCGCACTTCCTAATTCGTAAGCTCTTTTTTCAATAGCAGATAATTCTTCAGCATCAAATCCTCCTGTATCTACAAGTACGGTATGAACTTCGTATCCTTTTTCATTTTTTAAATATTTCAAACAATACGAGGTATCCAATCCTCCACTATAAGCTAATACAACTTTTTTCATTTTTTATAATTTAGGCCAATACTTTCGTATTTAGCAAGTTTGAGATTTCTTTTTCCATTCATATTCTTAAGATAAAAAACCGAAAGACAGTATTTTATTTAAGAATAAAGCTTGTTTAATTTTTTTTAATCTTTTCAAAACAGCCTCATTAAAAGGGTGCCTTGGCGGATCTTTAGGCTTGTCTTTTGGATCGTACAACATTCCGGTACAAAGACACATTTTGTTTTCTTTGCTTTTTAGAATTTCGTAATTCGTACAGGTTTTGCAGCCTGACCAAAAACTAGGATCTGTTGTAAGTTCTGAAAATGGCACAGGTTTGTAACCTAAGTCTGAATTGATTTTCATTACCGCTAAACCAGTTGTAATCCCAAATATTTTGGCGTCCGGATATTTTTGTAAAGAATAGTCGAAAACTTTCGATTTTATCTTTTTGGCTAAACCCAGATTTCTATAATCAGGATGTACAATTAAACCGGAATGTGCTACGAATTTACCGTGCTGCCAACTTTCGATATAACAAAAACCTGCAAATTTTCCATCTGCCAAAGCAATCATCGCATCACCGTTCGACATTTTTTTCTGAATGTATTCAGGAGTTCTTTTAGCAATCCCTGTCCCTCTTAACAAGGCAGATGATTCTATTGTGTCGCAAATTTCCTGTGCGAATTTGAAGTGTTCTTCCTGAGTAACAACAATAGAGATTTTCATTTCAATAGTTGAAGTTTAATGTTAAAAATAAAAACAGATTTTTTTTTATAAAATCCTAAAACCAGTTCCATAAAATCAAATAAATAATAAGCAATACACACTAAATCAAAATTTTGATCAGGAGTAAAATTTAAATTATAAATACTTTTAGGATATGTTTGCCCTATGGGCAACTTAGATGATTTCAAAATGAAAATGAATATAAATAAATACGCGGCGAAAAACTCTGTGAATACTATAAAGATAGCATCCGTACTTCGGGAGAAGTTACAGGTGAGTTTGTCCGTGACAAAGAAGTTGTATGTAAACTTATTTTATTCATTGGGGCAAAAGTACACTATTTTTTAATTTACAATACAAAAAAATAAAATTCTAACATTTTTTTAATGTAATGTTATTTTTAAACAAACAAAAACCCGATAGTTACGCATAACTATCGGGTTTTCAAAAAAATAATAATTTATCGATTAATTCTTTGTAAAAGGAATTACTTGCCCATTACCTAAAACAATCATATCAAATCCAGTTTTAGCTTCATTAAATTTGAATTTTAATCCGGCTCTGTTAGATTGAAAAGTATCTTTTTCACCCGCTACAGGTTCAACAGAAAACTTAGGGAAATTAGTAATTTCAACATTTATTACGCTGTTTTTTTCTGTCAACTCAATTTTCAAAGATGCCTCTTTTGTAGAATAAGTCCCTAAATAACCATCCAGAACGAGATCTTTCTCAATTTTTCCTTTTCCGGCAGTCCAGATATTGTTAGTTTCATTGTGATCAGGAAAAACATGATCCGGATCCAGCGTTATACTTTCAATTTCTTCCGTAGAATTATGTTTGAAAGACCAATCTTTATTACGCTGCCAAATTTCAACAGGTAAATTAACTCTTGTTACTTTTCCACTTTTAGTCTTTACATCCAATACAATTGGCATTGGCATTTTGTCTAAATTTTCAACAGTAATAACAACGCCTTTTGCAGGATCATTTTTCACATATTTAATTGAATTTACACCTTGGTCAAAACGCCAGTTATTTACATACCAGCTTCTCCAGAACCAGCTTAAATCTTCTCCGGCAGCATTTTCCATTGATCTGAAAAAGTCATCAGGTGTAGGATGTTTATACGCCCAACGCTCGATGTACGTTCTAAATGCGATATCAAAACGTTCTTTTCCTAAAACCTGCTCTCTTAAAATTATCAAACCGGCACTTGGTTTAAAATAACACAACATACCAATATTTGCTTCCTTCATGTTATCAGGAGAACTCATAATTGTTTCTAAATCTGATCGGGTAAATGGTTCAGCCAGTTCATGCAAATCAGTTGGTTCGTCTTTATATTCCCCATTATTAAATGCTTCGGTACTTAAGGAATTGATAAAGGTATTAAATCCTTCATCCATCCAGGCAAATAATCGCTCGTTTGACCCCACGATCATCGGAAACCAGATATGACCAAATTCATGATCTGTTACACCCCACAAATCTTTTCCTTTTGATTCCCATCCGCAGAATACAATTCCGGGATATTCCATTCCGCCCTCGTTTCCGGCTACGTTTACAGCGGCTGGATAAGGATATTCAAACCATTGTTTTGAATAATGTTCAATTGAGGCTTTTACATATTCAGATGAACGGCTCCAGGCATCATTTCCTGAACTTTCAACAGGATATGCTGATAAGGCCAAAGCTTTTTTACCGCTTGGAAGATTTATTTTTGCTCCGTCTAAAATGAAGGCTGGTGAAGATGCCCAGGAAAAATCACGGGAATTTTTGATTTGAAAATGCCATGTTTTTTCAGCAGCAGCATTTAAGTTCGCTGTTGTTGCTACTTCATCAGCAGAACGAATTATAACTGTTTTATCACTTTGCCCGGCTTCTTTATAACGCTTAAATTGTTCAGCAGAAAATACTTCTGATCCATTTAGCAATTCTCCTGAACCCACAACATAATGATTGGCAGGAGCAGTAATATTTACATCAAAATTGCCATATTCTAAGTAAAACTCTGAAGCTCCTAAATATGGTGCCGTATTCCACCCTCTTACATCATCATAAACACACATACGTGGATACCACTGCGCAATAGTAAAAATTTTACCGTTTTTGGTTTCTAAAACCCCCATTCTGTCAGACCCTTCAAATGGAGCTATGAATGAAAACTCAATTTTAATTTTTACAGACCCTCCCTTTGATGCTAATTCCTGTGGCAGAAAAATTTGCATTCTGGTATCTGTAATTATATATTTTGCTTCGGCTTCTGTTTTTTTCTTTCCTCCAGAAATTACTTTAACCGATTTAATTTTATTTCCACCATCAAAAACTTGTCCCTGGGCTCCGTTACGGCTTCCTGTCAAAGGCACTATGGCATTTCCTCTTGAATCACTTTTGAATAAATTTTGCTCTAAATTCAGCCACACGAAAGACAGTTTATCCGGACTATTATTGGTATACGTAATTTCGTCTGTACCTATAATTTCATTTGTGGCGGCATTTAATTTTACATTTATTTGATAATCGGCTCTGTTTTGCCAATATTCAACACCCGGCTGACCACTTGCAGCCCGTGTTGGAGTACCATTATTTGTGTAAAAATGTGGCGCAAAAGCATCGTGATAATCGTAATTATTAACTGAATTTGTTGCTGTTGTAGCTGGGGTTTGTTGCGCCCAAACAGAAGAAATTCCAATAAATAAAGCCATACCTAATAAGGCTTTTGGAAAGTTTGTTTTCATATTTTATACCTATTTGTATAGCAAATTAATGAAAAAAAAAGGTATTTACAGAGAAAAATAAAAGCTTTAATTCAATTTTAGTAAAATTTTATTAAAACAATAATTTGGTGGTTTTAAACTGAAAACTAAAATTTTAAAAATATATTTACAACCAATAAAATTAACTTTAAATCAATTTTTATTATTTTGAACACAACTATTTCAAACAAAACACTTACTGCATCTGTAAAACATGCCGGAGCCGAACTGTTTTCGCTTATCGATAATCAAAACAAAGAATATATGTGGAGTGGAAATCCTGATTTTTGGGCAAAACACTCCCCAGTACTTTTTCCAATTGTTGGAAGTTTAAAAAATGACACTTATACCTTTAATCAAAAAGATTATCATTTGCCAAGACATGGTTTTGCACGTGATATGGAATTTCAATTGATTCAAAAAACAGAATCTGCAGCAACTTTTTCTTTAGAGTATAACGAAGAAACTCTTGAAAAATATCCTTTCAAATTTGAATTGCAGATTATTTATCAACTTGAAGGAAATAAACTTCGGATAGCCTACAAAGTAATCAATAAAGGAGAAATTCAAATTCCTTTTTCTATTGGGGCTCATCCGGCTTTTTCTTTACCAAAGGAATTCTCAAATTATGATATTGAGTTCGAAAAAGAAGAAAAACTGGAATATTTTCTTTTGGATGATGGCTTAATTTCAAATACAACAAAAATATTAAAAACTTCAGAAGATGGAGTTGCCTTACATTACAAATTGTTCGAGAACGATGCTTTGGTTTTTAAAACACTGAAATCAAATTCATTAACGATCTTTGAAAACTCAAAACCTTATCTTAAAGTAGATTTTAAAGATTTTCCAAATTTAGGAATCTGGACCAAAGAAAATGCTCCTTTTATTTGTATTGAACCTTGGTTTGGTTATTCTGATACAATTGAAAAATCAGGTGATTTATTTAAAAAGGAAGGCATACTGCTTTTGGACGCCAATCAAACTTTCAATTCTGTTTTTAGCATAGAAGTTCTTTAGGCATTTCAATATTAAAACAAAATCCCATTTTGAATAAAATTTTTCAAAATGGGATTTTTGTATTAAAAAGAAAGTAACATTATCTACTCCACTCATTGATACTATCTTTGTTCATTTTTACATAATCCTGATTATTTGCTGCTTCAGCTGCCCCCAGAGATATTTTGGCTGTTTCAATAGCTCCTGATTTATCTCCTTGTTTTGCCTGAATTAGTGATTTTAATCTTGATACATAATATGGTTTATCTGTACTCATATCCAACGCTTTATCAACATAAGTTCTTGCATCAGTAATGTTTCCGTTTGATTGAAAAAGATATTGAGCTGCAGCAAAATAATCATTCCATGTTGGTCCGCCTAGAGCCTTTTGAATACTTGTAATTGCTATTTTTTGTGTAGGAACTTCAAACTTTAAAGCTACATGAGAATTTTCCCAAGCCATTTCTAAATAGGCAAAATTGGGATCAAGCCCACTAATACTAATCGTAAATGATTCAACAGGTGTAGGCAAAGCATCTTCTTTTACAGTAGTTTTTAAGGCCACATTGGCTTCATTCCAATTTTCAGGTAAGCCCCAATTATCAGTTGCTGAATAGAAAATTACTTCCCAGCTTTCTATTTTAGGTATAGTATATAATGCATACTTTCCCTTTTTTAATGTTTTACCATCAATAACAACATCATCACTAAAGCTGATGATTGTATTTTCATTAGCACCCGTTCTCCATAATTTACCAAACGGAACCAGATTTCCAAACACGGCTCTTCCTCTTGCTCCTGGGCGGGAATAAACAATTTCAACATCTGTTAATCCAACAGTTTGCTTAATAATGGCTTTTGGACTTGCCTGAGGTGTTCTCACTTGCGCTTCAGCAGCAAAACACGCCAATATAATAGACAGTGTAATAAATATTTTTTTCATTTTTAGCTTATTTTTGTTTTGCTCAAATTTACAAATTCAATTACGTAACAATTGTTAATTTTTACTTAATTCAAACAACTAATTGTGATATTTTTTTAGCATTTAATTCATTAAAATTATTAATAATGATATCGGCATCTGATAAATCCTGTAATTTCGAGTGTTCACTATTGTAACCAATGCAAAAAATACCGGCTGCTTTAGCCGCTTTTACTCCATTGGTACTATCTTCAATTATAAGGCAATTGTCTTTTGGAGCCACTGACAAGGAAGCTGCATGAATAAAAATAGCGGGATTGGGCTTTGATTGTGGAAAATCTTCTCCACTTACTATATGTGTAAAATATTGGTGCAAATTAAAGCGGGTAAAAACACGATCAATAGTTACTTTTGAGGCTGAGGAAGCTAAAATTAGCTGAATTCCGTTTTGATGTAAATCCTTTATCAGGTTTTCTACTCCTTCCAATAAAAATAAATCTTCTTTGGTATCGAAGGCATCATTAAAAATACTTCTTTTTCTTTGAATTAA
Organism: Flavobacterium piscis; assembly: GCF_031457575.1. Lineage (GTDB taxonomy): Bacteria > Bacteroidota > Bacteroidia > Flavobacteriales > Flavobacteriaceae > Flavobacterium > Flavobacterium piscis_A. The sequence continues at coordinate 4,259 of NZ_JAVDWQ010000033.1, read as the reverse complement.
ATCCTCCACTTCGTGACTAATTTTAGGAAAAAATCCTTTTAATGTTTGAAATGTATTTCTGGTAGAAAATCCGGTAAACGAAGTATACATTTCTTCAGTAACATCTATATTTAATTCTGAAAATTGTTTATAATAAGCATAACGGTGTACGGGTTCAGTGTCAACAATTACACCATCCATATCAAAAATTACTGTTTTTATCATTTATAGGTTTATTATTTATTTTTTTTAATCAAATAACGAATTACTGTTTCGGCTGCATATAAACCAAATAATCCCGGCATATAACTATTTGTCCCGTAGAAAGATTTCTTATAATTAGATCCGTCTGTCATTCTTAGACTTGATTCATCCTGGATTTCAGAAGAGAAAACTACTTTTAATTTATCAATTTTCACTTCTTTTAAACGCCTGCGGATAGTTTTAGCGAAAAAACAATTTACGGTATTGGTAATATCAGCTACTTTTACTTTTGAAGCCTCCATTTTACCGCCGGCACCCATACTGCTGATAATTTTTACACGTTTGCGCTTTGCAGCAATTATCAGATTAAGCTTAGGAGTAACACTGTCAATACAATCCAAAACATAATCAAATTCTTCCGAAACAATCTCAAAGGCTCTCTCAGGCGATAGAAATTCCTGCACACGAGTTAGTTTTAATTCCGGATTAATATCCTGTAAACGGTCTCCAACAATTGTAATTTTTGGTTGTCCTACAGTTGAATGCAAAGCTGGAAGTTGTCTGTTAATATTTGTAATATCAACTACATCGCCATCAACAATAGTCATTTTACCCACACCTGCCCTTGCCAAAAATTCTGCTGCAAATGAGCCTACCCCACCTAACCCAACAACTAAAACATTTGAGTTTTGCAAATTTTCCAATCCTTCTTTCTTAAATAAAAGCTCGGCTCTTTCTGTCCATTCTGCCATATTATTTATAATTTATTAATGTTATTTTCTATTATTTGTCTTATTAAAAACAGTTTCAAAATTACTTGAGATAATCTCTTGTAATTTATTAATTTTTAAACCTTTATATTCTGATGCTAAATCATAAACCTGTTGAATATTTTCTTCAATCGTATCTGTTTCCAAAAAGAAGCGATCATTTGGAATATCCTGAAAAACGGTTTTTAATTCAGGATTACTAAGCAAATATTTTCCAAACGAAATATAAAACCCTTCTTTTATAAGCTGATTGGCAATCTGGCTATTTTTAGAAAAACCATGAATTACCATTGGAACCGAAATTTTTATTCTCTTTTTAATAGCAATAACTTCCTGAAAAGCTGCAACACAATGAATTACTACGGGTTTTTTATATTCTTCGGCCAAAGCAAGTTGTTTTTCAAAAACTGAAATTTGTAATTCTAACGGAATATCAATTCGTTTATCCAGACCACATTCGCCAATTGCCAGACAATTTTTGGTTTTGAGTTTTTCTTCAATAATTTTTAAATCCTTATTAATTCTTTCTTCTTTAATATACCAGGGATGAATCCCAATTGAATAAAACGGAATTGTTTCATCAAATTCATTTGGATATTGATTGACCAGTTCCAGTATATCAGGCTGATCCGTAAATTGATGTGTATGAAAATTAAAGAAATCCATTAATGAAATTTTTTTACTCCGGCTTTTATTTCAATATCCAAATCGTTTTCCAAAGGTACAATCGGACATGAATATTTATGATTATAGGCGCAATACGGATTGTATGATTGATTAAAATCTATTGCGATTGTATTACCTTTTGGAATTTTTAAATCAATATACCTTCCTCCTATATAACTTTCTTTGCCGCAAGTTTTATCAGAAAAAGGCAAAAACAAAGAGTCCTTATATTTATCAGATTTAGAAAGCCCGACATCCTGATAAACATTAAGTTGTAATACTACTCCATCAATCGTAAAAAAAACGGTTCCATATTTAATGTATTTAGGTTTTCTGCTTGTTGATGTTTTCATTTCAAAAGCTTTTTCGTTTGTAGCTTTTACTAATTTCGCGTTCACAAAATATTTATCACTTATCGGATAAAAATCCAATGCTTTAAATGTTTTCAAATCATCAGCCATTAACGGACTTGTCTTGATATCTGCATATTCTGTATTGATTGTCTCCTGAAATTTTTCTGTATCCTTTTTATTGAATTTGTTCTGACTATAGCAAAAATTAAAAGCCAGTGATAAAACAAATATGATAGTGTTTTTCATTATAGAAATTTTGAACAAAAATAGTTTAAAACTAATAAAGCACCAACGACTCTACATTACAAAGTTTTCTAACTTTGTTGAAAATAATTTTTTTCATAATGCTAAAAACCGCTTTTAACCATTACATCAATAATTTCAGAGGATTTAGAAGAGAAATTTGGATACTCGCCATTATAACTTTTATTAATCGTGCGGGTACAATGGTCTTGCCTTTTTTATCAAAATATTTAAAAGAAGATTTGCATTTTAGTTACAATCAGGTAGGCTGGATTATGGTTGCATTTGGATTGGGATCAATGCTGGGCTCTTGGTTGGGAGGAAAATTATCTGATAAAATAGGTTTTTATAAAATCATGATTTTTAGTTTGTTTACGACAGGAATCTCCATGTTTTTAATTCAATACATCACTACTTTTTTTGGGCTTTGTATAGGAATGTTTTGTTTAATGACTATTGCCGATATGTTTCGACCAGCCATGTTTGTTTCGTTAGGCGCTTATGCCAAGCCGGAAAACAGAACACGGGCCTTAACTTTAGTTCGTTTAGCGGTAAATTTAGGTTTTGCCGCAGGTCCGGCCCTGGGAGGTTTGATTATTATGGGAATTGGTTATCAGGGCCTTTTTTGGGTTGATGGCGCATCGTGCATTATTTCGATTTCTATTTTTGCCATATTAGTAAAAGAAAAGAAGAAGGTTATGTACGAGGATAAAACAGAAAGTTCTCAGCAAACAAAGTCGGTTTTTCAGGATAAAATATTTTGGGTGTTCTTGTTTGTGAGTTTTGTGACCGCTATGATCTTTTTTCAGCTTTTTACTACTTTGCCCTTATACCATAATGAAAAATTTGGGTTAACCGAATTACAAACCGGGCTTTTAATGACCTTAAACGGTCTTCTAATTTTTGCCTTAGAAATGCCTACTGTTGGCTTTATGGAAAGAAAGGGTTTTGCGAAAATAAAAATCATTATTCTTGGGTCTTTTATTATGGCACTCAGTTTCTTTTTGTTGCTGATAAATGTGTGGGCTGGAATACTTGTACTTAGCATGATTTGTATATCTATTGGCGAAATCCTCGCCTTTCCCTTTTCGAATGCTTTTGCTTTAAGCCGTGCTCCACGAGGGCAGGAAGGAAGATATATGGCTCTTTATACCATGAGTTTTAGCCTGGCCCATATAGTAAGTTCTAAAGTTGGCTTCGAAATTATTTCAAGATTAGGCTATCAAATTAACTGGCTTTTTATGGCCATCATTGGTGTTGTAGCTACCCTGTGTTGTTTCTGGATTAAAAATGCTTTAATTCGGGAAAAGGTTTCTTAAAAAAATATTTCATATAACAATCTTATATTCAATTTATTACTACTAAATTTAGAGCACTATTTCTTGTTTTATATTTAAACAAAACTTCTTTTTTAGTTAAATAACTATTTTTATAGTTGTGTAACTAAAAAAATAGTTGTAGGTTTGATTAAAATTAAAAACATGCAAAAACTAACCAACAAAGAAGAAGAAATCATGCACATTTTATGGAAGCTCAAAAAAGCTTTCGTAAAAGAAGTCCAGGCTGAAATTACCGAAGACCAACCGCATTACAATACACTTTCGACCATTATTCGAAATTTAGAAGAAAAAGGTTTTGTAGCTCATAATGCCTTTGGAAATACGCATCAATATTATCCAGTTATAACTTTAGAAGCATACAGCAAAAAATATATGAATGCGGCCATTGATAATTATTTCAACAGCTCCTATAAAAATATGGTTTCGTTTTTTGCTAAAGAAGAAAAAATTTCTGCCGCAGAATTAAGAGAAATTCTTGCTATGATTGAAACTCCAAAAGAAGAAAAATAATTAGTTATGGAAGCATTATTTATTTTTATCGCAAAATCAAGTGGTTTATTAGCAATGTTTTATTGTGCATACTTTTTTTTATTGCGTAAAGAGACATTCTTTAATCAAAAGAATTCCTCGAGGCTCTGCCTCGGGGTTTAGCGTAAAATAGAAAGATTAGTATATTTGTTGGATGAGCGAACACCTTTTCAAAC
>NZ_JAVDWQ010000032.1:0-16719 GCF_031457575.1 Flavobacterium piscis | reverse complement strand
GCAACTGGTTCTCAAACCAATGTGTCGTGTAACGGTGGAACTAATGGTTCAGCTTCGGTTTCTCCTTCTGGCGGAACTCCTGGCTATACTTATTCTTGGTCTCCTTCAGGTGGTACAGCAGCAACAGCTACTGGGCTTGCCGCAGGAAGTTATACCGTAACGATAACTGATGCTAACGGTTGTACTGCAACTCGCAATTATACAATTACGCAACCAAGCGCCATCAGTACAGCAACTGGTTCTCAAACCAATGTGTCGTGTAACGGTGGAACTAATGGTTCAGCTTCGGTTTCTCCTTCTGGCGGAACTCCTGGCTATACTTATTCTTGGTCTCCTTCAGGTGGTACAGCAGCAACAGCTACTGGGCTTGCCGCAGGAAGTTATACCGTAACGGTAACTGATGCTAACGGTTGTACTGCAACTAGAAATTATACTATTACGCAACCAACGGCTATCAGTACCGCAACTGGTTCTCAAACCAATGTGTCTTGTAACGGTGGAACTAATGGTTCAGCTTCGGTTTCTCCTTCTGGCGGAACTCCTGGCTATACTTATTCTTGGTCTCCTTCAGGTGGTACAGCAGCAACAGCTACTGGGCTTGCCGCAGGAAGTTATACCGTAACGGTAACTGATGCTAACGGTTGTACTGCAACTAGAAATTATACTATTACGCAACCAACGGCTATCAGTACCGCAACTGGTTCTCAAACCAATGTGTCGTGTAACGGTGGAACTAATGGTTCAGCTTCGGTTTCTCCTTCTGGCGGAACTCCTGGCTATACTTATTCCTGGTCTCCTTCAGGTGGTACAGCAGCAACAGCTACTGGGCTTGCCGCAGGAAGTTATACCGTAACGATAACTGATGCTAATGGATGTACTGCAACTAGAAACTATACGATTACTGAACCAGCAGCTATAATTTCAACAACTACATTAGCTGGAGAAACGATAACTGCAGATCAGGCGGGTGCAACATACCAATGGTTTGAATGTCCCGGTACTATAATATCAGGAGAAACCGGACAAACTTTCACACCAACGGTTAATGGTTCATATGGAGTTACGATAACTATGGGTGGATGTGATGCTACATCATCATGTGTTCTCATAAATACTTTAGCCAATCCTGATTTTGAAGTAAAATCTAAATTCATAATGTATCCAAATCCTAGTAAAGGAATAATAAACATACAGTGCGATTATGATGGTGATTTAAATATTATAAATCAATTAGAACAAACTATAAAAACGGTAAAAGTTTCTTCTGACGTAATTAACACTATTAATATCAGCTACCTAGCTGACGGAATTTATTTTATTAACGAACAGAAAGAGAACAAAACAGTTACTCATAAGTTAATTCTAAAAAAATAATTAGAACATGGTGTTAAACTGACATCAACTACTTATACATTAAAAAAGGGAAAAATCTAACGATTTTTCCCTTTTTTAATTCAATCTATATCCAACAGCCTTTAATTAAAATGGCACATCACTATCATCATCGTCATCATTCAGATTGCTGCCAAATGCATCATTAGCAGATGGTAGGTTTTTAGTAATAAACGGATTATCATCATGATTCATTTTCGATGGCAAATCATCATATCCTCCGGTAAAATCTTCAAGGTTATCGAACTTACCTAAGTTACCAATAAATTTCAATCTAATATTTTCTAAACTACCATTACGGTGTTTAGCTATAATAAACTCGGCCTGACCAGCAGTTGGTGACTGTTCATCATCGTCCCACTCTTCAATTTTGTAATATTCAGGGCGATAGATAAAAGAAACAATATCAGCATCCTGTTCAATTGCTCCTGATTCACGAAGATCCGAAAGCAACGGACGCTTGCTTGAACCACGTGTTTCAACGGCACGGGATAATTGCGAAAGTGCAATAACGGGCACATTTAACTCTTTTGCCAAAGCTTTTAAGTTACGGGAAATAGTAGAGATTTCCTGCTCACGGTTCCCTCCTCCTTTTCCGCTTCCTCCGGCGGTCATCAATTGCAGGTAATCTACAATAATTAGTTTTATACCATGTTGAGATGCCAATCGACGACATTTTGCACGTAAATCAAAAATGGATAATGAAGGAGAATCATCGATAAACAAAGGAGCCTTTTCCAAATCTTTTACCTTAGTACTTAATTGCTCCCATTCGTGTTTCTCCAATTTTCCTGTTCTTAATTTTTCTGAAGACAATCCTGTTTCGGACGAAATAAGTCTTGTAATTAACTGTACCGATGCCATCTCCAGGGAGAAAACTGCTACCGGATGCCCAAAATCGATTGCAATATTTCTTGCCATTGAAAGTACAAAAGCCGTTTTACCCATACCCGGACGGGCAGCTATAATAATTAAATCACTTGGCTGCCATCCTGAAGTTACCTTATCCAATTTTTCGAAACCGGTCGCTACTCCACTTAAACCTTCTTTACCTGCAATTTCTTCAATACGTTTTTTAGCCTGAAGCACCAAACTCTGAGCTGTTTCTGAACTTCGTTTGATGTTTCCCTGTGTAACTTCGTATAATTTTGATTCGGCTTTGTCCAGTAAATCAAAAACATCTGTCGTTTCATCATAGGATTCTTCAATTATTTCTGATGAAATCCTAATAAGACTTCGCTGAATAAACTTTTGAAGTATGATACGCGAGTGAAACTCAATATGTGCCGAAGAGGCAATTTTTTGTGTAAGCTGAATTAAATAAAAATCACCTCCTGATAATTCTAATTTTCCGTTCTTTTTCAATTGTGATGAAACGGTCAATAAGTCAATTGGCTGGGTTTCAGTAAAAAGCTGCACAATGGCTTCAAAAATATATTTGTGTGCATCTTTGTAGAAAGCATCAGGTTGTAAAATATCAATTACATCATCAACCCCTTTTTTATCAATCATCATTGCCCCAAGTACAGCTTCTTCTAAATCAAGTACTTGTGGTGGTAATTTCCCTTTTTCTAAATTTATAATTGTGGTTTTATCTACCTTTACGGGGTTTATATTTTTGAAATTTTCCATATAGCGAAAGTAACAAAATTTAAAAAAACATTGCTATTGAGTTATAACTATTAATTGTTTATAAGTAAGTGTTTTTTGTTCATAACCCAAAAAAAATCCGAAGCGGCAAGGCTTCGGATTTTTTAAGTCATTTATATCAATTTACTCTTTATACTCGCCCATATTACTGTATTTGTCCATTCTTTGGGCAATTAGGTCGGCTGTTGATAAGTCTTTTAATTCGTTGTATCCTTTAGTAATATATTCAATTACTGTTTTAAAAGTAGTTTCACGATCGTAATGTGCACCTCCTAATGGTTCCGGGATTACATCATCAACTAATTTTTGCTTTTTCATATCAGATGAAGTCAATTTTAGAGCATCAGCGGCGCGTTCTTTATACTCCCAGCTCTTCCATAAAATAGAAGAACATGATTCTGGTGAAATCACAGAATACCAGGTATTTTCTAACATATATACCTTATCTCCAACACCTATTCCTAAAGCTCCGCCAGAAGCACCTTCACCAACAATAATGGTAATAATTGGCACTTTTAAACGGACCATTTCGAAAATATTTCTGGCAATAGCTTCACCTTGTCCTCTTTCTTCAGCTTCCAAACCTGGATAAGCACCCGGTGTATCTATCAAAGTTAAAACCGGAATACCAAATTTCTCTGCCATTTTCATCAAACGTAAAGCTTTACGGTATCCTTCAGGATTTGCCATACCAAAATTACGGTATTGACGTGTTTTGGTATTATACCCTTTTTGCTGGCCCACGATCATAAACGATTGCCCGTTTACTTTCCCTAAACCCCCAACCATCGCTTTATCATCTTTAAAGTTTCTGTCGCCATGAAGTTCCAGAAAAGTATCCCCGCAAATAGCTCTGATATAATCTAAAGTATAGGGCCTGTTTGGGTGTCTTGACAACTGCACGCGTTGCCAGGCTGTCAGGTTTTTATATATTTCTCTTTTAGTCTCTTCTAATTTCTTGTTGATTTCCTTACATGTTGGGGTTACATCAACAGCAGATTCTTTTCCAATAATAACACATTTTTGCAACTGTTCTTCAAGTTCTTTGATTGGAAGCTCAAAATCTAAATATTCCATGGATTTTTGAATTTTTGTTTTTAATTCGAACCGCAAATATAAAAATATTATATCATTAGTATGAATAATTTGCACTAATAGTACGAACACTTCGTACTTAAAGGTAAATTTATGGTTTAAAAACAGTAAATTATTACACTTTTTTCTGGTTCTGATAATGTTTAAAAACTCCGTTTAAAATTACTGTAATTACAATAATTATGGCACCTATATAAAATTCCGTACTCATTTTTTCTTTTCCTCCTAAAATAAAATAGGCCAGAATGATTCCGTAAACAGGCTCTAAATTGGTAGTTAACATTACCGTATATGGGGTAAGTTTCTGCATGACTTTTACAGATGCAGTAAAGGCATAAGCAGTACAAACCGAAGCCAGGACGAATAATAAAATCCAGTTATTTGAAGTTAAAACAAAGAAATCGGCATTGAATTTTCCCTGTATCAAAAAATAAATTGATATGAAGAAAACGCCAGCACCAAATTCATAAAAAGTAATAACCGAAGAATCGTGATTAGTAATTAACTTCCCATTCATTAAAGTAAACAAAACACCTAAAATAATAGAAGCTAATGCATAATACATCCCTTCTAAATATTTAATCTCAACTTGCATAATCAGTGCTAATCCAGCAATAATGATCAATCCGAAAAAAACTTCGTACCATAAAATCTTTCTTCCATAAAAAAGAGGCTCCAGTAAAGAGGCAAAAAAAGCTCCTAATGAAAAAATGGAAAGTGTGATAGAAACATTCGAGACATGAATAGCCTTAAAAAAGAATATCCAATGCAATGCTATCAATAATCCCACAAAAATCAACTGAGAGAGCGATTTTAAAGAAATAACAAAAGATTCTTTTTTATACACTATAAAAGCAGCCAGAAAAATTCCGGCAAAAAACATTCTGAACCAAACCAAATTTTCAGCATCAATAGTAATTAATGCTCCTAAAATGGCCGTAAAACCCCAGATAAATACAATTAAATGAAGATTTAAATAACTCTTTAAATTATCGTTTCGCATTACGTAATAGGTAAATTGCCATCATTCCGAAAAATATATTCGGAAACCAGACAGCCAGAAAAGGTGAGAAAGTTGATTTTTCAGCAAGGGTACCAAATATTTTATCAAAAAATACAAATGAAAAAGCAATTGCAATTCCGATTGCCAGATTTACCCCCATACCGCCACGGCGTTTCATTGATGAAACAGCAACTGCAATAATGGTTAAGATAAAGGCAGAAACAGGAACACTGAATTTTTTATAAAGTACCACTAAATAGGTGTTGACATTTGCTGAACCACGCTTTTTTTCTTTTTCAATAAAATCAAACAATTTTCCCAAAGGGAGTGTTTCTGCAATATAAACTACCGGCGTTAAATCTGCCAGTTCAAACTTAAAAGCTGCAGTTTTCTCAGGGACTTTCTCAATTTTATCATTCAGTTCCCCAACCGTTCTTTTAGTATAATCATAAAGAGTGTAGTTTTTAGTCTTAGGGTTCCATTTGATTCGGCTGGCCGTTATTTTGTAAACTAATTTATCATTTTTAAACCTTTCTAATGTAAAATTAAATGCTGTTTTAGTTTCTTCATTAAAACTGTTTACATAAATAAAATCATGATCATTAATTTGTCTGTACACGTTTGTATTTTCTCCACGCATAAGCTCTTTTCCATTCCCTTTTAGATAAGTATATCTAAAATTATTGAAACCTTCACTCGCCGCCGGAACAATAAAAAACCCCATTAATAATACAAAAACAGAAACAACAGACGCGCCAATAATATAAGGACGCAAAAAACGGGTGTATGAAATACCAGAACTTAATACTGCTATAATTTCTGTATTATTGGCCAGTTTTGATGTAAACCAGATGACTGATAAAAACAAAAATATAGGAAAGAGTGAGTTTGCAAAATACACTGTAAAGTTGTAATAATAGATTGCAATTTGTGTAAACGGAATCTTATTTTCCAACATCTTATTTACTTTTTCGGATACGTCAATTACAATCCCAATCGGAATAAATAATAACAGCATCACGGAAAAAGTGGCCAGATATCTTCTTAAAATGTACTTATCTATTATCGTCAGCATACAACTTTTAGTTTCAAGTTAAAAGCTCCACGTTTTATGTTTCAGTTTTCAGGTTGCTAAAAGAACCTGAAACATAAAACCTGAAACTCTTTTTATAGTCTTTGACTCATATTTTTAACCATCATTTCTTTCCATGGTCTGAAATCACCTGCTAAGATATGTTTTCTGGCTTCACGAACCAACCACATATAAAAACCAAGATTATGAATCGTTGCAATTTGTTTTCCTAAATATTCATTGGCCGCAAACAAGTGTCGTAAATAAGCTTTTGTATATTCTGTATCGACAAAAGTATGCCCCATTTCATCAATCGGAGAAAAATCAGCTTCCCACTTTTTATTTTTGATATTGATAGTTCCGTTTGATGTAAACAACATACCGTTTCTGGCATTTCGGGTTGGCATCACACAATCGAACATATCAATTCCTAACGCAATATTTTCCAGAATATTAATTGGAGTTCCAACTCCCATCAAATAACGTGGTTTATCTTCTGGCAGGATTTCACAAACAACTTCAGTCATCGCATACATTTCTTCAGCCGGTTCTCCAACTGATAATCCGCCAATAGCATTTCCCTGCTGCCCTGAATTAGCAATATATTCTGCTGATTGCTGACGTAAATCTTTATAAGTACTTCCCTGAACAATCGGAAAAAACGTTTGTTCATACCCATATTTAAAAGGCAATTTATCTAAATGATTAATACAACGGTCCAGCCAGCGATGTGTCATGTGCATCGAACGTTGGGCATATCTGTAATCACATGGATATGGCGTACATTCATCAAAAGCCATAATAATATCAGCTCCAATTGTTCTTTGAATTTCCATTACATTTTCTGGCGTAAAAAAATGAAACGAACCATCAATATGCGATTTGAACTTCACTCCTTCTTCCTTAATTTTTCGATTGCCCGATAGAGAATACACCTGATACCCTCCGGAATCAGTCAAAATATTTCGATCCCAGTTCATAAATTTATGCAATCCACCCGCTTTTTCCAGAATCTCTGTCTGTGGACGTAAATATAAATGGTAGGTGTTTCCGAGAATAATATCCGGATTTATATCTTGTTTAAGTTCACGTTGATGCACTCCTTTTACCGAAGCTACTGTACCAACAGGCATAAAAATAGGCGTTTCAATTACGCCGTGATCTGTAGTAATGCTTCCCGCCCTGGCCTTCGACTGCGGATCTTTTTGTAATAAATCAAACTTCATCTGTTTCTTTTTTCAGTCGGCAAAGATAGGCTAATTTGAGGAAATTTTAATTAATTAGATAATTTGTCAATTAGAAAATTAGTCAATGCCTAAACAACCCAAAACAGATACCTGAAACTTGACACGAGGCTGAAAGCCGAACTGACGAAGTAAACCTGAAACAAAAAACTTCTACCCAATAAAATTCAAACTCATAACTTCAGACTTATAACTTCAGACTTATAACTTTTTAAAGGGCGTTTCCCAAGGACCGGGCTATCCGCTATATCTTTTGTTCCGGAAAATTTTCGTTTTAAACAAGGCGACTAAATGGTCACAACAAGGATGTCGCTTTTATCCCTAAACGCAAAACCCGACAGTTGTTCAGGAAATTCATAATTAATCAAATGTAAAAACTGCAATATCAAACCAATACTATATAACACAACTGCAACATTGATTTTTTAATTTAGTCACTGAAGAAAAAACGAAATTATTATAAATTAAATTAATTATAGAAATCATGATAAATTCAGAAGATAAAAACAATGTAAATGAAGATCAAATCAAAAGAAATCTGGAGAATTTAGATTATCCGGCTCCCGAAGACATTTACAATCAGGAAGAGAAACTGGAGAACATTGATCCTGAGGGAATTTCCAGCGAAAAAACCATCATCAAACAAAACGATCACGAATGGAAACAGAACAGCGACAAACTCGGTAACGATTTAGATGTGCCGGGCTCTGAACTTGATGACGAACAAGAAGAAATTGGTTCTGAAGACGAAGAAAACAATTTCTATAGCCAAGGCGACAATAATTAAACTACATCATTAGATAATATCTAAAATTGTTTTTTGTCAAAACTTGCAGCAATTCTTAAATTATATTTTTGCCACAGATTAAACACATTAGAACAGATTTTTTTAATCAATTTAGACCTTTAATCTGTGGCAGACCTTTTTACACCCTATCTACAAGACCTCAGCGTTTTTCCAGATTGATAAAAAAAAAATACTGGAATTTAACAATTGCTGCAAACTAAAGCAAAAAATCATTTGTCTTACCGCAAAATAAAAATTACTTTTGCTCCAGTTTAACTTTTACATACAAAATGAAGCCTAACACACAACAATTAAGCGATTTAACTATCCAAGTAAGAAGAGATATTCTTCGAATGGTACATGCTGTCAACTCAGGACACCCAGGTGGTTCACTAGGTTGTACTGAATTTTTGGTAACCTTATACCAAAACATTATGGACCGCAAAGAAGGTTTTGATATGGACGGAATTGGAGAAGATTTATTTTTTCTTTCAAACGGTCATATTTCACCTGTATTTTATAGTGTTTTAGCACGTAGCGGTTATTTCCCTGTTTCAGAATTAGCAACTTTCAGATTGCTAAATTCCCGTTTACAAGGACACCCTACAACTCACGAAGGATTACCCGGAGTACGTATTGCTTCCGGCTCATTAGGTCAGGGATTATCTGTAGCTCTTGGAGCCGCTCAGGCAAAAAAACTAAATGGCGACAACCATATCATTTATACTTTACACGGTGACGGAGAATTGCAGGAAGGTCAAAACTGGGAAGCTATCATGTATGCTTCTGCTAAAAAAGTAGACAACCTTATTGCAACTATCGACCTTAACGGAAAACAAATTGACGGGACTACCGACGAAGTTTTACCAATGGGAAGCATTCGTGCCAAATTTGAAGCTTTTGACTGGGATGTAATTGATATTATTGAAGGAAACAACATTGATGCTATATTAGCAGGAATGGCTGATGCTAAATCAAAAACAGGAAAAGGAAAACCAGTTTGTATTTTATTACACACTGAAATGGGCAATGGTGTAGATTTTATGATGCACACACACGCATGGCATGGTAAAGCACCAAACAACGATCAGTTGGCAAATGCTTTGGCTCAAAACTATTCTGCAGATCAAATCGACTATTAAAAAAGTGTTCAGTCTCAGTAACAGTTTCAGTTTAAAACTTCAAACTTTGGTTACTAAGCATCTCAAAAAGAAAATTAAATGAAAAAATATACAAATACAGGAAGCAAAGATACCCGTTCTGGTTTTGGAGCGGGAATGACTGAACTAGGTCAAAAAAATGAAAATGTTGTAGCGTTATGTGCCGATTTAATTGGTTCATTAAAATTTGATGATTTCAAGAAAAATCACCCGGAACGTTTTTTCCAGATTGGTATCGCAGAAGCCAACATGATAGGTATCGCAGCAGGTTTAACAATTGGAGGTAAAATTCCGTTTACAGGAACCTTTGCCAACTTCTCTACCGGAAGGGTTTACGATCAGATTCGTCAGTCTGTTGCTTACTCTGATAAAAACGTAAAAATTTGTGCTTCTCACGCTGGTTTAACTCTAGGCGAAGACGGTGCAACACACCAAATCCTGGAAGATATTGGATTAATGAAAATGTTACCGGGAATGACTGTAATCAATACTTGCGATTACAATCAGACAAAAGCTGCAACTTTAGCTTTAGCTGATCATCATGGCCCTGCATATTTACGTTTTGGCCGTCCGGTTGTGCCTAATTTTATGCCAGCTGATGAACCTTTCGTAATTGGAAAAGCTATTTTATTAAATGAAGGCACTGATGTAACCATCGTTGCAACAGGACACTTAGTCTGGGAAGCGCTTATTGCAGCTGAAGCTTTGGAAGCAAAAGGAATTTCTGCTGAAGTAATCAATATACATACAATTAAGCCACTTGATGAAGAAGCGATTCTAAAATCACTGGCTAAAACAAAATGTGTGGTAACGGCAGAAGAACATAACATTCTTGGAGGTCTTGGAGAAAGCATTTCAAGAGTATTAGCTTTAAACATCCCTGCTCCACAAGAATTTGTAGCGGTAAACGATAGTTTTGGTGAATCCGGGACTCCTGAGCAATTAATGGAAAAATACAAACTGAACAATCAGGCAATTGTTGAAGCTGTAGAAAGAGTTATCAAAAGAAAATAATTTTAGATTTTCTTTTATAAAAAAAAAGAGGCTGTCACAACTCGTGAAACAGCCTCTTTTTCTGTTTTTTATTCGTCTCTTATCGGAAGCCTGGATCTCAAATATTCAATCTCAATGACTTGTTGAGACGCCCTTTTTTGTTATACATTGTTAAGAGTATTAATACCAAGATAAATCCATAAACCAAACAATGCAATTAATCTTTTTCATTTTAATATATTCTAAAGTCACACATCAAATATATAGTCTTTTTCTTAAAAAAAATGAAGTAAGTTTTTATATAAGTTTTTTTAATACAAAAACCTCGAAATCACTTTCGAGGTTTTGTAGTCAATATTTCAAATTTATGGTTTTGCAGATACGGTATTTACCTTAGAGTATTATGCGCTTTATCAAGATGTATCTTGAGCCTTCCATGTGTTGTATAGTCATACACATTTTTCGTTACACCATCTACAGTTTCAGTCTTTACAAAAGCCGGAATTCCTCTAAATTCACTATTTAAACTTTCATCCACATTAGGGGTTAAAGGATCATCTTCAACCACAAATGCCTCAAAAGGAAAATATCTGCTTGGCCCATAATTAATGCCATTTACAACGCCAAATTCATTGGCTGCTTTAGTAATTTCCAATCTGGTTGTATAACCATCTCCATCATCATCTACATCCAGAAAATCAGGAATTCCATCTCCATCTGTATCATCAGGATTAACCGGCGCATTAGGATACAAGGTTGTATTACGGAAATCATATACATAACCATCACCATTGATATCTTCATTAAAATCTAAGACACCATCGGCATCATGATCCAGTCTCTGTATTTGATATAATTTAAAACTAAACACTAAAGGCTTGTAGGCAGGTATTGAACCACCCCCTGAATAATAACCCAGCCCTGAAGGAAGAAACATTACTCCTGCACCAAAATCAGTATAGTTAATAGTTCCATTATCATTTCCTACAACAGCACCTGTTTTAAATTCCGGAAAAGTCTCTCCCCAACCCCTAACCAGCCTAGTTAAATCAGCAAAATCTTGCGGGTATTTGACCTGTTCAAAAAATGTTGTCGAAATATATTCAGGATTTTTATCTGTTTTAGCAACATCAGAGAGATAACTACCACTGTAAGAAGCTAAAACTCCATCAGTATTAAGTGGAGACTCCCCTGTTCCTTCCCTTAAAACCAAATAATAAAGTTCATAAGTTATTCCATGCAAATCAACATTTTTAGATTTTAACTGAGGAAAAACAGCAGTCCCTACATTAGCTTTATATGACATAATAGGTACTTGCGTTGCAGGATTTTCAATCGAATCTATAACAACATCCATATCTTCCATATTACCTGCGCTTTCTGTAACAACAATATAATGTGTATTTAAATACGATTCGATGGTTGCCTTATCTGTTGCATATTGCTCTGCATAATCTCTTAATGGCTCTATCTTTACATCATTATCATCATCTTTATTACAAGAAACAAAGCCTGTTAAGGCGATTAGTAAAATAAAGAAATATTTAAATTTGTTCATTATTGTTAATTTTTTAGGTGCGCAAGATACAATATTGATTTATTTTTGTAAAGAATTTAACTCCGATTTTAGAAAAATTATGCGAATAGATAAATACTTATGGTGTGTACGTTATTACAAGACACGGAATATGGTCACCGAGGCCTGCAAAAAAAAACATGTTACCGTAAATGGCCAGGTCGCGAAACCATCCAAAGAGGTTTTTCCTACTGACAAAATCACTTTTAGAAAAGATCAGATTACCCAAATTATTACCGTACTGGACATTCCTGAAAGTCGTGTGGGTGCAAAACTGGTTGATATCTACAGAAAAAATGAAACTCCTGCAGAAGCCTATGCCCATTTAGAATTACTAAAGCTATCCAAAGAACACTATCGCAAAGGCGGCACCGGAAGACCAACAAAAAAAGACCGTAGGGATATTGACGAATATGGAAATGAAATTTTCGATGAAAATGAAGATCAATAATTAAACCCCAGAAATCATAAAGTCCAGACAATAAATATCTAAATTCGTACTTTAGCAAAAAAATAAATCATGAGCAAAAATATCATCTTAACCAATCAGGAAATTGAACATAAAATAAAACGTATTGCCTATCAGATTTACGAAACTTTTGTTGATGAAGAAGTTGTAATTGCCGGCATTGCTGCGAATGGATATGTTTTTGCCCAAAAAATTGCTGTAGCCTTAGGGGAAATATCCACTTTAAAAATTTCTTTGTGTGAGGTTAAGGTTAACAAACAAAACCCACAATTGCCAATACAAACTTCTTTAGCCAAAGAAGAATACGAAAATAAAGGATTAGTGCTGGTTGACGATGTATTAAATTCAGGCACTACATTAATTTATGCTGTTCGCCATTTTCTGGACGTTCCCTTAAAGAAATTCAAGACGGCAGTACTCGTAGACAGAAATCATAAAAAATACCCTGTAAAAGCAGATTTTAAAGGAATTTCATTATCCACATCCTTATTAGAGCATGTTCAGGTAGTTTTTGATGAAAATGGCGATGACTATGCGTTTTTAAGCTAGAATTTCTAAAATATCTGAAACCGTTTCTTCTATCGTTTTATCATCTACAGAAATTTTATGCAGGGCGTGATTATAATAAAAACTTCGGTCGAATAAATGTTTGGCGATAAACTCTCTCATTTCTTCTTCTTCCATATTAGCAATTAAGGGACGCTTGCTTTTATTATGAATCAGTCTATGGTATAAAGTCTCAATAGATGCCTTTAAATAAACCGAAACTACCCCCTCGCCTTTTAACAACTCATGATTATTAGCGTAACAAGGAGTTCCTCCGCCCAAACCTATAATACTATTTTCGGGAGACTGAAGTAATTCCAGAAACATTTCATGTTCCAGTTTTCTGAAATAAATTTCACCATGTAATTCAAAAATTTCATTTATGGTTAAATTCACTCTTTTTTCTATGCTTTTATCCAAATCTAAATATGGAATATTGGTAGCTTTTGATAAATTTTGGGCAATTGTAGACTTTCCACAACCCATATATCCTAATAATATAATTTTTTTCATTTTAATAAAACCTTATAAACTAAGGCATTGTAAACTTTGGTTAAAAAAAGACAAATTTATAATAAAATTGCTTGCAAATAATAAAATAAACTCCTTATATTTGCACCCGCGTTCAAGAAACGAAATGACTCGATAGCTCAGTTGGTAGAGCACATCACTTTTAATGATGGGGTCCTGGGTTCGAGCCCCAGTCGGGTCACAAATTTTGTGATTCACAAATTAAGTTTCTTGAAGCATGACTCGATAGCTCAGTTGGTAGAGCACATCACTTTTAATGATGGGGTCCTGGGTTCGAGCCCCAGTCGGGTCACAAAAGGTCGAGTATTAATTTACTTGACCTTTTTATTTTTTGGCCATGTGGAGAAACGGTAGACTCGCCATCTTGAGGGGGTGGTGCTCGCAAGGGCGTGAGGGTTCAAATCCCTCCATGGTCACTTAAGGGGACGATCATAAATGATTGTCCCCTATTTTATTTGATTTAATTAATTGATTTTCAATTTGTTAGTTCTTTGTTTTTTTGATTTTTAATGGTTCGATATTTTTGATTTGTAAAAATCGTTTAAAAAAAATACCATAGTAGATAATAAAACAATGATTTGATGTTCGATATCCTCTTGCGGGTTACTGTCAACTCAAATACGTTTGAACATCTCGATTCGAATATACTTTAGTAAATATATACAGGAAATCAAGTATCTCTTTTGCCTGTGCTACACTTGTCTCGATACCATTCTTTTTCAATATTTTCATTGCCTGATTGACAGAGATACTTCTATCTGAGAAGACTCTGGGTTTACTATTTGGAATTTGATCAATGGTTTTGGTGTGTAAAAAATTAGTGCCAGTAATATATTGATCATTATAAGTAATTATCATGGATATAGTCTGATTTATTTGAAGAGGATTTAATTTCTTTGTCACGGGGTCGAATGAAAGAGGTGTAAATAACTCGATGATATATCGCTTACCGGCTACATCTTGACTTTTATATAATGCTAAAACATTGTTTTCAGCATCTTTTAAATCTTTGATGTTTTTGCTAGCATTACAACTAGTTAGACTTTCGTTTACAAGTGTAAGTCGCTCAGTAAGGAAATCCATTACCTGTTTGTATTCCTTTTTTAAATCATTAAAATCTTCAAAATCAATTTTATTCTGAATAAAATACCTTCTTATCTTCGATATTAAAAGTTCTTGATTCGAAATCTCTTTAAGAATCTTTTTTTGATCATTTATAAATTCCTGTTTCACAGTCAAAATATTTTCATCCTCCAAAACGAGTTCAAGCAATTCATAAACTTTTGATTTTATGTTTATTTTTTTTAATAGTTCTTCATATTCAAAGTCCAAAATTTCGGTTCTTATACGCCCTTTGCACTTACTAACTGCACAATGGTAGTATTGGTACTTTGCAGATCTTCCAGCTGATATACTTCCAGTTAATCTTCTTCCACAGAATGGACAGATTAAAAATCCTCTCAAAAGGAAAACTGGTTTCATTTTTTGCTTAAATGAATTTGTGGTGCGACGGCTGTTTAGCAGGCACTGAACTTCTTTATAAAGCTTCTCTGAAATAAGTGGCTCATGTATACCTTCTACAAAACATTCTTCATCCGTCTTATTTGCAGGAACAAAGACTAATCCACAATAGAATGGGTTATGCAGAAGCTTCCAAAAATTATTCCTGCTACAGATAAGTCCTTTGAGGTTCGCCATCCTCCTAATGTAGCTAATTGTAAATTTACCTTTTGAATATTGTTCAAATGACCACCGAATATAATCGGCTTCAGGTTGTTTGACCATGATAATCTTTTTGCCATCAGAAGCAACCTTGTTGATATAACCAATAGGTGCTTTTCCTGGCCATCTGCCCATTTTTCTCGCTCTTCTCATACCATCAGAGGTATTTAGCCCACGCCTGCTATTCTCTGCTTCCGGAATTGATAAATACATGGCAAGCATCACGGTACTTTCAGGAACTTCAAAATCGACTGTCTGGTCAATTGCCATGGCTTGAGTATTCAGTCCTCTTAGTATCCCGATCATTTGATAAGCATATTCGATGTTGCGGCTAAAACGATCCCATTTAATAAATAGAATATTTTCAGGTAGACAATGTTTATTTTTCTTTATTGTTTTAATAAGTCTTGTCCATTCTGGTCTGTTGAAATCCTTGGCAGAAAAATCTTCTCTGAAAATTCCCTTTACCTTTATTTGGTTCAGCGCACAGAATTTTAATAAACGGTCTTCTTGTTCAATCAGAGAAAAACCTTTTCTTTTTTGTTCGTCAGTACTTACTCTGACATATAAATAAGCATTTTCCATAACAAAAATCATGTAGAGATTTCTTGATTTGCTATTAACAGGAAACATGTCTAGACATCTCAATTAGTTACATAAATTTACGAAAACAGTAATTTTCCGGATAAATAAACAGGTATAAATACTTGGTTGTTGATTTTTGTGAATCGATATATTTGGAATTGTTTGTTAATAAAAAAAAATAAATAAATCCTTATTTTTTTATTAAAATAGGTTCTATAAAAAGCGTAATTTGGCAGTGTAAATTATACTATTATAGAGATTTAAATTATTACATTCAGGTGCAGCTTTAGGGTACATCTATCAATTTGAAAAAGCATTGCTTACTCTTTCAGGATTACAAAATGATAAAGATTTTGTTTCTATTGAAAGCGTAGATGATGGTTGAGTGTTATTTTTCTTTTTCTGAATCTGGGCTGGGTAAGACAGATATACAGTCTCAATGTCTGTTTAAATTTCGTTCAGGATTTTAGGGATTATTATTTGAAACTTTAGCACGTAAAGTAATACAGCGTCATGTTGATATTTTGTTTATTCAAACTGCTAAGAGATGTAAACAGTTCTGTTCATTAAGAAATAGAGATATTTTAGTTCAAAAAAATAAATCTAAAAAATATTTGTATTGAAAATTATGAAGGGGTGAATTGTTCATGTCTTTAATAACCGAAATAGTTACAATGAAGCAAATCTTGTAACAAATAAAATTACAATAAAACTTTAGTTAATCAAGTAAATTAAAAACACATTGATTAATACAACAATCTCCGATCTTTTAGCGGAACTTTATTTTAACGAGATGATTACAAATTCACTTCTTCTGTTTAATTGATGTTCAGCTTCTGTACAAGTAACATTATCGGTACATTTATTTACCAGTTGACTTTCTCCGTATCCTTT
>NZ_JAVDWQ010000031.1:0-19623 GCF_031457575.1 Flavobacterium piscis | reverse complement strand
TTTGAAAAGGTGTTCGCTCATCCAACAAATATACTAATCTTTCTATTTTACGCTAAACCCCGAGGCAGAGCCTCGAGGAATTCTTTTGATTAAAACTAAACCATTTCCTCAGGTTTTACCCAGGCATCAAAATCTTCTGGAGTAACATAACCCAAACGCACAGCCTCATCTTTAAGAGTAGTTCCGTTTTTATGAGCGGTTTGAGCAATTTC
Organism: Flavobacterium piscis; assembly: GCF_031457575.1. Classification (GTDB taxonomy): domain Bacteria; phylum Bacteroidota; class Bacteroidia; order Flavobacteriales; family Flavobacteriaceae; genus Flavobacterium; species Flavobacterium piscis_A. The sequence goes on along the minus strand of NZ_JAVDWQ010000031.1, from coordinate 19,411 downwards.
GGCAGCTTTGTAATACCCTATTTTAGTATTTAGTGCTGTAACCAGCATTAAGGAATTATCAACCAGTTCTTTAATCCGTTTGTAATTGGGTTCGATTCCCTGAGCGCAATGTTCGTCAAATGAAATACAGGCGTCACCTAATAGTCTGGCAGATTGAAGAAAATTTGCCGCCATAACGGGTTTAAATACATTCAGTTCATAATGCCCCTGCATACCTCCTATTGAAATTGCAACATCATTTCCGATAACCTGAGCGCAGACCATCGTTAAGGCTTCACATTGTGTTGGATTTACCTTTCCGGGCATTATGGAAGATCCCGGTTCATTTTCAGGAATATGAATTTCACCAATTCCGGAACGCGGTCCCGACGCCAGCATTCTTATATCATTAGCAATTTTATTTAACGAAACGGCCAATTGTTTCAATGTACCATGTGTTTCAACAATCGCATCGTGCGCAGCCAGAGCCTCAAATTTGTTCTCAGCAGTTACAAATGGATGATTGGTAAATTGTGCAATATATTCGGCAACTTTTACATCGTAACCTTTTGGAGTATTCAACCCTGTTCCTACTGCAGTTCCGCCTAAAGCGATTTCAGATAAGTGGGCTAATGTATTTTTTAGCGCTTTTAATCCGTAGGATAATTGCGCTGCATATCCTGAAATTTCCTGACCTAACGTTAAAGGAGTAGCATCCATAAGATGTGTACGACCAATTTTTACAACTGTTGCAAATTCTTTCGCTTTCGCGGATAAAGTAGCGTGTAATTTTTCGACTCCGGGAATTGTAGTTTCTACAATCATTTTATAAGCTGCGATATGCATTCCGGTTGGGAAAGTATCGTTGGATGACTGCGATTTATTCACGTCATCATTTGCTTTTATAAATTGTTCACCTTCGCCAATTTCAAAACCTTTAAGAACCTGAGCGCGGTTTGCAATTACTTCATTTACGTTCATATTACTTTGCGTTCCTGAACCGGTTTGCCAAATCACGAGCGGAAATTGATCACTCAGTTGTCCGGCTAAAATTTCATCGCAGACAGCGGCAATAGCATCTCGTTTTTCTATTGGTAAAACGCCTAAATCATGATTGGCATAAGCGGCAGCTTTTTTAAGATAGGCAAAGCCTTCAATTATTTCCTTAGGCATTGATCCTGAATCACCAATTTTGAAATTATTTCTTGAACGTTCTGTTTGTGCTCCCCAATATTTATCGATTGGTACTTGCACCTCGCCCATGGTGTCTTTTTCTATTCTGTATTTCATTTGTATATAGTTTGTTGTAAATGTTATTTGTAAAATGTTGTTGTAAATGAAACACGGATGATGCTGATTTACTTCGTAAAAACGCTGATTAAAACGGATTTTTTATTTACATGTTTAAATTTCTTTTGAAGACGATTGCTCTAGCCCTGATGGAAACGGCATCCTTTTATGGCGGGGTTCGCCACAAAAGATATAGTGGACAGCAGGAAACAGCTCCTGAAAACACTCACATTCTTCTTGTTTAGACAGTTAAATATTTATCTGAAAAAATCCTTATTTAAAATGAGTTTAAATATACAGATAATTATGTTTTTATAAAAATTGATTTGCTTTTTATTGCTAACGAAAAATATAAAACATACATTTGTCCTTACATTCAAAAATTCCGGAAAACATGTTTGAATTTTCACAGTACTTAGGTTTTTTACTTTTCTTGACCATACTAACTATAGGGTTTTGGTTGATGTTTTTCTTAGTAGGTTTCGTATCTTATTGGGTTACGGGTGCTAGCTGGGAAATGTTCAAAGAGAAAAGAGCAAAGAAAAAACAAGAACAACAATCAGTTAAATATTAATTGATTTCATAAAAAAAGGACCCGTTTACGAGTCCTTTTTTTTATGCTTTAAATTGGGATTTTACTATCCCTGAAATTCACCACCTTCATCACCACCTCCGTTTTTATTTGGTGCATTTTTGTCTCTGTCTGTTTTCTTCATGTTCAACCGATAGGTGAATGACAGATTAATTTGTCTTTTTCTCCATTGAAATTCACTATAGGAATTTACACTTAACAGATTGGTTTCTGATATCATTTTTCTGGAATTGAAAAGATCACTAACATTAAGTGCAATCGTTGCTTTATCTTTTAATACATCCTTACTAAAGGCTGTATTTACTACATAATTACCTAAACTTTTCCCTTGTGCAGTATTTCTTGGACCAAAATACATTCCGGATAACTGCCACTCAATTTTGTAAGGAAGTGTCAATCGGGAGTTTACCCTGGAAAACCATGAGAAAGTTTCGTTATCTAAATTTGTAGTAATCATTTCTCCTTGGGTATTAGTATAGCTATAATCACCTGTTGTTTTGATGTCTGAAAGGTTAAAACTACTGTTGATTTTCCAGATTTTCAACGGAGTATAGTTTAAAGTAAATTCGAAACCAAACTGTTGTTCTTTAGCTAAATTTATTGGGCTACTTAAAATTACAGGATTATTACCTACATATTCTCCGGTCTCGCTGCGAACAAACGAGAATACATCTTTAGTACTTTCATAATACATCGAAGTACTAAAAGTCACTTTTTTCCAATGTTTTAAATATCCTAAATCAAATTTATCTGTAAAAGAAGGATCCAAGTCGGGATTACCTCTAAATAAGTTGATGTTACTCGAAAAGTTAGTTGCCGGATTCAAAAATCTGCCTCTTGGTCTTGACAAACGCTTACTGTAACTTAAGGAAACACTGCTTTCGTCTGATATTTCATAATTTATGAAGGCGCTAGGGAAAAAATTGTTGTATTTTTTCGTGTTATAATTCTGAGTGTCTAAAAGATTGACATCAATTTTGGTATCTTCCCATCGTAAACCAAAAAGATACGAAAACTTATTTATTTTAAAACCATATTGTGTGTACAAAGCATTGATACGCTCATTATATTCTAAGGTATTAGAGAGATAACTATCAATAGGATTACCTTGGTTATCTGTGCTAACACTGTACTCATTATCTAAGTTGTTAAAGTTTCCTTTGTAACCCGCTTCAAACTGACTGCCTTTCTTGAGTGGTAAAACATAATCTGCCTGCAGTTGCAACTGATTTTGTTTTTGTTTATTAAATGTTGTATCAAAAGTAGGAGGCTCGCTACTACCAATTGTTTCATCAGTAATAAGAGAATTGTCGGCATCTCTATCGGTAGAATAAGAAAGATTCAAAGTTAATTTATGGCCTTTGTCATCAAAATTTTTCAGGAAATTGGAAGAATATTCAAAATCTTTTCCTGTATCATTACCCTCACTTAAACGATAACGGGTTGAAGTGAAATTACGATTTTCATCAAACGAGTCGTAATTTACCAAATCATTGTTTGAGCCTCTATTGTCTCTGTAACTAATCGCATTTGTCCAATAAGCATTAGGAGCTACCGTCCATTCTACTCCTGTTTTGGTAGATAATCCTTTTCTAATACGTTCGGTGTCTTTATCTTCATTAGTGTAGCCTGTAATAGCACCAGTTTCACGATCTAAATTGGTTGAATTCGTTATACCAGTACCTTCACTAGTTCTGTAATTGTATCCGGTAGATGTAAAAAAGTTTAATTTTTCGGTTTTATAATTCAAATTGGCACTTGCTCCATAGGTTTCGGGGATTCCTGTTGAAGCAATAAAACTTCCGTTGAAACCTAAGTTTTTACCTTTTTTTAAAACAATATTAAGAATACCGGCTCCACCTTCTGCATCATAGCGCGCAGATGGGTTTGTGATTACTTCTACCTTATCAATTGCATCAGCCGGAATTTGTCGTAAGGCCTCAGCCATATTCAGTGCATTAGAAGGTCGTCCGTCAATAAAAATACGTACATTTTCGTTTCCTCGCAGACTCACATTTCCTTCAACGTCTACAGAAACAGAAGGTACGTTTTCTAAAACATCACTAACCGTCCCTCCTTTTACAATCATGTCCTGACCAACGTTGTAAACTTTTTTATCTAATTTAATTTCTACCGTAGATCTTTCGGCACGAACCACAACTTCATTAAGCTGCGCTGCATCTTCAGATAAGTTTACCACTCCTAAATTGGTGTTCTCCTGAATGTTTTTTTGTTTGAACTCATTTGCCTTAAAAGAAATAAATTCAATCTTGATATCGTAAGTTCCTGGCGCAACAGCTACCTCAAATTCACCTTTTGGATTGGTGATTCCACCCGCGATAACTTTTGTCTCATTAGGGGCCATAATAGAAATAGTAGCATATTCAAGTGGTTGCTTAGTCACTTTTTCTAAAACTTTTCCAGTGATTTTTACTCTGTTTTGATTTGAAGGTCCTTGTTGTGCATAAATATATACTCCTGAAAGCAACAATATAAGTATTACAGCAAATTTGATTTTTTTCATTGTTTTTATTATCTTTTCCTTTTAGACAGCAAAACTAAGTTTTGGTTTAAAGACAAGAATCACAAAAAAATGTTAATAACTAATTTTATAATCATTCTAAAAAAGAAGCTACTTTGTCCAGATCACGGCCAATAATAGCATTTCCGTCTTTTATTACGATTGGTCTTTCAATCAAAATTGGATTGTCAGTTATTGCTTGAATAACCTGAGAGTCGCTCAACGTTTTTCCCTTATAATTTTCAATCCAGATTTTCTCTTTAACCCTTACTAATTCAATTGGTTTGAGGTTTAATTTATCTATTAAACTTTTTAACTCATCAAAAGAAGGTGTTTCTGTAAGATACGGGATAATTTCATAACTTAGATTAGCCTCATTCAGAAAAGCCAGACAATTTCTTGATTTACCGCAACGCGGATTATGGTAAATTTGTATCATGTTATTTTTTAAAAGTTTGATGTAAAATAATTGGGCTAAAAAAAGGTATTTTAGCAAGACCAAAAGTAAGATTTACTTATTACACTGAATTCTAATTTTAAAATTTTTAATATATGTTTTTAGAACAAGGGATTAAACCTGAAAATAAGTTTTGGAAGTATCTTTTAGGATCAGTTTTTATTATTACAGCTTCATTTATTGGTCAGGTTCCTTTCTCTGTAGCGATGATTTATAAAAGTTATATAAACAATACCATAATTCCAACAGATAATGCCTCAGCTTTAAAAATGTTTGAACCCAATCTTACTTTATTTTTACTCATGATTTCTTTCGTATTTGCTTTTGCAGGGATCTATTTTGTAATCAATTATATGCACAAACAAACACTTTTGTCAATTACTACAGCCAGAAGAAAAGTAGATTGGAACCGAGTTTTATTTTCTTTTATTTTATGGTCCGCATTTTCAATCATAAGTGTTTTGTCCGTTTACTTTCTGTCACCCGAAACATATCTTTGGAATTTTAAACTAATTCCTTTTCTGCTATTAGTTCTAATAGGAACAATTTTGATTCCAATTCAAACCAGTACAGAAGAGTATGTTTTTAGAGGATATTTAATGCAGGGCTTTGCTAATTTAGCTCGAAATAAATGGTTTCCGCTATTGATGACATCGCTGATATTTGGTTTGATGCATATTTTGAATCCTGAAGTAGAAAAAATGGGGTATATCATAATGGTGTATTACATAGGAACAGGGTTGTTTTTAGGGGTTATTACCCTAATGGATGACGGAATGGAATTAGCATTGGGTTTTCATGCAGCAAATAACCTTATTAGTGCTTTACTTGTCACTTCAGACTGGTCGGCTTTTCAAACGCACTCTGTTTTTAAAGATTTGTCTGAACCGTCTGCCGGCTTTGATGTTATTTTGCCGGTTTTGGTAATTTATCCGGTTTTGCTTTTAATTTTTGCTAAAAAGTACAATTGGAATAATTGGAAAGAAAAATTAACAGGTGATATAAATATTGTAGAAATAAATAATTAAGTCATGAGTAAATTATCGCATAAAAATATTCACAATTATTTTAAACTAAATGGGTATCATTTAAACAAAAATGAGTTGTGTCGTATCGCTTATGATTATATAAAAGAAGGCAGCAGCAACGAACAGGCAATAGGTGAATTTCTTCTGGACTGGTTCGATACTAATGAATATATCGAGATGAAAACTTCAGGTACAACTGGTCTTCCAAAACTGGTAAAACTTGAAAAACAAGCTATGATTCAATCCGCTTTAGCAACAGGGGATTTTTTTAAGTTACAGCCTGGAGATAAAGCATTACTTTGTTTGCCAGTAAAATTTATAGCCGGTAAAATGATGTTGGTTCGAAGTTTAATTTTAGGTCTGGACTTAGATGTAGCAGAGCCAAGTACAGAGCCTTTAGCATTAAATACAACTCAATATGACTTTGCAGCAATGGTTCCCTTACAGGTACAGAATTCGATTGAAGCTTTAAAAAATGTAAAAAAACTAATTGTTGGCGGAGCAAAAATGGATGCCCTGCTCGAAGAAAAAGTTTTGACTTTGAAAACAGAAATTTACGAAACTTATGGCATGACCGAAACTATTACACATATTGCGGCTAAAAGGACCGGAGAAAAAGTATTTACTGTTTTACCTAATATAAAAATTGCACAGAATAATCTTGGATGCTTAATTATTAAGGTTCCTGCAATCTCTGAAGAGTTTATCATTACCAATGATCTTGTTAAATTAATAGGAGAAAATCAATTTACTTTTCTAGGACGAATTGATAATGTCATCAATAGTGGTGGTATAAAATTAATCCCTGAACAAATTGAAGCTAAGTTAATTGATAAAATAAATACAAGATTCTTCCTGACAGGAATTCCTGATTCCGTTCTGGGAGAAAAACTGATTTTGGTTATAGAAGGGGAAAAACGAGATTTTCCATCTGATTTTTTTGATTTTCTAAACAAATACGAAAGACCAAAAGAAATTGTTTTTATTCCGAAATTCAAAGAAAATAAAAACGGAAAGTTATTGCGCAAACCTAGCTTAACTTAATTTAAGTATAAGTAATTATAAATTCATTTTAAGTTTTTCATATATGTTTTTTTAGCATTTAAAAGAGTTAATAAATTATAGGGTAAAAAACAAATAAGCCTTTAGATTATTTCTAAAGGCCTATTTGTTTTTATTTGATAAATATTATTCAGGAATTGCTATGTTTTTTCGCTCTAATAATGCCATATAAAATCCGTCGAAACCTGATTCTGAAGCCAAAATTTTACGATCTTTTACAAAAGTAAATTGTTTTCCAATTTCAGTTTTAAGGAATTTCTCTACTTGTTCCTGATTTTCTGATGGTAAAACAGAACAAGTAGCATACACTAATTTCCCACCTGGTTTTACAATTTTAGAATAACTCTCTAAAACTTCAGCCTGAACTTTACGAATATTATCAATAAATTCAGGTTTTAATTTCCATTTGGCATCAGGATTTCTTTTTAAAACTCCTAAACCGCTACAAGGCGCATCAATTAAAACCCTGTCTGCTTTTTCGTGTAATTTTTTGATCACTTTTGTAGTGTCAATAATTCTATATTCAATATTAAAAGCGCCATTTCTTTTCGCTCTTAATTTTAATTGTTTCAATTTGCTTTCGTACAAATCCATTGCAATCAATTGCCCTTTGTTTTCCATTAAAGAAGCGATGTGCAACGTTTTTCCTCCTGCTCCCGCACAAGTATCTACAATGCGCATTCCTGGCTTTACATCCAGAAAACCGGCTACTAATTGCGAATTGGCATCCTGAACCTCAAAAAGTCCTTGTTTAAAAGCATCTGTCAAAAACACATTGGCTCTTTCTTTTAAAACTAAAGCTTCAGGCTGGTCTTTTAAATATTCTGTTTCAATATTCAAATCCATCAACATGTTTCTTAAACTTTCTTTAGTTCCTTTAAGTGTATTAGTTCTTAAAATAACTTTCGCAGGTTGGTTTTGAGCAGCAATTTCTGTAGCCCAAACTTTTTCGCCTAATTCTTTTACCCCCAATTCATCCATCCAATCCGGAATAGATTCTTTTAATGCCCTAATTTTAGAAAGTTCATCAAAACGTCCTTTTATTTTTCTTTCCGGAGTTCCTTCTAATTGTTTCCAATCTGGAATTGGATATCCTCTCAAGACAGCCCAAACTGCGAACATTCTCCATAAATTCTCCCTGTCAAAAGGTTCTTTAACTTCGGCAATTTCAGCATATAATCGCTTCCAGCGAACAATTTCATATATGGTTTCAGCAACAAACTTCCTGTCAGAACTTCCCCAACGTTTGTCTTTTTTTAAGGCTCTTGCTACCACTTTGTCTGCATATTCTCCTTCATTGAAAATTGCATTCAAAGAATCGATGGTAGTATAAACTAAATTTCTGTGTAATCTCATTTTAAATATTTGAGTTGCAAAGGTACTATTAATTGATTGAAAGTTAAATTTTTAATTTCCACTTTCATTGAAAAGAAAAAAACACTCTGATAAAGTATTAGGAGAGTGTTTTTGAATTTATTCTGAGATAATAGATTATTTAATAATTCTTGTTAGTCCAATATTTTCCGGAGCATGAAGCACCATTGGGAATTTCTCTATTTTTACAGAGCTACTGTCTAAACCAAAAGCTCTTTCTTCCGATAAACTTAGTTTTTTAATAAAAAAATAAGAGTTCATAATAATGTTTTCATGCCATTTTAGATCACTGTCATTTGAAAGGAATTTTTCAGATAAAACAAATTTAAAGTCACCAATAATATTGTTTTTATTTAATGATTCATAACGACTGGTAATATCAACTTCTCCTCTTTTTACCATGTCGCGAATAACTTCCCTAAACATCAAATTAATTTTAGTTGGTTCTCTAAATCCTAAATTAAAATCAATTCTGTAAATGTCATCTTTTGCAATTTCAGTTACTTTATATTGTGTTTTATAAGGTTCTGTTAGAATATTTACGTGAACAAACCAATAAATATCAGCTCTTTTGGGACGCTTTTGCAAAATAGAATACATCACTTTTTGCTCCAGTTCATCGACCCGATTGGCGTTGGTCATGTATACTAAATGGGTGGCATATTTTGGAATAGATAAATCCTCACTCAATTCCATTAGGACTTTCTTGTAATCATCAATTTTGATAATTTTGGTATAGCTTTTATTAATTTTCTTAGCCAAATACCATATTGTCATTACTGAAATTAATACTGTAGCAATGATTAGAGTTACATATCCACCATCGGCAAATTTGGTAACATTGGCAATTAGGAAACTAAATTCAATCAATAAATAAATTGTAATTAAAGGAACCATAAAATACAATTTTACCCTTTTCATAATTAAATAATAATTCAATAAAATCGTAGTCATGATCATACATAATACAATCGCAAGACCATAGGCATGCTCCATATTACTTGATTTTTCAAAGTGTAAAACTATTCCAACACAGCCAAAAAACAATAACCAGTTAATAGATGGAATATAAAGCTGTCCCTTAACTTCTGTTGGGTATTTAATTTTTACTTTCGGCCAGAAATTTAAACGCATTGCTTCATTTATCAAAGTAAACGATCCGCTTATTAAAGCCTGAGAAGCAATTACAGCTGCCAAAGTGGCAATAACTATCCCAATCGGCTGAAACCAGTCTGGCATAATCAAATAAAACGGATTTCCATTCTCACCACCTAATTCCTGTAATGTCTGACCTTCATGGTGGGTTAAAAAAGCGGCTTGTCCAAAATAATTTAATACTAAAGTTAATTTTACAAAAATCCAGCTAATTCTAATGTTTTTTCTTCCGCAATGCCCCATGTCAGAGTATAATGCTTCAGCTCCAGTTGTACATAAAAAAACCAATCCAAGAACAAAAAATCCTTCGGGATGTATCTGTAATAAATGATAGGCATAATAAGGATTTATAGCTTTTATAACTTCAGGGTGATATATAATCTGAATTACACCTAAAGTTCCCAGCATTGCAAACCAAATAAGCATCATTGGCGCAAAAAACTTACCAACGAGTTTGGTTCCAAATTGTTGAATCGTAAACAAAATAAATAAAATTCCAATAACGATAGGAATTGTATTTATTTCAGGGTAATATGTTTTTATACCTTCTACTGCTGATGAGACCGAAATTGGCGGAGTGATAATTCCATCTGCTAATAAGGCACTTCCTCCAATAATAGCAGGTACAATCAACCATTGAATTTTTGTCTTTTTGACCAAAGCATACAAGGCAAAAATCCCTCCTTCACCATGGTTGTCTGCACTTAAGGTAATGAGTACGTATTTTATAGTAGTTTGTAAAGTCAATGTCCAAAAGACACATGAAATACCTCCTAAAACAATATCTGCATCAATAATATGTTCACCAAGAATAGCTTTCATTACATATAATGGAGAAGTACCAATATCTCCATAAATAATTCCCAGTGTAATTAATAACCCTCCTATAGACAACTTACTGTGTAAGTTTTTATGCGATGCGCTCATGTATATTTTATAAAAGACGGTTGCAAATTTACTGTTTTAAAATAAATTAGCATCAATTATAAGTAAAAAGATAAAAAAAAGCACAATCGTTAAATTGTGCTTTTTTTAAATTTAAAACATAGATGAAGTTAAATTCTTCTTCCTCCACCTCTTGAATTTGAACTGTTTTCTCTTTGAGGCTGGCTGCTTCTGGATTCCTGACTCACTCTGGGTGATTCTGAGCGTTGTGCACTTTGAGGTTTGGAAGTGTTAGATTTGTTTTCAGAGTAGTTTCTCGGAGCTTCTGTTCTCTGGGGTGAAGTTGTTCTGTTTGAATTCGTTTTGTTTTCAGAATTACTTCTATTTTCATTTGAATAGCCACGAGATACTGTTCTTGAAGAATTATCAGCCTTTATTGGATTATTTGTTTTAGTCGAATTGTCTCTGCTTGAAGCAACACGATTTGTATTATAATTAGCCTCAGAATTTTTTCTGTTTTCATTTGAATAACCTCTTGATTCAGTTCTTGGAGAATTTTCAATTTTTACAGGATTATTTGTTTTAGCAGAATTATTTTTACTTGAAGCAACTCTATTTGCATTATTGCTTCTATCAGATGCTGTTCTGTTTACAGTATAATTTCTGTTTTCAGTTCCAGATATTCTTCCCGTATTTAATCTATTAGTGCTATAGTTCTTATTTGAATTTCTATTTGTCTCTCTGTTTGCAACTCGTCTTTGGTCTAATTCATATCTGTTATTGATATTTGAATGTCTTTGTGCAAAACCATAGTTTGGACGTCTTGTTTCGTAACCATATGCACGTCTGGATTCATATAGAACAGGAGCTCTGTAACTTCTTCTGGTATTTACATAGTTATAATGATTGTTTACGTTTATACAAACATTAATATTGTTTCTATATCTGTAAACCGGATAAGGTCTCCAGGCATAATAGTACGTAGGATAAAAATTCCACGTCCAGCTTGAATAATAAGGTCTGTAATTCGGTACCCAAAAAGAGGTGTAAATTACCGGGGTAACATTATAAACAGGCTCGTAAATATAATTAGCACCGTATAAATAAGAGTTCCCAACAACCTGAACCACAACTTTGTTATTATTATCTCTTTCAACATCAATAGTTGCAATATCCTGATAAATATCACGATCTAAAACAGATTGAATAATGATAACATGTGTTCTTTTTTCTACAGATTCAATTACTCGTAAATAATCAACCTGATCATCATCATTTAGATCAAGATTTGATATTTGATATTTAGGATCATTCAGTCTTCTTTCAAAATCCTGAAGATTTGCCGATTCTCCAAAAATGGAAGCAACAGCTCTTAAATCTAAATTATCACTAATATCTGAGTTTTTTGCATAAACTGTAGTTTGGCTTTGTGCTTCAACATAACTAAAACCTAAAGCTAAAAGGGCTATAAAAAATAATTTGGTTTTCATGGCAAATCATATTAAGATTAATATTCTGAGATATCCAATTACTGTGCCATAATTTATTATTATTATTATTGTTTTGAATGTTATAATAATTGTATTTTAGCTCCAACTAATTTTAAATTATATGAAAAAAATAGTTTTGTTTCTTGGTCTTTTTGCTTTATTTATGTCTTTTAAAACAGTTAATTATAAAAATAAGACAACACTTGATAATGGTTTTACATCCATCCTGATTGATACTTTATTCGAAGATCAAATTAGTATCCGAGCCATCTCAATTGATAAAAATAAAATTTGGTATGGGGCAGATAATTCTCGTTTTGGGTATTATGATTTAGATAAAAAAGAAAAATTTGAAGAGCATATTTATCGTGATACTTTAAAATTAGAGTTTAGAAGTATTGCCCAAACTTCAAAAAATATTTTTTTATTAAGTGTTGGTAATCCTGCATTACTTTATCAGATTTCTAAAAAAACACAAAAAGTAAAGTTGGTTTATAAAGAAATTAATGAAAAAGTGTTTTATGATAGTATGCAATTTTGGAATAATAAAGAGGGAATCGCTATTGGTGATCCAACTGAAGATACATTTTCGATAATTATAACTCGTGATGGTGGTGAGACCTGGACTAAATTACTGTCGGATAAATTACCAACAAATTCTAAAGGAGAAGCCGCTTTTGCAGCTAGTAACTCTAATATTGTAATTAAAGGAAATGATACCTGGCTCGTCTCTGGCGGGAAAAAAGCCCGTGTATTTTACTCTCCTGATAAAGCAAAAACATGGAAAGTTGCAGAAACACCTATAGTACAGGGAAAAACAATGACGGGTATTTTTACGGCAGATTTTTACGATTCTAAACACGGGTTTATAGCCGGGGGAGACTATGAAACTCCGCAGCAAAACTATGACAACAAAGCATTTACAAGTGATGGTGGGAAAACATGGGAATTAACAGGCCAAAATCAAGGCTTTGGATACGCATCCTGCATACAGTATGTTCCCGGAAGCAATACTAAACAATTAGTTTGTGTAGGAGCATCAGGCATACAATACTCTAAAGATGCCGGTGCAACCTGGACACAGCTTTCTCAGGATTCAAAATTTTTTACTATTCGTTTTATAAATAAAAATACAGCAATTGCAGCAGGTCATAATAAACTTGTACAAATCAATTTTAAATAAATAAAAACCCTAAATATAATACAGTGTATTATTATAGGGTTCTTATCGCTGTTGTTCTTTAAAATCTTAATTTTTAGATGCTTTTTCTTTATATTGTTTCAACAATTTTCTATTGAAATCATCTTCTGATTTTTTAAGCTTTAATATTTTCTTTGCAGAAAGTATCTTTTTTAAATTCGACATAAATTTTTCACGCAAAAGATATAACTCCTTATCAGTACTTTCTATTTGCGTTAGTAGTGATGCCGCTTCTTTTTCAGACATTGAATTGGCATTGTCATCGTTTAATTTACGTAAATATGTTTTCATTTTTTCATAGCGCAATTCGAATTGCTTATCATCGTACGCACTATAAATGGGCCAGAATTTTTGAGCTTCAGAAGAAGTAAGCTCAAGTTCAGTTGTTAAAAATGAAACTTTAAAAGCCTTTATTTTTTCGCGCTTTTCATCTATTTTCTCACTTTGTGCATAAAATGAAAAACTAAGAAAAAATAAAAGTAACGGAATTATATTTTTGATTTTCATCTTTTTTATTTTAGAATTATTCTGAAATTAAATTTTCAATATTTGGATTTGAAGATAAAATATCTTCAAGTGTTTCCTCTTCAAAAGCAACATTTTTATTAATTCTCTGTATATCTTCATGATCCAGTTCTAGAATTAAATCGTACTGATTTAAGTTAGACCCATAAGATAAATAAGTTTCTAAAGTTGCTTCGTCAAGTTCTTTCAATCTATTATAATAATTACTCACTATCGGAATCATTAATCCAATAACTAATACAGCAGCAAGTAATGCAATATTCTTTTTACGTTTGTAAAGCGGAATTATTTTTACTTCTGTTTCATTGATTTGCTGTAAAACTTTTGCCGAAAAACCATCAAAATAATGCTCCGGAGTTTTAAATCCGGTTTTTATTTTCGGGTCGTTTTCTAGTTTAAATGTTTTCATATGTTTATAAGATATGTTTTATAGCAAAAGGTTTAATTTGTGGTAACATATAATTCGATTTTTTTTACAGCATGATGATATGATGCTTTTAAAGCACCTACAGAAGTTCCTAAAATTTCTGCAATTTCTTCGTACTTTAGTTCTTCGAAATATTTCATTTTAAAAACTAATTGCTGTTTTTCTGGTAATATTACAATAGCTTTCTGGAGCTTTATCTGGATTTCGTCCCCATCAAAATAAGTATCAGCTTTTAAATTGTCTATTGTCTTATTCTGTAGGGCTTCTGAGGTTAATCCGCTTAACTTTGCTTTTTGATTTAAAAAAGTCAATGCTTCATTCGTCGCAATACGGTACATCCAGGAAAAAAGCTTACTTTCTCCTTTAAAATTTTTTAAATACTGAAAAACTTTTATAAAAGTATTTTGCAAAACATCATCTGCATCATTATGATTCAAAACAATGTTCCGAATATGAGAATACAAAGGCTTCTGATAATCTGACAAGAGTTTCTTAAACGCTATATTTTGCGTTTTAGGATCCAACAATTGTACTATAAATTCCTTCTCGTTTGTCAAACTTTACAATTTATCATGTTAGAATGAATTTAAACCAAAAGGTTTAATGCCTTTTTATCTTTTAGAATTCAGATTGTTCTTCTTCTGGTATCTTTACTGCAGGAGTTGTTGCAGGCTGTTGTGTCTTTACAGCAGACTGAGGTTTGTAAACAGGAACCTTTTCAATTGGAATAACTTTTGGTTTTACAGGAAAATAAATCTCAGTGATTAATTTCGAAGGGCTTTTTACATCTAACTTGCCAGCAATTAAAACTTCAAGATGAGACCATGTTAAATCAGGAATAATTTGCTGACTGTTTATAAAGGCGGTTGTTTTTGATATTGCTTCATCGGTATAAGAGTAATCTCCTTTTAAAGTAGTTTTTACGGCTTCAAAACTATTTAATTTGCCGGATAATATATCGCTTCCGGCACTTATAAAAATCTCTTTGTTTATTGGCAGGCAAATAGAAATTTTTGCCAGACCTGCAGCTGTGTCGTAAGTATGGTAAATAATAAATGGCTTCCCGTTCGAATATAAGTTATTTTTTTTACTGAATTCAATTAGTTTCGGAATTACAACTTTGGCATTTTTATTTACTTTTTGAATCTCACTTGTAAAGGTTTGTTTAATATAAAAAGTTTCTGTTTTTTTTACAAGACCATTTACTTTAACAGTATATGTTTTAGTTTCATAATCTAAATTTTTATCAATATTTGCCAGGCTTTTTTCATAAATTGTTCCAATAATATTATCAGACCCTCCACTCAATGCGGTATAAATTTTAAAAATAAAACTCATTGTACCTTTTGCTTTCCAGGTAACTTTTGTTTTTCCCGCTAAAGTATCTTTAAAAATCCAGTTAACATCTGCCTGTGTACCATTAAAGTTCATTTTTTGATGAATGTTTTCACCTTCGATAGCTTTTAATGTAATTACATTTCCTGCTCCTTCGTTTCCTTCCCACGAAAATGAAGCCCCATTCCCAATAGTTTTATTTGGGAATGTCATTTTTATACTTGGATCTTCTATCGCCCACGATTCAAAATCTTCAAAATTCCTAAAATCATTTACGTAGTTATATACAGTAGCCCTGGGTGAGTTAATTACTTTACTTCTTTCAACCGAAAAATCTCCCTTTTGGGTAGCAACAAAAACAGTAAGGGCAACAAAACTTAATAGTAATAAAAGAAATAAATATTTTAGAATTTTCATTTGATAATAGATTTGGTGTTGTAAAGTTATCAATTTTATTATTACTCCTAAATTAAGAGGCAAAAAAAGAAATATATTTCGTTTTAGTAAAATTGCAACCGGTGCATTTTAAATTAGCTTGTCAAATTCACTTCATATTTTAAATATATAAATAAATTATGAATTACCTTTTGAAAAAGATTTTAATCAAAAATAAAACAGCAATAAAAACAAAAAATCCTATTAATATCTTATAATTCCCTTTATAGAAAGTTTTGTGTAATGCTAAATCTTTTCGATATGCAAATATCATTACAATTACAAAAACTATAAAAAAACAGATTGCAAACAAAAGTTGACCTTGACTAAACATACATAAATTATTTTTAAGCAAATTTAGAGAATTGTATACGAATAGTTACTAATTTGCGCTTCATTTAATCAAATAATAATTTATGAGAAAACAACTTGATGCGGTAACTGAATTTCACACCGCGTTTAAAATAGGACATAGCGAAACACCAGTCGCTGATTTAGGTGAATCTAAAAAATTACTTCGTTATAATTTAATGAAAGAAGAAAATGAAGAATATCTTGAAGCAGTGCAAAATAATGATTTAGTTGAAATTGCAGATGCTCTTGGGGATATGATGTACATCTTATGTGGCACTATTATTGAGCACGGTCTGCAAGATAAAATAGAAGCTGTTTTTGATGAGATTCAACGCAGTAATATGAGTAAATTGGGAGAAGATGGGAAACCTATTTACAGGGAAGATGGAAAAGTGATGAAAGGTCCGAATTATTTTAAACCAGATTTTTCGAAGCTACTGTAAAATATAAAAACCCGACAGATTTACAATCTGTCGGGTTTGTTTTTTATTCTTTTTTTATTTATTGCACTTTTACAGTCCATCCAAAAGTATCCTCAGAAAGTTTGTTTTGAAGATTGGTCAGTTTTTCTTTTAAAAGTGAAGCGTAAGAATTTTCAATCGGTGACATTTCATAATATATATCCTGATAAGAGAATCCCTTAATAACGCTAATAACAGCTGCAGTTCCTGCTCCAAAAATTTCTTTAAGGGATTCGTTTTTGGCAGCTTCTACTAATTCAGAAACAATAACGGGACGAACTTCAACATTAAGTCCTTCTTTTTCAGCCATAGCAATCAAGCTTTTTCGTGTAATACCATCTAAGATTCTTTCGCTGGTGGGTGCTGTCAATAAAGTATCATTAATTCTAAAAAACACATTCATTGTACCGGCTTCTTCCAATTTTGTATGCGTAGCATCATCTGTCCAAATAATTTGCTGAAAACCATCTTTATTAGCCAGGTTAGTTGGGTAGAATTGCGCTGCGTAATTTCCTGCTGCTTTTGCGGCACCAATTCCGCCATTTGCCGCTCTGCTGTAATGTTCTGCTATAATAACTTTCACTTCACCAGCGTAGTAAGATTGTGCAGGAGAAAGCAAAATCATAAATTTATATTCGTCAGACGGATTAGCTACAACCCCTGCGCCGGTCGCAATCATAAACGGGCGAATGTACATACTGTTTCCATTACCTTTTTGAATCCATTCCTGGTCAACTTTTAATAATTCATTCAAACCATCCATAAAAATGGCTTGCGGAACTTCCGGCATAGCCATACGTACTGCTGAATTATTAAAACGTTTATAGTTTTCATCAGGTCTAAACAACCAAACATCATTATTGTCATCTTTATAAGCTTTCATTCCTTCAAAAATAGCTTGTCCATAATGAAAGACTTTTGATGAAGGATCCATTAAAATAGGGGCATAAGGTTTAATAACCGGAGTTTGCCATTCCCCATTTTTAAAATCACATTCAAATAAATGGTCTGTAAACACAGCACCAAAGCTTAAGTTCTCAAAATCAACTTCACTTATTTTCGACGAAGTAGCTTTTCTGATTTCAATTTTGCTTGTTTGAGTTGTACTCATAATAATCTGGTTTTTATGTAATTTTCATCCCTACACAATAAATAAAATGATAATTTAATGTAAATAGGTTTTATTGAATGCAAAATTAAATAAAATTATATATTTTACTTGCTAAAAATCCATTAATTACCTTGTTTAACTGCGATTTATTTATTTTACAATAAACTTAAAAAAATAGCTTGATTTTATAGGGAATTTATGAAAAAACCTTATTTTTTTAAGGGTTTACGCATTTGTTTTAACTAAATTTGACACTCAAAAATATCGAAAACCAACAAAATCATATTTTTAAATTCAAAAATAGTGAAAAGAGAAATAATTAAAACACTCGATGGTTCAACAACTATTCATTTGCAGGAATGGGATGAATGTTATCATTCAAAACACGGTGCAATTCAGGAAGCTAAACATGTATTTATAAAAAACGGCCTTTCATTATTCGAAGATAAACAAGTCAATATCCTTGAAATTGGTTTCGGAACAGGTTTGAACGCCTTTGTCACATTTCTTGAAGCTCGTCAAAAACTGCAAAAAATAGAGTATGTGGGCGTAGAAGCATACCCTGTAGATGCCAGTGAAGTTATAGCAATGAATTATGTGGCAGAATTGGAGGCTTATGAATTTGAAAAAATCTTTCAAAAAATGCATGATTCTGAATGGAACTGTAAAATTGAAATAACTCCTGACTATGCATTAACCAAAAGAAAACAATTTTTTAATGAAATAGAAGATCAGGAAACTTTTGATCTCATTTACTTTGATGCCTTTGGATACCGTGTTCAGCCAGAATTATGGAGCACAGAAATTTTCCAGAAAATGCACAATAGTTTAAAACCAAATGGCATATTAGTAACATACGCAGCAAGGGGAGTTGTTAAAAGAAGTATGCTTTCAGTTGGATTTACAGTTGAAAAATTAGCAGGGCCTCCGGGAAAACGTGAGATGTTCAGAGCACATAAAAAGGCATAAGGGAGCTATTTATAGTAATTCCATATTGATGTATACATATTAAGAAAACGTATTCGTTATTATTATTTTTAAAATAATAAGTTAAAAGATGATATTATACATGATATTTGTTTAAATTTGGCTCAAGTTTAAAAATCGAGATAACCCCCAAAATCTTATTTTATTATGTCAAAAATGATGTTTGATTATACAAAATCAATACTTGAAAGAGTGAGTTTTGATCCGATACTTTTCTGCAAAGAGTTAGAAAAAGCTATCAAAACACTATTACCTTACGAAATGGAACAGCTACAAGAATGGTTATTAAATTTCATTATAGAAAAACCGGAATTGAAGGAATGTTTGTTATTAGTTAAGGTATAAAAAAACCGTCTGAAAAGTGTTTTCAGACGGTTTTTTTTTGATCTTGATTTCCGTATTACTTATTCTTATCAAAAAGCATAAGAGATACTTCTTTTCTATTTGAAATAAATCAAATTCGATCCAAAAATACAGTGAATCTAAATTAAGCTCAAAAGGTTTTTTTTGAGCAGATAGCGTTCAGGATTTTTCTATTCGTGGGAACTAAGTGTGTCTTCATATTCACTCCCAGAAAATAACTTCAGGAAGATACTAGATTGGAATTTAGTAGCTAAAGTACCACTCCACAGGTTTTCGTATGATCCATTCTTTGCGCATGATCCGTTTTCGTATTGATCCTATTCTTTTTTGCGTTTCCCTTTGAGTCGGGCTGTACGCTGTATCTTTGATTCCGGAAAGG
>NZ_JAVDWQ010000030.1:0-19885 GCF_031457575.1 Flavobacterium piscis | reverse complement strand
ACCTGACACCGGAGAGGACCAATAGCTAAAATCGAAATTCTTCATGGGGGAAGAAATACGTCTATAAATAATATTTCCTGTATTCATATTTACAGTAGCAGCAGGATCCTGAACCAAACCTGAATTATTTTCAAAGATTAATTGGCCGTTAGTATCAACTGTTACAGTGTTCATAACCGAAAGAGTATTGGTTGGTTGAACAGTTACTATTGCATTTGCATCAACTTGTAAGGTATTCGCATAAAAACTGGCATTCGTTCCGGAAAGTATTGGTTTATTGGGCATATTTGGAATTACAACACAGTTCGTTGCAATTGGGACTCCATTAGGATTCCAGTTGCTTGCGTCATTCCAATTTGTGCCTGAAGCCCCGGTCCAGGTTTTTGTTACCGCAGAATTTACATCTATTGAAGTAGCTGTGGAAATACAACCAGCGCTATTTTTAGCCCTGACATTATAAGTTCCAATAGGCACTGCTGTAAATTCGCCTGTTGTGTTTGTATAAGTAACGCCATCGATGCTGTATGTAAATCCAGCACCTAAAGGAGCAGAAATTGTAATTGTTCCCGTATTAGTCATGCAAGTAGGAGCAGTTGTTACCGATACGGCAGGAGCAGCTGGTAATGGGGTCACTGTGATTCCTCCTGAAACAGAACTAGTCGCCGCAGGAGTACATGTACCACTAACCACACAATAATAGTAATTGGTTCCTATAGATGTTGTAAGAGGTGTATAACTTGCACTAGTTGCTCCACTAAGTAAAGTACCTCCTGTATTGCTTGCTGTTGAATTTATATACCATTGATATGTTACACTTGTTCCTGTAGCTACCACAGACAAAGATGTAGTAGCAGTGTTTATACAATATGCCTGTGAACTTGCAGACGGTTGAGTGGTGATAGTTGGCTCAACATTTATTGAACTAATTATTATAGGCAAACTGGTAGAACAAGTATTTGCATCTGCATAATTCAATGTATATGTACCCGAATCTAAATTTGTTCTATTTAAAGTAGTTGCGCTATCTGACCATGAAACGTCCAAAACATTTACATTTACAGGTACATTAGCTCCAGATTGGTATAAATCGATTGTTTTGGAATACAAAACATTACTAGAGTCGTCTAAAAGCTCCAGAAGCATGTTTTGTCCTCTGTCAGAACAACAATCAATACGATTATATATTCTTAAAAAATCAATATTCTTATTTTCGGGCAAAGTTACCATAACCCACTCATTAACATTGCCAGTTAAACTATGCCAATAATTATTACTAACTCCTGTGCTATTACCATCAATTGCTTTATCAGGTGTCAAAGTAGAGTTATAATTTGAAGACGAGGTAGCAGTAGCCCCATTTGTAGATCGGGCAACATTAGTTCCGGTAAAAATTTCAAAAGCCTCAATTTCAGCTATTTGTTGGTAACTAGCGTATTTTTGTGTGATTTTAATATACTTTACATTGGATATCCCGCCAGAAAGTATAGGCGAAATACTCCCATTATTAGATACGGGACAAGTTTCATCAACTTTGTTTGAAGTGATTGTAGGTACTTTTATCGTTTTAGAAATACAAGTTGTACTACCACAAGCATTTCTGTATCTAACAAAATAAGTTGTAGTAGTAGTCGGTGAAACCGTTATACTACTTCCAGTACCGATAACTGTATCTCCACATGAACCTGTTGACCATTCGGCATATCCTGTTGATCCGCCTAACGATCCTCCACTAACGGTTAATGTTGTTGACTGTCCTGTACAAATGGTCGCAGAAGCAGTAATACTTGTTGGTGCTGTTGGTGCTGTTGTAACTACTTGGACAATTACGATTGTAGCATCAGAGTAAATACCTGAAGTTACTGTTCTTCTATACCAGGTAGTCTGTGTTGTTCCTGATGGAACAGTATAGTCTTCTGCATTATTTATTCCAGGTGCTGTCGTATATCCGGTACTGTGCCCTGTTGTACTCATTTCCCATAAATAGGTATAAGTACCGTTTCCTCCTGTTGGCGTTGATCCATCTATAACAATGTCCGGAACTGTAGAAGTCGTACAATAGGGTTCTGCATAAGTAGCAACTACATTATACGATTTTACTATTCCATAACAAGGATCCCCAAAAGTAGTATTAAAAGTTCCTGAAGCTGGTATGGTAGCTACATCATTCCCTAATAATCCAGTAGTTACAATTCGGCTATTGAATGCGTGGCAAGTACCAATTGTAAAATCAGGACTAGTTCCACCTGGACTTCCGTAGCTCGCAAACTTAACATTAGTAAAAAATGAACCTCTTGGAGCTGTAAGAGTTAGCGAACCCGGTAGTGTATTTGTAGGCGGGTTCGAATATTCGTGAGAAGTGCCGGCTACCTGACCCGAAACACCATTAGAATAAGAGGCATAATTATTATCAATTGCAGGATAAGGGGCAGAGGAAACGTTGATTCTACCAGTGCCTGTAAAATAAGCATTTGTTGTGTTAGTTGCACCCGATGTTGTAGATCCCCATGAATTTAAAAGGGGGCCAGCCCCACCCAAAACCAGGGTTCCTGCCGTATGTGTAAATCCTCCCAAATTCGCCAAAACACCTGAAACCATAGACCAATTGCCACTTACTGTTGTAATTGCCCCGAAAGTTTTCGTTCCTGAACCTGAAAGCGTAAGATTGTTGTACGTTGTAGCTTTTACTGTCTGGTTGGCACCATTATAATTTACTGTGTTACCAGAGACCGTTGCCGTAAGGGTTGGTGTAATTGATGTACCTCCAAAATTTAAAGTTCCTGTATTAGTTAAAGTACTTGTACCAGCCAAGGTAGTTGAAACTGTAAGCACACCACTATTAGTAGTTGTTCCGCTTATTGTTAAACTTGGTATAGCAATGACATTAGTCCCGCTGATAGTTTTTGTTGCTGTACCCGTAAAAGTATGTACACCAGTACTGGCTGTAAAACTATTATTGTTAGTTAAATCCCCGCCAAAACTTATGGCTGCTGCAGCTGTTTCATTCCACATACCGCCAGCATTAATAGTTACATTTCCAGTAAATGTTTTTGCTCCGGATGCATTATTGTGTGTTAAAATCCCTGAAACAGAAGTTGTTCCAGAAACAGCAAAATCAAAACCTCCAACAATAAGAGTAGAACCTGAAGCAATGTTTAAAGTTGTGCAAGCTGCGTTGGCACTAATTGTTACTGTACGTCCACCTTCAACATAAACAACATCACCAGCTACTGGTACACTTGCACCTGCTGCGCCTCCTGAACTTGAAGACCAAGTAAGTGTAGAATTCCAATTTCCCGTTGCAACAGCATATCTGTTTGCCGCATTCGCAAACGAAACCATAAACAATAAAACAAAACAAAGCCATTTAGCAGTAGTGCCAAATGACTTTGCTGTTAACGTTCTTTGGATATTTTGGTTTTGTTTTGGAAATAATAAATTAATAATTAATGGTAATTTTTTAATCATGTGGTATTTTTTTAAATTTAAAAAGCAATTTATCTGGTGAACTAAATTGATTATATGAATTTATAAGCTATTCTATTTGTTTTAAAAATTAAAAACATAATCATTTGACTATCAAAAACAAAGAAAATTCACATCATCAAAGTCCTACTAAATACTCCTCTTACGAAGCAAAAATAGGCAGTTCTACAAGGTTTTTTGGTTAAATAAAAAAGTTTTCGATTAAAAACCTATATACTCGATGTACGACATATTTTTTTAAAAATAAAAATATTTACACTGTAAAAGCTTACTTTATTTTTAAATCAATTAGGTGGCCGAGTATGTTTTTTTTCCATTTTTATCTTTTTTTATGACCTAAAAATGCACCTTCTACTTCTGATTAAAGTATAAAAACAAAAATCCGACAGTTTTCACTATCGGATTCTTTATAAATTAATTTTTTTTTAGAATATGATTTTTCTTGTTACAGTGGGCCCGTTTTCTAAAACTATTTTTACCAATAGTACCTGCTCAGCAAAATTTAAATTCGAGATAGTCAGTATACCATTCGAAACCTTGTCTTTCCGGTACAATTGTTTTCCGGAAATATCATAAATGAACACCTTATCAATATTCTCCTTTTCTGAACTTATTGTAGTGTTTTTGTTTTTGACAATTACCTCAACACCATCATCTGCAGTTTCAAAATCTCCTGTCCCCAAGGTTACATTGACATATTTGACAACAAACCTATCATTGAATGTCCCTTTTGCTGTTGTAAAAGTATAATCGCTTTGGGTTAATTCGTGTATCGTATTGGTCTGCTTGTCTTCAAGAAAAACTTTTTGATCTGCCAGTACACCATCGGCTTTATCTATGGATATCGTAAAATCTCCTGCTAGCGTAGATCG
This sequence comes from Flavobacterium piscis, assembly GCF_031457575.1. Lineage (GTDB taxonomy): Bacteria > Bacteroidota > Bacteroidia > Flavobacteriales > Flavobacteriaceae > Flavobacterium > Flavobacterium piscis_A. Next base: position 15,530 of record NZ_JAVDWQ010000030.1, on the reverse strand, counting down.
GAACCCTAAAGGAACTTTATCACTTTCCTTAAAAGGAAGGGCACGTCCCTGGATCACAAATTTATTGGCATTGTTTACGCTATAGAAATCTATAAAGCTGTTTCCGTCAAAACTCCTGCCGTCAAAATCGCCTTCATACTCATTAGTAGCACCAGTAACATAACCAATAAGGGTTTGTTTGAAAGCACCTCCTGAATTGGTCATATTAAGCCATAAACGGTGCTTTTCCAGTTTGGCGCTCTTTGAGGTTTTAGCCGGTTTGAAAAATTGGCTATTGTTTCCGGCAACTCTCATGTTGTTTTTAAACGCTATGGTTCCCGAAGACAGGGCACTGCCAAAAAATGATTGGCCGGCAGCTACATAACCTAATGGCTCCTGGCCTCCGGAAGTAGCTGCTACACCTCCCAATTGGTTATAAGCAGCATAATCATCCGATACATAAATATATTTCGGACCATTTTGCTGGATCGCTGTGTTATGTGTCCAGAAATAAATAGTCCCGTTTAAAATGGTATTATCAGATAAAAATTCGTTGGCATCAAGTGCCGATGGGTACGGATTGCCTATCAGATAAAAATTTCCAGGTACAACTGACTGTCCTGATATATCACCATTATTGGGTATTCCTCTAAACTGAACTGGTTGTGCATAAGGAAATATGACATTCTCGCCATTGCCCCAAATTCCTGCCTTGGGTGTTCTTATAATGTAGCCTGTTCCGGGGGTCATAATCTTTGTAGATGCTACTTCCTGTTTCCAGCCTGTACCAGAATATGACATGTACTTATCAGACAAAGTATTGGGTGATAAATTTAATAAAGTCTGACCTGACACCGGAGAGGACCAATAGCTAAAATCGAAATTCTTCATGGGGGAAGAAATACGTCTATAAATAATATTTCCTGTATTCATATTTACAGCAGCAGCAGGGTCCTGAACCAAACCTGAATTATTTTCAAAAATTAATTGGCCATTTGTTGTTACTGCATTTATAATCGTCAAGGTTACCCCTGAAGGCACTGTAGCTATTACAGAGGGATTAATTGTTAAGGCACAAGCCGTTAAATCTGCCGTAAACGGAGAGTTAGGTGTTACTGAAGCTATAATAGCACTCTTAGTTGTGCTAGGTGTACCATTAGACCATGCACTACCATTCCAGGTTGTAGAAGAAACATCTGTTACAGCAACCAGACCTGTTGAGGCTGAAGGACATTCGCTAGCATTGGTTACTGTAAAAGTATAACTTCCCGCTGCTAAACCTGTAACGGTATAATTTGTTGTGTTTCCGTTATAACTTGTTATTGCAGTTCCTGTTTGATTAATCGTCCAGTTTCCGTTTGGCAGACCCGCTAGTTCAATACTTCCTGTGCTGGTACCACAAGTGATATCTGTTATTGTACCAACTGTAGGGGTAGTTGGATTCGAATTGACTGTAATTGTAACCTCATTGCTATATACTGTACCACAACCATTCGTTGCATAATATCTAATCTTTTTATTATTGTCTGCAAAAACAACTGTGTATGGTAATGCTAAATTTGAAAATACATTTCCTCCAACTGTAGTTTCCAATTGCCAGCCAGATGCCGTAACCGCTGAACCATTAGCTGTTACTGTAGGTGCGGAAGGATTCAAAGAACCTCCTGAACATAATGCTGCAGGTGATGAAATCGTTGCTATAGCAGGAACATTATTTATTGTTATCGCTACCACATTACTATATCCCGTACCACAACTATTGGTAGCGTAATATCTGATTCTTTTTCCATTATCAGCAAAAGCAACTGTATAAGGAACAGTTAAATTTGCATATGCGCCTCCTCCAACTGTGGTCTCCAATTGCCAGCCGGATGCGGTAACTGTAGAACCGTTGGCAGTAATTGTTGGCGCGGAAGGATTCAATGATCCTCCTGAACACAATGCTGACGGAGCTAAAATTGCAGCTATAGTGGGACTTCCATTAATAACAAAATTGACTGCTGTTCTACAGCTAGGATTTGAAGAACATGCTGTATAAAAAGTATAAGTTCCTGGAGTATTAGTATTGTTCAACAAAGAATATGGAGCTCCTTGAGCAATCACTTGTGCATCATTAATTGGGTTAAAAGTACCTCCAGACTCAACAATAGTTCCTCCGGTTGGAACCGTGTACCAATCTAAAGTTCCCGGTATAGTATAAGATACTATAATACTTATATTTGAAATGTTTGCGTCCGGATTGACACCATCATCAAAAGTTTCCCTAAATCTAAACAACCAAGTTCCTACAGGGCTTGCAGTTCCCCATGTTCCAAAAGCTGTATTAGTAATAGTTCCCGGAGATGATGATGTAGAAACCTGTAAATCAGTTTGCGATGCTCCCAATGAAGCGGGTGGAGTAGCCTGAATACGCAACTCATTAGTCCATGAAGGAGAATTCGATGTATAGGTAATAGTGGTTGCAATATTAGTTACAACTGCTCCAACAGGTAATGCCGGAAAGTTTATCGAAATATTTGTATTCCCACTCCCACCATAGCTTGTTGATTTAGATGTTCCTCCTGAACCTGAGGCTGTTTGAGTATTTGTACTTGCACAACTATAAGAAGAGGTCAAAGACCCGGAACCACCAGCGCAAATAGTTACCCCGGTTGCAGTTGGTCCTGATGTAGTTATGGTAACAGCATTAGATGTTGCAGGACTTCCTGTTAAACAAGGAGTAGCATTAGAGGTTAAAACACAAGTAACAACATCGCCGTTTATTAAAGTTGCATTCGTATAAGTTGTTGCATTTGTACCAACATTTGCTCCATTTAATTTCCATTGATAAACCGGTGTTGTTCCGCCATTGGTTGGAGTTCCAGTAAATGTTACTGAAGTTCCGTAGCAAATAGCCCCGGATGGTGAAGCAGCAATGCTTATAGAAGCCGGTAAATTTGGACTAATGGACACACTCCCTGCCATTGTTGTGGTACAAGTCGTAGATCCTGCTGTGGCTACTACAGTATAAATACCTGTTGCTGTTTGATTTCCAAAACTAATTGCTGAACCAGTTCCAGGAACGACAGCTCCTGTATTTATACCTCCTATTTGCAATTGATAATTTACCCCAAGTTGCGAACCATTAAGTCCAATCGTAGCAGTAGTGCCTGCACAAACACTTGTTCCAGTCATATTAAAACTCGTTGGGTTAGTAGCAATAACTGAGATATCATCAAGAAACCAGTCATCACCGCCTCCTGTAGAAGTTGTAGCTACAAATTCCAAATCTCCGGTGGTTGCAGTTGCTGGATTCCATGGAACTGTAACTGTTATTGATCCTTGATTTATAGCAGATGAAGGTGCCGCTGGATTAGCTCCTACTGTTAAAGGAAAACCTGAAGTTGTAAAAGTAGCACCATTAGAAGTAACAATATCTGTAGTATTATTAATTACAGTATTATTCCCTGGATTTGTCACAGTTAAATAAGTTGTACCTCTTACCATGATTACAAGTGTCGCAGTCGTATTAACAGTCGATAAACGACTATAGTTTTGTCCTTTAATTTTAAAGGAAACGGTTAATGAGCTACCAACCAGGCCTGTTAGACTCTGTTTTAAAGACGCATTAGTCACACCATCAGCTTCTATATAAACTTCATTAGGAGCCCAGGCAGCAGAATAATGCCAACCTGTTGCTGCAGTTTGTACAGACCAGTTTGTTGTATTAACACTTCCTGTAAAATCACCGGTTTTAACAACATTACACGACTGACCAAAATTCATTTGAAATGCTAACAAAGTAAAACAAAGCCATATAATATTGTTGCCAAATGATTTTGTGGTTTTGATTGCCGGAGTATTTTGGTTCTGTTTTGGAAATAATAAATTAATAATTAATGGTAGTTTTTTAATCATGTGGTATTTTTTTAAATTAAAAAAGCAATTTATCTGGCGAACTAAATTGATTATATGAATTTATAAGCTATTCTATTTGTTTTGAAAATTAAAAATATAATCATTTGACTATCAAAAACAAAGAAAATCCACATTATCAAAGTCCTACTAAATACTACTATTACGAAACAAAAATAGGCTGTTTTACAAGTTTTTTTGGTTAAATAAAAAAGTTTTCGATTAAAAACCTATATACTCGATGTATGACATATTTTTATTTAAATAAAAATATTTACACTGTAAAAGCTTACTTTATTTTTAAATCTAATTAGGTGGCTGAGTATATTCATCTTTTTTTATGGGCTAAAATGCACTTTCTTCTTTTGATTAATGTATAAAAAAACAAAAATCCGACAGTTTTCACTATCGGATTTTTATAAATTAAAATATTTTTTTTTAGAATATGATTTTCCTTGTTACAGTCGTCCCGTTTTCTAAAACTATTTTTACCAATAGTACCTGATTGCCTGAATGCAGGTTTTCGATAATCAGTTTTGGATTTTTGATGTTATTTTTTCTGTATACCTGTTTCCCCGCAACATCATATATAAAAACTTTATTGATATCATCATTAGCAGAACTGATTGTAATAACTTTATTCAGAACTGCCACCACGACATTATTATCATCTTGTTCAAAATCATCAGTGCCTAAAGTTTTATTTGTATATTTTAAAACAAAACGATCATTAAATGTTCCTGTAGTCGTTGCAAAAGTATAATTTCCCAATTGCAGATTATGTGTGATCTGGGTTACCTTATCTTCCAGATAGATCGCATGGTTCCCTAAATCCCCATCTGCCTGATTGATTGCAATTGTAAAATTTCCGGCTATAGTGCTCTTATATCCTAAAGGAACAATATCATTGTTATTAAAAGGTAACGCTCGTCCCTGAATTACAAGTTTGTTGTCATTATTGATACTGTAAAAATCTATATACGGGTTGCCATCAAAGCTTTTTCCGTCAAAGTTATTATCATAGCCATTTGTTGCCCCTTCAATATAACCTACCAGAGTTTGTTTAAAAGCACCATCATCATTACTTAGATCAAGCCATATACGGTGTTTTTCAAGACCTCCCTTTTTTTCTGTTTTCTCAGGCTTAAAAAACTGATTATTACTGCCTGCAACTCGCATGTCATTTGTAAACACGATAGTTCCCTGCGCTTTTGCAGTGGCAAAAAATGATTGTCCTGCAGCAATTTTACCTGTAGGAATAGCGTTGTTGTTTCCCGGATTAATTGCTGGAGATGTTGTTCCTGCTCCTCCTGTGGTATTATAACTCGCATAATCTCCTGTTGAATAAACATACTTTGAACCACTTTGGCTAATTCCGGTATTATGTGTCCACAAATAAATTGTTCCCTCCAGAATTGCCGTATTGGCCAATAAAAACAAATCCGCATCTAAAGCTGATGCATAAGGGTTTCCAATTAAAAAGTGCCGAGTTGCAGTAAGTGCCGTTATTTCTTCTCCAAAAATATTTCCGTTATTGGGAGCCCCCAGAAACCTTACAGGCTGGGCATAAGGAAACGTTACATTTTCGCCATTAGCCCAAACCCCTGCTTTAGGAGTTCTTATTATATAGCCTTTTCCGGGAACCATTATAGTAGATGATACTTCCTGTTTCCAATTATTAGTTGCTGAATTATAAGAAAAATATTTATCAGATAACGTATTAGGCGATACTGCTTTAAGTGTCTGACTTACTATAGGCGAAGACCAGTAGGTATAATCAAAATTGTTCATTGGCTGGGTTATTCGCTTGTAAATTATATTTCCGGTATTACTCACATCATTCATCTGCACCAGACTGGCATTATTCTCAAAAGTTAATGTCCCTCCTGTTATAGTTACTGCATTCGCTATTGTAAAAGTATGTTCCGGGTTTACTGTAACCGCTACTCCTGTATTTACCGTACAGCTACAGCCGCTTACGTCACCAGATGATGAATAATTTCCTGCAAAAACAACATAATTATTAATGCTGGGTGCACTTGACCATGTAGATCCGTTCCAGGTTGATGTTGTAATCACCAAAGGATCTATCACAATATCCGTTGAATAGGAAGAAAAACATGCATCTTCAGCTATGGCAGCATTATATGTATTTCCCGGTACAAGATCAGATATGGTTATACTTGTTCCTGTACCGGAATAGGTTTGACCCGTTAAGAACTGTAATGTCCATTCTCCTGATGGCAGGCCGCTTAACACAACACTACCAAATGGTTTAGCACATGTTGCCTGCGTTATAGTGCCCACAACAGGGGTTGCAGGTCCTATGTTTATTAATATTGAAATAGTATTAGATGGAGTAGCCATTGATCCACAAGCAACATTTGCAGATCGCAGCCTGTAATAATAAGTAACACCCGAAGTTAATCCGGTAACGGCATAACTTGTTATGTCACCCACATCTAAATCATTATAATCTGGGAGTATCGCTGTAAAATCAGCATCTGTAGCGACATCCAAATGGTATGTTGTAGCTCCGGCAACTGCATTCCAATTGGCGGTAAAACCATTACATAATAAATTAGTAATATCTGTAGCAACAGGAGATTTTATTTGTAAAGTTTGATACGTAATGGTATTAGAACTGGCACTTACTCCACAACTACTATTTTTACGGACCCGGTAATATATGGGACCCGGCGGAACATTTGTAACAGCATAGGTCGTCACAAGTCCAACATTCAAATTATTATAGCCTGAAACAAAGCTTGTAAAAGCAGGATCTGTAGCTACATCCAACGAATAAGTCACTGCTCCGTCCGATGCGGTCCAATTTGCATTAATGGTAGTAGTACAATCAGCACCAGTTCCGGCGGTAGCGACTACATCAGTAGCAGAACCAACTGTAAAAGTTTTAGCATTTGGACTGCTCACACCTATCAGGAAAACCGTTACCCTGTAATCACCAGGAGTCAAACCAGTTAAATTTTTTGTGCTTCCAACAACAGAGCCATCACTTACTCTTTGCCAGATATAGGTATAGGGATCATCCCACTCCGGCGAATTAACAAATGTGCCATCATTACCAGCGGGAATTGAAGTTAAAGTAGTTCCTGAGCCATCATAAAAGTTATATCCGGCAATTATTCCTGCTTCAACCCCGGAATAGACTGTTGGTCCAAATGCAAGACTCTCGATTCGTGATGCAGAAAGAGCCGTACTATAAAATGCGGCTTTCAAAACACTCCCTGTAAATGTTTCTCCATTTGAGTGATTAAAAATATGACTTCCAATTTTGGTACTAAACCCTGATGATCCATAATTTACAGTATTCACTACACCACCTGACAGGGAAACACTAACACCATCAATATAGATCCTTATGCGGGCCCCATCACCGGTTACTGCAATATGATGCCACGCCTCATTTCCTAATACAGCAGGAGTAAATGAAGCAGTAACGGGCCCTGTTACAGCACTCCAGAATTCAAAACTTGATGGAGATGCGAAACCAAACTCTAAGGCATCATTCTGACCAAATAAACCCATTCTGCCTACTATGTCAGAGGCTTTAAATTTTATCCAGCCTTCCATAGTAAAAGCGCCCCTGTTAGAAAGCATCTGGCTTCCTAAGTCAATATAATCATTATCAGCAGCTATAAATTTTACACTATTATTCATATTGGTTACAGTTATAGCTCCGTCATTTCCGCTCACGCATGAAGCTACAGTAATATTGGCAGTCGGCTGTGGCAACAATGAAAAAATCGTCATCTCTGTCGTAGCATTGGCACATCCTGCCACGCTGTACGTTATGGTATAGGTCCCTCCTGCACTTGCCGTTAAATCTACTTCTCCGGTAGCTGTACTAACAAAACTTAACCCAGACGGAGTCGCTGAGTAAGTGCCTCCAGTAAGCCCAGTTTGCGTGGCCCCTACTTTGCCAATTGCAATAAATGCATTTGCCGGATAAGATATTATTGGAGGTGGTGAAAATCTATACAACTGCCCATCTGCCGCTTTTGTATTTATATTAAATGTAAAAGTGCTGGACGATGCTGTTGGGCTTGTACCAGCGTTATTAAGGGTTAAATATTTTCCACCGGCATCATATATCCCTATTGAGGCTAATGCATTAACTATAGGGGCAGTGCCTGGTTTATAAATATATTCAATAACGTTGCTTTGTTCATATAGCCAAACCTGAAAAGAAATAACATCATCAGAAGAGTTATACTGCCATTTTTGTCTGGACCATTCTACTTTAAAAACTCTGTTAGGTGCAGTTCCGGAAGTTGTGTATTTGGGCACTACGGTACATCTTAAATCATCCCATAACGGGAATAAAATGGGCTTTATGATATTTGCATTCGTAGCATTGTTATTATAGCTTTGTGCTGCTGTAGGGCTAGGAGAAGCAAATGTTAACCAGCCATTACTTGAAACCCGCACATTGGAATAATAAGCACCTCCAAAATTAAACGAAAATGGCATTGTAACTATGTTAGAAAGTCCATCATCAGCTGTAGCTCCCAATCCGGGAACATTTGTAGCTGACAATAAACTACTATATGTTGTGGCAGAGGCTGAGAAGCAATAATTACTCGCCTCCAATCCTGCTGCTGCGGGCGGGGTAAACCTGTAAATTTGTCCTGTTGCCGGCTTAGTACCAATATTGGTGGTAAAAACATCTGGCTGTGCCGTTGGAGTTGCTCCTGAATTATTAAGTGTTAAATACCTGCTGGTTGCATCGTATATCCCAATTGATGCACCTCCGGAAGCATTATTGACAGCAACTGCTCCCTGATTATATAAAAATTCTACAGCGTTAGTTGATTCAAATAACCACACCTGAAAAGAAATTACATCTCCGGCCGCACCATTGTCCCAACTTTGCTGAATCCATTCTACCTTAAATCTCCTGTGGGGCGCAATACCGGTTGTTATATATCTTGGTTTAACCGTACATCTTAAATTATCCCATAAGGGAAATAACATTGGTTTTCGTGTTTCCGCATTTACAGCATTATTATCTACATCGGCATCAGTAACCGCCCCTGTGGCAAAAGAGAGCCAGCCATTAGCCGAAACCTGAATTGAAGAATACGCTGTACCTGCAAATGTAAAAGCAAACGGCAGCGTAATAGCAGTCGAAACACCACTGTCTGCATTCGCCGCCAATGAAGTATCCGTAACCCCGGGAACCCCGGTAAGTGGAGTATAAGTTCCCTGAACTGCTGTAAAAGTATAATTACTTGCTGACTGTCCAAAAGAAAATAGGGAGGTCATCAATAGTCCGATTGTTATAACTAATAATTTTTTCATATCAATATTAATTTAAATAAAACATATATTTTTCTTACATGATACTAACGAATTTATTATCAGACACATATGCGTGCAATGATAGCGAAATGTTTTTTAATAATCGACCATATGCATATATAATCGATGAAACGCATTTTTGTGATAATAACTTTTAAAGTTTTTAAACACACTCTTTAGCAATAAAATTTTTTACAGGATAACAACATAACTTTGCCCTTTAATAAATAATTTTTTTCGTCTCTATCTGATTACCCTTTAGTATGATTTTCATCAGCAATATCTCATTATTGGACTTAATGCCATTAATGATAGTTTCATTTGCTAAAACAGAATTGTCCGTATAAATCAACTTGCCTGAAATAGTATAAACAAAAACCTTATCAATGTTTTCTAAGGCTGAATTTATATTGATACTTTCATTATCAATCCAAACTGAAACATGGTTGTTTTTCTTTTCTAAGTCGTAAGTAGTCAATGTTTGATTTTTGTACCTTAATACAAAACGATTTTTAAAAGTCCCTGTAGTTGTTGCAAAAGTATAACCGCTTACTCTTAGATCATGAATGGTATTAGTAAGTTTATCTTCAAGAAAAACAGGCTGATGAGTTAACAGTCCATCTGCATGATCAATAGAAATGGTAAAATCCCCTGTTAGTATCGTACGATATCCTAATTGCACTTCGTCAGCATCAGAAAATGGTAATGCGCGACCTTGTATAACCAGATTACTCTCAGAGATTACGCTATAAAAATCTATATATGGATTGGCATCTAATGACAATCCGTCAAAATTACGATCCAGGCCATTAGTAGCACCCTCTATATATCCAATTAATATTTGTTTAAAAGCGCCTCCTGTATTAGTCATGTTAAGCCATATACGATGTCGCTCCAGATTTGATTTTGCAGTATTAATATTCAGATTTTCTGCCAAAAATTGTGCATCAGCATTCATGCTTTTGTTTAAAGGATCATGAAACTTTTCTAACCTTGCGGCGTCCATTGATTTGCTACTGTCAGAATCATATAAATCAGTATTGATTCTGTTAGAAAGTGTATTTGTATTTTGAGAAAACACAGCACTTAAGGTAAAAACGAATAATAAAAATAATTTTAGTCGCATAGTCGGCACGCATTAAATTAATAAATCGATTAGTTCATTATAATATGATTAGAAATTTGAATAACATTTACAGACTGGAAGATTTCTGCTTGATATGTAATTCGTATAAAAAAGAAACATTTGAAGTAAATATGACAATTACACTTCTGTGTTGTTATCAAATATATAAAATTAAATACGTAATGCCGATAAAAACAAAATTTTAAATATTAAAATTAAATGCTTATATTATAGGAATTATTACCTTTTTTTTAGAATAAATAAGCATAATAATTTTTAATAATTTACATTTGTTTTCTAAGCTAAACCCCTATTAAACATAGATAATTTAATTATGACTAGTAAAGAAGCGCAGCAAAAGCTAGAACATTATTGTGCCTATCAGGAACGTTGTCATGACGAAGTAGTAACAAAACTATATACTTTAAAAATGTCTCCTGATGAAATAGATGCTATTATAGTTAAACTCATTGCTGACAATTTTTTAAACGAAACCCGATTTGCCTGTAGTTTTGCCCGCGGAAAACATCGTATTAAGCATTGGGGGAAAATTAGAATTGTAAATGAGCTTAAAGCAAGACATATTACTGCAACCAATATTAATATTGCACTAAAAGAAATTTCTACAGAGGAATATCAAACAACGTTTGAACAACTTTCTCAAAGATGCTGGGATAGCTTAACTGAGAGCAATTTTCTCAAAAAAAGAAAAAAATTTTGCGATTATATGTTACGCCGTGGTTTTGAAAGCAATTTGGTTTATGATAAACTAAAAGAACTAGAAATCCTGTAAAATCCTGGTTTTAAATATATTTAAATCAAATTCAGCAATATTCTGATCATACATTCTAAATCTTTTTGAATCTAACCTTTGGGTTAAAAACACGTTTTTTGAATATCACTCAAGGAAATTTATCTTAATGAGAGTTCAGTTCAGCCTCAAATCTCTTAAAACAAAAAATTTTGACAACTTTCGCTATCAAAATTTTATTTAACACGCTATTTTTTATTGGTCTCAGATATAGTTTAAAACGAGATACTTTGGTGCAATTTGCTTTAGCTTCCAAAAATATTAGCCACAAATTTTTACAAAAAACAATTCATGCAATTTATAGCTAATGAATAACATTACCATCTTTGCAGTCTTTTAGTCTGCTAACCAAATCCATGAACTTTCAGTCTATAGTAATTTAGTTAAAATTACTTTTTTAGTCAAGAACTTATCATTTTCTAAAAATACCCTGACTAACACAATTTGTTCCGCAAAAGACAGGTTTTCAGTAACAAATTGTTTATCAGCAACTTTCTGTTTATTATATAATTGTTTTCCTGAGAGATCATAAATAAAGATTTTATCAATATTTCCTTTAGTCGAATTAATTCTGATATTTTGATTTTCACACCAGGCCAACACACTATTTTCATAATCATTTACAGCCAATGTTTTGTTGGCGTATTTAAGCACAAATCGATTTTTGAATGTTCCTGGTACCGTATTAAATGTGTAGCCACTTACTCTTAGATCATGGAGGGTATTGGTCATCATATCATGAAGAAAAACAGCATGATTCGTTAATAATCCATCTGCATGATCAATAGAAATGGTAAAATCGCCTGCTATTATTGTACGATATCCCAATGGTACTTCGTCCGTGTCAGAAAAAGGCAATGCGCGACCCTGAATAACCAGATTACTCCCGGAATTTGTGCTATAAAAATCAATAAAAGCATTAGCGTCTAATGACACCCCGTCAAAATTATTATCTAAACCATTAGTAGCGCCCTGGATATACCCAATTAAAATTTGCTTGAAAGCGCCTTGGGCATTAGTCATATTAAGCCACAAACGATGTCTTTCCAATAAATTCGGTTTCGCAGTTTTACCTGGCTTAAAAAATTGATTATTATTCCCTTCAATTCGCATTGTGTTATTGAATTGAATGTTTCCTGACGCCTTAGCTAATGCAAAAAAAGATTGTCCTGCTGCAATTTTACCTGACGGAAGAACTCCGCCTAAATATGCAGGCAGGGTTCCAATTCCACCAACACCATTATAAGAAGCATAATCATTTGAACTATAAACATACTTAAAACCACTAGGCTGAATAGCCGTATTGTGTGTCCAGAAATAAATGGTTCCGTCTAAGATGTCACTATTGTTTGGATTGGGATTTGGAAACAAAAATTTATCCGCATCAAGTGCCGATGGATAAGGATTGCCTATCAGATAAAATTTTCCGGTTACTACTGCTTCTCCTAAAATATTTCCATTATTAGGAATTCCAACAAACTGTACAGGTTGAGCATATGGAAATATAACATTTTCCCCATTTCCCCATAATCCTGCTTTAGGAGTTCTTATTATATAGCCTTTTCCGGGAATCATTGTAGTCGTTGCAGCCACTTCCTGTTTCCAGGAAGTCCCAGTATAAGAAAAATATTTGTCTGATAACGTGTTTGGTGACAAGTTAAATAATGTTTGTGCCATTACTGGTGATGACCAATAGGTATAATCAAAATTTTCCATTGGTACAGAAATCCTTTTGTAGATGATATTCCCTAAATTAATAGCATTCGTTGTTTGTAACAGGCTCGCATTATTTTCAAAAGTTAATACTCCTCCATTATTAGTTACGGTATTAGTTATCGTTAATGTATCATTGCTATTAATTAAAATATTAACTCCGGGATTTACTGTACAGCTGCAGCCATTTAGACTTCCTGTCCCTCCACCAGCACTTGTATAATTGGCATCAAAAACAAGATTTTGATTAATGGTTGGAATACCATTTGACCATATTCCTGTATAGATATTGGTTACAAGTTCATCTATTATAACATTCGCAGAAGGAGACGAAATACAGCTTCCTGTATATTCTACGGTAAAGGTATAATTTCCAGGAGCAAGATTAGAAACGATATATGTTGTTCCTGTATCAGTATATGTTGTTGATGCTGTACCACTTTGTTTGATTAACCAGGTAACTAAAATTGGTAATTCGCTTAAAGTTACGCTTCCTGTAGGGGTAGCACAAGTAGGCTCAGTTACTATTCCGGGAATTGGTGCATCAGGCGTAGGTTTAATTGTAAGCTGTATGGCCTGAGTGACTAAACAATCTGCATTTAAAATAGTCATAGTACCCAAATAAGTATTCGCAACCACTCCTGCCGGTATAACAATCGTATTTAAACTTCCGCCTTCCGGTAAAAACGTGAATAGTGTAACGCCTTGATTTACTAATCCTGCAGTATTTGCAGCAGCATTCCAGATGATACTATAACTTATTGGTGTATTTGTTGTGGCTGTATAAAGCAGGTTAGCCGATTGTGCACTTCCGCTAAAACAAATATCATTGAGTGTTCCGCTAGTTGTAATTGCTGGTAAAGGATTTACAGTAACAGTAGCAAAAGCTGAATTTACAGCATCACAAACACCATTATTAACAATTGCTCTAAATCGTGTAGTCTGTGTCAATGGCCCTGAAGTATAAGTCGCTGTAGTGTTAGAAATTGGTGTCCAGGAAGAAAATGGACTTACCGATGATTCCCAGCCTAAAATTGTACCGGTATAACCTGATAGTGTCAAAAGCCCGCTTGTACCTCCACTACAAATTGTAGCAGGAGTATTTATAGTTCCTCCAACACTTGTAGAAGAAACGGTAATTGTTGCCGCATTACCTGTCGTGATATTATTAGAACATGATCCAGAAGTAAGGTTGGTAATTGTTATAATGCTTGAACCTGTTACACTTAGTCCTACTGCGGAAAAAGTTCCAGTTCCTCCTGCCCCGCCAACTGACATTGTAGCCGTTAATCCTGTTCCACTGGGATTACTCCGATTATATGTCACTACATAATCACCAACAGGCAAAGATGCCCCTCCTGTTAATGTTACTAACGAAGTCGTTCCTGTTGCAGTACTGACCCCTGCTGCTGAAGTTCCGGTAAGCGCATAAACAGGACAAGAATAAGTAATTTTTATTTGTCCGTTTCCTCCATTTCCTCCACGAAAATCACTGAACAATAATCCTTTTGCTCCTCCGCCTCCACCTCCAAGCGAAACATTGTCTGTACCATTACCGGCTAATAATATACCGTCACTACCTGCACCACCGCCTGTTACTGCAGCACCACCGGTACCAATATTTGCGTTGTTACCATTCGAAGCTGTCCCGGCACTTCCTCCTCCTCCTCCAGAAGATAGTACCCCAAGAACAAGTCCCGGAGTTGCACCACTACCACCCGAGAATATTGTACCCGCTCCCGAAGCCAGGCCACCAAAACCACCAGCACCATTACTGGAATTTCCGTTTTTCCCTCCGCTTCCTCCATTTGCCACAACTGTGGAAAAATTTGTAGCTTCCCCGTTACCTCCGTCAGTACCATTAACTCCAATACCACCTGCTCCTACCTTATAATTCAGCACTGCTGCGGGAGTTACTCCAAGTGTAACTTTTCCATAAGCCCCGCCTCCGCCAAAAACAGAAACTACAGCTGATGCGCCTCCTCCGGAACCTCCGGAACCCCAGCATTCAACACCTAATGAAGTTACTCCCGCAGGAATTTTAAAAGTATTGGGAGTCGTTGATGTAAATGTAAGGGTGGTTTGAGCCCAAGCAGAATAAAAAATAAAAAACGATAATAAAGATAATTTTAGTCTCATAATAATAGATTTTAAAGATTAAGAAATCAATTAATTCTTTTAATTTTATGAGTGATATTGAAAAAGTTAAACGCTGTCAGAATATGAGATTAGTCAGAAGTAAATACTTTTTCTCAAAAAGTTATGTTATTTTAAACAACTGTATTTAAGGCGTTTATCGAAAGATATATTCAAATGTACAAAAATAAAAGAGTGCTCTGTGTTATTTTTTGTACATTTTTAGCCCCTTTTGTTTTTATCTAATTGATTGTATAAATTTCCCATACAAAGAGTTAATAGGTTTAAGGGTTTAAAAACAAAAAATCCGACAGCTTTTGCTCTCGGATTCTTTGTTTTAATGCTCTGGTTATTTTACTTAAAGATTATTTTTTTAGTAGTGGAATTGCCATTTTCCAGAAATACTTTTACCAATAACACCTGTTGGGAAACTGATAAATTATGAACTATTAGTATACCATTCGAAACCTTGTCTTTCCGGTACAATTGTTTTCCGGAAATATCATAAATGAACACCTTATCAATATTCTCCTTTTCTGAACTTAT
>NZ_JAVDWQ010000029.1:0-26967 GCF_031457575.1 Flavobacterium piscis | reverse complement strand
CCTAGCCCCGATGGAAGGGAAAATCCTTTTGCTTTTTTCTTTAAAAAGCTAAAGATTTGGAAGCACAGCGGGAAAAGGCTCCTGAAGATTTCAATAAACAAATTCCAAAATACTTCGACTTCGAACTGGCAGAACAAAAACACTTCTTATATATAGTACAAAATCATACTTACATATAGTATAGAAATCTAATTGATCACCTCAATCTATTTTCTTCGTTATATAATAGTATAAACTTGCACATTATATATTGTATGTATTTTTGTAATGACTTATATTTGCATCCACAAAATTATAAACAATGATTAAGATTACTTTACCCGATGGGTCGATTAGAGAGTTCGCTTCTGGCGTGACTCCGATGGAGGTTGCTAAAAGCATTAGTGAAGGATTTGCAAGAAACGTGATTTCGGCAGCCTATAATGGTACAACAATAGAAACCGAAACCCCATTGACGACTGATGGTAGTCTTATTTTATATACCTGGAATGATGCTGAAGGTAAAAAAGCTTTTTGGCACTCTACTTCACACGTAATGGCGCAGGCTCTTGAGGAATTGTATCCTGGAATTAAATTAACTCTTGGTCCTGCAATTTCGAATGGCTTCTATTATGATGTAGATTTTGAAGACCAAAAGATTACTGATGCTGATTTTAAAAAGATTGAAGATCGCGTTCTTGAGATTTCCAGAGAAAAACATGAATTTAAAATGCGTCCGGTTTCTAAAGCTGATGCATTGGAAATGTATAAAGACAACGTTTACAAGACCGAATTGATTTCGAATCTTGAGGATGGTACTATCACTTTTTGTGATCATGCTACTTTTACTGATTTATGTCGCGGTGGACATATTCCGAATACTGGAATTATAAAAGCTTTTAAAATAATGAGTGTTGCCGGTGCTTACTGGAGAGGTGACGAAAAGAATAAACAATTAACCCGTGTTTACGGAACTTCTTTCCCTAAGCAAAAGGACCTGACTGAATATCTTTTACTTCTTGAAGAAGCAAAACGTCGTGATCACCGTAAATTAGGTAAAGAACTTGAATTATTTGCTTTCTCTCAAAAAGTTGGTGCTGGTTTACCTTTATGGTTACCTAAAGGTGCTGCTTTGAGAGACAGACTAGAACAATTTTTAAAGAAAGCTCAAAAGAAAGCCGGTTACGAGCAAGTTGTTACTCCACATATTGGACAGAAAGAACTTTATGTTACATCTGGTCACTATGCAAAATATGGTGCCGATAGTTTTCAGCCAATAAACACTCCTGCTGAAGGCGAAGAGTTTTTATTAAAACCTATGAACTGCCCGCACCACTGTGAAATCTATAACGTAAGACCTTGGTCGTATAAAGATTTACCTAAGCGTTATGCTGAATTTGGTACTGTTTACAGATACGAGCAATCTGGAGAATTGCATGGTTTAACTCGTGTTAGAGGTTTTACTCAGGATGATGCGCACATTTTTTGTACTCCCGAGCAACTGGATGAAGAGTTTAAAAAAGTAATAGACCTTGTATTATATGTATTTGGTTCGTTAGGTTTTGAAAACTTTACTGCTCAAATTTCATTGAGAGATCAGGAAAACAGAGAAAAATATATTGGTTCTGATGAAAATTGGGAAAAAGCTGAAAATGCAATTATCAATGCTGCGGCTGATAAAGGACTGAACACTGTGGTAGAATATGGCGAAGCTGCTTTTTATGGCCCGAAGCTTGACTTTATGGTAAAAGATGCTTTAGGCAGACAATGGCAATTAGGAACTATCCAGGTTGACTATAACCTTCCTGAACGCTTTGAATTGACTTACAAAGGTGCTGATAATGAATTACATCGCCCTGTTATGATTCACAGAGCTCCTTTTGGATCTATGGAACGTTTTATAGCAATTTTGCTAGAACACACAGCAGGAAATTTCCCACTTTGGCTAATGCCTGAACAAGCTATAATCTTGTCTTTGAGCGAGAAATACGAAATATATGCTAAAAAAGTTTTAGATTTGCTAGAAAATCACGAAATTCGCGCCCTAATTGACAACCGAAGCGAGACTATTGGCAAGAAAATTAGAGATGCTGAAATGCAAAAAATACCATTTATGCTTATTGTTGGTGAGGAAGAGGAGAAAAACGGAACTATTTCGATCCGTCGTCACGGGCAAGAAGGAAAAGGGAATATTACAGTTACAATTGATGAATTTGTCGCTATTGTAAACGAAGAAATAAAAAAGACATTAAAAGTTTTTACAGTTTAACTTAAATTATAAAGTCATAGCAATAAGAAGCAACAGAGGTTACCAACCTCGCGTAGAAAAAAAGGATGCCCACAGAATAAACAATCTTATTCGTGGTGTACAAGAAGTAAGATTAGTAGGCGAGAACATCGAACCCGGTGTATTTAAGCTTGCAGAAGCATTAAGACTTGCTGATCAGTTTGAATTGGATTTGGTAGAAATTTCACCAAACGCTGAACCGCCCGTTTGTAAAATCATGGATTACAAGAAATTTGTTTACGAACAAAAGAAACGTGATAAGGTTTTAAAGGCAAAGTCAACGCAAGTTGTAGTAAAAGAAATTCGTTTTGGTCCTCAGACAGATGAGCATGATTACGAATTTAAAAGAAAAAATGCTGAGAAGTTCCTTAAAGAAGGTGCTAAATTAAAAGCATTCGTATTCTTTAAAGGACGTTCGATCATCTATAAAGATCAGGGACAGATTTTATTACTACGTTTGGCTACAGATTTAGAAGAGCACGGTAAGGTGGAAGCGATGCCGGTTTTGGAAGGTAAGAGAATGATTATGTTCATTGCTCCGAAAAAGAAAAAATAGTCTCAGTTTATAGTCACAGTATTCAGTCATTGAACCTGAAGCTTTAAATCTGAAACAAAGATATAAGTAAGTAAGAATAAATTAAAACACTAGGAAAAATGCCTAAAATGAAAACAAAATCTAGCGCCAAGAAACGTTTCAAAGTTACTGGTTCTGGAAAGATTAAAAGAAAGCATGCTTTTAAAAGTCACATCCTGACTAAAAAATCTAAAAAACGTAAATTAGCTTTGACACACTCAGCGTTAGTTCACAAAACAGATATGAAAAGCATCAAACAACAATTAAGAATTATCTAATATTAGCAATTAGTTCTTAGTAATTAGCGCTTAGCTAGTCACTAATTACTATTTTCTAATCACTAAGGTTTCTTAGGTTAAAAATTATTTATATAACCTTGGAGTATGGCCTTTAAGTTCCTTTGATTTAATTCAGGACGCCTGCTACAAAAACACATTAAAATTATGCCAAGATCGGTAAATTCAGTTGCTAAAAGAGCAAGAAGAAAAAAAATAATGAAGCAAGCCAAAGGTTTCTTTGGCAGACGTAAAAACGTTTGGACAGTTGCTAAGAATGCAGTAGAGAAAGCAATGTGCTACGCTTACCGCGATAGAAAACAAAACAAAAGAAATTTCCGTGCATTATGGATTCAACGTATCAACGCTGGAGCAAGACTGGAAGGAATCTCTTATTCTCAATTCATGGGTAAAGTTAAAGCTAACGGAATCGAATTGAACCGTAAAGTTCTTGCAGATTTAGCGATGAACCACCCTGAAGCTTTCAAAGCAATACTTAACAAAGTAAAATAAACGTTTTATAAACTCAATTTACATTACTTACTTATATAAAAAAGCCCAGTCGAAAGACCGGGCTTTTGCTTTTATAAAAGTTCGACTTATCATAATTCAATTTATAATTATCTTTACATAAAACCGCAACTATATGTATTCAGTCCTTATCGACCATATTCAGAAATTTGTAAACCTGGAACCATCAGAAATTGCTATTTTAGAATCCAGTTTAGAAATTACAAAAATCAAAAAGAAGGAATATGTCCTGCAAGAAGGACAGGTTTGTAATAATATGTATTTTGTTATTAAAGGATGCTTTAGACAATATATCATTAATAATAAAGGAACAGAACAAACACTTCAATTTGGAATTGAAAGCTGGTGGATTACAGATTACTTAAGTTTTTACAACAATAGTGCGTCTAATTTTTATATTCAGGCTGTTGAAAAATCTGAAATTATTGTAATTGAAAAATCTCTTCTCGAATCATTGTTAATTCAGATTCCAAAACTGGAACGCTATTTCCGAATCGTATCTCAAAAAACATTCGGTGCCGCACAAATGCGGATTAAATTCTTATTTACTATGTCAGCAGAAGAACGATATAATCATTTTAAAAATCAAAATCCGGAATTTGTACAGCGTGTTCCTCAATACATGCTTGCCTCCTATCTTGATTTCTCTGCTGAATTTATGAGTAAAATAAGAGCCGGAAAAGTATAAATTCATTTCTTGAAGTAGATCAAGTTTTTTACAATATGATTCCCTGACCTTTGTTTTCAACTTTAAATACAAGTACAATGAAACCAAGAATTGTTATCCCAACAGTTGCTCCAGAAGCTTATCAAGCACTTATGAATTTAGAAAGTTATATTTCTAAAACCTCATTGACTCCAACTCATAAAGAACTTATCAAAATTAGAGCTTCGCAAATAAATGGCTGTGCTTTCTGTATCAATATGCATACAGCAGATGCCAGAAAATATGGAGAAACCGAACAGCGTATTTACTTGTTAAGTGCATGGCAGGAAGCTGATATTTATACCGAAGAAGAAAAAGCAATTTTGGCTTTGACTGAAGAAATAACTTTAATCAGTAATCATGTTTCTGAAGAAGTTTATCAAAATGCTGCCCGCCTGTTTGATGAAAAGTATCTTGCCGAAATTATTCTGGCGATTATTACCATCAATTCATGGAATAGGTTTGCTATTACTACGGGATTGAGAGTTGGATAATTAAATTCAAAACTTCCGATTTAATTTAATATTACATCGGAAGTTTTATTATATAATCAATATTTTAAATTATTCTTTCTTTTTTAAGATATGTTTAGAAATCATATACTCAGTAATTGGTCTTAATGTTATACCAGTTTCAGGATGTAATCCCGGTGCACTAAAACATTCATAATTTCCATCTGTCGATTTACCATACCAGACACAAGGTCTTCCCAATTTAAAAAAACTTGTAGTATCGCAAGCCTTAAGTTTTTTAAGTTCAAACTTCCTTTCATCAAATGGTTCCAAACCAACATTAGATAAAAATCCATTTGATTCCAAATCACAAATTACTTTTTCATAATGATCATTAGACCATTGCATACATTGTTTTTTTGGAAAGAGATAATAACTTATTAAAAATCCTAAACAAAAAACAGCTACAATGCCAGCTATAGTAAATTTTAACTTATCACTAAATTTTTCTGAAAGCTTTCCAATTATAATATCATCATTTGACACATCTTCAATCTCATCTTCATTTTTATATTTTGTCATAATCCTATCTTCATTCTCAATACTAGTAGGTTCCGATATACTAATATTTCCAATTTCTATTTTTTCTTCTTCAATTATGCCTCTTTTTTCTAGAAAAATTTTTAAAGGGCGTGGCTTAAAATCAACTAAAATAGCAGCCATCTCAACTCTGGTTCTATTTCGTGTATCTTTTCCATTTAAAAAATGAATTATAGCTTTAAGTTTTCCTGTATTACAATTTTCAATTGCTTTTTTTAATGGGGAATTTTCATTGGCCTCAAAAAATATCTCCATAATTTCTTTATCAATTTTACTCAGACCTCTTTCGAAAATTCTAAAGTAATAATCTCTAAATTCAGCTGGCGTTGGATCTGATAAAGTTCCAGACACATCCTCTTCAATCGCAATTTTATATTTAGCTCTGATTGCTGTTTTATAATCTTCAATAGTAATTTTATTCATAAGCTTCTACGGAATTATTGGAAATATCGGAATGATCGGAAATATCGGAATCTTCTATAAATCCATCAGTAAAACTGCCATTCCTTTGTCTCAGATTAGTCAACGTTTTAATCTGCAGGTTAAAACAAATGTACAAAACTAGTTCAATTAAAAGTGCGGAAAACCGTAAGACGGACTTTATCCGGGAAGTATAAATAAAATTTTATAGTTCTACGCACTTCACTTCCCAAACACAATTTGGTATTGCCATTAAAAAACGATTCGGAAAAGTTCCGGACAGCAATACCCATGTCTAATTTTTTAAATCAAAAATCATGAAAAAATTATTTATATGGGGAGCGTTCGCTCTATTGACTACTACTCTATTTTCCTGCACATCAGACGAATTCGAAACTGAAGCAAAAAAAGAAATAACACCAACTTATGCTGATGGTCCTGGAGATCAACCTATCATTGTACCACCACCACCAACAAAAGATTAATCAATTTAAAATTTGTAATTTACATTTAATTACTAATTTCGGGGAAAGTAAATTTTATGTTACGATCCCCTATTTTTTGTTTTATCATTTTCCTTTTACTTCTTTCCTGCACGAAAAAAGCAACTGTCTGGCATAATCAGGAATCTATAAAAACAGAAGCTGTCAGCCTGAGAGAAAAAGGAATGTCAAGCATGGGAAAAAAAAACTTTAATACCGCTTTCTATAATTTCAACAAATCAAAAATAATCTTTGAAAAAACAAACGACAGTCTCAATGTTGTTTACAGTCTTATCCAAATGGCTTTCATTCAACAAATGAACGGTGATTATTATGGTAGCAAAGAAACCTTAACAGAGGCATTACCTTATCTCAGAAAAAAAAACATTTACAGTGCTTCTATCAATAACTCTTTTGGTATAGCAGACAAAGAACTTTCTCTTTACAGCGATGCTATTTACTATTATGAAGAAGCTTTAAAAGATTGTACAGATTCTGTTTCAAAACAAGGACCATTAAACAACATTGCAGTTATATACATTCAGCAAAAAAAATATGATAAGGCTATCCATATCCTAGAAGAGATCATTAATACAAAAACTTTAGATAACCAATCTCTTAAAAATAATAAAGCGAGAGTTTTAGACAATTTAGGTTATGCTTATTTTAAAAAAGGTTTTACCGAAAAAGGTTTTATTTTAATGACAGATAGTTTTAAATTAAGAAATCAAATTGATGATACGTACGGAGCTATTGAAAGTAATCTGCATTTAGCAGAATATTACATCAAGACAAATCCAAAAAAATCTAACCAACATGCTTTAGAGGCTTATAAATCTGCAACAAAACTAAATAGTATTGATGAACGATTAAGAGCACTGCAATTTTTGATTTTAAATGACTTCAGCGAAAAAAATATTGAATATGCAAAAAAATATATAACATTAAATGACAGCATAACTAAAATCCGCAACAACTACAAAAACAAGTTTGCCAAAATAAAATATGATTCTAAAAAGGAAAAGGACGAAAACCAAAAACTCCGTTTAGAAAAAGCGGAAAACTTATTATCTCTTCAGAAAGCAAAATATCAAAGAATATTTTTCATAATCGGAATTGCATCCCTTTCCCTTTTATTATTGTACTTAAGAAAATTTTATCAAAACCGAAACCGAATCGAAAAAATAAAAACAGCCTACGATACCGAAACCAAAATTGCCAAAGACATTCATGATGAACTGGCAAATGATGTTTTTAATGCTATCACTTTTACTCAAACACAATCGTTAGAAAGTGAAAACAGGAAAGAAACCTTAATTCAAAAACTGGATCATATATACACACGTGTCCGTAGAATTTCGAGAGAGAATAATGATATCCATACCGGAGAAAATTATTCGGACAACTTAAAAGAAATGCTCTCCACTTATAATACTGACCATACAAATGTTATTATTAAAATCGAAAAAGTCAATTGGGACGATATCGATGAAATAAAAAAGGTCACCATTTACCGTGTTTTACAAGAATTAATGGTAAATATGAAAAAACATAGTCAGGCTTTGCTAGTTGTTATAAAATTTGACATCAGCTCAAAAAAAATATTTATTGACTATACGGATAACGGAAAAGGATGTGACAAAAACAAAATTATAAAAAATGGCCTGCAAAATATGGAAAACCGTATTCTGTCTACAAAAGGAACTATTACTTTTGATACTGAGCCTGATAAAGGTTTTAAAGTAAAAATAACACTGCCTAAATAAAAGCCTATGTTTAAAAAAGTAATTATAGCCGAAGATCTTGACGCCATGAATTTAGGAATTCAACAAGTACTAAAAGATTTGAATATTGTCGATTTTCAGCATTCCAAATTTTGCGATGAAGCGTTTCTAAAAATCCGCGCCGCAATTCATCAAAATGAACCTTACGACTTACTAATCAGTGATCTTTCATTCAAAACAGATCATCGAAAAGCAACTATTGCTAATGGCGATGAGTTGGTTCAAAAGGTTCGCACATTACAGCCTGATATTAAAATCATCGCCTATTCTGTAGAAGACAAAAGTTACCGAATTAAATCACTCTTTGACAATGCAGAAATAGATGGATTTGTACTAAAAGGTTTAAACAGTATCGAGGAACTAAAGAAAGCGATTCATCTTATTTCGACTTCTGATCAAAAATTCATTTCCCCTGAAGTTGCATCTGCATTACAGGAAAAAAACAACTATGAAATTGACGATGTAGATATTCAAATCCTAAAGCATTTATCATTGGGTACTTCACAAGATGAAATTATAGAAATTTTTAAATCCTCACAGATCAAACCCAACAGCAAAAGTGCCATAGAAAAAAGAATCGCAAAACTCAAAGACTTTTTTAAAGCCAATAATACCGTTCATTTAGTTTCGATTACTAAGGATATGGGGATTATTTAATTTCCTTTTTATTACTATAATTAATATCAAGCTCCTTCGGGGGCTTTTTTTATTTCTGAATATAAAATTTACAGATTATGGTTTTCCGTAAAATACTGGTTTTAAATAGGTTTAAGTTTGAATGATTAAATCAATTTAAATAATTAAACCAAAAAATTATGAAAAACTATTATGTAAATAATACTGCTCAATTAAATGGAGATCATGAAGTTCATACTGATGACTGCCATTATTTTAAAAGTATCGTAAGCAAGAAATATTTAGGTGCTTTTTCCAGCTGTAAACCTGCAGTAGATGAAGCAAAAAAAACGTACTCAAAATCAAATGGCTGTAAAACGTGTTGTAATGCCTGCCATACAACCTAATCATGGGCTTTCAATTTCAAAAAAGAATTAAACTTGGAAGCGGACTCGGTTTAAACATTAGCAAATCCGGAATTTCTCCAAGTTTAAGAACCCGAAGAGGAACTATTAGTTCCAGAGGGTTTTCTATTAAAACAGGAACTTCGGGAGTTAACTACCAAAACAATTTTAGTAACACAAAAAATAGCGGTTGTATGCTGTTGTTTGCTTTTACCGGAATTATATCATTTTTAATTTACACAATAAATCAATACTAACTATGGGATATCGAAGAGGATATTACAGAAAAGACGGAACTTATGTTCAAGGTCACTACGCAAACAATCGATCTAAATCTTTTTCAAATAAAAACAATAACGGATGTATAATCCTGGTTTTAGTATTTACTGCACTTAGTTCAATACTTTCCTGTTCAGAATCATCTGATTCAACTGGAAATGTTTCCAATTCAGGTTCATCATCCGGTACAAATACAGGTTCAAGTTCAAATTGCCCCACTAAAACCTGTGCAGATTTTACAACTCAGGCACAAGCTCAGGCTGCTTATAACAGTAACAAAGAATGCTATAAAAACCTTGATCGTGACGGCAATGGAAAAGCATGTGAATCTTTAAAATAAATAACCACCTAACATGATAACACTAGAACTTAAAAGTCATTTTTTGAGATTATATCAAATGGCATTATCAGATGATCAATTTAATGTATTAGAACTTCAAATGCTTTATCATTTTGCAGATGAAAGAGGGATTCCGAAAGAAGAGCTTGACAAACTTTTCTTCAATCCTGTCAATACTGAATTTACTGTTCCGGTAGCTTTAAATACAAAGATTGAATACTTATATGATCTAACCCGAATTATCTGGGCTGATGAAAAAATAACCGATGACGAATTAAATATGCTCCGAAAGTATTGCCGAAAATTTAATTTCGTTGAAGAAAATATCAATGATTTGTCTGATTATCTTATTGATTGTGTTCAGAAAAACATTGGTAAAGAAGAAATTATTAGTCAACTTAACACTTAAACTATGAAAACACTTTCACAATTATTTAGTTTAAAAAAATCTGAAGATTCTTCATTTAAATCTTTTGAAGAAAATGAAGAAGACAGAGAACAAATTAGAATCACATATTATCAAAGCGGCTTTGCAGCATCTGTAAAAGCAACCGGAAAACCAATTGTTTTAAAAGCATGTCTTCAAAATTTATATATGAGTTTTGAGGATCAGTGCCGAAAACAGAAAATGGAGCAGGACAGATTAAAACAGCCTTATCGTGAAGAACAGGAAAAAAACAGAACTGAACTTAAAAAGTCTGAAGCTGCCATTGGTATTTTCGAAAAAAAAGAACAGGATACCAACGATAATATCGACCAGATCAAAAGTGAAATCATCGAAGTTAAACGCAATCCGGACAAATACGGCATCGAAGAAGGAAAAGGCCTAAAAGCGCAATTTTATATTGGTTTGATTCTTTTACTGCCAATAACCCTTTATGTTTTAGTGTTCTACATTTCAGCTTCATATTCTGCTTTTTTCAAAGAATTTTCAAATGATAGTTTAACTGCAGCCATTTTCGATGCCGATGCATTTACCAATGCTTTTAAAGCGAGTTGGCTTGAAGGTGTTTTGGTTGTTACTATTCCATTTGTATTTATGGGATTAGGCTATGTCATTCACATGGTACAAAAAGGAAAAGGGCTCAAAAACATTTTTAGACTAATTTCCCTTTTTACAATTACCTTTTTATTCGATTCACTTTTGGCATATATAATCGAGAAAAAAATATATGAGTTCAATAAAACAACAGAATCTTCACCATACAATCTAAATATCGCTTTAGGAGAACCAGAATTCTGGATGATTATATTTGCAGGCTTTGTAGTTTATATTATTTGGGGACTTGTATTTGATTTTGTAATGAAAGAATTTGAAAACATAGATAAGATAAGAGCTTTCATCCGAGGAAAAAAAGAAAATTTAATTAACCTGGAAAAAATAAAAGCAGATTACATCAATAAAATCAACGATTTTAAACAGCAGATTGTTACCTTAAACGGGAAAAATTCAGAACTACAATCAAAAATAGATGGTTTTGTTTTTCCTGTAAAGGAATATCTGCATTACCATCATCAATATAAAGAAGGATGGTTTCAAGCAATTAACACCGAAATCGCTTTACCTCATAAAGAAAAAGTAGAACTTCTGGAAGGCTGTGAAAATTTATCTGAAGAACATTTGGTCAAATTGAATTTGGTTGATCCTGATTTTCAACATTTGGTATATTCTAAAAACTAACATATGAAAAATGCTTTACCCAAAATAGCAATGTCATTAGTATTGATTTTATTTTTTTCATGTAAGGAAGGAAATAAAAATGAAGAAAAAGAAACCGTACTTAAAAGTTCTGTTTCAGAAAACTACAATATTAGTATTCTTGTTGATTTATCAGATCGAATTAGTCTCAAAAAGAATCCAAATCCAACAATGGAATTTCACCAAAGAGATTTAGGATATATTAAATCGGTTTCAGAAGCCTTTTCACAACATCTAAAATCAAAAAGAATGAGACAAATTGACGATAAAATGCAATTATTCTTTAATCCGGAACCGGAAAATCCTGAAATTAATTCGATTGCAAATGAATTAAAAATTAAAGTTGATAAAAATAATGCTTCAAAAAATTTACTGAATTCGATAAGCAGTAATTATGCTTCAAAAACAACACAAATATACAATTCGGCAATTAAAGATGATAACTATATCGGATCTGACATTTGGAATTTTTTCGACAGCAAAGTACAAGATCAATGCATTGACAAAGGGTATAGAAACATTCTGGTTATTTTGACGGATGGTTATATGTTTTATGAAGGAACGCAAATCAAAAACGGTAATCTATCAAGCTATTTAACTCCGAAATTAATTCAACAAAATAGTCTAAATAAAAACAACTGGCAGAAAAAATTTGAAAGTGAGAACTTCGGTTTTATTAAAATTGACAATGACTTATCAAATCTGGAAGTTTTAGTTCTGGGTATAAATCCAGGTAAAAATAATCCTTACGAAGAAAAAGTCATTAAAGCTTATTGGAGCAAATGGTTAACAGAAATGAACATCAAACATTTTGAAATCAAAAGTGCTGATCTGCCTTCGAACATGGATAAGATTATTAAAGATTTCATTCTGAATAAAGAATAATACTTTACAATATTTAAAAGAGGAATTTTATTGTCCTCTTTTAAATATTTATAAAAGTTTCAAAAAACTTCACTCAAAAATTTCATCCCTTTACGGTTTTCCATAAAACACTGATTCTTATTGGTTTTACATTTGAATTATTAATCTAAATTAAAACCAAATGGAAATAAACATTCAACTAAAATCATTAGCAGATAAAATAAATCAGCTAAAAAGTAAAATTGAAACCGAAGAATCTACAAAACATGCCTTTGTATTGCCTTTTATACACGTTCTCGGATACGATGCTTTTAATCCGCTTGAAGTTGTTCCTGAATTTACGGCAGATCTCGGTCTTAAAAAAGGAGAAAAAGTAGATTATGCTATCTTTCAAAACGGAGAACCCATCATAATTGTGGAGTGTAAAAGCTGGAAAGAAAAACTGACTATTCATAATTCACAGTTATTCCGTTATTTTCATGTTACCAAAACACGATTTGCTCTTTTGACAAACGGTATCAATTATCAGTTTTTTACTGATTTGGATGATTCGAATAAAATGGATGAGAAACCTTTTTTAGAATTTGATATTTGTAATCTAAAAGAAAACACGATAAACGAAATTGCCAAATTTCATAAAGCAAATTTCGATGTAGATAATATTGTAAGCAATGCCAGTTCATTAAAATACATTAAGGAAATTAAAAAACAAATCAACGCAGAGTTGGAAAGTCCTTCGAATGATTTTACCAAACTTTTTGCAAATAAAGTTTATGCCGGCAGACTTACTGAAAAAGTGGTGGATGAATTTAAGGATTTGGTTCAGAAATCAGTAAGTCAATATATCAATGACAAGATTAATGACCGATTAAATGCCGCTCTAACCAAAGAAACCATTAAGCAGCAGGTCGAAGAAACTGTAATAGTCGAAGATGACAATAAAATTAATACGACCGAGGAAGAACTTGATGCTTATCGTATAGTGGTTGCTATTTTACGAAGAAAATTGCCAACCAGCCGAATAGTACATCGTGACACGCAATCTTATTTCGGAATCTTGCTGGATGATAATAATCGTAAACCTTTATGCAGACTGCATCTAAACGGAGGAAAAAAGTACGTGAGTTTATTCAATGAAAATAAAAGCGAAACCAAAATACCAATTTCATCTATTGACGATATTTATCAATTTGAGAAAGAATTATTAGAAACAGCAGCACTTTACGAAACCGAATAAAATCAGGTATAAGTACGTATTTCAAAAAAAGTTTTTCTGATTAGATTTATCATAGACATTAATAGATAAATCAAGAGGATAAAACCATTAAACCCAACTAATCAATCACTTAAAACTATAACGTATGAAAACAAAACATTATGTAATTATTGTGCTTTGCTTATTTGCACTAATTACAGCACTAACAAATCCCGGAACGGAGAAACATAAAGAAGAAGTAAAATTAAAAATGAATGCATTTCTTGAAAAAGAAATACATGAAAAAAAGACAGATCAAAATGACCAATGGTCTCAGGCAGGAAGTGCAATGGGAAATGTCTTAGCAAAATCAATGATAGACATGATGGTAAACAATATGGTTTCTTCCTCTAATTATGTCCTGTTTTCAACAACAGATGTGACCTTTGAAGGAAAAACAAAAACAATTGGTATAGGCATTTTGGGAAATATCTTTTTATCCGGAAAAATTGACGAAGCAATGAATCAGGGTAACTAACATTTTTAAGTTTAACCATTTTAAAATAAAACGCTTATGCTAAAAAACTACTTAACCTTATTCTTATTTCTGGGAATACTTTCCTGTAAAAAAGCCGAAAGCCCTCCACCGGCACAAATAAATTCATTTTATAAAGAGGTAATTACGGCAGATGACCGCAAAACAATTACGCCGCAGGAAGCAAAAACGTATCATGTCGATAAAACTTTTCAGTATGAATACAGAACCGGAACCTCTGGTAATTATGAATATAATTATGATGTAAAAGGTTTGGATGCCAAAGGTGACTCCGTTTATGGCAATATTAACGTTCAGGGAAAATACGGTGCCGGAATATTAAATGCTGAAAATTTTAGGGACATTGATATTAATACGGAATGGGTCGCTTATGGCAAGCTTAAAGCAACAGATAAAAATGGTAATGAATATGATTTGATTGTCGATTAATTATAAAAGCATAAAATATGAAGGTCATCATAACAATTTTATTTATTGCATTTTCATCATTTAACGTTGTAGAAACGAAAGTCTATATTTGTGGCATCAAAGGAGCTAAAAAATATCATTTGAATGAATCTTGCCGTGGTTTTGGGGCATGCAAACATGAAATCGTAAAAGTCAGTTTGAAAGAGGCTGAGGGATATGGCCTGACTCTTTGCGGTTGGGAGGATTAATATTCATTGTATAATCTTTATATTTGAACTTTATAATCCCTTTAAATGAAAATCAGCCTTAGTTTCCTTATACTATTATTCACAACATTCCTTTACTCCCAAACCAAAGTGCTTTCCTGGAATATTGAAAACTTTGGAAAATCTAAATCTGAAACCCATCTCAATTTTATTGCCAATACAATTAAGGATTATGATATTATCACGATTCAGGAAGTCGTTGCTGGTTATGGCGGAGCGCAGTCCATTACTAAACTTGTAGCAATATTAAATCAAAAAGGCACAAAATGGGATTATCAAATCAGTGATCCAACTTCTAGCAGTGCTTATAAAACAGAACGATATGCTTTTATCTGGAAAACCAATAAGGCAAGAATAAAAGGAAATGCATGGCTGGAGAAAAAGTATCATTTAGAAATAGACAGGGAACCCTATTTTGCTACTTTCGAAATCGATAAAAAAACTATTACACTGGTTACTTTTCATGCCATTACAAAAAGTAAACAACCTGAAACAGAGATTAAATATTTCAAATTTTTACCTTTTGAATATCCTAAACTTAATTTGGTTTTTATAGGCGATTTCAACTGCCCACAATTCCATACTGTCTTTAATCCGTTGAAGAAAATGGGTTATGCTTCTGTTTTTCAAAATCAAAAAACAACTTTAAAACAAAAATGCCAGACAAATAATTGTCTGGCATCTGAATTTGATAATATCTTTTATAAAACAAATTCTTTAAACTATATCAATTCCGGAATAATTCCATTTTACACAAAATTCAATACTTTTTATGAGGCTCGAAAAATATCCGATCATATTCCAATATGGTTTGAATTTTCACTAAAATAAATTACGTTTTTAATTTTTTCTTTTTTGCTGCAGGGAACAAAACATTATTTAAAATCAATCGATAACCCGGAGAATTAGGATGCAAATCTAAAACTGTTGGCGGATCACCAACCTGGTGTTGAAAATCCTCAGGATCATGTCCTCCAAAAAAAGTAAACATTCCCTTTCCTTTTTCACCGTGTATGTAACGTGCTTCACCATTAAGTTCGCAGGTTCCCATAATCAAAACATTCGACTTAATTAATGTGGCATCAAATGAGGTCGTCTGTCCCATAAATCCTTTTACCAGTTGTGTATGGTTCTGACATAACATACTTGGTATGGGATCCCATTTTGCCGAAAACTCCATTAAGGAAAAATAATCTTTATCAGGAGGAATTCTTCGTTTTATAGTCATATCAATATCTGAAAACTCATATTGCTCAGGTCTTCGCTCAAGCGTAAAATTTTTAAACGCAAATGCACTTCCATAGTTTAATTTAGATTGATAATTTGACTCACTTGGATCTCCGTCAAACATGGTTTCGCAAATATCAACTCCATCTGCTGCCAAAGAAATATCAAAACTATCTGTAGCAGAGCACATTGCAAACATAAATCCACCACCTATAACAAAGTCCCTGATTTTTTTTGCAACCGCTACTTTTTCCAGCGAAACTTTAGGGTAACCTAACTTTGCAGCCAGAGCTTCTGAATCCTTTTTTTGTTCAATATACCAAGGTGTATTTTTATAAGCTGCATAAAATTTACCGTATTGTCCTGTAAAATCCTCATGATGCAGATGCAACCAATCATAAAGCAACAACTGATCACTTAGAACTTCTTCATCATAAATAGGCGTAAATGGAATTTCGGCATAGGTTAAAACTAGTGTAACTGCATCATCCCATGGCTGTTTCCCTTTCGGAGTATAAACAGCAATTTTAGGTGCTTTTTCAAGAATAACAGATTCCATGTTTTGAGAAGGACTGGAAATTTCATCTAAAATTGAAGATTGTTCACTATCAGAAATTATTTCAAAACTTACGCCACGAATCTTGCATTCCTTCCTTATTTCATCCGCATCGGGCAATAAAAAAGAGCCTCCACGATAATTTAACAACCAACTAGCCTTATAATCTTTACTCAGGCACCAGTAGGTAATTCCATAAGCTTTCAGATGATTTTGCTGAGTTATTTCATCCATGGGCAGAAGAATAAACGAAGCTTTTCCAGATAATGAAATTAAAAAAATTACTATATAAATTAAAATTTGCTTCATTTGATTAACTATTTAGAGTAAAGATATAAAAGGAAGCAATAAAAAACTATGGAAAGGGATTGATTTTGTGCAGTAAATTTATTTGTAAGCTTTTTATCACTATTTAATATATGTTAAATAAATTATCTGCACAAAAACAGGTAAAAATACCTACAGAAACAAAAATTCTTCTTCCTAAATTTGCCAATCAAATAAATACAATTATAAACAATATAAGCATGAAAGTTAATCAAACCAAGGGTGAGCAGAAAGGATTAAATATAGCACAAAAAATAGGTCTTTGCTTATTAGTTATTACTATCATTCTATATTATGTTCTGTCTATTCAATTTTTAGCCAGCTAAATCAAATAGTTAAAACAGCTATTTCATTTTGAATAGCATATACAACCAAGCCGGCAATATTTCTTGACTCTGTTTTAAGTAATAGGTTATTACGATGGCCTTCAACAGTTCTTGGACTTAAAAAAAGTTCTTCTGCAATTTCAGGAGTTGTTTTTTGTTGACAGATAAGTTGAAGTATTTCTATTTCACGAGGGGATAAAAAACCGGTTTCTAAATTAGATTTTGATTTTTTGGAAGATATGATTGTTTCCTGAATGGTTTCTAATATATTTTCATTATAATAAAATCCTTTTAAGTTAACCTGATTAATAGTATGCAATAAATCTTTAGGAGTTGTGTTTTTTATTAAATATGCAACTGCCCCTACCTGAATCATATTAGCAATAAATGATTTTGTATCATAACTTGTTAATGCAATAATTTTTATTTCAGGGAAGTCTCTTCGGATAATTTTTGTTGCTTCTACTCCATTTAAGACAGGCATCTTCAAATCCGTTATAATTATATCCGGCTTAGTTGGCGTCTTATTTAAATAGGAAATTAATTCTTCGCCATTAGATGCTTCAAAAACAATATCAATATTGCTCTCTCTTTGCAATAAAAAAGAAATTCCTTTTCGAAAGAGAATCTCATCATCGACTAAAACTATTTTGATAGCATGACTCATTTTCTTTTGGTTTGAATACTTGTAGAATTTTGAATACTTGTAGAATGTGAATTACAAAAATATGTCATAAAAAATTAAAAAAACAATGTAATTTTAAATTTTTATTAGTCATAAAACAAATAAAATTGTTAAAAAGTAAAAAAAACCTCAACACCTTTCCCTATTTCTGAGTTTATATTGATAGTTCCGTTTATAAAAGATATCCGACTATCTATGTTCTTCATTCCAAGACCCTTTTGATTTTCAGTTTTTTGGCTGTCAAAACCAATTCCGTTATCTTTATAAATACACGTTTTAACTCCTTTGTTATCATCAAAAATAATAGAAATTTCAGTAGCTTTTCCATGGCGTACAGAGTTATTCATTAATTCTTGCAAAACTCTGAAAATGTGTAAGTGCCTGTCTTTATCTTTTTCTTCAAATTCTATTTTATTTTGATAACCAACTTTTACAGATTTACTGCTTTCAAATTCCTCACATAATTCCTCAATACCAGCATGAAGTCCGAATTTATCAAGAACAGGTGGTAATAAATTGTGCGCTATTTTTCTGGAATTATCTAATGCTTTAGCAGTTAGATTAATAATATTATCTGTAATCTCTTTTATTTCTTCAGTGGTTAAATTTGCTGAAGTAAGCAAATAACTATTTAAGGATACAATATTCAATTTTGAACTGATATCATCGTGTAAATCCTGAGCAATTCTTTTACGCTCTTCTTCTTGTGTAATGATTACTGCATGTAATTGTTCTTTTTGATGGAAAATCTCTAAATCTCTTTTTTCAATCTCTTTTTGAATAATTTTTTTTCTTGAATAATAAAAAAAAACTATTAAGAAAAGAGCCATAATCATAAAAAAACAAGAAGTATATAAGATTATGGCTACAATTTCTTTTTCGTAAATAGCACTTGAATCCATATTAATTACTAATTTTTTTATTTTGACTATATCTTATTTTCCATTCAAATAAAATAAAAAGATAATATGCGACAACTAATAAAGCATTTAAGGTCCAACTCAGGTATTTTACATCATTACTTAATTCAGAAGTCAGATTACCTACTAAATACAAAACTGTGCTTGCAAATAAATAAAAAACTACTCCTATATTTAAATAATAATATTCTTTTTCATCTGTAAGCATGTTATAAAAATGTAATAGTGCAAAAACTACTATTATTAAAGATGTAATTGTAATTCCTAATAAATTAAATTTCAAAAACTGCTTATAATCAATAACAAACTGAATTAGTAAAACTAATAAAGTTGTAATAAGGCTATATTTCACAAATCTTTTTTGCTTTTTATTTTTTAATACGGATTTATAAAATAAACCTAAAAAAATCATTTGACCGATAAAAAATATATTAACTGCAAATAAATTATTCATATGAAGATAATACATTACCTCCATAATGAATTGCATTATAAAAACAAAAGCTAAATAACCAACAAAAAAAATATTAGCTTTTTCCGAACGGAAAAAGCTAAATGAATATAAAATCAGGTTAATTACTAAAATAAAATAACCTGAATATATTAATAGATCAATCATTTTCTTATTAAATTGGGCTTTCAGGATCTCCAAAAGGAGGGCATGGACGTGATCCGTCGTAAACAACGCTTTCCTCTTCAACATTTTCTTCAGTTCCTTCTCCAAAAACATCTTTGTAAACCCCTGTACCTGCATCTAATTTTGCACCAACAAACATAAGGTTTTGTTCACCAGATTCATTAATACCAACATAAGCACGTACGGCATCTATATTTTGAGTCTCTTTCAGTCTTAAAACTGCTTCCAGACTCTCTAAGGGGATTAGATAAGCACTTACTTTCTTTACTTCTTCAGCTTTCAAATCCCTGAATTTTTTCGCCCATTGTATGCCTGTTGATAATGCAATCTCAATTTTTCCCGGAAATTTTTCTTCTGCCATAATGTTAATTTATTTAGTTAAGGTTAATATACAATTACAAACATGAATCTTTCAGCTAAACTAATGAATTATATTAAAAAAATTAACATTTTTAAATAAAAAAACCCTGTTAATCATTGCATAAATCAAACTGAAATATAATTACTTAACTCTTCTTGGTATAAAACAGGTATAAATACGTATACCCAGATTTTTATTATAGTTTAATTTTGGTTGTAAGCCATTAATTAAAAATATTTTTAATAGTTCCCGGTTTTAAATTTCCATAAATACGCAATGAACTTGCAATAATGAATTTAAGTATTTAGTACGAAACATTTCTTTTTTTTATCTATTTAAGAACTATATATGGAAGAAACAGAATACACAAAATTCCTTTCTTATGACATAAAAAAAGGCATCCATGTCATTTTATTATCTAAAAAAAAGATTATCACTTAGTTTTGATATTGATGAAAATTAATTTCATCTCCTTCATAATCATGAAAAAATACATTAATAATCTATAAAATCATATTCACACATAATTATTATTAAGAAAACTAAAAATCATGTCTGAACCATTTATGGAAAATTTAAAACTAGGCCTCTATTTTTGAACACCTATTTTTAATGTAAGTTTTGAGCTTTATAATGACTTTTTATTTTTTAACAATAAATTATTCACACAAATAGTAACCTAATACTTTATTTATATGGAAGGAACAATGGCAGTCATCACAACAGTAGCTTATGATTTTACACCCAAATACTGGGCACAATGTAATGGTCAGTTACTTGCAATCAACACCAATCAGGCTTTATTTTCATTACTAGGAACAACCTATGGTGGCAACGGGATTCAAACTTTTGCATTACCCGATTTACGCTCCCGTACTGCGGTAGGGACAGGTGTTAGCAGTACAGGTACAAGCTATCAGCTAGGAGAAGCAAATGGATCAACTACAGCAATTATGGGAATAAGCAATATGCCTGCCCATAACCACAATGGAGCTATAAATTTATCTTTGGGTGCTAATGATACACCAGGATTTGATAGCAATGCAGAGGGTAACAATATTGGCAGTGGCATTGCAAACACCTTTAGTAGCAATAGCAATACTCCCATGGCAAATCCATTGTCTATACATGGAACTGTAGGAGTTGTAGGAGGAAGCCAGCCATTTAGTATATTGTCTCCTTATCTGGCAATCAATTATGTCATTTGCATATATGGAATATTTCCAAGCCGTAACTAAATGTAATGTCCTTATGAAATTATACAGGACGAATTTAATTTACTCAAATAAATTTATAACTAACTAAAAAACTAAAATTATGTTTGTAGATCCATATATCGCTACAGTAACCATTTTTGCCGGCAATTTTGCTCCAAGAAGTTGGATGTTTTGTCAAGGACAACTACTGCCTATTTCTAATTATGATGCACTTTTTGCATTAATCGGAACCACTTATGGAGGTGATGGACAAACCACCTTTGCACTACCAGACCTCAGAAGTCGTAGAGCCATTCACATTGGTCAAGGGCCAGGCTTGCCAAATTATCAAATAGGGCAAATGTCTGGATCAGAACAAACTACACTTCTTTCGATAAATCTTCCGATACACAATCACCTAAACCCTGTTTTGACGGGTACACCACAAGGATCAACAGATACCACTGGAGCAAACACACCTACTAACACAACTGTACCAGCTTCAGGCAATGCTCTTTATGGGGCTCCCAAAGGATCAGCAATGGGCCCTTATTCCAGCACAGCTATTACGCCGCCTACTGGAGGAAATTCACCTGTTCCAACCATTGCTCCCTATGTGGCAATGAACTATATCATTGCAGTAGAAGGAATTTTCCCTTCAAGAAATTAATCTTTACAAAAATTAAAAAAACATATATCATGGAAGGAGTTATTGGATTTACAACCCTTTTTGCAGGTAATTTTGCCCCAAAAAGCTGGGCTCTCTGTCAGGGACAAACAATAAATATTCAAAGTAATACGGCTTTGTTTTCGATTTTAGGAACAACTTATGGTGGTAATGGAACCACTACTTTTATGCTCCCAAATTTGCAAGGACGTGCGGTGGCAGGTGCAGGACAAGGAGCAGGACTTTCTAACTATAGTCTTGGTCAAATTGGCGGAACAGAGTCTGTTATTATTACTTCAGGACAAATGCCTACACACGTTCATCCTGTTTCGTATACTATCACGCAAGATGCTGCTGCTGCTGCCAGCGAAACAGTTCCAACCAATAATACCTATGGCAATGACGATTCAGGAGGAACCACACCTTATACTACTCCAGCCAATGTTGGTTTGAAACCTTTTGCAGGAAACATTACAATGGCAGATGCAGGATTGGGTGCTGTGCCTATACCAATAAATAATCCCCTTTTAGCATTAAATTATATTATTTGCCAATATGGCGTTTTTCCAGCTCGTGACTAATTTCAATTAATTATAAAAAGGAAATGAGAAGTGACAAGTTCTCATTTCCTTTTCAACAAACTTCATTCATTCAAATTATGCCCACTCGAATCGGTCTTTTACTACCTCGTTCAACAGACTATCCCGCTATGGGATTTGATATTCTGGACGGACTACGCACGCACCTATATTTATTAGGCATCAAAGATCCTCAGCTAATCACTGAAAACATTGGATTTGGAGACGATCAACAACTTTGTTATGCAAAAGCGGAAAAATTACTCTTACAAGATGATGTTCAACTGTTGATTGCTTATAGCAATATTCAAAATGCAGAACCTCTCTACCAAATGGCACAGTCATCTGGTAGAGCCTTTCTGTTTTTAGATGCTGGAATGCAGATGGCTTCAGAGGATCGAGTTCCAAATAACTGGTTTCTTACTTTGCAAGGAATTGATGCGTGTTTTCGTTTAGGGCAATTAGCAGGTGAAGGAAAAAGAAATGTAATGATGGCAAGTTCTTTTTTTGATGCAGGATATAGAGGATCACATTTTGCAGTAAAAGGAATGGATACAACAGGAGGAACGGTGTCGGGTAATTATGTTAGTTCACATAAAATCAGTGAATTTTCCATTGATCGGTATCTCGAATTGCTAAACGAAAATACACCTCAGGCAGTTATGGCTAATTTTAGCATTTATCTGACGGAGCTTTTTATAAAGGAATTAAAGGACAAAGGAGAAATGGCAACACCTTTTCCTTTTTATTGTTCTCCATTTATGGCAGAAGAAACACTGCTAACCAAATGCGATTTCCCTACAGGAACATTTCACACCATAGTGCCCTGGTCAACATCTTTAGAGAATGAAGCACAGCACTTATTTCTTACCACTATTCGTGAACAAAAAAATAAAATTGCCAACCTGTTTCATCTATTGGGTTGGGAAGCCGCAATAGTTGCCGTGCGTTTACTGAATGATGGTCCGCAATCACTCTCCAATTGGTCGTTTGAAAGTCCTCGTGGCAAAGTAATATTTGACCCAATCACACAAACCAGCTATGCTCCTTTGTACAAAGGAGTAATAGTTCCAAATATTGATGGGAAATGCATGTTAAAAATTGATGAGAAATTAGATGTAATAAAAGAAGAACACCAACAAAATTGGAACCAAAAACAAAGGGAAATGTCTTCGGGATGGAAGAATAATTTTTTATGCACCTAATATGAAAATCGCTATACTCTGCAACGACCGACTAGGATTTCCAGCACTCCAATACTTGATGCAACAGCAATTAGTGGTTGCAGTCGGCTCCTCAAATCATGTTAGCGAAACTGTTTTGTTGCTAGAAAAACAATGTACTTCCTCAAGTGTTTCCTTTGAAGTATTTGAAAAAAATAATTTAGGAAGTAAGCTTACCTTATGGCTTGAACTTCATCAACCCGATGTAGTATTGGTCAAAACATTTCCTTGGAAAATTCCAGCAGCTGTACTTTCCATTCCTAAATTTGGATTTATTAATTTTCATTATGCCCCGTTGCCTGCATTTAGAGGAACTAATCCTTTGTTTTGGATGATTCGGAACCTTGAATCAACGGGTGGTGTAACCGTGCATCAGATGGATGAAAATTTAGATACAGGCGACCTATTGATCACCAAAGAAGTACCTATATATCCCGAAGCCAGTTTTGGAATGCTCATTGGGCAACTGGCATATACGGGTTTGGAGCTTACTATGCCTTTAATACAAGGTTTGGCAAACGGTACATTAAAACCCAAAAAACAAAATTCCTCTAACTCGAAATGGTACAGCCAGCCTAAACAAAAAGATTTATTTATTGATTGGAAAGTGATGTCATCGTGGGAGGTACGTGCGTTAGTAAAAGCATGTAATCCTTGGCAAAAAGGAGCAGCAGCCCGCTATAAAGGGTGGCTATTTGGCATTACAGATGCATCGCTTTCGTTCATGACTGTAGCACCCGAAACTAGTTCCGGGACAGTAATTGTTCTTGATGAATCCAATGGTTTAATTATCGTCTGTGCTGATGGAAAAGCAATTAAAGTTGAAGTGGTTTATTCAGAAGAAGGATATTTTCCCGGACATAAAATGACACAATTTGGCCTACGCAAAGGTGATAAATTAGATTAAAATCAATTACTGTTATTGATAAGTGCTTTTTTTCTTTTGCAACAAAAATATGAATCAAATACATAATACGAAAAAAAATTACACCATTAAATAAATTCAGACTGTTATTATAAAACTTTAACCAAAAACAACTTCTTATGAAAAAAAAAATACTCTATACACTAAGTGTTTTTCTTATTGTATTTAACCTTCAAGCACAAGAAGCCTGGACAACACGAACCTCGGGAATTAGTTCTAGTTTATTAGATGTTACCTATTCCGGATCTCTTTATGTAGCTGTAGGCTCCGCAGGTGTGATAAAACGTTCGACTGATGGTATTACTTGGCTGGATAGGGCTACAAATGTAACTAACAACGTAAATTCTGTTACTTATGGAAACGGGAAATTTGTAGCAGTTGGCTCATTAAATACTATTTTAACTTCAACCGATGGTAACAATTGGACTGCCCAAGCATCCAATGTTGTGATGGCAAATCCTTCATTTCTATCAGTGGAATATCTTAACAATGTATTTATTGCCACAGCGCAATTAGGCACAATTATAACCTCTCCAGATGGAATAACCTGGACGGTGAGAAAAGAAAATAGTGCTCTTACTAATCAGCCTTTACGAGGGATTGCTTTTAATTCTGGGCAATATGTCATTGTTGGTAGTGGAGGTGTAATATATACTTCAACTGACTTAGTAACCTGGACTCTTCAAACTTCTAATATCACAAGCAATTTAAATCCAGCAATATATGCTTTGGGCAGGTTTGTAACTGCCGGCGCAGCAAGTGGCCCTATTTTGACTTCCACTAACGGTACATCCTGGACCAGTAATACACCTCCTATAACAAATGGTGTTTTTGGTTTAACGAGTACAGACAATAAATATGTTTCTGTAGGGCAAACCGGAACAGTTATGACTTCTTTAGATGGAGCTACATGGACACAAGTACCAGCCATCAACGTCAACACGACAAATTCATTCAATTCAGTTGTATTTTCTGGTACTCAATTTGTTGCAGTAGGAGTTTCCGGACAAATTTCTACTTCTCCTCTTGTTCCTGTTCCAACCATTACTACTACAGGAACACTTACGGCATTTTCTAGTTGCGCTGGAACTGCATCCGATTTTCAAAGTTTTACAGTGGGTGGTACTGATCTTTCTGCTAACATTACAGTTACTGCACCTACTGGTTTTGAAGTCTCAACAGCATCAGGAAGTGGCTATGGAGCATCAGTAAACTTAACCCAAACAAGTGGTACAGTATCTACAACAACCATATATACAAGATTATCATCAACTGCTACAGGTACTCCATCAGGTAATATAGCTTGTACTTCTACCGGAGCAACAATAAAAAATGTAGCGGTTTCAGGAACAGTTTCAAATATTCTAGTTTCTGCTGCTTCTCAAACTAATATTGCTTGTAATGGTGGTTCAACCGGAGCTGCAACAGTAAATGCTGCATCTGGAGGAACTGCTCCTTATACCTATAACTGGACACCTGGAAACCCAACTGGTGACGGAACAGCTTCTGTTTCTGGATTAACTGCCGGAACCTGGACATGTACCGTGACGGATGCTAATTCTTGTACCGCCACGGTTAACTTTACTGTTACCCAACCAACGGCAATAAGTACCGCAACAGGATCTCAAACAAACGTAGCTTGTAATGGTGGTTCTAATGGTACAGCTTCTGTAACGCCTTCTGGTGGAACTCCTGGTTATACTTATTCCTGGTCTCCTTCAGGTGGTACGACAGCGACAGCTACTGGACTTGCCGCAGGAAGTTATACGGTAACGGTAACTGATGCTAACGGTTGTACTGCAACCCGCAACTATACAATTACTCAACCAGCAGCAGCAGTAAGCGGAACAACTGTTGTAACCAATGTTGCTTGTAATGGTGGCACTAACGGAGCAATTAACCTTACTCCAACTGGAGGAACAGGACCTTATACCTTTAACTGGGGCGGTGGTATAACTACCGAAGACAGAACAGGACTTGCAGCTGGAAACTACTCGGTAACAATTACTGATGCTAATGGATGTACGGGAACTGTAGCCGGAATTACAGTCACTCAACCTGCAGCAGCTGTAAGCGGAACAACCGTTGTAACCAATGTTGCTTGTAATGGCGGAACTAACGGAGCAATTAACCTTACTCCAACTGGAGGAACGGGACCTTATACCTTTAACTGGGGCGGTGGTATAACTACCGAAGACAGAACAGGACTTGCAGCTGGAAGCTACTCGGTAACAATTACCGATGCTAATGGATGTACGGGAACTGTAGCCGGAATTACAGTCACTCAACCTGCAGCAGCTGTAAGCGGAACAACCGTTGTAACCAATGTTGCTTGTAATGGCGGAACTAACGGAGCAATTAACCTTACTCCAACTGGAGGAACGGGACCTTATACCTTTAACTGGGGCGGTGGTATAACTACCGAAGACAGAACAGGACTTGCAGCTGGAAGCTACTCGGTAACAATTACCGATGCTAATGGATGTACGGGAACTGTAGCCGGAATTACAGTCACTCAACCGACAGCAATCAGTACCGCAACTGGTTCTCAAACCAATGTGTCTTGTAACGGTGGAACTAATGGTTCAGCTTCGGTTTCTCCTTCTGGCGGAACTCCTGGCTA
>NZ_JAVDWQ010000028.1:0-27553 GCF_031457575.1 Flavobacterium piscis | reverse complement strand
AAAAAATAGTTTATAAATCGTTTAACAAAAATCAATTGCGGTTATCTTTCGAGTAACGCGATACCTCGAGGCTCTGCCTCGGGGTAATTCATTTATTTTCAGATTTGCAATGATTGCAGTAGCAACTGAACAATTTATATTTTATAAAGCTGCTACAAGTTTTAGCTGGATGATTATTGGTGGCGTAGTAATAGGTTTATTAATTGGATGGCTTTTTATGAAAGCCCATAAATATTTGCCTACTGATGCTAATGTAGACATCGTGCTTTCATTACTAACTCCCTACATCATTTATCTTGCTGCCGAACAAGTACATAGTTCCGGTGTATTAGCAGTAGTATGCGGCGGTCTGTTGTTGTCTAATAACAGGCATCGCTTTCTAAACAGCAAATCCCGTTTGCAGGGAATAAATGTTTGGGAAAGTTTTTGCTTCATATTAAACGGATTGGTTTTTATGCTGATCGGATTAGATTTACCTCAAATTACTAAAGGGCTTGAAGAAGCAAATATTAGTATATCAACAGCAATTGGATATGGTATATTGATTACGTTTGTCTTGATAATAAGCAGAATACTGTCTTCTTATGGTGCTGTAATTTTCACACTCATTTCCCGCAATTTCATGACTGTTGCTGACAGTAGAAATCCTGGCTTAAAAACACCTTTTATACTTGGATGGACAGGAATGCGGGGTGTTGTTTCATTAGCTGCAGCGCTATCTATACCTGTTTATTTAAATAATGGCAACGGATTCCCGCAGCGTAATCTTATTTTGTTTATCACTTTTGTTGTTATTCTTCTGACCTTGCTAATTCAAGGATTGACCCTACCTTATTTTATAAGAAAAATTCAATTTAATATTATCGATGACACTTTGCCCCGGGATGAAGTTTATAATAATATTCGACAAGAATTAGCTGAATATGCTTTACATTATTTAAAAACTAATTATAACAATGAGGTAGAAAGCAACACTTCATTACAGCATCTTGTTCAGAAATGGGAACAGTATAGTACAGGAATTGATGATGAAGCTATTGGAAATGATCTTAAAGTTATCTATCTCGATTTATTAAACAGGCAAAGACAATGGCTTATAAATAAAAACAAAGAAGATCAAACTTTAGATGAATCAATTATTCGCAGGCAAATGCATTATTTAGATATTGAAGAAGAGAAATTGCGATATATTTAGAACAACTTTTATAGACAATCCAATACCTGAAATCTGGAGAGGAATAAGTTTGCTTGTTATTTGTTGGCAGACTGAAAGTCTGCAAGGTTGTAACACTATTTATTAACCACAAATTTTTACAAATTGATTAGTGCTAATTCGTGTAATTTGTGGCTAATCTTTTTTTAGAAGCTAAAGCAATATTCACTAAAGTATATAATTCAAACTATAGCTGAAACCAATAAAGTTTATTTTCTAATCCAAAGTAAAGCAAGGCCTTACAACTTTTTGGAACCTGAGCTGCCCTACAGATAGTAATCAAAAAAGCGAAACTCTAAAATTAGGTTTCGCTTTTATTTTTAAACAAAAATGATTTATCACTTATTCACCACTAATATGAAGTTCATTAAACTCTTTATCAACTATTAAAAAATGATTCAATTCAAGGCTTGTCGGATCAAATTCGACTTTTTCATTATCAATCTCTATTTCAGTAACCTTAAACGGTAATCCAATTAAGTTGATTTTATATTTGCTGTAAGGCGTATCATACTTACCTTCTTTATGCAACTGAATGATTAGCTCTTTTTCTTTTCCAATCGTTCGGAAAGATAAAAAGCTGTAACGCCCTTTTTTATAATCGTAGCCATCCTGGGCATCTTCATATACTACAGATTTCTCTTTACCAATTTTATAGTACAAATCAAGTGTCAGTTCGTCAAATTCAAGTTCACCAACATATTGCTGCACGGGATATTTTGGAATAATGGCTCCTGCTTTTACAAAAAGCGGAATCTCATCAAATTTAGTGTCAATCCAGACTTCCCTGCCTCCTGTTACAAATTCATTTGTCCAGTAGTTATACCACTCTCCTCTTGGAATATACATTCTCCTTCCTACAGCATTAGGTTCCAGAATTGGGCAGACTAAAATCTGTTCTCCAAAAATAAATTCGTCGTTTCTATAATGTGTTTGAGTATCATCCTGATCGTAATAAACCAAAGGTTTCAGCATTGGAATCCCTTCTTCTATATATTGCCAGAACATCGTGTACAAATAAGGTAGTAGCTGATAACGCAGGCTGACA
The DNA here is from genome assembly GCF_031457575.1 of Flavobacterium piscis. Lineage (GTDB taxonomy): Bacteria > Bacteroidota > Bacteroidia > Flavobacteriales > Flavobacteriaceae > Flavobacterium > Flavobacterium piscis_A. The sequence continues at coordinate 25,292 of NZ_JAVDWQ010000028.1, read as the reverse complement.
AATTTTCGGGTAATATTGATCACTTCCTCATCAAACGCCCAGGGCTCCTGATTTCCATGATCTCCGGAAGAATGTGTTCTGCAAAAAGGGTGAAAAACGCCTAACTGAATCCAACGTGCGTATAATTCGCCTGTTGGCTGTTCTGCAAAACCTCCAATATCCGAACCTGTAAAACCCATTCCGGAAATACACATTCGCTGCACCTGAATATTAGCTATCCATAAATGTTCCCAGGTTGCTACGTTATCACCAGTCCATGATGATGTATAACGCTGTGCCCCTGAATAAGCGGATCTTGTAATTACAAAGGGACGTTTTGGATAGGCAAACCGCTTCACACCATGATAGGTTGCCCTTGCCATTTGGGTACCATAAATATTATGTGCTTTTCTGTGACTGCACGGATTTCCATCATAATCATGACGTACATCCATCGGAAAAGTTTTATTTGGAACCTCCATAACAGCAGGTTCATTCATATCATTCCACACTCCTTTTACACCAATGTCAGATATTAATTCCTTAAATAATCCTGCCCACCATTCGCGAACTACCGGGTTTGTATAATCGGGAAAATTACATTCGCCTGGCCAGACTTTTCCTTTCATGTAAGGACCATCAGCTCTCTTGCAAAAATAATCTTTCTCTAATCCTTCCTGATACACCCAATAATCCTTATCTATTTTGATTCCGGGATCAATAATTACTACCGTTTTAAAGCCATCTTCGGCTAATTCAGCGACCATTTTCTTTGGATCCGGAAAATATTCCTTATTCCAGGTAAAACATCGAAAACCTTCCATATAATCGATATCCAGATAAATAGCATCACAGGGGATTTTTAATTCCCTGAATTTAGAGGTGATTTCTTTTACTTTACTTTCAGGATAGTAACTCCATTTACATTGGTGGTAACCCAAAACCCAAAGAGGCGGTAACTCCGGTTTTCCTGTCAAGTCTGTGTAAGTAGTCACTACGTCCTGCATTTGCGGGCCATAAACAAAATAATAATTCATTTCTCCACCTTCAGCCCAGAAACTTGTCACATTTCTCCTTTCGTGACAAAAATCAAAAAAAGTCCTAAAAGTATTGTCAAAGAAAATACCGTATGATTGTTTATTCTGCAAACCAATATAAAACGGAACTACCTTATATAATGGTTCCTGATCTTTTTGATAAGCATATTGGTCTGTAGCAAAATTTTCTACTCTCTTGCCTTTTAAGTTCATTTGAGTCGCTTTATCTCCAAGACCGTAAAAACACTCTCCGTCTTTTGAAGATTTACTCATTTTTACAATATTTCCGCCATATTCATAACTTTCTTCCCAATGAAATCCAAGTTCATCCTCCAGAATCAGTTGGTCATTCAAGTCAAAAATAGACAAACGAAGATCTATTTTCTGAATTTTACATTTTACCTTACTGGTCCTGATCTGAAAAAAAGTTTCTTCTTCTGTAAGTTCTAGAAAATTATAACCATGTAGCTGAGTTTTATCAATAGCATACGAAAAATCATTACTAAAATAGCCTTTGGTAGTAAATCTAAACCGAATCAAACTATCCCTAAGAACAGTAACTTTTAAAATTACCTTATTGTCCGTATTGAAAAAAATGGAATCACCCTGGTGCTCAAACGACACAATTTTTGATGGATATAAATCTCCTTTGTATTCTAATTGTGTATTTACAATCATATTGCTAATGAATTAATTAAACCTACTCTACTTTTCAAACATACAAAAAAACTAAGTAAGCCCCTATGAATATTAGGTTTATTCACGAAAACGTTTTTTCTGACTGAGTGATAAATTCCATATCAAAAAATCAATAATTCAGTAATTTATAACTTAGAAAAATGGTAAAATCTCAGTGTTAAAAGAAATGAATTATTTATTCGAAAGAATAAACCGTAACACTTAAAGGCGGCAAAATTAATTCGACAGAATAATCTCTGCCATCATAAGGCGAAGATTCAATTTTTAAAGTTCCTGAATTGCCAACTCCGCTTCCGCCATAAAGTGGTGAATCACTATTAAAAATTTCTTTTAAATTACCGCTTTGAGGAATTCCAATTCGGTAATTTTCCCGAACAACCGGAGTGAAATTGCATACAACTATTACATTTTCCTTAGGATTATTTCCTTTTCGGATATAGGATAAAACGGCATTCTGATGATCGGAATAATTAATCCATTCAAAACCTTCTCCGGTAAACTGTTTTTCATACAAAGCCGGATACGATTTATACAACTGATTCAAATCGGTAATTACTTTTTTTATTCCTGAATGATAATCGTATTGCAGCAAATGCCAATCCAGACTGTTTTCAAAATTCCATTCGGCACTTTGTCCAAATTCAGCGCCCATAAATAACAATTTCGTTCCGGGATGTGTGAACATATACCCGTAAAGCAATCTTAAATTAGCAAATTTCTGCCATTCATCTCCAGGCATTTTATTGACAATGGATTGTTTTCCATATACCACTTCATCATGTGAAAAAGGCAGCATAAAATTTTCGGTAAAAGCATAGGTCATCGAAAAAGTCAAATCATTTTGATGGTATTTTCTATATATGGTATCCTTCTGGAAATATTGTAAAGTATCATGCATCCACCCCATCATCCATTTCATTCCAAAGCCTAAACCACCTGTAAAAGTGGGTCTGGAAACCATCGGAAAAGAAGTACTTTCTTCTGCAATTGTCTGAACACCTTCAAAATTAGCGTAAATAACTTCATTAAATTCTTTAAGAAAACTAATAGTGTCCAGATTTTCCCTTCCTCCATAAATATTAGGTTCCCATTCACCTTCATTTCTGGAATAATCCAGATATAGCATGGATGCTACTGCATCGACACGTAAGCCATCAGCATGATAGTGCTGTAGCCAAAAAACAGCATTACTAATTAAAAAAGCACGGACTTCATTACGACCGTAATTAAAAACAAGGCTTTTCCAGTCCGGATGGTACCCTTTTCTACGATCCGGATGTTCATATAAATGCGAACCGTCAAAGAATCCCAAGCCATGTGCATCATCAGGAAAATGTGATGGAACCCAGTCTAAAATTACACCAATACCCGCCTGATGCAATTTATCTACCAGTACCATAAAATCCTGCGGTTTACCAAAACGGGAAGTGGGAGCAAAATATCCAACCAATTGATAACCCCATGAAGGATCATAAGGATATTCCATAACGGGCATAAATTCTACATGGGTAAAACCGGTTTCTTTTACATACGCCACCAAATCATCGGCCAATTCCAAATAAGTCAAAAAACGATTATGATCTCCACGTTTCCAGGAACCTAAATGTACTTCGTAAACCGAATATGGTTTGTTTAAAGCATTGTGCTCAGATCGCGATTGCATCCATTTTTCGTCTTTCCAGTTGTAATCCAAATCCCAGACAACCGAAGCTGTGTGAGGTGGTTTTTCGCAGTATAAAGAAAAGGGGTCTGCTTTTTCGGTTGCAATTCCGTCAATATTGGACTGGATTTTATATTTGTAAACAGCACCTTTGGTTAAATGTGGAATAAAACCTTCCCAAATCCCTGAAGAATCCCATCGCACCTGAAGCAAATGCTCGCCTTGCGTCCAATAATTAAAATCCCCTACCACAGAAACAGATTGTGCAGTTGGCGCCCAAACGGCAAAATAAACTCCCTTCACTCCATCAACTTCAACTAAATGTGCACCTAGTTTTTCATATAATTTGAAATGTTTCCCCGCTTTGAATAAATCGATATCAAAATCAGTAAATAGAGAATGTGTAATAACGTTGGACATATGTTGAGTTCTTAGTAATTAGTGGTTAGTACTTAGTAATTAGTCCTTAGTACTCAGTTGTTTTTTTTGATAAGTAATAATTTGTTCTTAGTAATTCGTTCTTAGTCGTGGTATCATATTAAAATTAATAGCATTATTTATGAAAAACACTTAATGAATTTTTCCTACTTAATGTCTTAAGCTAATCCACTAAGGACTAATTACCAAGGACTAACAAATTAATCTATTCGAAAATTATCCGGAAGAATTGCCCCTTTTTTGATAACAACTATACCGTCTTTGATAGTATATAATTCATTGGTAAAATTTTCTAAATGCTTACCCCCGTTAATATGTACATTGTTTCCAATGCGTACATTTTTATCAATCAAAGCATTTTTAATAAAACAATTCTCCCCTATACCAACATGGTTTTTATTGTTAGCGGTGTCCTGATTCATTTCATCAAGATCCTGATAAAAATCATTACCCATCACATACGAATGCTGAATTACTGTTCCGTTTCCAATTCTGGAACGTATGCCAATTACAGAACTTTTAATTTCCTGGGCATTAATAAAACACCCTTCAGAAATTAAGGATTGATTGATGTTTGAATTTCTGAATTTTGAAGGTGGTAGCAACCTTGGACGCGTAAAAATTTTATTCTCGTTATCGAACAAATTAAACTCAGGTATATCTGCTGTTAAACCAATATTTGCTTCGAAAAATGAGTCAATATTTCCAATGTCTGTCCAATAGCCTTCATATTGATAACTTAAGATTTTGTGTTTTCCAACAGCTTGCGGAATAATTTCTTTTCCGAAATCTTTAGTATCCGGATTAGCCATCAAATCTATTAACAATTGGCGATTGAAAATATAAATTCCCATTGAGGCCAAATATTTTTTTCCTTTCGCCTGCATTTGCTCGCTTACTTCAGATTCCCATTCCGGCAAAAGTGAAGCATCCGGTTTTTCGATAAAGGCTTCAATACAACTTTCATGATTCGTTTTCAGGATTCCAAATTCCGGTGCGTCCTTAGCATTTACAGGCAAAGTCGCAATAGAAATAGCAGCATCTGCTGCAATATGAGCATCCAGCATTTCATTAAAATCCATTTGATACAACTGGTCACCTGAAAGAATTAAGGCATATTCAAAATCATGTTTCAGGAAATGTGACATACATTGACGAACAGCATCAGCAGTACCCTGAAACCAGGTTGGATTATCCGGAGTTTGCTCAGCAGCTAAAATATCAACAAAGGACTGGCTAAAAATACTAAAATTAAAAGTGTTTTTAATGTGTGCATTTAACGAAGCCGAATTGAATTGCGTCAATACAAATATTTTAAAAATATCAGAATTAATGCAATTGGATATCGGAATATCTACTAATCTGTATTTTCCTCCAATCGGAACAGCTGGTTTAGATCTTGTTTCTGTTAATGGATACAGACGTGATCCCTGACCACCACCTAAAATAATAGCAACTACTCCCTTTTTGTTAACTTTCATTTTTTTGAATTATTTGGTTATATATTTCGATATATTCTTGACAAACTCTTTCCCACGAATGGTCAATTGCCATTCCTTTTTTTCTTATTTTATTGAATTCTTCAGCATCAGCATACAGTTTTACGGCTCGGTTAATTGAATAAGAAACATCTCCAACCGAAGCCTGGTCATGGCAAATTCCGTTTCCATTATCACCAAAATCAATTACGGTATCGCGCAGACCGCCGGTTCTTCTCACAATCGGAATTGTTCCGTAACGCAAAGCATACATCTGATTTAATCCACAGGGCTCCACTCTTGATGGCATTAAAATAAAATCAGAACCTGCATAAATCAAGTGTGCTAATTCTTCATTATAGCCAATAAAAACATTGTAATTTCCTTTATGATCATCTTTTAATTGTAATAATTGAGTTTCAATCTCCGGATTTCCAGATCCTAAAATCAGGATATTTATGTTTTCAAAATTCTCAGATAAAGCTAACGCTGAAGCCTGAGGCAAAAGATCACCTCCTTTTTCATCAAACAATCGTCCAATAAAACTAAATAGTGGTTTCGTTGGATCTAAATCAAAACGTTCGCATAATTTTTCTTTATTTTTTTGTTTTCCAACTTCAAAATTCTGAATAGAAAAGTGCTGTTCGAGCATTTTATCTGTTAATGGATTCCAGACTTCGATGTCTATTCCGTTTAAAATACCTATAGATTTACTGCGGACCTTATTAAATAATGATTCCAGTCCATTTGCTGAAATATTGATTTCATCCAGATAACTAGGAGAAACAGTCGTAACTGCGTGGGCACATTTAACCGCTACGGCTAACGAGTTCAGGGAATTATCCCACTCTAAAAAACCGGCATGACGTACATCAAATTCAGGCAGGTAATTCATTTTATCATAATCAAACCAACCCTGATACAAACCATTATGAATGGTGATAACCGTTCTTATGTTACTTAATAATTCGTATTTATAGCTGTATTTAAGCATAAACGGAATTAGTCCGGTATGATGGTCGTGACAATTAATGACATTCGGAATTGCATTCTCAGCCAAAATCCAGTCTAAAGCAGCAATTTGAAAAGACAGGAATCTTTCTATATCATCTTCATATCCATATACATTTGGTCTGTCAAATAATTCTTTAATTTCAATCAGGTATAATTCATATCCTAATTTATCAGTCGCTTCTTTTAAAATACTAAATGGAAAATCAAAATTCCCTAATTTGACAATACCGGAATATACATTTTCAAAAACATTTTCGTTTTTAAACTTTGTATCATAAGACGGAACTATTACCCTAACCTCATGCCCTGCATTTTGTTGATATTTTGGCAATGCCCCAACAACATCAGCTAACCCCCCCACTTTTGCCATTGGATAACATTCTGCACTGATATGAAATATTTTCATTTATGACTACTATTTAAAAAATTGTGCTAACTAAATTTATATGCAAACTGTTGTTATTTGTGGTACTTTTATGTTTTTTAAATTTAGGAAAAAATAAATAGAATACAGCCCTAAAATAAAAATTATCATTATGCCAAAAAAAACACCAAATCCTACAAAATCCTTAAAAATCCCGTTGATTATTCTGGTTTCAACCAAATTATGTGCACTTATTTCTCGTAAACTAGTAGTAATTTATGCCGCAAAACTATTTACAACACCCATTAAGCATAAACTTCCCAAAAGAGAATTGAAAATGGATTGTGAAAGCATTCAGGAAACGATTGAGGTTCCTTCAATAAATAAAAATATCACCGTTTATGAATATGGAAAAAGTGATAAAAAAGTAATGTTGGTTCATGGCTGGTCAGGACGGGGGACACAATTATTCAAAATAGCTGATGTTTTATTGGAAAATGGATATTCTGTAGTAAGTTTTGATGCACCGGCTCATGGAAAATCAGAAGGAAAATCAACTATTATGTCTGAATTTATTGAATCAGTATTGGAAATTGAAAAACAATACGGTCCTTTTGAAATTGCTATTGGCCATTCGTTGGGTGGAATGTCAGTCTTGAATGCCATTAAAGATAGTCTTACTGTAAAAAAAGCTGTAATAATTGGCAGTGGCGATATTGTACAGGATATTTTGGATGATTTTATTTTTAAATTGAGATTAAAACCCGAAATTAGTATTCGTTTGCGTGATTACTTTGAAACCAAATATCAGTTAAAAATGGATGACTTTTCTGCTTATAAAGCGGCCAAAGAATTAGAAATTCCGGTTTTGGTTATTCATGACAAAAATGATCCGGAAGTGCCCGTAAAAGCCGGAATTCATATTCATGAAAACCTTCAAAAAGGCAGTTTATTTTTGACCGAAGATTTGGGACATCGAAAACTTTTAGGAAATCAGGCAGTTATTCAAAAAATTGTTGAATTTATTCAACTTTAATAATTTTGAAAGATGAATCTATTTGAGGAAACCAGAAATTGGGAAAACGATTTAAAACCCATTTTAAAGAAATACAAGGGAAAGAAACATCCTTTGGATTATGAAAATACGTATCAATTGCTGGTAATGGTTGTGCTGTCAGCCCAGGATTCTGATGCCAATATAAATTCTATCTCACCTGCTCTGTTTGCAAAATTCCCAACATTAAAAAGTATATCAAAAACCGATGCTGAAACGTTTATTCCTTATGTAAGCAAAGTTCGAAATCATGCCATCAAAACCGGATGGCTTTTAGAAATTGCAAAAACCATTCAAAATGATGAAGACATTCCGCTGACCATGAATGGGTTAACAGCTTTAAAAGGTTTAGGAAGAAAATCTGCCAATGTTATTTTAAGAGAAACACATCAGCCTGCCGAAGGAATTATTACCGACCTGCATGTAATTCGGGTTGCTCCCAGAATTGGAATTGCACAGGAAAACAAAGACGGCAACAAGGTTGAAAAACAACTGATGGAAGTGCTTCCCAAAAAAATATGGTCAGAAATCGGCATGGCCATTTCATTTTTAGGCAGGGAAATCTGCCGGCCAAAACCCAAATGCGAAGAATGTCCTTTGACTTATTGTTGTCATTATTTTTTACATCTTAAAAAAGGATACTGATACATTTTTGATTTAAATGATTATTGTAATCTAAAAATTGAAAAAAACATAATGAAATCTTCCTTAAATTTTCAAATATATAATTCCAGCCTTCCTGTTTTTTCTATCTGGAGTTACCTTTTCACAAAATAATGATATTGATCATTTTGTTTGGGCAAATAAGAATTACAAAGGAATCAAAAAAGTTACTATAAAAGTTAACGACACAATATCGAATCTTTATATGATTAGATAATATTGTCTGTTATGAGATAAATTCCATCTTCCTTAATTTCAATAAGTTTTTCTTTGTATAAAGCTCCAATTGCTTTCTTGAAAGTTTTTTTACTCATTTTCAAAACTGTTTTAATGTCTTCTGGGTGAGAATTATCGTTTAATCTTAAAAAACCGCGATTAGCACGCAACTCATCTAAAATTTTGTCTGAATTGGGTTCTATACTTTGATAACCCTGAACTTGCAAAGCAACGTCTATTTTATTATCAGGGCGAATGTTTTTGATATAACCACGCATTCTGTCACCTGTTCTTATAGCGTCATCGTAGACTTCATCTTTGTATAGTAATCCTTTATGTTGCTCATTGATGATTACATTAATTCCTAATTCGGTAATATGTGAAACTATCAAATCAACTTCTTCACCTTTTTCAACTGTAAGATGATCGTTCTTTAAAAATTGGTTCAATTTACTTGAAGCTACTAAACGATTGGTTTTTTCGTCCATATAGAGATAAACCAAATAACGTTTTCCTTTTTCCATAGGACGTGCCTGCTCCTTAAACGGAACCAGAATATCCTTTTCCATTCCCCAGTCCATAAAAGCACCAACCTGATTAATGTAGTTTACACGTAAAAGTGCAAATTCATTCAATAAAATGTAAGGTTCAAGAGTAGTTGCAACTGGCCGCTCTTCATGGTCCAAATAAACAAAAACAATAAGTTCTTCTCCTATTTCAAATTCGTTTGGGACGTATTTATTTGGTAATAATATATCGTGAATTCCTTCCGGGTCTTTTTCAGGATTTCCTAAAAATAAACCAACTTTCGTATCACGTAGTATAATAAGGGTATTGTATTTTCCTATTTCAATCATTTTAATAAAGTTCAGAGTTGAATTAACAACTAAGTTTCTAAAGTGCAAATGTACGAAGTTTGAAATGGTTCAGGTAAAATAATTTTTATAAAATAATACATTCTGATATCTTTATTATTTGCTTTTTTGGTTAAATTTGAGAATCAAATAAATCTAAATAAATGAAAACTCCTTCTTTTTACTATATTTTCACACTTTTATTATTTGTACAAATTGGTTTCTCTCAAATTTCTGAAGATCCGGAAATTAAAAAAATGATTGCTGAAGTCAAGGCGGAAAATCTTGAAACAAAGGTTAGAAAATTAGTTTCTTTTGGCACAAGACATACTTTAAGTGATACTAAAAGCAAAACAAGAGGAATTGGTGCTGCACAAAAATGGGTACAATCTGAATTTGAAAAATATGCTTTAGAGTCAAATGGCAGACTAACTACAAGAATTGATTATTTTACCGTTAAAGCTGACGGCAAAAGAATAGCAGCTGATAGTAAAATTGGAAATGTTATGGCAATTCTGGAAGGATCAGATCCATCGGATGACAGAGTATTAATTGTTAGTGGTCACCTCGATTCCAGGGTTTCGGATGTAATGAACACAAAATCTGATGCTCCGGGAGCAAATGATGACGGATCTGGTGTTGCAGCCGTTATGGAACTGGCAAAAATAATGAGCAGGAGATCTTTCCCAATGACTATTGTATTTGTTGCTGTTACCGGTGAAGAACAAGGGCTTTATGGTGCCAGACATCTAGCCGAATTTGCAAAAGAATCCAAATGGAATATTATTGCAATGCTTAATAATGATATGATTGGTAACAGTTTATCCAGCGAAACCAATTTAAGGGACAATACACAAGTCAGGATTTTTAGCGAAACTATTCCGTATTTAGAAACGGAAGAAGAAGCCAAAATGCGTAAAGCAACTAACCGGGATAATGATAGCCCTTCCCGATTATTAGCACGTTACATTAAAACTGTTACAGAGCAATATGTAGATCAATTAAAAGTAAAATTAGTATACCGAAATGATCGTTTTTTGCGAGGAGGAGATCATACTCCTTTTAGTCAAAATGGCTTTTCGGCAGTTCGTTTTTGTGAAATGAATGAAAATTTTGATCATCAGCATCAGGATTTAAGAACTGAAAATGGAGTGAAATACGGTGATCTTGCGGAATTTATGGATTTTGATTATTTGCGTAAAAATACATGCTCTAATTTAGCTACTCTGGCCAATTTAGCCTGGTCACCAAAAGCACCAACAAATGTTTGCATTGAAGTTAAAGGACTCTCCAATTCATCAACTTTAATATGGAATGCACCCGAAGATAAAAGCCAGTATGGATATCAGGTTTTAATGAGGGAAACTTCTTCCTCACATTGGGAAAAAACATTTTTTGTAAAAGAGACAAAAACTGAAATTCCGTATTCTAAGGATAATTATTTTTTTGCTATTCAAACAATTGACCCATTAGGACATGCCAGTTTGCCAGTTTTTCCAATCCCTGTAAGATAAAAAAAGCTTTTAATTGCCGGATTATATTTGTTTAAGATTAAATTAATTCTTTAAAAAACTGGAGCAATATCTTATCATTATCAGCAGTTGGCGTAAAAATTTCTAAAATCCCAGGGGCGTTATCTACAGCGTATAATAGTTTTAAATTTTGCTCTAAAGAAATCAAATCTGAAGCTGTATAATAATTAAACTGATACATTTTAGCCAGATGTTCTGCTGTTAATTGGTGTGAAGTTTCAAAATAAGTATTAAAAACAGGTTTTTCTTCATGCCCGGGTAAAATCCTGAAAATCCCTCCTCCTCCATTGTTAATTAAAATGATTTTAAAGTTTTTTGGAATGTAAGAATTCCATAAAGCATTACTATCATATAAGAAACTAATGTCCCCGGTTATAAAAACAGTTTGTTTCTCACTTCCAACCGACGCGCCTATTGCTGTTGATGTACTTCCATCAATTCCGCTTGTTCCCCTATTGGAAAAAACTTCAATTGAAGCATCAATATCAATTAATTGTGCATATCGAATTGCTGAACTATTACTGATTTGCAATTGACAATATTTAGGTAAAGATTCTATTACTTTCTCAAAAACTTTAAAATCAGAAAATGCAATTTTATTTAGATATTCCTTTTTTCTGATTTTTCGCAAAGCATAAATACTATTAATTTTTGAAAAATAATCACTTTCAACTTTTTTTGCTTTTGATAAAAATTGTTCAAAAAACACATTTGGCTCATTCTCAAAATGTTTTGTTAAAGAACTAAAAGTATCATAAGCACGTAAAGTATCTATATGCCAATGGTGTTTTGGTTTGTATTTTCGTAAAAAAGCTTTAATTCTTTTCGATACGATCATACCTCCAAAAGTCACTAAAACTTCAGGAGTGAATTCTTTAAAATCAATATCCTGAAACGGTGTTATTAAAGTATCAATGCTATTAATAAAATTAGTATGGTGCAAATTTGAAGTGGTTTCTGTCAAAACAACTACAGACTGATCGTTGGCTAATATCTCAACTATTTTATCATTAATTGAATAGGCTTCGTTTACACCAACCAAAATCATTTTTCGCTTGGCAGAATTCCAAATAGAAACAAAATCGTCTAAGTTTTCGATAGTATTAGTTTGATTTATTTTTTCTAAGCAGATAATTTTTGGTTGTATAGAAAGTGCTGGAACAGTTTCATATAGTGGTTCTTCAAAAGGAGCATTAATATGTACAGGCCCTTTTTGAAGTATGGCAGTCTCAATAGCTTTATTGATTTTTAAATCATTTTCTTCTGAAACCAGTTCAGTTAAATTGGCATTAAAAACAGAATGATTCTGAAAAACATTTTCCTGACGGATTGTCTGTCCGTCACCAATGTCAATTTTACTTTGCGGACGATCTGCCGAAATCACGATTAAAGGTATCTGACTATAAAAGGCCTCAGCTACAGCAGGGTAATAATTTAATAATGCAGAACCTGATGTGCAAACCACGACTGTTGGCTGCTTGATTTGCTGCGCAATTCCTAATGCAAAAAATGCTGCACAACGCTCATCTGCAATACTATAACATTTAAAATTAGGATTTTGGGCAAAACCAATTGTTAATGGTGCGTTTCTTGATCCGGGTGATATGATAATATTGGTAATTTTTTTAGCTAAACAAATTTCAATAATGCTCTGCGCAAGCGGTATTTTAGGATAAATCATTCTTATGGATATTACTTTTTAAGAAATCTATGTTTAGTGTTTCTTTTTTTTAAAAACACAAAGTTACAAACTTCACACACGATTTAACTTATAAATAGAAAGATATTAAGTCAATTTCTGGAAAAAGAAAATATATTTGTAAAAGCTAAAAATTAATTAAAATTAAACCCCATTATGCGTTTTGTATCTCTCTTTTTGGTTTTATTTTCGATGCAGACAATTTGTTCACAAAATCAATTTATTGCTGATGACTTACCCTATAAAAAGGTATTAGAAACTGCCAAAACAGAAAGAAAACCCGTTTTTATAATGCTTTATGCTGATTGGTGTCCACATTGCAGTCAGATGAAGAAAGAAGTTTTTAATGATCCGGAGGTTATGGAATTTTTAAATAGAAACTATCTTTGCACCTGGAAAAATATAGAACGAGAAGAAGGAATTGCACTCAGAAACAAATTCAATACCAAATCATTGCCTACTTTTTTGTTTATTGATCCTGATGATGAAACTCTTTTATATGTTTTGAAAGGAGAATCAAAAAAGGCAGAATTTATGACCGAAGCCCATTATGCTTTGAATCCCAGAATGCAATTACCTTATCTGGAAAAAGAATTTCTTGCTGATATAAGTAATTCTACAAAGTTTTTTGCTTATTTGAATACCTTAAAAAAGGGAAAAGACAGAACCGACTTATCTATTCCGACGCATATCTATCTTAATACACAGTCAGATACGGAATTGGTAAGTGAAACGAATTGGCGTGTTATTGCCAATGGTGTAACGGATATTAATTCCAGGGAATTCCAATATGTTTTAAAACATCAAAAAGAGTTTGCTTCTGTGGCATCACAAATTCGGGTTGATCGAAAAATAGAAAGTATTGTAAACGAATTACTTCGTCCATTTGTTGACAACTTAGATACGGTAAGCTATTTTAAACAAAGAGAAGTCGCAAAATCTATTCGATTGCAAAAAACAGATTCTCTAGTTTTTAAGTTTGATTTGAGCCTGGCAGAAAGAACTGAAAAATGGCAATTTTACAAAAAAACAACACTCGATGATACGCAACGACTGGTTTGGAATGACGTAAGTTGTCTAAAAGACATTGGTCAAATTTATTTAAAGCATATTACCGATACTGAAAGCTTAAAAAAAGCTGCTTTCTGGGTCAAACATTCATTAGAACTAAATGATTCTTATGATGGTAACCTGCTTTTAGCAAGACTCTTCCATAAAATAAAAGATAAAAAATCGGCGTTGCAATACGCAAACAAGGCCAAAGCAATTTGTACAGAAATGACTTTTAATTCAAAAGAAGCAGATGCTTTATTAGCCGAACTAAGGACTAAATAATATGGATATCATGAAGTTAAAGATTCGACCTGCCACTATAAACGATTTAGAAAATATTCTAGAGATTGTTAACTATTCCATTTTGCATACAACGGCGAATTATAGTTATGACATTCAAACGCTGGAAATTCAAAAAAAATGGTTTTATGATAAGGTGTCAAAAAAAATGCCTGTTATTGTAGCTGATTTAGAAGGGAAAGTAGTTGGTTTTGGCAGCTACGGTCAATTTCGTGAAAAAATTGGCTATCAATATACAATTGAACATTCAGTTTATGTTGTGGAGGATGTGATTGGAAAAGGCGTTGGATCCAGATTATTGACCGAATTGATTCAGTTAGCCAAAGAACAGGGTTATCACGTTATGATTGGGGCTATAGATGCCAATAATGCGGGAAGTATTGCTTTTCATGAAAAATTTGGATTTACTGTGACAGGGACTGTTCGTGAAGTGGGTTACAAATTTAACCATTGGCTCGATTTGGTTTTTATGCAATTAATATTGTAATTAATAAGACATATAATTTTGAAAATTTAAAAGTATTTTTTTACAACAAGTGTTATAGCCCTGATAGAAGTGAAAACCCTTTTGCTTTTTTCTTTAAAAAGCAAAAGATTGGAACGGATAGCAGGAACAGCTCCTGATAAACCAAACCTTTGCACTGAAAGTGCAGAGGTTTGGTTGGCAGACTGAAAGTCTGCAAGGTTGCAGTACTTATTTATTAGCCACAAATTACACAAATTTTCACAAATTAATTAGCGCTAATTTGTGTAATTTGTGGTTAAAATATTTTTAGAAGCTAAAGCTAAATGCACTAAAGTGCATAGTTTTAAACTACTTCTGAGACCAATAAAAATCCACAAATATACAGGAGTAAATTTGTGGATTTGTTTATTGAAATTAGTAACTAGCTCTTAAGCCAGTTGATAATTTCGGGGTCAGTTGGCAATGTTTTCGGTTTAATTACTTTTACCAATTCGCCATTTTCGTTGATTAGATATTTTTGAAAATTCCATTCTACTTCAGAATCCTGTAAACCATTTTTGGCTTTTTGTGTCAGAAATTTATAAACTTCGCACATATCATCACCTTTTACGGAAACTTTGTCCATCATGGGGAAAGTTACACCATAATTTTGCTGACAAAAAGCACCAATTTCTTCATTTGTTCCCGGTTCCTGGGAAGCAAAATTATTGGCTGGAAAACCTATAATAGTAAAACCTTTATCTTTATATTCTTTATAAATTGCTTCAAGATCTTTATATTGAGGCGTTAATCCGCATTTTGAAGCGGTGTTGACTATCATTATTTTTTTACCCTTCAGAGTTGCAAAATCAAAAACATTTCCAGCTAAATCCTCTACTTTATATTGATAAATTGTTTCTTTTGTCATGATTTCATCTTTTTTAGGCGTTTGAGATTTATTTGTTTGGGCCCGATTTTGGCAGCTAAATAAAAATAACAGGCTATAAGCCAGAAATAATATCTTTTTCATTGTATATATTTTTTATAAAATTAAATAAATCTATCATAAATTTGATCTTAATAAAGGTTTATTTTATCAAATATTAAAACAAAGCCTAACGTTAATCAGACATTTGGCTTCTCCTCTATACAAACAAATCAATCATTCAGTACATCAGATCTACAAATATTTTATTTTTAAAACACCTGTATAGGTTATATATATAATTGGATTTATTCTGGTTTTTAAAAAATTAAATATTTCTTGTTACCTGTTTTTAAAGCTGTTATGATGCAATAAAGCGCTTGTTTTTTTTCAGTTTTTGTAATTTATAATTCTAAATTTCATATAGGTTTATATAAGCCAAATAGCATAATATGCCTGGATGTTTTAGTATTGATTCAATTATATACTTTAGGAAAAGTTTAATTTCTAAAAATGTTTAAAGTTTTTAAAAATACAAACTCATAAGTGATCCATTTTTTGTTTTGTTTATAATTGATTACTGAGATTCATTTTTAGTTTAAAATGTTCAAAACTTTTGAAGTTTTATAATCTTTTGACACTATTTGCTTCAATTTTAAAATATTTTGGTTGCGAAATATATTAAGGTTTTCGGAATTATTCTTACACTCTGGAAATTTCCTGTTTAGCAAGGAGGTTTTAAAATTTAAATATTTTTTAATAAATCCTTTTATTAATAATTTATTCTTATAAATAATTAACAGAAGCCATCTTAAATCTAAAAATTTATCATTAAAGAACAATTATATTATAAAAATATTTATTTTAAATTTTATTCAATTAAATTTGTGCAATCGATTACATTAACCACTGTAAACCAATTTAAACAATCAAATTAAATTTTAAAATGAAAAAAAAATTCCCCTTATTCTTTTTCCTGCTAAGCTTCTGCAGCCTTTTTGCACAAAATTATTACATGTCAGCTCCGGAAGGATTTGGTGCTGCGGCAACTGGAGGCGGAACTCCAACTGCTTCTAATACTGTAACGGTTACTACTTATAATGCTTTAAAAACAGCACTTAACTCAACTGCTGTTTCTAACTCTGTAATTTTGGTTTCTGGTGTTATTGACTGTTCATACACAAGTTCATTACTCACCAATAAAACCATCATTGGGTTGCCTGGAGCAAAGCTGAGAAATACTCAGATAACAATTGGAGATTCTCCAACTTCTGCTGAAAATTCTGGAATTCTTAATATAAAACCAGGGTCAAACAATGTTATTATCAGAAACCTTATTTTTGAAGGCCCAGGAGCTTATGATGTTAATGGTCGAGACATCCTTACGAATGAAGGTATCAATGTATGGGTCGATCATTGCGAATTTCAGGATGGAATGGATGGTAATTTTGATAATAAAGGAGCTGCAGATAATGTAACCATTTCATGGTGTAAATTTACCTATTTGAAACCTGCAATTGCTGGTGGATCGGGAGGTTCTCCTGATCATCGTTTTTCAAATTTAATAGGATCTGGGATTAATGACTTTCCTGCCACCGATGGAAGGTACAGTATTACCTTTAAAAACTGTTATTGGGCAGAAGGCTGTAAGGCGAGAATGCCAAGAGCCAGAAATGCCGAATTACACCTGTTAAATTGTTATTACAAAACTACCGTTTCAGGCGCTAGTGCTATTGGTTTAGGTGCAGGAAATCAAGGCACCACATGTTATGTAGAAAATTGTAATTTTGAACAGGTAACTACTATTTCAAGCCCTGTTTCAGAAGGATCCGGAACAGTTGGATTAAAATTTGATAGTTGTATTAAAGGAACAGTACCTACAGCAGTTACAGGTTTAGATTCCGGAACAGCTCCTTCAAAACCATCATATACATATACTGTACTTCCTGTAACTGATGTGGCTACATACGTTGCAAATACTTCTTGTGGTGCAGGAGCTACATTACAGGTTACTTCTACAGGTGTAATTTCTACAAACTGTACTAATTTAGGAATTAATGATAATACAGCCAATTTAGAACTTAAATTTTATCCTACAGTTGCAGATAATGTTTTAAATATTGAATTTTCAAGTGCGGAAAACGGTTTAGCTGTTATAGAGCTATTTTCTTCAAATGGCAGCAAGGTTTTTACACAATCAAAAGCTGTTGCTGGTAATGAAAAAGCAGAACTAAACATAGGAAATCTTGCTAAAGGAGTTTATATCTGCAAAGTTCAAATTGAAAATAGGGCTAAAGTTTTTAAGATTATAAAAAATTAGGTTTAAAACTTTTCTCAAAAAGGCTATTGACAAAAATCAATAGCTTTTTTGTATACAAACTGGAGCTGAGAGTTGATTTTTTCAAGTCTTTTGTATAAAAAAACCGATTTGCATTTATATACAAACCGGTTGAGGTCTAAAAATTATTTTTTGTTTAAAATGCAGCTTGCATTTTATCCTTAATGGCATCCAGACACAAATTATTAATACTGCCTTCGTGTGTGTGTTTCGTTTCTTTAGGCGATTTATACGTACCTGCTTCTAATTGCTCAGCTACTTCTTTGTAAGCATCCCGAAATGGCATTCCTGAAACCACCATTTCATTTAATGTATCGACAGTAAACAAATAATCGTATTTTTTATCTTTTAAGATATTGTCTTTTACCGTAATATCTTTTACAGAGAAAATGGCGATATCCAAACAAGCTTTCAAATTTTGAAGTGCAGGAAACAAACCTTCTTTTAAAAGTTGTAAATCTCTGTGATAACCGCTTGGTAAATTATTGGTAATCAATGTTATTTCGTATGGAAGTGCCTGAATTTTGTTGCATTTTCCACGAATTAATTCAAAAACATCAGGGTTTTTCTTATGTGGCATGATACTCGAACCTGTTGTAAGATGCGCCGGCAAACTGATGAAGTCAAAGTTCTGACTCATATACAAACAAACATCCATAGCAAATTTTGATAACGTTGCTGCCACGCTGCTCATTGCAAAAGCTACTGTTTTCTCTGCTTTTCCACGGCTCATTTGAGCGGCTACAGCATTGAATTTCAACGTTTCAAAACCTAACTCCTGTGTGGTAAAAGTTCTGTTGATTGGAAATGAACTTCCGTAACCTGCGGCAGAACCTAACGGATTCTGGTCTACAATTTTTGAAGCTGCGTTTAACATTGTTACATCATCAATCAAACTTTCTGCGTAAGCAGAAAACCACATTCCAAATGATGATGGCATCGCAATTTGTAAATGCGTATACCCTGGCAACAATACATTTTGATGTTTCTCTGCGGACTCCATCAATAAATCAAACAATGTTTTTACTTGTTCTTTTATTGCTTTTAATTCATCTTTCAAATACAAATGAACATCAACTAAAACCTGATCGTTACGGGAACGTGCTGTATGGATTTTTTTCCCTGCATCGCCCAGTTTTACAGTTAATAAATATTCAATCTTAGAATGAACATCTTCAAAACTGTCTTCAATTTCAAAATTTCCTACGACAATGTCTGCAATAATATCGTTTAAAGCATCAACTAAGGAAGTTGTTTCTTCTGAAGTTAATAATCCAATTTTACCAAGCATTTTAGCATGTGCAATTGAACCTAAAGCATCGTATTTTGCGAGAACCAAATCCAATTCACGGTCGTTTCCAACGGTAAAATGTTCGATTTGTTTGTCTGTTGCAATTCCTTTTTCCCAAAGTTTCATAAGAGTATGTGTTTTTTGTTTCACAGAGTTTCTCAAAAGAAACTCAAAGATTCACAAAGTTTTTATTTTATTGTAATGTTTCTAAATTTTTCGAATGCCTAGCCCTGATAGAAGTGGTATCCTTTTATTTTTTTCTTTTAAAAATAAAAGATTTAGCGGATAGCGGGAAATAGCTCCTAATCCTTCGACTTACTCAGAATAACAAAGATGTCAATTATAATTTAAAGAAATCCGTTAGTATTTTGATATATAAATCAATTCCTTCTTCAATTTCGTTGATGAAAATAAACTCATCTGCCGAATGTGACCGCAGAGTTTCACCAGGTCCTAGTTTCAAGGACTGGCAGCTTAAAACCGATTGATCTGAAAGCGTTGGCGAGCCATAAGTTGTTCTTCCTAAAGCGATTCCGGCCTGTACCAAACCATGCGTAATTGGAATAGATGATGCATTTAAATGCATTGATCTTGGTGTAACTTCGGCATTTACATTGGCTTTTACAACTTCTAAAACTTCGGTGTTGGTATAACAGTCATTTACACGAATATCGACAACCAAATCACATTCTGAGGGCACTACATTATGTTGTTTTCCGGCACTGATCTGCGTTACGGTCATTTTTACAGGACCTAAAACCTCAGAGATTTTATCGAATTTATAATTTTTAAACCATTCCATTACCGGAATTGATTTATATAATGAGTTATCATCGTTTTGATGTGCGGCATGACTTGCGGTTCCTTTTACTTTTACGTCAAGGACTAACAAACCTTTCTCAGCAACAGCTAATTGCATTAAAGTGGGTTCACCAACAATAGCACAATCCAGCTCTGGCAAATGTTTTAAAACGCTGTTTAAACCATTTTTACCACTACTTTCCTCTTCGGCGGAAGCCACAATTACAATATTATGAGATAAATTTTGATTCTCATAAAAATGAACAAAAGTTGCCAATAACGAGACCAGACATCCTCCTGCATCATTACTTCCTAAACCGAATAATTTGCCGTCTTTTTCAATAGCTTCAAACGGATCGTTGGTATATGCCTGATTTGGTTTTACAGTATCATGATGTGAATTCAGTAAAAGTGTTGGTTTATTTTTATCAAAATATTTATTGAACGCCCACACATTATTGTTTTCTCTTTTAAAAGGAATCTCGTTTTGATTGAACCAATTTTCTATTAAAAGTGCAGTTTGATCTTCTTCACTGGAAAACGAAGGTGTTTCAATTAGGTTCTTTAATAAGTTGATTGCCTCTTTGGTAAGCGTTTCTATATTTTTCATATTGGTCATTTCTCTGCCACGAGGGCACTAAGTCACAAAGTTTAAAAAACTCAATTAGTACTTTTACTCAATTATGTGACAATTTAATTTGCGTAAATTTCTTAAATTAATATTTAAAATAACTTCTGCAGCTATATTTTTTTGCCACGAATTACATGAATTTTCTCTAATTTTTTTATTAATTGTAATTTCGTAGTCTCTTTTATAATGTAATCGTTGTATGAAGGACATCTGGATTTTGAAGCATTTTATGATGTCCGATTTTGATTTTCTGAACACCACGTGATAAACTATTGAAACAATTATCCAGTTTCGGAATCATTCCGGAATGGATTACTTTTTCGGTTTTTAATTTATTGTATAATACTTCATTAATTTCTGTTATTACAGATGAATCATCTTCAGAATCCTGTAAAACTCCTTGTTTTTCAAAACAATATGTTAGTGTTACATCAAAAACTTCAGACAAAGCAATTGATAATTCGCTTGCGATTGTATCAGCGTTTGTGTTTAATAACTGTCCGTTTTTATCGTGTGTGATGGCACAAAAAACCGGGACAATTCCGTTTTCAAGCAAAGTTGCCAATAACTTTGTATTGACTTGTTTTACATCACCTACAAAACCATAATCGATTGTTGGATGATTTCGTTTTACAGACTGAATTAAATTTCCGTCAGCACCGGAAAAACCAATTGCATTATTATTTTTCGATTGTAATTGTGCCACAATGTGCTTGTTAATTTGTCCTGCATAAATCATCACAACAACATCAAGCATTGGAGCATCTGTAATTCGGCGGCCTTCAATCATTTGCGGAACTAATCCAATACTTTCGGCCATTTTTGTAGCCGACTTTCCTCCACCATGAACTAAAACTTTATACCCTTCAATCTTAGAAAAGTCCGTTAAGAATTGTTCTAATTCTGTTGGGTTATCAATTATATTTCCGCCAATTTTTATTACTGTTACCATTTTTTTCTAAGGTTCAAAGGCTCAAAGATTCAGAGGTATAAAGGTTTTGACGGTTTTTAAAACCTTTGAGCCTTTGTAGCTTTGCCTCTTTGTGCCTCAAATTACAACTTTTTTAAAATCTTCTGTAAAACTAATTGTGCCGAATACGTTCTGTTATTGGCTTGCTGAATTACGATTGAATTCTCGCTGTCAATAACTTCATCGCTCACAATTACGTTACGACGCACTGGCAGGCAATGCATAAATTTTCCGTTGTTGGTCAATGCCATTTTTTCGGCTGTAACGGTCCAATTTGCATCCGAGTTTGTTACTTTTCCGTAATCGTTAAAATTGCTCCAGTTTTTTACGTAAACAAAATCGGCATTTTCAAAAGCTTTGTTTTGATCGTATTCTATTTTTGAATCTTTTGTGATTTCGGGACTTAATTCGTAACCTTCAGGATGTGTGATAACAAAATCCATATCCTTTTGCATTTGCATCATTTCTACGAAAGAATTAGCAACAGCCTGAGGCAATGCTTTCGGATGAGGTGCCCACGAAAGTACTACTTTTGGCTTGTGTTTCGTTTTGTATTCTTCCATTGTGATGGCATCTGCCAAAGACTGCAACGGATGACGCACAGCACTTTCCATATTTACAATTGGTACCGTAGCATATTTCAAAAATCCTGAAATGACTGTTTCAGCATAATCTTTTTCTTTGTCAGCCAAACCTGCAAAAGCGCGGATTGCAATGATGTCGCAATATTGCGAAACTACTTCGGCCGCTTCTTTAATATGTTCTGAAGCACCTGAATTCATTACAGCTCCATCTTCAAATTCCAGAGTCCAGCCTTCGTTAGTAAAATTCATTACCATTACATTCATTCCTAAATTCAAGGCCGCCTTTTGAGTGCTCAAACGCGTTCTTAAACTCGGATTAAAGAATAACATTCCTAAGGTTTTATTCTTTCCTAAACTTTGATTCTTAAGCGGATTTTTTTTGATTTTTAGTGCGCTTTTCACCCATTTTGATAATGAGTTGATATCTTTTATTGAAATATAGTTCATTTTTTTATGTATTGTGTTATTTATACGCGGATTAAACTGATTCGCTAAAGCGAAAACGCAGATAAAAACTGATTTTATTTTTTTTCTTCTATTTAATTTACAACAATATTATATAAGCTGATTAAATTGAATTTTGTTTTCTTACTTTTCTATTATTTTCAAAAACCTTCCGTTTAAATTCTGGTTTCTTTCCGAAATTCAAAAGTAAGCCTACTTCACAATTTGTACCTCTCAAATAATTTAATATCTGATTTTCAAAGGCAGGAATAATACTATCAGCAGCTTTTAATTCCAGAATAACTAAATTTTCAACAATTAAATCTGCGTAATACTCTCCTACTTCGATTCCTTTATAGTAAACTTCTATTTTCTTTTGAACTTCAACTTTAAAACCTTTACTTTTTAATTCCAGGTATAGCGAATTTAAATAAACCTTCTCTAAAAATCCATATCCTAATTCATTATAAACTTCATAAAAAGTTTTAATAATGACATCCGTTAACTCCTCCTGTAATAATCCCATAATTAAAAAAATCAGTTTTTATCCGCGTCTTCGCAATAGCGAATCCGCATCATCTGCGTTATAAATCACACTATCTTAGTAAACGGTTTTTCATTTTTTAATGCTTTTAAAATAAAATTATCTTCTAATCCATTCACTATCCAGGTTTCAATATTGGCAGCTTTTGCAATGCCTGCTGCTTCAATTTTGGATTGCATTCCACCAGTTCCATGTGATGATTTAGATTCTCCGATTTCCTTTTCTAAAAGCTTTAAATCATTTACGAGTTTAATCGTTTCAGGAATTTCATCATGAATCGATGCTTTTGTATATATTCCGTTAGTGTTTGTTGCGATTATTAAAATATCCACGTTTAATAAAACTGCTGCCAATGCTGCTAACTTATCATTATCACCAAACTGAATCTCATCTGTGGCAACGGTATCATTTTCATTAATAATCGGAATGTAATTATTCTCAACCAAAACATTGATTGTATTCACAATATTCACTTTCGATTGTTCTTTTTCGAAATCAGAATAAGACAATAAACATTGGGATGTCAATAAACCTAAATCACTGAAATTCTCATGAAAAATCCGCATCAAATGAGGCTGTCCAATCGAGGCTAAAGCTTGTTTTACAATAATTTCTTTGCCTTTACTTTCCAGTTTTACAAATTGTTTGGCAGCTGCAATAGCTCCTGAACTCACTATTACAAATTCGTAATCTTTATTTAAAGTGGCAATCTGCATACCAATATCTTCAATCTTTCCCCGCGAAATATGATTGGTTTCTTTGGTTAAGGTATTGCTTCCTATTTTTAATAAAATCCTTTTTTTGCTCATTTTGTTTTGGTTTTGCCACAAAGGCACAAAGTCACTAAGTTTCTTTTTACCGCAAAGGGCGCAAAGCTTTATCTATAATTAAATTCCAATCTAAAATCTAAAATCAGAAATCTAAAATTACCTGATTTGCCCTTCTCCGTAAATATACCATTTATTGGTAACCAGATGCTGTAATCCAATTGGTCCTCTTTGATGCAATTTGTCGGTACTAATGGCTAATTCCCCACCTAATCCTAATTGAAATCCATCTGTAAAACGCGTCGAAACATTCTGATAAACAGCTGCTGCATCAATGCTTTCCATGAAATTTTGTGCTATTTCATCGTTTATTGTAATGATTGAAGCCGAATGTCCACCGCAATATTTATTGATTTTGGCAATGGCTTCTGAATCTGAATTTACAGTTCCAATTACAATTTTATAATCCAAAAACTCTTCATACCAAATGTTTTCATCTGAAAGCAATTTTGTATTCTTAAATGTTTCCAGGGAGTTGTCAACTAAAATTTCAACGTTAGCCTCTGTTAATTCTTCAATTAACATGGCAGTAAAACCTTCAAAATTATCCATTCTATTATCAATCAAAACCTTGTCAACAGCATTACAAGCAGATATTTTAGCTGTTTTAGCATTCAGGATTACTTTTAAAGCAATTTCCAAATCGGCTTCTTGTTGCACATAAACAAAATTATTCCCACGGCCACTAACAATTACAGGACAAGTTGCATGTTTTTTAACAAACTCAATCAGTTTTTCACCACCACGAGGAACGATTAAATCGACTTTTTGTGTTGGATTTTCTAAAAAAGCCTGAGTTTCTGTACGATTGTAATTTAAATATTCTACCCATTCTGTAGAAATACCATTCTCTTCCAAAGCCTGATGCCACAAACTCACAATCTTCAAATTCGATTGTAAAGCTTCTTTTCCGCCTTTCAATAAAATCTTATTCCCGGATTTAAAAGCAATTCCACCCGCTTCAATAGTTACATCAGGTCGAGATTCATAAATAATTAAAACTGTGCCAAATACAGCTGTTTTATTAGTTACCCGAATTCCATTATCATGAACAAAATGAAAGCGCTCTACCCCAACAGGATCATCCTGAGAAGCCAGTTGGTTTAGCGATAAAATCATCTCATCTACTTTTTTATCATCTACTTTTAAACGTTCTTCCATCGCTAGATCAGAACCATCGTACGCATTCAAATCTTCTTTATTAACCTGAATAATCTGGCTCCGCTCCTGCTCTACCAGTTTTGCCATGGAATGCAAAACCAAATTGCGTTTTTCTATTGATAATGGATTCATAATTTATAGTTGATTTGGTTGGTTTTTTGGTTGTTTAAAAGTCAAGCTTTGTGTTCTAGACCCGACAGGTTTTAAAAACATAGGTGTTCGGAAGTTATCTAAGTTGTATTAAATAGTGGTGATTTGCTTGGGTCCCCATCGCAGATTACCACTATTTCT
>NZ_JAVDWQ010000027.1:0-33144 GCF_031457575.1 Flavobacterium piscis | reverse complement strand
GAAATAATAAAAGAAATAGTGGTAATCTGCGATGGGGACCCAAGCAAATCACCACTATTTAATACAACTTAGATAACTTCCGAACACCTATGTTTATAAAACCTGTCGGGTTTAAGTAAAAGTAAGTAAAATATTACAAATAATAAGTTTTTCATTAAAAGATTTACTTATCAAAATGACAATTGTCATTTCCAATTCAGATTCTTTTTTGTAATATTACTATTGTAAATTTTTTTGAATGAGAAAGATAAAATACAAGAAAGGCCGTAAGCTGCAACATGTCACATTAGAATATACAGGATCACAGAAAGAACAAGAATCTGAAATGCAGCTTTTTATATATGACAATGACAATGTTGTTGAATATGAAAAGTTTACAATCCTGGCATTAAATACTTGTATTAATTATACTAAAAATAATTGGCTGAACATTCACGGATTAAATGATATTAATCTAATAAAAACCATCGGGGTACATTTTCAATTAGATGATTTTTTATTGGCGGATATTTTAAACACGACTAAAAGAACCAAGCTTCAGGAGCAACAAGAACTCCTTTTTTTTAATATCAAATCGATTTTGCCTTCTGAAGAGGATTCGGAAGCAATTAAGGTTGAACAACTCAGTTTTATTCTAAAAGATGGAATCTTAATTTCATTTCAGGAAAAAAGAAGTGATTTTTTTACCCACATACGCGAGCGTTTACGAACTCATGCAGGAATTGTCAGAACAAGAAAAGTTGATTACCTGCTTTATTTATTATTGGATGCCGTAATGGAGAATTTCTACATTACAATTGAAAATGAAGAAAATAGAATAGAAGAGTTAATTAATTTAACTAAAAAAGGCGCAAACCCGGTTATTTTGGAAAAAATAGAAAATCACCGTGACAATCTTAATTTCTTGCGCCGTTCGATTATTCCGCTTCGGGATTCTTTATATGATTTAAAAAGCATAAAAGATGATAATATATTCAATTCGATAGAGGCAGATACTTTTAACTTTTTTACCCGATTGCACCAAAAAAGTTTGGAGCTCTTAGAGCAAATAGACTCTGATATGAGTTCTTTGGAGACCGCTTCTAACTTTTATTTTTCAGAACAAAGCCGGAAAATGAATGAGATTATGAAAACCCTGACGATCATTTCAGCAATATTTATTCCGTTGACATTTATTGTAGGGGTGTATGGAATGAACTTTGATTATATGCCGGAACTTCGCTCCAAAAACGGCTATTTTATTGTCATGGGGGGTATGTTTTTGTTGGTGATAGCCTTAATTATTTATTTCAAAAAAAGACGTTGGTTTTAACATTGGTTAGCGTATTAAAAAATATAATTCAAATACATTTGTTTTTAGATTCAAAATATAAAGTATGAGTAAAGCGATATACATAGCCACAAGCGATCAAAATAGCGGAAAATCAATTGTAACACTCGGTTTGATGAGTATTTTAATAGGTAAAACGGCAAAAGTGGGATATTTCAGGCCCATTGTAGAGGATTTTGTAGATGGAGAATTAGACAACCATATTGAAACGGTACTTTCGCATTTTAATCTTGATATCAAGTTTGAAGATGCCTATGCTATTACCAAAAGCAAATTAATCAAAAAGAAAAATAAAGGTAAAATAGGCGAGGTTTTGGATTTAATTATTGAGAAATATAAAAAACTCGAAGAACGGTTTGATTTTGTTTTGGTAGAGGGTACCAGCTTTACCGGTGAGGGAACTTCAATCGAGTTAGACCTGAATGTGCTAATTGCGAAAAACCTTGGAATTCCGACAATAATTATTGGATCAGGAGTAGGGAAGACCCTGGATGAATTAGTAGATAGTTTATATTTGGTTTACGATTCCTTTAAAGTAAAAGAGGTTGAAGTTTTATCGGTTTTTGCCAATAAAGTGCAGCCTGAAAATATAGACCTGGTTACACAGGGATTGCAAAAAAGTTTGCCTGCCAACGTTTTGGTTAATACAATTCCGTTGATTTCAAGTTTGAATAACCCGACAATGCAGGAAATTGTGAATGAATTAAATGCAAAAGTGTTATTTGGAGAAACATATCTTAATAATGAAATTGGTCATTTTAGCGTTGGTGCCATGCAGTTGCACAATTATTTGGTTCATTTGCATGATAACGCTTTGGTGATAACGCCCGGAGATCGTTCAGATATAATTTTGGGAGCTTTACAAGCCAATGAATCAGTTAATTATCCCACTATTTCAGGAATTATCCTAACCGGAAATATTATACCGGAAGAAAGTATTTTGAAATTGATTGAAGGACTTTCTGCCATTGTTCCGATTATTGCTGTTGATGGCGGAACGTATCATATTACCAACAGAATTGGTGCGATTAAATCAAAAATATACGCTAATAACATCCACAAAATTGAAACTTCAATTACAACATTCGAAAAATATGTTGATAATGATGCGTTATCCGAAAGATTAATCACTTTTGTACCTGAAGGAATGACACCGAAAATGTTCCAGTACAATATGGTCAAAAGAGCCAAACAGCATCGTAAACATATTGTTTTGCCGGAAGGAAATGATGATCGAATCATCACGGCTGCGTCAAGATTATTAGATATGGATGTGGTCGATATCTCGATAATTGGAGATAAGAAACAAATTGAAAATAAAGTTACAGAACTCGGAATTTCGTTTGATTTTTCGAAAGTAAACATCATTAATCCAATAGAATCTGAGTTTTATGAAGATTATGCCAATACGTATTATGAGCTTCGAAAAGCCAAAAATGTAAGTATTACAATGGCAAGGGATTTAATGGAAGACGTTTCGTATTTCGGAACTATGATGGTTTATAAAGGACATGCTGACGGAATGGTTTCCGGAGCGGCACACACCACACAGCACACTATTTTACCGGCATTGCAATTTATCAAAACCAAACCCAATTCTTCTGTAGTTTCATCCGTATTTTTTATGTGTCTGGAAGACAGGGTTTCTGTTTTTGGAGATTGTGCTATTAACCCAAATCCAACGGCTGAACAATTGGCTGAAATTGCGATTTCATCAGCAGATTCAAGTTCCGCTTTCGGAATTGAACCTAAAATTGCGATGCTTTCCTATTCATCAGGTTCATCCGGAAAAGGAGATGAGGTCGAGAAAGTAAGGGCAGCTACAGAAATTGTAAAACTAAAACGTCCCGATTTAAAGATTGAAGGGCCAATTCAGTATGATGCCGCAGTAGACCGGGCAGTAGGAAAAAGCAAAATGCCGGATTCTGAAGTGGCCGGGCAGGCAAGTGTACTTATTTTTCCTGATTTGAATACCGGAAATAATACGTATAAAGCCGTTCAGAGAGAAACTGGGGCTTTGGCCATTGGACCGATGCTGCAGGGATTGAACAAACCCGTAAATGATTTAAGCCGTGGCTGTACGGTTGATGATATTATCAATACAGTGGTTATTACAGCGATTCAGGCTCAGGGACTTTAGTCAATTAAAAATCTGGAATTAAAAATTAAAAGCCAATCTTTTGAATATTAAAAAAATATACAGTCACTTCTTTTATCTGAATACAGGTGCAAGAATAACTGGTAGTGAAACTATTGTGGTTTCGAGTTTTGAAGCATTTATTATAATGATAATATGTGCAGCTTTAAAGAAGTTGTTTCTTTCAAATATAGAAGTTGGTGTGAATCTTGTCTTTGCTTGCTTTTTCATAATTAATATGGTGTTATGGAATTATAATCAAAAACTATATAAAAGAGGAATCTTAAATTTTACTCAACAATGGAAAAAAAATCACCCAATAATAAATTTGTATTTAAAGTTTGTAATGTATATTTATATTTTCTGTTTTTTAAATATCTATTTATATTTTAAACTGTCTAAATTAAAATCCGTTTTTATCTGCGTTTTTGCTTAGCAAATCTGTTTCATCCGCGTTCAAATTAAAAACTGAGCCCCCTAGAAAACTATAAAAAAAAATGAAAATATTAATAATAAACTCAGGAAGTTCATCGATAAAATATCAATTAATGGTTATGCCGGAAAACGAAGTAATTTGTAGCGGTATGATTGACAGAATTGGTTTAGAAAGTTCTAATGTTACTTTTAAGGCGGCATCAAATTCATATGCGGAAGTATTGTCAATTGCAACCCATAAAATAGGTTTGCAAAAAGTGGCTAATATGCTTTTGGACCCACAAAAAGGAGTGATTGAATCGACTTCTGAAATTGCTGCTGTTGGACATCGGGTTGTACATGGAGGAAGCACTTTTACAGAAACGGTAAAAATTGATGACAAGGTAAAGGCAAAAATCAAACAGCTTTTTGAACTGGCTCCATTACATAATCCGGCTAATTTAGAAGGGATTAATGTTGCAGAAGAAATTTTTGATACTGCCGAACAAGTTGCTGTTTTTGATACGGCTTTTCATCAAACAATGCCCGAGGTGGCTTATAAATATGCTATTCCAAACAAATTATTGACAGAAAACAGAATTCGGGTCTACGGTTTTCATGGCACGAGCCATAAATATGTTTCAGAACAGGCGATTGATTATCTAAACACTTTAAAGCATCCAGTTCATAATATAATTACCATTCATTTAGGAAACGGTTGTAGTATGACCGCCATTAAAGATGGTAAAAGTATAGATCACTCTTTTGGATTCGGACCAACAAATGGTTTGATAATGGGAACCAGAGCCGGAGATGTTGACCAGTCGGTTATCTTTTATATGCAAAACTCATTGGGATTTACTTTAGATGAAATAAATAATATTCTTCAAAAACAAAGCGGGATGTTGGGGCTTACGGGCTACAGCGATTTACGTGATATTGAAGCACAGGCTGAAAAAGGAAATAAAGAGTGCCAATTGGCTTTGTTTATGAATGCCTATCGTATTAAAAAATTTATAGGTTCCTATACAGCAGCTTTAAATGGCTTAGATGCGATAGTTTTTACAGCCGGGATTGGTGAAAACTCATCGTATATGCGAAAATTGGTTTGTACTGATATGAGTTATTTCGGAATAGAATTGGATGAAGATAAAAACCAAATGCGTTCTAAAGAAAACAGAGCTATTAATACTCCTGATTCAAAAGTGAAAGTTTTGGTAGTACCAACTGATGAAGAATATGAAATTGCCAATCAGGCTTATCATTTGCTAAAGGGTTAATTTTAAAATATTATTTTATGATAATGATTACTTTACTACTTTTTTTAATTTTTTTATTTCTTTCATCAATTCATTTTTATTGGGCTATTGGTGGAAAATGGGGAACAGATGGTGTTTATCCTTCAAAAGCTGACGGAAGTCCTATGAGACCTCCTAGTATTGCGGCTACATTGATAGTTGCCGTAGGATTGTTAGCTTTTGCCCTTTTTTATTTGATTAAAGCGGGATTTATTTCAATAGAAATTCCTTTATGGCTTAATAAAAATGGCCTGTGGATTTTGACAGGAATATTTATTCTAAGAGCAATTGGGGATTTTAATTATCTGGGATTTTTCAAAAAAGTAAAAAACACTAAATTTGCTGTTAATGATACAAAATATTATGCTCCATTATGTTTGATAATTGGACTATTGACTTTGGTTTTACAATTGAATAGTTAAAAACAGTAATCTTAAAATATAAATTACTCCTTCAATCGAGGGAGTTTTTTATGCTCAAGATTTAAATATTTGTGAGTATATTTGAGTTTAAATCCGAATACTTTGAAATCGATACTTTTAAAATTATATTTTTTCTTTCTTATCGCTTCTCAAATTCAGGCACAAGAACTACTTCCTTTCGTTGAAAACTACAGCAAGTCAAATTATCAGGGTGATAATCAAATTTGGAATGTTGTTCAGGGAAATGACAACGCCATGTATTTTGCCAATAATCATTATTTACTGCGATATGACGGCGTTATATGGGAAAAATATACACTGCCTAATAAAACCATCATTAGGTCTATTATGATTGAAGGGGATAAAATTTACTCAGGATCTTATAAAGAGTTTGGTTATTGGTATAGGAAAGAAGGAAAAATGCATTATGTTTCGATTACCAAAAACCTGCGCTTATTTGATGAAAAAGATAATGAAGAAATCTGGAAAATTTTCAAATTTAACGGGTCAATTTATTTTCAGTCCTTTAACGATGTTTTTATTTATACTGGTAAACGTATCCAAAAAATCAACTTTCCTTTTTTAATATCGTATTGTTTTGTAGTCGGTAAAAACCTGTATGTCGCCTCTGTAGAAAAAGGGATTTTTAAGATGGATGGCGCCAGAATTACAAGTCCGAAGGGATGGAATGTTTTAAAAAATACTGTTGTTCATGCTATTGAAACACATCAGAATAAAGTATATGTTTTTACTCAGAAAAAAGGAATTTTTATTAAAGAAAACAACAGTCTGATAGCTTGGAATAATCCGTTAAATGAAACATTAAAGACAGCTACTATTAATGTTGCGAGGTTTACAAAAAATAACCAGCTGATTATTGGAACAGGAAATAAAGGTATTTATATTTTTGATCTGATTACAAATACTTACAAAAATATTGACCGGGATAATGTCCTGATGAATAACTCAATTTTAAGTATTGGTTTTGATAAAGAAAATGACATATGGCTGGGATTAGACAACGGTATTGCTCATGTTGAAGTAAATTCTCCAATCTCAATTTTTTATGATAATTCAGGGATTTTAGGTTCTGTGTATTCAGTTGCAACTACGAATAAAGGTTATCTTATAGCTTCCAACCATGGTGTTTTTGAATATGAATCAGGCAAATTTACAATGATTCCCAATACTCAGGGACAGGCATGGAATATTACTAAAATTGATAATAAATATATCATTGGTCACAACGATGGAACATTTTGTTACGATAAAGGCTCTTTTTATAAACTCAATAATGTAAGCGGTGGCTGGAATTTATCAAAAAGCAGTATTAACAATACGTGTTTTCAGTCGACTTACAGTGGAATTTTAGTATATGATGATATTTCAAAATTAAAAGAGCATAAGATAATTAAGGATATCTCAAAACCTATTAAATATGTAGCTCAAAATAAAAAAAATGAAATTTTTGCTGCCGATAATTATCGTGGTTTATACCGTGTCCTGTACAATGATAAATATGAAACGCTAAAAGTTGAGAATATTACACAACAAAGTAAAATTGAAAATGATTTTGGGGTTAAGATTTTCGAATTTAGAAAAGAAATCCTCTTTTTGATCAATAACTCCTGGTATACATATAATTCCATCACAAACAAACTGGAAGAGAACGATTTATTTAATGATAATTTTAAACGTATAACTGATGTAATAGCAATTGATGAAGATCATTTTATGGTGCTTCAGGACGGAATTTTACATCATATTTATGCTGTGGGAAATAAATTTGTATGGAATATTATTCAGAAAAAATATTATAAAGGAAAGCTGATTAACGATAACCTGAAAGTCTTTAAAAATGAGAACCATTATCTTTTAAATCTTGATGATGGATTTATTTCACTTGAATTAAAATATGAAAAAAAGGAAAACAAACAGATAAGGATTGAAGCTTTTAATAACAATAATTTGATTCTGGATGATTCTAAGATAAAGTTCAATACTGAATTGAAGCTGAATGTCATATCCGGAATTTACGGAGCGAAAAAGCCTAATTTATTTTATCAGCTTAATAAAACCCAAAAAATTATTCCAATTTCAGAGGGATTAATTCTATTGAATAATTTGAGCAGCGGTTATCATTCTGTTGTAATTTACAAACATGATGGTGCCAGTTATGATAAAGTTTCCAGTTTTGGTTTTACTGTTGCCCAGCCATGGTATTTTTCTGTTTGGATGATCTTATTATACTTTCTGTTAATAAGTACAATTTTGTTTTTTTATTATAAATGGAACAAGATACGGTACATTCAAAAATTAAGATTACAAGCAGAAGAACAGAAACATCAGCGGGAGATTCTTGAAATGGAGTTAAAAACCGAAAATGAGTTGAATATTCAGGAATATGAAAAACATATTCTGGAACTTGAGTTGCAAACTAAATCATCAGAAGTTGCCGGGAAGTCATTATCTATTGCGAAGCAGAGCGAAATGATTGAAAATATTCAAAATATTCTGGATTCTGAGAAAGATTTCAATAAGCTCAAAAGCGAAATAAAAAAAGCAATCAGGATCAATGAAGTCAATAAACATGAATGGGAGATTTTTGAAGCCAATCTAAATCAGATTCACAACGAATTTATAATCAGTCTTACTAAAAAGTTTCCAAACCTTACTCCTAAAGATATAAAACTTTGTATTTATCTTAAGATGAATCTTTCTTCAAAGGAAATTGCACCCATGATGAATATTTCATTTAGGGGTGTTGAATTGCATCGCTATCGGTTAAGAAAGAAACTAAACTTGTCTCAGGAAGATAATCTCTCTAAATTTTTGTTAAATATATAATTTGTCTTGTTAAATTTTATTGATATTTTATTTATTAACCGTCTTTTTTATATTATTCGAATACATCTTTACTACATCATAACATAATGCTAATGTTTTTTATTTAACATTTAATTTGTTGATTATAAGCGGATTAATTTTATTTTTTAACATAATGATGTAGCTGTGTCGTAGTGCATATTGTTATACTACAACGTTGTAATTGTTTAATTTGGCTCTACTAACTTAAACGATTAGAAACTGTATGAAAAATTTTATTTTTAGCTTTTTAGCACTATTACTGCTTCCCGCTTATATGTCGGGTCAGACAATTAAAGGAAAAGTAGTAGATAGTAGCGGAATGGGAATTCCGGGAGCAATTATTAGTGCGCCTGATTCTAAAGCAAGTACTGACGCAGATTTCGATGGAAACTTTACAATCAATGCCCAATCAGGAGAGACCTTAAAAGTTTCTATGTTAGGTTTTGATGCAGTCTCAGTTCCCGCAACTACCACACCAATGACAATTATTTTAAAAGAGTCTGATGATACTGCTTTAAAAGAAGTTGTTGTCATTGGGTATGGTACAAGAAAGAAAATTGATAACACTTCGTCTGTAAGTTCTATTAAGTCTGAAGAAATTACCAAAATGAAAGTATCGAACGCTTCTCAGGCTATACAAGGTAAAGCTGCAGGTGTTCAGGTTACTTCGTCAAATACACCTGGAGGTACTCCCTCGGTAGTGATTAGAGGAGTTGGTACGGCATTAGGAGGAAGAAATCCTTTATATGTAGTGGATGGTATGCCAACAGATAACATCAACAATATCAATACAAGTGATATTACTTCTTATGAGGTTTTAAAAGATGCTTCGGCGCTTGCGATCTATGGTACCAGAGGGGCAAATGGAGTTATCATGATTACAACTAAAACAGGAAAAGGAAAACTTACAGTGGACTTTGATAGTTACATGGGTTTCAAAAGCGCATTGAAAAAAGTTGATATGGCTAATAGTGAAGAATTTGCCCGCTATAGCAATGCGGCTTTTAATGATCCAAATAAATTTTCACTAAATCAGCCAATCAATACAAATTGGTATGATGAAATTACAAGAACGGGTACATATTCAGAAAGCAACATTTCGATTTCCGGATCATCAGAAAATATTAAATACTTTTTAAGTGCCGGAAATTATGAAGAAAAAGGGATCCTGAATGGAACTGATTATGGACGTACCACTATCAGAAGTAATAATGAATATAAAATTTCTGATAAATTAAATGTAAGCCAAAATTTTAGTGTTACTTCTATAAAAAACACCCCTAAACCTATGTCTGCATTTACAACAGCATACAGACAATCTCCAATGGTACCGGTGCGTTATCCTGACGGAAAGTATGGAGTTCCATTTGTAAATAATGGAGTAGTAGCTGAAAGCGGTTCTCAATTTAACTCAGTAGGAAATCCTGTAACAGCTTTAGATTATAATAATGAAAAACAGCAAACTGTTATTTTACAGGGTGGTTTAAAATTAGATTATGATATTTTAAAATCATTAAAGTTTACATCACAATTTAATGGAGAATTCTATACTTACAAACAGTATAATTATGTTGATAATTTAGCTCTTTGGCTGGCAGCAGATCCAACAAGAGTGGAGTCGGATTATGACAAAAGCAGTTTAAATACCAATACTTTAACCAGAAACAGAGAGCAATACTTCAATTGGAATCTGTCTAATTATTTTACATATAATAAAGTTTTTGACGAAATACATGATGTAGAAGTGACAGCAGGTATTGAAACAAACGTAATTGGTATTAGGGAAAAACTAACAGTAACGAGAAAAAATGTTGAGGCCAATTCTAATTATTGGGCATTAGACGGTGTTCCATATGCACCAAATGTAGTAGGATATAATGATGTAGCATTAAATCAGTCAAAATTATCGTCCTATTTTGGCCGTTTTCAATATAAATTAATGGATAAGTATTTGTTTACGGGTACTGTAAGACGTGACGGATCTTCACAATTTTCAGAAGATAATCGTTGGGGAACTTTTCCATCTTTTGGTGTTGGCTGGATAGCTTCAAAAGAAAGCTTTTTAAGTAATGTAAAAGCACTTAATTTATTAAAAATAAGAGGTTCCTGGGGTAGATTAGGAAATCAAAAAGTGCCACTTAATAATCAAACTTTTACTTCTGGTTTAAATTACGGACCGGATTCAAGTTCCGGAACAACAATTGATTCAACGGTCGACCCAAATTTATCATGGGAAATTGTTGAAGAACTTTCCGGAGGTTTTGATTTTGAAATGCTGGATAACAGATTAAAAGGATCTTTTGATTTGTATGATAAAAATACAACAAATGCCATTTTGTATGTTTTACCATTGTCAACTTCAGGTATTACTCAGAGAACGCCTTCACATGTTGGAGAAGTATCAAACAAAGGATATGAAATTGCATTACGTTGGGATGATAAAATAAACGATAACTTAAGTTATTGGGTAGGTGGTAATTTCTCGCATAATAAGAATGAATTAGCAAGTTTGAAAAATCAGGGAATTGCACCAATTGTTGGCGGATCACTAGGAAATGGCCAAAATACTAAATTACTTGACAGAACTTCGGTTGGTCAGCCAATAGGTAGTTTTTATATGTATGAATATGCAGGGATTGATCCAACAAACGGTCAGATGTTGTATTACACAGCAAATGGCGATAAGGTAGGCCAAGGGGCATTAAATGAGGTTAATGACAAAAAATATGTTGGTTCAGTATTACCAACTACCAACTATGGTGTTACTTTAGGACTGAACTATAAAAACATAGATTTTTCTGTTGATGGTTATGGAATAGGAGGAGCAAAAGTGTATAACGGTAAAAAAGCACAGCGTTTTTCAGGAGAAAATGTAGAAGCTTCTTTAGCTAATAATTTTTGGACTGCAACAAATACAACGGCTTCAAATCCTGCTCCGTTTAACCAGGTTCCGGTTGCTTCAACATATTACTTGGAATCAGCTGACTTCTTTAGAATTAATAACATCACTTTAGGATATAAACTTCCTTTAAGCGATACTGGTTTTATTAATTTCTGCAGAATTTACGTAAATGCTATTAACCCATTTATCTCTCAAAAATTCTCAGGATTTTCACCAGAAGCATTAGGAGATGGCGAATTAGTAACAGGTACTCAGGGTGTCGAGCTGGATGCTTACCCTTCATTGAGATCATTTGTTATTGGAGCTAATTTAAAATTTTAATATTATGAAAAGAATATATATATCAATGTTTGTGCTTGCCGGAATATTATTTTCAGGGTGTTCAGATGATTTTTTAGATGTTGATCAAACGGATAAAATTCCAGTTGATCCGGAATATGTTAACACAGATGCTAAGGCTACAGAATTAGTTACCGCAATCTATAATCAATTTTTATCGTGGGACATGTCCTCTTTTGCATGGAACGCTGTTACGAGTATAATTTCTGATGATGCCGATAAAGGTTCTGATCCTGGAGATACCGGAACAGATAAGGATGTCATGGATGCTTTAACTTATAATGCTTCCACTCCATCATTCGAAGGTGTCTGGAAAGCTAATTATGCGGGTATCAACAGAGCGAACCAGGCATTAAATTTATTGCCTCAACTGGATAAAATTACTCCGGCATTGCAAACCAGATTAATAGGAGAAGCAAAGTTTATGAGAGCTTTTATGTACTTTACATTGGTAAAAGGGTATGGAGGCGTTCCTATAGTAGATCATTTACCTGTAGAAGGCTCGGAGGAAGACAGGATTATGCAGTTAACGCGTAAAACAACAGCGGAAGTATACGCTTTTATAGAAAAAGATTTAACAGAGGCAGGTGAAGCGTTACCAGATAAATCTACTTATGCAGGCAATGATAGACAAAGAGTTTCTAAAGGCTCGGCTTACGCCTTATTAGCAAAGGTGAATCTGTATCAAAAAAAATGGCAGGAAGTGATTGACAACTGTGATAAAGTGACTGGTTATTCTTTAGTATCAGATTATGCATCAATGTTTAAAAAAGAAGGGGAATTTGGTCCTGAATCTATTTTTGAAATCAATGGCGTAGGTTCATCAACATCTGATCAAAAATTGGGAATTGGTAATTATACTGCTTCTCAGGCACCACGTGGTGCCGGTGGCTGGGGCTGGGGCTTCAATACACCATCACAAGGTTTAGCAGATACTTATGAATCTGGAGATGTTAGAAAAAATGCTACGATTATTTTTAGAGGTTCGACTTTATACGATGGCAGAGTAGTCGCTTCAACTGTAACTAATCCAATGTATAATTATAAGGCTTATTCATCAGATTTTTATAATCAGGAATTTACAGATACCAATCTTAGGTATTTAAGATATGCAGAAGTAGTATTAATGAAGGCAGAAGCTTTAAATGAATTAGGACAAACCGGAGCAGCTATTCCTCTATTAAACCAGGTCAGACATAGGGCAAACCTTGGCGATACTCCCGCTGTTTCTCAGGCTGATGTCAGAACTGCTATCTGGAAAGAAAGAAGGGTAGAATTAGCTTTTGAGCACGACAGATGGTTTGATATTATTAGAACCGGTCAGGCTCCTGCAGCAATGGCAGCTGATGGAAAAACATTTGTTGTTGGGAAACATGAGTTATTTCCAATTCCTACCTTTTTTATAAGAGAATCTGTTGGTTATTCTTCTCAAAATCCTGGTGGATATTAATTAAAACTTAAAGTCACTTCCTTCAGAATTGTGGAGGAAGTGATTATTATTCCATACTTAAATTTTTATAATGATTAGGATTATAGTTTTATTTTTAGTTTTTACTTTTTTCAGTTGTGGATCAAATACAGAGAAAGCAAAAGAAAATGCAGAAGAAAATACTTCTGGCGTTACATTAACGGATGAACAGCTTATTGATATTGTACAAAAACAAACTTTTAAATACTTCTGGGATTATGCAGAACCAAATTCCGGATTAGCAAGGGAACGTTATCATCCAGATGGAATTTATCCGGAAAATGATTCCAATATTGTTACAACGGGAGGTTCAGGTTTCGGATTAATGGCGCTTGTTTCTGGAATGTCGCAAGGCTATATTACAAAAGAACAAGGTCTAGAAAGACTGAACAAAATTGCTGATTTTCTCGCCAAAGCAGATCGTTTTCATGGTGCTTGGCCTCATTGGATTGACGGAAATACAGGAAAAGTAAAACCTTTTGGAACCAAAGATAATGGAGGTGACTTAGTCGAAACTTCATTTTTGGCTGCAGGAAT
This sequence comes from Flavobacterium piscis, assembly GCF_031457575.1. Taxonomy (GTDB): domain Bacteria; phylum Bacteroidota; class Bacteroidia; order Flavobacteriales; family Flavobacteriaceae; genus Flavobacterium; species Flavobacterium piscis_A. Next base: position 19,429 of record NZ_JAVDWQ010000027.1, on the reverse strand, counting down.
GATTACAGTTCGTGAATACCTTAAAGGAGGTTCTGAAAGAGAAAAAGCCGTAGCTGAAAAATATGATGCTCTTTGGAAAGGGATTGACTGGCAATGGTACACTAACAATAAAAATGTCCTTTATTGGCATTGGTCGCCAACATACGACTGGCAGATGAATTTCGCTTTAGAAGGATATAATGAGTGTTTAATTACTTATGTATTAGCAGCTTCATCACCAACACATTCAATTGACGCAAAAGCGTATCACGAAGGCTGGGCCAGAAACGGTGATATTGTATCTTCTAATACAAAATACAATCTCCCCTTAATTTTAAAACACAATGGGGCTGAAGAATTTGGAGGACCTTTATTCTGGGCACATTATTCTTATGTTGGACTTGATCCAAATCAATTGAGTGATAAATACGCCAATTATTGGGATTTGAATGTGAATCAAACCAAAATCAATTATCAATATTGTGTCGAAAATCCAAAGAAAGTTGCAGGTTATGGATCAAATTATTGGGGTTTAACAGCCTCTTATTCCAGAAATCCTGATGGATCTATAGGATATAATGCGCACATGCCAAGCAATGATCAGGGTGTTATTTCGCCAACAGCAGCTATCAGCTCAGTTGTGTATACTCCAAAAGAATCTATTGCTTTAATGCGAAATCTTTATGAAAATCATAAAAATGAAACTTGGGGAAATGCCGGTTTTTATGATGCGATTAGTTTAGGGAATAATTGGACAGCAAAAAGATATCTGGCAATTGACCAGGGACCTGAAGTTGTAATGTTGGAGAATTATCGTACTGGTTTATTATGGAAATTATTTATGAATGCGCCAGAAGTAAAACAAGGCTTAACAAAACTTGGATTTAAATCAACGAAATACGGATTTTAGAAGAATAAGAATATAAATACCACATTTATAAATCGCCATTGTTCCGAACCAAAATAGGAATAAGCAATGGCGATTACATAAAAAGAAAATCTCTATATATGAAAAAGAAATTAATCATACTTTTTTTAGGATGTACCGTTTTGGGTTTTGCTCAAAAGAAAAGTTCTAAAAATGCAGTAAAAATCAAACCCAAAGCCGAATTTGTTGCCGAATTACTGTCGAAAATGACATTAGACGAAAAATTAGGACAGTTGAATTTACCAACCTCAGGAGACATAACAACAGGTCAGGCAAATAGTTCTAACGTGGCAAAAAATATTGCCGAAGGAAAAGTGGGCGGTTTGTTCAATATAAAATCGGTACAAAAAATTAAGGAAGTACAAAAAATAGCTGTTGAAAAAAGCCGTTTAAAAATTCCGTTGATTTTTGGAATGGATGTGATTCACGGTTATGAAACGACTTTTCCAATTCCGTTAGGATTGTCTTGCACATGGGATATGGCTTTGATTGAAAGAAGTGCACAAATCGCGGCAAAAGAAGCAAGTGCCGATGGTATCAACTGGACATTTTCGCCAATGGTAGATATTTCCCGTGATCCGCGCTGGGGAAGAGTTTCTGAAGGTTCAGGAGAAGATCCGTATTTAGGAAGTCAGATTGCTAAAGCAATGGTTAACGGATATCAGCAAAATAATCTTTCTAAAAATAATTCAATCCTGGCTTGCGTAAAACACTTTGCCTTATATGGTGCACCGGAAGGTGGCCGTGATTACAATACTGTTGATATGAGCCATATCAGAATGTTCAATGATTATTTTCCCCCTTACAAAGCAGCTGTTGATGCAGGAGTTGGTTCGGTTATGGCATCTTTCAACGAAATTGACGGAATTCCGGCAACCGGAAATAAATGGTTAATGACCGATGTTTTAAGAAAACAATGGGGTTTTAAAGGTTTTGTTGTTACCGATTTCACAGGAATTCCGGAAATGATTGAACACGGAATGGGTGATCTTCAGACAGTTTCGGCCATGTCATTAAATGCCGGAGTTGAAATGGATATGGTTGGAGAAGGATTTCTGGGAACTTTGAAAAAATCTTTAGAGGAGAAAAAAGTAACAATCGAAACTATTGATAATGCCGTTAAACTAATTTTAGAAGCAAAATACGATTTAGGATTATTCCACGATCCGTATAAATATTGCGATGAAAAAAGAGCCAAAACGGAAGTCTTTACTTCGGCAAGCAGAAAAGAAGCACGATCGATTGCAGCACAATCATTGGTATTATTAAAAAATCAAAATCAGATATTGCCTCTTAAAAAATCAGGAACAATTGCTCTTATCGGACCATTGGCAGATGCCAGAAACAATATGTCTGGAACCTGGAGCGTGGCAACGATTGGTGATAAATCTATTTCGTTATTACAAGGAATTCAGGAAGTAGGCGGAAAATCTGTAAAAGTACTTTACGCAAAAGGAAGCAATTTAGATTACGATGAAACTTTTGAAACCAATGCCACCATGTTTGGTAAAACCTTAAATCGTGATCCTCGTCCTAAAGAAGAATTAATTGCAGAAGCTTTAAAAGTTGCTGAACAATCTGATGTAATTGTAGCAGCGCTTGGAGAATCTGCCGAAATGAGTGGAGAATCCAGCAGTCGTACCAACTTAGAGATTCCACAAGCTCAAAAAGATTTATTGAATGCGCTATTAAAAACCGGAAAACCAGTAGTTTTAGTATTATTTGACGGTCGTCCGTTAGTTTTAAATGATGAAAATGCTACAGTTCCAGCGATATTAAACGTTTGGTTTCCGGGAAGTGAGGCAGGTTATAGTATTGCGGATGTTTTATTTGGAGATGTAAACCCTTCCGGAAAACTGACAGCAACTTTCCCTAGAAGTGTAGGACAAGTACCCATTTATTATGCACACAAAAATACAGGAAGACCGCTTTCTAATACAGAAGGAAAATTCGAAAAATTCAGATCCAATTATATCGATGAAAGAAACGAGCCCTTATTCCCATTCGGTTTTGGTTTAAGTTATACCAATTTTGAGTATTCAAACCTGAAAATTTCTTCTGATAAAATGAATTTCAGCGGGAAATTAAAAGTGACGGTTGAGGTTGCTAATACAGGAAATTATGACGGAAAAGAAACCGTTCAGTTATACATCAGGGATTTAGTTGGTTCAGTAACAAGACCAGTTAGGGAATTGAAAGGTTTCCAAAAAATAGCACTTAAAAAAGGGGAGAAAAAAACGGTGACTTTTGATATCACGATTGAAGATTTAAAATTTTATAACTCTGATTTACAATTCGTAGCAGAGCCCGGACAGTTTGATGTTTTCGTAGGAGGAAGCTCAACTGCCGACAAGAAAGTTAGTTTTGAGTTAACTAAATAATTGGTTTGTTATTAGTAATTGCCCTTCGTACTGGTTATGCGGAGGGCTTTTTTATAAGAAATAATAATAAATTCTAATTTTATAAAAATGAAAGCCATAAAAACATTTAGAATATCTCTTTTCATACTGATAATAGCCCTTTTTTCTTCCTGTAATGCAAAGAAAAACGCTGTTGTAGCGCATCGCGGAGCATGGAAAATGAATAATCTGCCAGAAAATTCCATTGCAGCTTTAAGGCACGCAATCGACTTAAAACTGCCTGGTTCAGAATTTGACGTTTGGAGAACTGCTGATGATTCGCTTGTAATCAATCATGATGCGCATTACAACAAACTGCTTATCGAAGAAACCAATTATGCTGATTTGATAAAGTTTAAACTTTCAAATGGAGAAAAACTGCCAACACTGCATGAATATATTACTGAGGGAAAAAGAAACAACAAACATACTCTTTTGGTCTGCGAAATAAAGCCTTCGGAAATAAGTAAGGAAAGAGGAAAAAAGACAGCCTTGAAAGCAGTCGAAACGGTTAAAAAGCTTAAAGCTGAAAAAATGACCTGCTACATTAGTTTTGATTATGAAATCCTAAAACAGATTCGACAAGTAGATTCTAAAACTTCTTTGCAATATCTGGAAGGAAACAAATCGCCAAAAGAAGTAAAATTGGATCAGATTTCGGGCGTAGATTACCATTATTCCGTTTTTCAAAAACATCCTGAATGGATAAAAGAAGCAAAACAGCATAATGTTACGCTAAACACCTGGACAGTTAATGATGTTGAGGTTATGGATTGGATTATACAAAATGACTTCAATTACATTACAACCAATGAACCTGAATTGTTAAGTGAAAGAGTAAAGAGTAAAGAGTAAAGAGTAAAGAGTTTGGATAAGGGTAAGAAAATGAGATTCGAGACTAACTCATAACTTATAACCTAAAAATTAAAAGAAATGCATAAACTGTCATCAATATCGCTTTTGCTGCTTTTGATAGGATTTAATATCGATATCTCGGCACAAAAAACACAATGGTTCGATCCGAATAAACCCGCAACCACTTATTGCAATCCAATCAATATTGGTTACAATTATACTACTGAAAATCATAATGGTATTGCAGAATCCCGTCGATCGAGTGCAGATCCTGTTATCATTACTTTTAAAGGCGACTATTATTTATTTGCGACTAATCAGGCAGGTTTTTTTTGGAGTAAAGACATGTCTGACTGGAAATTTGTTTACGGTAGTTTCCAAAGACGTCCGGCAGATGACGATCAGTGCGCACCGGCAGCATGGGTAGTAAATGATACCTTATTTTATGTAGGTTCAACATGGAAAAGAGATCACCCAATTTGGAAAACTGCTGATCCAAAATCAGGGCGATGGCTTAGACACGTTAATACAGCCATGCTGCCAACGTGGGATCCTGCTATTTTTCAGGACGATGATAAAAAAGTATATATGTACTACGGTTCAAGCGGAAAATTACCTCTTGTTGGTGTCGAGGTTGATTACAATACATGGCTTCCAAAAGGAAATCAGGCAGATTATGCAAAATTATATAAAGCAACAGAAGTTGAGGATATTCAGCGTCCGTATGGCGAGATAAAAGAAGTCGTTGGCTTAGATCCTGCTTTGCATGGCTGGGAGCGTTTTGGCCCCAATAATGATATGGAACCTGCGCCCTGGGGAAATTTTATTGAAGGCGCCTGGATGACCAAACACAATGGCAAATATTACATGCAATACGGAGCTCCTGCAACCGAATTTAAAGGCTATGCAAACGGAGTTCATGTGGGCGATCATCCGTTAGGGCCTTTTACATATCAAAAACACAATCCGATGTCTTATAAACCTGGAGGTTTTGTAATTGGTGCCGGACACGGAAATACTTTTGCAGACAATTATGGCAATTACTGGAATACAGGAACCTGTAAAATTTCGATAAAGGATCGATTTGAACGTCGTATTGATATGTTCCCTGCCGGATTTGATAAAGAGGATATCATGTATTCTAATACTTCTTATGGCGATTTTCCAATAAAGCTTCCAACAGAAAAACGCAATCATGAACAAGGAGCTTCTTCCGGATGGATGTTGCTTTCGTATAAAAAGCCAGTCACAGTTTCTTCTTCTGAAGAATGTATGGAGGTAGAAACACATCGGGTAGATCATGGCGGAAAAAAAGTCTATGAAAAATTCTGTTATGGTGAGAATAATTTAACCGATGAAAATATTCAGACGTATTGGTCTGCTAAAACGAGCAATCCAGGTGAATGGCTGCAGCTTGATTTGGGTAGAAAAATGCAGATAAACGCACTGCAAATCAATTATGCCGATCATAAAGCAACACAGTATAACAAAGCAATGGATATTTATTATCAGTATAAAATATTCATGTCTGATGATGCTGTAAACTGGACTTTGGTTGTCGATAAATCCAAAAATGATAAAGATGTTCCTCACGATTATGTCGAATTAATAAAACCAATTCAGGCACGTTACATCAAAATGGAGAATATTCATAACGCCTCAGGCTTATTTGCCGTTTCAGATTTCAGGGTTTTCGGAAATGGATTATCAGTAAAACCAAAAGCTGTCTCCGGCTTTAAAGTAAATAGAAATGCCAAAGATTCCCGTAACGCAATGATCCTTTGGAAAAAACAGCCTGATGCAACAGGATACAACATTTATTACGGAATTGCCCCTGATAAATTATACAACACGATAATGGTTTATGACGAAACCTCGTATGATTTCAGAGGTTTGGATAAAGGAACAAAGTATTATTTTACCATAGAAGCTTTTAATGAAAATGGTATTAGTACAAAAAATAAAATTATTGAAGTAAAATAATATTTTTTTCTTGTTTGTAGAAAAAGACATATGAAAACAATAAGAGTTTATAAAGAATTTTGTTCTTTTGTAAAAATCAAAAAGCAACCCCAAAATACTTTATACCTATGAAAAAAACATTTTTTTTAGCTGTTTTAGTTTTAAAAGGATTAACAACATTTGCTCAGTCTAATGATGAGAAAAACATTAAGCTGTTTTACAAAAAAGCTTTAACCGACTCTAAATGTTATACATGGCTGGAATACCTGTCTAATGATATTGGAGCCCGTTTATCAGGATCTCAAAATGCCCAGCTGGCAGTTAATTATACAAAAGCACAATTAGAAAGTTTAGGACTTGATAAAGTGTATTTACAGGAAGTTATGGTACCGCATTGGGTACGTGGCGAAAAAGAAACTGCTTTTATCTTAGACGGAAAAGTAAAAACCGTAGTGCCAATTTGTGCTTTGGGAGGTTCTGTTGCAACACCAAAAACCGGACTTACGGCTGAGGTAATAGAAGTGCAGGGGATTGAAGAACTAAAAACGTTAGGAGATAAAGTAAAAGGAAAAATTGTGTTTTTTAACAGACCCATGAATCCTGAAAATATTGAAACCTTTATGTCATACGGAGCTTGTGTAGACCAGAGATTTGCCGGAGCAAAAGAAGCTGCTAAATTGGGAGCAGTAGGAACAATTGTTCGTTCGATGAATTTACGTTTAGATGATTTTCCGCATACAGGAGCCCAGAGTTATGGCGATTTGCCAAAAGAACAATATATTCCAACAGCAGCAATCAGCACAAATGGGGCCGAATTATTAAGTGCAACCTTAAAAAGAAATCCTGCATTAAAATTTTATTTCAAACAATCCTGTGAGACATTACCGGATGCATTGTCGTATAACGTAATCGGAGAATTGACAGGAACAGTGACGCCTGAAAATATTATGGTTGTGGGGGGGCATTTGGATTCCTGGGATTTGGCAGATGGTTCTCACGATGATGGAGCAGGTGTAGTGCAGAGTATGGAAGTCGTTCGTATTCTTAAAAATTTCAATTACAAACCAAAAAATACAATTCGCGTAGTGTTGTTTATGAACGAAGAAAACGGCGGAAAAGGCGGTGCTAAATATGAAGAAGTTTCAAAGCAAAAGAACGAAAACCATATTTTCGCTTTAGAAAGTGATTCAGGCGGATTCACGCCAAGAGGGTTTTCAATTGAAGCTGATGATGCTAATTTGAAGAAAATTCAAGGATTCAAAGACTTTTTCGAACCGTATTTGGTACATAGTTTTACCATTGGTCATGCTGGTTCAGATATCAGTCATTTAACTTCTAAAGCAATAGTAAAAGCAGGATTAAAACCCGATTCACAGCGTTATTTTGATTATCATCATGCTGCAAATGATAAGTTTGATGCCATAAACAAAAGAGAACTTGAATTAGGGGCTGCCACTATGACTACATTATTGTATTTAATGGATCAAAGCGGAATTATTTTACCGTCTTCAAATTAAGCAATTTCAAATTTAATGATCTAAAGCTATGGTTTCTTACTATAGCTTTTTTTTATAACATTCTGTTTATACTTTTAAAGATGATAAAATGTGACGGACTTTCAATTATAAATATTTAATTGAGTTGAATTAGTGTAAAAAAAATATTATTTTTACGATTGTGAAATGGATAACCATCATATTATCAATTTATTTAATTAGTCTCTCTATTATGCCTTGTGCAGATATGGAAGCAAGCGGCCCTACACATAAAACAAGTCAGTTTTCATCTGAAGAAAACCATTCACACGATAAACAAACTGATTTATGTTCTCCATTTTGTGCCTGCAACTGCTGTGGAGTTCAGGTTTTAAGCTATCATCACAATGTTGTTTTTGAATTTCCGGTCAGATTCTTTTCCATTTCACTGGCAGTACCAAATTATAAGTCAGTATTTGCTTCCAATTTCTACGGAAGTATATGGCAACCTCCTCAGATAGTATAATATTGGCTGACAGAATTTCGGTTTAGAAAGTTTGAATTTCTAAATACACAACGGCTGTCTGATTTCTCCCTACATCTTAATTTGGAGATTTTTCTGTTAACCAGTTAGTAAAAGAAAAGTTATTCTCAATAAGGAATAATTTTCGACGGAATTAAACCATCAATTTTACCTAAAGTATTTTTATCTTCTTTCATTAAGAGGATATTACAATTAATAAATTTCATAAAATGAAAACATTTTTAAAAACTATAATCTTAATTATTACTGTATTTTTAATCTCAAATAAAGTTAGTGCTCAAAAAACAAATCAAAAGGCGGTTATTAAAACTGTTTTGAACTGTACACATTGTTCAGCTTGCGAAACTTGCGGTTTGAAATTTAAAACTGAAATGCTAAAAATAACAGGAATAAAAATGTATGAACTGGATGAGAAAGCAATGACTTTTACAGTATATTTCAATTCTAAAAAAACAGATTTGCAGACCATAAAACAAGGGATTTCTAAATTAGGTTATGATGCTGATGAGATCAGGGCTGATGCTTCAGCCTATGCAAAATTAGACGATTGCTGTAAAATATTATAGTTTATGAATGAAAACAAGCAACATATTGATTGTGAAATTTCCAAAAAAGAAAATTCAAAGATTCATAAGCAATCAGGATGCTGTTCACATGATGATGAACACGATCATTCAGAAGAAGATGGACATAATCATGAACATAATAGTGGTGATAGTTTATTCAAAATATTTTTGCCGGCGATAATTTCATTGGTAGTATTACTTGTAGCTATTAGTTTAGATCACTATTTTCCGCAGACATGGTTTTCAGGATATATTCGCATCGGATGGTATGTCCTGGCTTATTTGCCGGTAGGAATCCCGGTCATTAAAGATGCTTTTGAAAGTATAGTCAAAGGAGAAGTGTTTTCAGAATTTTTCCTGATGTGTATCGCCACTATTGGGGCTTTTGCTATTGGAGAATATCCGGAAGGAGTGGCGGTAATGTTATTTTACACTATTGGCGAAGTGTTTCAGACATTGGCAGTAAGCAAGGCAAAATCGAATATTAAAAATCTGTTGGATCAGCGACCTGATGAGGTAACTCTATTAGTAAACAATATGCCTAAAGTGATAAAAGCAGCCGATGTGACAATAGGAGCCATTATTCAGTTAAAACCAGGGGAAAAGTTAGGATTGGATGGTGAGCTGCTATCTGATAAAGCCTCTTTTAATACTGCAGCCCTGACTGGTGAAAGTAAACCGGATACAAAGAATAAAGGTGCAGTTGTTCTGGCTGGAATGATAAACCTGAATACTGTAAGTCTGATAAAAGTAACGACTGCTTACACCGATAGTAAATTATCCAAAATATTAGAATTAGTTCAAAATGCTGTAAAACAAAAAGCACCAACAGAACTTTTTATTAGAAAATTTGCTAAAATTTACACACCGATAGTCGTGTTTTTAGCACTTGGGATTTGTTTGCTGCCTTACTTTTTTGTTGATAATTATGATTTCAGTCAATGGTTGTACAGGGCATTGGTGTTTTTAGTTATTTCTTGCCCGTGTGCCCTGGTAATTAGCATTCCGTTAGGTTATTTTGGCGGAATTGGAGCAGCAAGTAAACACGGGATTTTATTTAAGGGAAGCAACTTTTTGGATAGTCTGGCTACGATTCAGCATGTGGTAATGGACAAAACAGGTACTTTGACTGAAGGTGTTTTTAAAGTTCAGGAAGTAATTATTTCTGATAATTTTCAAAAAGATGAAATTTTGAAAATGGTAAATGCCCTTGAAAGTCAAAGCACACATCCCGTAGCAACAGCGATTCATGATTATGTGGGTGAAATTGATCCGGCAATCGAATTAAAAAATGTAGAAGAAATTCCAGGATATGGATTAAAAGCGGAAATTTCCGATAAAGAATTATTGGTTGGAAATTTTAAATTACTGGATAAATTTTCTATTCCTTATGATGTCGATCCTAATGCTATAGTTTATAGTCTAATCGCAATTTCGTATGATAAGCAATTTGCAGGCTATCTGACTATTGCAGATGTGATAAAAGAAGATGCCCGGTTCGCAATCGATAAATTAAAAGCATTAGGTATAAAAACAACGATGCTTAGTGGAGATAAAACGAATGTTGTACATTTTGTAGCAAATAAACTTGGAATTACTAATGCTTTTGGGGATTTACTACCCGGGGATAAGGTCAATAAACTGAATGAAATAAAGGCTAAAAATGAAACCGTTGCTTTTGTTGGAGATGGGGTAAATGATGCGCCTGTAGTGGCTCTAAGCACAGTAGGTATTGCCATGGGAGGTTTAGGAAGCGATGCTACAATAGAAACCGCTGATGTAGTGATTCAGGATGATAAACCGGCAAAAATTGCTATGGCAATCAACATTGGAAGACAGACAAAAAAAATTGTCTGGCAAAATATTATTTTGGCATTTACAATAAAAGCCATTGTCCTGATCCTTGGTGCAGGCGGTCTCGCAACAATGTGGGAAGCCGTTTTTGCTGATGTTGGCGTTGCTTTGTTAGCGATTTTAAATGCAGTAAGGATTCAGAAAATGAAGTTTTAGTTGCTTAGCATCTTGTAATTCTCTTATCAGTTATAAATAATTTATTGAAAAACTTAAAGACGTTATTTATATTTGTCCATGAATAAATTAAATGGATTAGTAATCCAATAAAATAGTAAAGAATATGAAGAATTTATTTTTAGTTATCGCATTTTTATGGTGTTCTGTCATAAATGTAAATGCTCAGGTTGTGGGTCTTGAAATTGGAGATATAGCTCCGGAAATAGATCTTCCGGATACAGCGGGTAATGATATTGCACTTTCTTCATTAAGAGGTGCTATTGTACTAGTAGATTTTTGGGCTTCCTGGTGTGGACCCTGTATCAAAGAACAGCCGGAATTACTAAAATTATACAATAGCTATCCCGAAAAATTTTCAATCTATGGCGTTTCTCTTGATACAAAAAAACCGGCCTGGACAGGAGCTATAACCAAACTGAAACTTCCGTGGGCACAGGTTAGTGATTTAAAATACTGGAGTTCGCCAGTTATTGGGGATTATATGATCCAGGCTTTGCCGTTTAATGTTTTAGTGGATAAAAACGGAATAATTCTGGCCAAAAATATACATGGAAATCAATTAAATCAATTGGTAAAAGAATTAGTAGAAAGCAAATAAGGTATTATCCTTAAACAAAAATTGTATTTAAAAGGGGTAAAGTATTTGTACGCAAATATTTTAACCCTTTTTTTGGTCTCAAATAAGGTAGTTTAGTTCATTTTGCTTTCGAATTTAACACCATACTTCAAATGAATAATAAATACCATAAAAAAGTTTTGTTTTCTCTGTTGCTTTTAAGCTCATTGTATATGCTGGGGCAGGAAACAGGCAAAGTAACCGGAAAAGTGTTTTTAAGCGGAAATACTCCGGAAGAAAACATTTCTGTTATAATTACAAGCGAAACCTTTCTTATTATTACGTATTAATACTCAGGCACATATAAGGTGTCGGACTTTTTTATTAGAAATAATTTTATAAAATAATGATTATATTCTGTAAGTATGATTCAACATGTGGACCGTATATTTAAAATGATTTTAAAAGTTTTAAATATGAATAGTTTTTTTCAGGATGTTTATGAGCATTTGGAAGGGTATTATTATAGTCTTGTCGATTTAACTCCCAAGCTTATATTGGCTATTGTTGTCGTTCTCATTTCATGGTTTATTGCTTCCCGTATTGGCATTATTGCTGATACTAGCCTGAAAAAAAGAATGCATGACCGCTTGCTTGCCACTTTTATTGCAAGACTAATTAAATCCATACTGCTTATTATTGGTATTTTGATTATGTTTCGAATAATTGGATTAAACGGAATTGCCAAGAGTGTGCTGGCAGGCGCCGGAATATCTGCATTTATTATTGGTTTTGCACTTAAGGATATTGGAGAAAATTTTCTGGCAGGAATACTTCTGGCTTTTAAAAGACCTTTTTCTATTGGCGACATTATAGAAAGTAATGGCGTGAAAGGGGAAGTAATGACATTGAATCTTCGGGACACCGAAATTAAAAGTGACAGTAAAATCATCTATATCCCGAATGCCTTACTGATAAAAAATACGCTGATTAATTATAACAGCGCAGGTTTTCTGCTGCAGACTTTTACAGTTGGATTAGAATTTGGTTCCGACCTGAATAAGGCGATATCATTAGTTAAGGAAGTACTTAAAAATAATGATCAGATTGAAGATAAGGATCATGATGATTCAGCTTATATTACAGATATAAATGCGGGAATCGCACAACTTAATATTAGATATTGGGTTACAACCGGAAAAAACATCAATAATTCAGAAAACCGTTCTAAAATTATTACGGAAGTATTGAATACTTTGAAAGAAAATGGTTTTGTACTCAAATAGTTACCTAAAGTTATAAAAGCGAACCATGGTTTGATTCGCTTTTATAAAACATCTTATTTCTAGTTGAGGCCATTATTTAATACTCAAAAATGAATTTACTCTATCTGAATAATTTTAGTTAAAACATTACTATTGACAGGATTCTGTTCGTCAGGCTGATGTCCGCCAATAGCTATTTTTACCTTACCATTGTATTGTTTGTAATTTCCTTCTGCAGTAACATATGATAAATCTTCAGGTGATAAGGTAAAGGTAATTACCTTGCTCTCTGCGGCTTTAAGAGAAATTCTTTCAAAACTTTTCAACGTTTTTAAAGGCGCTTTTATAGATAAATCCTGATTGATGACATATAACTGAACTACTTCTTCACCATCCATTTTGCCAGTATTAGTAACACGAACAGATAAAGATGTGTTTTTTCCTTTTTCGACCTTAGATGCTACATTTAATTTATCATATTTGAATGTGGTATAACTTAATCCATAGCCAAAACTATAAAGCGGAGTTCCTTTAAAATAGCGATAAGTTCTGTTATCCATTTTATAATCTACAAAGGTTGGTAAATCACTGTCGCTTTTATAAAAAGTAATCGGTAATCGTCCTGCGGGATTATAATCTCCAAAAAGGATATCAGCAACTGCAGTTCCGGCTGCTTGTCCTCCATACCATGAATTTACAATAGCAGGAATGTTTTCTGCCTCCCATGGAAAAGCGATTGCGCTTCCCGTCATCATAACAAATACAACAGGTTTACCTGTACTTTTTAATGATTTCATCAATTCAGTCTGAACATTTGGAAGTAAAATTGAATTACGGTCACCTCCTGTGAATCCTGGGAATTTAACTTCCATTTCTTCGCCTTCCAGCTGAGGGGATATTCCGCCAACAAAAACATAAGCATCAGCATTTTTTGTGTGGTTTATCAAAGCACTGAAATCTGTTTTTACAAAATTTCCGGCCTGTAATGCTACATTTGCTTTTCCTTCACCTTGCCAATATTCTACAATCAGATTATAAGTTGCTTCTTTTTTGGTTTTTAATACAAATGTCTGTCCGCCCCATCTGTTTTTTTTCCAGGCATTCAGTACTTCTTTTCCATTTACAATAAAACGATAACCGTCATCCGCTGTAAGTTCGAAAGTAATAGCTCCGTCCTCATTAGCTTTGAAATTTGTAGTATATCGGGCAGAAAAATTATTGGCTTTGATATTATTTGCGACAACTGACCCTTCCTGCCAAAAGTTATTGATTTCAGTTTCTGTTCTTACAAATTCAGGTTTTCCTGAAAGCTCTTTATTGCTGTAATACTCTGCCTTGAAACCTTGTTTTCCTTCAAAAGTATATTGATTTTTAATATCAGCATAAACCATCAGGGTATCATTAGTAAAATTGACAGCCTGTTCGTAAATTACTTCTGTATCAGGACCAACTTTATCTTTAATACCTTGTAATACTGTAGTTAGTTTAGAAGGGATGCCATTATAATTTCCTAAAATAGCGATTGAATTATCAGCATTAGGACCCAATACTACTATTTTTTTTAATTTTTTATTCAGAGGCAAAATATTCTTTTCATTTTTAAGCAGAACCATAGATTGCCGGGCCATTTTTAGTGCATGGGCTTTGTGGTCATCACTTTCTAAAACCGAAGCAGGTGTTTGTGCATATTTGACCATTTCTACAGGATCAAACATCCCTAATTGGAAGCGGATCATGAAAAGGCGTTTTACAGAAATGTCGATTTGGTCCTCACTGATTTTTCCGTTTTTTACTGCTGCCACCAGAGCTTTGTAGGCATCAGTACCACAATCAATATCAGTTCCGTGATAAACAGCATCAGCTGAAGCGCTTTCGGCATCGGGATGTGTCTTATGATTTTTAAAGAAGTCATCGATAGCCCAACAGTCTGATGTTACATACCCATCAAACTTCCATTGCTTTCTCAAAATGTCTGTCATCAGAATATCACTTGCACAACATGGCTGCGTCCTGAAAGCATTGTAAGCACACATGACTCCGGCTACTTTAGATTCGGTCACCAATTTTTGAAAGGCAGGGAGATACGTATCCCATAGTTCATATGGCGTAACATCAACATCAAAAGTATGTCTTAAAGGTTCAGGTCCGCTATGTACTGCATAGTGTTTGGCACAAGCAGCCGCTTTTAAATATTTTGGATCATCACCTTGTAAGCCCCGAACAAAAAAATCGCCCAAAACAGCTGTTAGGTAAGGATCTTCTCCGTATGTTTCCTGTCCGCGTCCCCAACGGGGGTCCCTGAAAATATTAATGTTCGGTGTCCAGTAAGTCAGTCCAAGATAGCGTTCATTCGTTCGTCCCAATTCTACTGCTTTGTTATAAATGGCTCTTCCTTCCAGAGCTGAATAATCGGCCATTTTGAAAAGGGAGTTTTTATCGAAAGTAGCCGCCATTGCAATAGCCTGTGGGTAAACAGTTGTTTTAAAAGGTGTTCTTGCAACTCCGTGAAGCGTTTCATTCCACCAGTCATAAGCAGGAATATTTAATCTTGGAATTGCGGGTGAGGCATTGAGCATTTGAGACACTTTTTCTTCCAGTGTTAACTGGCTTACTAAATCATTGACCCTTTCCTGGAATGTTAAGTCAGTATTTTGAAAAAGATATTTTTTTTGAATTTGCTGAGCATTACAGTAAACCGAAAGAAATAAAAATAAAGCGAGGTAAGCTACAATTTTTGTTTTCATTATAATGTGATTTTAGAAATTTGGCAGTAAAAATGGCTGTCATCGGAAAGTTTAAATAAATTTGCAACCGATTGTGTAAAGAAATGAAAAATAATTTAATTCTTTCAAAGGTAACCGTAAAACTTTCTTCGCAAATCATCCTATTATTGCAAATAGGATTAGTGTTGGATGTTAACGAAAAGGAAGAAGACTCCTCACAGGGCAGCTAAGTTTTATTGTTAAACTTAAGCCCAGAGATAGTATCGGGATTAATTTTTAATCATATTTTTTAAAGAGAAGATAAAGTATTAACGAGATTGAATTTATCAAGCATTTTTAAAATTAACAATTTAATCTAAAAAAGTGTTTTTTTATTCAATTGGAATATTTACTTTAGCATACCAGAACAGAACGGAACGGAGCGAAATAGTATAATGAATATAGAACAAGATAAATTTGTTTTTACAATTAATCATGAAAGTGATATTCCAAAATACCAGCAATTGGTAAACGGAATCAATAATGCTATTGCTGAGAACATTCTGCAGAAAGGAGATCTGCTTCCGTCAGTAAATAGTATCTGTAAAACCAATCAGTTGTCGAGAGATACTGTTTTCAAAGCCTATACAATTTTAAAAGAGCAAAAAACAATTGATTCAGTTCCAAACAAAGGGTATTATGTTTCTGGTGAGACCAGAAAAGTACTTTTGGTATTAGATACTTTTAAAGCCTATAAAGAGGTTTTGTATCATTCATTTGTAAATAATTTGCCAGATAATGTTATTACAGATGTACAGTTTCATCATTACAATATCGATGTTTTTAAAACAATCATTAATAACAGCGTTGGAAAATATTATAAATATGTGGTTATGAATTTTGATCACAAAGAAGTTTCTCCAATTTTATCAGCCATTTCAAACGATAAATTGCTTTTGATAGATTGGAATATACATTCAAAAAAGGAGAATAATCATGTTTTTCAGGATTTTGGTAAAGCGTTTTATAATTCATTAAAAGAGGCTGTTGATTTATTTAAAAAATATAAAAGTCTTCATTTTGTTTATCCGGATTATACCAGTCATCCTAAAGAAACTTTAGAATATTTTAAAAAGTTTTGTGTTGATTTTAATTTTAAAAATGAAATTGTTACAGATCCTAAAAAGTTTAATATAGAAAAAGGAATTGCTTATATAAGTATTAGCGACAGGATTTTGGGAGATTTTCTGGAACAGTGTAAAGAAAAAGATTTAGAGCCGGGTGAAGATGTTGGTTTTTTGTCTTACAACGAAACACCAATGAAGAAATTTATCTATAAAGGAATTTCAGTTATTTCAACAGACTTTAAGGAATTAGGAACAAAAGCAGCCGGATTTATCACTCATGATGAGGTTATTCAGTGTTATGTGGCAACAAATTTAATAGTAAGAGAATCATTATAAGTTATGTATTATATAGGATATGATATTGGAAGTTCGTCTGTCAAGGCAGCCTTGACAGAAGCCGAAACCGGCAAAAAAATAATTGTTTTGAATGAACCTCAGAACGAAATGGAAATCGTGTCGCTGCACTCAGACTGGGCAGAGCAGGATCCGGAAATTTGGTGGGAGCACATTTGTACGGCAACCAAAAGAGCTATTCGTGAGGCCAACATTGATGCATCCCAAATTCAGGGCATTGGTATTTCGTATCAGATGCACGGTTTGGTGATTGTCGATAAAAACTGTGAGCCATTGCGTAATTCCATCATTTGGTGCGACAGCAGGGCAATAGAAATTGGCAATAAAGCGTACGCTGAACTCGGAGAGGAAAAATGTTCGGAACATTTATTGAATTCCCCGGGCAATTTTACTGCATCCAAACTAAAATGGGTAAAAGAAAACGAACCTGAAATTTATAGTAAAATCTATAAATACATGCTTCCGGGAGATTACATTGCCTATAAGCTTACAGGTGATGTAACGACAACAAAAAACGGTTTGTCAGAAGGAATGCTTTGGGATTATAAAGAAAACAAAGTAGCAACCTGGCTTTTGGATTATTATGGAATCGATCAGTCATTGACGCCGAATATTGTAGAAAATTTTACCAATCAAGGCGTTTTAACTGAAAAAGCTTCAAAAGAATCGGGGCTTCCCATCGGCATTCCTGTCGTATACAGGGCAGGAGACCAGCCTAATAATGCCTTGTCCCTGAATGTTTTAAATCCGGGAGAAGTTGCTGCAACAGGCGGGACATCGGGAGTGTTTTATGCAGTAAGCGAAATACCTTCAGGAAATAAAACCAATAGGGTAAACAACTTTGTCCATGTTAATTACGAAGAAAAAACGCCAAGAATCGGCAAGCTGTTAAATATAAACGGGGCAGGAATCCAGTACCGCTGGCTGCGTAATAATATGGGGGATGAAACCTATGAATCTATGAACCGCAAGGCTTCAAAAATTGGTGTTGGTTCGGATGGAGTAGTGGTGATTCCGTTTGGGAACGGTGCAGAGCGCATGTTCAACAACAAAAATATCGGCACGCACTTTTTAAACCTGAACTTAAATATTCACAACAGCGCGCATTTGTTCAGGGCCTCTTTAGAAGGAATTGCTTTTTCATTTGTATACGGAATGGAATGTTTAAAAGAGGATAATGCCACTATAGGTGTCATAAGAGCAGGAAACGATAATTTATTCCGTTCAGAAATTTTTTCAAATACAGTGGCAACACTTATAGGACATGAAATAGAAATTTACAACACTACCGGTGCAGTTGGAGCAGCCAGGGCAGTAGGATTGACAGATGGTGATTTTCAAAAATTTGGTTCAGGTATTACAACCAATGACCACGTTATGACGTTTTTACCGCTGAAAAACAAAGAGCCTTATGAAAAGGCGTATCAAAAATGGAAACAAGAATTAGAATTAATATTAACAAATAAATAAAAGAACCAATGATAGTTTTAGGAAATAAAGAATACTACAAAGGTATCGGTCAAATTAAATTTGAAGGAAAAGAATCTGATAATCCTTTGGCATTTAAATATTACAATCCAGACCAGGTTGTGGCCGGAAAAACAATGCGTGAGCATTTTAGGTTTGCCATCGCTTACTGGCATACTTTCTGCGGGCAAGGAAGCGATCCGTTTGGACCGGGAACACAAAATTTTGCATGGGACCAATCATCAGACCCAATTCAGGCTGCAAAAGATAAGGCAGATGCTGCTTTTGAATTTATCAGTAAAATGGGATTCGATTATTTCTGTTTCCATGATTACGATTTAATTGCAGAAGGGCCAACATTTGCTGAATCTGAAAGACGTTTAGCTACCATTACTGAATATTTGAAAGAGAAAAAAGCAGCATCCGGCATTAAATTGCTTTGGGGGACATCCAACTGTTTTTCTAATCCAAGATTCATGAACGGAGCAGCTACTAATCCAGACTTTAACGTTGTGGCAAGAGCCGGCGGACAGGTAAAACTGGCTTTAGATGCAACTATTGCTTTAGATGGGGAAAACTATGTATTTTGGGGAGGCCGTGAAGGATATATGTCTCTTTTGAATACAGATATGGGAAGAGAATTAGACCACATGGCCCAGTTTTTAACCATGTCAAGGGATTATGCAAGATCCCAGGGTTTTAAAGGAACATTCTTTATAGAGCCAAAACCAATGGAGCCATCAAAACACCAATACGATTTTGACTCAGCTACAGCAATCGGGTTTTTACGCGAATATGGTTTGGATAAAGATTTCAAAATCAATATTGAAGTGAACCATGCAACATTGGCACAACATACTTTTCAACATGAAATTGAAGTTGCTGCAAAAGCCGGAATGCTAGGAAGCATTGATGCCAATAGAGGTGATTACCAAAATGGGTGGGATACAGACCAATTCCCCAACAATATTCAGGAAACTACAGAAGCAATGCTTGTTTTCTTAAAAGCAGGTGGATTACAGGGTGGTGGTGTAAACTTTGATGCGAAAATCAGAAGAAATTCTACCGATATGGAAGATGTTTTTCTGGCCCATATTGGTGGTGCTGATACTTTTGCCAGGGCCTTATTGACTGCTGATAAAATTATAACTTCTTCTCCTTATGAAAAATTAAGAGCAGAGAGATACAGTTCATTCGATTCTGGAAAAGGTAAAGATTT
>NZ_JAVDWQ010000026.1:0-44675 GCF_031457575.1 Flavobacterium piscis | reverse complement strand
GGGCTCACCTCTTCCCATCCCGAACAGAGTAGTTAAGCCCGCCTGCGCAGATGGTACTGCAGTTATGTGGGAGAGTATGTCGTCGCCTTTCTTTTAAAAACCCTTCATCAATCGATGAGGGGTTTTTTGTTTTACAAAATCTGCCACTTGATTCAGGATCAGGTGCAAAAAGATTCGATAATCTAAATAAGAAGAAGTCTATATTTCTTACTCCTCTAAATTGGCTTCTAAATGCTTTTATTTTAGCATTAAAGGATTCTGCCGAAGCATTTGTACTTCTGTTTATCAAAATAGTTTAAGATTGACTGGTAATTAAAAGTTATGGTATTGAGTAAAATATTAAAGTTTTTAAAACCTGATTCAACACGAAAACCCAGTGAATAGCAATGTTCGTGCAGATTCAAGTCCTACTCTGACTACAATAAAAAGCGTAATTCCTCAAAACAGGAATTACGCTTTTTATATTCCTGAATTAATATTGTGACTTTATACTGAAACCTAATCGCCTAATTTACTTCGATGCGTTAGGGATGGAAGCGGCATCCTTTTGCGGAAAACGTTTTTTCTTTTATCAAATAAATATCTTCCGCAAAAGATACAGCGTACAGCCCGATCCACAGGGAAACGCCAAAATTTAAAGTATAGTGAAGCTCAAAAACAAATGAAAATATCAAAAGGATTCATACTAGTGATTTAGCTTTTTTTACATGATAAAAAAGCGAATCATTTATAGATTCGCTCTCGGGTTTGTATGT
This sequence comes from Flavobacterium piscis, assembly GCF_031457575.1. Taxonomy (GTDB): domain Bacteria; phylum Bacteroidota; class Bacteroidia; order Flavobacteriales; family Flavobacteriaceae; genus Flavobacterium; species Flavobacterium piscis_A. Next base: position 43,920 of record NZ_JAVDWQ010000026.1, on the reverse strand, counting down.
TTTAATATTGTCAGATTCCTAAGCGAAAATCTTTTACGCTTTTTTGTTCTAATCTAATATTTTCAAAAGAGCTTGTTGTTCCCTTGTCAACTGGACATTGCGCACTGATTCCCATCCAAATTTCTGCAGGATAATTGTTTTTGTATAAACGAACCATCTGCCAGTTTTTATTGTCAAGTGAATAATAGCTAGCAACAGTTTCTGTATCTGATGAGATTTTCATGTAAACACTGCTTACTTCAACAACATCATGATTGTTATCGTCTGAAGTTCCTATGGTACGAACTGTCACAATTCTATGTTTACCACGTTCATCTTGTTCAAAACAAAATTTCTGATAAAAATTGTCATTAACGTATATATACAAAACCCCGGCGTTGTACAAACCATTTTTGGTAAACTCAGGTTTTACTTTTGCTGTAAGTGTAAAAGGTTTTGTATTATCAACTTTAGATAGAAGGATAGGAGCAGAAGTATTTGATAATTTATTATTTGGATCCGAGAAATAGTCTTTTTTCTCGCCTACATGGAATATGATATTTTCTTTTGCATCTACTTTTGCCAGCGTATCGGCACCATTAATTGATTTAGAAAAATGAATTCCCTTTAGCTTTATATCGCATGGGATTCCATTAACAATTGCTGAATCTTTTGATTTAGCAGCAGTGTTTTCTGTTATTTTATTTTCTTTAGAAATGTTGTTACAACCTGAAAGCAAAATAATTTCTAAAAGACTGAAGTAAATAAGGGATTTAGTTTTCATAAATGTTTTGTTAGATATATAAATAGTATAACTTAGTTTTCAAATTTACTTATGGTTTCTAAAAATCACAATACGTAAAATTAACCAATTTATAAATTGCTATGACAAATGTGTCTATCGAAGATCAGTTAGCTTCTACATTATTAAGGCAAACATTTTTGGAAGGGGAAACACTCGATATAGAAGATTATAAAAAGTTGGCTGCTGCATATGTTTCTATAGAACAATGTGTAGCAGTACTTTCAGATTTTCAGGCTGACTGCAGTTATATTTATGCAGGAAATTTTCGAAAATTCTTTGGACTTCCTTCAGCCGATTTGTTTATCGATTCGGCTTTTGAAGATTGTATATTTAATAAATTACATTCAGATGATGTAATCGAACGTCATGCATTAGAACTTCATTTTTTTCAATATCTTAAAAATTTGCCTGATGAGGAATATCGAAATTACAGTACTTTTAGCCGTTTGCGTACTTCTGATCAGGAAAAGCTGAATTATATTAATCATCGGACGATGTATCTTAAAAAATCAGCTAGTGGAAGTATTTTGCTTGCGTTATGTTTGTATGCACCATCAACTAATTCGGAATTTCGGACCGGAATTTCGGGTAAGATTGTAAATATTCAGACAGGAGAAACCATAAGCTCTGAAAAATATAAGCCTTATGCAGATACTTTACTTTCTAAAAGAGAATTAGAAATTTTGACACTTGTTGCACAGGGGAATAATAGTGATCAAATCGCCAATCTTTTAAATATTTCTGTCTATACTGTTCGTCGCCACAGGCAGAATATAATTCACAAAATGCAGGTAGCAAATACTACAGAAGCATTAAGAACAGCTTTTGTTATGGGACTGATAAGTACATAAGTTTAGAAAACATAAAACCCTTTGAACATTATTAAAGGTTTTATGTTTTTTGCTATATAAGTTAATATCCTCTTTCAAAAACAGAATCAGCATTTTTGGCTTTTTTTGAAGGCAATATAGATCTACATTTATTTTTTTTCAATTATTGGATTCCACTCTCCTTCGAGATCATTTGCTGTTGTTGTGTTGGCGGCAAATATTTTTTCTTTTGTGTATTCTGCAGCTTCCGTTTTATTAAGCTGGTGTGACCATGATATTCGATTACCTGAATTTGATCCCGGACCATAACAATTATATTCTGCATAATATGTGGTTTTCCAATTGTCATACGCTTTGTTTTCAGGATCTTTTGACCATATGGACCAACCTTCAGGAATAATATGTGATTCTTGATAAGAATTAATAAAAACAGTATTTGCTCCTGCACCCCAAGGTCTTCCCAACGAAACTTTTGAAACAGCTGTTTTTGGATATTTCATTATAACACAGTCTTTAAATACAAAACCATATTTGCTTTTTCCAACTTCGTGATTGGCTGCGGTAATGTAGGAGTCTTTTCTGCACTGAATAAAGCAATTTTCGAACAAAGCAATTCCTGCTCCAAAAATAAAATCTGTTGTTCCGTCAATGATACAATCCTTTATATAAGTTCTTTTGTTGGCTTTAAGGTAAAATGTATCCTGAAATCCGCTCATTTTACACTTATGAAAAATGACTCTGTCGCCATTTACCATCAGAGCTACAGCCTGACCGCCTTTTTTATACTGGGGTAACTCACTACTAATAGTGTTTTCAAAAGTGATGTTTTCTGCAAAGAAGTCATTAGCCTCAATTAAGGTGCTGAATGATTTACTGGTGCCGCCAGCAATTTCAGCATAATCATCATAGGTAAGAATCGTATTTTTATAAGATTCCCCAATTAAGGTTACATTTTTTTTGGAGGCAACTAATTTTAATTTTTCTTTATAAACGCCGGGTTTCACAAAAATTACCGTACGTTTTGAACTGTTGTCCGGAACAGCATTAAATGCGTCCTGAACTTTAGTATAGTTGCCGCTTCCATCAGCTGCAACGACAATATCATAACTAGTTTTGTCTTTTTGAGCAAATAGTGACGAGCTGAAAATAAACAGCAAGAAATAAAAAGGAAGTAAAGTTTTTTTCATGTGGTATATAAATATGATAAAGGGGGTAAATAAAATTTCCAAGGAATAAAATTATATACCTTGGAAATTTATAAAAATAATTGAAGTTTAGCTAAGAAATACTATTTTTTACTTTATGACCAAATACTCCGAAATAAAGAATAATAACAAAGCATACTAAAGGAATAATATAGCCAGCCTGAATATCGTCATGTTTCATGTCGATTAATGTTCCCATTCCATAAGGAAGTATAGCACCACCAACAATAGCCATTACCAACCAGGATGAACCTGTTTCCGTATTCGATTTTAAACCCACCAATCCCAAAGAGAAAATAGTTGGAAACATAATAGACATAAAGAATCCGATTCCGCCAAGAGCATAAATTACATAGATGCCAGTTCCGTAAATGGCGACTAAGCAAAGTAAAATACTAATGACACAATAGATAGAAAGTAAAATATAATCTTTAACAAATTTTAAAAAGAAGGTTCCAATGAATCTTCCTGCCATAAACAAGAAGCCATAAATACCAAGGTAATATCCAGCTGTTTTTTCATCTAATCCAGCTCCTTGTTGGGCAATTCGAATAAAAAAACTCGTAATACAAACCTGAGCGCCTACATAAAAAAATTGCGCTACAACAGCCCAGCTTAAGTGAGAAAACTTCAAGACAGAGAAAAAACCAGGCTTGATTTCTGTTTCAGTTTCCTTCGGTTTCATGGAAGGCAAATGCATAAAATAGAATAAAATGGCCACCAAAACCAATACGCTTCCTAAGATGATATAAGGCAATTTTACGGCTGATGCTTCTTCTAATAAATAAGCTGCTTTGGTCGCTTCAGGCATTGCAGCCATTTGTTCTGGCGTGTGGTTTGTTCCTGAAAGTATAAACAATGAACCTACAATTGGGGCAATCATTGCTGCTAATCCATTAAATGATGCAGCTAAATTCAATCTTTTTGATGAAGATTCCGGGGGGCCTAAAATGGCTGCATACGGATTGGCACTTGTTTCTAAAATTGTTAAACCACAGCCAATTATAAATAAAGCAAATAGAAATAATTCGTAAGTTCTGGTGTTGGCGGCAGGTACAAATAGAAAAGCTCCTGCAGCAAAAACCAATAATCCTATAATAATACTGTTTTTATAACCAAATCTTTTGATTAGCATTCCGGCTGGAATTGCCATAATAAAATAAGCAAAAAACACTGCGGTATCAATTAAGGTAGATTGACTATTATTCAATTCACAGGCCTTTTTCAAGTGAGGAATTAAAATAGAATCCAGATTATGCGCCATTCCCCAAAGGAAAAATAAGCTGGTAATTAAAATAAAAGGCAAAAGATATTTATTTCCTTTTCCACCTTCTGTTGGCACTTCGTGTTGATCACCGGTTTGGTTTGTTACTTGCATAGTTAGTTTTTTTAAAGTTTTAAGGTTTTAGGTTTAAGGCTCAAAGGCCAAAGTTGCAAAGATTTTATATTTCAGATTCAAAGTAAAGAAAACCTTGTCTCTTTGAACCCAAAAAAAATTATTTCTTTTTTATTAATAATAGATGGTCGCACACCAATACGACTTCACCTCTTTGGTTGATGATTTCTACGTGTTCAGTCACAGTTCCCATATCTGGTTTTTTTGCTTCCCCTTTTTCAGAAATCGTAATTTCAGAATGGATGGTATCACCAATGTGAACCGGTTTTACAAAACGCATTCGGTCATAGCCTTTCGAGAAAGCTTCCGGATTTATTTCAGATGCAGTCAGGCCAATGCCAATGCTAAAAACCATTGTTCCGTGGGCAATTCGCTGTCCGAAAGGCTGTGTCTTGCACCATTCCTCATCCATGTGATGTGGAAAAAAATCGCCTGTGTGCCCAGCATGAACTACAAAATCGGTTTCGGTAATTGTTCTGCCTAATGTAACTCTTTTATCATTAAGTTGATAATCTTCAAAAAATGTGGATTTGAAATACATAGTTTTTTTGTTTTTCACCATATAAGTTATATAAGTTAATTTAATTACTTTGCGTGAAGCAAAAAGAACTTATTTAAATTTTATGGTTTATTTTTTATATGATTTATTTTTTTCTACTCAAATTGAGTTAAATGAACTTATATAACTTATATGGTAAAATTATAATTCGTTTAATGAAACTCCTCCGTTTTTATTACTGATGTAACAAGCTTCTACCACTTTCATGGTATCCAGAACATCCTGAACGCTTGCTAATAATTTTGAATCGGATCCTTCTTTAAAACGCATTAAATTTGACATAGTTCCAATAAAAGCTTCCGGAAACCAGGAACCTTCCAATTCAATTTTTTCCCATTCATATTTCCCCTCTTTCTCAATTGCCACATCAAATTCATCGGGCATTCCATCAGGATAATTCATCAATAAGCCCATTTTAGCCTTAATCGCTCCTTTTGTTCCTTCCCATTTGATGTAACTTTCTTCATGTTTTGATCCAAAATGATGGTCGTGATTCGTGTTAATAACAACTCTCATCGAATCTCCATAATCCAAAATAATCGAAGAACGACAAGACGATAATTTCTTCAAAGGATGATTGGTTGTTTTGGCATAAACTCCTTTTGGATTTCCTAAAAAAGAACGAATGCAATCAATATAATGTACGCTGTGAAAAAGAATCTCCAATCTTGGATGTTCCTTAATTAAAGGAAACAATTCCCAGGGTGTATTTACGGTAACTTTAAATTCTAAATCATACAAATCACCAATAATTCCTTCAGTAATAAGATGCCTCGCAGCACTAACAAAAGATGCAAAACGCAATTGAAAATTAATGGCAGCGACTAATTTTTTTCTTTCACAAACTGCGACAATTTTGCGAGCTTGCCCCAAATCATTACCCATTGGTTTTTGAATCAACACAGCTGCTCCATTTGGCAATTGCTCCAGAATTTCGATATATTGATTGGGTAGGACGGTAATGTCATAAACCGCATTTGATGGAGCGTTTTTTACAGCTTCGGCAACGTTTTCAAAAACATGTTGTATTTTAAACTGCTTCGCCAAATCGTGTGCTTTGGAAATCGTTCTGTTGGTAATCCCAAAAACAGTAAAACCGGCCATTTCATAAGCAGGTAAATGGGCATCTTTTACAATACCGCTTGCCCCAATAATGATAATAGGCTGTTGGGTTTCGGGTAATAAGGGTTTGTATGGAATATTCATAACTATATAATTTGCAAAATAGTATTCTGTGTTTCTTCTAATAATTTTTCGGATGGAATGTCGCTTTCTATCGCTTTTAAAACCATCATGTCGATCAACTCCGCTACTTTTGGCCAAACCGGAGTTTGTGGTAAAGTCAAAGCATTTTCGTGAAGCATTTCTAGTTTGTGGTAAAAGGGAATCGTTTTATTAATTTCAGGATCATTCCAGGTTGATTTTCGACAGCCAATTCCACCTTCATTGGTCAGCAATTTATCGCTTTCAGGTGTCGTGGCAAATCGCAGAAAATCGTAAGCCAGTTTTTCATGTTTGCTTCCTGTACCAATCGTGTACAGCCAATACACATTAAGTGAAGCCGTTTTATGATTTTCATCTGATGGAAGTTCCGCAATATCTACTTTGCCTTTTACTTTTGATCCTTCAATAACTTCACACATCGAGGCAAATCCAAACCAATTGATGGCCATTGCTGCCTGACCTTCGGCGAAAGCCATTCCTGCTTCAACCGAACCAAATTCTTTCGATTTTGGATGAGCAACATTTTTATTGTTCACGATGGTTCTGTAAAAATCCAAAGCTTCAATGGATGCTGTATGATTGATATCGATTTGATTTTGAGTATTCAATAAAGAACCGCCTCGTGTCCATAATTGCAGGCAGAAATCAAAAACCATATTGTGTCCGTCAGGATAATTCGCAAAAACACAGCCGTAAAGATTCTCTTCAGGTCTATTAAAAAATTCGGCTATCTGGGTGAATTGTTCCCATGTTTTTGGAGGATTTAATTCGTAGCCAAATTGTTTTTTGAAGTTTTCTTTTTCTTCTGATTTTTCAAATAAATCCTTTCTGTAAATCAAACATTCCGGGCCGTCGTGAAAAGGCAATCCGTAGGTGCCGTTATTTATTTGTTGTAAATGTAATAAAGAGGGATGCCATCCTTCAGGATAATTTTGTGGTCGATTTTCGGCAATCAATGGGTTTAAATCCAGAACTGCTTTTTCATTTGCAGCATCAAAAATCCAATCGGTATTGATGTGCGCGATGTCCCAGTTTCCGTTTATTAAACCTTTGTTGGTAATGGTTTCTTCATACAAATCGTGCAATTCCAATGGAATCATTTCAGCTTCGACCTGAATATTATTTTTCAGGCAAAACAATTCCCATAGCTTTTGAAGTGTAGTTTCAAAAGGATCGAATTTTCTAACAGCGATTCTTAATTTTCCCATTACTAATTTGTTTCTATTATTTTTCCTACAAGGTATTTTTTTGACCTTGTAGGTCTTATGTTTATAACTTAAATACCTACAAGGTTTGAAAAAAAACCTTGCAGGACTTGGAATCCTTTTAAAAATTTATTGAAAATTCATTCATAATTCGCTCATTATCCTGTCCTAATTTTGGAGAACCTTTAGTTGATGTAAAATATTCCCCGTCAATCTTAATTGGGCATCGGGTTGTTTTATAGGTATAACTGTCCAGCATTTCAACTCGCTGTACGAAATTCAAAACCTGAAATCCTTCTTCGGCAAAAAGCTGTTTGTAGTTTAATACTTTGGCACACCAAATATCAGCGGGTTCTAAAATGTCCAGCCAAAATTGGGTTTCCTGAGTTTGTAAATGTGTCGCCAGAATATTTTTGATTTCATCTCTTAAACTAAATTTATTCTCTGGAAATTGCAATAATTCATCACATTTTAAAAGCGAAGCCAAAACCGGAATCGATCCCATTGCTAAAGCTAAATAACCATTGTTGGTTTTGTAAATTCCATAAGGCGCACCCAGATAAGCGTGTGCATTGTTGGATTTTGTTCGAACCGGTAATTCACCTCCATCATTAAAATAAGTTGTAATGGTTTCAAACTGAAAATCAAAAGCCGATTCCAACATACTCACCTGAACTTTTGCTCCGATGTTATGGGTTGCTTTTCTATACAAAGCTGCCAGAATTCCTTGTGCCAAATGCGCTCCAGCGAGCATATCGACAATCGATAATCCCATTGGAACCGGGCCATCTTCCTGATTACCGCTCAACCACGTTAGGGCAGTCATCGATTGTAATAATAAATCCTGTCCCGGTAAATCTTTTAATTCGGATTTGCTCCCGTAACCGGAAATTTCGGCATAGATTATATTGGGATTAACTTCTTTGACTTCATCATAACTCAAACCTACTCGTTCCATTACGCCGGGTCTGAAATTGTGCATGACAACATCAGCTTTTGCCAATAGTTTTTTTAATTTTTCAAGTTCTTCTGGTTGTTTGAAATCTATGGCGAATGATTCTTTGTTTCTGTTGATGGTATGAAAAACAGAAGATTCTCCATTCATAATCAAATCAGAAGTATATAATGTTCTGCAGATATCACCAGTTCCCGGTTTCTCAATTTTTATTACACGAGCACCCAAATCCGCCAATCGCAAACTAGCCGAAGGTCCCGAAAGGAACTGGCTAAAATCTACTATTAAATAATCTACTAATGGTTTCATGTGTCTAAAAATTGTTCGTGTATTCGTAAATTGTCTTCGCCTACTTTTGGCGCTGCTTTTGAACTTGTCAAAATTTCTCCATCCAATTGAATAGGACTTCTGGTGCTAACCAATGTTTCCCCTGCTGAATTTTTTACGGTTTGTTTTAACTGCAATTCATTTACAAAAGATTGATTATTTAATTCTTCATAATTGAGGACTTTTCCACACCAAATCCCTTCTTTTTGGAGTAAAGTCAACCAATAATCAGCTGTTTGAGTAAGCAGTTTTTCACTTAATATTTCTCTGATTTCATCTCTTTGAGAAAACCATAAGTGTTTGTCAGAATATTTTTGGAAATCGATTTCTAAAACACTTCCAATAAAAAGCAAATCGCCCATTGCCAATGAAATATAACCATCCTGAGTTTGATACACGCCATAAGGTGCGCTCAAAAAAGCATGCGCACTTCCTTTTACATCGCCACGTTCAGGCTGATTCCCTCCATCATTTAAGTAAGAAGTAATCGCTTCGAACTGAACATCCAAAATAGATTCCAGTAAACTTACTTCCACCAAAACCCCTTTTCCGGTTTTGGCTCTTTTGAGTAAAGCTGCTAAAATACCCTGAACAAAATGATTCCCGCACATTAAATCGGCAACAGCCAAACCAAACGGAACTGGACCCTGGCTTTTTCGGCCACTTAACCAGCTTAATCCGGAAAGCGATTGCAGTAATAAATCCTGTCCCGGTTTATTCGCCCATGGACCTTTATCTCCGTAACCCGTAATAGTTCCGTAAATTATTTTGGGATTAATAGTTAATGCATCAGCAAAAGTCAGCCCAATTTTATCCATCACACCCGGACGGAAATTATGAGTCATAATATCCGCCTTGGCAATTAGTTTTTTTACTAAAATTAAATCTTCCGGATTTTTTAAATCGGCTGTAAAAGATTCTTTATTTCTGTTGATGGTATGAAAAAGCAAGCTGCTGTCATCTACAAAAAGATCTTTGATGCTTAACTGGCGACAGGCTTCGCCTTTTACAGGACGCTCAATTTTGATAACTCTTGCTCCTAAATCGGCCAGTTTTAATCCCGCTGAAGGTCCCGCCAAAAACTGGCAGAATTCTAAAACGATTAATCCTTCTAATGGTTTCATGCCGTTTTTAAGTTTAAAGACTTAACATAAAGAGAATTCATTACTTCCAAAACCAATTCTTCGTTTCCACCATTCATCAAATAATCACGAACTACATCTCCTGCATGATCCTGAAAATACATATGTCCGGAATATCTTGGTCTTAAAAAAGCTCTTTCTAAAGTAGGCAACGTATTTTTAAAATAATCGTGTGTTACTCCGTTGATTCGGTCACTTTTCCAAGCTTGCAAATGACCCGGTTGCCCACCATTATCGACAAAAATGTTTTGCTGTACTTGTGATGATCCTGTAAATTCAGCATATTTTATAGCTTCCGGAATGTGCTGGCTAAAGGATGAAACCGCTAATCCGGTTCCGCCAAGTGAACTAATCATTGGTTGATTATTCAATTTTACCAAATCATAAAAATGAAGCAAATTTTTGCTGTAACCAATTCTCGAATAATTCGAATAACCGTAAGCAAAAGGGCAGTAGGCAATTTCATCTGAATTGACCATCGATTCGTACACCTGAATTGGATTTCTATTGAAATTTGCCGGATCGATTAATTGAGCCAATTCTCTAAACATTTGCAAAGCTTTTTTCCCTGTTTCCACAGAAATCACTTTTTCTTCTGATTTAAACGGAGCTTCACCCAAACTACAGCAATACATGTAGAAACTCATCAATACATCCACCGGAATTCCTGCAAAAGCTACCAGTCCTTTTTTGGCCAGAGCCAATAAATCATCATAGGTCTGAGGAACTTTTAATCCTTGTTTTTCTAAAATATCCAATCGGGCAGCAGCAACCGGAGTCGCAGCGTCTATTGGCAATGCCCATAATTTATCACTAAAAACGTAACTTCCGTATGAACGTCCTACGGTATTGAGTTCCTGATCTTTTATATATTCTGAAGAAAGATAATCTGATAATGGAAGTATCGCATTAGTTTGTGCGCCAAATCCTGTCCATGGATGATCAATAACCAGCAAATCAAATCTTTTGGCTAAATCTTCTATCGATGCATCGGCAAATTCCTGTAAACTTCTTTTCTCCCAGCTAATTTCTATTCCCGGATTTAATTCTGTAAAACGTTGAGCAGTTGCAACCATTGGCAATAAACCTCTCGTGTGGTTCCATGTTATGCCTTTTAGTTTTGTCATTTTTTTATAATTATGGATTATATTTCTAAATAATAAATGTAAAAAGTACAATTACAAATGTAAAGATAAGATTGGAATGAACAATCCTGCCTATGGTTAAGAAATGCATTTTTTATGAAGATTAAGATCTTTAATTGTGTGTTTTTTACAAATTGGTTGAAAAATGTGATAATTTGTTAAAGTATATTTATTTATGGATGTTCTTTTTTAAATATTGATATTTAAAATTACTTTTGTAATTGTGATTTTTACATTTATTAAAGAATTAAATGAAAATTTGAGAATTTAATTAAAGAATAAACAGCTTATAAATGAATAGTGTTTTAAAACCCAATTTTTTTGCTAAGATGATTTTGATACTTTTGTTAGTGTCACATAATGGTATTTCGCAAAAAGTTGAAAATAATTATGTTAACCAAAAACAGGAAATTTCAACTCAGCTGAAATGGTCAGAACGAATGGCTTTAACATTGATGGAGCGTCACCCGCAATCGTATATGATTGATGATGCTAAAGTGGCACATATCAGTTATGTTCACGGTTTGGTTACCTATGCCTTTCAGGAATTAGGCAGGCAAAAAAATAATGAAAAATATACGGCTTATGCCAAACAATATGCTGATGAATTGATTGACGCCGATGGAAATATTAAAACCTATAAGTTTGAGTCGTTTAATATCGATAATATACCTACAGGCCGAATTTTGTTTGACATCTATGAGCAAACCAAAGACATACGGTATTTAATTGCCATGCAGACTTTGCGCAAACAATTAGAAGAGCAGCCTCGTACGCCAAGTGGTGGTTTTTGGCACAAAAAAATATATCCCAACCAAATGTGGCTGGATGGTTTGTATATGGGGGAACCATTTTATGCAGAATATACCGTTACGTTTGAAAATGGTGCTAAACTGGATGATATCGCTCATGAATTTGAATTGATTCAGGAAAAGGCAACGGATAAAAAAACAGGATTATTGTACCATGCCTGGGATGAGAGCAAAGAAATGCCATGGGCAAACAAAGAAACAGGAGTTTCTCCTAACTTTTGGTCCCGCTCAATGGGCTGGTATGTGATGGGATTAGTAGATGTTTTGGATTATTTTCCTAAAAATCATCCAAAACGAAAAGAATTGATTTTATATTTAAATAATATTTCGAATGCTTTAGTTAAATTTCAGGATCCATCAGGATTATGGTATCAGGTTACTGATATGGGAACCCGGGAAGGTAATTATTTAGAAACTTCTGGTACGGCTATGTTTGCTTATGCTTTTGCAAAAGGAGCAAAAAAAGGATATTTGCCTAAAAAATTCAAAAAAATTGCTGAAAAGGCTTTTGATGGTATCACTTCAAAGTTTGTTAAAGTATATCCAAACGGCGAAATTGAAATTACGAATGCTTGTGCGGTAGCAGGTTTGGGAGGGAAGCCTTATCGTGATGGCTCTTATGAATATTATATTAATGAAAGAAGGAAAGATAATGACCCTAAAGTAACCGGACCCTTTATTCTGGCGGCTTTACAATTAAATCGATAATTAAAAAACTAAATATATGTTTTCATTAGAAAATAAAAAAGCAGTAATAACTGGCGGCGGCAGCGGAATAGGAAGAGCAATTGCGACTTTGTTTGCCAAACAGGGAGCCGAAGTTCATATTGTTGATTTAACAATTGAAAGTGCACAAGATGCTGTTGATGAAATAAAAAATTCAGGTGGAAAAGCATTTTCATATGCCTGTAATGTTTCGAGTCAAAAAGAGGTTGTTGAAACATTCGAAAAAATTGGAAATATCCATATTTTAATCAATAATGCCGGTATTGCTCATGTTGGAAAAGTTTGCACAACTTTGGAAATCGATTTCCAAAGAGTGATGGATGTAAATGTGAATGGTGTTTACAATTGTTTGTTTGCTGCAATTCCAAAATTAAGATTATCAAATGGCGGTGTAATTTTAAACATGGCATCGATTGCTGCCTGGGTTGGAATTCAGGACAGATTTGCTTACTCTACAGCTAAAGGAGCTGTTATGGCAATGACTTTATCAGTTGCAAGAGATTACATAGATGAAGGGATTCGATGCAATTCAATTTCACCGGCAAGGGTTCATACTCCTTTCGTAGACGGATTTATCAATAAAAATTATCCGGGTAAAGAAGCTGAAATTTTCGAAAAACTGTCAAAGTCACAGCCAATAGGACGAATGGGAAAACCGGATGAAATTGCCACTCTGGCATTGTATTTATGCAGTGACGAAGCAGGATTCATTACAGGAAGTGATTATCCTATTGATGGAGGATTTATAAAATTAAATAATTAATAAAAAAAGTGACTAAGGTTCTAAGCTGCTAAGATTTTTTAGTCTTAGAACCTCAAAACCTTAGCAACCTAATAACTAAAAAAAATATAGAAATGAAATTAATACGTTTTGGAGCAGCTGGACAAGAAAAACCAGGAGTTATAATTGGAGAAAAAAGATATGATGTTTCGTCGATTGTAACGGACTTTAATGAAGCTTTTTTTGATGACAATGGGTTGGAAAAATTAAAAAAAGCATTAGAAAGCAATCCTGTTTTACCTGAAGTTGATGCAAATGTACGTTTGGGTTCTCCGGTAGCGAGACCTTCAAAAATAATTTGTATTGGATTGAATTATGTGGATCATTGTAAAGAAACCGGTGCTCCAATTCCAACAGAACCAATTATCTTTTTCAAATCGACTACTTCTTTATGTGGCCCGAATGATGATTTGATTATTCCAAAAAACAGTGAAAAAACAGATTGGGAAATTGAATTGGCATTTGTAGTGGGCAAAAAAGCAAGTTATGTGGAAGAAGCAGAAGCTTTGGATTATGTTGCTGGTTATGCGTTGTTAAACGATTACAGCGAAAGAGCTTTTCAAATCGAAATGGGCGGACAATGGGCAAAAGGAAAAGGTTGTGATACTTTCGCACCTCTTGGACCATTTTTGGCTACTCAGGATGAAATCGCTGATGTTAATAATATTCCGATGTGGCTGACTGTTAATGGAAAGAAATTCCAAAACAGTAATACTTCTAATCTGGTTTTCAAAATTCCATTTTTAGTGCATTACCTAAGTCAGTTTATGACGTTGCTTCCTGGTGATATTATCAGTACAGGAACGCCTCCGGGAGTTGGTTTAGGTATTAAGCCAGATCCAATTTACATTAAACCGGGAGATGTTATTGAATTAGGAATGGACGGTTTAGGTTCAAGCAAACAAGTAGCGAAAGCGTACAGTAAATAATTATTGGAATTTTTGAAGAGAAATTCTAAAAAACAGATTCAAATTAATGAAATATATTATTTGTGAAAAACCGCAGGAGTTTCTAATTAAAGAAAAACCAATGCCAGAACCAAAAGAAGGTGAAGTCCTTTTGAAGATTAAAAGAATTGGTGTCTGCGGAACTGATATTCACGCTTTTGGAGGAACGCAGCCTTATTTTGAATACCCTAGAATTCTGGGACATGAATTGGCAGCAGAATATATTAAAGGAAATGCAAAAGGTTTTGAACCGGGTGATAAAGTAACTTTTATACCTTATTTCAATTGCGGTAATTGTGTTGCCTGCAGAAACGGATTGACGAATTGTTGTGTCAATATCAAAGTATTTGGTGTTCATATTGACGGTGGTATGGCAGAATATGTAACCATTCCGGAGCAATATTTATTACACGGTCAGGGATTGGATTATGACGAACTGGCGTTAGTTGAACCGTTGGCAATCGCTGCACATGGTGTAAGAAGAGCCGGAGTAAAAGCAACTGATACAGTTTTGGTAATGGGAGCAGGGCCAATCGGAATTGGATTGATTCAGTTTGCGAAAATTGCCGGAGCTAAAGTTATCGTGATGGATATCAACGATTACCGATTAGGTTTTTGTAAAAATGAACTAAATGCCGATGCGACCATAAATCCGTTAAACGAAGATGTGGCCGAAAGACTAAAAGAACTGACTAATGGAGATATGGCAAACGTAGTGATTGATGCTACCGGAAATCAAAAAGTCATGAACAGTGCTTTTAATTATATTTCGCATGGCGGAAGATTCGTTTTGGTTGGACTTCAAAAAGGAGAATTGAGTTTCAGTCATCCTGAATTTCATAAAAGAGAATCTACCTTAATGAGCAGCAGAAATGCGACCATTGAAGATTTTGAATATGTGATGGAATGTCTGAAAGCAGGAAAAATTGATCCGAAGAAATACATTACACACCGGGCTGATTTTTCAGAAATGATTAGTCAATTCGGAAATTGGATTGACCCGAAAAACAACGTGATCAAAGCGTTGATAGAAATAAATTAAACTAAATAACTATATAATGGATTTAGGATTAAAAGGTAAAGTAATAGTAGTTTCCGGTTCAGCCGGGAAAGAAGGAAGTATTGGAGAAACCATAATCAAAAGACTGGCAGATGAAGGCGCTATCCCGGTTTTGGTAGATAGAAACAGCAGAGGTTTTGGTTATGCTGAAGCATTTCAAAAAAGAGGAATCGACTCTTTGTTTGTAGAAACCGATGTAACAGATCCTGTTCAGATGGAAAATGCAGTTGCTAAAATTGTAGAAAAATATGGAAGGATCGATGCTGTCATCAATAATGTAGGAGTTAATGATGGTGCAGGTTTAGATGCTACTTACGAAGAATTTATGGATTCGTTAAAACTAAATGTAGTAAGTTACTTCTTGTTGGTTAAATATGCGCTTCCTTATTTAAAAGAATCAAAAGGGAATATTTTAAATATAGGTTCTAAAGTGGCTTTGACAGGACAAGGAGGGACTTCCGGTTATGCTGCAGCAAAAGGTGGAGTTTTGGGACTGACCAGAGAATGGGCAGTAGATTTGATTCAGTACGGAATTCGCTCTAATGCGATTATCATTGCAGAAAGCTATACGCCTGCCTACGAAGACTGGATTAAAACATTACCGGACGGAGAAGCTGTTTTGAAAAAAATCAATAAAAGTATTCCGTTTGAATCGAGAATGACTAAAACAGAAGAAATTGCAGATACGACTTTGTTTATTATTTCAGAGCGTTCCTCTCATACAACAGGACAATTTGTTTTTGTGGATGGCGGATATGTACACTTGGATCGTGCTTTAATAAGTGATGTAAATTAGTTTTGTATGAATAACCGAATTGACTCCCATCAGCATTTTTGGAAATTCGATCCAATCAGAGACAGTTGGATTGATGATTCGATGCTGAAAATTCAAAGGGATTTTTTACCGGAAGATTTATTGCCATTGCTTTCCCAAAATCAATTTTCAGGCTGTGTGGCTGTTCAGGCAAGTCAGTCTGAAGAAGAAACTAATTTTTTATTGGATCTGGCTTCTAAAAATGATTTTATAAAAGGAGTTGTAGGCTGGGTTGATTTGAGGGCAGAAAATATCTCAGAACGACTGGATCACTTTTCTAAATTTGAAAGACTGAAAGGTTTCAGGCATGTAGTGCAGGGAGAACCGGATGATTTTATGTTTGGGACAGCATTTCGCAACGGAATTGCAGCTTTAAAAGAATTTAATTTCACCTATGATATCCTGATTTTTCATCGTCAGTTGCTGGCTGCAATTGATTTGGTAAAATCTTTCCCCGATCAGGCTTTTGTGATTGACCATATTGCCAAACCAGATATAAAATCGGGAGAAATTGCATCATGGAAAAAAGGAATGGAAGAAATTGCAAAATTTGAAAACGTAAGCTGCAAAATTTCCGGAATGGTTACCGAAGCCGATTGGAATACATGGAAACCATCAGATTTAAAACCGTATCTGGATGTAATTTTTGAAAATTTCTCTACAGATAAAATACTATTCGGATCGGATTGGCCGGTTTGTAATGTGGCTGCAGATTATAATAATGTAGTAAAAACTTTAGAAGACTATATTTCGAATTTTTCAACTGAAGATCAGAATAAAATTTGGTCTCAAAATGCAAAAGCATTTTATAAGTTGAAGGATTAAAGAAATGTGAATTTCAATATATAAAAAAAAGCGTGAATCTAAATTTTCACGCTTTTTTTATGTTTTATTGTTTTAAAACATCAGTTTCAGGAGTCCATTTTTTTTGCCACTCCGGATATTTTTTCAAAGCTTTTTCAGGATTGTAGGTGTACCACGCGTATCCGCTTCGTCTTTCTCTGCTTACCTCAGCCAATGAATATAAGTACACACTGTCCCTGTCACAAAACAAAGGTCTGAATGTGCCTAATTCATAATAACGTGTCCAGATTGGAGGCGCCGTGGAGTCTGTTACAACACGTCGGTCATCTGTTACTTTTTTAAATTTCGAGTCAAATTCAGGAGCCTGAAAAGTTTCTACTTTTGTATTGTATATTTTTGAGTTCGAAAACCATTTGATAGCACCTTGTACCGCCCGGATAACCTGCTCATTTGGATTTTCTATTTTCATTAAAAATAAAACCACATCAACACTTTCAGCATTAGTGATGCTTGGCGGTTCGAACTTTCTCGCCCAGGTTGGCAATAAAGTGACTTCGTCGTGTTGCTGGCACCAGGCATAGAGCTTTCCATGATCTGAAATTTGTGTTTTTAAGATACAGTCGATTCCTTTTTGATAAGCTGTAGCCACTTTACTTTTTTTTGCAGCATCTACAAAAGCAAAATTAGGGTCATTGTCTACTATTTTATCCAACAAGTTCATGATTCCCATGTACATACCATCATTAAAGGTAATATGTCGGCTATATCCCTTGGTTAAAGGATAATATTGTGGCCATCCTCCATTAGGATATTGTGCTTCGATGATGAAATCAATTCCTTTCAGACAAGCAGCTTTATATTTTTCAACTTTAGTTAAGGTGTACACTTGTGCCAGATAATAAATATGGCTATACGTAGTACCATTGTCAAAAGTGGTATGTAAAACTGATTTAGTACTCACTACTTCTTTTATTTGCTCGGGAGTCAAAATAGCACGCATATCATAATTCTTTGGCCATCCACCGTTATCACGCTGAAAATAGATGATGTTGTCCGCTATTTTGGTGTAGTCGGTTTCCTCGTATCTGGGCTGATTTGGTATCGGATTTATAATGTTGCTTTTATCGGCAATACCGTACCAGTGATTCATACTGTCGCTAAATGGCTTGGTACTGATGGCTGTTTTGTCATTCTTATCTGATTGTGCGCCAGAATAAAGAAATGAAAAAGAGGCCGCAATAGCGAATAGTAAATTCTTGCTTTTGAATAGTTTTTGGAGAATTCCCATTGTAGATTTTTAGTTTGGCTTTTGTTATATTTATGTGGTTTCAACTTTAGACATCGCAAAAGCCAAATAGTTTAATCAACTATAGTTTTACTGCTGATTTAGGAACAGTTTCCCCAATAGTAGTTTTTTTAGCAAAATCTGAATTCGGTGAAGCAACAAATTCAACGTTCTCAGTAGCTTCCCCATTAATGGTAATGGCGCTGGCAGATGTTGAGTTGAATTCAATATCCTTAAACGACATGTTTTTACCGTTGTAAATTTCAATTACATTCGGTTTTTCAATATCTAGTTTTGCATTGTGGATTTTGATTCCGTTGGCATCAACAATAGTAAAGCCTTTTTCTGCTTTTACAATCAAATTAGAAATTTCTATATTTTCAAGGTTCATTTCAGGTAATCCTTGTAAAAAAACAGCCTGCTGAGCTCCTTTGATCGTAACATTTTTTATCGAAATGTTTTTAAACTGTGGTGTTTTTTCATCTACAGGCATCTTTGCATTTACAATTTTATCACCGCCTTCTTCCAAAGTTTCTGCTATGGATTTTCCTCCATAATAAAGGTTGAATGAAATCGCCTGAGACGGAATATCGGTCATGAAAATATCAGAAATAAAGATATTTTCTACAACGCCTCCACGTCCACGGTTACTTTTAAAACGCAATCCAACATCAGTTCCCATAAAAGTACAATTAGAGACATGCATGTTTTTTACACCGCCTGACATTTCACTTCCTACAGTAACGCCTCCGTGCCCATGATAGACAATGTTATTTTTTATGATAATATTTTCACACGGAACACCTCTGTCTCGTCCATCCTTATCTTTTCCGGATTTAATACAGATGGCATCATCTCCCACATCAAAACTGGAATTTTCAACAATTACATTTTTACAGGATTCCACATCAAGACCATCGCCGTTTTGTGAAAACCAAGGATTACGAACTGATACATTACGAACGATTAAATCTTCAATCATTAACGGATGAATGTTCCATGCCGGAGAATTTTGAAATACAGGTCCGTCAAACATCACTCTTTTACTGTTTTGAATACTCACTAATACCGGACGAAGGAAATCATGAATGGCTTCAAAATCTTCTTTGGTTTTTAAATCCAGACGCACATTCTGATCCGCTCCTACAGAAGCTTTCATAAATGTTTCTGATGGATACCAGCTGGTTTTGCTCTCGTTAACAACTCCGCCTGACTCAACGAATTTTTTCCACTGGCTTTCCGTAAGTTTGCTTCTTTTAACCTGTCTCCATACTTCGCCTGAACCATCCCAAACCCCTTTTCCGGTAAAGGCAACATCTTCTAAGTTTTTACCGTAAAGCGGAGAAATACAACGCCAGGTGTTTAAACCTTCAAAACTCGTTTCAATAATTGGGTACAAGCTTTTATCCGGCGAAAATTTGATTAAAGCTCCCGTTTCAGCATGCAATTCGATTCTGCTTTTTAATATAATTGGACCGGTAAGCCAGATTCCCGGAGGAATAATTACTTTTCCACCGCCTTTTTTTGAAACCGCATCAATTGCATCTGCAAAAGCTTTGGTGTTTAAAACATATCCTCCGTTCACAGCACCAAAATTTTTTAAGTTGACAGTGTTTTTTGGAATTTTAGGCTCTTTGACTTTAGCCATTTTAAATTCAATGTTATCGTAAGTATCATTGGATTTTGATTTTTGGGCTGCTGCATTTCCTGAACAGCCTATGACTACAACTGCCAATAGCGTACGGAAAAAATGAGTTGGATTAGTTTTCATTCTTATTGAATTAGTTAAAGTTTAATTTTTAAATACCAAAATAGTATGATATGTCTACCTTGGGTGTTCTTTTTTTATAGATTTAAAAATAAGTTCCATAAAAAAACGAAAATACAATAATGTAATCGATTGCACAAATTTAGTAAAAATATTTGCACATATTCAATACCTGAAATTAGATTTATGAAATTATAGTAAGTTAAGTCGTAACCTTTTTATTATTCAATTGCCACATATTATAATTTCTGCAAATAAGTGCAGGAGGGTACAGGACACATATATTTTTATGTTACTTTAAATTGTACCCGTTATTCGGTAAAAGTGTAAAAAATACATTTATTTGTAGCCGAATTATTTTAAGAATACAAAGTTACTGCTTACCTAAAAAGAAAAAAAATGCGTTTAAATACTTTTACCAGAGTTTTAATTATCTTTTTGATAACCGTTAGCACCTTCACATTGAACGCTGCGGAAATTTGGGTTTCACCTCAGGGAAAAGACACGAACCTGGGAACAAAATCAAGCCCTTTGGCGACGGTACAGATGGCAGTCAGAAAAGCAAGGGAACTGCGCCGATTGAAAGATCCCTCCATTAAAGACGGAATCCGAATAATAGTAATGAACGGAACGTATTATTTAAACGAACCTTTATTTATAAGACCGGAAGATTCCGGAACGCCTGAAAGTCCCACTACAATTGAAGCCGATGTCAATGCCAAACCAATCTTAAGCAGCGGATTTGAAATCAAAAACTGGAAAAAATCAACATTAGCCATAAACGGATTAAAAAAAGGAATCGTCTGGGAAGCCGATGCTCCTGCAAAAGCAGGCGAAATCATCAATTACCGCCAATTGTGGGTCAACGGAAAAAAAGCTGTCAGAGCCAAAAGTACACCTGGGAACAAAATGGAACGAATTCTTTCTTGGGATGCTGCAACAGAAACTTGCTGGATTCCTTTCAAAGATAAGTCCGTGAAATTTGAACCGGGAATGGAAATGTTCATTGTACAATGGTGGGCGATTGCCAATCTTCGAATAAAAGATATAGAAATAAAAAAAGACAGCGCCCGACTTTCTTTCGAACAGCCGGAAAGCAAAATCCAAAGCGAACATCCTTGGCCGGCTCCGTGGATTTCAAAAAACAACGGTAATTCAGCTTTCTATTTAAATAATGGAATTTCGATGCTGAACGAACCCGGAGAATGGTTTTTGGACAGAAAAAAAGGCAAAATTTATTATATACCAAGAGCGGGTGAGGATTTAACTTCTGCAAAAGTAACAGTTCCGGTTTTGGAAAATTTGGTAAAATTAGAAGGGACTTTGGATACTCCGGTACATCATTTTAATTTCAAAGGAATTTCGTTTCAGTACAGCAACTGGCTTCGTCCTTCGCAGCAAGGTCACGTTCCGTTGCAGGCGGGGATGTATTTACTGGATGCCTATAAATTAAAAACTCCCGGAACTCCGAATCAGGCGAGTTTGGAAAATCAGGGTTGGGTGGGTAGACCAAGAGCAGCCGTTGAGGTAAATTATGCTAACAATACACTTTTCGAAGGCTGTAGTTTTGAGCATTTGTCTTCCACAGGATTGGATCTGCATAAGGGAACGAATCACAATATTGTTAAAGGGAATTTATTCAAAGACATTGGTGGCAATGGAATCAATCTGGGTGTTTTTTCCGAAGAAGCTTATGAAGCGCATTTGCCTTATACCGTCAAAGACGAAAGAGTTGTTTGTTCAGATGAATTGATTTCGGACAATCTAATTACCAATGTTGCCAATGAAGATTGGGGATGTTTAGGAATCGCAGCCGGTTTTATCAGGAATCTGACCATCGAACACAACGAAATTTCAGATGTTGCCTACAGCGGAATTTCAATGGGATGGGGATGGACGCACACCGACAACGTGATGCGAAACAATACAATCAGAGCGAATAAAATTCATCATTACGCCAAACATTTGCACG
Organism: Flavobacterium piscis; assembly: GCF_031457575.1. GTDB lineage: Bacteria > Bacteroidota > Bacteroidia > Flavobacteriales > Flavobacteriaceae > Flavobacterium > Flavobacterium piscis_A. Next base: position 22,179 of record NZ_JAVDWQ010000026.1, on the reverse strand, counting down.
ATGTCGCCGGAATTTATACGCTTTCGTCTCAGCCGGACAGCCGAATAGAAGAAAACTATATTGATAAGGTTTATAACAGTCTGTATGCACACGATCCGTTTTTGTGGCTGTATTTGTATACCGATGAAGGAAGCCAGGGCTTTACGATTAAAAACAACTGGATTCCGATTCAGAAAATCCTGAAAAACAATAATGGCCCGAAAGGAAATATCTGGCAGGATAATTATGCTTTTGTTGATTCAAAAATCAAGGAAAATGCAGGAATTCGTGCGCCATACAATAATATATTAGCAAAAGAAGTCGTAATTGACGAAGCCTGGGGATTGCAGGAAATGCCAAAAGCGGTAGCGATCGAAGTAATAGGAAAAGATCTGGATATCGAAAAAATAAAATCGACTATAAAAGGCTTCCGAATTGTAGGGGAAGAATTGTACCAATGGCAAAATCATCTGGTAATTTACGGTTTAATGAATCAGCCCGAAAGAACGAAACGAAAACTGGCTTTGGCTTTTCCGGCTTTGCAAATTAAAATCTACGAAAACCCGGTGTATGATTTCCAGAATTTCGAAAGATGCAAAGAGGCTAAAGTAACTTCCGAATGGGAAAATATCGTTTTGACAGCTAATTTGGTTCAAGACGAAAAACTGCAAAAAGAATACATAGATTACCACACGACCCAATTCGAAAAATGGCCAGAAATTGCCAAAGGTTTCTGCAATGCCGATTTTCAGCAATTGCAGGTTTTCAAAAACGGAAGACAATTGATGTTGGTCATCAGTATTCCAAAAGGAGAAAATCTGGATAAACTGAATCCAAAAACAACCAAAAATAATCCGCGTGTAGACGATTGGAACAACTTAATGAAAAAATACCAAACCGGAATCGAAGGTGCAAAACCTAATGAAACCTGGGTGTTTTTGAAGAAGATTTAGGAAGAGAAAATAGAGAAAAGAACAAAGAGAAAAGAAAATAGAGAAAAGAACAAAGAGAAAAAGAAAAAAGAAAAAAGAATAAAAATAAAGAAATAGAGAACGTATAATGCCACTACTTAATGTCTTCAAACCAGTTTCTGCTCCCTCTCCTTTGGAGAGGGCTGGGGTGAGGAAAAACACAAAATATAAATGTTAAAAATAGCCATTTTAGGTCTCGGAGAAGGTCGCAGTACCATGTCAGCGGCTTTGTCAAGCTCAAAAGTAGAATTGGTAAAAGTATGCGACAGAAACGAAGAACTGTGCCAGCAAAGAGCAAAGGAGTTTGATTTCCATGCGTACACAACAAACTACGATGATATATTAAAAGATGATACAATTGATATCATCGCCATCTATACGCCCGATCATTTGCACGCCGAACATGTGAAAAAAGCCTTACAACACGGAAAACACGTGATTTGCACCAAACCATTTATTGATGATCTTTCGGATGCGGCAGCACTATTAGAGCTAAGCAAAAGCACAGGAAAGAAAGTGTTTATCGGTCAGAGTTCCCGATTTTTCGAACCGGCAAAAAGACAAAGAGCCGATTTTGAAGCCGGATTAATAGGGGATTTAATTACCATTGAAGCCCATTATCACGCGGATCACAGATGGTTTTTAAAGAAAGAATGGTCGTTGCTGCAGTCTTTCAAATGGCTGTATGGCGGATTAAGCCATCCTGTCGATTTTATCAGATGGTATTTGCCGGACATTCAGGAAGTGATGGGGTACGGAATGATCAGCAGTAACGGAAGCGTGGCAGGTTTGAAAAACGAAGACACGATGCACTTTATCTTCAAAGCGACGGATGGAAGAATTGCCCGAGTAAGCGGAGTTTACACTTCGCCAACACAACCAGCACAACGCGATAGCGGAATGAGTACAATTTTAAGAGCAACCGAAGGCGCCAGCCAGTCCGATTATCATGAATTGCGTTATGCGATTACGGACAAAACCGGCGAAGAAAAAGTGATTACCTGGGGCGACAGCACTCTGAAACATTATTTTCGTTTTGAAGGACAAAGCCATCACGCCGGAGAATATCAAAACTATCTGGACTATTTCGCAGACAGCATTGAACAGGGTTTTACGGCCTATCCCAATATGGAAGAAGGCATCGGAACCGTGGCATTATTACAGGCAATGGACAAATCATTACAAACCGGAATGCCGGTAAAAATTGCTGATGTTTTAAAAGAATTTAATGTTCCAACAACAATTCAATAATTATGAAACAAATCAGTAGTTTTTTAGAGCCGGTCGATTACCTTATCATTGTGGGTTACCTGTTGGTGTTGGTGGCTTTTGGCTATTATATTTCATTTGTCAAAAATAAAAAATCAGATGAGAATTTGTTTTTGGCTGGCAATACTTTGGGTTGGACGAGTATTGGTTTGAATATGTGGGGAACCAACGTAGGGCCTTCTATGCTGATTGCCTCGGCAAGTGTGGGTTTTACTACGGGCATTGTGGCAGGTAATTTTGCCTGGTATGCCTTTATATTTATTTTGTTGTTGGCAGTAGTTTTTTCGCCCAGATACTTAGGGGCCAAAGTCCTTACATTGCCAGAATTTATGGGAAAACGTTTTGGCGATTCGACCCGGAATATTCTGGCCTGGTACACTTTAATTACCATTTTGATATCCTGGCTGTCACTGACATTATTTGCAGGAGGTATTTTGGTCATGCAGCTTTTAGATTTGCCAATGTATATTTCGGTAATAACAATGGTAATTATGTCAGGATTTTTTGCGGCAGCTGGCGGATTAAAAGCGATTGCTTACACTAATGTTTTTCAGATGCTTTTGTTGATTGCGGTTTCTTTATTGTTAGTAATCATTGGGGTTGATAAAGCAGGAGGACTGGAAGCCATATATGCCAATACTCCGGGTTCTTATTGGAATTTATTGCTTCCCGCTGATGATAAAAATTATCCATGGCTCGCAATTCTTTTGGGATATCCTGTTATGGGAGTCTGGTTTTGGTGTACTGATCAATCGATGGTGCAATCGGTTTTAGGAGCTAAAAATTTAAAAGAAGGACAGCTCGGCGCTAATTTCATTGGATGGCTGAAAATTCTGGATGTGCCTTTGTTCATCTTGCCGGGGATTGTTTGTTTTGTGCTTTTTCCACAGTTAAAAAATCCGGACGAGGCCTATATGACAATGGTAACCCAGCTTTTTCCTGCAGGGTTAAGAGGTTTGATTATTGTAGTGCTGATTGCCGCTCTGATTAGTACCATTGGTTCAGCATTAAATTCATTGAGTACCGTTTTTACGATGGATATTTATGTGAAAAAATATAATCCTGAAGCTTCTCAAAAAACGATCATAAAAACAGGAAGGCTAGTCGTTTTATTCGGTTCCGTATTGTCTATTTTCATTACATTGGCTATTGACAGTATTAAAGGCCTGAACCTTTTTGATGTTTTTCAATCGGTTTTAGGATTCATAGCGCCACCAATGTCGGTCGTGTTTTTGTTTGGTGTGCTTTGGAACAAAACAACGACACGAGCGGCTAATTTAACTTTAACTTTAGGAACATTTATCAGTTTAGGAACAGGAGTTTTATATCTGTGGATTTTTCCAAATAAAATTTACAATTGGCCCCATTTCCTGCTTTTGTCATTCTACATTTTTGTGGGACTTTCGATAATGGCTTATATCCTTACAATTACCGATAAAGCAGGCCAAAAAGACCATCAGACCTTATTGCGAATTAATCCTGCAGCAAAACCTGATAGGCAAGTCAAGATATTATGGGCACTCTTAACCGTGGTTATGATTGCGCTTTATATTATTTTTAATGGGCATTAAAAGTCTGTTGAATACCTATAATTACAAGAACGCTTTCTTTTGAGGAAGCGTTCTTTTTATGCTTAACAACTATTGAAAGTAAAATAATCCAATTCTTTAACTCCCTCTCCTTTGGAGAGGGTTGGTGTGAGGTAAAAAGACTGTTTTATATTTCTAAATGATATAACTTCATTCAAATATCAAAATTCACAGCCTACTGTCTAAACCACCTTTGCTATTTGTGTGTTTACACGAATATTATTAGGAGCGCTCAAGCCTGGTGTTTCATAAGTTGTGAACTCTAAATTAACACCCGGTCTAAAAATCAGGCAATGTGTTGAACCTCCAAAATGAAACATACCCAGTTCGTCGCCTTTTTTAACAATGTCTCCGGCTTTCACTTTTATTTCGCAGCTGGAAACCTCTGCCATACCCACAGGCATTACACACATAAGTCCAATGGCCGGATTATCTGCCTCAATAAATATAACAGCTCTGGTGGCGACTGCGGTTAAAAAGGGTTGCGAATTGTTGGGTGCACTCGAATCGGCTCCCTCTGGATTATAGAAACCCTGGTATAGGTTTTCTAAATAATAAGAACCGTTTACAATAGCCGTTTTTACGATTCTGCCGTTTACAGGACTGTGCCAACGATGGTAGCTCAAAGCACTCAAGAAAGCTTGATAAACTGTCCCTCCATCAAATTGAGGTGCTAATTCATCAAAATTCATCATGTTTTCCAGCGAATAAGGCTGTCCTTTTAACCAAAACTGATCTGACAAAGCCACATTATTAGCGATTTGCAAAGGTGCCGATTCGCAGGCATTTACAATAATCGAATCATCATCCGGTTGGGTAACAGGGCGCACATTTGGCCAAAACAATCTAGTGAAAAAATCGTCCCAGCTTTTGTACCCATAATAAGGATCTGAAGGATCCGACTGAAATACATCAGAAAATGTAGCACCAACAGGAATCGGATTTGGTTCTAATCCTAAAGCTCCTTGGGCAACTTCCATCATTTCCGATTGTGCCAATTCGCTCAGCCATGCAATTACGTTTTCTGAAGGGTCATTCTCTATCAAAACATAACGAGAATTCTCTGTAGTCAAAAATTTAGACCAGTAATTCAATATTTTTTTTAACTGCTGATTGACCAATATGTTTGAAAAAACATCATACCCAAAACTGGTTGCCATTGGCCACGCCAAAAGGGCATTAATAGGAAAACCAATCATACCTGCAGGTGTTTGATTTCCGGGAGCACCTGTTTGGTACGCTTCGGGAGCGGTTTGCATAATTCCGTTGAGTAAAACAAGGAAATCCTCAAAATTCATAGGTTCTGGTTCCCACAGCAAAGGTGTATTTTGTTTTAAAAAATGCGCCTCGGCAAACATTCCCTGCACATTTGCATACAAAACAGGATCTGAATACACCATATTTTGAAATTCGGCAATTTCAGGAATGAGAGGTGTTTGATTCTTTTGGGTAAATTCCTTTATTTTTAGGATCCAATTTTCAATAATTTCTGGGTTTTGGGGTAACCAGCCTCCTAATAATTGTTTCGCTTTAATGAATTTAGTTGCTTCCATGATTTTGTGGTTTAAATTGATACACGAAGGTATTTTAGAAAATAATTCAAAACTTTTAATTTGTTATAGGAGCTTATTTTTTTGTTATGACAGCGTTCTAATTGCTTATAGAAATTTAAAGGTGTTGAGGTTATTATTAGAAGATTTTCTGAAGAAGATTACGATGAGGTTACTAAAATAATTATAGAATATGATGTTAATTTGATTAGGACATTACCTTTTTACCGAAGCATTTTTTTGGCTTATAAAAAAAAGTAAGTAAATATTTATAAATACAAAAGAAATAAACAGTAGGTTTGTTATTACAGAAGTATTTAAAAAATATTTCTAAGAAAACCAAAAAACTAAAAGTTCGGTTTATATCAGAACTTTATTTATATTTGCAAAGTCATTGTTATGAGGATTATAGGGAAAAAGACAATTTTAAAGATTAAAAAGAAAAACATTGGCAATAAAAAGCTATGTATAGAAATCGATAAGTTAATCACAGATTTAGAAAAGTTTAATCCTAACGAAGAAAATATTAATGACATTAGAAATGATGCAGACTGTGTTCATAGTGATGGATTTTATTTTTTTGATATTCATATCCACTGAGCACTGATATTGATTGAGTTTTACGATGATGGAGAAGCTACAATTGTTTGGGCAGGCACGCATCAGGAATATGAAGCAACATTTAAAAATAATAAATTGACTATTGAAAAATGGTTAAGAAAAAACAGCTACATAAAATAATGAAAACACATTTTGACATAGAAAAAATTGTAGAAAAGGGTATCATTACCAATGAATTGGATTATGACAGAGCTCTTATTGCCGACAGGAAATTGAGGCTTCTTGCCAAGGAAGATCTTCATTTTAAAAATCTAAGAACAAAACTGCGTGATATAATTGAAAAATATGAAAATGCAGAATGGAGTGATGTTGACAAAATTGATGATGCTAAACTTTTAGAAAGCGACAAATCGGAGCAGATAGCTGAATTAGAAAGAATATTTCTGGAAAACAGAAAACAAGCCATCAGAAAAAAACTAAAGGAACTCGACTTAACTCAGGAAAATCTGGGCTCCATTTTAGGACATAAAAGCAAAACCCATATGTCCGAACTTATGAATGGAATTAAACCATTTACTTTAAAAGATTTAATTATCATCAATCGGTTATTAAAAATAGAAATAGCAATATTGATTCCTGTATTTCTTTCAAATGAAGACCAAATCAAGGTAAAGGAAGCTGTGAAAAAATTGGGCAAACCAAAAGTGAAGCTAATAAGTGATGACTTGGTTTTGGGTTAATTGAATGTTTTTTAAATTAATATAATGGTAATAACGCTTTCTTTTTTAAGGAAGCGTTATTTAAAATTTATTTGTTTAAATGATTGGATATAAAGAATTTTAAAAATGTTTTAATCTAATATATTTGAAGAAATATAGACAGGAAAACTTAACAAATTGTAATTCAAAAGGCTGTTTTGCTTATAAATAAGAATGGAATATAATGAATTGGATGAGCTAAAAGATTTGTATGTTCAATTGAATAAAAAAAACTGGGGCGAATTAGTGAAAGGCAAAATAATTGATTTAGGATTACAACAATTAATAAATGAGGATATTATGAAATTGATATATAAAAGCATAACAAATGATATTCTGAGGATCCCATAAGTACTCGAAACATTTATATGATTTTGGGAAAACTTAAACGAGAAGAAATTAAATTTTGAAAAACTGAATATATGAACAATAAAATAATAGAATGGCTTCAGAAAACAGGTTATCCATTAGAATTATTTGGAGAATCAATTTTAAATCAACTAGACTTTAAGATTATTAACTCATATATTTATGTAGATTTTGAAAAACAAATAAACAGGGAATTAGATCTATTTGGTAGTTTTGATTCTAAAAAGGATGATATTAATTTATCATTGAATTTATTAATAGAATGTAAAAAATCTGACAAGGCAATTATTTTACTAAAGAGTAATAGTTCAAGCAAAAATTACATAAAACTGAATGAATATGTTACTATAGATAATCCAAATGCTAGGGCAATAATTAAGGATTGTCCAAAAATATTTTTACCAGGGCGTTCTAGTTTTGGGTTCAAAGTTATTCAAGCATTTACAGATGGTGATGAGTTTACAAATAAAGCAGCTAACACCTTAATAAAATCTCTTCATGAATTCAATTCCAATTCCTTAGAGTATTTAGAAGATGCAATAGAAGGGAATCAACATTCGTTAGCTTTGCCTGTACTTCTAATTGATGCTCCATTATTCGAGCTAGTTATAGATGAAAACAAAGAGATGAAATTAAATGAAATTGATTCATGCGTACTTGAATACAGAAACCTTATTCCTAATCTTGAAAAAGAATTTTTAATTCCTATAATACAAAAGCAACATTTTAAAGAATTTGTTGAAAATTATAAAGTATGTTCAAAATCAATATTGGATTTTTTATCAATAAATAAATCATTTCAAATAAAAAAATATCACACAGCTAAAATGGTATTTGAAGATTTAGAGTAATAAAGTATAAAAAACGGTGATGTTAAATATTATTCAAATTTTTTTAAATTATCTAAATGCTCCCCAAAACCCGGGAGCATTTTTTATTTCAGGACAGTACAGGATGTGAAATGTAAAAGAAACACTTATTTTTAGACCCAAAATATCTTTTTATGCGAAATCGATTTCCAAATTTCAAAAAACTATTTGTTTTTATTGTTTTATTTTCTTCATGTGCTTTGTTTGCTCAGGAAAATAAACCTGCCACATGGATTTGGTATCCAGGAGATTTCGAAATTTGGTTAAGCAATAAAATGCAGGTAAGACGTACAGAACGCGAAGCGGTATTTCCACCGCTTTGGCAATATTACAGTCCTTATGCCTTGGTAACATTTCAAACAGAAATAGATATTCCGGAACCAGACGAGGTAAAAATCTACTCAGAGGGATCTTTTCAATTACTTTTAGATGGTGTTCAGGTTTACGGACAGCCAAAATCAATAAAAATTCCTGCCGGGAAACATAAAATTTCCTTTAAAGTATACAATCAGGAAGTGTTGCCGGCTATTTATATTGCGGGTAAATATGTTAAATCTAATGCATCCTGGAACGTGACCAATGAAGATAAACTTTGGATTGATGAAGCTGGAAAAGCACAACAATCCGGTACACCATGGGTGCCTGTTGGTTCCTGGAATTTTGATTCACCAGAAAATAAACCTTCCGGGTTCAAACTAACAACCGCGCCCTGGAACGCCAAAAAAACAGAAAAAATTGGAACTGGTGCGTTGGTAGATTTTGGTAAAGAAACTTTTGGTTATATTAAAATTCACGGTTTAAAAGGAAAAGGTAACCTAGCACTTTATTATGGTGAATCCCGTGAGGAAGCACTAGATACTGCCAGATGTGAGACATTAGACCATTTGTCTTTCGATGGAAACCAGCCTGAAACCTACACACATGATGGATCCAAAGCATTCCGCTATGTTCAGGTACAAGCAGATGCAACGGTAAAATATGATTCTATTTCGATGCTTTATGAATATTTGCCATTAGAGTATCGTGGTGCATTCAAATCTTCAGACCAATTATTAAATCAAATTTGGGATGTCTCGGCTTACACGATGCATTTAACCTCCCGCGAATTTTTTATAGACGGAATTAAACGCGACCGCTGGGTTTGGTCCGGCGATGCTTATCAAAGTTATTTAATGAATTATTATTTATTCTTTGATTCGGCTTCGGTAGAACGAACGCTGTTGGCGCTTCGTGGTAAAGAACCTGTGACGGCTCATATCAATATCATAATGGACTATTCGCTCTATTGGTTTGTGGGCGTTTACGATTACTATTTGCACACGGGCGATACGAAATTCATCAAAACTTTTTATCCACGAATGAAATCACTGATGGAATTCTGTTTAGAAAGAAGAAACAAAAACGGATTCCTGGAACCATTAGAAGGCGATTGGGTTTTTATTGATTGGGCGAACGGATTACCAAAAACCGGCGAGGTTAGTTTTGAGCAAATGCTGTTGGCGAGAAGTTTAGAAGCTATGGCAGTTAGTGCTGAAATTGCAGGTGAAAAGGATGACCAGAAAGAATATCAAAAATTAGCTTCTGATTTAAAAACCAAATTATTCGATGTCTTTTGGGATAAGAAAGAAAACGTCATGAAACACCAGCGTATCGACGGTAAAATGCAGGATATTGTAACTAGATATGCTAATATGTTCGGTATTTTTTTCAATTATTTTAATGAAGAACAAAAGCAAAGTATCAAAAAGAAGGTATTGCTTAATGATGATATTCTTCAAATCACGACACCATACATGCGTTTTTACGAGTTGGAAGCCTTGTGTGCGATGGGCGAACAAGATTATGTGCTGAAAGAAATGAAAGACTATTGGGGCGGAATGCTAAAAGAAGGCGCAACTTCTTTCTGGGAAGAATACAATCCAACCAAAAAAGGAACAGAACATTTAGCGATGTACGGACGCCCTTATGGAAAAAGTCTTTGCCACGCCTGGGGTTCCAGTCCAATTTATTTACTAGGAAAATATTATTTGGGTGTAAAACCAACCGCTCCGGGTTATGCTGAATATGAAATCAAGCCAAATTTAGGCGGATTACAATGGATGGAAGGAAAAGTGCCAACGCCAAAAGGAGAAGTTAGCGTCTATTGCAGTACCAAAGAAATCAAAGTAAAAGCATCTGAAGGCGAAGGAAAATTAGTTTTCGAAAGTAAAAGTAAACCTAAAACCAATTTGGGAACGATTATAGAATTGGGTAAAAATAAATATCAATTGATCGTAAAACCGAATGTGGAGTATAAAGTAAGTTATAAAGCGATTTGAGTTCTTAGTCCTTAGTTGGTAACCTTCAGTTTGTCATTGCGAGGAACGAAGCAATCACATCCAGAGAGCGACGTACTGCACGGATTCAGCACATGTGATTTCTCCTTGCGTCGAAATGACAAGATTGCGGGTAATCGGAATAATTCAATGTCTTTTTAAAATATAAATCATGTTTTCAAAAACAAAAAAATACCACTTTAATCCTTTAACAATAACTTCTGTATTGTTGTTTTTAATATGCTTTCAATTTTCAATAAAAGCACAAAATTCAGCTTGGAAACCCACTTCTTTCGAAGTGGTAAAACCCACTTATAAAACATTCAAGACAACACAATACACACACGTATTTTCAGGAAGCAAACACAATATTGTCAAGCTTGCTCCGGAATTACAAGGATTAACAGGAGTTAAACTTCCATTATCAGCATATAAAAATGGAACAAATGCGCCTTTACAATTAAAATTCAAAGAACCCGTTCAGGTTTTGATTGGTGTTTTTAACGAAAACAATTCAGAATATCTTCAAGCAGATAAACTTCAAAATGCAAAATTAGTTTTAGAAAACGGATTGACTATTACAGGTTTACCTCCCGTAAATGTGTATGCAATTTCGTATCCAAAAGGAACACAAACTATCAATCCCGGAAAAGGATTATTCGCTTTTGTAGGAGTTGTAAAAAGCACTCAAAAACTGCAATTCAGAAATGCAGAATTCCCAGACGGGAAATTGTGGAATCCGACATATATCATTGAAGGATTCTCAAATGAAAAACCACTTTTCGAAATCATTGGCGGAGAAAACAAAGCCGTGATTGACGAAGGAATGCTTGGAACCGAAGATATTCAGGGAGGTTTTGAAGGAGGTCGCGTCGTAAAAGTTGGCGACACTTATCACATGTTTCCAACCGAAAGAGCTGGTGAAAAAGGAGTCGATTATTATTACGATCGTGTCAAAACCAAAATCGGACATTGGACAAGTAAAGACGCGATTCACTGGAAAAGAGAATCCACCATTTATCAGGCCAGCGGAGTTTATGCCGTTACTGAAGACGATAATCCGATGAACGACCGTCGTGCGGCAATCTGGTCGTATATGCCGGTTTTTAACGAAAAAGCAAACAAATGGTACGGCTATTATTTGGCGTACACCGTTCACAATGAAATAGAACCGAATCACTCCTTCGGAAGAATCTGGCGTTGCGAATCAACCGTAGAAGGAATCAACGGAATCGGCGGACCGTACAAAGATATGGGCATCATCATGGAACCGGGCTTGGATTCACAGCCTTGGGAAGGACGTCAGGGAGTGGCTTCGTTTTTTCCGTACAAAGTCGGCGATAAATATTTCGGATTTTACAGCGGAGCCTATCCATTTGCCTCCTGGGCAGATTATCCGAAAAAATCAGGAAAGGGCTGGTTCGTGGCTTTGGCAGAATCTAAAAGTTTAGAAGGGCCTTGGACAAGATTAAATAAAGATCTGGAACCGATAAAAACGATACATCCACAATTTGTTGAAAATCCGATTGTAAGTCAGTTGCCAAACGGTTTGTACATCGCCATTTTTGATGGAGGCCCGGAAGGCTGGGGACATCATTTACCAAATATGATTGGATATTCACTTTCAAAAGACGGAATCAATTGGGGAGAAGCAAGATATTTACCAATAGAAACCAAAGTCGATAAATGGTGGGACATTATGAGAACGCCACTCTGTTTAATCCCAGAAGGAAATGATGTTTACACAATCGTGTACAACGCCATCGATCTGAAAAGAAGATTTCATCCTACTGGAATGGTAAAAGTAAAACTGAACAAAGAAGTGATGGAATCCCGATTGAAGGAATTGAAATAGAGTCAAGAGGAAAGAAGCAAGAGAATAGAATAAAGAATATAGAGTATAGAAAAAACTTTGCGACTCTGCGACTTTGCGCGATTATTTCACCAGCTTAGATCGTAATAAAAACTTAGTGCCTTAGCGCCTTCGTGGCTAAAATCAAAAGAAATGAAAATCAAATATCTAATCATTGCCATTACAGTACTTTTTTTAAGCAGTTGCGGGACGACAAAATACAAGAAAAGAGAAATCAACGAAACCGTAATGCAGGAGATTTACAACGAAATCAAAACGCCTTACAAATACGGTTTGGTGATGGTGCCAACAGACAACTCCTATAAAATGGACTGTCCAAGCGTGTTTAGAAAAGACGGAAAATGGTTTATGACCTATTTAATTTATGATGGAAGAGGATATGAAACCTGGCTGGCCGAAAGCGATGATTTGTTGCATTGGAAACATTTAGGGAAAATAATGTCCTTCTCGGAGAATGAAAAACATTGGGATGTGAACCAAAAAGCAGGATATATTTCATTACAAGACCCGACTTGGGGCGGAAGTTATGAATGGGAAAAATACGATGACAAATACTGGATGAGTTATTTTGGCGGAGACAGCAAAGGCTATGAAGCCGGAATGTTGTCAATTGGAATGGCATACACCACAGCATCACCTACAAAACCACACGAATTTCAAAGATTGGAAAATCCGGTTTTAACGCCAAAAGACAAAGATGTAAGCTGGTGGGACAACAGTACGATGTACAAAAACTCAGTAATCCGTGACAAAGATAAATTGACCGGACATAATTTTATCATGTATTACAATGCCCGTGGTGATAGTTTAAATCCAGCTAAAGGTGCAGAACGAATTGGAATGGCAGTTTCTGACGATATGAAAACCTGGAAACGTTTCGGTAAAAATCCGGTATTAAACAATCATAAAGGAATTACAGGTGATGCTTACATTCAAAGAATCAACGATACGTGGGTGATGTTCTATTTCGGCGCTTTTTGGACAGGTTGGGATCAGGGTGCATTTAACCGCTTTGCTGTATCGAACGATTTAATTCACTGGAACGATTGGAAAGGCGACAATTTAATTCAGTCATCAGAACCGTATGATGCTATGTTTGCACACAAATCATTTGTCGTAAAACACAACGGAGTCGTATATCACTTTTATTGTGCCGTCAACAAAGCAGAACAAAGAGGAATTGCAGTAGCAACTTCAAAAGATTTAGGTAAAAGCGAAATGAATTTTGTGGCGCCTCCGGAGAAGGTTAAAAAGAATTAAGTATATAGAATCAAGATATAACGAGTTTTAAACCTGACAGGTTTAATCACATAAAAAATAAAGACACAGTTTGTCATTTCGAGGGACGAGAAATCTCCGCGAAAATATTCCACAAAGAGAAATACTTTGTAGAGTTTCTTACGGAGATTCCTCCTTCGTCGGAATGACAAAAAAATATAAAATATAAAATCAATGTTTAAGTCAAACCATATTCGCCAATTTTTTAGCTTTCGACTTTCGACTTTCGACTTTTTGACAGTAATTTTCCTTTTTAGTGTATCTGTAATACAGGCCCAATTGGTTACAGGGGAGCCAGCCGGTGTCCCACGCATTCCTCAAAAACACAGTGATGTGCCATGGGAAAATCCTTTGATAACCAGCATAAACAGGCAATCAGCCAGAGCAACGGCCTATTCCTATAGTTCAGTTGCAGATGCTTTGGAAGGAAACAGAAATAAAAGCAGAATTAAAATATTGAACGGCGATTGGCATTTTAAATTCGCAAAAAACCTGCAGGAAGCACCGCAGGATTTTTATAAAGAGGAGGTAAAAAACTGGGATAAAATCGAAGTGCCTTCCAACTGGGAATTAAAAGGATACGGAATGGCGATTTATAAAAGTGCCGTTTACTCGTTTCGCCCCGTAAATCCACCATTTGTTCCTCAAGACGATAATCCGATTGGTTCGTATCAACGAAAATTTACCGTGCCAGAAAATTGGGACGGAATGAATGTTACCCTTCATTTTGGCGGTGTGAGTTCTGCTTTTCAGGTTTGGATCAATGGTGATTTTCTCGGATATGGTCAGGACAGTTTTAATTCATCTGAATTTAATATCACGCCTTATCTTAAAAAAGGTGAAAATATTTTATCAGTCCGTGTTTTTCGTTATAGCGATGGCTCTTATCTCGAAGATCAGGATCACTGGCGTCTAAGCGGAATCCAGCGTGAAGTTTTTATTATGGCTGAGCCAAAATTACGTATTCAGGACTTTTTTGTGCAAACAAAATTAGACAAACAATACCATGATGCTGTTTTTCAATTGCGTCCGAGATTAGAGAATTTTACCGGAGATACGATCAAAAATCACACCTTCGAAGTACAGTTGTATGATGCTCAAAACAAACCTTTATTCGAAAAGCCTTTAAGCAGAAAAGCAATCGATATTATCAGTGAAGTTTCTCCACGATTGGATAAAGTACGTTTTGGCTTTTTTCAGGAAACACTCAAAAATCCGTTGAAATGGAGTGCCGAAAAACCAAATTTATACACTCTCATCATGACATTAAAAAATCCTGACGGTAGTATCAGCGAAGTAAAATCGTCAAAAATTGGTTTCCGTTCCATCGAATTTTCGAAGGAAAACGGCAAAATGCTCATTAACGGAAAAGAGACGTATGTCTATGGTGTGAATCATCACGGACATCACCCAGTTCGCGGAGAAGCTGTCAATCATCAGGACTTGGAAGAAGATGTGAAGCTGATGAAAAAATTCAATTTCAATTTTGTTCGAACAAGCCATTTTCCGGACGATCCTTATTTCTACGAATTATGTGATAAATACGGATTAATGGTAATGGACGAAGCCAATCTTGAAACCCACGGACTGGGCGGTTTTTTAAGTAACGACCCCCAATGGACACATGCGTATTTAGAACGTATGACCAGAATGGTCGAGCGTGACAAAAATCATCCTAGTATCGTAATGTGGAGTTTAGGAAATGAGGCAGGAAAAGGCCCGAACCATTCCGCCATGGCAGGCTGGACACACGATTACGATATTACTCGTCCGGTGCATTACGAACCTGCGCAGGGAAATCCGAGATTAGACGGATATATTGATCCGCTGGATCCCCGTTATCCAAAGACAATTGATCATTCGCATCGATTTGAAAATCCACAGGACGAACCTTATGTCGACATCGTAAGCCGTTTTTATCCGGGTGTTTTTACGTCTAAATTTTTAGTGGAACAAAATAAAGATATGCGACCAATTCTATTTGTAGAATACTCACATTCTATGGGAAATTCAACCGGAAATTTAAAAGAATTATGGGATGAATTCCGTTCGACGCCAAGAGTTATTGGAGGCTGTATCTGGGATTTAAAAGATCAGGGCTTATTACGAAAAGATCCAAAAACCGGACAGGAATATTTTGGTTACGGAGGCGATTTTGGAGAGAAAAAGCATGATGGCAATTTCAATATCAACGGATTGGTTGCTGCAGACGGTCGTCCCAAAGCCGCTATGTATGAAAACAAATGGATTTATCAGCCTGTCGTTTCTGATTTAGATTCTGATTTTAAATTAAAAATCCATAACCGTCAGCTAGTTCAGAATTTGAGTGATTTTATTCCGGTTTTGAAAATTTTAGAAAACGGAAATATAATAAAAGAAGTGGTTTTGAAACCAATAGATATTCCAGCTGGAAGTGATTTTGTTTTGGATGTAAAAAAATATCTTCCGAAGATGAAACAGGATTCGGAGTATTTTCTGAATATTGAATTCCAGCTTTCAAAAGACGAATTTTGGGCAGCTAAAGGTTATGCTGTAGCAACAGATCAATTTTTGTTAAAAGAGAAAGAAGCACCAGTTGTGGCTTCGGATTCGAAAGAAAAAATAGCAGTTTCAGAAACAGATTCAGCATATACAGTTCAGGGGAAAACCTATCAAATTAGTATCAGCAAAACCAATGGCGCCCTGACTTCTTATAAATTTAATAATGAAGAACAGGTCTTTGCTCCCTTATTTCCTAATTTCACTCGTCCGCTTACGGATAATGACCGCAAAGGCTGGAAGCCTCATAAAGTTTTGAAACAGTGGTATAATGCTTTTCCAAAATTGATTGATGTTGTAATGCAAAAATTGGATAACGAAATTAAGATTACCAGCAATTACGAAGTGATTAAGGACAGTGCCCAGGTTCGCGTTGACTATGTGATACAATCAAACGGAATTGTGCGGGTAAATTATCAGCTAAAAGCCAATAAAGCATTACCAAATATTCCAAAGATCGGAATGCAAATGGGCGTTGAAAAACAATTTGACCAAATTTCATGGTACGGAAAAGGGGAGTTAGAAAATTACTGTGACCGTGGTTTTGGTTTTCCTGTCGGAAGATATTCATTGCCCATAAATCAGTTTATCGAGCCATACATCAAGCCACAGGAAAACGGAAATCGTACCGAAGTGAGATGGATGGCATTGACCAATTCCTCAAAAAATAAAGGTTTGTTAATTTTGAAAGAAGATAAAGATTTGCAAATGAGCGCCTGGCCTTTTACGCAAGCCAATTTAAACGAAGCCAAACATACTTTCGATTTAAAAGATCCTGGGTTTATAACGCTGAATATCGATTTGATGCAAATGGGTGTGGGCGGTAATGATAGTTGGTCGCCAGTAGCCGCACCTTTAGAACAATATCAAATTAAGTCAGGAGATTATCAATACAGTTTTTATCTGGTTCCGTTTTCGGCAACGAAAAATGGATTGGAGGAAACTTTGAAGAGATTAAAATATTAGACAAAGAATATAAAAATAATCTGCTTGATCTGCCAAATCTGCGTGAGTAAATTTTTCTCGCAGATTTAGCAGATTTAGCGGATTTATAAAAGCGTGATTAGCAATGTTTCAAAAAAAACACTTCTTTTTTATTTTATTACTTGCAGGAATCCTTTCTGCACAGGAAGTCCATAAAAAAGAAAACACATCATTTCAGTCCTCAATCGAATCCTCAAAACCTTGGGTGTATTGGTATTGGATGAAATCGGCGTATTCCAAACCCGGAATCACAGCCGATTTAGAAGCGATGAAACAAGCCGGAATTGCGGGCGCGTATTTAATGACCATCAAAGGTCCGGCAAATCCGCCATTGATAGATCCACCGGTTTTGCAGTTGAGTCCGGAATTTTGGGATATGATCCATTGGGCTTTTAAAGAAGCAAACCGATTAGGATTAAAAATGGCTTTTCACGGCGCCGATGGCTTTGCCGTTGCAGGAGGTCCCTGGATTACGCCTGAAATGTCCATGCAAAAAGTAGTCTGGTCAACAACAGAAATTGCAGGAGGAAAAACAATTGCCACAAAATTGCCAGTTCCGGAACATTACAAAGAGTATTACAAAGACATTGCGACTTTTGCTATTCCGATAAAAGAATATCAAACCAGTTCGCAAATTCAATTACCAAAAGTTACCACATCCAATAATACAGATGCTTCATTTTTGGCCGATCCGAAAAAAGACGAGAACTTTAAATTTGCAGAAAAAGGCTGGATTCAATATGAGTTTAAAAAACCGTTTACCTGCAAATCCATTGTGATTGAAACAAAAGGAAGGGATTTTCAGGCACAGCGTTTAATCGTTGAAGTAAGCAATGACGCAATTAATTTTAAATTCCACGAAAGAATGATTGCTCCACGCCACGGCTGGCAGGATATGGATTTTTCGCATACTCATACCATTACGCCCGTTACAGCAAAATATTTCAGATTTGTTTATGATCCGGTTGGAACAGAACCTGGTGCCGAAGATTTGGATTTTGCGAAGTGGAAACAGAATCTGAAAGTGAGCAAAATTACGCTTTCGAATCAGGCGTTGATTGATAATTACGAAGGAAAATCAGGAGCCGTATGGCGTTTGAGTCCGGAAACTTCTTCAAAACAAATTCCAAATGGCGAGTCTTTCAAAAAAACAGAAATCATCAATATTTCAGATTTAGTTGATGCCAAAGGAAAATTAAACTGGAAAGCACCCAAAGGAAAATGGAAAATCATCCGAATGGGACATACCTCTACCGGACATGAAAATGCGACTGGCGGAGCAGGTAGAGGTTTGGAAGTGGATAAATTTAATCCTGAATTAATTCGTTTTCAACTCGATCATTGGTTTGGCGAAATGGTTCGCACTATCGGACCTGATTTGGCGTCTAAAACTTTAGAAATTCTGCATTTTGATAGTTGGGAATGCGGAAGCCAAAACTGGTCTTCGGTTTTTCAGGCTGAATTTCAAAAAAGACGCGGTTATAATTTGGTGGATTATTTGCCTGTGATGGCTGGAATTCCAATTGAAAGTGCTGCCGTTTCAGAGAAAATTTTATACGATGTTCGAAAAACAATTGCGGATTTGGTAGCCGATAATTTTTACGGAACTGTTGCTCAGATTGCCAAAGAAAATAACGTCAAATTAAGTTCAGAAAACGTAGCGCCAACCATGATGAGTGATGCTTTATTGCATTATAAATATGTTGATTATCCGGGAGGGGAGTTTTGGCTGAAAAGTCCAACCCACGATAAACCTTTTGATATGGTTGATGCTATTTCGGGAGGGCATATTTATGGAAAAGATATTATTCAGGCAGAAGCGTTTACGGCATTAAGAATGGATTGGGATGAACATCCTGGAAATCTGAAAACAACTGCTGATCGTAATTATGCTTTGGGAATTAACCGATTATTTTATCACGTCTTTGTACATAATCCTTGGACAGACAGAAAACCGGGAATGACTTTAGACGATATCGGAACTTTTTTTCAAAGAGACCAAACCTGGTGGAAACCTGGAAAAGCATGGTTTGAGTATTGCCAAAGAGTACAATTGCAATTGCAAAAAGGAAAACCGGTGATTGACTTGGCGGTTTTTATTGGTGAAGATTTTCCTTCACGTTCGTTTGTACCGGATCGTTTAGTGCCGTTTATTCCAAATGTGTTTGGAAAGGAAAGACTGGAAAGCGAGAAATTACGATTGGAAAATGAAGGTCAGCCCACTGCAAAAATGCCGAAAGAAGTGACGTATTCTAAAAACATCACGGATTTGTCACAATGGATTAATCCGTTAAACGGTTATCAATATAATTCATTCAATGCTGATGTTTTAATCAATCGTGCGAAAGTTAAAAATGGGAAAATCACTTTCGGAGGCGGAATTGAATACGGTGCTTTATTGTTTCCGGGAAGTCACAAAATGGCACCGAATAAAATGATTTCTTTGGCTTCAGCCCAAAAAGTACTGCAGTTAATAAAAGATGGTGCAACGATTTTTGTGGATGAAAAACCAGATTTACAGCCGGGAATGCAATCCGAAGCCGATCATAAAAAATGGCAGAATGTGATTGATGAAATTTGGAATAATTCAAATGCATCAACTTGGAAAATCGGAAAAGGAATTGTTATTAAGTTACCGTATTTAGGAAATGATTTTGCAGAAATCGGAATTACACAGGATGTTTATTTTCCAAAATTAAACAGAGCCGATTCTGAAACTTTGGCGTGGACACATCGTAAATCGGAAACAGAAGATATTTATTTTATTTCGAATCAAAAAGAACAAAAAAGAGAATTTGAAGCTTCGTTTAGAATTGATGGAAAAGTTCCTGAATGGTACAATCCTGTTACTGATAAAACATCGGCTTTAGCCAATTGGAAAATCGAAAACGGAAGAACAATTGTTGCCATTTCATTAGCTGAAAATGAATCAGGTTTTGTGATTTTTAAAAATAAAGCCGACATGGTTTCTGTAAAAGGAACACAGAATGATTCAGAATTTCAAACGGTCCAAACTTTGGATGAAAACTGGGAATTGCAATTTGATTCCGAATATAAAGGACCGAAAGAAGTTTTAAAAATCAATAAGCTCTTTGACTGGTGTACTTCTGAAAATGATCAGATTAAATATTATTCGGGAACAGCAGTTTATAAAAAAGAATTCAATTGGAAAGAAAAAGCTAATGATAAATTCTGGCTGGATTTAGGATCAATTGCAAATATTGCAGAAGTTAGCATCAACGGAAAAGACTGCGGGACAATCTGGACTTTTCCATACAAGGCAGATATTTCGGAAGCTTTGAAAAAAGGAAAAAACACTATAGAAATAAAAGTAGCTAATACCTGGGCAAACCGATTAATTGGCGATGAAAAATTACCAAAAGAACAAAGATTAACCTGGACAACAGCGCCTTTTAGATTACAAGAAGGAATAGTATTGAAAGCTGGGTTATTGGGTCCAATTACAATTGTAAAAGAAAAATAGATGAATAGCGTCCAGCTTTAGCTGGATGTAAATAATAAGGAATAGAAATGTGGCTTCAGCCAAAATGCACACAATATTTTGGCTAAAGCCAATATCAGAGATTTTTTATCCCTCCAGCTAAAGCAGGAGGCAATTCAAAAAACTTATGGAAATAATAAACAAAATGAAGAATATTAAATACACTTTTATATTGATTGCAATGTTATTCGCCAGCTTCCAAATCAATGCAAAAATCAAATTACCGGCACTTTTTTCGGATAACATGATGTTACAGCAAATGGCCAATGCACCAATGTGGGGCTGGGCAGAAAAGAATGAAAACGTGAGCATAAAAACATCCTGGAATTCTAAAATCTATAAAACCAAAGCCGACAGTCAGGGAAAATGGAGAGTGGAATTGCAGACTCCGGTTGCAGGTGGCCCTTTTACGATTGAAGTCAATCAGGGAAAGGAAACCATTGCGGTAAAAAACGTTTTAATTGGCGAAGTTTGGTTATGTTCCGGTCAGTCCAATATGGAAATGCCTTTAAAAGGTTTTCAGGGTCAGCCGGTAAGAAACGGAAACGAAATCATTGTTAGATCCACCAATAAAAACATTCGACTAATTACGATTCCAAGAGCGACTGTTTTAGAACCAAAAGATGATTTTGAAGGAAAATGGGAAGTTGCTTCTCCAAAATCTACGGCTAATTTTAGTGCGACGGCCTGGTATTTTGGATCGCTTTTGCAGGAAGTTTTACAAGTTCCGGTGGGATTGATTCATGTTTCCTATGGAGGTTCGAGTATGGAAGCCTGGATGAATCAGGAAATGCTGAAAGATTTTGCAAGTGCTAAAATTCCAACTACGAAAGAAGAATTAGCAAAAGATCCAAATCGCGTACCAACAACCTTGTTTAACGGAATGCTTTCGCCGGTTATTGGTTACGGAATCAAAGGCTGTATTTGGTATCAGGGTGAATCAAATTACGAAAGAGCTTCGGAATATACGGCTTTGATGAAAAAGATGGTCAGCAGTTGGAGAGGTTTGTGGAAACAAGGCGATTTCCCTTTTTACTATGCGCAAATTGCTCCTTTTAATTATGCCCAATTTCATCCAAAAGATAATCTGGAGAAATACAATTCGGCTTATTTGAGAGAAGCACAACTGAAGGCTTCAAAGGAAATTCCGAATTCGGGAATGGCGGTTTTGATGGATGTTGGCGAAGAAAATAACATCCACCCAATGGATAAGGAAAAAGGCGGAAACCGACTGGCGTTTCAGGCTTTGGCCAAAACTTACGGAATAGAAGGCTTCGAATTTGAAAGTCCAACATATAAATCGATGGATATAAAAGACGGTTCAGTAACGGTTTCTTTTGATAATGTTGAAAACGGAATCACTTCTTATGATAATGAAGTTACAGGCTTTGAATTGGCAGGAGAAGACAAAATTTTCTATCCGGCAAAGACGGTTGTCCGCAGGAAATCAGTGGTATTAACTTCCGATAAAGTAGCCAAACCAGTAGCAGTTCGTTATTTGTTTAAGGATTTTACTAAAGCAGAATTGTTTAGTGGCGGAGGTTTGCCGGTTTCTTCTTTTAGAACGGATGAGTGGTAGATTTTTTTAAACCATATAAGTGATACAAGATAATTTAAGCTAAGTGTTTGTTGGGAGTTTTTAGGAATATAAGTTTTAGTGGTTTTAGGGCTGATAGGTTTTAAAACATAGGTGTTCGGAAGACATAAGTTCATTGAAATATTTTCATATTTTAGTTTTACAAAACTAAATCTTATGCAAAAAGGAGTTACGGTA
>NZ_JAVDWQ010000025.1:0-49933 GCF_031457575.1 Flavobacterium piscis | reverse complement strand
AAAACATAGGTGTTCGGAAGACATAAGTTCATTGAAATATTTTCATATTTTAGTTTTACAAAACTAAATCTTATGCAAAAAGGAGTTACGGTAAATTCTTTACTAAAGCTAATAGATAAAGGTATTTTAGAATCAATAGCAATTGAAACTAAAGTTGATTATAAGGCTAAGAAATTGTCTGGCGAAGTTGTTTTCAAACTTATCCTGATGAGTATTCTAGATGATACTAAAGTAAGTCTAAGAATAATGGAGAAAGTTTTTGCAAGCAACATGTTTAAGTTGTTTTCAGGTGTTGACAGGTCTGAGACGGTTAAATTCAGTAGTATTTCTGAACGATTGTCTGCCATAAACCATGAATATTTCGAAAAGATTTTTCAAAATGTTTTTCATTTTTCAAAGAGTTATTTTAAAGATGGCTTAGATGTTTATAACATAAGACAATTTGATTCGACAAGTTTGTCAGTTTCAAGTAAACTTTTAAAGAAAGGAATGGTGAATGGCTTGAAAAACAAGAATGGCGAACATACCAAGAACCAAATCAAATTTACCATTGGTCTTTACAATAATCTTCCTTTGGATTTAAATTTTCACAATCAGCAGCAATACTTGGGCGAAGATATAGCTTTGGGAGAGGCAATATTAAATGCGAATATCAACGACAATGAAATTGTTGTATTTGACAGAGGTTTAAAAAAGCGCAGGACTTTTAAAGAATTCAACGACAAGAATATTTCTTTTGTAACCAGAATAAATCCTACCAAGAGCATAAAAATTATAGAAGAAAACAAACTGAGCCAAGATTTAGAAACAGAAACATTAAAAATTCTAAGTGATGAGAAAGTTAACCTGTTTCATGAGAAAAAATGTTTGTTTAAAGAGCCTTTCAGATTAATAAAAGCCGAATCCAGAAAAACAAAGGAAGTCCTTTTTTTTCTAACAAATATTGAAGATTTGAGAGCTGATGAAATTACCTGTATTTATAGAAAAAGATGGGACATCGAAGTGTTTTTTAAATTCATTAAGCAACACCTTCATTTTAAACATTTTTTAAGTTATAGTGAAAACGGAATAAAAGTAATGATGTATATGACAATGATAACGGCAATATTGCTATTAATCTATAAAAAGGTTAATGAGATAAAAAGCTATAAAATTGCAAAATTTCAATTTACAGAAGAACTAAATATGGAAATAATAAAAGAAATAGTGGTAATCTGCGATGGGGACCCAAGCAAATCACCACTATTTAATACAACTTAGATAACTTCCGAACACCTATGGTTTTAAAACCTTTCAGGTCTAACAAAGTGAAGTTTTTTTGTCATTTCGACGTAAGGAGAAATCACACACGAAACTCCGTTCCTAAAAGTGCCAATCTTTGTCGAATTACTAGTGTGATTTCTCCTCCGTCGAAATGACAAACGAGACTAAAAAAAATAAAGAAAATCAGTTTGAAATATACAATTTACATATTCCTCATTTTTACGCTTTTTACAAATGCACAAATTCCTGTGCTCAATAATTACAACCAAGTCTGGACAACACAAAGCAACAATTCATCAGAATCCATGCCCTTGGGAGGAGGTGATATTGGTGCTAATGTCTGGGTAGAAAAAGGCGATTTGTATTTTTATTTTTCCCGAAGCGGGACTTTCGACGAACACAATACTTTACTTAAATTAGGTCGCGTAAAAGTGAGTCTAACCCCAAATCCGTTTAAGGATAACGAAGGTTTTAAACAAGAATTAGTTTTGAAAGACGGTTATATTTCGATAGCTCAAAATAATACTAAAATCAAACTTTGGGTAGATGTTTTTAAACCGGTAATTCATCTGGATTTAGAAAGTAAAACACCTCTAAAAATGACGGCCTCTTATGAGAGCTGGCGTTATAAGAATCGTGATTCCAAAGGAAAAGCCAATAATGCCAATTCTTATAAATGGGCTCCGCAAGAAGAAATTGTAACATTCAAGGATTCAATTGCATTTGAAAATAACGGCGTAAAATTTTATCACAAAAACAGACAACAAACTGTTTTTGATGTTGCGGTAAAGCAGCAGAAAATGGAATCGGTAAAAGACCAAATGCTGAATCCGTTGGCGAATTTGACTTTTGGCGGATTTATGATTGGTGATAATCTAAAACCGGATGGAACCTATTCAGGAACCTATCAAAATACAGATTTCAAGGGATTCAGTCTTTCGAGTGTAAAACCTTCCAATGAACAAGCTTTAGAAATTCATTTATATACCAATCAATCGGATATAAATTTTTGGAGCAAAGATTTAAAAAATCAAATTTCAGACTATAAAATCAAATCAAAACAAGCAGAAAAAAGCACTATAAAATGGTGGAATAATTTCTGGAACCGTAGTTTTATTTATACCCAAAAAAGTAATTCTACAGCAAAAGATTCTGTTTATCAAATCGGGCAGAATTATCAATTGTTTCGTTATATGCTAAGTTGTAATGCGTACGGTAAATATCCGACAAAATTCAACGGAGGATTATTTACAGTAGATCCTGTTTTTACCAATCCCGATTTGAATTTTACACCCGATTTCAGAAACTGGGGAGGTGGAACAATGACTGCTCAAAATCAAAGACTGGTTTATTTCCCAATGGTGAAAAGCGGTGATTTTGACATGATGAAATCGCAATTGGATTATTATCTGAGCTTGCAAAAAAATGCCGAATTACGTTCGCAGGTTTATTGGAAACACGGTGGAGCATCATTTACAGAACAACTGGAAAATTTCGGTTTGCCCAATCCAGCCGAATACGAATGGAAACGCCCGGCAGATTATGATCCGGGAATGGAGTATAACGCATGGCTGGAATACGAATGGGATACGGTTTTTGAGTTTTGCAAAATGATGTTACAGCAGAAAGAATATGCTGGCGAGGATATTCAAAAATACAATTCGTTTATCATAAGCTGTCTTCGATTTTTTGATGAACATTATCAATATTTGGCGAAGAATAGAGGTCGAAAAGCATTGGATGGAAATGGTCATTTGGTTCTTTTTCCAGGTTCAGCTGCTGAAACGTATAAAATGACTAATAATGCGAACAGCACTATTTCGGCTTTGACCGTAATTACAGAACAGCTCTTAAACCTTTCGGCAAAAGAACTGTCAAAAGAAGAAGCCGAATATTTAAAAGGTTTTCAAAAACGAATTCCGCCTTTGAATTTTGGTCAAATCGAGAATCATAAAGTATTGCTTCCGGCTAAAACGTGGGAACGTATCAATAATTCCGAAGTACCACAATTATATCCGGTGCATCCGTGGGGAATTTACGGAATCGGAAAACCCGATTTGCAAACTGCTTTAAATACATGGAAATACGATACGGATGCGATAAAATTCAGAAGTCATATTGGATGGAAACAGGATAATATTTTTGCTGCCCGTTTAGGATTGACCGAAGAAGCAAAAAAATACAGTTTACTAAAAATGGCGAATGCCGACAGAAGATTTCCTGCCTTTTGGGGCCCTGGTTTTGACTGGGTTCCGGATCATAATTGGGGCGGTTCGGGAATGATTGGCATGCAGGAAATGCTTTTGCAGGAAGCGAATGGAAAAATCTACCTTTTTTCGGCCTGGCCAAAAGACTGGAATGTGCATTTCAAATTATACGCTACAAACAATACGACAGTCGAAGCTGAACTCTTAAATGGCGAATTGAAAGTTTTAAAAGTAATTCCGAAAGAAAGAGAAAAAGATATTATAAATCTGTTGAATGCATCAGCAGAAGAAAAAACCAAATTAAATTAAAAGAAAATGATAAAGAAATTAGCGGGCACTTTTGCTTTGGCAATGCTTTTAACAGCAAACGGTCAGGCACAGAATACCGACAAACAAATTGTAAAAGTCGATTTTGATTTTCATCAAAGAAGATTGGAAGAAGTTCATGCTCCGGGATATGATTCGTGGGTTATTAACGAAAATAAAGAAGATCAAAAAACTTTTAACAACCTGACGTTTAAGTTAAAAGGTAACTTTACTTCGAAATGGTACAAAGTCGGAATGAGCGCACCTCACTACAACAAATTAGGAAGTGACGGCTTGGTAACGGCTGAAAATCTTGAACTTAAAATCAGCGGATTAAAATCAGGAAAGCATACACTTTTGACGTATCATAATGCATTTGATGTAACGACCGGAAAAACTTTTTCACCGATAAAAATATTCGTAAACGGTAAACTTCAGGAGACAGTAAATGCCAGTCAAAGAGCGAATGAAAAGATTGATGCGGCAATGTCTTATATTACTTTTACTGCACAGAAAGGTAAAGATGTAATTGTTCGTTTTGAAATCGATCAGGCTAAAAGCCCGGATATCAGACAAATAGTAATCAATGGTTTTGAAATTGACACGCCAAACCTGATGAACCAGGCACGTAGCCCAAAACCGGAAAACAGAAACGAGCATGTCGTTGCAGTAGATAAAAAAGTAGTGTTAGAATGGGATGCTTCCAAAAAGGCGGTAGCGCATAATTTATATTTCGGAGAAGATGCCAATGCGGTTGCCAATGCCAATCAATCTTCGAAAGAATTTAAAGGAAAATTAACAGATAGAAACTTTACTGTTACTGATTTATACAGCGGTTCAACCTATTATTGGAGAGTAGATGAAGTTGATGCCAAAGGCGAAATAACATTAGGAAATGTCTGGTCATTTAAACCTGCGCAGCTAGCTTTTCCTGGAGCGGAAGGTTATGGTCGTTTTGCGCTTGGCGGAAGAGGCGGAAAAGTAGTGGAAGTTACTAACTTAAACGATGACGGACCGGGAAGTTTACGTGATGCCATCAATCAGGAAATCGGACCAAGAACCATTGTTTTTAATGTTTCAGGAAATATCAAACTGGCTTCACGATTAGTGGTGAACCAGCCTTATATCACTATCGCGGGTCAAACGGCTCCAGGTGAAGGAATCACGATTAGCCGTGCACCTCTTGGATTGACTGGGAATGACGGTATTGTACGATTTTTGAAAGTTAGAATTGGTGGCGGAACAACTTATGATGGAATGGGACTTACTGGTGCCAATTATAGTATTATAGACCATTGTTCTATCAGCTGGACGATTGACGAATCTTTTAGTTCCCGCGGTGCACATCATATTACACTGCAACGTACTTTAATTTCGGAGGCCTTAAACATAGCGGGACACGATAAATATCCTGCCGGAAAAATGCACGGTTATGCAGCTACAATTGGTGGTGATATCGGAAGTTTTCATCACAATTTACTGGCACATAATTACGGACGTAACTGGAGTATTGGCGGTGGTTTAAGCGGTGACGGTTTCTATACAGGAAGATTGGATATCAGAAATAATGTGGTTTACAACTGGGGAAAAAGAACCACTGACGGCGGTGCCAATGAAGTCAATTTTGTCAATAATTATTACAAGCCGGGAGTTGCTACGGATATTTTTGTGGCGCTGAATGCACAGATTGAAGGTGTTGGAAAAGGAAAACAACAATACTATTTTGATGGAAATGTAATGCAGGGTTATTTTGATGAAAAAAATCAGGACAAAGGAAGAAAATTTACATTGTCCAATAATGCGACTGCAGATTATGACGTGTTTTTGCCAAAACCATTTTTCGAATCTTTTGTAAATACACAATCGGCGAAAGCGGCCTATAAAAATGTACTCTCGGATGTTGGTGCGAATCAGCCGTTTTTTGACAAACACGATAAGCGAATTGTCGAAGAAACGCTTAAAGGGACTTTTACCTATAAAGGAAGCAAAAGCGGTATTGGTGGAATGATTGACAACGAAGCTGATGCTGGCGGATGGCTAAATTTCGCTTCTGAAACCCGTCCTGCTGATTGGGATACCGATCACGATGGATTGCCAAATTGGTGGGAAAAAGCTTTTGGCTTGAATGAAAACTCAGTTGCAGGGGATTTTTCAGATTCGAATTTAGATGTAGATAAAAATGGTTTTACACAATTGGATGAGTATTTAGACTGGATGGCACAGCCACATTTTTTCATCAATGCAGGTGAAAAGAAAGAACTTTCGGCAGCAGATTACTTTAAAGGATATGATAAAAAGCCGGTTTATACTTTTTCGGATCTTAAGAACGGTAAAATAGTTTTAAAAGGAAAAGACATTCAGTTTACAGCTATAGAAAGTGGATTTGCTTCTGTTGTTATCACAGTCAAAGATGAAGATGGGGATTCAATGAGCCGTACTATAAATTTCTTTGTAAAATAAAAAAGGTCTGCCACGAATTTCACGAATTTTCACTAATTACTATTTTGCTATTATTTTAGATTTCAAAAAAATTAGTGGAATTAGTGAAATTCGTGGCAAAAGACAATCCGCAATAATCTGTGTTTTGCTTTAGCAATCCGTGTCATCAGCGTTAAATTATCACAATATAAAATAATCAAAATGAAAAAGAACATCATTCTATTATCGGCAATATTATTTTCGAGTGCTTTTTTGGCTCAGAATAAAGGTTTGGTTGCCAATTCAGAAAGTCCTTATTCCAAATTGCAGAGTGTCAATTTACAGGATGTAAAATGGACAAATGGTTTCTGGAAAGAACAATTTGATGTAGAAACCAAAAATACTTTGCCGTATATGTGGGATTTGTATCACAATGATGAAGTTTCCCACGCTTATAAAAACTTCGAAATTGCTGCGGGCGAAAGCAAAGGAACTTTCAAAGGGCCTTCGTTTCATGATGGGGATTTTTACAAGATTTTTGAAGGAATGGCAGCTACCTATGCTATAACAAAAGATAAAAAATTAGATGCCCAAATGGATAAAGCTATTGCATTGTTTGCAAAAGCACAGCGCAAAGACGGGTACTTACACACTCCTGTTTTAATTGACGAACGCTGGGGAACTTTGGGCCCTGAAGAAGTAAAAAGACAACTGGGTTTCGAGAAATACAATATGGGACATTTGATGACGGCTGCCTGTATTCACTATCGTGCTACCGGAAAAACCAATTTTTTGAATATTGCCAAAGGCGTTGCTGATTTTCTGTATGATTTCTACAAAAAAGCTTCTCCTGAATTAGCCCGAAATGCCATTTGCCCATCACATTATATGGGAATTGTTGAAATGTATCGTACAACGAAAAATCCTAAATATCTGGAATTAGCCAATAATTTAATAGACATTAGAGGAACAACCAATGACGGAACAGATGATAATCAGGATCGAATTCCATTTAGGCAGCAGACAACAGCAATGGGTCACGCCGTAAGAGCGAATTACTTATACGCAGGCGTAGCAGATTTGTATGCGGAAACCGGAGAAAAAAAATTATTAGACAATTTGGAATCGATTTGGGATGATGTAACGTACCGAAAAATGTACATCACAGGTGCCTGTGGTTCTTTATACGATGGTGTTTCTCCGGATGGAACTTCTTATAATCCAACCGATGTACAGAAAATTCATCAGGCGTACGGAAGACCTTTTCAATTGCCAAATGCTACGGCACATACGGAAACTTGTGCCAATATCGGAAATGTTTTGTGGAACTGGAGAATGCTCCAAATTACGGGCGATGCCAAATATGCTGACATTGTAGAATTAGCTTTGTATAATAGTGTTTTATCAGGAATCAGTCTGGAAGGAACCGAATTCTTTTATAATAATCCGTTGAATGTTTCGAAGGATTTGCCTTTTAAACAAAGATGGAGCAAAGAACGTGAAGGTTATATTGCTTTGTCGAATTGCTGTGCGCCAAATGTAACAAGAACAATTGCTGAGGTGAATAATTACGCTTATAATTTTTCGAAAGAAGGATTGTATGTCAATTTATACGGAAGCAACAACCTGAATTCATCAACACCCCAGGGAGAAAAAATTGAAATTGAACAGCAGACCAATTATCCCTGGGATGGTAAAATTTCTTTGAAAATCGTAAAAGCTCCGAAAGATGTTTATGCTTTTTTATTGAGAATTCCGGGATGGAGTCAGGGAACAACAATTACAATCAATGGTAAAAATATTAATGATGCAATTGCTTCAGGTTCGTACCAAAAAATAGCACAAAAATGGAAAAAAGGAGATGTCATTGAATTGAATATTCCGATGCCGGTTGAATTGATGCAGGCCAATCCATTAGTGGAAGAAATAAAAAATCAGGTGGCAGTAAAAAGAGGCCCGATTGTATATTGCCTGGAATCAAATGAACTTCCGGCAAATGTAAAAGTAAATGATGTTGTTTTGGATTTAAATTCTAAATTCACTACCAATTTTATTAAAATTGATAACAAAGAATTGCTGAGTATAACTGCTAGTTCATTAATTACTCCAGATAATTCATGGGATAAAAAGTTATACAAACCCGTTTCTACAAAAGACAGCAAGGAATATTCTATAAAATTAATTCCTTATTTTGCGTGGGGAAACAAGGGCAAGGGCGAAATGTCTGTATGGTTGTCACATTAAATTAATTTACCATATAAGTCATATAAGTTTCTGTTTTATATTGTTTAAAACTCAAATGAGCTTATTTTTTACTTTTAAATCAGAATAGTTAAAAGATAATCTTATATGACTTATATGTTTAAAAATAAAAACCGATGAAATATATTTTAGCCTTATTCCTGACTTTTACTTCTATTTTATCCTCAGCACAAACAACTGACAACCGTTTTAAATTAACAGTTGCCCAAGATGGCTCAGGCGATTTTAAAACCATTCAGGAAGCGATTAATAAAGTGAGAGATCACGCCGAAAAACGTGTTGTTATTACAATAAAGTCGGGTGTTTATAATGAAAAAGTGGTCATTCCTTCTTTTAAAAGAAATATTACTTTAAAAGGTTCTGATAGAGAAAAAACTGTTATTTCATTCAATGATTACTCTGGAAAACCATTTCGTGGAATTGATGTTACGGGAGATGCAAAATTCAGCACGTATACTTCTTATACTTTATTGGTTCAGGGAAATGATTGTTCTTTAGAAAACCTGACTGTAGAAAATACATCCGGCAAAGTAGGTCAGGCAGTCGCTTTGCACACGGAAGGAGACAGAGTAGCGGTTAAAAATTGTTCAATTTTAGGAAATCAGGATACATTATATTTAGCAAAAGGCGGAACCAGAAATTATTTCGAAAATTGTTATATCAATGGAACAACTGATTTTATATTCGGAGCAGCAACTGCCTATTTTTACAATTGTACTATCGAAAGCCTTAGCAACTCTTACGTTACGGCTGCATCAACAACTCAACAGGACAAATATGGTTTTGTATTTGTGAATTGTAAACTAACAGCAAAAGACAATACAGTAAATCAAGTTTTTCTGGGACGTCCGTGGCGACCTTATGCAAAAACGGTTTTCATAAATACTGAATTAGGTTCCCATATTGTTGCGGAAGGCTGGAATCCGTGGAAAGGCGATAAAAATTTCCCTGACAAGGAAAAAACTGTTTTTTATGCAGAATATACCAGCAAAGGCGAAGGAGCAAAAGATCTATCTAAAAGAGCTTCATGGTCGCATCAATTAAAAAAATCCGATCTTAAAAAATATGATTTGGAGAAAGTATTAAACGGTTGGAGTCCTAAAAATTAAAATAAAAAAAGATGAAAAATTATAAATTAGCTGCAATTACTTTACTTTCTATAATGGTTTTAAGTGGTTTTAGTTTTAAATCTAAGATGACTACAATTTATTTAATCGGAGATTCCACTGTAGCAGATTATTCTTTAGAAGAAAATTATCAAACTAAAAAATATCCTCAGGTAGGTTGGGGACAAGTATTTCAATCATTCTTTCAGAAAGATAGTTTGAAACAGCTGAAAAATATTTTAGGAAATGCGAAAGAAGTGAAAATAGATGACAGGGCAAAAGGAGGCAGAAGTACCCGAACCTTTTTTCAGGAAGGGCGCTGGGCATCGGTTTATAAATCTCTACAAAAAGGAGATGTGGTTATGATGCAATTTGGTCATAATGATGCATCAGAAGAAAAAACCGAGCGTTATGTAAACATCGAAGGTTATAAAGAGTTTTTACGTCTTTTTATAAATCAAACCCGAGAGAAAGGAGCTACGCCAATAGTATTGACTCCGGTTGCCAGAAATTATCCTTGGAAAGAAGGTAAATTAATGAATGTTCACGGAGAATATCCACAAGCAGCGAAAGATGTGGCTAAAGGATTAAATGTCAAATTAATAGATTTGAATGAACTATCTATAGAGTTCTTCACCAGCAAAGGTCAGGAGTATGTAACCCAAAATTACTTCATGAACTTTGAAGCCGGTCTTTATCCGGCTTTTCCTACTGGACAAAAAGACAATACGCATTTTCAAACTGCAGGAGGAAAAGAAGTGGCAAGATTAGTCTTTAATGCAATGAAAAATATTTAATGCTACCTTTTAATTTTTATGTAATTGAATACTTCTTATCTTATATTATCGTCATACAACTCTAATGTCATAAAATTAATGATTTGGTTTTGGCGATATTAATAAGAATTTGTCTTTAAAATTTATCTCTGAAATATTCTTTTTTAATTTTTTTAGTTAATTTTTTTAGCTAAAAGAAATCGTTTTCGTGACTTTTTAAGTTAAAATAAAGCAATTTCCTATAACGATTGAGTAAAAAATTAATTTTTTTTATTGCATTCATTAAATATGTTTTAATACTTAAGGAAGTTATTTGGAAATATTATATCAAATACGCTTGTTTTTGAATGGTATTTCTTACTTGAGGCATTGTTCTTTAATTAAATTTAAAAAATTATCTTATTTTTTAGACTTACTATATTTTTAAAATGATTTTTTTGATGATATAATTTTTTTACTTCGTTTTCTTTATCAATTGTTTTTTAAAGCAGGATGCCACAGGACAGTTGTACTATACAATCATTATATTTTTGGGATTAACAATAAATGTGTTTTTAACGTTTAAGATTCAGAAGCCTAATATTAAAAGTGAGGCTTTAATTAAACAATAAAAATATTTTATTAACTAACTAACCTAACATTTATAACCTAATTAAATTAAACATTTATGAAACAAACACTTTTAAAGAGATGTAGTTTTCTTTTGTTTTTTGCACTGATGAGTATGCTGAGTAATGCTCAAACTGCAAGCAGCCAAATTAAGATCACAGGTACGGTTACTGATAATTCAGGACTGCTTTTGCCAGGGGTAAACGTAACTGAAAAATCATCAAAAAACACCGTTACTACAGATTACAATGGTAAGTATGAAATTAACGTAAAGCCTGGTGCAACATTGGTTTTTTCTTATATCGGAATGAGAAAAATAGAAATTCCTTTGGCAGGACGTACTGTACTTGATACCAAATTACAGGAAGATTCTAATGTGTTAGATGACATAGTTGTTGTAGCTTATGGTACACAGAAAAAAAATAATATTACTGGTGCAATTGCTACAATAAAACCCGATGATATTCAGGATTTGCCTGTTTCAAACTTATCTGAAGCATTAAGGGGTCAAATTCCGGGACTTTCTGTGTCTGGTGGTTCTGGTCGTCCGGGAGATGCTGCTTCTATTCAAATACGTCAAACCTTTGGTTTTTCAAAAGATGGAAACTCAACCAATCCATTAATCGTAATTGATGATATGGTACAGATAGATCCAACAACCGGATTAGCAACACTTGAAACATTTAATAGATTAGATCCTTCAGAAATTGAAAGTATAACTGTTCTAAAAGATGGATCTGCAGCTATTTATGGTTCTCGTGCTTCTCAGGGGGCTGTAATCGTAAAAACAAAAAGAGGTCAAAATAGTAAGTTAAAGTTCTCATATTATAGTCAATACTCATTTAATGATGCTGTAAGTCATAGTAAGACAATGAGTGCTTATGAGCATGGTATCTGGAAAAACAGATTTTTGAATTCTAATCTTGATACCAATACAGCCAAATATTTTTCTGATGAAGAATTAGAGCAAATGAAGAGTTTGGATTATGACTGGTTGAAAAAAGCATGGAAACCGGCTATTCAACAAAGACATTCCCTTACTGCTAGTGGAGGAAATGAAAAGGCAACTTATTTTGCGGGTATCACCTATTTTGATCAGGGTGCCAATCTTGGAGAGCAGGATTACAATAAATGGAATTTTCGTACCGGTATGACAGCTAAATTAGCTAAAGATTTTGAGCTTGCAGCCACGATTTCTGCAAATGCGGTTGATGTTGAAAGATCATTTTCTAAAGCTGCAGCCAATTTAAATGATAGTAGCTTTGGTTCAGCCGGAGGTGGTGAGCAGGCAGATTATGGATATTTATTGCATATGCCGAAATATATTCCCTGGCAAACTACGGTAGAAGGAAAAGACTATTGGTTGTCTCCAATTGCCCGTTCAGATCGCAATTTAGGTAGTGCAAATGCTAATAATACAATTGCAGGCTGGAATTACTTTGCAAGTTTGGATAGTGGTAAACAGGTTGATCAGGAATTTTCATATAATGTTAATTTATCTTTGAACTATAAAGTTTCTTTTATTAAAGGACTATCCCTTAAAGGGAGTTATGCCAGAAGTCAATCTAGTGCTAATACAGAACAGGTACAGCTACCTTATGATTTAGCTCGTATTAGAAATTATGAAACTGCTGATAATCATTTGGTAAGTGCAGCTGATCCTACTTTTTATAATAATGTTAATAATCCTTCAGGGGATTATCTTTTAGAAACTAATGTTCGTAATTCAAGAGTGTATTATAATACTGATGTTGATAAGGTGATTCAGGCTAACTTTTTTGCCAATTATGCAAGAACGTTTGGAAATCATGCTGTCGATGGGATGTTTGGTATAGAACGTTCTGAGTCTAGTTACCAATCTGTTCGTTTGGCTTATGAAGGGACTTCAAAAGATTATTTAGGAAGTAATACAACTGCAGGTACTATAAGTTCGAATTCAACTGCAACTAAAGGAGAGTCAGGAACATTTTCATATTTAGGGCGTGCCAATTATAGCTATAAGGATACCTATTTAGTACAATTGCTTTTTAGAAGTGATGCTTCTACAAAATTTGCACCGGATAATTATTGGGGATTTTTCCCGTCGGCTCAGTTCGGATGGGTTGCTTCTAATGAAGGTTGGTTTAAAGATGCTCTTCCGGCGATTAATAATTTGAAATTCCGTTATTCTATTGGTAAAACAGGAAAAGATAATATCAAGCCATGGCGTTGGCTTACTTTATATGACATTATTGTTGATAAAGGAAACCAGTTTGGTTCTGCAGGAGGAACTTTAGGAGGGGCTATAACGCCTAGGCCTACACCAAATGAAGATATTAGATGGGATTCAACTATCAAGCATAACTTTGGTATTGATTTAAGTGTGTTGAATAACAGGTTGCAAATTTCAGCTGATTATTATTATGACAAAACAACTGATATGTTAATTACTATGGCCGGAGAAGTTGGAACTCCAATTTCTGTAGGTGGTGCTTTTGCAGAGCAAAACTATGCAGCTGTAAATGCATGGGGAACTGAATTTAGTCTGAATTGGAAAGACAGAATAAAAAGAGACCTTAGCTATAATGTAGGAGTGAATTTTGGTATTTCTGATAATGAAGTGAAAAGATATCCAGGAGCTGCTGTACAGCATCCATCATACAATGCAATCCAGCCGGGTTATTCAAATTTCACACCAGTATGGGGATTCAGAACATGGAAAGAAACTTCAACAGGAGATGGTATTTTGCGTACAGATGAAGATGTTACGAATTACTGGAATTATTTGACAGCTAATGCAACAGCAGTGGGCGGGGTTCCTAATTATTTAGGTATAAACAATGTGACATTAATGAGAAAAGGGATGCTGGCTTATGAGGATGTAGGTGGCGCATTTGATGCTGCAACTAATACTCAGGCTCCGGCTGATGGTCAGATTGCCAGACAATTAGATTATATAAAATTAGCTAAGAATAACAGGACATATGGTTTTACTTCTAATTTAGGAATGAATTATAAATCTTTTTATTTTAAAACTCAAATTGCTACCTCATGGGGAGGATATAATTCTATCGACCTTGTTAAACAAGGTACTTCTTCTGCTCATAACGATTGGGGACATGAAACTTTTTGGTCAGATATGTATGATGCTACTGATAATCCTAATGGAAAATATCCTAATATGGGTCAGGCAGATACTGCTTTTGCACCATCGGATTTTTGGGAACTTAGTAATTTTAGATGTACTGTTAGAAACCTGACAGTTGGGTTTGAACTTCCACAAGAGGCACTTAAAACAATAAATATTCAAAGAGTTACTTTAGGAATAACTGGAAATAACCTTTGGGATTTGTATAACCCATATCCTGATAACTATCGTAATATGTATGATACTTCTTCTGCAAGATATCCTACACTTAGAACATGGTCAGTTAATATGAATGTAACATTCTAAAATTTAATAAATTATGAAAACAAAGATAAATATATATATATCACTGGCACTTTTGCTTTTTTTGGGCACTTCGTGTAATGATGATTTTTTGGAAGAAAAGAAACAATATGGTTTTTTTGATGATGAATTTTTTCAGAGTGAAGAACGTGTAAACTGGTTTGTAGGTAATATGTACTATGATTATTTTGATGCCCATAAATCTCCTATGGGTAGTATAGTAGGGGCATATACTACCACTCAGGCTTCTTACACAGAAGAAATAGGAGGTATTTCCGGCAACACTAATGATAAAAGTTTGATTAATCCTAATTTTACCTGGGAAAACGCTATTGATGCCTCTGGTTATTATGGATCCCCTTTAGGAGACAGTAATAGAAATGAGCCTTATACCCGAATTAGAGAGTGTAATATTATGCTGGAAAGCATTGATAGTAAAGGAGGTAATTTACCACAGCTTTTCCGTGATCGTATAAAAGGACAAATGTATTATTTACGTGCTATTCAGTATTTTGATTTAATGCGTACTTATGGAGGTGTTCCAATCGTAACAATTGTTCAGGATGCAACTAATAATGATCCGTCTACACAAATTCCAAGAGCTACAGTAACTGAATTAGTAAATCAAATTGTAAGTGATTTAGACCTGGCTGCTGGTTTGCTGCCTGTGACATGGGGATCTGCTGATTATGGACGTTTTACAAAGGGTGCAGCAATGGCTCAAAAGTCAAGAGTTTTGTTAACTTATGCCAGTCCTTTGTTTAATAAGAACTGGGAGTCTTCAACAGAACGTTGGGATGCTGCCTTAAAAGCAGGATTAGAAGCTGAAACACAATTGATGGCTGCGGGTCATAATTTATATGGAGCATCAGCAAGTGACTGGGCAAAAATGTTTTATAATTTTGATAATGCTTTTAATCCGGAAGCAATTACAATCCGTCTTTTGTCTAATGGTAATTTAGGTATAAATTCAAACAATTCATGGGAAAAATCGATACGACTAGGGAGTCAGGGTGGAGTGGCCGGAGGAGGAGTTAAAGCTCCAAAAAGAATGATCGATTTATTTCCAATGAAAGATGGTTCACGTCCTACAACTACAAATGGATATGATGACTTCTTGTTTTTTAAAGATCGTGACCCGCGTTTTTACAGAACGTTTGCTTTTTCTGGTAGCTATTGGCCATATACTAATAGTCTGGCAACAGCAACTCAACCTACAGTATGGGCATATCGTTGGTCTACAAATGCAACTACCGGTGTAGCTTTTAGTATGGGTAATGATGTTCCAAGTCCTGCTTTTATTCGTAAAATGTCAAGTCCTTCGGTTAGTAATGCAACTAACTTTCAATATTCAGGTACTGATATTATAGAGTATCGTTTTGCTGAATTGTTGTTGAATATTGCAGAATGTTATGCTGCGAAAGGAGATATTCCAAACACAATAGCATATTTAGGTAAAATCAGAAATCGTATAGGAATTTCTTCAGCAAATAATTACGGAATTGGAACTTTGGCAGATAAGTATGCAGCAATCGAAGCTTGTTTATATGAGCGTAGAGTAGAATTAGCATACGAAGGAAAACGTTTTTGGGATATACAACGCTGGATGCTTTACAATGATGATGCAGCTGCTAATAATACAACAAATGCCAAACTTGGTATCCCTGTAATAAATGGTACACAACGTGTTGGTAATTATTTACATTATAAAAACGGTACAAGTGCCGCCAATACAGATCCTTTAGCTGCTACGCGTGCTGCTATTTCGGTAGATCCTGATGCAGCAAACTTTCAGGCCCAGATTACTGCTTTAGCTACTTTTTATACTAACAACTTTGAATTACGTTCTCCTCCAAATCCTATGGATAACCTTGGTGGTGCAGCAACTTCAATTGGCTGGAGACAGAATTATTATATTATGGGACTAAATCAGTCGATATTAGCGCAAAATCCATGGTTGACGCAAGCCATTGGGTGGAAAGATGCTTCTGGAGCTGCAGGAACTCATAACTATCAAGATTAAATTATACTTAAAAAAGTAAAAAAATAGTAAAAAATTCATCACCTGTATTTACCAAAATACAGGTGATTTGTTTAAAAACGATTACCAAAATTTAAAATTAACATGAAAAATTCCGTATTATCGATTTTATTTCTGCTTTTTTTGGGAAATATTGACGCTTTTGCACAGTACCCAAAATTAAGTGCCGAGGTTCAGGCAAAAGAAAAAGCAATTAAAGAAGAAGCCAACAGGCTTTCGGACGAAGCATGGGAAAAGGCCAGCGTAATTATTGAACAAGAAGCCAAACAAGGCAAGCCCTATATTCCATGGGCGTCTAGACCAACGGATTTACCACAAGCGGAAATTCCAGCTTTCCCTGGAGCCGAAGGTGGTGGAATGTACACTTACGGAGGTCGTGGCGGAAATGTATATACCGTTACGAGCCTGGAAGACAGTGGGCCTGGAACCTTGCGTGAAGCTTGCGAAAAAGGAGGAGCCAGAATCATTGTTTTTAATGTTTCGGGAATTATTAAAATTAAAAGCCCATTAATCATTCGTGCACCTTATATCACAATTGCAGGTCAAACTGCTCCTGGTGATGGAATCTGTGTTGCCGGAGAATCTATCTGGATTGATACCCACGATGTAATTATCAGACACATGCGTTTTCGAAGAGGTGAAACTTTTGTAGGTCGCCGTGATGATGCTATTGGAGGAAACCCTGTTGGAAATATCATGATAGACCACGTTTCTGCAACTTGGGGATTAGACGAAAATATGTCCATGTACAGACACATGTACAGTCCGGGTGCTGGTTATCCAGACGAGAAGAAAGGTACCGTAAACATTACCATTCAAAACAGTTTGTTCGGAGAAGCATTAGATACGTATAACCATGCATTTG
Organism: Flavobacterium piscis; assembly: GCF_031457575.1. Lineage (GTDB taxonomy): Bacteria > Bacteroidota > Bacteroidia > Flavobacteriales > Flavobacteriaceae > Flavobacterium > Flavobacterium piscis_A. Next base: position 32,650 of record NZ_JAVDWQ010000025.1, on the reverse strand, counting down.
GTAGTACGTTAGGTGGAGAGAATTGTGCTTTCATCAGAAATATGTGGGCGAATAATGCCGGTAGAAATCCTTCAATCGGGTGGAATGGTATTTTCAACTTTGTAAACAATGTGGTGTTTAACTGGAGCAACCGTTCTATCGATGGTGGCGATTATACAGCCAACTACAATATCATCAATAACTATTTCAAACCAGGGCCTGTAACCAATTTAAAAGAGCCAATTAGTTATAGAATCCTAAAACCAGAATCAGGAAGAAGTAAATTGCCTTATATGGTTTTTGGTAGAGCACACGTTGTTGGAAACATAGTGGAAAATAACGAAAAAGTGACCAAAGACAACTGGGATGGTGGCGTTCAAATCGAAAATAAAAAAGGCGAATTGATGACTTATGAAGAGTCTAAACCGTATTTCGATAAAATGAACAGCGACAGACCTTTTCCAATGCCTTGGTTTAACAAAATTTTGAAAGCTGAAGAAGCTTATGATTTTGTGCTTAAAAATGTTGGGGCTACTTTGCCAACAAGAGACAAAGTGGACGAAAGAATCGTAAGAACCGTAAAAACTGGAGTTCCTGAATATGCAAAAGGATTGGAGAAAAAAACATTTTACCAATTTGAGCACCGTCGTTTGCCTGCAGATTCATACAAGCAAGGAATTATTACAGATATTTCACAAGTGGGTGGATATCCTGAATACAAAGGGAAACCTTATGTGGATACCGACAAAGACGGTATGCCGGACAAATGGGAGAAAAAATACGGACTGAATCCAAAAGATCCTTCTGATGCAAAAGGAGATCTAAATGGTGACGGGTATTCCAATATTGAAGAGTACATCAATGGTATCGACCCAACCAAAAAAGTAGACTGGAAAGATTTAGCCAATAATAAAGAAACTTTAGTAAAGCCTTTATTAGATTAAGTTTTGAATAACAAAGACACAAAAAATAAATAGCAATGCTCCCGTTTCGGCTCCCTCTCCTCTGAAGAGGGCTGGGGTGAGGTTTTTAAAAATTAAAGATGAAGTCAATAAAAAAAATAAGTCTATTGTTTCTCCTTTTTGCTTTCTGCAAATTAAGTGCTCAACAATACGCAGACCCTGAATATATCAAAGTAACCAATGAAAGAGCGGCAAAAATTGTCGAGAAACTGGCTTTGGGTAACAAGGAAAAAGAAACTGCCGTAACCAATATAATTGCGCAGCAATTTCGTGATTTAAGTAAAATTCATGATGCAAGGGATGCCGAAATCAAAAAAGTAAAAGACAACAGCAGTTTAGCAAAAGAAAAACAAAATGCCGAGATTGAAAAACTAAAATCAAAAGCGGATAAGTCAATCGACAAATTGCACAAATCTTATTTAAAAAAATTAGGAACGCAATTGAACGAGGCTAAAATCACAGAAGTAAAAGACGGAATGACTTATGGAGTTTTGCCAATCACTGTCGCTGGTTACAATGACATGCTTCCAAATTTAACCAAAGAACAAAAAAAATACATTTATGATGCTTTGGTTGAAGCAAGGGAACACGCAATGGACGGAGGTTCATCAAAAGAAAAACACGGTTGGTTTGGTAAATACAAAGGGAGAATCAATAACTATTTATCAAAACAAGGTTACGATTTAAACAAAGAAAGTAAAGACTGGCACAAACGTGTTGAAGAAAGAGAAAAAGCCAAATCAGGTAAATAATTTATAGTCCTTAGTAATTAGTCCTTAGTGATTAGCTTTAAAACTATTTACTATGATTAAGGACTAATTGCTAGGTACTAAGAACTAAAACAAAGATTCTCATGCAAAATATTTTTCTAAATACCACCGTTAAGGGAACAATGATAATCGTATTATTTTGTTCTTTCTTTTCTTCTACGTATGCACAATATCCGGAAATCCCAAAACCACTTCAGGAGAAAACCGATGCGATTTTAGCAGATGAAGAAAAAAGACTTGCCGAAATCTGGAATGCCAATTATAGTATTATTCAGGCTGAAGCCAAATTAGGCCGTCCGTATTTGCCTTGGGCTTCTTATCCTAAAGATTTTGTTCATGCCGATATTCCTGCTTTTCCGGGAGCTGAAGGTGGCGGAGCCTTTACACCCGGAGGAAGAGGCGGAAAAATTTTCGTTGTAACCAGTCTGGAAGATAGTGGAAAAGGAACTTTTAGAGAAGCTTGTGAAGCAGTTGGAGCGCGAACTATCGTTTTCAACGTTTCCGGAATTATACAGTTAAAAAAGAGAATCAGCATGCGTGCACCTTACGTAACAATTGCAGGACAAACGGCTCCTGGAGACGGAATTTGTATTGCAGGTGAAACGTTGGAAATTGATACACATGACGTCATTATCAGACATGTGCGTTTTCGCAGGGGCGCAACCGATGTTACCCGAAGAGACGATGCCCTTGGCGGAAACCCAATGGGAAATATAATCATTGATCATTGCTCTGTAAGCTGGGGATTAGACGAAAATATCTCCTTATACAGACATCAGTTTCAGGCAAACGATAAATCAAAACTGGAAAAATTGCCTGCCTGTAATATTACAATCCAAAACACAATTTCTTCAGAAGGTCTGGATACTTACAATCATGCTTTTGGAAGTACGATTGGCGGATTAAACAGCACATTTATGCGTAACTTATGGGCCAATAATATTTCAAGAAATGCTTCTGTTGGAATGTATGGTGACTTTAATTTTGTGAATAATGTGATTTTCAATTGGTGGAATCGTTCTGTGGACGGAGGTGATTATCGTTCGATGTTCAATATCATCAATAATTATTTCAAACCAGGACCAATCACACCAACGGATCAGCCAATTCGTTACAGAATTCTGAAACCGGAATCAGGTTACATGAAGCCAAAAACGTATGGAAGAGCTTATGTTTCAGGAAATTTCATCGTAGGATCTCCGGAAGTTACAGCAGATAACTGGAATGGCGGAGTACAATTGGAAGATCAATCGGCTGAAGAAACAAAAAATTATTTAGAATTGATTAAACAGCCAAAGCCTTTTTCAATGCCGCATATCACCATTATGAAAGCAGAAGAAGCTTATGAATTTGTACTCAATAATGTGGGGGCGACTTTACCGAAAAGAGATGCTGTTGATGAAAGAATCATAAAACAGGTTCGTACTGGAAAAATTGAGGCTAAAGACGGCCTCGAAAATACAATCGGAAAGGAATTTATCAAAAGAAGATTACCGGCTGACTCTTATAAAAAAGGAATTATAACACATCCCGATCAGGTAGGCGGTTATCCGGAATACAAAGGAAAAGCCTATAAAGATTCTGATAATGACGGAATCCCGGATGCATGGGAAAAGAAATATGGATTAAATCCAAAAGATGCTTCGGATGCAAATAAGGATTTAAATGGAGATGGATACACCAATATCGAAAAGTATTTCAACGGAATTGATCCAAAAAGCAAAACGGACTGGACAAAAACTGAAAACAACGTCGATACATTGGCAAAACTATCAAAAGGATTGTTGCAATAAAGTCTTAAATTTAAGCCTGACAATTTTCAGACCTAACAAGTTTTTTAAAATTTGTTAGGTCTCATCACATAAAAATAAATCTATCAAATACTATTTTAAAGTGAATTTCATCCAGCTAAAAAATATAATCTCTCTTCAAAAAGATAAAATAATTTTGTCTGGTTTTGCTGTGTTATTTAGCATTAGCAGCAGTTTCGCCCAAAACACATTCCCCGATATTACAAAAACCAAAGAAGGTAAGTTGGAACGAACAGCCGATACAAAAGGAAACCAGATTCCAGATTTTTCTTTTGCCGGTTATAAAGGGTCTTCAGTTGCGATTCCAAATGTGGTTATCAAAGCTTTTGTACCGCATATTGAAGGAGATGCAACCAAAACAATTCAATCTGCGATAGAATATGTTGCCAAATTGAAAGCCGATAAAAACGGTTTTAAAGGAACAGTACTTTTAGATAAAGGAATCTTTAAAGTTTCGGGAGAAATCAATATTAAGGAAAGCGGAATTGTATTAAGAGGAAGCGGTTCAGGAAATAACGGAACGATTCTTTTAGGAACCACAACCAACAGAAAAGCAATTGTCAATATCAGCGGAATCAATAACCGTGTTCTCAAAGAAACAACAGAAATCGCTGCTGCTTATACAGGATTAGGAGCAACAGTTTTATCCGTAAAAAATGCTGGTACCTTTAAAAAAGGAGATCATATTGTAATCAATACACCCATCACTAAAAAATGGATTGATCTTTTGTCAATGAATGATTTTGGAGGAGAAAGCGGATGGATTGGCTGGAAAGCCGATGATTTTGTCATTCGTGCCGACAGGGAAATTACAAATGTTCAGGAAAATAAAATTACGATTGATGCCCCTTTAACGAATGCATTGGATGAAGAATTATCAAAATCAACTGTAGTAACTTACACTTGGTCAGGTAGAATCAATAATGTGGGTGTCGAAAACCTGACTTTGAAATCAGATTACGACACCACAAATCCAAAAGACGAACAGCACAGATGGACTGGAATTTCTATAGAAAATGCAGAAGACATTTGGGTACGACAAGTCAATTTTGAACAGTTTGCAGGCGGTGCGGTTTCTATTTTAAAAACGGCCAAAAGAATTACTGTTGAAGATTGTCTGGCTTTAAATCCGATTTCGGAAATCGCAGCACATAGAAGAAACACGTTTTATACCGAAGGACAGCAAACTTTATTTCAAAGATGTTATTCTGAATTCGGATACAATGATTTTGTAGTCGGAGGTTATGCAGCTGCAGGACCAAATGTCTTTTTGCAATGTGAATCACATTTGCCATATAGTTTCAGCGGATCTGTGGGAAGCTGGGCAACTGGAATTCTTTTTGACGTTTCTTTAATTGATGGAAATGCCATTAGTTTCAAAAACAAAGAACAGGATGGAAGAGGTTTAGGCTGGAATGTTGCCAATAGCGTTATCTGGGAAACCTCGGCATCCAAAATAGAAAATTACAGTCCACCAACAGCCAACAACTGGGCATTTGGAGTTTGGGGTGGCATTATGGCTGGTGATGGACATTGGAAAGAGGTAAACGGTCACATTAGCCCAAGAAGTTTATTCTATGCTTTATTGGAACAGCGTCTGGGCAAATTACCGATGGAGGCTCAAATAATGGATTTAGGTACGGAACCTTCTTCAAGTCCGACATTGGAACAAGCAAAAGAGTTAACCACCGAAGCTTATAAACTAAACGAAACTTTAAAACAATTTATTAGTAAAGCATCAACCAGAAATCCTATCGCGATTGATTATGCCAAAGCAAAACGAATTGATGAAGTAAAACCTGATGCAGTTACCAATTCGAATACAGATAAAATCACCATAACCAATGGTTTCTTAACCACTTCAAAAGGTGTAATTACCGGAGAAGTTGTTGATGTACCGTGGTGGAGAGGAAGTTTACGTGAATCTGAAATTGCAAAATCAAGACCACACATTACCCGATTTGTTCCCGGACATTACGGAATTGGTTATACTGATAATCTGGAAGAAACAGTAAACTATTTAGTCGAAAATAATAAATCGGCAATTGACCATAATTACGGATTGTGGTACGAACAAAGAATGGCCGATCATGAACGCATCCGAAGAATCGATGCCGATGTCTGGGCACCTTTTTACGAACAGCCTTTCGACAGAAGCGGTCAGGGAATTGCCTGGGATCATTTGAGCAAATACGATTTGACCCGATACAATGCATGGTATTGGAACCGATTAAAAACTTTTGCACAATTAGCCGGTCAGAAGAATAAGCTCCTGTTAAACGAAGCCTATTTTCAGCATAACATTTTAGAAGCAGGAGCACATTGGGCAAGTTCTCCTTGGCGTCCAGCGAATAATATCAACACGACAGGATTGCCGGAACCTCCGCCTTATGCAGGCGATAAAAGGATTTTCATTGCTGAACAATTTTATGATATAAAAAATGCCGACATCCGTAAATTACACGAAGCCTTCATTGAGAAAAATTTAGAGAATTTTAAAGACAATGCTAACGTATTACAACTCACAAGTGCCGAATATACAGGTCCGTTAAGTTTCATGCAATTTTGGATTGATGTGATAGCGAACTATGAAAAGTCGAATCAAAATGAATCCAAAATCGCTTTAAGTGCGACAAAAGATGTTCAGGATGCTATTTTAAATGAAGATGCGAGGGCAAAAACAGTTGATGTAATTGACATCAGATATTGGTATTACAGAGAAGACGGAACTTTTTATGCTCCAGAAGGCGGAAAAAATTTAGCGCCTCGCCAGCATGCCCGTAAAATGAAAACCGGAAAAGAAACCGACAATCAGGTTTACAGAGCGGTTCGCGAATACCGTGAAAAATATCCGGAAAAAGCAGTCCTGTATTCAACGATGGGAGCACCACGATTTGGCTGGCCGGCATTAATGGCGGGAGCTTCTTTGGCAAATGTTCCAAAAATTGAAATTCCTGCCTTTCATTCTGCCCTTGCTGGTATGAAGTTTGCAGCAGGAACTACTTTTTCAGACACCCTTTGGACACTGGAAAATAAAGGTAATGCCTATCTTTTTTATCTTAAAAATGATCAGGATGTTTCGATCGATTTATCAAATCACAAAGGAACTTTCGAAGTATATACAATCAATGCTTCAAATGGAAGTTTTACGAAAAAAGCAAATATCAGTGGAGGAAAACAGGTTGTAATTCCGCAAGCTGAAATCAAAGAGAAAGTATTATTCATAATAAAAAAATAATTAACAAATTCCAGTCTCGGCTCCCTCTCCTTTGGAGAGGGCTGGGGTGAGGTTGTAAAAACAAACAAAATGAACCTGAAAATAAAATATTTATACGCCCTTTGTATACCCTTTATGTTGACAGCACAAAGCGGATTTTCTCAATCCAAAAATCTACCAAAACTTAAAGTTTCCCCAAACCAGCACTATTTTGTTACCGAAGACGGGAAACCATTTTTCTGGTTAGGCGATACAGGCTGGCTGACATTCGGAAAATTAGACAGAGAAGGCGTTGTTAAATATTTAGAAGACAGAAAAGCAAAAGGGTTTAATGTCGTTCAGGTAATGGTTTTGCATAATGTGAATGCTGTAAATGTTTATGGCGATCAGGCATTAATGAATGATAATCTGGCGCATCAAATTACTTCACCGGGCAATGATCCAAAGGATGCTCCCGAATACGATTACTGGGACCACGTAGATTACACTCTCGATGTAGCACAAAAAAACGGAATCTATTTAGCAATGGTACCGGTTTGGGGAACTAATATTAGTAGTGCTAAAAGCAAAGTAACGAAAGCAGATGTTGAAAAATATGCTAAATTTTTAGCTGACCGATATAAAAACAAAACCAATGTAATCTGGCTGAACGGTGGCGATACCTACGGAGATAAATTTCAGGACATTTGGAACGCACTCGGAAGTATTTTAAAAACAAGTAACCCAGATCAGTTAGTGACTTTTCACCCATTCGGAAGAACCGATTCATCAGAGAATTATCATAATGCAAGCTGGCTTGATTTCAATATGTTCCAATCCGGTCACAGAAGATACGATCAGGATACTTTGAAAAATTCATTCAAAGAAGACAATTACAAATTTGTTCATAGAGACTGGGATTTAAAACCAACCAAACCAACGCTTGACGGAGAACCATCTTACGAAGGAATTCCACACGGTCTGCACGATACCTTACAGCCAAAATGGACAGCAAGCGATGTACGTCGTTACGGATACTGGTCCGTTTTTGCAGGCGGAGCGGGCTATACTTACGGACACAATGCCGTAATGCAAATGTTTAGAAAAGGCGACAATCCAGCCTACGGAAACAAAGAATTATGGAATGACGCTATCAATGCGCCGGGAGCCGGACAAATGGTACACATCAAAAATCTGATGTTGGAATTTCCGTATCTAGAAAGAGTTCCGGATCAGTCATTAGTGGCCAATCAAGGCAAAAAATACGATTACCAAGTGGCAACAAGAGGAAATGATTATGCTTTAATTTATACTTACACCGGAAGAAAAATTACCGTGAATATGGGGAAAATTTCGGGAGACAAAGTAACCGCAACTTGGTACAATCCAAGAAACGGAGAAAAAACAAAGATTGGAACATTTGATAACAAAGGAACAAAAGAATTTCAGCCTTCCGGCAAAAAAGAAGACGGTAACGACTGGGTTTTAATTTTAAGTTCAAAGTAACGTAACCACAATCTTGTCATTGCGAGGAACGAAGCAACCTCACTAACAATAAGCCACAAAGTTTAATTTTATAAATGTATTGTTTCGTTTCTCAATGACAAAAAAGAATAAATATCTCTCGCAGATTTAGCAGATCAAGCAGATAAAAAAATCCCGCACAATCTGCTAACCCGAGCGATAGCGAACAGGCGAAGCAATCTGCGTGAAACCAAAAAGCAACACTATGAAAATCAAAAACATCATAATACTACTCTTCTTCATAACAGGACTAAACACCGCTTTCGCAAACGATGGCTGGCTAAACATCCTAAACGAAGGCGGAAACAACAAAGGAATAAAATGCACCGAGGCCATTCAGAACGCAATAGAAAAAGCATCTAAAAACGGAGGCGGAACCATCTTTTTCCCAGCCGGAGAATATTTAACCGGAGCTTTAAAACTAAAAAGCAACATCACCATCCATTTGGATTCCGGAGCACTTTTGAAATTTTCAGAGAATTTCGATGATTACCTTCCGTATGTAGAGATGCGTTACGAAGGAATCGTGATGCAGTCGTTCTCGCCATTATTTTATGCCAAAGACGTCGAAAATATCACCATCAAAGGAAGAGGCGTAATCGACGGACAAGGAAAAGCGTGGTGGAATGAAGTGTACCGAATCGAAACCGCAAAAGGTCCAATTCCCGAAACGAAATACCAAAAAATGTGGACCGAGCAAAATAAAGGAATCGTTTACGAGCCGTATTACAAAAGAACAATTGACAAGCACTTTTTCCGTCCTTCTTTTTTCCAGGCCTACAATTGTAAAAACATTTTAATCGAAGGCGTAACCTTCAAAAATTCCCCTTTCTGGACCATAAATCCTGAATTCTGCGACAATGTAACTGTAACGGGAATTACAATTAACAATCCGCATTCGCCAAACACAGACGGAATCAACCCTTCGTCCTGTACCAACGTTCACATTTCAAACTGCCACATCAGCGTGGGCGACGACTGTATCACCATCAAATCGGGTCGCGATGCAGACGGTCGTAAATACGGAAAAGCAACCGAAAACGTAACCATCACCAATTGCACGATGTTAAGCGGTCACGGAGGTGTCGTTATCGGGAGCGAAATGTCGGGCGGAATCAAAAAAATCACGATTTCCAACTGCGTTTTCGACGGAACCGATCGTGGAATCCGTATCAAAGCCGCTCGTGGTCGTGGCGGAGTGGTCGAGGACATTCGCGTCGACAATATCGTGATGAAAAACATCAAGGAAGAAGCCATTATTCTGGATCTTTTCTACGACAAAGACAATCCCGTAGAGCCTGTTACCGAGCGCACGCCGATTTTCAGAAACATCCACATTAGCAACGTTACTGGCGGAAATGTCAACAAAGCAGGATTCGTTCGCGGAATCGTTGAAATGCCAATCCAGAACATCACGTTCTCCAACATCAATATGGACGGCAAGGAAGGTTTCACCATAAACACGGCGACAGATGTAGAATTTCACGATGTAAAAGTCAATGCAACAGTCGGTTCTTCTTTCAAAATCACTGATTCGAAAAACCTGATTTTGGACAACGTAGGTTCATCTACACCGATCAAGGGAGTTCCGGTTATCAAAATCGACAACGCCTCGAATATTATGATCAACAACAATTTTCCGTTCAACGCCACCGATATTTTCATCGAAGCAAATGGAAAAGACACCAAAAATATCTTCCTAAAAAACAATGTGTTCAACAATGTGACTACAGTTGTGAAAAAAGGAAAAGACCTGGATAAAAAAGCAATTACTGAATAATACAACGAATTATCCTGCAAGGTCTTTTTCTGACCTTGTAGGTATTTCGATTATTAAATTTAGAAGCAGAAACATACGGCATTTTAGGATGTATCGTCCCGCTTTCCGTTACAATCTTATAAGCCGAACCCCGGCTTATAAGGATTTCCACTACAATCGGGGCTAGTAGAGAGATTTTGTTTTTTTGCCATTAAGATTAAACGCCTAATCCTGTAAGGTCTTTTTTGACCTTGTAGGTATTTCAACAGACAAAAAATCATACCTACAAGGTTTTAAAAACCTTGTAGGAAAGAAAAACTATAATAGAAAAAAAATGTAAACTCTCCAGTTTCGGCTCCCTCTCCTTTGGAGAGGGCTGGGGTGAGGTTAAAAAAAGATTAACACAATGACACAAAAAGATACACATTCCAATTGTCAAGTCTCGTCTCCCTCTCCTTTGGAGAGGGTTGGGGTGAGGAAATTATTCATCATACTAACGCTATCACTTTTTGCAGTAAGTTATTCCCAGAAAAAAAAGGAAATTTTCCTTTTCACTTCTTTCAGGGAACCCGCTACCGAAGGTTTGTACTTAGCCTACAGCGAAGACGGCTACAACTGGAAAGGTTTGGAAGGATCATTCCTAAAACCAGAAATCGGAGCCAGCAAAATAATGCGTGATCCCTCCATCACAAAAGGCGCAGACGGAACTTATCATATGGTGTGGACAACCGACTGGAAAGGCGGAAACGGATTTGGATACGCCAGTTCCAAAGACTTAATTCATTGGTCCAAACAGGAATACATTTCCGTGATGAAACACGAACCCGAAGTCGTAAACGTGTGGGCACCCGAAATTTTTTACGATGATGTCAAAAAAGAATACATCATTATTTGGGCATCCACAATCCCATTCCGATTCGAAAAAGGAGTAGAAGACGAGAAAAACAACCACCGAATGTATTACGTAACCACCAAAGATTTCAAAACCTTTTCAGACACGAAATTATATTATGACCCCGGTTTCAGCGTCATCGATTGTGTAATTGTAAAAAAAGGCAAAAAAGATTATGTTTTGGTTCTCAAAGATAACACCAGACCAATGCGAAACATAGAAGTAGCTTTCGGAAAATCCCCATTAGGGCCATTCGAAAAAAGATCAAAACCCTTGACCGAATATTTATCAGAAGGGCCAACGGTCGTGAAAGTCGGTAAAAACTGGTTGTTGTATTATGACAATTACGGATCCAAAAATTACAAAGCCTTAAGCACTTCCGATTTTGTGAATTTCAAAGATGTGTCATCCAAAATATCCCTTCCCGAAGGACACAAACACGGAACGATAACAACAATTTCCGCAGAAGTTCTAAAAGGATTAATTGAAAAAAAATAAAAATAATCTGCACAATCTGCCAAATCTGCGAGAGTAAATTTTTTCACGCAGATTTAGCCGATCAAGCAGATAAAAAGTTGAGAATAATGATTGCATTTAAAAACATAAAAACCAATATCGTATCAGCAACAACAATTTTGTTGTGCTGTGTCGCAGTCAATTCTGCGCAAGCCCAACAAGACACAATACGATATACAGGCAAAACACTTTCCAATGTCGATTACCACCACGGGCAATTGAGTCCGGCAGTTGGTGTTCACGCCACACAAATTATGCGTGCCAGCCGTGAACATCCGGAAAAAGCAGACGGATTTGGCTGGACTTACAATCACCAGTCGATGATGGCGTATTGGAACAATACATTTTATCTGCATTATTTGAGTGACCCATCAGGAGAACATATTCCGCCGAGCCAGACTTTTATAATGACTTCTAAAGATGGGGTAACCTGGACAAAACCAGCAGTGCTTTTCCCAATTTATCACGTACCCGACGGATTTAAAAAAGAAGGTGTAGAAGGTGTTGCCAAAAACATCGATGCCATTATGCACCAGCGTATGGGCTTTTATGTTTCATCCGACAACAGATTGCTGGCAACCGGTTATTACGGAGTTGCCTTAGACAAAAAAGACGATCCGAATGACGGAAAAGGAATTGGACGTGTCGTTCGTGAAATCTACAAAGACGGAACTTTTGGACCGATTTATTTTATCCGATACAATAAAACCGGAAATCCATTGCCAACGACCTTTCCGTTTTATACCAAAAGCAAAGACAAAAAATTCATCAAAGCCTGCGATGAGCTGATGTCAAAACCATTACTGATGCAACAATGGGTAGAAGAAGCCGATAGAGATGACGCTTTGATTCCGTTAAAAAAACAATACAAAGCCTTCAATTATTACCATTTGCCAAACGGAAACGTAGTAGGTTTATGGAAATTTGCTTTAACTTCTATCAGTAAAGATGAGGGAAAAACTTGGCAATACAATCCGTTGAGAGCACCGGGATTTGTAAACAGCAATGCCAAAATCTGGGGACAAAAAACCTCCGATAACCGTTATGCAACCGTTTATAACCCGTCAGAATACCGTTGGCCATTGGCAATATCCACTAGTGACGACGGACTAAATTACAAAGATTTATTGTTGGTGCATGGTGAAATTACTCCAATGCGTTATGGCGGAAACTACAAATCTGCAGGCCCGCAATATGTTCGTGGAATCCTCGAAGGAAACGGAACTCCGCCAGACGGAAAACTTTGGGTAAGTTACAGCGTAAACAAAGAAGATATTTGGGTAGCTTCTGTACCAGTTCCCGTGACCAGCGAAGTCAAAGAAAACGCCAATGATGTTTTCAATGATTTGCCAAACGGCGAAGAATTAAAATTATGGAATACCTACGATTTGTCCTGGGCTACCACCAAAATCGAAAAGAAAACAGATGGCAAAAAATGGCTGACCTTAAGAGATCAGGACTTTTTTGATTATTCAAGAGCCGAGCGTGTAATTCCATTTGCACAAAAAATGGAAGCCACTTTCACGGTTAAACCAGAACAAAACAATCACGGATTACTGCAGGTGGAATTCCAAAACAAACAAGGTCTTCCTGCGATTCGCATCGTTTTCGATTCGGATGGAGAAATAAAAGTGAAACACGGAGCACGTCACGGCGGAATTGGCAAATATGAGGCAGGAAAAGAATATACAATTACAGTCAAATTGGATGTAACTTCCCGTTCGTACACCGTAAAAGTGAATGACGGTAAAGAAACCAACAAAATATTCTATGCTCCGGTTGATGGAATTTCACGAATTATGTTCCGCACAGGCGATCAGCGTTACACACCAAATGCCGACACAGAACCAGACACTCCGGATTTTATAGATTTACCGGATACAGGAAAATTAATTACGGAAGCGGTTTTTAATATTAAATCATTGGTTACTAATAAAATATAAAAAAAATATAACCGAAAATTCCACAAATTCCCGCAAATCTTTTAACAGAAAGAGAAAAGAATAATTTGTGAAAATTTGTGCAATTTGTGGTAAAAAAAATAAAGCGTGAAGTTTTTCAAAAACATATTATTCCTCTTTTGTCTTCTAATAACTTTCATTTCGAATGGACAGATTTCTGCCGTACATTTAAGATGCGAAATGGTCGAAAACCCATTGGCGGTAAACAGTAATCAACCAAGATTAAGCTGGCAATTGGTTTCAAAAGAACAGAATGTTACACAATCCGCCTATCAAATTTTATTAGCTTCATCAGAAGAAAAATTAAAGAAAAATGAAGCCGATATTTGGAATAGCGGAAAAGTAGTTTCCAATAAAAATCTTCAAATCACATATAGCGGAACTCCATTAAAAAACGAATCCAAATATTTTTGGAAAGTGAAAGTCTGGAACCAAAAACACAAAGCTTCGAGTTGGAGCCAAACAGCTTCTTTCAGAATTGCACCTTCAACATTAGATCCAATTTGGATTGGAGCGATTACTAAAGCCGACAGTCATTTACCGGAAGGCAGAAATTACCATACCGCCACTTTCAACAAAGAGAAAAAAGCGTCATTAATCAACGCTTCCGATTCGTTGTCACGCAGAAGTATTATGCTTCGCAAACCATTTTCGGTTAACAAAGAAATTAAGGAAGCTGTAGTTTATATTTCCGGTTTGGGGCATTATGAATTGACTATTAATGGAAAGAAAATCGGCAATAGTGAGTTTGCGCCTTTATGGACCGACTACGATAAAACAGTTAATTTCAATACGTATGAATTAACTGTTGAAGAACTAAAAAAAGGCGAAAACGTAATTGGCGTTTTGTTAGGAAACGGAATGTACAACACACTTGCCGAGCGTTATTCGAAATTCTATGTAAGTTTTGGCCCGCCGACTTTATTTTTCAAAATGAAAGTGATTTACAAAGACGGTTCCGAAGATCTTATAAAATCCGATGGAAGTTGGAAATACAGCAAAAGCCCGATTACCTACAACAGTATTTTTGGAGGAGAAGATTACAATGCCAATTTAGAACAAAAAGGCTGGAATGAAACAGGATTTAACGATAACAATTGGAAAAAAGTAGTCGTTCAGGAAGCGCCAAAAGGTGTTTTGAGACCGCAAACTACAACACCAATTACAATCCAAAAAAGATACGAAGTTAAGGAAGCCAAAGAGCTAAAACCTAACTTTTACATTTTCAATATGGGACAAAATCTATCCGGATTTGCGACTATAAAAGTAAAAGGAAAAAAAGGACAAACCGTTCGGGTTTGGGTAGGCGAAAGCCTGAATGAAGACGGAACAGTTAGTCAGGGAAAAACCGGAAAACCCTATTATTACGACTATACTTTAAAAGGTGAAGGTATAGAAGAGTGGCAACCGAAATTCAGTTATTACGGTTTTCAATATGTGCAGATGGAGAACATCAATTACAAAGAAACCAAAGATGAAAATCTGCCAACATTAGTAGATTTAAAATCGAATTTCATTTACAATTCGGCAGGAGAAGCAGGAACTTTTGAATCGTCCAATGATATTTTCAACAAAACACACTTGTTGATCAACAACGCGATTAAAAGTAATTTTCAAAGTGTTTTTACCGATTGTCCGCAACGTGAAAAATTGGGTTGGTTAGAAGAAATTCACTTAAACGGACCTGGATTACTATTCAATTATAACCTCGAAAGTTTTATTCCCGCAACAATGCAAAACATCTCCGATTCACAACGAGATAATGGTTTAATCCCAACCATCGTTCCCGAATATGTAGTTTTTGGAGGCGATTTCACCGATTCTCCTGAATGGGGTGTGACAGGCGTGATTCTGCCTTGGATGTATTACGAATATTACGGCGATGCTTCGTTAATAGAAAAATACTATCCAGTAATGAAAAGATATGTGGATTATTTAGAAACCAAAACCACCAATCATATCGTTTCCCACGGATTAGGCGATTGGTACGATTACGGAACGCATCCGGCGGGTTATTCCAAAAACAGCCCGATTGCGCTTTCGGCAACTTCTCATTATTTTTACGGAGCAAGTTTGCTGGCAAAAGCTTCAAAATTATTGAACAAAACAGAAGATATTGCGAAGTACGAAAAGCTGACTTCGGACATTAAAAATGCTTTCAACAAGGAATTTTTCAATCCAGAAACCAAACAATACGGAACCAGCAGTCAGTTCAGCAATGCCGTTCCCGTTTTTATGGATATCGTAGAACCGCAATACAAACATGCGGTGATGCAGAATTTATTGGCTGACATAAAAGCAAAAGGCGACCGATTAACGACTGGCGATGTTGGAAACCGCTATTTGTTTCAGGCTTTGGCACGAAATGGAGAAAACGAAACGATGTACAAAATGAACAATCATTACGATGCGCCGGGTTATGGATTTCAGATAAAATTTGGCCTGACCACTTTGACCGAGCAATGGGATCCGCGCAAAGGAAATTCGTGGAATCATTTTATGATGGGACAAATCGAAGAATGGTTTTACCAAAGTCTGGCCGGAATTGTTCCCGATGATCAAAATCCGGGTTTCAAACATTTCTTCATTCAGCCGGAAATCGTGGGCGATATGACTTTTGTAAAAGCAACGTATAAATCCATTTATGGAAATATCGCTTCTGCCTGGGAAAAGAAAGATGGAAAGTTAATCCTGAAAGTGGAGATTCCAGTAAATACATCAGCGACCATAAAATTGCCAATCGGTAATAATTCGCAAATAAAAGTGAATGGAAAATCTCTTGAAAAATTGAAATTAGATTTTGATAAGAATCAAAAGAAACCAACATTGAAATTAGGTTCAGGGATTTATACAATAGAATGTAAATAAAAGTTGAATTGCCTCCAGCTTTAGCTGGATGGTCAAAAATACAAATATAACAAGGCTTTAGCCAAATTAAGCTTTTAGGCTAAAGCCAATTTTAGAATCAATTAGTTTCCTCCAGCTAAAGCAGGAGGCAATTCAAAAAAATATTGACACACAAAATGAAAAATTTAAAAAACATAACTTTTACTTTACTTGTTTCAATCTTTGCAGTGACACTAACAAACGCGCAATGCACATCCGATACGAATTTCAGAAAACCGGTTTCAGAGACCATCAAAAATATCGAAACCATTTTTAAAATCACTGTAATTGACGACAGAGGTTTATTGAAAGGAAAAGAACTTGATTACGCCGATTGGAGAATTGAGCAAGGCAATCTGGAAGTTTCTCTGGCGAATGTTTTAGTTCCTTTTGAACTGACTTATTTCAAACAGCCGGACGGAAAATACCAAATCCGAAAATATGAAAACCATAAAGTTTCAATCGATAAAGGAAAAGAGCGTCTGGATTATTTAACGACTTTATATTCCAATGTTGCCGACTGGGAAAAACGAAAAAAGGAGTTAAAAGCATGTATGACAACGTCATTTGGTTTAGACAAGGCGCCCCCAACACCAAAGTCTAAACCACTTTTAACGCCAAAAAGGATCTATAAAGATTACAGTGTGGAGAATATCGCATTGGAAATTCTGCCCGGAGTTTATACTACCGGATCGATTTACAAACCGTATCCATTAAACAAAAAATCGGCGATTATCTTAACGCCCGACGGACATTTCGGCGATGGAAGATACAGAAAAGACGAGCAGTACCGTTGCGCCATAATGGCGAAAATGGGAGCAATCGTGGTAAGTTACGATTTGTTTGCCTGGGGTGAGTCGCTGCTTCAGTTTCCAAGTGAAACGCACCGAAACAGCATCGCCTCAACCGTTCAGGTCCTGAGCGGAATCCGATTATTAGATTATCTGACCACCATAAAAAATGCCGATGTTTCGCGAGTTGGCGTTACAGGCGGTTCCGGCGGAGGTTCGCACACGATGTTTTTGGCCGCTTTAGACGATCGAATCACGGTTTCGGCTCCCGTGGTGATGGTTTCTTCGCATTTTTCGGGCGGTTGTCCGTGCGAGAGCGGTCGCGGAATTCACCTTTGCGGAAACGGAACCAACAATGCCGAAATTTCGGCAATGATGGCGCCAAAACCACAATTGATTGTGTCAGACGGAAAAGACTGGACCCTGGCAGTTCCCGAATTGGAATTCCCTTTTATCCAAAGAACCTACGAATTGTACGGCAAAAAAAATCTCGTAGAAAATGCCCATTTTGCTAAGGAAGGACACGATTTTGGCGTTTCAAAACGAATGGCTTTGTATCCGTTTATGGCGAAATATTTAAGTCTCGATTTGAACAAAGTAAAGAACGAAAAAGGTGAAATAGACGAATCGACTTGTGTGATTGAGCCTTACGATAAATTATATGTTTTTGGCAACAAAGCCGAAAATTTGCCTAAAAATGCCCTGAAAGACATCAATAAATTATATGAAATGTTCGGAGAAAAAAATCTAAAAGTATATGAAGTCAAGAAGTAATAGAGTTTGCCACTAATTACACGAATTTGCACGAATCATTTTGCCGCAGATTAAAAGATTAGAAGGATCTTTTATCTCCTTAATCTGCCCAATCTGCGAGAGTAAATTTTTTCACGCAGATTTAGCAGATCTAGCAGATTTTTAATAATTGGAAATACTTTAATCTGTGGCAAAATAAATTAGATAAATTGAAATAAGAATTAAAAAATAAATTAGTGCCATTTGTGTAATTCGTGGCAACAAAAATATAAGTATGAAATTAAAAAGTAAAATAACAGTAATTTGTTTTGGGATTTTTTCCTTTACTGCAACAGCGCAAAGCAACAGCGAACTAAAACTGTGGTACGACAAACCAGCAACCATCTGGAACGAAGCTTTGCCTTTGGGTAACGGCCGTTTGGGAGTAATGGTTTTTGGAGACCCCGCAGTGGAGCATTTGCAATTGAACGAAGAAACCATTTGGGCAGGTTCGCCAAACAGCAACGCGCATAACAAATCAATTGAAGCTTTGCCAAAAGTAAGACAGCTGGTTTTCGAAGGGAAATTTGACGAAGCACAGGCTTTGGCGACTCAGGATATTATGTCGCAAACTAACGACGGAATGCCGTATCAGACTTTTGGAAGTGCTTATATTTCGTTTCCGGGACATCAAAAGTATACCACTTATTACCGCGATTTAGATATCGAAAACGCTACGGCAAAAGTAAAATACACGGTAAACGGAGTAGAATTTACCAGAGAAATTTTGACATCCTTTTCAGATCACGTGATTGTGGTAAAATTATCGGCAAGTCAGCCGGGGCAGATTACGGCAAATGTTTTTATGAACAGCCCGATTGATAAAACCGTTCCGTCAACGGAAGGAAACCAAATTATCCTTTCGGGAGTTGGAACTAATTTTGAAAATGTAAAAGGGAAGGTAAAATTTCAGGGACGAATCGAAGCCAAAAATAAAGGCGGAGAAGTTTCGGCAAGCAACGGAATCCTAATCATCAACAAAGCCGATGAGGTGACACTTTATATTTCGATAGCGACCAATTTCAAAAATTATCAGGACATAACCGAAGACGAAGTGGCGAAAAGCAAATCATTTTTGGAGAAAGTTTTACCGAAAAGTTTTGAGGAAATCAAAAAAGCACACGTTGCTTATTACCAAAAATTCTTCAACCGAGTTTCATTGGATTTAGGTTCAAACGATGCTATCAAGAAACCAACAAACGAAAGAATCCGTGATTTCAAAAAGGAATTCGATCCGCAATTGGCGAGTTTGTATTTTCAGTTTGGACGTTATTTATTGATTTCAAGTTCACAGCCGGGAGGTCAGCCAGCTAATTTACAAGGAATTTGGAACGATATGGTAACTCCGCCCTGGGACAGTAAATACACCACAAACATTAACGCCGAGATGAATTATTGGCCGGCAGAAGTGACCAATCTTTCGGAAATGCACGAGCCTTTTATCCAAATGGCAAAAGAATTGAGTGTTACAGGAGCAGTAACTGCCAAAACAATGTACAACGCCAACGGCTGGGTTTTGCACCACAACACCGATATCTGGCGTGTAACCGCTCCTGTAGATTCAGCTGCTTCGGGAATGTGGCCTACGGGCGGTGCCTGGATTTCGCAGGATTTGTGGGAACGTTATTTGTACACTGGCGACATCAATTATTTAAAAGAAATTTATCCGGTAATCAAAGGAGCAGCGGATTTCTTTTTGGATTTTATGATTACTGATCCAAACACAGGATATTTGGTAGTAGTGCCATCGAGTTCTCCAGAAAACACACACGCAGGCGGAACCGGAAAATCGACTATTGCTTCGGGGACTACGATGGATAATCAGTTGGTTTTTGATTTGTTTTCGAATGTGATTAAAGCTTCGAAACTGGTTGCTCCGGATGAAAATTATACTAAAAAATTAAGTGATGCTTTGGCTAAAATGCCTCCGATGAAAATCGGAAAATACAATCAGTTGCAGGAATGGCAGGACGATTGGGACAACCCGAAAGACAATCACCGACACGTTTCGCATTTGTACGGCTTGTTTCCGAGTAATCAGATTTCGCCAATCAAGACACCGGAATTATTTGAAGGTGCCAAACAATCCTTAATTTACAGAACCGACGAATCCACAGGCTGGTCAATGGGCTGGAAAGTGAATCTTTGGGCCAGATTATTAGACGGAAATCACGCTTACAAATTGATTCAGGATCAATTGCATTTGGTAACCGCCGACCAAAGAAAAGGTGGAGGAACCTACCCAAATATGCTGGATGCACATCAGCCGTTTCAGATTGACGGTAATTTTGGATGCACCGCAGGAATTGCCGAAATGCTGATGCAGAGTCAGGAAGATGCGATTCATTTATTGCCTGCTTTGCCAACGGTCTGGGCAGCCGGTAGCATTAAAGGTTTGGTAACCCGAGGCGGATTTGTGATTGATATGACTTGGAAGAACAATAAGGTTTCTACCTTGAAAGTGTATTCAAAAATTGGAGGAAACTGCCGATTGAAATTGGAAAACACGTTGAAAGCAGATAAAGGAATTGTGCTTAAAAAAGCTAAAGGTAAAAATCCGAATCCATTGTTTTATGATGTTGAAATAAAGAAACCAATTATTTCTAAAGAAGCAAAATTGCCGAAACTGCAATTGCCGAAGTACAATGAATATGATGTAGAAATGAAAGCGGGGCAGACTTATAGTTTTTCTGCGAATTAAAAGGTCTCGTGAGTCTTTGCGAGGAACGAAGCAATCACATTTGCTTTATCCGTTCCAATGATTTACTGAGTTTGCTTAGAATAGTGAGATTGCTTCGTTCCTCGCAATGACAAAACGTGATTATTAGACCGCGTGAGTGATGGCAGTGGAGCTCTTTTTTGAGAGGCTTTTTGCCGAACAAAAAAAAGCGGGAACGTACAGCACGACCCGAAGTTGCAAGGAGGAACGACGAAGCAATCTGAAGGGTCACGCCCAAAAATGAATAAATTATTAAACCATATAAGTGATGTAAGGAAATGTAAGTTTAGCTTTAATGAACTTATATTACTTATATGGTGAACTAAAAAAAAGATTAAAATGGTTACAAATTTTAAATACAAAATAATAGCTTTCGTAGTCCTGATTGCCTGTTTGAACAGCGGTTGTAAATCGGGTGCGGGGCATTCTAAAAAAGGAACTTCTGTTGTTTTGAAAGCCGATAATTTTAAGCATTATGTAGATTATTTCAACACGATGGAAGACGAGAATTTGAAATTTGCGATTCCGAATGACAGTGCGTGGGCGTGGATGGAAAAGAATGTTCCGTTGTTTGAATGTCCACAGCAGAATTTTGAGGAGATATATTATTATCGTTGGTGGACGGCTCGAAAACACATCAAGAAAACGCCGCTTGGTTTCGGAATTACTGAGTTTTTAGTTGATCGCTCGTATGCAGATAAATACAATTTGATTGCTTGTGCAGTGGGGCATCATATTAATGAATTTCGTTGGGTGCACGATCCGCAGTACATTGAGCAGGATGTCAAAATTTGGTACCGTGGCAATGAAGGGAAACCGATGAACAAATTGTATAAATTCAGTAGTTGGACGGCTGATGCGTTGTACAATCGTTATTTGGTGAATAAGGATGAAAAATTCTTATTGGATATGTACCCGGATATGGTGACGGATTATGCGGTTTGGGAAAAAGACCGTCAGCGTAAAGATGGTTTGTTTTGGCAACACGATGTAAAGGACGGTATGGAAGAATCGTTGAGTGGCGGACGAAAAGTACAAAATGCAAGACCGACGATTAACAGTTATATGTTTGGAAATGCTGTGGCGATTTCGAAAATGGCATCAATGAAAGGCGACAAAGAAGTGGAGGCTAAATTTAAAGCCAAAGCCGATGTATTGCAACAATTGGTGGAAACGAAATTATGGAATTCAAAAAGTGAGTTCTTTGAAACGTTTACCGAAAAAGATACGCTGGCGCAGGTTCGGGAGGCGATTGGATTTATTCCGTGGTATTTTAATCTGCCACAAAAAGACAAAGGTTTTGAAAAAGCCTGGGAACAAATTAAGGATGAAAAAGGGTTTTCGGCACCTTTTGGATTGACAACGGCGGAGCGAAGAAGTCCTCGTTTTAGAACCCACGGAACCGGAACCTGCGAATGGGACGGAGCGATTTGGCCTTTTGCAAGTTCACAGACTTTGACAGCTTTGGCAAATATTTTGAATAATTACAATCAGAGTTTCGTTGCTAAAACCGATTATTTCAAGCAAATGGATTTGTATGTGCAATCGCAATATTACCGTGGTAAGCCATACATTGGTGAATATCTCGACGAAACAACAGGGTATTGGCTGATGGGCGACAAAGAAAGAAGCCGTTATTACAATCATTCGACTTTTAACGATTTGATGATTACGGGATTGGTTGGTTTACGCCCGAGAGCAGATGAAAAAATCGAAGTAAATCCATTGATTCCACAGGAAAAATGGGATTGGTTTTGTCTGGATAATGTTTTATATCACGGGAATATTATCACGATTCTTTGGGATAAAACAGGGGAGAAATATGGCAAAGGAAAAGGGTTTAGGATTTTTAAAAATGGGAAGGAAATTGCTGTTTCAGAAAAATTGGAGAAATTAGTATCGGAATAGAAAATTTCAGTAATTACCGAATCAAATCATAACGTTTCATTTTTTAAATCCTATGTATAAATAATAATATAAACATCAGCCATTTAAATTAATATTATGGAAGAAAAAGAAGAGAAATTAAATGATGATGATTTATCATATCTTACTAAAGAATTGAAAAGTTATAAAAACGGAGCGATTTATTTAGTGATCTTTTTAGCTCTATTGTACTATGGTTTTTACTATTTAAATTTCCATTATAAACCAACAGGTTTTTTTAATGGAATTGATGTTGTGTTTGAATTAATAGTGTTAGGATTTCTAACGTATATTGGAATTAAAGGAATTGAACGGAATAAAAATTTCAAGAAAAATATTTTTAAGCAAAAAGTTATAGTTGGGGATTTTAAAGTTTTGGAAAAAGAAATAACCAACAAAAATGATGCGGATGAGTGGAGTCATTATGTGATTAGGATATTTTCTAAAATTGAAAACAAAGACAAGTATATTTTTTTAAATAGAAGTGATTTTAGAAAAATAAATGAAGAGGATTATATTTATATAGAATATTTTATAGATTCAAACTTGATAAAAATTTTAAATTATAAAAACAAGAAATTAGAATACACACGTTACGGCATTTATGATAACAAATGGGGTTAAACAAAATAGAATTATGAAAAAGTTTTTTTTACATCTTACATTAATCATTACACTTTTTACATTTTCGGCGCAAGCCCAAAACAAAATCAGTATAACTAATCTGCAATGCGAAATGCTGAACAATCCGGAAGGAATTGATGTGGTTCAGCCTCGTTTGAGCTGGCAGATAAAGTCGGATGTGAATGATGTAAAACAGACGGACTATCAAATTATGGTCGCTTCGACTTTAGAAAACCTGAATGCGAACAAAGCTGATTTATGGGATAGTGGAAAAGTAACAAGCAATGAATCTGTCAATATTATTTACAACGGAAAAAAGTTGGGTGACCGACAAAATGCATTTTGGAAAGTAACTGTTTTTACGAATAAAGGTGAAATTAAATCTATTGAAAATGCCCATTTCAGCATTGGGATTTTAACCTATGCCGACTGGAAATCGACTCGCTGGATTGGCTATGAAAAATTGTCAAAAGATGATAGCGTTTCTCAGTATTCAAGATTGTCTGCGCGTTATTTGCGAAAAGAAATCAACCTGAAAAAACAAGTCAAAAGTGCCAAGATTTATATTATGGGAATGGGCTTGTATGAGCTGTACATTAATGGAAATAAAATTGGCGATCAGGTTTTGGCACCCGTTCCGACGGATTACACCAAAAACGTAAAATACAATGTTTTTGATGTGACTTCGCAATTGAAAGAAGGCAAAAATATGCTGGGAACGATTTTAGGAAACGGACGTTTTTTTGCGATGCGTCAGGATTACAAACCGTATAAAATCAAATCATTTGGTTTTCCGAAAATGGCTTTGCAGTTGTTTGTGGAATACACCGATGGAACCAAAGACATCATCCGAACAGACGACACCTGGAAATTAACCACTGACGGACCGATTTTGTCCAACAATGAATACGACGGCGAAGAATACGATGCCCGCAAGGAAATGAAAGGCTGGGCTACGACCAATTTTGATGACAAAAACTGGGTAAATGCCAGATACGTTCAGGAACCGGGCGGTTTTTATGAAGCGCAGATGATGCCGAATATGAAAATAATGGGCGAGGTAAAACCAATTTCGATCAAAGCAACTGCAAAAGGAACTTACATTTTGGATATGGGTCAGAATATGGTGGGCTGGTTACAGTTCAAAGTAAAAGGAAAAAGCGGTGACCAAATCACGATGAAATTTGCAGAATCTTTACAAGCTGATGGTACGCTGTACATTGCCAATTTGCGTGATGCGAAAACAACTGATATTTATACATTAAAAGGTGAAGGGGAAGAAATCTGGGAACCCCGTTTTATATTTCACGGATTTCGATTTGTAGAAATTTCGGGTTTTCCTACCAAACCAACATTGGATAATTTTGTTGGGAAAGTGGTTTATGACGACATAAAAACAACCGGAACTTTCGAATCTTCGGATGCGACGATGAACCAGATTTTTAAAAATGCGTGGTGGGGAATTAGCGGAAATTATAAAGGAATGCCAATCGACTGTCCACAGCGAAATGAGCGTCAGCCTTGGTTGGGAGATAGAACCACAGGTGCTTATGGAGAAAGTTTTTTATTCGATAATCAGACTTTGTATGCCAAATGGCTGGATGATATTAAATATTCGCAAACTCAGGATGGAGGATTGCCTGATGTGGCGCCCGCATTTTGGCGTTATTACGGTGATAATGTGACCTGGCCGGGAACGTATATCACGGTGGGCGATATGCTGTACCAACAATTTGGTGACAAGGAAGTCATTAAAAAACAATATCCGTCTATGAAAAAATGGATGGTGTATATGGAAGAAAATTATCTGCAAAATGATTTAATGGACAAGGACAAATATGGTGACTGGTGTGTTCCGCCGGAATCATTAGAATTGATTCGTTCCAAAGATCCTGCCCGTTTAACGGATGGGCAATTGTTATCAAGTGCTTTTTATTATCAGCTTTTGGGCATTATGAAAAAGTTTGCCAAAATTGCCAATTCCGAAGCTGATATTGCACATTATGATGATTTGACAACAAGAATCAAAAAAGCATTCAATGCCAAATTTTTAAATACGGAGAAAAACTATTACGCCAATAATACCGTTACGGCAAACGTATTGCCATTGGCTTTTGGGATGGTTTCTGAAAATTTGATAGACAGAGTTTTTCAAAATATGGTTCACGAAGTTGAAGTGACTAAAAACGGTCATATCAGCACGGGAGTTATTGGAACACAATTTTTGATGCGAACCTTGACGAATTTTGGAAGAGGAGATTTGGCTTTCAAACTGGCATCTAACAAAACTTACCCAAGCTGGGGTTATATGGTTGAAAACGGAGCGACCACCATTTGGGAATTATGGAACGGAAACACCGCCGACCCAACAATGAATTCGCAAAATCACGTAATGCTTTTAGGCGATTTACTGATTTGGTACTACGAAAATATGGCGGGAATCAAGAGTAATCCTGAAACGCCGGGCTTCAAACAAATTATTATGAAACCTGATTTCAATGCGGGACTGACTTTTGTAAATGCTTCTTACGAGTCCATTTACGGTCTGATTAAAAGCGACTGGAAGAAAACCAAAAATACTTTAGAATGGAAAATTACCATTCCGGCCAATTCATCGGCTGTGGTGTATTTGCCAACAGCGAATGCTTCTTTGGTAACGGTCAACAAACAAAAACTGGCTCAGTTTTCATCCTCTTATAAAACAGAAAATAATAACATAGTCGTGACTTTAGATTCGGGTTCTTATACTGTAAATCTAAAGCTTTAATAGCATAATTCGGGACAGTACAGGATGCTTAGCTAATTATTTAGTGTCATTTTTACACTTAATAAATTTTTGCATTCTGATATTATCATAATGTATTGAAAATAAAACACATAATATTTTAAAGAATAAATAATGAAACTCAAACAGATAACTATCGCATTTTTTGGACTGCTACTTTTGGGAAGCTGTAAATCTGCTTTGGAAAAAAAGACCTGGAAAGAAGGAATTTTGGTAGATGAATTCATTTACGATAAAGCGCCATATCCGTCCTGCCACTCCGTTACGATTGTGGAAGCAACCAATGGAGATTTGGTTTCGGCCTGGTTTGGAGGATCACACGAAAGACATCCTGATGTTTGTATTTATTCAGCAATAAAACCAAAAGGAAGCGATAAATGGGGCGAACCCATTAAGGTAGCCGATGGTGTGCTGAAGGATGGAACAAGATTTCCAACATGGAATCCTGTTTTGTATCAAATTCCGGGAGGTGATTTGATGCTGTTTTATAAAATAGGACCAAAGCCATCAGAATGGTGGGGTGTTTACAGAACTTCTTCTGATGGCGGAAAAACCTGGTCTGATAAAATTGATATGCCGAGTAAAGATTTCCTGGGACCAGTCAAAAACAAGCCGGTTTTATTAAGCAACGGAACATTATTGCTTCCTTCAAGTACCGAAGGAAACGGTTGGCATTTGCGTATGGAATCAACTCCCGACTTTGGCAAAACCTGGGTGATGGGCGATACCATTTCAAGAGGAAAACAAAAAATCAATGCTATTCAGCCGAGCATTTTGTTTCATAAAGACGGAAGCATTCAGGCGATTGGAAGAACCAGAAACAGGGCTGTTTTCAGTACATTCTCAAAAGATAACGGAAAAACATGGTCAGATATTGAGTTAATCGGTTTGCCAAATAACAACTCCGGAACAGATGCGGTAACGCTTAAAAACGGAAAACACTTATTAGTCTATAACCACGTTTTGCCTCCCGGAAACGAAGCCAAAGGACCAAGAACACCTTTAAATCTTTCTATTTCTGACGATGGAATCAATTGGAAAGCGACATTAGTTTTGGAAGATTCAAAAATAAGCCAGTATTCGTATCCATCAATCATTCAAAGTTCAGACGGAATGGTGCATATCGTTTACACATGGAGAAGACAAAAACTGAAATATGTAAAAGTTGACCCAAGCAAACTGGTAGCAGTTCCAATCAAAAACGGAATCTGGCCTGGACAAGATGGCGTTGAAGTGAAAGCTGTTAAAGCTGAAGAGGAGTAAGATATTCACAACAGATTATCATTAGAATTTTAATCTTCATAATCTGCTAATCTGCGGGAAAAATTACTCTCGCAGATTTAGCAGATTTAGCAGATTCTTTTTTACTCCATTAATAAAAAATAATAATTATGAAGTTAACTAATTTTAAAAGAAGCATGTTTATTGCATTGGTTGTTATCTTATCAGGAACATTCAATACACTTTCGGCACAATCCAACAAAAAGCAAAAATACAAAGTGGCTGTATGTGACTGGATGATTTTAAAAAGGCAAAAACTCGGTGCTTTTGGACGTGCAGCAGAAATAAAAGCAGACGGAATCGAACTCGATATGGGCGGTTTAGGAAAAAGACCCACATTCGACAGCAAATTGGGCGATCCGATTGAAAGACAAAAGTTTCTGGATAAGTCCAAAGAAACAGGTGTTGGAATCAGCTCCATCGCGATGTCCGGATTTTATGCACAATCTTTTGCTAAAAGAGATTCCATCACTTTGATGATTAACGATTGTGTGGCAACAATGAAAAATATGAAAGTAAAAGTTGCTTATCTTCCATTAGGAACAGAAAGCGATTTGACTAAAAATCCAGAGTTGCGTCCAATCATTATCGAAAGATTAAAATGGGCAGGCAAACAAGTTGGTAAAATTGGAGGAGTAATCGCAATCGAAACTTCATTAGACGCTACCGAAGAGAGAAAACTGTTGGAAGAAATTGGCTGTAAGCATATTAAAAGTTCTTTCAATTTTGCAAATGCCGTAGATAATGGAAGAGACATCGCAGCAGAATTAAAAATTTTAGGCAAAAAACATTTGGCACAAATTCACGCTTCCACAACAGACCGCGTTTGGCTGGAAAACGATACAAATGTTGATATGCCAAAAATCAAAAAAACGCTGGATGATATGAACTGGAAAGGATGGTTAATCGTAGAGCGTTCCAGAGATGTAACGCAGGTACATAATGTAGTTGCCAATTACGGAGCAAACGTTGCTTACTTGAAGAAAATTTTTCAGAATTAAAATAAAAAATCTGCTAAATCTGCAGAATCCACGTGAGAAAAATTAGCACGCAGATTTAAACAGATTCAAGCAGATTTAGCAGATTTTTTTAATCTGTGAATAAAAAACAAATACGATTGTAATTTGCGCTAATTTACTTCGTCAGTTCGCTGTCGCTCGGGTGTGCAATTTGTGGTCAAAAAATAACAATACAATGAAATATTTAAGTTTACTTTTTTTAGGATTATTTGCCACTTTTGCATCAGCACAAAACATCACAATCGTTCGTGATGCCAAAGCACCAAGAGCGCAATACGGAGCCGAAAAACTATCAGAAACCGCAACAGCAAAAGGATTCAAAATAACTTTTGCAGACAAAGCACCTAAAAAATCAAAAGATAAAGTAATCGTCATTGGCGAAAAAGGAACCGATTTTTGGAAACAAAATTCCAAAACTGGCAAAATCGACGACAGCCAACTAACCAAGAAAGAAGGTTTTCAAATTCGCACGCAAAAAAACACCATTTTCATTGAAGGAACCGATGCAACCGGAGCTTTGTATGGCGCTTTGGAATTGGCAGACCGAATCAAAACTTCAGGCAAAATTCCATCTGAAATCAATATCGAAGACAGTCCCGAAATGGTCTTGAGAGGATCTTGTATCGGAGTGCAAAAACCGGTTTATCTTCCGGGGCGAGACGTTTACGAATATCCATACACACCCGAATCTTTTCCTTGGTTTTACGATAAAAAACTGTGGACAAAATACCTGGATATGATGGTCGACAACCGACTGAATTCCCTGTATTTGTGGAACGGACATCCGTTTGCTTCATTGGTAAAACTAAAAGACTATCCGTTTGCCTTGGAAGTAAGCGAAGAAGATTTCAAAAAGAACGAAGAAATTTATAACTACCTGACCGTAGAAGCCAACAAAAGAGGAATCTGGGTAATTCAGATGTTTTATAATATCATTGTTTCCAAACCTTTTGCGGAGCATTACAACATCAAAACACAAGATCGTTCACGCCCGATAACGCCTGAAATCGCTGATTATACCAAAAAATCAATCACTGCTTTTATCGAAAAATATCCAAACGTAGGATTATTGGTTTGTCTCGGAGAAGCCATCAACACCATCGATGATGACGTGGAATGGTTTACCAAAACGATTATTCCGGGAGTTCAGGACGGATTAAAAGCTTTAGGAAAAACGGATGAACCGCCAATTATCCTGCGTGCGCACGACACCGATGCGCCGTTGGTTATGGAAAAATCGCTTCCGTTGTATAAAAACTTATACACGATGCACAAATACAATGGCGAGTCGCTGACGACTTACACGCCACGCGGACCTTGGGGTGAAATTCACAAAAAGTTAAGTTCGCTGAATTCGGTTCACATTTCAAACGTACATATTTTGGCCAATCTGGAGCCTTTCCGTTACGGATCTCCTGAATTTATCCAGAAAACGGTTCAGGCGATGCACACCGTACACGGAGCCAATGCGCTTCATTTGTATCCTCAGGCTTCCTATTGGGACTGGCCTTACACGGCTGATAAAACCAAAACTGGCGAACGATTGCTCGAAATGGATCGCGACTGGATTTGGTATAAAGCCTGGGCAAGGTATGCCTGGAATAGTAAAAGAGACAGAAATGAAGAAATTAAATATTGGAGTGAAGATTTAGCTGCTAAATACGGAACTGATTTAGAAGCAGCAAATAACATCCAAAAAGCCTATGATGAGTCTGGAGAAATTGCCCCAAAAACATTAAGACGTTTCGGAATCACCGAAGGAAATCGCCAAACGTTATTATTAGGAATGTTCGAAAGTCAATTGGTAAATCCAGCCAAATGGAGAGTTTACCCTGGATTCCACGAATCTTGCGGACCAGTTGGAGAGTTGCTTTTGGAATACGCCAAAAAAGAATGGAACAAAGAACCGCACGTTGGGGAATTGCCAACGCAAATCATCGCAGAAATCACGCAACACGGAAAACTAGCCGTTGAAGCGATCGACAAAGCCGAGTCAAAAGTGACCAAAGACAAAGAAGAATTCCTGCGTCTTAAAAACGATATGCACGCTTACAAAGCCTTCGCCGATTTCTTTTCGGAGAAAGTAAAAGCTGCCATTTTGGTCTTGCGTTACAGCTATTCTAATGAAATTACTGATTTAGATAAAGCCCTTCCGCATCTCGAAAAAAGCATCGAACATTATGAAACTTTGGTCAATTTAACCAAAAACCATTATTTGTACGCCAACAGTATGCAGACCGCTCAACGCCGAATCCCGATTGGCGGAGACGATGGAAACAACAAAACCTGGGCCGAATTATTGCCACATTACGAACGTGAATTGGCGAATTTCAAACGAAATTTAGAATTGCTGAAATCGTCAAAAGACGGTAAAATCGTAACCAAAGAAGCTAAGCCTTGGAAAACTGGAGAAGTAACTTTGTTAAGTGAAAGTAAAGGAACATACGCAGTAAAAAACGGAACAAAAGTGTACGGAACGCCAATTTCAGAATTGATAAAAGTAGCTCCCGAATTGCAAAACCTAAAAGGAATT
Source organism: Flavobacterium piscis (assembly GCF_031457575.1). GTDB lineage: Bacteria > Bacteroidota > Bacteroidia > Flavobacteriales > Flavobacteriaceae > Flavobacterium > Flavobacterium piscis_A. The sequence goes on along the minus strand of NZ_JAVDWQ010000025.1, from coordinate 1,924 downwards.
GCATTCGATGAAACCGCTCAAAACGAAAACGGAACACACCTGAAATTCAAAAACGTCAAAGCCGTAAAACTGGTAGTAGGTTATTTCAATTCCGATCAAAAGAGATTTTTATTCCCGCCAAGTCTGGAGACAGATGCAGCCGGAAATGCCCACGGTCAGGCCGAAGTAATCCTGGCAAGCGCGATGAATTTAAAGGAATTGCCACGAATCAACATTCACACCTACACCTTCCAACCCGGCGAAAATAAACTCGATTTGGGCAAAGGAAGAGTCCTGATTTTAGGCTTCATCGACGCCAATCAAACCATTACAACCCGTGATGTTGGCTATATCGACGAAGGTGAAAAAGGTGCGGTAGACTGGTTGTTTTATTAAAAGGAAAAAGAAATATCTCTCGCAGATTTGCTTCGCCTGTTCGCTGTCGCTCGGGTTGCTGATTGAGCAAATCAAAATAAAATCTGCAATATCTGCTAAATCTGCGTGAGAAATAAAAAAATAATGGTATTGTGGGCGTGACCCTCCGTGAAAAACTCCGGGTCGGGCTGTACGTTCCCGCTTTTTTTTGAGAGGCTAAAAAACGCCTCACAAAAAAAGAGCTCCACTGCCATCCCTCACGCATACAAAAAGGCCTAACAGGTTTTTAAACCATAGGTGTTCGGAAGACATAAGTTCATTGAAATATTTTCATATTTTAGTTTTACAAAACTAAATCTTATGCAAAAAGGAGTTACGGTAAATTCTTTACTAAAGCTAATAGATAAAGGTATTTTAGAATCAATAGCAATTGAAACTAAAGTTGATTATAAGGCTAAGAAATTGTCTGGCGAAGTTGTTTTCAAACTTATCCTGATGAGTATTCTAGATGATACTAAAGTAAGTCTAAGAATAATGGAGAAAGTTTTTGCAAGCAACATGTTTAAGTTGTTTTCAGGTGTTGACAGGTCTGAGACGGTTAAATTCAGTAGTATTTCTGAACGATTGTCTGCCATAAACCATGAATATTTCGAAAAGATTTTTCAAAATGTTTTTCATTTTTCAAAGAGTTATTTTAAAGATGGCTTAGATGTTTATAACATAAGACAATTTGATTCGACAAGTTTGTCAGTTTCAAGTAAACTTTTAAAGAAAGGAATGGTGAATGGCTTGAAAAACAAGAATGGCGAACATACCAAGAACCAAATCAAATTTACCATTGGTCTTTACAATAATCTTCCTTTGGATTTAAATTTTCACAATCAGCAGCAATACTTGGGCGAAGATATAGCTTTGGGAGAGGCAATATTAAATGCGAATATCAACGACAATGAAATTGTTGTATTTGACAGAGGTTTAAAAAAGCGCAGGACTTTTAAAGAATTCAACGACAAGAATATTTCTTTTGTAACCAGAATAAATCCTACCAAGAGCATAAAAATTATAGAAGAAAACAAACTGAGCCAAGATTTAGAAACAGAAACATTAAAAATTCTAAGTGATGAGAAAGTTAACCTGTTTCATGAGAAAAAATGTTTGTTTAAAGAGCCTTTCAGATTAATAAAAGCCGAATCCAGAAAAACAAAGGAAGTCCTTTTTTTTCTAACAAATATTGAAGATTTGAGAGCTGATGAAATTACCTGTATTTATAGAAAAAGATGGGACATCGAAGTGTTTTTTAAATTCATTAAGCAACACCTTCATTTTAAACATTTTTTAAGTTATAGTGAAAACGGAATAAAAGTAATGATGTATATGACAATGATAACGGCAATATTGCTATTAATCTATAAAAAGGTTAATGAGATAAAAAGCTATAAAATTGCAAAATTTCAATTTACAGAAGAACTAAATATGGAAATAATAAAAGAAATAGTGGTAATCTGCGATGGGGACCCAAGCAAATCACCACTATTTAATACAACTTAGATAACTTCCGAACACCTATGTT
>NZ_JAVDWQ010000024.1:0-50114 GCF_031457575.1 Flavobacterium piscis | reverse complement strand
TTTTATAAAGTTTAGTATACTTTGACCTTCAAATACTTCCATAATGACTGATTTTAAAGATATAAATATACAGAAACTAAATGACTAGCTCAATTATTTTTATTTTCATAATCACCTCTTTTTGGGAGGGAGTCGGATTTTTATTGGCGGCAAAATCCATTTTCAGGTTTGGGGATTTAAAAGAGAATAAGGAAATAAAACTAACAGAATATATATTGATAGGAACCCTTATAAGTTTTGCCCTGGCAATATTTATAGCAGAAATATATTTGAAATTAAAAAGTATTATCTAAAGAAAACTACAAATTTTGTAATAATCAAGAAGAGTAAACAATAAAACCAAATAATTATGAAAACAGATTTATATACTAAAATTGTATTAACGGTTATTGCCGTATGTTTATCCATATTAACGCTGCAAAACATAGATATTATACCCAAAACCTATGCAGCTGAACCAAACAAAAACGGGAATATTTTAGCTGCTAAAAATTATGGCTTAGTTCCTTTAAACAGTGACGGTACAATTGATGTCAACATAACACGGATTACCACAACTGATGAGCTCGATGTTAATATTGATGAAATTGGCGGCGGATCTGTTTCAAGTGGAGGTCCGATTCCGGTAAACATAAAAAACTAACATCACTCCTGTTCAACCGAAATTATATTAAAGAATGAAAAATAGTAATAACATTAAAAAAGAATTACCGATAGAGCAAAATATGGAACTGCTAGCAATATTGAAAACCCGTTTTGAGAAAAATATGAACCGCCATACAAATATCGAATGGAGGAAAATAGAAACAAAACTGCAGGCTGATCCCGAAAAACTATGGTCGCTCAACGAAATGGAAAGAACCGGAGGTGAGCCGGATGTAATTGGTTATGACAAAAAAACAGACGAATATATTTTTTATGACTGCTCAACAGAAAGTCCTAAAGACCGCAGAAGTGTTTGTTTTGATCGCGAAGGGCAGGAATCAAGAAAAGAACATAAACCTGAAAATAACGCCATTGATATGGCAACTTCAATGGGAATTGAACTTTTAACAGAAGAGCAGTATCGCGAATTACAGCAATTCGGGAATTTTGATGCCAAAACATCAAGCTGGATCCAAACGCCATCTGAAATCAGAAAACTGGGAGGGGCACTTTTCGCCGATTTCCGCTACGGTAATGTGTTCGTATATCACAATGGGGCACAATCATACTATGCAGCAAGAGGTTTTCGTGGGGTCTTAAGAGTTTAAAAAAGAAAGAATACTTAAAAAATCTGAATTTATATTTTACTGCTGACATAAGGCTGTCATTAAGCTATTTTACATTTGTTGTATAAACTTAGAAAAAAAAAATTTTTATGACCATTCGACCAGCAAATCCAAATAAAAAAGTAGCCCAGTTAAATGAGCTGGAAACTTTTTGCCCTGCCAGCCAGCAAGAATGGAGAGACTGGTTGAAAGAAAACCATAACTCAAAACAATCTGTCTGGCTCATTTGTTATAAAAAACAAACCAATATCCCCACCATATTTTGGAGCGATGCTGTTGATGAAGCACTTTGTTTTGGCTGGATTGACAGCACCCGAAAAACAATTGATAATGAGAAATTTATACAATTTTTCTGCAAAAGAAAACCCAATAGTGTCTGGTCAAAAATAAATAAAGGGAAAGTAGAGCGATTAATCAAAGAAGGAGTTATGGCACCCGCAGGTTATGAAAGTATTGAAAAAGCAAAGCAAAATGGTTCCTGGATAATTTTAGACGATGTAGAAGAATTGTTAATTCCTGAGGATTTGGAAAAAGCTTTTGAAAACCAAAAAAATTCAAAAGAATATTTTTTAAGTTTAAGCAAATCTGTTCAAAAGAGTATCCTGCAATGGCTTGTACTTGCTAAACGACCAGAAACCAGACAAAACAGAATTAACGAAATAGCAGAACTGGCTTCACAAAAGCTAAAACCAAAACAGTTTAGATAATAATCTAAGACTCTAAACAGATAACAAAAGTGAGGCATTGAATACAAAAAACACAAAAATCATTTAATGTTCAGTCTGAAAATGGTATTCTTTTAAATTCTAATGTTGATTTATGCTTTTCACATTCACTTTTAATTCATAATTTAGTATGTTTTAAAAATGAAAATCATGACTACAAAAGAAATTGCAAGAGATTTTCTAAACCTGGCGGCCAAAGGTCACTCTCATGAGGCATTCCGACTATATATAAGTCGAAATTTTAAGCATCATAATGTCTATTTTAAAGGTGATGCCGATACTTTGATGCTCGCCATGGAGGAATCAGCAAGACTGAATCCTAATAAATTTTTTGAGATTCATCATATTTTAGGAGATCAGGATATGGTGGCAGTACATTCACACGTTAAACAAAGTACCAGCGATTTGGGCGTTGCAGTGGTTCATATTTTCAGGTTCGAATCCGATAAAATAATTGAACTTTGGGACTTAGGCCAATGTATTCCTGCAAAAATGATAAACGAAAATGGAATGTTTTAATAAAATCAGAAATCGCCAGATAAAAATACCTTTCCAATGTCAAAAAACAAAACAACTGAAACTGAAAAAAGCGTTACTGATTTTATCAATACTGTTGAAGATGTAACTAAACGAAATGACGCATTTGAACTTGCAAGATTAATGCAGGTGCAAACTGGTTTTGATGCTAAAATGTGGGGAGCGGCTATTATCGGTTTTGGAAGCTATCATTATAAATATGACAGCGGACATGAAGGTGACGCACCACTTGTTGGATTTTCCCCAAGAAAAGATGCTATTTCACTTTATCTTTATCCTTCATTTGAAAATAAGGAAGAATTATTGTTGAAATTAGGAAAACATAAAGCCGGAAAAGGTTGTATCTATATCAAAAAAATAGCAGATATTGAAGTTGAAATCTTAAAAAAAATGATTTCACTTTCGGTCGAGAATTTAATCAAACTACATCCCCAAAACTAGAAATGGTCACAATTCTTATCATAATTTTTCTTTTAGGAGTTTTTTTATCTGCTTATTTGCAAAATCCAAAATTTGGAAAAGAACCTTCAGGGCAAAGACTGAATTTAATACAAAAATCCCCTCAGTTTAAGAACGGAAAATTTGAAAATAAAAGTAACACGCCCCAGATTACAGAAGGTTATAGTTATTTTGAAGTTTTTTCGGAATTCTTTTTCAAAAAAAAAGAAAGAAGGAATCCTGTTGACCTGTTTCCATCTGTAAAAACCAATTTATTAACACTTTCAATTGATGAGGATATTATGGTTTGGTTTGGGCATTCCTCATATTTTATTCAAATTGAAGGAAAACGTATTTTAGTTGATCCTGTTTTCAGCGGGAACGCCTCACCTATTCCCGGGACCACGAAATCATTTAAGGGAACCGATATTTATACAGTTGATGAACTTCCTGTAATTGATTATCTATTGATTACTCACGATCATTATGACCATTTGGATTATGAAACAATCCTTCAATTAAAATCAAAAACCAAAACAATAATCTGTGGTCTTGGTGTAGGTTCACATTTTGAGTACTGGGGCTTTCCTACTCAGAACATTATCGAGAAAGACTGGAATGAAAAAATAGAACCTGACCCGGATATTACACTTCACATTACTCCTGCAAGGCATTTTTCTGGCAGAAGTTATAAACGGTGTACCACATTATGGCTTTCGTTTGTTTTAGAAACCAAAAATTTCAAGATGTATTTAGGAGGAGACAGTGGTTACGATACTCATTTTGCTGAAATTGGCAATCAGTTTGGCCCTTTTGATATTGCTATTCTTGATAATGGACAATATGATATCAAATGGAAATACATTCACAGTTTGCCTGAAGAAGTGATTCAGGCAGCAAAAGACTTAAAAGCAACAAGATTATTTCCGGTTCATTCTTCTAAATTTCCATTAAGCAACCATCCTTGGGATGAACCTCTTAAAAAAATTACCGAACTCAATAGAAATTCTCAAAATCCTATCCCATTAATCACACCAATGATTGGAGAACTAGTATATCTGAAAAATGAAAATCAACCGTTTAAAGCTTGGTGGACAGGAATACAATAAATTAGATCATATTATGAGCCTCTTTACAAACAAAATACTACTACAGCTTACCTTTTTTACGATTGTCTTTTTGACTTCGTTTCAGGTATTTTCCCAAAACACCTACGCCTTCTTTGGATCATTCAACAGAGACAAATCTGCAGAATCCATTTTTGTTTACCAATTAGATACCGTAAATGGTAAACTGACTAAAATAACTGCCGTAAAAAATCTCGTTAGCCCATCATATTTAACGATATCGCCAAATGGTAAATTTGTTTATTCGTGCACGGAAAGTAAAACTCCAAACGGAGGAAGTGTTAGCAGCTTTGAATTTAACCCCAAAAATAAGAGCCTGACTTTTCTAAACACTCAAAAAAGTGGTGGTGAGAATCCTGTTTATGTTGCTGTCCATAAAAATGGAAAGTGGCTGGTGAATGCGAATTATACCGAAGGTAGTGTTTCTGTTTATCCACTATTAGAAAACGGGGGGATCGCTCCTATTACGCAAAATTTTCACTATTTGGAAGGAAGTGTCCATAAAGAAAGACAAACACGGTCGCATGTTCATTCTGCTGTTTTTTCTCCCCAATTTGATTATCTTTTTTTACCGGATTTAGGTGCAGATAAAATACGTTCTTATCAATTTCATGAAGATCAAAAACAACCTTTAACAGAAACAAAAATTCCTTTTACAAAAACCGGTCTGGAAAGCGGTCCCAGACATTTTGCTTTTCATCCCAATCAGAAATTTGGCTATTGTATTGAGGAAATGGCCGGAGCAATAAGCGTGTATGAATATGAAAACGGGATTTTGCAAAAAATCCAGCACATTAATATGCATCCGAATAAAATTACTGATGGTTTTGAAAGTTCTGATATTCATATTTCGCCTGACGGAAAATTTTTATATGCTGCAAACAGAGGGAAAGAAAATAATATCGTGATTTTTTCCATTGATCAAAACGGTCTTTTAACAAATATAGGATCCCAGTCTACCCTAGGAAAACACCCCCGGGTTTTTGCCCTTGATAAAACCGGAAATTTTTTGATTGCAACCAATGTAAATACTGGAAATGTGGTTGTTTTTAAAAGAAACAAAAAAACAGGCATGTTAAAAAAAACAGGTAAAGAAATTAAAATACCAAACGTTTCCTGTGTTAAAATCAAACAAATTTAACAAACTAATTCTAAAATGAAAAAATCCAATTTCAATTTACAACCTGAAATTTCAGAAGATATTAATTCCGTAAAACGAAAAGCATTTCAATGGCCTTTACAAAGTCACATCAGATCTTTTAATCATAGATTTGGCCGGCAGACTGAAAGTCAGTAAGGTTCTAACACTATTTATTAGAAGCTAAAGCAAAATGCACTAAAGTACATAGTTGCAAAACTATATCTGAAACCAATAAATGAGTTGATGTTTCCTCACAACGGAATTGATATTCCTCATTTCAAATACGAATTAAAAAATATAATAAATGAAAAGAATAACAGTTTTCTGCGGATCTAGTTTTGGTACGGATGAAATTTATAAGGAACAGGCAACATTACTTGGTGAAACATTAGCCATACAAAATATAGGCTTGGTTTATGGCGGTGCCAATGTAGGCTTAATGGGGGCAGTAGCAGATGGCGTTTTGAATAAAGGTGGTAAAGTAATTGGCGTTCTTCCTGATTTCCTGAGATCAAAAGAAATTGCCCATACAGGCTTAACCGAGCTTATTTTAGTAGAAAGCATGCATGAGAGAAAAACCAAAATGAATGATTTATGCGACGGCGTTATAGCACTTCCGGGCGGTTTTGGTACTCTCGAAGAGCTTTTCGAAATGGTAACATGGGCACAATTAGGCTTGCACAAAAAACCAATTGCCATCCTGAATATTAATCGATTTTACGATCCATTGGTAGAAATGATACAAACTATGGTAACTAAAGGTCTGTTGAAAGAAGCCAACCAGCAAATGCTTTTAGTCAGTGATACTATTGAAGATTTACTGGATAAAATGCAAAATTATGTTCCACCAACTGTTGGAAAGTGGATTGATAAGGAAAGGGTTTAGCCACATACAACCAGAAATGTACTTTTAACACTGTTTTTAAATTATGTTCCTTATATTGTAACTCCAAAAAAAAAATCATACAAATCAAACTATTTTACGTATAATGAAATATTTAAAAAACAATTATTTTTTACTCGCAATCATTCTATTCTTAAATTTAAATTTTACATACGCACAAAAAACAGATACAGGAAACTGGTTTATCTATTTTGGAAACCAGGCCATCAATAAAAAATGGAATTGGCACAATGAAATTCAATATCGAAATTATAATTTTGCCGGTGACACTCAACAATTACTGTTAAGAACTGGAATTGGCTATAATTTAACTGATAACAACAATAATCTTTTACTAGGTTATGCTTATATCAACTCACAGAATTATGTTCCTGATACTGATGATAAAATAAGTTTTGATGAAAACAGGATTTATCAGCAGTTTACAACCCGACAAAACTTTGGGAGAGTTTACATACAGCATCGTTACCGTATGGAGGAACGCTTTTTGAAAGATGATTTTCAAATGCGTTTTCGTTATTTTCTTGCATTGAATGTTCCAATTAACAAACCAACAATGGAAGATAATGCCTTTTATATTTCAGCTTATAATGAAGTTTTCCTAAATGCGGAATCCCCTGTTTTTGACAGAGATCGTGTTTATGGTGCATTGGGTTATGTTATCAATAAAAATTTTAAAATTGAAGCCGGCTTTATGAGGCAGATTCAGGAAAAATCAGGCCGAAATCAATTTCAAATCGTAATTTATAACAATATTCCGTTTAGCAGTGCCAAATAGAAAGTCTCTTTTATAAATTAAAAATTATGGCAACAGAGAATTCAAATTTCGCTAAAGCCGAAATGCTTATCAGAAAACCGGTTTCAGAAGTTTTTCAGGCTTTTGTTAATCCGGAGATTACTTCTAAATTCTGGTTTACAAAAGGTTCCGGAAAATTAGAGCAGGGCAAAAAAACAGAATGGACTTGGGAAATGTATGGTTTTTCACTTTCAGTTATGACTCATGTTATACATGAAAATAAAAAAATAGTAATTGAATGGGGAAATCCAGACGAAAGTACTTTAGTAGAATGGACTTTTACTCCAATGAATGAAAACGAAACTTTTGTAAGCATTACCAATTCCGGTTTCAGGGATCCTGACAAAATTATAGACCAGGTTCGAAATTCAACAGAAGGTTTTGCTTTGGTTTTAGCCGGTGCAAAAGCCTATTTAGAACATAAAATTCAGTTAAATCTGATTTTAGACAGATTTCCGAAAGGGCTCGCATAAAAAAAATCAGGTTTCAGGTTTACCACACAGCCCGAAACTTAAAAAACCAAAACTCATGGAAACTAAAAAACCCGAAAATATTGATGAATACATTGGCGGATTCCCGAATGATGTTCAGGAAATTTTAGAAAAAATAAGAATGGTAATACAGAAAGCTGCGCCTGATGCAAAAGAAAAAATCAGTTATGCGATGCCTGCTTTTAACCAAAATGGTATCGTAGTCTATTTTGCCGCTTTTAAAACCCATATTGGCTTATATGCTTTACCCACAGGTCATGAAGCTTTTAAAGATGAGCTTTCAGAGTATAAATCCGGAAAAGGATCAGTTCAGTTTCCTTTAAACAAACCGATTCCGTACGATTTAATTACCAAAATTGTAAAATTCAGAGTGAAGGAAAATCTGGAAAAAGCAAAAAAGAAATAATTTTAATGGATCTAAACGGGCATTATCAACAACTTTACACTAAGTCTTCTCAAGCAATTTTAGCGGGAAATTACAGCTTAGATCCCCAGATTAATGATTCATCCGATTCCCGATTTGGTATTACATTACTCATCCGTCCATGCCAAACTGTAAAAAACCAGATTCAGTTGTTTTTAGAGAAATTAAAGGCAATCGATCCCGCACAATATTATTATCCGGATTCCGATATTCATATAACGGTAATGTCGATTATTTCCTGTTATGAAGGTTTTAATTTAGATAAAATCAGCGTTGAAAATTATATCGAAATCATTCGAAAATGCATACTTGATTTAGGCGAAATTAAAATTAAGTTCAGAGGTGTAACAGCTTCTACATCTGCCATCATGATCCAGGGTTTTCCTACTTCCGGATCTTTAAATAATTTGCGTGAGAAACTCCGGGAGAATTTCAAAAAATCAAATTTAGAACAAAGTATTGATAGTCGGTACGCTATTGCCACGGCACATTCGACAGTAATGCGATTTCAGGAAGAGCTGCAGAACCCTGAGAAATTAATGACCGTTACAGAAAATTTCAGAAATTATAATTTTGGGGAATTTACGGTAGAAAAAATTGAATTAGTATGCAATGATTGGTACCAGCGAGAAAGAAATACCGTTACTATATGTGACTTTTATTTAAGGTAAATTTTCAAAATCAGCTTTGTTTAATTTTGTTAATAAAAGTTGGATTATGAAAATTTAAGCTTTACGAATTTCAATTACCTTTGAGTTTTAAAAAAGTAAATTGTAAGGTGCAGAAAAAATTATACGGATTAGATCATTTAAGAGTTTTTGCAATATGTTCTGTTTTTTTATATCATTATCAAATTCCGATTTTTGGGCATCCTGACTGGTTACCAAATATTGCTAAATTTGGATGGACCGGTGTCGATTTATTTTTCGTTTTAAGCGGGTTTTTAATTTCTTCACAGCTATTTTTTCAAATTAAAAATGAGACAAGAATTTCTTTTAAAGATTTCTTTTTAAAACGTTTTTTCAGAATTCTTCCGCTCTTTTGGTTTGTTACAGCAGTTTATTTTCTTGTTCCAATATTCCGGGAAAAAAAATCGCTTCCGCCTCTGTGGAAATTACTAACGTTTACTCAGAATTTCGGATTGAATATTCAGGATTTCGGAACATTTTCTCACGCTTGGTCGCTTTGTGTAGAAGAACATTTCTATTTGCTTTTACCAATTGTGCTAATTTTTCTCCAATCAACAAATCTTTTCAATAAATCGTATTGGATTTTAATTGTTCTGTTTGTTTTTGGTTTTGCAATTCGGTTTTATAACTGGGAAAATTTCTACCTGCCAAATAGTAATAAAGCCAATGAATGGATGTTTTGGTATAAATTTATTTATTACCCAACTTATAACCGTCTCGATGGGCTTATAACAGGTGTTACTATTGCCGCAATTTATCAATTTAAGCCTGATTTATGGAATAAACTTTCCAAATTTGGAAATCATTTTTTGCTGTTAAGTTTGATTTTATTGACAGGGGCCTATTTTTTATGCTACGAAGAAAGGTCATTTTATGCTTCCGTTTTTGGATTTCCTATAGTAGGCTTGGGATACGGATTTATGGTTTTAGGTGCAATATGTCCAACGAGTTTTTTATATAAATGGAATTCAAAAACGAGCACCTTTATTGCAGCACTTTCCTATGGAATTTATTTGACGCACAAGGGAATAATTCATATTACGCAGGAAATTATTTTGCTTTTTAATGCCGATATAGAAAGCACCTTTACACTTATAATTTGCATTTCAGCATGCCTGTTAGTTGCTTTTTTGCTTCATAAAACAATAGAAAAACCATTCATGGCACTAAGAACAAAATACGGTTCATTTAAGTGATTATAGTCTGGTTTGGTAAAAAGTCAACCCTGAATCATGATCTTTTGTAGTTAAATTTTGTGGGATTCACGGTTACAAAATCACTTAAACTCACCAAAATGCCACAAAATACCAGACGGATCATACAGGAAACATTCTCTTCCCCACTCTAAATTACGAATAGGAATCAATTTAACACCTGAATATTTTTCCGGAAGGTTCAAAGCTAAAAGTTCATTGTAATAACGTTTTACATCATCCACTTCTACAAAAATCATGGTATTGTCAATCCATTCTTTTGCATAATAATCCTGAAGATAAAATGCTGTTTCATTTGTTTTGAAAACAGAAAAATCAGAATCCAAAACCGTTTCCTGAAACCCTAAATCACGATAAAAACTTCTTGAGATTTCGAAATCTTTCGCACCGATAAAGGGGCGGATTGATTTTATTTTATGGTACATTTTTAATTTAGATTTATAGATAATGATTCAAACTGGAAGGATTTTCATGAAAACCAATCAATTCCATTATCAAGACGAACAAGAAAATCTGTAAAAGATTTTCCAATTTCAATATTATTTTTACTGTTCAAATCAACAAAAGGAGAAAGAATTATTTTTAAGTTTTCATATTGGTCAATTTCAATTCCAATAAATTCTCCACTCCCATTTGTCCCAATTCCAATTGTACCATTCAATTGCTTAACAATATTATAATTTTCATTTGCATGAATAATTTCTTCTAAACTCCAAAGTTTTATAAATTCAACCCCAATAAATTGATCAATACCAAAATAATTTTCAAGATAAAAAACATAATCTTTTGGGAGTTTTAGTTTCGAGTATGATTCTACATCAATAACCTTAAATTCAGATTTTATATCTCTTTCTGGAAAACTATACTTTTCGAATATCTTTTGTAAATTATCTTTCATAATGAAATTTATAAGTTAGCTTCACAAAATAATTAATCATCCCTTTTTCAAAATATTCCCTAAACCTCTACCAATCTGTTCTATTGCTTCGATTCCTTTTGTCAGTGGGGTTGACGTAAAATCTTCATAGGCGTCCATGGCGCTTTCTTGTCGGTTATCCTGTGGATATACCAAAATCAGGTTATTATCAATAAATGATTTTTCGAATTTTTGAGGCAGTTTCTCAAAAATTGACTGATACGAAACAGAACCTTTTCTCGATAAATTAAAAATAATCAGATCTGTTGGTTTTATTTCATCTGAAATCGCTTCAAAATCTTCCCAATCCAAAATGCTCTTAAATCCCAATTTTGCATTTAACTTTAAATTATTCACTATTTGCTGAATTGCCTGATGGGTTTTGTATTCACCGTAAATAACAATCTGAGTACTCAGTTCCTGCGATAACCTGAATATTTTCTGTATCAAAGGTTGAAATCCTATTCCTCTTTCAGAAAAAGGCGGACAAATGAAAACCAATCTTTTTTCTTCAACAAAAGGCTTTTGAAATCTGCAAATGAATAGGTTTTTATCTACATTATTAATTATTGAATCTACGTTATCTCCAAAAATTTTGTCCAGAAATCCGGTTTTTCTTGGCCAGCCAATAATCACAATATCCGACATGATTTCTTTAGAAGTTCGTGCAATTCCACTAGCCGGATTATGATCGATTCTGGCAATTGTATTAATTTTTATTTCAGAAGCTGATCCCTGTATGACAAATTTGTCAACCGCCTTTCGATATTTTAAAATATTAATCTCGGCCTGGTCATTATTAGGCACAATCGTTAACAGCGTTACCGGATTCACTGATTTTTTGTCTTTTATCAGTAGTGCAAAATCTAAAAGACTTGATGTAGCAGACGTCTTTGCCAGCGGAATCAAAATATGTTCATCTAAAATCTGGTCTCTGTTTGCATCTACAGAAGAAACTTCTTCTTCGCAAATGGCAATTTTTTTAGCTGCTTTTTCCGTAGCAAAAGAGGCGACAATACAGGTTATTAATATTAAAATAATGGTTCCGTTTAAAATATTTTCATCCAGGATGTTTGCTTTAAATCCAACTAAAATAACAGCCAAAGTTGCTGCGGCATGAGCACTGCTTAACCCAAAAATAAGCTGTCTTTCGGTTTTTGTGTATTTAAAAACGATCTGGGTAAAAAATGCTGCAATCCATTTTCCAAAAATGGCGACTACGCTTAATGTTGCGGCGACAATCAAAGCTGTAGGACCACTTAAAATAACACTAATATCAACCAGCATCCCTACAGAAATAAGGAAAAACGGAATAAATAATGAATTCCCGATAAACTCAATTCTATTCATTAATGCTGAAGAATGTGGAATCAGCGGATTTAATGCCAAGCCTGCTACGAAAGCGCCAATAATAGGCTCTACTCCTGCTACTTCAGCTAAAAATGCTGCAAAGAAAACAACTGAAAGCACAAAAATATAATGGGCATGTTTTTCACTTTCCAGTTTCTTAAAGAACCATTTGGCAATTCTTGGAATTACCAAAAACATAATGGCCGAAAATATAGCCAATGAAACCCCTAATTTTATCCAGAAAGCCTGATTTAAGTTTCCCTGACTGCTTCCCATAATCACCGCTAAAATAATCAGGACAGCAGTATCTGTGAGGATTGTTCCTCCAACGGTTATGGCTACAGCCTGGTTTTTTGCAATACCAAGTTTGCTTACAATCGGGTAAGCAACCAAAGTATGTGTTGCAAACATACTTGCTGTTAAAAAACTTGCATTAAAATCATATTGCAACAAATAATAACAGACGGGAAAACCAATTGTAAGAGGGAAAATAAAGGTAAAAAAACCGAATAATAAGCTTTTATTTCTATTAGCTTTAAATTCATTCATATCCAGTTCTAAACCGGCAATAAACATAATATAAAGTAATCCGATAGTAGAAAATAAATCGACAGCAGAATTTTTCTCCAGTATATTGAGTCCGTGAGGTCCTATGGCAACCCCGGAAAGTATCAGTCCGATAATGCCCGGAATATTTATTTTTTTCAATAAGATGGGACACAACAAAATAATAAAGAGAATCAGGGAGAAAATCAATACAGGATTGCTAAGTGGTAATTCGAATTCGTTAAATAAATGGGTGAAAAATTCTATCATAATAAATTATATTCTTCTTTTTGTGGTTTTTAAATTTTCGTAAAAAGACAGCTGTCAATTAAATGAGCGACCAATCTGAATTTTCAGTTCATTTATAATCCGAAATGCTTTGTTGATTGTTCCTGCTTTACAAAAATACCTAAAAAAACTACGCTCTTTTTACGAAAGCTGCATATTAAGGAATATATTTTATTTCATTGATAAATTATTAAAATTTAATATTTTTTTTAACAAAAACGCAACATTAACAAATGAAATCTAAAGTTCATTGCATTATTCAATTATCTTTGTCTTACTTAAAGATTGAACAATGGAAGAATGTATCTCTGTTTTTGATATGCTTAAAATTGGTGTTGGCCCTTCGAGTTCACACACACTTGGGCCGTGGCGGGCTGCAGAACGTTTTTTAGAAGAATTAAAAAATGAATCCATTTTAGAACAGGTTACCAGAGTCAAAGTAGACTTATACGGTTCCCTCTCTTTAACCGGTAAAGGTCACGCCACTGATCTAGCCGTTATGCTGGGCTTAAGCGGCCAGGATCCCGAATACATCCCAGTTGATAATATCGCCGGAATTATCAAAACCATCGAAACCAAAAATGAAATCATTTTAGGCAATCAGTTTACGATACCGTTTTACTTTCTTCAGGATATTGCTTTCAATAAAGACTTTCTTCCTTTTCATGCAAATGGATTAAAATTTACGGCTTACATGTCCGATGATTCCGAATATGAATCTATATTTTATTCTATTGGAGGAGGTTTTGTTGTGAAGGAAGAACGCATCAATGCAAAAAAAAAGGAGGTTATTAAATGTGCGTTCCCCTTTCCTGTTCAAAATGCCGTTGAGCTTTTAGATTACACCATCACTGAGAACAAAATGATTTCAGAAATTGTGTATGAAAACGAAAAATCAATGCGACCTGAAGAAGAAATCCATTCGGAACTGATGCGTATCTGGAATACGATGCTGGAATGCATGTACATTGGCTGCCATACGGGAGGAATTCTTCCAGGCGGATTAAATGTCCGCAGAAGGGCTTTTGATATGCACCAGAATTTAATTGGTCTGTCAAATTACAGCGACCCGCAAAGCTGGCTGGAAGAAATCAGAAAAACAGAGGTTAAATTTCGCCAGATTCTAAAATGGGTAAGTTGTTTTGCACTTGCCGTGAATGAAGTAAATGCCTCTTTAGGACGCGTAGTTACAGCACCAACAAACGGAAGCGCTGGTGTAATTCCGTCTGTTTTAATGTATTATCTGGTGATTGAAAACCATAATGCCGGAGAAAAAGAAATCAAACAATTTTTGATGGTAGCCGGAGAAATAGGAAGTATTTTCAAAAAGGGCTCTACAATTTCTGCTGCAATGGGTGGATGTCAGGCCGAAATTGGTGTTTCTTCATCAATGGCTGCCGCTGCACTTTGTGAATTAATGGGCGGATCCCCTGCCCAGGTTTTGATGGCTGCCGAAATTGCCATGGAACATCATCTTGGTTTAACCTGCGACCCAATTGGCGGTTTGGTTCAGATTCCGTGTATTGAAAGAAATACAATGGGAGCCATAAAAGCTATAAATGCTGCCGAACTGGCTTTAGAAACCGATTCTAAAAATGCAAAAGTACCACTGGATAAAGTAATTAATACGATGTGGCAAACAGCAAAAGATATGAATTCTAAATACAAAGAAACTTCTGAAGGCGGACTGGCGATTGCAGTAAATATGGCAGACTGTTAAATCTTAAAATCATTTTAATAGTAAAGGTTTTTATAAATGAAAACAATAAACATATATTTAATCCCAACTACATATTGGATAATTCAGTATCTGAAAAAGCCTTCATCGAAAAGTATGGAACATATATTGAAGCATCCCTAAAGTACACTCATAATTATTCTATTATTATGGAAGCCAGTCAATTTAGGATAGAATTCAAAAAAGAGAAGCTATTCAGCTTGGAAATATTCTTTTTTGCTGATCCTCAGTTTACAATTATTCAATACTTTTACATTCTCAAAAAAAAATAAAATGTCAGTAGCAAAAAAAGATTATAAAAGAATCACAACAAAATCGTTAATCGAAATGAAAAGTCACGGAGAGAAAATCTCTATGCTAACAGCTTACGATTATACGATGGCAAAAATTGTTGATACCGCAGGAGTTGATGTGATTTTAGTAGGCGACTCTGCATCCAATGTTATGGCGGGTCATGAAACTACTTTGCCTATTACTCTGGATCAAATGATTTACCACGCTTCATCGGTAGTCCGTGCTGTTGATAGAGCTTTGGTTGTTGTAGATTTACCTTTTGGAAGTTACCAGTCTGATCCTAAAGAAGCCTTGCGTTCGTCAATCAGAATTATGAAAGAAAGTGGAGGCCATGCAGTAAAGCTGGAAGGCGGAAAAGAAATTAAAGAGTCTATCAAAAAAATATTAAATGCAGGAATTCCGGTTATGGGCCACTTGGGTTTAACCCCACAATCTATCTATAAATTTGGAACTTACAGCGTTCGTGCGAAAGAAGATGAAGAAGCTGAAAAGTTAATGGAAGATGCCAAAATGCTGGAAAAAATTGGTTGTTTTGGAGTAGTTTTAGAAAAAATACCTGCTGATCTGGCTGAAAAAGTGGCCAAAAGTATTTCTATACCTGTTATTGGAATTGGTGCCGGTGGTGGCGTTGACGGGCAAGTTCTGGTTATTCATGATATGTTAGGAATGAATAATGAATTCAGCCCTCGTTTTTTACGTCGCTATTTAAATTTATATCAGGAAATGACTTCTGCAATTGGTCAGTATGTAACGGATGTGAAGTCAAGTGATTTTCCGAATTCTAATGAGCAGTACTAAAATAGTATTTTAGATTGTTGAATTTTTAGATTTTTCGAAAGATTCTTTTGAATTCAATACTATAAAATTATAAATTATTTAATGCATCGATTTAAAAAGACTTAGGATTTGGAAGTCCAGTAAACAATTTTGTTCCAAAATTTATAATATTACCTCAAATTTTCCAGAGCCTGAAAAATTTGGTTTAACGAATCAACTTCGTTGTGCTTCTGTGTCAGTTCCTTCTAAATATTCCAGAAAAGTGTTCACGAAGCAGTAATAAAGATTTTTCAAGGTTTCCTGAAATTACAATTGGTTCTATTTTCGAAATTGAAAACTCAGTTATTAATCTCTTTTGATTTAGGATATATAAATAAAAATTAGATGAATTATGTTTTAATACCATTTAGAAATATAAAACAGTTTTTTGTTTTCCTCACCCCAGCCCTCTCCAAAGGAGAGGGAGTTAAAAAAATCGGATTATTTTATATTTCTAAATGGTATAACCTGAATAGAATTGTAAAAATGACATTAAAATTTAAATCTGCTTTGATTTAAGTTCAGTCGAACAATCTAAAAATCCTATAATCTAAAATCAATTTTGAAAATAATTTCTAATAAAAACAACCTCCAAATTCTACACGAAGACAATCATATTATTGTGGTGAATAAACGTGTAGGCGATATTGTACAAGGCGATAAAACGGGAGACAAACCTTTATCTGAAGTCGTAAAAGAATATATTAAAGATAAATATAATAAACCAGGCGACGTTTTTCTGGGTGTAATTCACCGATTGGACAGACCCACAACAGGAATTGTAGTTTTTGCCAGAACAAGTAAGGCGTTAACACGAATGAACGAAATGTTCAGTAATCGTGAAACACAAAAAACCTATTGGGCCGTTGTAAAAAATAAACCTCTGGAAACAACTGCTAAGTTGGTTCATTATTTAAAAAGAAACGAAAAGAACAATACTTCTAAAGCACATATAAAAGAAGTTCCGGACAGTAAAATTGCCAGTTTGGATTATACTGTTTTCAAAGAACTTCAAAATTATGTGGCACTCGAAATAAATTTGCATACGGGCCGCCATCATCAGATTCGTGCACAATTGTCGGCTATTGGATCTCCTATAAAAGGTGACTTAAAATATGGTTCTGACAGAAGTAATCCTGACGGAGGGATCCATCTTCATGCAAGAAAGCTGGTTTTTGTTCATCCCGTTTCCAAAGAAAATATTACCATCATTGCACCAACACCTGATGAAACCATCTGGAATGCCTTATGATTTTATGACTAAATTGTAATTATTTCGATTTTTATCAAGTAACTTGCATAGTCAAAAAATCAAAAAAATGGACTATAAAAATGACATCGGATACCGTAAAGAAACGCTAAAGAAGTTATTGTATACTATTCAGGAAAGCGAGGATTTAATTGTAAAAGCTTTATACGATGATTTTAAAAAGCCTGAATTTGAAGCTGTTTTAACCGAAACTCATTATGTGATTTCGGAATTGAAAGCTACCATCAAAAATATTAATAAATGGTCTAAACGAAAACGCATTTTTCCATCCCTGCTCAACTTTCCATCCACTGATTATATTTATAAAGAACCTTACGGAAACGTTTTGGTTATTGCTCCCTGGAATTATCCTTTTCAATTGGCTTTATGCCCATTGATTTCTGCCGTAGCAGCAGGAAACAGAGTTGTCTTAAAACCTTCCGAACTTACTCCTCATACATCTGCCATCATAACCAAAATCATTGGAAAAACATTTCATATTAATCATGTTGAAGTCGTCGAAGGCGGCGTTGAAGTTTCGAATGAACTACTGGCACAACGCTGGGATTATATTTTTTTTACCGGAAGTGTTTCAGTCGGTAAAATTGTAGCTAAAGCGGCTGCGGAAAACCTAACTCCGGTAACGCTTGAATTAGGCGGAAAAAATCCGTGTATTATTGATGAAACTGCTAATTTAAAATTAGCCGCAAAAAGAATTGTCTGGGGAAAATTTATTAATGCGGGACAAACCTGTATTGCCCCGGATTATATTTTGATCCAAAAAAACATGAAAGTGCCGTTTGTCACTTTGTTTATTGAAGAAATTATAAACTCCTATGGTAAAAAACCAGAGAAATCACCTGATTTTGCCCGTATCATCAATACCAAAAACTGGCTGAGACTAGTGAATATGATTGAACCCGAAAAAGTGTTTTTTGGCGGAGAAAGTGACGCCAATAAATTGTTTATCTCACCTACTCTCATTGACGAACCCGGTTTAAATAGCCCTGTAATGAAAGAAGAAATCTTCGGCCCCATTTTGCCACTGCTTACCTACGAATCAGAATCTGATATTCATAATATAATTACCCGGTTTGAAAAACCTCTTGCTTTCTATATCTTCAGCGATGACAATTCTTTTGCCAAAAAGCTCATTAAAAACTATTCTTTCGGAGGAGGCTGTATTAATGATACCATTATTCATTTTTCGAATAAAAGATTACCTTTTGGAGGCGTTGGCCATAGTGGTATTGGTGCTTACCATGGCCAATTAAGTTTTGATATTTTTTCTCATCACAAAGCGGTGGTTAAAAAAGCGAACTGGCTTGATTTACCCTTGCGTTATGCGCCCTATCAAAATAAACTGGAAACTATTCGGAAGTTTTTAAACTGGATGTAAACCAACAAAACATTTATATACTATTAAGATTATGATACGTAATTGATAAAAAATATTATATTTACGTCTAAATAACCAACTTAAAGCCAATATTATAAAGCAATTTTACTAAAAAATGAAATCTACACTAAACCAAATTGAACAAATTAAAAAGTATGGATATACTTTGGATTTTTCGAATGTATTTAATCATGCTTTCGAAAACTATAAAAAAATTGCCCTTTATGCCGGATTAATTCTATTGATCTTATTTATTCTTTCCTTTTTCATTGGAGGTTTAGGTTTTGTGCTTTATTTTGGGGCAGAAAACTTAAATAAAGATTTTATTGAGAGTTTTTCTAACCAACAGCCTTCCACTACCAATTTAATTATATATACTGGTATTGCTACGCTAATATCTTCTGTTTTTAGTCCTTTTGCTGCCGGATTTTTAAAAATGGCCGATTGTGCAGACAAGGATGAAACTTTTAATGTTTCTACTCTCTTTACCTATTACAGGCCTAACTATTTTTCACAAATTTTTCTTGCCACCCTACTTATAGGCTTGCTTAACGGGCTAATTTCTATTGCCTTTAACTTTCTGGGAATATTATTCGTAGATACATTACTTACCATTATTATTTCCCTGTTTACGTCGTTAACAATTCCGTTAATTATTTTTGGAGATTTGCACGTATCAGATGCCATTAAATCAAGTATCCTAATTGTCAGTAAACAACCTTTTCTTATTGTATTGTTGTTTATAGTTGCCGGTATCGCCTCCATGGTTGGTTTTATAGGGTGTTGTATTGGGATAGTATTTACTATTCCGTTTACCTATTCGATGACTTATGCAATTTACAGCGCTATCATCCATACGGATAATCCAGATTCAATCGATTCTATTGGCCAATCAGATTTTGAATAAAAAGAATAAGCTAAATAAAAAAACCTGACTCAGTTTATTTGGAAAATTCAAAAAAAACTATTATTAAAACAAAACCAGGACAAATTCTATGGTAGTCTGTTATAGTTTTTTAAATTACCCGATTCACAGCCTGGCCTTTTTTGGAAATATTCTAAAATCAGTTGGTCTAAATTGTTTTGCTTTTAATTCAAATATTATATTTTACAACAATCACATTATATCTTACAACAATCCTAAAATTATTGTTTTAGGATTGTTCCTGTTTGGTTTTATAAGTTTACTGGTCTATCAGTTTTTTAAAATAAAAAGTAAAATAGGTTATTTTATTGAAAAAAATAAGGAAACTGATTTTTCAAAAAAAGAATACCATCTTTATTTTTTATTTTTTGGTATTGCTATTATTGTAATCGAAATTATCAATGAAATTTTTGATATCAGGCCTAAAAGTCTTTTGGTTATTAATTTATCTATTGGTTTTTTTATACTACTATTTTACCTCACAACGGAAAGAATCGTCTTTTTACGCAAAAATATTGATACTATTTTTATTGCTTTATTTTTAATATTCACTTTCTATATCGCCTTCAATATTATTTTTCTCCCTTTTGATATTGTACCTGTAATTGCTTTTTTAATCTCGTTTTATTTTTCTTATACTGTTTTAAAGCCCATAAAAATTTACTGGTTCTTTACTGGTTTTGTACTGCTTTTTTTAGTTACCACTATTTTTTTCCAAACGGTTCCTGTTAAAACATCTGTATTATTAATTAATTTCTGCCTTCTCATTTTTGTTATCAATCAGATCAAATATGCCGTTTCCGTGAACGAAAAGAATAATTTCAGGTTTACCAATGAAATTGTGCATAAAGGGAATTCCCTGACCATTGCCTGCAATAAAAAAGGTGAACTTATCTTTTGCAGCGAATCTATCCATGAAATTTTAGGATATATCCCTGATGAGGTACTGGGAACAGGGTTTTGGAAACTGACCGAAGACCCTGAATTTATTGGAGAAGCCTATTTTAATAATTATTCTGACAACAATTTATATATTAGGAAATTAAAATGCAAAAATGGTGAATACCGATATATCCAATGGAAAGATAAACGATTTTCTGAAGACCTGGTCATTGGTATTGGCCAGGACATAACAGAACAAATTAAGATACAGGATCAATACAAAAACCTGATTCAGACTGCTGCTGATATTATTTTTGAAATTGATAAAGAGGGGTATTTTACTTTTATTAATGATTTTGCTTTTACTGTGCTTTGTTATAGTGAAAATGAAGTTATTTCGAGACATTATTCTGATTTTATCCGACCTGATTTCATAGAAAAAACTACTGCTTTTTATGAAAATTTAGTAAAGACCGAAAATAATTACCCTACCATTGAAATTCCGATCCAGAAAAAAAACGGGGATGAATTATGGATTTCGCAAAAGGTTATCATACGCAAGAATGATTTAGGGCAAATTATAGGTTTTGCCGGTATTGCAAGAGATATTACCGAATTGAAAAATATAGAAAATGAGAAGAAAAGCCGCTTTGAAAAAATAGAATCCTATAATAACTCAACAAAAAAATTATCAACGATCAATTTTAATGACTTTGATAATTTAAAAGCATCCATCAATTTTATAATTCAGGAGGCCTCTCTGGTTTCAAACACCAATCGGCTTAGCTACTGGAAATATTCTAACGACATTATTACCTGTAAAAACCTATTTACCAGTGATAGTCATTCCTTGGGTGATAAAAACATCTTTAAAAAAGAGACATATCCTATTTATTTTGAAACCTTAAAAAACAAAACTGTCATTAATGCTGTTGATGTTTTTGATAAATTAGAAACATCGGAATTTCAAAAAGATTATTTTACAAAAAACAATATCAAATCCATGCTGGATGTGCCTGTTTTTTTAAATGGGCAGTTAGCAGGCGTTGTTTGTTTTGAAAATACATCCGCCACACGAGTATGGGACAATGAGGATATTAATTATGCCAAGACTATCTCTGATGTGATTTCGTTAGCTATATCGTCACAAATGCGACTGGAAGCTGAGCGAAGATTAGAATATAAAAGCCAGCTTCTTTCGGCACTAGCCCTTTGTACCGAGAAATTTTTACTGAGCAAAACCACCCTGAAGATGTTTGAAGAAACCTATAACCTGATAGGGAAAGCAGCAAGAGTGGACCATATGTTTTATTATGAGAAAGATTTTGAGACCAACATGATCAGCCAAAAACATAAATGGACCCGTGACGGTATCAAGCATCAGATAACCCCATTAGCCCAGTTTACTGAAGATAATTTTAAAGAGATTATTGAGAAAGCACAAAACAAGAAAATCCTAAATACGCTTACCCGTAAACTTGATGATGGTTTTTTTAAAAGATTATTAATCAACAATGAAATTTTATCTATCCTGATTATGCCCTTATACATCAACGATGTTTTTACCGGGTTTATAGGGTTTGATGATTGCATGAAGGAACGTAAATGGTCTGAGGAAGAAATCTATATTTTTCAAACCCTGGCCAATAATATTTCATCGGCCCTGGAACGAAATGGAAATTATGCCAAAATTCTGGAAAGCGAAGAGAAATTTAAACTAATTGCCAATAACATTCCTGGTACCGTTTATCTGTCTAAATTTGATGCGCTTTCTACCAAAATTTTCCTAAATGATGAGATTTTGAATCTTACGGGATACTCCAAAACTGAATTTATTGAACATAATCTGTCATTTTTATCACTTATCCATCCTGATGATAAAGATGAAGTTATCGATAATCAAATCAATAATTTACAGAACGGAAAACCGATGCATAATGTTTATCGCATTAAAAAGAAAACAGGAGAATATATCTGGGTGGAAGAATTTGGTGATGTGATCAAAAAGAAAGATGAAATTGAATTTGTAGGCGGTATTTATTTTGACATTACCAATAAAAAACTGACCGAAGATGCCATCAAAGCCAAGCAAATAGCCGAGGCAGCCAATAAATCGAAATCTGATTTCCTTGCTAATATGTCTCATGAAATCAGGACCCCGCTTAATGGCATTATTGGTTTTACCGATTTATTAATGAAGACAGATCTTGCCGTCATTCAGGAAAAATACATGACAACTATTAATCAGTCGGCACATTCGTTATTAGAAATCATCAATGATATTCTGGATTTTTCTAAAATTGAAGCCGGAAAACTGGAATTGTTTATTGATTTGTATGACATAAAAAAGCTATTGGGACAGGTATTTGACCTCATCCTGTATGAATCGAATATCAAAAATCTTACCCTCGAACTCCACGTAGCGGCTAATGTTCCCCAATATATACAGACCGACATTGTACGCCTGAAACAAATTCTGATTAATTTATTATCTAATGCTGTTAAGTTTACCCATAAAGGCACTATCAAGCTCAATGTATCTGTGCTTGAAAGGAAAGACAATGAGTGTTTAATACGTTTTTCCGTAGCAGATACGGGTATTGGCATTCTGGAACAAAATAAGGATAAAATCTTTAAAGCCTTTTCGCAAGAAGACAGTTCTACTACCCGCAAATTTGGCGGTACAGGATTAGGTCTGACCATCTCTAACCAGTTACTTGCACTAATGGACAGCCGTCTGCAACTTGAAAGTACTATTGACCAGGGAAGTACATTTTATTTTGACCTGAAACTCAAAACCAGCGAACAAAGCCAAAACGAAAACAACATTCCTGATTATCATACAACTGAACAATCTTCGGAATCTGCCGCATTGATAGCCAAAAGCCATACTATTTTAATAGTCGAAGATAACAAAGTCAATATGCTGCTTTTAAAAACCGTGATAAAAAACCTGTTTTATAATGCTGCTATTTATGAATGTGAAAATGGACACGATGCCCTGCTTCAATTTGAAACCATCACTCCCGACCTTGTTTTTATGGACATTCAAATGCCTGTAATGAACGGTTATGAGACTACCAAAATATTGCGAAATACCCTTAAGGGCGAAAAAATACCCATTATAGCTGTTACGGCCGGTGCCGAAAAAGAAGAGCGCAACAAATGCCTGCTTGCCGGAATGAACGATTATATCTCTAAACCCATCATGAAAGGGGCTGTTGAGGACATCCTGCTCAAATGGCTGAAATAATTAAAAAGGAATTTGGCCCTATTCGCATTTTATTCCGGAAAAAAATATAAATTCGTAACAGACAAATCATAAACAAGCTTAAAATACTATACTATGAAGTGGTTAGGCAGAAGACAAAGCGAAAATGTTGAGGACAGACGTTCTCTTTCAGGCGGAAAAGTAGCCATGGGCGGTGGTATTATTGGCATCATTATTTTACTGGTGAATGTTTTTGGAGGCGAAAATGCCCAGCTTATCACCCCTGTTCTGGAGCAGCTGCAGGGCGGCCAGACAACACAAACTGAAAATGCCGTTCCACTGAGTGCCGAAGATGAAGAAATGGGCAATTTTGTACGGGTTGTACTGGCTGATAATGAAGATATCTGGGGGGAAATTTTTGCTGACAACGGTATGACTTACAAAGCCCCAAAGCTGGTTCTTTTTAAAGGTTCTGTTCAAACTGATTGCGGTGGTGCTACCTCAGCCTCGGGTCCTTTTTATTGTCCCGGTGACCAAAAAGTATATATGGACCTTGCTTTTTTTGAAGAGTTAAAATCTAAATTTGGCGCCAAGGGTGGTGATTTTGCCATTGCCTATGTTATTGCGCATGAAATTGGACACCATATCCAGACGCTTCTGGGCACCTCAGCGCAAATGCGCCGTGACCAGAAAGGCAAAAGCGAAGCCGAAGCCAACAAACTATCTGTTGCCCTAGAGCTGCAGGCTGATTTTTATGCCGGTGTGTGGACACATTATAACAAGGAAAACCTTGATACCGGGGATATAGAAGAAGCCTTAAGTGCAGCGAATGCTGTTGGTGATGATGCCATACAGAGTAAAATGCAGGGGCATGTTGTACCGGATTCATTTACCCATGGTACTTCTGCACAAAGAATGTACTGGTTTAAGAAAGGTTTTAGTACCGGAGATATTAAACAAGGCACTACTTTTAAAGACTTATAAACCTTATTCAACCCAACTATAATAACCAGCAAGCATGACTTTTTAAAGGTCATGCTTTTTTTATTTTCAAAAAAATATTTAAATAATACATTATGTAAATTATTCATAAAAAACCATTTTACAAATTGCAAAATGGTTTTTAAAATTTTTAAGATTGTACTTATTATACCTGAAAATTGTAAACTAATTTTCTATAAATAATCGGTAGGGAAACACATTTGATGATTTATTTTTTAAGTTTTTCATAAAACTTTCACATAAATAATCCCATTCGCTGTAACTTATTGCCATTTTTTGTAATGGAAGAGGGAGACTAATGCTTCTTTCTATTGTTTTTCAATAAAACTCAATTTATATGCATGTGAATTAGATAACAATTACGGATTTTGTTATAAGATTAGCAATTTTCTAATATTTACTTTTGGGACTTATCAATTGATTTAAAGAACATTAAAATGAAAAATACTAAAATTTATAACAGCGTTAGCCATCAGACTGGCTCATTTCATAGCCAGATTTGCTCAGCAAATGATAACGATTTAATATACCGAAAAGCTTACAAGGGTGACTGGGGAGACTGGGATGATCAGCCTGAGATTGCGGACTCAAATGAAAATCATTTGGAGATGAACGAAAGTGAAGATTCAACAGTTGCAGACCGCTCCGAAAGCGATGTCACTTATGAAAATAGCTACCTATAATGTAAATGGAGTTAACGGCCGTTTACCTGTATTACTTCGCTGGCTAAAAGAAGCTACGCCTGATATTGTCTGCCTGCAGGAACTGAAAGCACCGCAGGATAAGTTTCCTGAAAAAGCTATAAATGATGCCGGTTATCATGCTATATGGCATGGGCAAAAACAATGGAACGGTGTTGCTATTTTAGCCTGCAACCTGGAAATTGAAGAAATTACCCGTACCCTTCCGGGTAATAAAGAGGACATTCAAAGTCGTTATATTGAAGCCCTGGTTAATGGCGTTGTCATCGCCTGCCTTTATCTGCCTAACGGTAATCCCGCTCCTGGGCCTAAATTTGACTATAAACTACAATGGTTTGAAAGGCTTTCTGAACGTGCTGTTGCTCTACTTCACTTACAAACACCCGTTGTCCTGATAGGCGATTTTAATGTTATGCCTACAGAACTTGATGTCTATAAACCCGAAAAATGGGTTAATGATGCCCTTTTCAGACCAGAAATCAGAAAGGCATTTAAAGATCTTGTTTCACAAGGGTGGACAGATGCGATACGTACCCTATATCATGATAAAAAAATTTATACCTTTTGGGATTATTTCAGAAAGGCCTACGAAAGAGATGCCGGTTTGAGAATTGACCATTTTTTACTGAGCCCTGAGCTTTCTAAAAAGTTAGTTTCTGGAGGTGTTGACCGCCACGTTCGGGGATGGGAAAAGACCAGCGACCATGCTCCGGTATGGGTTGAAATTAACTACACCGCTCCTATGGACTAAAAATCCATAGATTTGATTGGCAGACTGAAAATCTGCAAGGTCACAACACTTATTTATTAGAAGCTAAAGTATAATGCATTAAAGTGCTTTGTTTTAGACTATATCTAAAACCAATAAAAACATCATAAATAATAGGTAAGCCTAAACACTTTAGACTGCTTGTGGCATTACAAAATAATGCTATAACCAATGAATATTTACTAATTGTTATTCTTATTCTTAATTTCCATCACCTCTCTTTTTACTTGCAGGAGTAATTCCTTCAGGCTTTCTATTTCATTTAATTCCTGCTTTTTATCTGTACGTCCTATATTGCATTGGTACTCCCAAATTTCAATAATATCAGAGAGCCTGACTTCATAATTGGGATAGAAACTATTGTCTGATTCCAAGACCAGGGCATTTTTTTTATTTTTATTCAGTCTCTTGTATACCATTCCTTCATTTTTAGTAATCAGGATATAAGTCTTTCCATCCTGAACATCTCCCAGTCTTTCTACATAACGCCCGATAATAATACTTCCATCTTCATGGGGTGGCATAGAATCACCTTCGACAGGAAATCCCCTGTGTTTGCCTGAACCCAAAAAAGGGAGTGAAATTTGCTGAAGACTTTCAATATATTCCGGATCTGAATAGCCGTTTAAATAACCCGCTTTTACCTTTTGTGTAACTACCTCAATAAAATTCTCGCCTTCCCTATCTACCTGAATCGGTAAAATAAGCCTGTTGTTTTCCAGTTTCAATAGATCCTGCATGTTTATTTTCCGGACATCTACCGAAAGCAATAAATCAATACTAATATGGAAATAATAGGCGATCCTCTTTAGTATATCATAAGGAGCTTCGGAAGTTCCATCTTCATATTTCACGTATCTTCCTCTGGTAATTTGTAAACTCTCAGCAAGTTTCTCCTGAGAAATTTTATTCTTTACCCTTAGTGCCCTGATATTATCTGAAAATAATGACATACTTTATTTGTTACAATTTATAACAACAAATATACTGAAAATTGTTATTACATGTGCTAATTTTGATTACTCCAAAAAAACAAAGAAAATGACACTATTTAACGACACGGAATTATTTGCATCCGGATTGGGAGGCAAAAAAACATTTGACCTGCCGGATACCGAACTGCTTTTGATTGATCGTTTCTTCAGTAAGGAAGAATCCGATTATTATTATGAAACTTTGCTACATCAGACAAAATGGAGGGAATATGAAATGGAAATATTTGACAAGACGGTTACTGTACCAAGGATGATTGCCTGGTATGAAGATAAAGATGACATTGGAGACCCTCAAAATTGTCCTGAATGGCCCGCTGAACTTCTTATTATAAGAAATAAAGTTGAAAATGAAACCAATCTTAATTTTAATGCCGTATTATTAAATTTATACCGAAATGGGAAAGACGGAGTAGGCTGGCATAGTGACAAAGAGTACAATACAGGTAAAAACCCGATTATTGCCTCGGTAACTTTTGGGGAAACAAGAATGTTTCGACTGCGCCATAAATTTCGAAAAGAGATTCCACAAGTAGAGATTCCTTTGCATCATGGCTCATTTTTACTAATGGCAGGTACAACCAATAGTTTCTGGCAACACCAGGTTCCAAAAACTGCCCGGGATGTGCTGCCCAGAATTAATCTGACATTTAGGAGGGTAAGTTAAAAAGTAATATAATTTGATTTGGAATTATTCTTCCTATTGAGTTCTTAAATTTCAGGTATTCCTTAGTATTTAGTTTACTCCATTTTTCAACAACTTAAAACCCTTAAATTAATCAAACACTATGCATGTATTATCCTAACATTAATTTTTCTATTTCTGAAGATGAAATTTCAGGATTAGCGCCATCTGACTGAGCTACTAAAGCGCCCATAGCACATGCAAAATCAAGAGCAGTTTGTGGTGTTTTAGCTGTTAGCAGTAATGTTATTAAAGAAGCTAAAAATGAGTCTCCTGCCCCTACTGTATCTGCCACAACAACCGGATAACCTGCATTTTTGTATAATTGCCCTTTCCATAATAATAAAGCACCATTTTTTCCTTTAGTGACACATATTGAAACTGTATTGGTTTTTTCTGCGATGAACTGCATATTTTCTTCCAAACTTGTGAAAGGAGACTCCAAAGCTGCTGCTATTTCTGTTAATTCGTCGTCATTGAATTTTATAAAATCGGCAGAAAGCATTAACTGATCCAGAATTTGATATGAATAGTGGGGTTTTCTTAAATTAACATCAAATACCTTATATGCCCTGACCTGCAACAACTCCAATAGTGCCTGTCTAGACACCTCGTCCCTGCTAATCAAACTTCCATATATCAAAACATCCGCAGCCGCTACTAATTCCCTTGAAACATTATTCAATACAATTTTATCCCAGGCCGATGGATATGTTATCTCATAACTTGCGGAACCATGTTCATCTAAAGTAACATTTACCAAACCTGTAGGGAAATCTTCCGATTTAATTATAGTATCTGTATCAAGTCCTAAACGTTCCACCTGATTTATAATTGCCTCGCCATCTTGGTCATTTCCAACACAGCTTATCACTGCCACTTCACATCCCAACGTTTTCATGCGTAAAGCGACATTTAATGGTGCACCACCAATCTTTTTTTTATTGGCAAAAACATCCCAAAGGACTTCTCCAAATGCTACGGCCTTAAGTTTTTTTTCGTTTGTCATCCTAAATTATTTATTATTAACTTTTCGATCTTTTTTTCTAATTTTATTTTCGCGAAAACATTTATAGCGTTTTTCACCTTAAAAAAAGGGTCTTAATAACAAATTTAAGGGATAAATAGAACTATTATACCTTAAAGCCAAAATAATCAGGGATTATTTGAGCGTCTTGTAAGTATAAATTAAAAAAGGCTTAACTCTATCAAAGCTAAGCCTTTTGTAGATATTAATTAATTTAACTAAAATGTCTTTGAAACCTTATCAATTGCATTAATAGTAGAATCTAAGTCTTCATATGTTAAGGCATCCGTTATAAACCAAGTTTCATAGGCTGATGGCGCAATATAAATACCTTCCTGCAACAATCCGTGGAAGAATTTCTTAAACGTTTCATTATCTCCTTTTGCAGCTGTTTGAAAATCAACAACGGGATTTGCATCAAAATGAACAGAAATCATTGACCCTACTCTATTAATTGTAAAAACAACATTATTTGCTTTTAAAACCCTGTCGATTCCTGCTTCTAAATATGCCGTTTTTTCCTCTAAACGAGTAAAAATAGTACGGTCATTATCTAACGATTGCAGCATTGCAAGTCCGGCCGCCATTGCCAGCGGGTTACCTGATAAGGTTCCTGCCTGATACACAGGTCCAAGTGGCGCTAAATAATTCATAATTTCTTCACGCGCAGCAAAAGCCCCAACTGGTAATCCACCACCAATCACTTTTCCAAAAGTCACAATATCTGCATTGATATTGTACAATTCCTGAACACCGCCACGTGCCAAACGGAAACCGGTCATGACCTCATCAAAAATTAGTAAAATTCCGTTTGCAGTACATAAATCACGTAATCCTTGCAAGAACCCTTTTTGAGGCGGGATACATCCCATATTTCCGGCAACCGGCTCAATGATTATTGCTGCAATTTCGTTTTTATTTGCTTCGATTAAAGTCTTTACATTATCCAAATCATTGTATTTTGCCAATAAAGTATCTTTTGCAGTTCCCTCTGTAACTCCCGGGCTGTTTGGTGACCCAAAAGTTACGGCCCCACTTCCTGCCTGAATTAAAAATGAATCTGAGTGTCCGTGGTAACAACCTGCAAATTTGATGATTTTATCTCTTTTTGTAAAGCCACGTGCCAGACGAATCGCACTCATACAAGCTTCCGTCCCTGAATTCACGAATCTGATTTTATCAATATTCGGAACCATAGCAACGGCTAAAGCAGCGATTTGAGTTTCTAGTTCTGTTGGCATTCCAAATGAAGTTCCCAATTTTGCTTTTTCGATTACAGCATCAACAACTGGCTGATATGCATGACCCAAAACCATTGGTCCCCATGAATTGATATAATCTATTAATTTATTTCCGTCTTCATCATATAAATAAGCCCCTTTGGCACTTTTTACAAAAACAGGAGTTCCACCCACCGCCTTAAAGGCTCTAACCGGCGAATTTACTCCTCCGGGAATTACTTTTTCTGCTTCAGCAAAAAGCTGACTACTTCTTTTATAAATCATTTTTTTATAGATTATTAGATCTTTAGACTTCTTATATTTTTAGATTTTTTAGATCACAAACTAAGACCTCTATCTTTTATATATTCATTAAAATATTTTTGTTCGACTTGTTTTTCTTTTTAAAGTTCCTCAATTTTTAAGTCTGACATTCCTTGAGGAGAGTAAAACTCCCATTTCCAAATTAGGCGATGTTTTTACAAAAAAATGATTTTCTGCAAACTCATCATGACTAAACTCCGCAAAAAAGTCTCATAGTTAGAACTGCTGCAAAAGTAAAAATTCCAATTAAGATTTTCTTTTTCATCGATAATTAACAATTAATAACTAACAATTAATAATTATTTCACTTTTAATCTCTGTCCTATCGAAAGTGTATTATCTGAAAGATTATTTTTTCGTTTTAAGTCATCAATCAGAATATTGAATTTTTTTGAAATCGAATATAAGGTGTCTCCTTTTTGAACTTCATATAAAGAAGGATCATTAAAATTGGAATTGGAAGATGAGCTACTGGCTACAATTGATTTATCAGATGGTTTGTAATTTTTACCTGTAACCTCACAATCATATTGATGCAAATTATAACGTTCAATATAACTTATTAATTTATCCGGATACTTAGGATCGGTTGCATAACCTGCAGCTCTTAATCCTTTTGCCCAGGCTTTGTAATCGTCTTTTTCGTAAGTGAATAAAGTAGCATATCTGTTTTTACCCACTAAAAATAAGGCATGGTCCCGATACGATTCTGAGGCTTCCTTATATTTTCTGAAACATTCCTGAGCTGAATCATCATCGTGGCGTACACTTTCACCTAGCCAGTCTTTATGACATTTTATTCCGAAATGATTATTGGCCTCCAGAGCTAAATCTCCTCGACCAGCACCTGATTCCAAAATTCCCTGTGCCAAAATAATACTGGCAGGTATGCCGTATTTCTTCATATTCCCCATCGCAATATCTTTGTACTGCAAAACATAATCGCCAATTAAATTACTGGTTACAACCGTTTTTGAAGTTGACTCAATAACTTCTGTCGTATTATTTGTAGATGGATAATTTTTAGATGTTGCCTTGGTGTATGCTGGCTTTTTTGTTGATACCGTTTTTGGTTTCTGTACAGCAGCTGCTTTTTTGGTGGTTGCAATAGCCGGTTTGCCGGATGAACAGCTTGCCAAAGTCGCTATTATGAAGAGTACTATAATTTTTTTAAACATTCCTTTTGAGTATTGGTAATTTTTTCTGCTGTAATTTTAAATTCATACCTTCAATTCCCTGCAATCCGCCAGTGTGAATAAGTAAAATTTTTGAATGCTCAGGAAAATAATTTTTACGGATTAAATCTATAACGCCAAAAACCATTTTTCCCGTGTAAATTGGATCTAAGGGTACTTTGTTTTCTTCAAAAAAAGTATTAATAAATTCAATTAATTCTAAATTTATCTTTCCATAACCTCCAAAATGATAGTCAGAAATTAAATTCCAGTTATCTTTTTGGGCAAAAATACGAATTTCATCGGTTAAAAAGTCACCTTTTAATGCCGGAAATCCTAAAATTTTCTGATTTGGCAAAGCACTATTGATTAATCCTGATATGGTTCCGCCCGTTCCAACCGCACAACAAACGTAATTAAAAACAGCATCTTCTTTAGTCAAAATCTCCTCGCAGCCTTTTACAGCCAATTCATTTGTTCCGCCTTCCGGGACTAAATAAAAATCTCCAAACTTTTGTTTTAGCTTTTCTAAAAAAGAAAAATCATTTTTAATCCGATATTCTTCTCTTGACACAAATTCGAATTTCATTCCGTTTTCCTGAGCAAACCTTAAGGTTGGATTTTCTTCTGTTTTATCCAAAAGTTCTTCGCCACGAATAATTCCGATAGTTTTAAAACCTTGTTCATTTCCCGCAAAAGCAACCGCTGCAATATGATTGGAAAAAGCACCTCCAAAAGTCAGTAAGGTAGTTTGGTTTTCGGCTTTTGCCTGAATTAAATTGTATTTTAGTTTTCTAAATTTATTTCCTGAAACAAATGGATGAATTAAGTCTTCACGCTTTATTGTCAAAGAGATATTGTTCGAAAAAGGGATATATAGTTCTTGATTCAAAATCTATTTATTTAATTTGATATAATTCAGAAACTGATAAAAAGGTCGCTTTTTTAAGTAATTAAAATCTGTTTCTTTGGCGTACGCTTCTCTCTCAAAACTGATATTTCTATAGGCTATAGCTGTATTTTTATATTGAATTAAACGAATTACATATTCTGAAAAATACCAAATAAAAAAAGGAAAAATCAGCATTTCTATTTGTTGCCGTAAATGTATTTTTTCGTGATTGACAAAAGTCTTATTCACTTTATCAAAATCATATTTCATTAAAACAAATGGAAAAACTGCCATTCCACGATACCCTTTCGGAATTAAATATTTAGCAACAATTAGAAACATTAGCTGTAAAATTTATAAATTTGTAACGGTAAAATTGTTTGATTTCATTAAAATCTCAATCTGGTAATTGATTTTTATTTTAGAAACAAAGAACATTTCCTAAAATTGGATTATGAAAGAGCAAAGTAATGAAAATAAATTAATCGAAGGCGAAGATTTTTATTATACGCCTGAAGGCTATAAATGCTTTACCGAAAAACATCACCTCAAACGCGGTTATTGCTGCAAAAGTGGCTGCCGGCATTGTCCTTATGGATTTGATAAACGAACAGGGGAAATTAAGAAGAAAATTAATTAGATGATGAGTCAATTTGAGAACTCAAATCTAAAATCAACAATTTAAAATCTAAAATTATACATGGATATTCTCTTGCGAAAATTTAGGATTAAAATCCACAAATCTTATCACAGGTCGGATATTCGTTATCCATAGTTTAATTAAAAATGTGTCAATTAGAGAATTTGATAATTCTTTCAAAACGAATTTAATATAAAACTAACTTTCTGTTAAATAGATGTTTGATTATCTCCATTAGAAAAATCTCCTATCTAAAAATCTAAAAAAAAATGACTTTTCAAGAAGAAATACAACAAGGAATTCCATTAATATTACCTCAAAAAAAAGAATACGATTTAGCGATTAACCATGCGCCAAAGCGAAAAGATATCCTTTCGGCAGAAGAGAAAAAACTGGCTTTAAAAAATGCGCTGCGTTATTTTGAACCTCAACATCACGCAGAATTAATTCAGGAATTTACTGAAGAATTAGAAAAATATGGTCGTATTTATATGTATCGTTTACGGCCAGATTACAGGATGTACGCGCGACCAATTGAAGAATATCCAGGGAAATCAGTGCAGGCAAAGGCTATTATGCATATGATTCAGAACAATCTGGATTATGCTGTGGCCCAACATCCGCATGAATTGATTACGTATGGCGGAAACGGAGCTGTTTTCCAAAATTGGGCACAATATTTATTGACGATGCAATATTTGTCTGAAATGACAAATGAGCAAACCCTGACTATGTATTCAGGACATCCGATGGGATTATTTCCTTCACATCCTGAAGCACCAAGAGTTGTGGTTACAAACGGAATGGTGATTCCGAATTACTCAAAACCGGACGATTGGGAAAAAATGAATGCTTTAGGTGTTTCGCAATACGGTCAAATGACAGCCGGTAGTTATATGTACATTGGTCCGCAGGGAATTGTACACGGAACTACGATTACGGTTTTGAACGGCTTCAGAAAAATAAAACAAAATCCGGAAGGCAGCTTATTTGTAACTTCTGGTCTTGGTGGCATGTCCGGCGCACAGCCTAAAGCGGGAAATATTGCGGGCTGTATCACGGTTTGTGCCGAAGTGAATCCGAAAATTACTAAAATTCGTCACGAGCAGGGTTGGATTAATGAAATTGTAACTTCGACAGAAGAATTGGTAAAAAGAGTGGCTTCGGCGAAAGCCAATAAAGAAACGGTTTCTATTGCTTATCTAGGAAATGTGGTTGATGTTTGGGAATGTTTTGATAAAGAAAACATTAAAATTGATTTGGGTTCAGACCAGACTTCACTCCATAATCCGTGGGCTGGAGGTTATTATCCAGTCGGAATTTCATTTGAAGAAGCAAACGAAATGATGGCTGACAATCCGGAACTATTCAAAGAGAAAGTTCAGGAAACGTTACGTCGTCATGCCATAGCAATTAACAAGCACACCGCAAAAGGAACATACTTTTTTGATTACGGAAATGCCTTTTTATTAGAAGCTTCCCGTGCCGGAGCAGATGTAATGGCCGAGAATAATATTGATTTTAAATATCCTAGTTATGTTCAGGATATTATGGGGCCTATGTGTTTTGATTACGGTTTTGGTCCTTTTAGATGGGTTTGTACTTCTGGAAAACCAGAAGATTTACAAAAAACAGATGCCATTGCGAGTCAGGTTTTGGAAGAAATGGCTAAAACTGCTCCAAATGAAATTCAGCAGCAAATGCAGGATAACATCAAATGGATTAAAGGGGCCCAGGAAAATAAATTAGTTGTGGGTTCGCAAGCCCGAATTCTATATGCCGATGCTGAAGGCCGAATTAAAATCGCGGAAGCATTTAATCAGGCAATTGCCAATGGCGAAATTGGAACTGTTGTTTTAGGACGCGATCATCATGACGTTTCAGGAACAGATTCACCTTACAGAGAAACTTCAAATATATACGACGGATCACGTTTCACAGCCGATATGGCTATTCAAAACGTGATTGGAGACAGTTTTAGAGGCGCAACATGGGTATCGATTCATAATGGCGGAGGAGTTGGATGGGGAGAGGTGATTAACGGGGGCTTTGGTATGGTTCTTGATGGTTCTAAAGAAGCTTCAAAACGTTTAACATCAATGCTTTTCTGGGATGTAAACAACGGAATTTCAAGAAGAAGCTGGGCCCGAAATGACGAAGCAATTTTTGCCATAAAAAGAGCAATGAAAGTTCAGCCCTTATTAAAAGTAACTTTACCTAACTTAGTCGATGAAAGTTTATTTTAGCATAATTTATATTTAACTCTAAATAAGAACATTAAATTTAACAATATGAAAACATTCAAATTAGTACCGATTTTTCTGCTTTTAATACTAACATCCTGCAGCAGCGTTAGTGTTTATTCTGATTACGATAAAAATGTAGACTTTGCGCCTTATAAAACGTATGCTTTCTTTAAACCGGGAATTGATAAGGTTGAAATATCTGATTTGGATAAAAGAAGAATTCTTCACGCAATTGATACCGAAATGCAGGCTAAAGGTTTTACTAAAAGCGAGAACCCTGATTTATTGGTGAACATTTTTACCAAATCAAGAGAACAGGTAAATGTAAACCAATTTAGTGCCGGATGGGGCTATGGGTGGGGGTGGGGATGGAATCCTTTCATGATGTACGGAAACAATACGACCGTTTCAACTTCTACTGAAGGAACATTATTCATCGATTTAATTGATGCCAAAAAGAAAGAGATGATCTGGCAAGGTGAAGGTATTGCAACCCTGACTAAAAACGTTGATAAAAAAGACGCAAGAGTACAAGAGATTGTAAGCAAAGTCCTGGCACAATATCCGCCGGTTAAAAAATAATTAATACTTTTGCTTTGCAAACAAGAAAAATGACAAATTTAAATAACATAATTATCGCTATTATTAACATCATTGCAATTGAGCAATAATAGCGGGGTGTTGTATAAATAAGTAAACAAAATACAATTTATGTAACCTCCCAAATCGGGAGGTTTTTTATTTAGAAAACTATTTCCAGTGAACATTGTTAGAATCTTTTTGCCATAAATTACACGAATTAATTGTGAAAATTTGTGAAATTTATGGCAAATATTTTTAGAAGCTAAAACAAAATACACTAAAGTACATAGTTGTAAACTATATATCTGAGACCAATAAAAAATCAACTTAAACATTATGAATATATTTAACGAAGTACTGGCTGCAAAAAAACAACTTGAAAATGTGGTTGCTGCTACTCCACTCACACAAAATTTAAATCTTTCAGATGAATTTAAATCAACTATATTATTAAAACGAGAAGATTTGCAAATTGTCAGATCATATAAAATCAGAGGTGCTTACAATAAAATTTCTTCGTTATCCGATGTTGAAAAAGCTACGGGAATTGTTTGTGCAAGTGCCGGAAATCATGCGCAGGGTGTTGCATATTCCTGTCATCTTTTACAAATAAAAGGCAAAATTTATATGCCAAAAACCACTCCTAAACAAAAAGTAAAACAAGTTCAATTATTCGGAAAATCATTTGTTGAAATTGTGCTGACGGGAGACACTTTTGACGATGCTTATGCTTCAGCAACTGCCGATGCTGTCAAAAATCATAAAATATTCATTCACCCTTTTGATGATGAAAAAGTAATTGCGGGACAAGGAACTGTTGGTTTGGAAATTCTGGATAGCTGTAAGGAACCTATCGATTATGTTTTTGTTCCTATTGGTGGTGGCGGGCTTGCTTCCGGTCTTTCTGAAGTTTTTAAACATTTGAGTCCAAACACAAAAATTATTGGCGTAGAACCAAAAGGCGCTCCTTCGATGAAAACATCTATTGAAGAAAATAAAAATACGGCGCTGAAAACCATTGATAAATTTGTTGATGGTGCTGCTGTAAAACAAGTTGGTGATAAAACTTTTGAAATCTGCCGTTATAATCTTGAAGATATTATTCTGGTACCCGAAGGAAAAGTTTGCACTACTATTTTACGTTTATACAATGAGGAAGCAATGGTGGTTGAACCAGCCGGAGCATTAACAATTGCAGCTTTAGATTTTTATAAAGACAAAATAAAAGGCAAAAATGTGGTTTGTGTCGTTAGTGGAAGTAATAATGACATTGAAAGAACTGCCGAAATAAAAGAACGCTCTTTATTGTACGAAGGGTTGATGCATTATTTTATGATTCAGTTTCCCCAACGTCCGGGAGCATTGAAAGAATTTGTAAATAACATTTTAGGTCCCGATGATGATATTACCTATTTTCAATTTGCCAAGAAAACCAGCCGTGAAATGGGCTCTGTTGTAGTTGGATTAGAGTTAAAAAACAAAAAAGACATTCTGGCAATCAAAATGAATATGACCAAAAATGGTTTTGAATTTCAATATCTGAATGATAATCAGGATTTATTTACGCAGTTAATTGGGTAAAATAAATTTCGCTTTTTGTTTTTAACTTTGACATTCTCTGTGTAATCTTTGTGTAACTTTGCGTAATTTCTTTTTCAAGATTCACAAAGTTTTCGAAAAACTTCAGTAAGAAAAGTAATTATTCTTATTCTAAAAAACATGACAACTCAGGATATTTCCAAGATTGAAGACATTAAACTTTTAGTCAATACTTTTTATGAAAAAGTACAGAACGATGATTTAATTGGCCCTATTTTTAATGAAAAAATGATGGGTCGCTGGCCTGAACATCTGGAGAAAATGTATCGCTTTTGGCAAACTATACTTTTAGAAGAACACACTTATTCAGGAAGTCCTTTTCCTCCACACAAACATTTACCTGTAAACCAATCACATTTCGATCGTTGGATGAAAATTTTTACTGCTACCGTTGATAATTTATTTGTTGGAAAACTCGCCGAAGAAGCTAAACTTCGCGCTGCAAATATGGCCTATATGTTCAATTATAAAATTGAATATTTCAGGAATCCGGAGAATCAATAAAATGTCCTGTCAAAATTTCATTAATAAACAGAAATATTATTCTTAAATAATTAAATTTGACCAAACGATATTATTTAAATATGAAAAAAATAATTACACTATTGGTTCTATGTTGTGTGTTCTTTTCTATCAACGCAAAAGCTCAATCTACCATAAGCACTTTATACAAAGGCAGTATTGATGGTAAAATAGCGGTAACATTTTATATAAAAACCGAAGAAAATCCCTGTATAGGTGGCTTAATGTATACATCAATGTATCAGTATGATAAATCCGAGACTTGGATACAATTAGACATTACGCAAAATAAAAAGAACGAGAATCAATTTGCATTAGTAGAACACGGATTTTCTGGCGTCATGATTTTAAAGAAAGAAGGAATCAATTTTAATGGGTTATGGATAAGCCCCGATGGTAAAAAACAATTAAAAGTGGACTTGAAAGAAGTTCGCATGACTAAAAAAGAAATTGAAAATTACGAAAACAAGATGGAGAAAGTAAACTATGAAAATAACGATTGTTAAAATAACATTATTCTCATAGTTTTATACTTATCGCAATTTCCTGTCTGATTCGTTAATCTGAAGATCATTGATGCTTGCAAATCTTTTTTGCATAAGTCCGTTTTCATCGAATTCCCAATTTTCATTACCATACGCCCTAAACCAATTACCATCAGCAGTGTGATATTCATATTCAAATCTTACCGCAATACGATTTTCAGTATGTGCCCAATATTCTTTTTTCAGTTTATACTGTAATTCCTTTTTCCATTTTTGAGATAAAAAAGAAACAATAGCTTCTCTTCCGATAATAAACTGATCTCGATTTCGCCACTCACTATCTACTGTATACGCTTTTGAAACACGTTCGGGATCCTGGCTATTCCAGGCATCTTCTGCCATTTGAATCTTTTGAATTGCTGTTTCAAAAGTAAAAGGCGGCAATGGTAATTTCTGCTCCATATAAATTAAATTTTCAAGAATTATTTTTGATTATTAAATGAGTTTGTGGTTTAAAAAACTGAAAAGTTTAATAAAGGGAGAAACAAATCAGTTTACAATTTTTCCGTTCCTGAATTTATTTTTCCCATCCTCCCATACAT
The DNA here is from genome assembly GCF_031457575.1 of Flavobacterium piscis. Classification (GTDB taxonomy): domain Bacteria; phylum Bacteroidota; class Bacteroidia; order Flavobacteriales; family Flavobacteriaceae; genus Flavobacterium; species Flavobacterium piscis_A. Next base: position 11,280 of record NZ_JAVDWQ010000024.1, on the reverse strand, counting down.
TATTTTCAGAAGTCATTTTGAATGTTTTTGGATTTGCTCCTTTGACAACAGCATCTTTATAATAAACATTAACATGATCTTTGGAATATTCATCATAAATTATTTCGAAACCGGAGGGAGAAGCACCAATTATTTTTTTGCAGTCATAATAAACATTTTTCTTGTCTTTTGAAAAGCTGTAATTTAATAATTCCAAGGTTTCAACATCAATTTCAGGATATAATATGCCTTTGTAAATCAAAGTATCATTCACTGCTATCCTCCAATAATCAATTGCTTTAGTGCTTTTAATAGGTTCGAAAATATGAAGCGTGAATTCATCGTTTGTAAAAGCAGAAACAATAGAATTCCCTATCTGAACATAAGTTTCATTGATGACATGAATTTCGCCTTCAATCCTTTTATGTTTCTGAATAACTTCATCAACATCCAACAATTCCAAATCCTCCCCTCTTTGATGAATAATCGAATAAATATAATTATTATCTACAGCTATAGCATCGTTTAAAGGCTTGAAAGTTTCCGGATCGCCTTGTATTTTCTTGTTTTTGTAGTAAACAGCATTAGCATCCTTAAACCAGTTATGACGACTATAATCGGGTAACGATGGATCTAATAATTGATACGTTTTATGATCTGCCCCTTTGATAATCTCTAAAAAATTATACTCTTTTCCGTTTGTATTATAGACATGATTCTTATCTTTAATAATACCTGAAACATCAATTACGAAAGTTGCATAATCAACAGATTGCTTTTTTCCCTTCCAAAAAACATTTTTTTTATCTTTTCCAAAATCTCTGTTTATCGGCTGAAAAGATTCAACATCAGCATCAGATTCGAAATAACCCAATTCAAACCAATTGCCCATTGGAGAATAAACAATTAATTTTTTTCTGTAATGATAGAAGTACGAATCGGAAACTTTTAAATTGACAGGATTTCCTATTTTAAACAAAAAGTATCGTATTCCTAAAAAGCCCAGAACCACTACTATTAAAACGATAAAAACAACTTTCATATACAATATTTAAAATATACTATGTGTAAAACTAAGTAATTTTTATCATTATATTTTATACTGGGTTTAGTAAAAAAACAAAAAAAGACAAAATTTCCCATTATAAAACAAGCTTATCAAAACTAACAATTACCCAACAAAACACTCTTATTTTTAAAAATAACAATTAAAAAGGATCTTTTTCGAGCACTAAATTCGTAATTTTACATTTCATCTATAGAAACTTTTGTAATGAGCCCAACTATCGAAACAAATCCATTACTTGAAAAATTGCCGAAACATTTAAAGCAATTTATTAAACCACAAGATTATAGCGATTACACGCCAATCAACCAGGCAGTTTGGCGTTATGTGATGCGTAAAAACATAGATTATTTATCGAAAGTAGCACATCATTCGTATTTGGATGGTTTACGAAAAACAGGAATAGAGGTTGATTCAATTCCGAGTATGTATGGGATGAACCGAATTCTGACTGAAATTGGCTGGGCCGCCGTTGCCGTTGACGGATTTATTCCGCCAAATGCTTTTATGGAATTCCAGGCTTACAATGTTTTAGTTATTGCTTCAGACATTAGACAATTAGAGCATATCGAATATACGCCTGCACCGGATATTATTCACGAAGGTGCCGGCCACGCCCCTATTATTGCAAATCCTGAATATGCTGAATATCTGCGCCGTTTTGGAGAAATTGGCTGCAAAGCGATTTCATCTCATAAAGACTATCAGATGTATGAAGCTATCCGACTACTTTCTATTCTAAAAGAAGCCGAAGATACACCTCAGGAAAAAATAGACGAAGCCGAAAAAGCAGTTTCCGATTTGCAAAACAATATGGGCGAATTATCAGAAATGGCGCAGATTCGAAACCTGCATTGGTGGACAGTTGAATACGGTTTAATTGGAACTGTTGAAAATCCTAAAATATATGGCGCAGGATTACTTTCATCTATCGGAGAAAGTGCCTGGTGTATGACAGATAACGTAAAGAAAATCCCTTACGATATTTCAGCTGCCAACCAGAATTTTGATATTACGCAACTACAGCCTCAACTTTATGTTACGCCTACTTTTTCTTATTTGAGTTTAATTTTAGAGGAATTTGCCAATAAAATGGCTTTACGAACCGGTGGTCTTTCCGGAATTCAAAAATTGATTCATTCAAATGCTTTAGGAACGATTGAATTAAGTACAGGTTTACAGATTTCAGGCATTTTTACCAATGTTATTGAAGAAGAAGGAAAACCAGTCTACATTCAGACAACCGGAAAAACAGCTTTATCATATCGTGAAAAAGAATTGGTTGGTCACGGAACGTTGACACACCATGAAGGTTTTGGAAGTCCGATTGGAAAACTGAAAGGCTTCAATTTAGCAATTGAAGATATGAGCCCTAAGGACCTACAAGCGTATAGTATTATGGAAAACGAAACCGTAAAACTGGAATTTGAGGGTAATATTATTGTAAAAGGTGAAATCATTACGGGTTCAAGAAACTTACACGGGGAAATTATTCTGATTAGTTTTAGAAATTGTACGGTGACACATGGTAAAACGATTTTGTTTCAACCTGAATGGGGAAATTACGATATGGCAATTGGTAAAAAAGTGGTTTCTGCATTTTCCGGTCCGGCCGATGTAAATAGTTTTGACCTGATTAATACTGTTCCGAAAACTACAACAATCAAAGCTAAACATACAGACGAACGTGATGATTTAGAGATTTTATACCAAACCGTTCGTATGATGAGAGAAAGTAAAGATTCTAAATCAGATTCGACCGATAGTGAACAGGCGAAGCAATTAAAATCTGTATTTGAAAAACTTAAAAACAATCATCCAAACGATTGGTTATTATCTGTTGAAATTGCTGAGCTTTTAAAAGATTCAGATGAAAAACAGCTTTTAGAGGAAGTCCTGGTTTATCTTGACCAGTTAAAAGAAAAACGTCCTGAAGCGGCACACTTAATTTCCGGCGGATTAGATTTAATTTTTGCATGAGAAGAAGGCAGTAAACATCTACTGAACAAAAAATTAAAACAAAGTATACCTTATTAATATACTTTGTTTTAATTTCTGACTTATAAATATTCTCCTTACAACAAATTCGCTTAAGTTAAAAATATATCTTTTATTTATTTTTAACTGACAATAATTACCAATCTTCTTTTTTTTTCTAAATTTTCTACTAAATCATAAAATATTTCTTATACTTGTGGTCAAATTAACCATTAGTATAGAAGGTATGATTTGCCATTTTTTAAAAAATTGCACACTAAACCTAACTTACTAAAAAACTATAACTTTATTATTTAACCATTTTTATTATGAGAAAACAACTTAAAAATTACAAAATGCTCGCTATCCTATGTGTAGCTTTATTTGGAAATCTTGCTTGCAGTAATGATTCGCTTATTGAAGAACAGCAAGAAGCTACCACAGAACAAGAGATTGTAACCCAGACTACAGTTTCAACAGCAAGGTCCTACCCTAGCTACAATACCAATCCATTGCCAGCAGACGCTAACGGAATGGGGAGCAATGCCCAGACAATTGCATCCAATATAAAAATTGGATGGAATCTTGGAAATACGCTGGAAGCAACAGGCGGTGAGACATCGTGGGGAAATCCAAAGGCCACAAAAGCATTAATTGATGCAGTAAAAAACAAAGGTTTTAATGCTATACGTATTCCTTGTTCCTGGAGTAATAATTTAGCAAACTCTACTACTTTGCAAATAAAATTGGAATGGCTTAACAGAGTAAAAGAAGTGGTTCAGTACTGTGCTGACAATAATATGTATGTAATAATAAATATCCACTGGGATGGCGGATGGTTAGAAAATAATGTAACTGTGGCTAAACAGGCAGAGAACAATGAAAAACAACAAGCTTTTTGGGAACAAATAGCAACCCATTTGCGTGATTTTAACGGACGTTTACTTTTTGCCAGTGCCAATGAACCTAATGTAAGTGACGCTACTCAAATGGCAGTCCTAAAATCATATCACCAAACCTTCATAAATGCTGTACGTTCTACAGGAGGAAAAAATGCTTACAGAACATTAATAATTCAGGGACCTGATACAGATATTGCAAAAACAAATCAGTTAATGACATCATTACCTGTCGATAAAGTGCCAGGACGAATGATGGTCGAAGTTCATTATTATGCACCATGGCAATTTTGTGGGATGACTACAGATGAGTCCTGGGGGAAAATGTTTTACTATTGGGGTTCAGGTTTTCATTCAACGACAGATACTGGAAGAAATGCTACCTGGGGAGAAGAAGCCGCTGTTACTGCCGATTTTAAATTAATGAAAACCCAATTTGTAGATAAAGGAATTCCTGTTATTATGGGAGAATTTGGCGCTATACGCCGTACTTCATTAACTGGTGCAAATTTAACAAAACACTTAGCTTCAAGAGCTTATTATTTAAAACATGTAGTTAAACAAGCAAAACTTAATGGTTTGGTACCTTTTTATTGGGATGAAGGAAGCTTAACTAATAATGGTTTTGGAATCTTTAAAAGAAGCGATAATACTGTTGGTGACACCCAGGTTTTAACCGCCTTAATGGATGGATTGAAATAAATCAATAATGCAGTTTGGATAAAGATGTTTGTCCAAACTGTATTTCTAATTTTATCTTTGTGTAATGGTTTCTCTATGTGTTTTCTTTACCCATGTGTACCTTATATAATTGACCCAATTCCACAAATTAACACTATCAATCTGTGTTAATTTGTGGAATTCGTGTTTTATATTTTTCTACAGCTTCAAATCCTGATCAAAATCTTTCTCATTTTCAATCGTTTTTCCATTATATTGAAGCTTCCAGCCCATTGTATTGGTTAAAATCAAAATCTTAGAAAGCTCAGTAATCAATCTATTCTGAGCATTTGTTTTGAGTGATGATTTCTCGATTTTTTTAGCCAGATTCGCTTTTACCGATTTGTTTATTTTATTATAATCATCTCCTGTAAACGGATTTAATTTGCTTTGCTCTACATCATAAAACTGAATATCGGGATTAATTGTAATTTCTTCTTTCGGAATATTGAGAATCGTTATGGTTTTATTTTTTTCGTTGATATCATATTTCATTTTATGTAAATCATAAGCCACTGTAACATTTGCATTTACCACCACTAGTGCTTTTTTTTCAAAAGAAACCATATCCATTAAATATTTCTGCTGATTTTTATAAGTGATAACTTCAGAGAAATGTCCTTCGGTAACAATCAATTTGCCAACGTTTAAAATTTGCTGCTGAATCAGATTTGTGTTATAATCGATTGTAGAGTCGTCGTCTTTTTTGAATTCACAATACTTAAAAGCAAGTATGATTGCAATTATAACAGCGGCTCCAACTAAAATCTTTTTAAGCATAATTTTAATATAAATGATAAGCTAATTTAATGTTTTAAGAAGAGTTACTGTAAAAGAAAATGAGAATTATTTACAAACATTGAAATTATATAAAATTATTGTTTTTTTTTAATAAACTACCAGAAATGTGATTCGATATATTTGTAAAAATAATTTAATCTTCAAATTAAAATTTTATGATTCAAAAAATTAACGAATTACCGGCAAATATGATTGGCTTTAAACTGCTGGTCACATAGTAAAAAGGCGATGTTGATTTTGTTACATCAGAAGTTAGACTCTTAATGAAGATACACCTCAAACTTAATTATTTATTGTTTTTTGATAACTCTCTCCAACTAATCTTACTTTAAGTATCTGGTTACATGAGGCTCTGTAAAACATTAAAAAAAAAATCACAAAGACACGAGCTTCTATCGTAACTGATTGCCGGAGAATGATTAATTTTACTAAAGTTTTCAATACAATTATACCTGGAGAATTCAAAGGTTTCAAAAAAGAGGATTACATCCCCGCCATAGACTTGGACAGCAGAAAAAATAGATTTAGAATAATTTAAAAACACTATTATGAATAAGGATTTAAATAATAAAGAAGCGGTCAATAAATTAATTTCATTAGTTAAAGACATCAATGTGGCCATTTTTTGTACTGAACTTACAAAAACACCACTTCAATCAAGGCCAATGAGTGTTCAGGAAGTTGATGACCAGGGAAATTTATGGTTTATCAGTTCGTCGACAAGTAACAAGAACTTTGAAATTTTAAAAGACAATCAGGTTCAGTTGTTTTTTGCCAATAATTCGAGTTCGCAATATATTTCCATATATGGAAATGCAGCTATTTATAAAGATCAGGAAAAAATAGATGAGTTATGGACTCCCATTGCCAAAGCCTGGTTTGAAGAAGGCCAAAGAGATTCAAATGTTACTGTTATAAAAGTAACACCATCAGATGCTTATTATTGGGATACAAAAGATGGAAAAATAATATCATTACTAAAAATGGCCGGTTCAGCAATTTTTGGCACAACATCAGATATCGGCGTTGAAGGGAAATTAAAATTATAAAAAAATGAGACTCTAAACCGGGTCTCATTTTTTATATTTAAATTCCAAACTATTTGTTTTCATTTAATTCGTCTATCACTTCTTTAGTCAATTGCAGACTTTTCAATTTTGCCTGATGTTCAAAAATAGGGCTGGTTATCATCAGCTCATCAATTTTAGCATAATCAATAAATTTTTTCAAATCTGCTGCAATTTGCAATTTGCTTCCCACAAAAGTACCACCAGTCATCTGATTGACATGAAATCGCTCTTCTTCGCTCATAATGTCATCCAGTGACTCAACAGGTGGCTGAAGTCCTTTACGATCGTTTCTAATTAAATTCAGAAACATTTGGTATAAACTTGTCGATAATTTTTCGGCTTCTTCATCTGTATCAGCTGCAATAATATTTATACAAGCCATTGATTTTGGTTTATCCAAAGTTGCCGAAGCCTGAAAGTTATCGCGATAAAATTCGAATGCCTGCAACATTTGGCGAGGTGCAAAATGTCCGGCAAAAGCATAGGGAAATCCGTAAGAAGCAGCAAGTGATGCGCTTTCCATACTTGAACCCAAAATCCAGATAGGTACTTTTGTTCCTTCAGCAGGGAAAGCACGAACTTTTGCAGTTGCATTTTCTTCCGAAAAATATTCCTGAAGTTTAGACACATTTTGTGGAAATCTTTGTGTTTGTTCAAAAAAGTCTTTTCGAATGGCCTCAGCTGTAGGCTGATCGGTTCCCGGAGCCCTCCCTAAACCTAAATCAATTCGGTTTGGATAAAGCGTTTCCAATGTACCAAATTGTTCCGCAACAATCAAAGGAGAATGATTTGGTAACATGATTCCACCAGAACCTACCCGTATATTTTCTGTCTGACTGGCAATATACCCAATTAATACTACAGTTGCTGTACTGGCAACATGTGCCATGTTATGATGTTCAGCCAGCCAAAACCGCTTATATCCTAATCGATCTGTTAATTGCGCTATTTCTTTTGTTTTATTTAATGTTTCAGAAGCATTGCTGTCATTGTTAATAATAGCAAGCTCTAATATGGAGATTGAAATTGAGTCTTTCATGGAAATAATATCTTTTATGCAAAATTAATTCATTTGGCATGAAAGCTGAATTCTTCGATGTTAAGAGAATTATAATGTTTGGAACATAATTAAAAAACTTATTTTACTAAGGCGTCTTATACTTTTATAAGTATTCTTTTGGTTTAGTCAGATAATAAACCAGAATTCCAATAAGCATGATTAAGATTCCCCCAGCCATATGTTGAGAATTTTGTGATTAATAATGAAATACTAATCACCGAAGCTAAAACATGGATATCCAAAAGCTTATATAGTCTTTCTACATTGGGCATTTTTTTACGCAAGATGAAGATTCCATAGATTTAAGAAAATAAAAAAGCCTGTATAACATTGATTTTACAGGCTTTTTTTGTGGAGTCGCCGGGAATCGAACCCGGGTCCAAACAAGCAACTAAAGAGCTTTCTACACGTTTATTTCCTGATTGGATTTTCGATGTTAAGCTAGGTCAGGAACAACCACTCAACACTTATCTTCTTAATTTCGATATCCACCCGAAGCTCATGGAAATCTAGGTTTATTTTTACGGTTCCCCTGTACTGATCGCCACAAACCAAGGCTTTCAAGGAGAATCCAGCTTTCCTATCTGATAGGAACGTGGCTTAATCTTACTATAATTCGGATTATGCAGCTAAAGCGTAGTTATTTTCGCCGTGTGAAATTGTAAGATCTTATATTTACGAGCAAGGTCTCAATGCTCGACGTGCTTACTTTCCAATTCGACTTGCTGTCAAAACCAGTCGACCCCAAAAATGAGTTTGCAAATTTATACTATTTGAAGTTAGATTTATAATAAATTTTACTTAAATTTTATTATTCTTCATTTTTAAATTTAAACGGATAATCTCCAAAAATAGGTGCCAGCTTTCTAACTGCATAAGTTTTTCTGGTCATTTTATTTGATAATGCAATAATGGTAACCTGCTCTTCCTGAAGCGTTATATAGGATGAAGTATTACCATGCCACCAACCATTGTGAAAATAAAAATTTTGTCCAGTTTCCCAGTTAATCATTCTGATTCCCAATCCATAATTTTTTGTTCCCTTGTGTTCATTACTATAACCAGTATAAACTTGTTTTAATAAAGCAGGTTTCAAAAAATCTGGTGAATTTCTGGCACGATCAAATTTCAATAAATCACGCGGTGTAGAAAATATATTTTTATCTCCATACACATTATCCAAATAATCAAACCCAATTTCAATATTATTCCCTTTATATGAAGGAACTATAGATTTTCTATCTTTATCATTATCAAAAACATAGGTATGAGTCATTCCTAATGGCTTAAAAATCATTTCTGACATGGCTTCTTTATAGGTCAATCCTGTTATTTTTTCTATAATCAAAGCCAGCATGGCATAATTAGTATTGCAATAACTAAATCGTGTCCCTACCCTTGATTCTAAACCAACATTTTTAGTTGCCAGAATATTTAAAATATCTTTATTCGTTAATTGATTATGCCTGTCCCAAACCGATTTGTCCCTGTCTGTGAAATAGGCATAATTTCGCATTCCGCTTCTATGGCTCAATAACATACGAACCGTACACTCCTCGTAAGGAAATGTTTTTAAAATTGTATTGACTTTTTGGTCTAGGTCAATTTTGCCTAAATTGACTAATTTTAAAACTGCTGACGCCGTAATTACTTTACTTACTGAGGCTATATGAAGCGGGGTATTAACTGTAATTTTCGTTTCTTCATTTCTATTGGCAAAACCATTATATTTTTCAAATAAAATGATGCCATTTCTGGCTACTAAAAAACTACCATTCATACTATTGTTTGGCCAATTTTTATTATAAAAATAATTTATTCTGGGTTTTATTGAATTTACATAATGGGCAGAAAGTTTTTTTTCTGATTTCATTGGGATCATTTTACCCAAAGTGTCTTTTACTTCTAAAGTATTGTCAGGATTAGATTTTTTATCTTTTCCACAAGAACTTAAAACTAATATTAGAAAAAGTATTTGTGGTATATTTGCTTTTTTTAGGAATCTCATTTGCATTATTCTTGAAAAAACAAATATATAGAATTCAATACTTTTGTTCTGCCATTTTTATAAACATTAGTTTTCCTTTTTAACAAATAATTAATGTAATTTATTGTTAGTCGATTGTACATCAGCTTTTAACAATTTATCAAGGATTTAAATAATAAATTGGCAACAAAAAATTAACTAAATTTGTTACGTTTAAAACAAATTAAGTAAAAAAAGTTATATTATTAAAAATTTAAATATCAATAAATGAAATTCGGAATTATAAAAGAAAGAAAAAACCCTCCAGACAGGCGTGTCGTTTTTTCTCCTAATGAATTGGCTAAAATTAAACAACAATATCCTGAAGCTCAAGTTATTGTAGAAAGTTCAGATATTCGAATCTTTTCTGACGAGCAATACCAAAACATGAATATTACAATCTCTGATGATGTTTCAGATTGTGATGTTTTATTTGGTGTAAAAGAAGTACCGGTTGATAATTTGATTCCAAATAAATCTTATTTCTTTTTTTCGCATACTATAAAAAAACAGCCTTATAACAGAAAATTGCTGCAAGCTATATTAGAAAAAAGTATTGATTTATACGATCATGAAACGATTGTAGATAAAAATAATCGCAGGCTGATTGGTTTTGGCAAATATGCAGGAATGGTTGGTATTTATAATGGAATTCGTGCCTTTGGAATAAAATTTGAATTGTTTAAACTTCCAAAAGCAGAAACTTTGGCGGGAAAAGAGGCTTTAATCATGCAATTAAAACGTATTACCCTGCCGCCAATAAAATTTGTAATTACCGGAACCGGTAAAGTTGGAAATGGCGTCGAGGAGATTTTAAAAGCTATCAAAGTAAAAGAAATTACGGTTGATAATTATCTAACAAAAAACTATGCTCAACCTGTGTATGTACAATTGGATGCTTTAGAATATAACAAAAGAATTGACGGGCAAATCCTTGATTTTAAAGATTTCGCTGAACATCCGGAGGCCTATACATCTGATTTTGAAAAATTTACTAAAGTAAGTGACATCTATATCGCTGGACATTTTTACGCAAATAATGCTCCTATAATTTTGACACAGGATATGTTAAATGCAAAAGATTGCAAAATAAGAGTTGTAGCTGATATATCATGTGATGTTAACGGGCCAATTGCCAGTACATTGCGTTCGTCTACCATTGCAGAACCTTTGTATGGTTATTTACCATCAGAAAATAAAGAAACAGATATTTATCATCCTGCAGCAATTGTAGTAATGGCTGTTGATAATTTACCTTGCGAAATTCCTAAAGATGCCAGCGAAGGTTTTGGAGAACAGTTCATGGAACACGTTATTCCTGCTTTCTTCAATGGAGATAAAGACGGAATCCTAAAACGTGCCAAAATAACTGAAAACGGGAAGTTAACACCCAGATTTAGTTATCTGCAAGATTATGTTGATGGGAAATAATTACTTAATAATTAATAATTGTTAATTGATAGTGTTTATGTCATTCTCCTTCATCGAAATTGACAACATTGTAAAAAAGGGTTTTATAAAAGTTTAAACTTTTATAAAACCCTTTTTTAAGATCAAGCATTAATTAATAATTTACCATTAACTAATTAAATGAATTACCCCGAGGCAGAGCCTCGAGGTATCGCGTTACTCGAAAGATAACCGCAATTGATTTTTGTTAAACGATTTATAAACTATTTTTT
>NZ_JAVDWQ010000023.1:0-59267 GCF_031457575.1 Flavobacterium piscis | reverse complement strand
GGAAATAATAAAAGAAATAGTGGTAATCTGCGATGGGGACCCAAGCAAATCACCACTATTTAATACAACTTAGATAACTTCCGAACACCTATGTTCTTAAAACCTGTCGGGTTTATTATTTAATTTAGCGAGATTGGGTTTTTAAAATCTGTTAGGTTTACTAAAAAGAAGAAAAAAGACCTTATAATAACAAAAGCTTCTAATCTAGCCCCGATTGAAGTGATATCCTTTTGTGCCGGGGTTCGGTATAAAAGATATAACATACAGCGGGACAAGTGGTTCTTTTGAAAATTATTAGTTCTGCTCCTGATAAAAATTATAAGTTAGTTGTAAGCAAAAGATCCTTAGGTTTCGCTCATGACGACATGTACGATACTCAGGAATTCCAGTAATCTAATAATTTGATACATCTTAAATTCACAAAAATCTAACAATTGAAATACTTAATTAAAGATGATTTTTGAGTACTTTCGTAGGACTAAATTTAATACATGAAAATAGCAATAGTTTGTTATCCGACTTTTGGCGGTAGTGGGGTAGTAGCCACAGAATTAGGACTTGAATTAGCCAGACGCGGACACGAAATCCATTTTATTACCTACAGTCAGCCGGTTAGGCTGGCACTTTTAAACCCTAATGTTCATTATCACGAAGTAAACGTTCCTGAATATCCTCTTTTTCATTATCAGCCTTACGAGTTGGCTTTGTCAAGCAAGTTGGTTGATATGGTGAAATTATACAAGATTGAAGTGCTGCACGTGCATTATGCTATTCCACACGCGTATGCGGGTTATATGGCGAAGCAAATGCTTAAAAATGAAGGAATTAATCTTCCGATGATTACAACGCTTCACGGGACAGATATTACGCTGGTAGGAAATCACCCTTTTTATAAGCCTGCAGTTACTTTTAGTATCAATAAATCAGATTATGTAACTTCGGTATCGCAAAGTTTGAAAGATGATACTTTGAAATTATTCAAAATCAAGAATAAAATTAAAGTGATTCCGAATTTTATTGAACTGGAGAAAGAGCCAAAAGATTTTCAGGCAACTTGTCACCGTTATGTAATGGCGAAGGAAAATGAACGTATAATTACGCATATTAGTAACTTTAGAAAAGTAAAACGTATTCCGGATATTATTAAGATTTTTTATCATATTCAAAAAGAAATTCCCGCCAAGTTAATGATGGTAGGAGATGGGCCTGAAAAAGAGAAAGCAGAAGCTTTGTGTATGGAGCTGGGAATTTATGATAAAGTAATTTTTTTTGGAAACAGTAATGAAATTGATAAGATTTTATCGTTTACAGATTTGTTTCTGCTTCCGTCTGAGACTGAAAGTTTTGGTTTGGCAGCTTTAGAAGCCATGTCATGCGGAGTTCCTGTAATTTCAAGTAATTCAGGAGGGTTGCCAGAAGTTAATTTTGATGGCGTTTCAGGATATTTAAGTAATGTTGGAGATGTAGATGAAATGGCTGCCAACTCAATTAAAATTCTTAAAAATGATGAAGTTTTAAATCAGTTTAAGGAAAATGCTTTAGAGGTTGCGAAGAAGTTTGATATTAAAAATATATTGCCTAAATATGAAGCTTTGTATAAAAAAGCAATTGATGATTATAAAAATTAAAAACCTTAAAAATACAGTAAATGAAAAAAGCAATTTTGGTTGTAGCAATTTTTGTTTTAATATCGTGCGGAGCAAAAAAAACTTCTGAAGGAAGTTCTAAAGTTTTATACGAAATTTTAACCCAACAGTCTGACGGGGGAGGGAATATCAAATTTTTTGAAATTCTGACGGAGCCAAATGAAATCATAATGCTTCAGAATGACCCACTTTTAAAAGATAAAATGAAACAGGATGATATTAGTAATTCTAATTATGTGATTCTGAATATGGGGCAGAAAAATACAGGAGGATATTCAATCGATGTTGAAAAAGTAGAAGAAACCGATCAAAACATTATTATCACAGTGAAAGAAAATGCTCCCGCTAAAGATGCTATGGTGATGCAGGTAATTACTTATCCTTATACAGTAGTAAAAGTGAGATCGAAAAAAGAAATAATTATTAAATAAAAAAATCCAGTCTAAAACTAAATAGACTGGATTTTTTATGTTGTGAATTTAGCTCTGTATTTAGAATCTGAATTTAACACCTAAACCGACATCAAATCCAAAATTGTCATCATCATAATATCCTGATCCAATTTCTGGTCTTGCATCTAATGATAAAGTAAGTGGGAATTCTTTAAATCGGTACTCAATACCAATATCCCCGGCTGCAAAAACATATGTGCCATTATCATTATAATGATAGTCATTGTAGCGATGATCATAATCCCATGCGGCAATACCACCACCAACACCGGCATACCAGTTAAAACCTCCATCAATGTTCCAAACCCATTGATAAAGAGCTACTCCTTTTATCGCATTAACATACCTGCTGTCTCTCCATCCTAAATCGAATTCAAGTCTGTTTTTTTGATTTAATCCTAATTGGTACGATACTTCTCCTCCAAATCCGTTATTGTCTCCCAGACGAAGTCCTAAAGCATGTTTTGAAATTTCTTGTGATTGAGCAGTAAATGCTAATCCTAGTAGCATGATAGCAGATAAAATGATCTTTTTCATAAAATGGTTATTAATTTTTTGTCAAATTTACAATTACTCTTCAATTCAAACGTATAAAATTATTTAAAATTGTTATGTAATTTCCACATTTTGCCAAAAATAATTCTCTTGGTAGTCTAAGGCTGTCATAAGTTGTTAATTCTTAAAAAGTTACTTTTGCTTTAAGATTGAAGTAAATACCTGAGAAGTTAAAATATCTTCCATTTCAAAAAGATTTTCTTCTGCTTCGATGAAATTTAGATGTGAGTAAGAAAATAATTTCCAACGTTTTTTATGATATTCGAGAGCGGTTAAATTTTCAATCCAGTCTCCGGAGTTTAAGTATAAAGTTGAACCATATTTATTTTCCTTAGTAATAATTTTAGGTTCGTGAATGTGTCCGCAAATTACATAATCGTATTTTTTTTCGATTGCCAGATCAGTGGCAGTTGTTTCAAAATCTGAGATAAATTTGACTGCTTTTTTTACACTTGCTTTTATTCTTTTGGAAAATGAATATGGCTCCCTGCCTAATTTGGATAAAAACCAGTTGGCAAATCTGTTTACAAGAATTAAATAATCATATCCCAGGCCACCTAACTTTGCAATCCATTTAGAATGCTGAACGGAAGAATCAAATACATCACCATGAAAAATCCATGCTTTTTTGTCATCTAAATCTAAAACCAATTTATCGACCAAAGAAAAATTTCCCATATTCATATCTGTAAATTTTCTCAGGATTTCGTCATGGTTTCCGGTAATGTAATAGACTTTTGTGCCTTTAGAAGCCATTCCTATTATTCTCTGAATAACTTTTAGATGCGATTTAGGAAAGTAGGATTTTCGAAATTGCCAGGCATCTATAATATCGCCATTTAGAATTAATGTTTTAGGCTTAATGCTTGAAAGATAATTGTTTAACTCTTTGGCATGGCTTCCGTATGTTCCTAAATGTACATCGGATATGATGACCAATTCAACATTTCTTTTTTTCAATTTTTCTTTATTTGAAGTTTAACAAATTAAGTAAACTTCAATCAGTTTCGTTTTATCAAAAGGTTATCAATTTGGCGGCAATTTTAATAAATTATGATTTTTGTTTAATTTAATGTTTACATAATAATACTTATTTTAAATTTTTTAATTTAATTCATAAAACTTACATTTGCTCAAAACTAATTATAATGGCAGGAAATAGCTACGGCACACTATATAAAGTTACCACATTTGGAGAATCGCATGGGGAAGCTTTAGGCGGAATCATTGACGGTTGCCCATCCGGAATTCAACTTGATTTAGAAGCAATTGAAGTTGAAATGTCCCGAAGAAAACCAGGACAGTCAGCAATTGTAACACAAAGAAAAGAACCAGACAGCGTTCAGTTTTTATCAGGAATATTTGAGGGAAAAACCACAGGAACCCCAATCGGATTTATTATTCCCAATACCAACCAAAAGTCAGACGATTACTCTCATATAAAAGACAATTACAGACCAAGTCATGCCGATTATGTGTATGATCAAAAGTATGGTTTTCGTGATTATCGCGGAGGAGGAAGAAGTTCAGCAAGGGAAACAGCAAGCAGGGTAGTAGCAGGAGCAATTGCTAAGCAAATGTTACCACAAATAAAAATCAATGCTTATGTTTCGTCTGTAGGACCTATTCATTTAGAAACACCTTATCAGGAATTGGATTTTTCTAAAACAGAAAGTAATCCGGTACGTTGCCCTGATGAAAAATCAGCTGTAATTATGGAAGAATATATTCGTGATATCCGCAAGCAGGGAGATACTGTTGGCGGAGTTGTTTCGTGTGTGATTCAGAATGTTCCAGTTGGTTTAGGGGAACCTGTTTTTGATAAATTACATGCAGAATTAGGAAAAGCAATGCTTTCAATAAATGCTGTAAAAGGTTTCGAATACGGAAGTGGTTTTTCAGGTTCTGAAATGAAAGGAAGCCAGCATAATGATTTGTACAATCCTGACGGAACAACCAAAACGAATCTTTCCGGGGGAATTCAGGGAGGCATCAGTAACGGAATGGATATTTATTTTAGGGTAGCTTTTAAACCGGTTGCCACCATCATGCAGACTCAGGATTCATTAGATAATAAAGGTAATATAACACCAATGACAGGAAAAGGACGTCATGATCCGTGTGTAGTGCCGCGTGCTGTGCCTATTGTTGAGGCAATGGCCGCTATAGTTCTTGCAGATTTTTACTTGATCAACAAGACATATTAATTTAAAAGCTGGCAGTGAGGGTCTTTTTTTAATTATAAATTTAAAAACAATTAATGAACACAATTCAAAATAAAAAGAAGTCATTTTTTTCTGGTCTGACAGGCCAAATTTTAATAGCGATGATTCTCGGTGCTATTTTAGGAATTATATTGCACAATTCAATTTCTCCGGAAGCAGCACAATCCTTCAGTACGAAGATAAAAATGTTGGCGACTATTTTTATTCGATTGGTTCAAATGATTATTTCTCCTTTGGTTTTTACCACTTTAGTGGTAGGAATTGCAAAATTAGGAGATATCAAAGCTGTAGGCCGAATTGGGGGAAAAGCACTTGCGTGGTTTTTTACAGCCTCTTTTATTTCATTACTTATTGGTTTGTTTTTTGTAAATGTTTTAGAGCCGGGAGTTGGTTTAAATCTTTCCAATGTTGATTTGGCTACGGCTTCAGAGGTAACTGCTAAAACACATTCATTATCGTTTGAAAATTTTGTTGAACATATTGTGCCAAAAAGCATTGTTGAGGCGATGGCGACCAATGAAATTTTGCAAATCGTAATATTCTCAATCTTTTTTGGGTTGGCAGCCGCTTCATTAGGAGATACTGTTAAACCTGTAATTAAAGCTCTTGATAAAACATCACATATTGTTCTGAAAATGGTGAATTATGTAATGAACTTTGCTCCAATTGGAGTTTTTGGAGCTATTGCCGGAGTTTTTGCCGTTAGGGATTTTCAGGAATTAGCAATTACATATTTTAAATTTTTCGGTTCATTCTTAATCGGAATTAGCTCATTATGGGTTATTTTGATTGTGGTTGGTTATATTTTCCTTAAAGGCAGAATGAACGAATTATTAAAACGTATTGTTGGTCCCCTGGTTATTGCTTTTGGAACAACAAGCAGTGAAGCTGTTTTTCCTAAATTAACAGAAGAATTAGAAAAATTTGGGGTAAAAGACAGAATCGTATCTTTTATGTTACCTTTAGGATATTCTTTTAATCTTGATGGGAGTATGATGTACATGACTTTTGCAAGTATTTTTATTGCACAGGCTTATGGGGTACATCTTGATATTGGAACCCAAATGGTAATGCTTTTGGTTTTAATGTTAACCAGTAAAGGAATTGCAGGTGTTCCAAGGGCAAGTTTGGTTGTTGTAGCAGCAACTTGCGGTATGTTTGATATACCGATTGAGGGAATTGCTTTGATTTTGCCAATAGATCATTTTTGTGATATGTTCAGAAGTGCTACTAATGTTTTGGGTAATGCTTTAGCTACTTCGGTAGTTGGTCAATGGGAAGATGATAAGGGATTGGAGATAAATCCTGAAATCAACATTTAGACTTTTAAACAGTTAAAAGTATAAAAATAAAAAAGTTGCATTTTATTCATTTAAATGCAACTTTTTTATTTTTAAGTGTATATTTGGTAAAATTTAGCCGAATTATGCGCCGATTACGGGTTTTTTTATATGTATTGTTACTGAGTTGCTTTTGTAATTCGGCAATTGGGCAATCAGAAGAAATCTCAGATGCTAAAATTGATGAATTAATTAATCAGGCATGTTTACATTTAAATAAATCAAATTTTGAAAAATCATTAATTAATTCCAGAGCAGCTTTAAATTATGCTTTTTTAAAAAAAGATGATTTTTTAATTGCCGATTGCTATAGAATTATAGCTGATAACTATAATGAATTGTCAGAATTTGATAAAGCTATTTTTTTCTACAACAAAAGCTTGTTCTATGCTAATAAAATAAATGCAGATTCAATAAAGTATAATATTTATAATAATTTGGGAAACATCTATTGTTTTGAAAAAAAACAGTTAGATAAAGGCATCCGTTATTACAAAAAATCAATTGCTTACGGTTTAAAAATCAATGATTTTAAACAGGTATATTTTATAAACGTGAATATTACCTGGGTTTATTTTGATATTGGGCATTTTAATGAAGGTGCCCCTTTTTTGAAATTTATAAATTCATATCAAAAAAGTGATGGGGATAAATCAGCAGCAATTGTTGTAAATATGCTTAATGGGATGTTTTACAGCTATAAAAATGATTATAAAAGGGCAGATGCCTATTTTAAAAAAGCAATTGTAGCAGGGGAAAAAAGTGATGAACAATCCGACTTGTCTTATGCGTATTTAGAATATTCCAATTTTTTGATTAAAATCCGAAAATATAAAGAAGCTTACGAAAATCTGTCTCTTTACAATAAAATCACAGATGAGTTGTATGGTCAGGAAAAATTAAAAAAAGCATCTACTGCAGGATTTAACCTTGAATTAGATGAGTACAAAAGAACGATAGATAAAATAGAAAATGAAAAATTAAGCCAATCACAGAGTCTTGAGAAATCTAAAATTATTGTTATTTTATTTATTTTAATTTCCCTTATATTTCTTGTTTTAATTTTTACCCTGTATAAAAATATTGTTATTAAGAAAAAGGCCAATCAGGAGCTTTTAAAAGCCAAAGAGATTGCCGAAGAAGCTTCATTGTTAAAATCCCAATTTATTTCGACCATTAGCCATGAATTACGTACACCTTTGTACGGAGTAGTCGGAATTACGAATATGCTGCTGGAAGAGCATAAAGAATTGACCAAAAGCCAATATTTAAGTTCCTTAAAGTTTTCAGCCCGATATTTATTGACTCTGGTTAATGACATTCTTCAAATTAATAAAATTGAAGAAAATAAAGTTACACTTGAAAATTCCGCATTTAGCATTTCTGATGAAATTAATATGATTAAAAATTCATTGTCATTTTTATCTGAAAAAAATAATAATCAAATTTTAGTTAATATAGATTCAGATATTCCAGAGTCTTTGATAGGCGATAAACTCAGACTTGGTCAAATTTTAATGAATTTGGTGAGTAATGCCCTTAAATTTACTAATGATGGTGAAGTTATTATTATTGCGAGTTTGGCTAAAGAAGAACAAAATAATTATTTTATTGAATTTCAGGTAAAAGATAATGGAATTGGAATTGCAAAAACAGATCATAGCAAGGTTTTTGACAAATTTGTACAAGTTGGACGAAAAGATGAAGATTATCAAGGTACAGGCCTTGGATTGAGTATTGTAAAAAAACTTTTGCAACTGTTTGGAAGCTCGATTTCTTTAAAAAGTGAAATAGGAGAGGGAACTGTATTTACTTTTATAATTCCTTTTGAATATAACCCGGAAAAAACTAAAATATTTGCTAAAGAAATTGATTTCGATTTTAAATCGAATCATTTGTATAAAGTTTTAATTGTAGAAGATAATGCCATCAATCAATTGATAACCAGAAAAATAATAGAAAAGAATAATTATAATTGCAGTATTGCAGATGATGGTTTTTCTGCGATTGATTTATTGGAAAAAGAAGTATTTGATGTTATTTTAATGGATATAAATATGCCCCTGATGAATGGGTTTGAAACTACAAGGAGAATTCGCTCTAAGGGAATTATAACCCCCGTTGTTGCTCTTACTGCTTTTGATAAGGATGAGATTGCAGACGAAGCTTTTTCTTCCGGGATAAATGATATTATTATCAAACCTTTTGAGCCTGAAAAATTATTTCAGATTATAAATGATCTTATTTTAGAAGAAAAAAACGTTGATTATTAATACCAACGTTTTTTATTTTGCTTAGAAGCATTTGATTTTCTCGATTTATGTGCGCCACTACTGCGGTTTGAATTTTTAGGTTTTTCTGCCTCTGCCTCAGGACTTCCCGCATGCCATTGATACGGATGATCGGTAATGGTTTTTACATCTACTTTAATTAATTTCTGAATGTCTTTCCAGTATGGGTGTTCGTCTTTACTGCAAAATGAAATCGCAATACCCCCATTTCCTGCACGACCTGTTCGCCCAATTCTATGTACGTAGGTTTCAGGAATATTTGGCAAATCAAAATTAATAACAAAAGGTAATTGGTCAATATCAATTCCTCTTGCTGCAATATCTGTTGCTACAAGAACGCCAACTTCTTTGTTTTTAAAAGCATCCAAAACACGTTGTCTGGCATTTTGTGATTTATCTCCGTGAATGGCTTCTGCAGCAATATTATTTTTGCGAAGTGCTTTAACGACATTATCTGCTCCGTGTTTGGTTCTTGAAAAAATCAATACGTTCGATAAATCTTCATTTTTTATTAAATGATAAAGCAAATTTCTTTTTTCTGTTTTCTCTACAAAATAAACACGTTGTTCTACATTTTCTGCAGTTGATGAAACAGGTGAAACTTCTACTTTTGCCGGATCCTGCAAAAACATTTCAGCTAATTCACGAATAGCAATTGGCATTGTAGCAGAAAATAATAAAGTCTGACGATTTTTAGGTGTCAGTTTTACGATCTTTTTTACATCGTTTATAAAGCCCATATCAAGCATTTGATCTGCTTCGTCTAATACCAAAACATGTAAATGGTCTAAATCAAGAAATCCTTGTTTTTGTAAATCAAGTAATCTTCCAGGTGTTGCCACTAAAATATCTACGCCTTTTTTTAACGTATCAACTTGCGGATTTTGAGAAACTCCACCAAAAATGGTCAACTGTGTTAAATTGGTATATTTGGCATAAGTGTCAAAACTTTGTCCAATCTGAACCGCTAATTCACGGGTTGGCGTAACTATAAGGGCACGAATTATTTTCGCTTTTTTTGTTGAACCTACAATTCGATGTAACTGGTGTATAATTGGAATAGCAAATGCAGCGGTTTTTCCGGTACCGGTTTGTGCACAACCAATTAAGTCCCTTCCGGCCAAAACGATCGGAATAGATTGTTCCTGAATAGGTGTAGGGTTTAGGTAGCCTTCTTCAAATACGGCTTTTTGTATACTTTTTGAAAGTGATAAATCTTCGAATAACATATCTTAGGTATTAAGAATTTAGTTTTAAGCACTAAATTCTTTGCAAAGATAGGTTTATTCACCCAATCGTTTATTTGAATAATGGTTTATTTGGCAAATAAGCTAATTATTGGATGCTAAAATTTCAGTGATTATGCTTTTTCGTTGTTTGATTTTATGAAATCAGTAATTAAATAGCCAATTAATTTTCCAATCAGATGATTATTTGGTGACTGGTCTAAATCTGGTGCCCCTTCACAAATATGTAAATAAGCCGCATTTTTATGTTGTCCGAAAAACGAAACAAACTGACGTAATTGTTCTATAGAAAATCCGCTGATAGTCATAGCACTGCTGGCGATATTAGGAATAGCATCCAGATCGATTTCAATGCCAAAAGAATCTGTTTTTATAAATTCTAAAGCCGAAATCATTTCTTTATTGAAGTCCTTTTCCTTACGGATATTTACGCTGTCATAAGTATTGTAACGTACACGGTCTTCTAATTTTTTAATAATGTCAAGTACACTTTTTGAAGTATAATTTTCGTGAAGTCCAAAAATGAAATATTTTTTCAGGAAACCTTCTTCATAAGCATACGAAAAACCATTACCACTATGTCTTCCCTCTAAAATTCTGAAATCTGAATGGGCATCAAAATTGATGGCATTTACTGGTTTTCCTTTTGCTAAAGCCGATCCTTTTATGTTTCCGTAAGCATTATTGTGGCCACCACCAATTATGATTGGGGTTTTTCCTGCTTTGATAACGTTGAAAATAATATGAGATACCTCTTTGTCTATTTTTTCGACCAGCTGACTTAATCTAGAACGATCATCAATATCATTAAAATCAAGATTCTCTACATCACGCATTTCGTCAGCTACATTAATCTGTCCTAACACAATAATCTGGCTGCCTTTGCAAAAACGGTTGTGCTGAATGTTTGCGATGCTTTTTATGGCACATTCCCAGGCTGATGCTGCCCCGGGTCTGCCAAAATTGGCACGAACACCAATATCTTCCGGAATTCCCAAAAGTACATATTTAGCTTCACTGTCTTTCAGAAAATCAATTTTATCAACTCCTTTAGGAATGACAATCATTTTTTCTCCAAATTTTATTTCACCACTTCGATGATTTGTGACTTTTGCTAAATCATTAATAGTAAAAGGAATTAATTTCTCCATATAAAAAAAATATTATCCAAAAATAATATAATTGTACTAACTTACGTTATTAAGATATATTAATTCTTAAATTTGTTTTTAAAGAAAATTATTAAATATGGAAAACCCAAAAAACAACAATTCAAGTCTAAAGGCAGTAATAGCCGTTTTAGCAGTCCTACTAATTGGTAGTTTAGTGTACATTTTTAAACTTTCATCTGATACAGATGTTGTAAAAACAGAACTTACATCAACTTTAACAGAAAAAGAATCAGTAATGAAGGACCTTCAGGAACTGAAATCAACCTATGATGCTGCAATTGCTGAGAATACTTCTATGTCAGACGAGTTAATCCAGGAAAGGGACAAAGTTGTAGCTTTGATGGATGATTTGAGCAAATCAAAAGGAGATGTATCTAAATACAGATCCCAGGTACAGTCCATGCAAGGCAAAATGAAAGTTTTGGTTGCAGAAAATGACGAATTGAAAAAACAAAACGGAGTTTTAACTGTTCAGAGAGATAGTACAATTGTAGTTTTAGGAGAATCAAAAAAATTCAATGAGGTTTTGGTTGGTCAAAACGAAGAATTATCAAAGGCAGTTGAAAAAGGATCTAAATTATCTGTTTTAAATACTAAGACTGCAGCTTACAAATTGAAAAGCTCCGGAAAACAAATTGAAACCGATAAAGCCAGTCGTGCAGATGTTTTAAAAGTAAGTTTTACAATAGCCGAAAATCAAATTGCCAAATCTGGAGATAAAACATATTATGTACAGATTATTGATAGCAAAAACAATGTTTTAGGAGATAAGAAAACAGAAAACTTTGGAGATAACACTTTAACTTACAGTTTTAAAACTACTGTACAATATGAAAACAAGACCGTAAATGTCTCTGAAGATTTAAGAGGTAAAGATTTTGCAAAAGGAACTTATTTTATAAATGTTTTTGATAATGATGAGTTGGTTTCTAAAACCAGTTTTTCTTTAAGATAAGAAAAAACATAGTGTTAAATAAAAAAGAGGAGTTTTTAAAAACTCCTCTTTTTTTATGTCAAAATTTTTCCTTCTACAAAAACACTTTCAATCAAATTGCTCCCAAAAGCATATGGAATCTGATAATAAGATGAAATAGGTTTTGTTAAAATTAAATTGGCTTTTTTTCCTTTTGTGATACTTCCATGGCTTTCAGAAAGTCCCATAGCATAGGCACCGTTTATGGTTGCAGCATTTATGGCTTCTTCGGGAGTCATTTTCATTTTAATACAGGCTGTTGCCACAACAAAATTCATATTTCCTGATGGAGTAGATCCCGGGTTAAAATCTGTTGCCAAAGCAAGCGGTAAACCAGCTTTTATCATTTCGCGAGCGGGAGTATAGGGAATACTTAAGAAATAAGAACATGAGGGTAAAGCGACAGGCATCGTTTCTGTACCTTTTAATAATTCAATATCTTCCGAGGTCATAACTTCAAGATGATCGACAGAGAGCGCTTTAAATTTGATTCCCGCCTGAATGCCGCCAATCGAATTGAATTGGTTGACATGAATTTTTGGCTTTAAGCCAAACTTAATTCCAGCGTCCATAATTTTCTCTGTTTCTTCAACAGAAAAATATCCGGTTTCGCAAAAAACGTCAATATAATCAGCTAGTTTATTTTGAGCTATTTCAGGTAACATTTTGGTAATAATTTCTTCAATATAACCTGTTTTATTTTCTTTGTAATGTAATGGAAAAGCATGAGCGCCTAAAAAAGTAGCTTTTATAGCAACAGGATAATTTTCTCCCAGTTTTTTAATGATGCGAAGCATTTTCAGTTCACCTTCAATAGTAAGTCCATAGCCAGATTTTATTTCAACAGCTCCTGTTCCCAGATGCATTATTTCTTCTAATCGAAGTTTAGATTGTTCGTAGATTTCTTCCTCAGAAGTTTCATTGAGTTTTTTAGCCGAATTTAAAATTCCGCCTCCGCGATTGGCTATTTCTTCGTATGAAAATCCATTGATTCGGTCTACAAATTCCTGTTCGCGATTACCTGCATACACTATATGTGTGTGACTGTCGCACCAGGAAGGTAAAACAACTCTGCCAGTGGCATCGATAATTTTATCGGCTTTAATTTCAGGAAGATTTTCCATTGGTCCAAAATCAGCAATTAAATTATCTTTTATAAGTAAAAAAGCATTTTTTACAGTAGGAAGAATAGCCATTTCGGCACCAGAAACCTTAGAAATTGAAGTTTCACGAACCTGGAGCAGTTCTTTTATATTTGTAATAAGAATAATCATTCTATAGATTGTTTGTATTAAAAGATGTTATTTAATAAAACCCAAATTTCACAAATTATCACTTACTAATTCGTGAAATTCGTGAAATTTGGGTTCAGATTAATTGTTTTTAACTTATTCCGAAACGGTTATTTCGAACATTTTTTCCCAATATTTTCCTGTTACAAAAATGGTTTTGGTTTTAGGATTATAAGCAATTCCGTTTAAAACTTCAGCTTGTGGATGTTTTATAAATTTACGTAAACCTGACATGTCTAAAATGCCTTCTACTGCTCCGGAAGTAGGATTGACAACAGCAATAGCATCTTTTTGCCAAACATTTACATAGAATTTCCCATTGATTAATTCCAGTTCATTGATGGCTTTTATTTTTGCAGTTCCGGAGTAAACATTGATATAGTCAACCAGTTTTTGGGTCGCAGGATCCATTTTCCATATTTTTTCTGTCCCGTCTGAGCGATAAATATATTTTCCGTCATTTGTCATTCCCCAACCTTCAATTTCTTTGTCGTAAGTGAATGTTTTTTCTAATTTTAAAGTTTTGGCGTCATAAATAAAACCAGTTTTTTCCTGCCAGGTTAATTGGTATAATTTTCCATCCAGAATTGTAATTCCTTCTCCAAAATATTTTTTATCAAGGTCAGTTTGTTTGAAGATTTTACCAGTTTTGTAATCATATTTTCTGATATAAGAAGATCCTTTTTGACCTGTACTTTCGTATAGCGTGTCGTTGTGAAATTCTAAACCCTCATTGAAAGATGCCGTATCATGAGGATAAGTATTTACAATTTTATATTTTAATGGTTTGGCGGTAACGTTAGAAACCAACTCAATTCGTTTTGTTGCATCTGATGAATTCCCTTCAAAATACACAACCGCTTTAAGATATTGGTATCCTAATTTTTGATCTTTTAATTCAAATTCAAGCTTTTCAGTACCTTTTGTACTTCCCACTTTTTTGTCGTTTACAAAGTATACAATACTGTCAACATCTTTTGATTTTGGATTTAAAACAGCAATAGAAACTGATTTTTGTGACAAAAAATGTGCTGGAAAGGCAGAATCATCGATTGTAAATATAGAATTTTCACCTTTTTTTGGTTCTCCACATCCAATTAATGTGATTCCTAATAAAATGACAGTTAGGAAGTTATAATTTTTCATAGTTTAAAATTTGAATAGTCCAATATACGACGATATTTTTATAGCAACAAAGCTCTTGCAAAAATATAAAAAGATTGTATATTTGCACCGGCAAGTCCTACACGACCAGCTCCTGCAGACTCCCCCAGGATGGGAACATAGCAAGGGTACGTGGTTGAGCGGTGCGATGTAGGTCGCTTGCCATTTTTTATTTTATCGAATTCTTTTTTAGAATAAATACAAAAGTGGTCTTCCTTCGGGAGGATTTTTTTATTTTTGGGCTTTTCAGGGGTTAGAAGTAAAATGTCAGAGGTGGAAATTTTTTATCTCAATGTATTAACTTATAACTCATAACTTATAACTTAAAAGAAATGAGCAAAGTCGTTTTGATTACCGGAGGATCTTCAGGGATCGGAAAATCTATTGGAGAATTTTTGCATAAAAAAGGCTTTGTTGTCTATGGAACGAGCAGGAATCCTGAAAAAGTACTGAATTCTATTTTTCCCCTTTTAGCTCTGGATGTTCGCGATACTGAATCTATTCAGGCTACCATTGCAAAAATCATAGAAATTTCAGGAAGGCTGGATGTTGTAATTAACAATGCAGGTGTTGGTATAACCGGTCCTTTGGAAGAAATTCCGATGGAAGAAATCAAGAATAATTTTGAAACCAATTTTTTTGGCCCCATTGAAGTGATGAAAGCTGTTTTGCCGCTAATGCGTGCACAAAAATCAGGTTTAATTATCAATATTACTTCGATTGCTGCTTATATGGGATTGCCCTACCGAGGCGTTTATTCGGCATCGAAAGGGGCTTTAGAATTAATAACGGAGGCTTTGCGAATGGAAGTGAAACAATTTGGAATTGAAATCACCAATGTTGCGCCAGGTGATTTTGCGACCAATATTGCATCAGGTCGTTTTCATGCTCCGGTTATTAAAGGATCAGCTTATGAAAAAGTATACGGAGATACTTTAGCAACAATGAACGAGCATGTTGATGCAGGGAGCAATCCCAATGAAATGGCCGAAGCTATTTTTAAAATTATGCAGCAAAAAAGTCCAAAAGTGCATTATAAAGTGGGTGTTTTTATGCAAAAGTTTTCGATTGTTCTGAAGCGTGCACTTCCGGATAAGATGTATGAAAAAATGTTGATGAATCATTATAAATTGTGATTGTTCACAAATAAATAAACATTATTTTTAAAATTTAAGACACAGTTTGTCATTCCGTAGGAACCTCATGAGAGGTAAAATAATACAATAGACGGAATTGTAAAAGTTACTTATTTCGGTAACGGATTTATCATTTCGATATGTTTTTTGTCCTTACTATTAACTACTCAACGTACCTTTTAATATTTGCATTAAACAGATTTGGATATAATTTCGTAATTTTGCACCGGTTTTGCGTGAGGGATTGCAGTGAAAATCCTTTTGTTTTTTTCTTTAAAAAATAAAAGATTGTAACGGAAAGCCCGGCCCTTGGGACACGCCCCACTTATGAACACAATTAAACAGATATAATTATGAAATTTTTTATTGATACGGCTAACTTAGCTCAGATTAAAGAAGCGCAGGCTTTAGGTGTTTTAGATGGTGTAACGACTAACCCATCGTTGATGGCAAAGGAAGGAATTAGCGGAAAAAACAATATTTTGAAGCATTATGTTGACATTTGTAATCTTGTTGAGGGAGATGTTAGTGCAGAGGTAAATGCGCTTGACTATGACGGAATGATCAAAGAAGGTGAGGAGTTGGCTGAATTGCATGACCAGATCGTGGTGAAATTGCCTATGACAAAAGAAGGTGTTATGGCTGCAAAATATTTTTCGGATAAAGGAATCAAGACCAACGTAACCCTTGTATTTTCTGCTGGTCAGGCTTTATTGGCTGCAAAAGCCGGAGCTACTTATGTTTCTCCGTTTATTGGCCGTCTGGATGATATTTCGACAGATGGTTTGAACCTGATTGAAGAAATTAGACTGATTTATGATAATTATGGTTATGAAACGCAAATTTTGGCAGCTTCAGTGCGTCATACTATGCATATTGTAAACTGTGCTAAAATTGGTGCTGATGTTATGACGGGACCTCTTTCTGCAATTTACGGATTGTTGAAACATCCATTAACTGATATTGGATTGGCTCAGTTTGTAGCTGATTTTGAGAAAGGTAACAAATAGTTTTTAAAAATATTATTTCAAAGAACGCCACTTTTTATAAAAGATGGCGTTTTTTTTATTCATTATTAAGAAATATCCTGGCTATAATGGTAATACTAACATTTACGCTTCTTGATTGCCGGATTAATTGCAAAATGCTCGGCTGGGTTTAAGAAAAATTTGATTCCTAATTTTACAGTTAAATAAATTCACTGTAAATAACAAAACCCCGGTAATTTTAAATTACCGGGGTTTTGTTATTTACAAATGTGACTTTTTAATGCCCCCCTGAAAGTTTTTTATCAAAGCTGATACCTTGTTTTTTTAGAATTCCACTTACAGTCCATGCATAAAATGCTAAGTAAGCAAAGCATAGAACGCCAACAATGTAACTGGCCTGAATGCCTATGATTTCTGATATATAACCTTGTAATACACTAATAAATCCACCTCCCATAATCATCATGATCAGGAAACTGCTTCCCTGACTGGTCTTTTTTCCTAAACCACTTACCGCTAACGTAAAGATACATGGCCATAATGTACTGCAAAACAAACCAACACTAGTAAAGGCGTAAACACTTACCATTCCGCTAGTAAACATTCCTATTAAAAGAGCAATAATCCCTAAAGTTGAAAAAATAAGTAACATTCTGGCCGGATTTCCTTTACTGGCAATATCTGCTGCAATTAAAACTAAAATTACTAATCCATAAATGTAAAACGGAGTTAAATCATGCTTTGCAATTGCATTTACGGCCAAGAATACACCAAAAGCTAAATATGGAGCAACAAAACGTAATATTTGTTGTAGACTTATTTTATCTGTAAAGGCCTCAATAGCCCCTGTCCAGCGTCCAATCATTAAACTTGCCCAGTATAAAGAAATATAAGGAGCTACATCTTGGGTTAAAAACCCTAATTTACTTTCCATGTAAGCTGGCAAATTACTTGCAGTAGAAACTTCTACGCCAACATACAGAAATATAGCAATCATTCCCATTGCTAATTGAGGATATTGTAATGCCGACTTTCTGACTATGCTGCCCTCACTTGCAACAGTTTCTTCTATTAAGGCAGGTTTATCAGGAAGAGAAGAGAATTTCAATAATATAGCTACCACAAAAAAAGCTAATCCTAATATTAAGTAAGGAGTTTTTACACTTTCAATACTTAATGTAGACTCTCCTGTAGAGCTTCCAAAAATAGCAAAACTTACAATAAGTGGTCCGATAGTAGTTCCTAAATTATTAATACCTCCAGCTAATGTTAAGCGCTGAGAACCAGTAGATATAGGTCCCAATGCAATTGCAAGAGGATTGGCAACTGTTTGTTGTAAGGAGAACCCTAGTGCTACAATAAATAAACCGGATAACATTAAAGGAAAAGATCCTGTATTTGCTGCAGGATAGAATAATAGTGTACCTAATGCTGAAATCGCTAATCCTAATGAAAGTCCATTTTTGTACCCTATTTTGTTAACTAAATCTTCTTTTATAAAATAAGAAATGATCATATAAATTATAGAACCTACCGTGTAAGCTATATAAAATGCTAGCGAAACTAATTGACTTTGAAATTGGGATAAATTAAAAGCTGTTTTAAAAACAGGAATCAAGATGTCATTACTTGCGGCAACGAATCCCCAAAAGAAGAATACAGTTACGAGGGGGATAAATTGTCCCCATTTGGTTTTTACATTTTCTAAATCCATAATGGTAATAAGGTTTTTTTTAGTTTTTGAAGTTTTTTGAAGACCGTAAATATATTTGTTACAATTATCAAAAAAAAATAAAAAAGCATAAAAAATGTTGAAATTATACAAACAGCACGATTTATTCAACAAACCGTTAATTTTTAAACTATTATGAAAAGGGAAAAAAGGGACTTATTCTAAAATTTTACTTTTAACTTCTTTGCTATAGTTTCTACCAATAGGAATGGTGTAAGAAAGAATCTGAATTCGGTTGCCTTCAATAGACTTAACTTTGTTGAGTGCTATTACGTAGGATTTATGAATGCGTAAAAATTTATCATTAGGTAACTCTTCTGACAATGAAGTCAGTGATTTATGGGTGATATAGGTTTTGTCAGGAGTGACTACTTTGATGTATTCTTTCATTCCTTCAACAAATAAAATTTCTTCAATATTAATTTTCATCATCTTTTTATCTACTTTGATAAAAATATGAGAATCTACTTTTGGGTTTTCTACCTTAATATTATTTTTTAAATTGTATTCGGTTGTGATTTTATTAATGCATTTAATGAATCTGGGCAATGGAATAGGTTTTACTAAATAGTCAAGCACATCAAGATCGTAGCTTTCAGCAGCAAATTCCCTAAATGCTGTTGTTATAACCACTTTAGTTTTGGTTTCGATTAGACTGATTAGTTCGAAACCGGTCATCATTGGCATATTAATATCTAAAAAAACAGCATCAACAGTAGTACTGTTGATGAAATCAAGTGCCTCCAAAGAGTTATTGAATGTGCCAATAATTTCAAAATCAGTAAAATTGTTAAAATAATTTTGCAAGACTTTGATTGCTAATGGTTCATCATCAATCAACACACATTTAATCTTCATTCCTGATAGGTATTTGCAAACGGATTATATAATAATTTAGTTTTGTGGTATGATTCAAACTATAATTATTTTTGTAAATTAATTTTAATCTTTTTTTGGTATTGATTAATCCTATACCGCCTTTTTGATTAATATTTTGTGAAATTACAAAATTATTTAGGATTTCAAAATCTAATATTTTGTTATCAATAACTTTACAATTGATTTTAATTTTTAGGTTTTGATTGTTTATTCCTCCATGTTTAAAAGCATTTTCTACCAGTGAAATAAATATTAAAGGAGGAACCTTAATATCTTCTATGTTAGATTCAAGATTTATGCTAACCTCGACATTTTCAAAACGCAGCTTTTCGATTTCGATATAATTTTGAATATAATCTATTTCCTTAATTAGCGGAACAAACTTGGTTCCTTTCACATCATACAGGACGTATTCCATCAAATTAGATAATTTTATGATGACATCCGGAACCTTATCTGAAGATTCTAATGACAATGAATATAAATTATTTAAGGTATTAAAGAAAAAGTGTGGCTGAATTTGATTTTCAAGATATTTTAATTTGATTTTAAACTGATTTTCTCTCAAAGACCTGTTCCTTTCCCGTTCTCGCAGCCAGGTTAATGTTAGGTATACAGATGATGCCATTGCTAATACGTACAATTCTCCAATGCACACAGCTACAATATGATTTATTTCAAAAGGATTGTATTCGCGATTTGCTTCAGGCCAGATGTTTTCGGATATAAGATAATAAGTAAGGGCTGTTTTTAGTAAGTAGATACCAAAAAGGCTTATTATTAAAGCGATTGTATACTGGGTATATTTTTGTTTAAGTACAAAACGAGGGACTAAGATGAAAAGATTAAAATAGACTAAAGGTATGTGTAATGAAAATTCGATCAAATTAGATTTGAATGAATAAGGGTAATCATTAAAGTAAGCTCCCCATCTTAAAAAGTTTAGCATAAAATAACTTCCCCAAAACCAAATATGATTCTGAAGTTTGATGTCAAAATTTAATTTTTGAATTTCACTCAAGTTAGTAATGCTTTAATAAGAAAGTTTTGGAATGTTTAACAAATGCAACTTTAAACAATTAGTTGGTAAAAACACAATTTTTTTGAATAAAACTTTGTAAAAATCAACAAACAATATATTTTTTTATTGAAATAACGTTTTCGTAAAACGCATTATTGATTGTTTTATGTCGTTGGTTTAAAGTTTGAAGCAGTTGGTATAAATTATTTTTTTTAACAATACCTTAAGAATAAATTTACACCATAACTAACAAAATAATAAATAAACATGAAAAAAATTTTCTTAATCTTTATGATTGTTTTTACTGCGCAGGTTTCGCTTGCACAGGTAAAAAGTATCAAGGGTGTGATTACAGATTCTGATGGGATGCCGCTACCAGGGGCGTCTATTGCTGTACAAGGAAGTCAAAAAGGGACTACTACTGATTTTGACGGATTGTACTCTATTGAAGTACAAAAGGGACAGACTTTGGTTTTTACTTATGTAGGTCTTGAAACCCAATCAATAGTTGTAGGAGATGCTGCCACAATTAATGTAAAAATGGTACAAGCAGCATCAAATGCTTTAAATGAAGTTGTTGTAACTTCATTAGGAATCAAGAAAACAAGAAAGTCTTTGACTTATGCAGCTCAGGAACTAAAAGGTGAGGAGTTGACCCGTGTAAAAGATGCGAACGTTATCAATACCATCGCTGGTAAAATTGCCGGTGTTGCCGTAACAAAAAGTGCAGGAGGTACCGGAGGGTCTACAAAAGTGATTATTAGGGGTAACTCATCGGTTTCTAATAGCCAGCCATTATATGTGATTGACGGTATCCCAATGTTAAATTCAGGTTCAGGCCAGCCTAATGATTCATTTGGTAGTTTATCTGGTGGTAATCGTGATGGAGGGGATGTTGTGTCATTGATTAATCCGGATGATTATGAAGGAATGACAGTCTTGAAAGGAGCAGCAGCTTCTGTATTGTATGGTTCACAAGGTTCTAATGGTGTAATTTTACTTTCATCTAAAAAAGCTAAAACAGGAAAAGCAAATATTTCAGCTTCATCTGTTAGCACTTTTGAAGAAGCGGCATATATGCCTAAATTTCAAACAGATTACGTTGCTGCTCCTGGAGCTGATGAGTCCTGGGGTGCTGCAGGAAAAACAAAAGATCACGTAAAAGATTTCTTTAATACAGGAATTACTCAAATTACCTCAGTTGGTTACTCAATTGGTTCTGAAAATTCTTCTACAGGGATTTCTTATGCTAATACTTCAGCAACAGGAATTATTCCGGGAAACAGTTTAAAGAAAAATAATTTCGGAATTAGACAAACAGCTAAATTTTTTGAGGATAAATTGACTTTTGCGGCTAATGCAAATTATACAAGTCAAAGTGTTGACAATAAACCTGTTAATGGGTTTTATTTCAATCCTTTAACAGGAGTATATTTAATGCCAAGAGGAAATGATTTTGATTCTTACAAAAATAATTATGAAGTTTTTGATTCTTCCAGAAATTTAATGGCGCAAAATTGGATGACAAATAGAGATATTATGCAAAATCCATATTGGGCAATCAACAGAAATAAATCGGAAGATAAAAATGATTTTTTTAATGGAGCTTTGGCACTTACTTATAAAGTAAATAATTGGTTAAGCATTGCTTCCAGATATAGTTATAATAGAGTAACAAGTAATTTTGATAAAAGAATATATGCTACAACTCAGGGTACTCTTTCAAATATTAATGGCAGATATATCAATGAGAATTCATTAAGTACACAACGTTATGGAGATTTAATTGCTACAATCAATACAAAAATCGGCTCTGATTTTAGTTTTAATGCTAACATTGGTACAAGTATTAATAATACACTAGTAAATCAAAAAACAATTTTAGATTCAGGTATTGGAGGTGGATTGAAATATGCAAACTGGTTTACATTGCATAATTTCAACAATAATGATGGTAATTATCAAACTATTGATTCTCAAAGAGAAATTCAATCTGTATTTGCTGCTACAACATTTGGTTATAAAGATATGTTATTCCTGGATCTTGCAGGAAGAAATGACTGGTCATCTACATTAGTAAATACAGGTACGCCAAGTTATTTTTATCCTTCGGTAGGTGTAACAGCGCTTATTAGTGAAATAGTAACATTACCGGATTGGATTAATTTTGGTAAAGTTCGTGCTACTTATGCACAAGTGGGTAATGATATTTATCCTTATATAAGTATTCCGTCTAATTATTACCTTCCGGGAACCGGAACAAAATATAATCCAGTTGCGGGTCCAAAAGAGGGAACAACTTTAAAACCGGAACTTAAATCAGAATATGAATTTGGTACTGAGTGGAGAATGTTTAATAACAGATTAGGTTTCGAAGTATCTTATTATAATTCAGAAACGAAAAATCAGTATTTGCAAGTTGTTGCACCGGTTGGAAATAAGGAAGGTGTTGATTTTTATAGTATCAATGCGGGAAGTATTGAAAATAAAGGTTTTGAAGTTGTGTTAAATGCCGGAATTATCAGAGGTGATAAATTTTCATGGGATTCAGCTATTAACTTTTCACAAAATAAGAATAAAGTAAAAGAAATTCCTACTGAATTAGGAGGAAGAGTTAATCTAACTGAGGCAGGTGTAAATAGTTATAGATATGCTTTGGTTGAAGGTAAGCCATACGGTGTAATTGAAGGAATCAACTTTAAAAAAGATACGCAGGGAAGAATTTTATTAAATGATGACGGTACAATTCAAAGAACAGATTTTGAAGAGGTTGGGAATTCAAATCCAGATTTTATGTTAGGTTTCTCTAATTCTTTCAAATTAGGTTCTTTCTTTGCGAATGTGTTAATTGATGGACGTTTTGGAGGAGATGTAATGAGTTTAACAGAAGCGCAGAATGATTCATTTGGAGTGTCTAAAGCGTCAGGGGATGCGAGAAATGCTGGAGGAGTTAAAATAAACGCTGTTAAACCGGATGGAACGGTAGTTACTACAATGGATACTCAATCTTATTATACTCAGGTAGGCGGAAGAGCGGGAATTACAGGAGAATATGTTTACGATGCTACTAATGTAAGTGTTAGAGAAGTTTCTATCGGATATAATTTCAATCCTAAAACATTGCCTTTTATTCAAACTGCTAGTATCTCCTTAATTGCCAGAAACTTATTTTTTATCTACAAAGATGCTCCTTTCGATCCAAATATTGCATTAAGTACTGGTCAGGGTTTACAAGGAGTAGATATTTATGGTTTACCGTCTACCAGAAGTATCGGTCTTAATTTGAATGTAACTTTCTAATACTAAAAACATGAAACTAAATAAAATAACAAAAGTGGCTATCTGCATGTCATTACTTGCTGCAGTAGGTTGTACAGATAATTTTGAGGAAATTAATACCAATCCAAATGGTATCACACCAGAATTATTTGAACAAGATTTTAATCACATTAAAGGAGGGTTTGCTCCAATGTTTAATAATATTCAGGTCTTAACTCCGGAATGGGTGTATCAGTTGCAACAAGGATTAAATTGTGATATTTGGTCAGGATATATGGCTACTCCCACAGGTTTTGCAGGAGGTATAAATAATACAACATATTCATTAGTTGATGGTTGGAATGGATTTATTTGGGATTATGGATATAAAAATATAATGTTTAATGCGTATGATATTGCAAATAAATCTAAAGACAAATATGACCAATTCTATGCTTTATCATTGATTTTGAAAGTTGAAGGCATGCACAGAATGACTGATACTTTTGGACCAATAATTTATTCTCAATTTGGTACTTCGGATACAACTATTGGTTATGATTCTCAAGAAGAAGTGTACAATCAAATGTTTAGTGAATTGGATATTGCTGTAACCGAATTAACAAAAAGAGTAGATGCAGCTGAGCCATCAACTTTCGTTTCAACAGATATGTCCGGATATAAAGGAGATTACAAGGCATGGGTTAAATTTGCTAATACGCTGCGTTTAAGATTGGCTATGCGTATCGTTAAAGTTAATCCGACACTGGCAAAAACAGAAGCTGAAAAAGCTGTTGCTCAAAAATTTGGAGTGTTTACCACAAATGCTGATTTATTTAAAATTGTATCTCCGGTTTATACAAACCCAATTGCAACAATTAGTGATTCCTGGTTAGATATTCGTATGTCAGCTGATATGGAATCAATTTTGGGCGGATACGAAGATCCAAGGTTATCAACTTATTTTGATACTTCAATTCAATTTCCAGGAGAATTTAAAGGAGTTCGTACAGGTATCGATATTGCCGCAAAATCAGATCATCAGGATTTTTCTGGGATTGGAGCTGTTGTCAGATCCAAAGAAATTGTCTTAATGACTACTGCCGAGGCTTATTTTTTAAGAGCAGAAGGTGCTTTAAGAGGCTGGAATATGGGAAGTGACGCAAAATCTTTATATGAGCAGGGTATCGCAATATCATTTGAACAAAGAGGCGTCTCTGGAGCTACTGTTTATATAGCTGATAATACAAAAACTGCAAAAGCTTATGTAGATCCTAATTTTCCGGTGAATAATTCTGCTCCTGTAAACAATGTTACTGTTACATGGGATGAAGCAGCTACTAACGAAGTGAAATTACAAAAAATTATTACTCAAAAATGGATTGCCGGTTTCCCTGAAGGTCAGGAAGCCTGGTCTGATTACAGAAGAACAGGATATCCTAAATTATTTCCGGTACTTAAAAATTACAGTGGTGGAACAATTACCACTCAATTTGGTGTACGAAGAATAAATTTTGTACAGTCAGAAAAAGCTGGAAATTCAGGTGGAGTAGCTACAGGAGTTGCTAAATTAGGAGGTTCGGATAATGGCGGAACCAGACTTTGGTGGGATACTACCGGACCTAACTTCTAAAAAGAATAAAGATGAAATAAGTTTAAGTTTGGTTTGTAAATGGTATAAGTAACGCGAGTTACTTATACCATTACATAAAAAATCTTATCTTTATATATAATACTATAAAAAGAAAAAAATGAAAAGTGCTTTAGAAATAAAACCTGATATCAGCTATAAAAGTGCAGGAAAATTTGAAGAAACAAGATTCGAAAAAATTCATAACGAAATTTTTAAAAATTCTGGGGAAGCTTCAATAATTGTTGCGCAGGAAATTGCTCAGTTAATTAGATCTAAACAAGAGAAAAACAAATCTTGTGTATTGGGTCTGGCAACAGGTTCTTCTCCTGTAAAAGTATATGAGGAATTAGTTAGAATGCACAAAGAAGAAGGGCTTAGTTTTAGCAATGTTATCACTTTTAATCTGGATGAATATTATCCAATGACAAAAGAAAACAATCAGAGCTATCACTATTTCATGCACCAGCATCTTTTTAATCATATTGATATCAAACCTGAAAATGTTAATATTCCAGGTGGTACTGTTGCAATTGATGAATTAAATCAATATTGCATTGACTATGAAATGAATATTAAAAATGCAGGAGGTTTAGATTTTCAATTATTAGGAATTGGACGTACAGGTCACGTAGGTTTCAACGAACCTGGATCACACATTAACTCTGGTACCAGAATTATTACACTGGATCATATTACAAGAGTAGATGCCTCATCAGATTTTAATGGTATAGATAATGTTCCTAAAAGAGCAATTACTATGGGGGTTTCTACCATTATGAGATCGAAAAGAATTGTATTAATGGCTTGGGGACAAAACAAAGCCGAAATCGTAAAAAGAACTATTCAGGGAGATATAAGTTCTGAAGTTCCGGCAACATTTCTACAAAATCACCCCAATGCGACTTTCGTATTAGATCAGTCTGCAGCTTCTGAATTAACCCGATTCAAAACGCCTTGGTTAGTAGGGGAATGCATTTGGACACAAGAATTAAAAAGTAAAGCTATTGTTTGGTTATGCCAAAAAACTAAACAATCTATTTTAAAGTTAACAGACCGTGATTACAACAATAACGGAATGTCAGATCTTTTGGCACAAGAAGGTTCTGCTTATGATTTGAACATCAATATGTTCAATGTATTGCAGCATACCATTACAGGATGGCCAGGCGGAAAACCAAATACAGATGATTCATACCGTCCGGAAAGAGCCAATCCTGCTAAAAAAAGAGTAATACTTTTTAGTCCGCATCCTGATGATGATGTAATTTCTATGGGAGGTACTTTTTCAAAACTGATTAAACAAGGGCATGATGTACATGTTGTATATCAAACCTCCGGAAATATTGCCGTTACAGATGATGAAGCATTGAAATTTGCAGAAGTATGTAACGATTTTGTAGGAGATACAGATCAAAAAATAAATTTTAAATCTGTAATTGAATTTCTGAATAATAAATCAGAAGATCAGGTTGATTCGTTGGAAGTCCGAAAATTAAAGGGGCTTATTAGAAGAAGGGAGTCATACGCAGCTACAAGATACATTGGTTTAAAGGATGAAAATACTCATTTTTTAGATCTTCCTTTTTATGAAACCGGACAAATTAAGAAAAATCCGTTAGGTCCGGATGATATCGCTATCGTAAAGGACATTATCGCCAAAATAAAACCGCATCAGGTATTTGCAGCAGGGGACCTTGCTGATCCGCACGGTACACATGAAGTTTGCCTTAATGCAATATTTGCCGCAATGAAGCAATTAAAATCTGAGCCTTACATGGACGATTGCTGGCTGTGGTTGTACAGAGGGGCGTGGCACGAATGGGACATTCATGAAATTGATATGGCGGTTCCGCTTTCACCATCTGAAGTATTATTAAAACGTCACGCAATTTTATACCACCAGTCTCAAAAAGACAGGGTTATGTTTCAGGGAAATGATTCAAGGGAATTCTGGGTAAGGGCAGAAGACCGTAATAAAAATACAGCCATTCTTTATGATGATTTAGGTTTGGCAGAATACGAAGCGATTGAAGCTTTTAAGCGTTTTGATTATTAAGATTCGGTAACGGATCACATTGCAAAATTCAGATTGATTTCATAATGATAGTGAGGTTCAAAGAGGTCATTCTGGGTTTTGTTTCTTTTTATCTATTTATTAATGTTATCTCAGGATGACATCTTTTCAAACGTAATAAAATGAAATATATATTAGTCCTACTATTAGCGGGTTTAACGTCTAGTGCCCAGATCCAAAAGGAGCAATTAAATCTGATGCCCTGGCCTCAGAGTATAGTTTTAAGCGAAGGAAATTTTACATTAAGTAAAAATTTTAAAGTTAATATTACAGGAAATCCTAATACCAGGATTTTTGGTGCAGCTACTCGTTTTTTACGCCGACTGGATGGTAGAACCGGTATGTTTTTTGAACAGGGTTTCATCACTAAATTAAATGAATTTCCAACAGCCGAATTACAAATTAATTGTACAAAAAGTGGTAAAATTGGTTTGTATGAAGATGAAAGCTATCATCTGGACATCAAAAAAAATCAAATCATAATTAATGCAACAAGCGATTTAGGGGCATTACATGGTCTTGAAACGTTATTACAGCTATTGCAAAATAATAGCACCTCGTTTTATTTTCCGTCTACACAAATTTCAGATTTTCCAAGATTTACGTGGAGAGGTTTGATGATAGATGCATCAAGACATTTTCAGCCGGTTGATGTGATAAAAAGAAATCTTGACGGACTGGCAGCAATGAAAATGAATGTTTTTCACTGGCATTTAGTAGACGACCAGGGGTGGAGAATTGAAATGAAAAAACATCCAAAGTTAATTGAATTAGCTTCAGACGGACAATATTATACGCAGGAAGAAATTAAAAATATCGTAAAGTATGCAGACGAACGCGGTATTTTAATAGTTCCGGAAATCGATGTTCCGGGTCACGGATCTGCAATTTTAACAGCTTATCCCGAAATAGGAAGTAAAGTAATAACACTTACAGGGGGAACTGCAGAAAAAAATATTCAGGGAACAGCTATTGCTACCTATGGAATTGAAAGAAATGCAGGTATTTTTTCGCCAACATTAGATCCTTCAAATCCTAAAACATATCAATTATTAAGTGAAATTTTTGATGAAGTGTGCCCTTTATTTCCCGGGTCTTATTTTCATATCGGGGGAGATGAAAACGAAGGGAAAGATTGGGACGCCAATCCGAAAATACAAGAATTTAAAAAGAAACATAAATTGAATACCAACCATGAACTGCAAACGTATTTTACCATGCAATTAGTTCCCATGCTTAAAAAACATGGTAAACAATTAATGGGCTGGGAAGAAATTCTAACTAAAAATTTATCAAAAGAGGCTATTGTACATTCGTGGAGAGGTGTTAATGAAGGTGTTGCTGCCGGACAGTCTTTGATAGAAGCAGTAAAAGGCGGTTACAAAACAGTATTGTCAAATGGATATTATATTGATTTGATGTATCCTGTTGAAAGCCATTATCTGAATGACCCAATGCCAAAAGGAACTGATTTGACTACCGAAGAGAAAGCAAGAATTTTAGGAGGAGAAGCTACTATGTGGACAGAACTTGTTTCGCCAACTACACTTGACTCAAGAATTTGGCCCCGAACTGCAGCAATTGCCGAAAGATTTTGGTCTGCCCAGGATATTACTGATATAAACAGCATGCGCAGACGTCTGGAGACTGTTTCTTACAGATTAGAAGAATTAGGGTTGACACATGTAAGTAATAAAGCCGTTCTCCTTCGAAATATTGTCAATAACCAAAATGTTGAAGCTATTAATGATTTTTCAAATGTTTGTGAGCCTTTAAAAGGGTATTCCAGAAATAAAGGCGGAACCGAATATCAGATGTATTCTCCCCTTACGCTTTTTGCAGATGCCTGTACGCCGGATGCAAAAGATGCATTGGCTTTTGATACTGCCGTTAATCAATATTTAGGAAATAAATCTCCTGAAAATAAAGCGAAAGTTGCTGCCTTTTTTAATAAATGGATTGCAGTAAATAAAGGTCTAATGGAGCTAAGTGTAAATGCACCATTAGTGCAGCCAATTTTGCCATTATCTAAAAAATTAAGCGACGCATCGCAACAGTTATTACTTGTTTTAGATAATAAACCAACTTTGAAAGCAGAAGAGTTAAAAAATCTAATAGAACAATGTAACACTAAAGATCATGCTGATGTTGAATTAGCCGTTTACAAAAGTTTAAAGAAATTAATATAGAAGTTAGGATTGAATTGAATTAGTGTTTAGTAAGTTTAAGTTACCATGGTTGTTTTGAGTGTAATTATCTCTACTGGAAATCTGGTAGAGGTAATTATAAAAACTTTGCAAACCTTTTTCAGTCTTTAAAAAATAATCAAATCATTAAAAAAAATAACCAATTAGAAGAGTAATAACCATTTAAACCAAATAACAGAATAAAAAAACATGACAAAAAAGTAAAATTTTAGATTGATGAATTAGCCCCCCAAATTTATCGGTTTTTATTTAATACTAATTTTTAAACGAATTACAAATAAATATCAATCACTATTTGCTAATGATTATGGTAGATCAGTAATAGTAGTATTTATTGAAGTAAGAGGAATTAATTTCCAATAAGTTGCGATGTTTCTATTTGCGGCTTATTGAATCCCGGTTGTCCTGTTTTATATGTTGAATTCGACATATGATGCAGTGTAATTGGACTATTTATTTTCTATTAACCAATATTAATCAATTATGAAACATTATTACAGATTGCTTTTCTTGTTATTGTTTCCCTTACTCGTGTCGGCCCAGCCAGCACACGGCAAAAAGGTAGTGGGATACTATGCGCAATGGTCTATTTATGCCCGGGATTTCAATGTCCCGAAAATTGATGGAAGTAAAATCACGCATTTGAATTATTCTTTTTATGGGACAACTTTCAATCCTGCCCATCCTGAGAATACAAAATTATTATGTTTAGATTCCTATGCTGATTTTGAGCATATGGAAGGCGGAATTCCATGGGATGCTCCTGTAAAAGGAAACTTTTATGACTTGAAAAAGTTAAAAGAAAAATATCCGCATTTAAAAATTTTAATTTCTGTTGGAGGATGGACCAAAGGTCAGGACCTTTCTCCAATTGCTGCAAGTCCGGTTGCAAGAGCGGCTCTCGCTGCAGACATGGCCAACTTTATTACCACTTATCCCTTTATTGATGGATTTGATATCGACTGGGAATATCCTCTTTCCGGAGGAACAGATGGTACTGAGGTTATTAACGGATCTCCAATTCCTCCACAAAAGTACAGCCCGGACGACAACAAAAATTTAGTGTATTTATTAAAAGCAATGCGTCAGGCAATGCCCAATAAATTAGTTACGATCGCGGCAGGAAATAATGTC
This sequence comes from Flavobacterium piscis, assembly GCF_031457575.1. Taxonomy (GTDB): domain Bacteria; phylum Bacteroidota; class Bacteroidia; order Flavobacteriales; family Flavobacteriaceae; genus Flavobacterium; species Flavobacterium piscis_A. The sequence continues at coordinate 28,847 of NZ_JAVDWQ010000023.1, read as the reverse complement.
CGCAAAGTAGGTGCACAATATTTAGGTCCAAACAACAGAGCACAATATGGAATGACAGAAGACATCTCAACCTATTGTGATTACATTACTTATTTTGGATATGATCTTGGCGGAAACTGGTATGATAAAACATGCTACAATGCTCCTTTATATTCCAGTGGAAATCCTAATGATCCGCTATACGGTGCAACGCAATCAGAATCATTGGATGAATTAACAAATCAATTTTTGAATGTTGTAGGTTTCCCTGCGAATAAGCTAATCATGGGATTACCTTTCTACGGGAAAAAATTTGACAATGTTGCCAATAACGGAACTAATCCTAATTTGCCCGGATTGTTTGTTACCGCACCACGATATACAGTTTCAGGATGTACCAATCCACAGAACCCTACAGGAACATGGGATGGTCCTGCAGCATGTGAAAAATCCGGAAGCATCGAAATCTGCGATTTAGTCGGTAATCCGGTTACGAATCCACATCCCTATTTAGATCCGGCTACCATGTTAGTTACGCCAACTGCAGCAGCTGCGGGATGGGTACGCTATTTTGATAATACAACAAAAGTTCCTTACTTATACAATGCGACTTTAAAACAGTTTATCAGTTATGAAGATAAACAATCAATGGATTTAAAAGTTCAGTATATCAAATCAAGAAATCTTGCCGGCGGTATGGTTTGGGAATTATCTCAGGATACCAGAGGTTCGATTCCGAATGCATTATTAAATCAGGTTGATACTTCGTTTGGAAGCACTGTTATTGGATCAGTGAGTATCGCAGGTTCAGTAAAAAACGGATCAGCTTTAGTTCCGGATGTAACGGTTGAATTGCGTAATGCGAGCAATGTTGTCTTGCAGACTATCGTTTCTACGGGAGGTAATTTTACGTTTGCTAACTTAACTTCGGGACAAAATTATACACTTACAGCTTTAAAAGCGACTTATACTTTTACACCGGTAACGCTAACAAATGTTACGGTTAATCAAACTGCCGTTGTAATTAATGGAACACAGCAAACTTATACCGTTAGCGGAACAGTTCTTAATGGAGCAACTCCGGTTTCCGGCGTCACAGTTTCAGCAGTTTCAGGAAGTACAACATTAACAGCAGTTTCTAATGCAAGTGGACTTTACAGCATTGCAGGTTTAGGAGCAGGTCTTAACTTCACCGTTACAGCTGCAAAAACAGGATTCTCTTATACACCGGCTTCGACAGTTTATAGCGCAATCAATTCAAACAAAACGTTGAATTTTGTGCAAGGTGCAGCAGTTGTTAATTACACGGTAAGCGGAACTATTTTAAACAATACAACTCCGGTTTCCGGCGTCACAGTCACCGCTTCTTTTGCTGGAGGAAGCTATGCAGCCGTTACAAATGCAAGTGGTGTTTATTCTATTAGTTTGCCTTCTGGCGGAAATTACACAGTAAGCGCAGCTTTAACAGGCCAAACGTTTACTCCGGCATCAACAGTTTATACTAATTTAACTTCTAATAAAACATTAAACTTTTCTCAGGATGCAGTTGTTATCGGAACGAATAAAATTAGCGGAACAGTTAAAAACGGAACAAATCCGGTTGCTGGTGCAAAAGTAGAATTGGTTTTACCCTGGACAGATAATACACACAACTGGAAAAGTGTTCTTGCAATAACAGATGCACAGGGAAAATACAGTTTTGATAATTCAGTTGTAGCAGGCTATACAACAATTACAAGTTTAAAATTAAATAGTTGGGAAAACGGAGAAGTATCTTATTTTCCAAATAATCTGGCAAACTTTGCTGTTCCTGCAAATCCAACCGTTTATAATTTTAATACAAGCTCAACCGCAAAATCAATGCAGGCTTTGGCTGTAAACTTAATCAGTGGTACTGTTAAAAATGGTTCAACGCCAGTAGCAAATGCTAAAATAGAAATAGTTTTGCCTTGGACGGATAATACGCACAACTGGAAAAGTGTTCTTGCAACAACAGATGCACAAGGAAATTACAGTTTTGATAATTCAGTTGTAGCAGGTTATACACAGGTTTTAAGTTTAAAATTAAATTCATGGCAAAATGGTGAAATAGCTTATTTCCCAAATAATCTGGCCAACTTTGCCGTGCCAACAACGCCGCAGGTGTATAACTTCAATAGAAACACAGTTGCACCACCTCAGGTTACCATTACAAGTCCAGCATTGGCAACAGTTGCCATTGCTCCGGGAACCGCCATTCAGTTTAAAGCAACTGCAAGTGCAGACTCTGGCTTAACTATTTCTTCAGTTGTATTTAATATCAACGGACAAAATATTACAGGGACACTTTCAGGATCAGAATATGTAGCGAGCTGGACACTTGTTGCGGCAGATTTCAACAAAAATTATACGTTGAAAGCAACGGTAACAGCTTCAAATGGTGTTTCTGCAGAAAACACAAAAGCTTTCTATTTACAATGTTCAGGAACAACTTGTCCTAATTCATTACCTGTAATTGCATGGGTTGCTCCGGCATCAACATCAATTAATCAGGCATCAGGATTTCAGCCCGTTCCGGTTAGCGTAAACGTTACTGATTCAGATGGTACAATTATAAACGTTTCACTTAGTATTGATGGCATTTCGCACACCATGACAAAAGGAACCGGAAATGCATACAATTACACTTTTACGCCAAATGCATACAAAGCCTATACTTTAGTCGTTACAGCGACTGATAATGCAGGTGGTGCAAAAACGTTAAGCCAATCGATCAGTATCACTAATTCAACATCATCATTCAATCCATTGCCTGCAAAAGTAATCGTAGGTTATGCACACGGATGGGATAATGCAAGTGCACCGTTTTTATACTTCAACCAATTGGGAGAAAAGAAATTCAATGTAGTCGTTTATTCATTCATTGAAACGCAAAACAGAGATGGTTACACGCCAATTCTGGTTGTAAATGAGCCAAGATACATGACAAACGGTATTTTCAATCCCCAATTATTAAAGAACGATATTAAATTTTTGAGAGATAAAGGAATTCCGGTTATTGTTTCTATCGGAGGTCAAAATGGTCACGTAGAATTACAAACCGTTGCTCAGAAAAACATTTTCGTAAACGGATTAAAAGCAATTGTAGATCAGTATAATTTTGATGGAGTTGATATCGACTTCGAAGGAGGATCAATGAACTTTGGAGCAGGAGCTTTAAAAGATTTCTCATATGCATCGATCTCATCATATCCAAAATTAAAAAATATCGTTGATGCTTTCAAAGAATTAAAATCAAGTTACGGAAGCGGATTTATCCTGACATCTGCTCCGGAAACTTTCTATGTACAAGTGGGTTATTCAGTGTATTCAGATGGAGCAGGTTCATTCTTGCCGGTAATTCATAACTTACGTAATGAATTAGATCTTTTAATGGTACAGTTGTACAACACCGGTTCCGTTTTAGGATTAGATAATGCGGCTTATTCACAAGCAACACCGGACTTTTTGGTTTCTATGTCAGATATGTTAATGAAAGGATTTAACGTTTCTACTACAGGATTCTATTTCCCGCCATTACCGGCTTCTAAAATCGTAATTGCAATTCCGGCTTGTGCTCCAGCAGCTCCGGCTGGTGGTTATCTGACTCCGGAAAAAGGAATTCAGGCTTTTAATTATTTAAGAAGCGGAACCACTTTTGCAGGAAGAAACTACACTTTAAAAGGCGGTCCTTATCCTAATTTAAGAGGTGTTATGACATGGTCTATCAACTGGGATGCAGCTTGCGGATCGGGTTATGAATTTTCTAACGCTTATGCCGCTTATTTTGCATCGCAATCTGCAGCAAAAAAGTTTGCTGACAAAATTGAAGCAAATAGCAACACGATAGCGTATTTCAGAAATAATGCTTTATCCGTTACAAATGACACAGAAGATATTGCTCAGGTTGATGTTTTCAACACAATCGGACAAGTTTTGGCAAGTCAAAAAAATGTTCAGAATACTAAAGAAGTGCTGCTTCAAAACCAAAGTTTCAACACTAAACAATTGTTTATAGTAGTTGTTACGGACAAAGCAGGAAATAAAAAAACATTCAAAGTGATCAATTTCCTAAACTAAAAAGTTGCTGTACTGATTGTAAAATTTAGAAATAAAATTGGGAATGGTTAAAATTGAGTTTGGTTATTTATTTTTTAATCTGATTTTATATTTCTATTAAATGCGTTGAATCCGGGTGATTTGTTATTTGGTTTTCACCTGAAGGAGCGCATTATGAACCTGGCAATTTTATTGTCAGGTTTTTTTGTTTTTAAATATGGTTAAGGAATATTGTTTTTTAGGAGCTATTTCCTGCTATCCGTTTCAATCTTTTTTGTTTTTAAAGAAAAAACAAAAAAGGATTTCCACTTCTATCAGGGCTATGGCACTTGTTTTCATGAGAAAGATAGTCTTTGCGAGGAACGAAGCAATCTCATTCGCAGAATCAATTAAGAGTGATTACTTATTTCTTTACAAGGGACACACTGTTGACTTTGCAAGAAAATACCATTACGCATAAAAAAACTTAGAACCTTTGCATCTTTGCAACTCTGAACCTTTTTCCGTACTTTTGCACAAAATTAATTAAAAAGACATTCATGTTAACAGTCAATAATTTATCAGTTCAATTTGGCAAACGAATTTTGTTTGACGAAGTAAATACTACTTTCACTCACGGAAATATTTACGGCGTTATTGGAGCCAATGGTGCTGGAAAATCTACTTTTCTAAAAATCATTTCTGGCGATATAGACCCAACTTCCGGACACATTCATTTAGAACCGGGTAAACGTATGTCGGTTTTAAACCAAAACCACAACATGTTCGATGAGCATACAGTTTTAGAAACCGTTTTGATGGGAAATAAAGTGCTGTACGCTGTTAAAAAAGAAATGGATGAACTTTATTTAGACTACAACGATAAAAACGCAGACAGAATAGGGGAACTTCAGGTGCAGTTCGAAGAAATGAACGGTTGGAATGCCGATTCTGATGCTGCAGCGATGTTGTCTAACTTAGGCATCAACGAAGAGCATCATTATACTTTAATGGGTGATTTGGAAGGAAAAATTAAAGTTCGTGTGCTTTTGGCGCAGGCACTTTTCGGAAACCCGGATTTGCTTATTATGGATGAGCCTACCAACGATTTGGATTTCGAAACCATTGCCTGGTTAGAAAATTTTCTGGCAAATTATGAAAATACGGTAATCGTAGTCTCTCACGACCGTCACTTTTTAGATTCGGTATGTACGCATATTTCGGATATTGATTTCGGAAAAATAAATCACTATTCAGGGAACTATACATTCTGGTACGAGTCGAGCCAATTAGCGGCAAAACAACGTGCTCAGCAAAACAAAAAAGCAGAAGAAAAGAAACAGGAATTAGAAGAATTTATTCGTCGTTTCAGCGCCAACGTTGCCAAATCAAAACAGGCAACTTCCCGTAAAAAAATGATTTCCAAACTGAATATTTCAGACATCAAGCCTTCAAGCCGTCGTTATCCTGCGATTATTTTTGACCAGGATCGTGAAGCAGGAGATCAGATTCTGAATGTAGAAAACCTAAGCGCCTCTGTTGATGGTGAAGTTTTGTTTAAAGACGTGCATTTAAATATGGCTAAAGGAGACAAAATTGTACTTTTCTCTAAAGATTCGCGTGCTACAACGGCTTTCTACCAAATTTTGAATGGCGAGCAAAAAGCGGATGCCGGAACTTACGATTGGGGAATTACAACCAATCAGGCGTATTTACCTGCTGAAAATCATTCATTCTTCGAAAACGACTTAACTTTAGTTGATTGGTTGCGTCAATACGCAAAAACAGAAGAAGAGCGTGATGAGGTATTTATTAGAGGTTTCCTTGGGAAAATGATTTTCTCAGGAGAAGAAGCACTTAAAACAAGCCGTGTATTATCAGGAGGAGAAAAAGTACGTTGTATGCTTTCGAGAATGATGATGGAGCGTGCTAATATCTTAATGTTGGATGAACCAACCAATCACCTGGATTTGGAGTCGATTACCGCTTTCAACAACTCATTAAAAAATTTCAAGGGATCTATAATTTTTACCACTCATGACCACGAGTTTGCACAAACAGTGGGTAACAGGGTAGTGGAGTTAACGCCAAACGGAGTGATCGATCGTTACATGACGTTTGATGAATATCTGGATGATGAAAAGATTCAGGAACAGAGAAAGAAAATGTATAATCTATAAAGCACAAAAAATCCCGTTATTTTTAAGTAACGGGATTTTCTGCTTTTATTTCCTGCCGAAGAGTTTAGCGAAAGCGAAAATAATTACCGCAACTACAACCACTACAATAAATATTCCGAATCCCATTCCGGCTTTAAAAATGTCTCCAATAAGTTCGCAGCTTGTAAATGAAAATAGTATTACGAATACCATTAACAAACGTGTAATGTTTTTTTGCATGATTTTGCTGTTTTAATTGTTTTAAAAAGAATTTAGTATTCTGATTATCGTAGAATAAAATTACTTCATGCAGTAAAAAATATCTTATATAATTTTTGGAAAAAGTTTTAGGATTGTGATATGCCCTTAATATATGTTTTATTATAGTTAAACCAAAATTATTTTTGAGATAAATTTTTCAATAATTCCTCTAAGCTTTTTAGTGTCATCGTAAACCCTTCTTTAAAGCCCATTTCAATCATTTGTTCCATTCGCGCAAGAGATTCGTTATAAATGGTTATAATGACTTTTGTATTCTCTTTTTGGCCTATAAAATTCAGATCCCAGTCAGAACCTGGCAGTTGAAGGTTTTCATCTTTGTCTGCAAAAGCATTTAAGAATTTAAAATTAGTTTTGGGAGTTATGGATGTATATTTCTGAACAGCCCAATGCTCTTGTCCTTCCGGGCCTACCATGGCATAAAATCGTCGTCCGCCCACTTCAAAATCCATCACTTTTGTTCTTGATTCCCATGGTTTTGGTGCCCACCATTCGTCCAGGATTTCCTGCTTTGTGTATGCATCCCAAACCAAAGGAAGTTCGGCTGCAAATTCTTTTACAATTGTTACTGTTTTGGTGGCTTTGTCAACAGTAAAATCAAATAATAAATTTCCCATCGTTTCTATTTTTTAATTGTTGCTAATAATTCGTCAAGCTGATTGAATCTGGTTTGCCAAATTTCTCTGTATTGGCTCAGCCATTCGTCAATTTCTTTCATTTTTTCAATTTCAAGGGAGTAATAAATTTCTCTGCCCTGGTGTTCTTGTTTTACTAATTCGCATTCGGCTAAAATGCGAAGATGTTTAGAAATAGCTTGTCTTGTAGTATTGAAATTTTCGGCAATGGCGTTTGGTGTCATTGCTTGTAGTGCAATCAAAGATATAATAGCCCGCCTTGTTGGATCAGCTATTGCCTGAAAAATGTCTCTTCTCATTTTGTTTAAAAATTAATTACGAAGCTAATTGGTTGCAAATATATGTGCAACTTTTCGGTTTCGCAAATATTTAAAGAGTTGTTTTTTTAACTAGTTATAAAAACCTAATGAAATTTTATAATGAAGAAGTATAAAACAGCTTGCTGAACAGTAAAAAGATTAAATATTTTTTTTGTTTTTTATAATTCTAATTTCTAAAAATACAATTACGCATATAACAAGTATTTCTCCAAGAAAATAGGCGATACCTAACGCTGAAATACTTTGGCAATAATAAAGTAGTATTCCAAATGTCAAAACGCAATACAATATATTGGCAATGCAGATTATTTTTAAATACGATTTCCAATTGTTGGTAATTAGAAAAAAACAGGAAAAGGAATAAATTGAAAATACCAGCGCCAGTAAAGAAAGATATTCGAGAGTAGTTTTTGAAAGTCCAAAAAAGGTACTGAAATTTCTCAGAACGACAAAAAGCAAAAAAGCAGTAAGTAAAGCACCAAAAGCATCTATTAGAAATACGTTTTTAGGTTTTGTTATAAACTGTTGAATGTTTTGTCTCATTTGTTTAATCTCCAATAGTAGCAGTTTTCACTTCTCCGGCTCGTTTATAGCTAACAGCAATCACACCGCTTGGCGTAACCGTACTTTCAATTAAGGTAAATCCTGCCGGAGTAGCACCATCATCAAATAATTTTTTCCCTTTTCCCAGAATGATAGGATAAATTAAGAGTCCAAGTTCATCAACTAAATCATGTTGAAGCAAAAGCTGAACAAGTGTTGCGCTTCCCCAGACTTTAATGTCTCCGCCTTCTGAATTTTTGAGTTTTTTGATGTCTTCTAAAGTGGAAAGGAATTCGGAGTTTTCCCAATCAGAGTTTTTTCTGGTGGAAGACAAAACATATTTGGTAACCTCATTAATTCCCGGCCAGCCTTCTGCGTGTTTGGGCCAATAGTCTTCAAAAATATCAAATGTTTTTCTGCCCAAAAGAATATCAGCAGGTTTCATTTGTTCCTGCATGACTTTGCCATATTCTTCATCTCCAAAAGGCGCCACCCAGCCTCCATATTCAAAACCGCCCGAAGTATCTTCTTCAGGACCACCAGGTGCCTGCATTACGCCATCGATTGTAATCATGGTTATGACGATTATTTTTCTCATGATGTTTGGTGTTTTTTGATTATATCAAATATAATGAAAATGGAGAAATTTTTATTGAACCAAACAAGAGCCATCGGCTCGAACAATATTGTAGGGCTGGATTTTAATCCAGTTTATTTAGGCATGCAAGATAAAAAGAGCCGTAGGTTCGGTACATTTTACTAATATGGTTCGTTCCTATGGAACTTTGTTATGTGACGTTTAACTTTACAACGGATTAAAATCCGTTGCTACAATATTGATCATTCCTACGGAATTTTAAATTTATCTAATGTTTGTAAATGTTGTTTTAAATATCCGTGGAAGTATTTTAAAAGTTGATATGCTTTGTGGGTACAGAATACAATTCTGCGCTATCGTTGCGTATATCTGAGCGGTTGGAATTTAAATGTTTATGAAATTTGATATACTGTCTTGTCCTAAACTTATTTTAGGACGAGACATACTTGCGGGCACGGGAAAGAATTTCCGCGTGATCGTTATGCATTTCCGCACAATCAGGTTTTTATGATGACGAAGTATAAAACAGCATGCTGATCAGTCAAAAGATTAAATAATTTTTTTGTTACTTTCGTTTTCAATAGTTATTATCTTTTCGACAAAATTGAATGCTTTAAGTTGAAGACTATTTTCGTCCATTTGTGACTATCTAAAGTGGCGCCAAACATTCTCGCGCCTGGCGCAGTTTGCGACTTACGAAGACGAGTATTTTTCGGCTAAATGAAAATACAATAAAAACGATCATTCTACTAAATTCGCAAATTGCGCAAGACGTGAGTTATGAGATGTTTTTTTGTTTACAACTCTTCTTTTTTGCTTGGATATAGATATGTTTTTATTGATAAAGGTATTTGTTTGTTATTATTTTTTATTGTACTTTTGCGCCACTGAATATAATTATTTATTTATAATTGTTCTAAATAAATGCTGTTATATTTTTTTGTGACATTAATACATTTATTTTTATTAAATTTAATTTTTATTACAATAGATTTCAAGTAGTTTAATTTTTAAGTTACAGTAAATCAGTAAATTACCATGATAAACGATACTAAAATAGAAAAAACTCCAGGTCTTAATTTGTTTAATAGCTATTTGGTTGATAATAAGCATCAAGCAAAGGAATCTAAAATTAATGATTTGTATTATCACGTAAATGTGGTTGCAGAAGCCTATTCAAAAGGTTTTGCAGATGGGGAAAATACAGGAAAGAAAGATTTTTTAGATAAATTAGTTCAATCTACAACAGAAAAATTTATTGAGAAGGCTAATCAAGTATATCTTTGTACAAAGTCAACACTAACTGCTATTCTAAAAGAACATTATCCAGTTCATTCATTTTACATTAATATATTTCACCAGAACCCAAAAGTTATAATTGTTGTTCCAAATGAAATATTATTGAATGATGAATTTGTTGAACTTTCTTATATGAAAATTCATGAAGTAAAATGTTCATTCAGTTCCTTGTTTAATAGCACTTTAGATATGGGAATAATGGGTTGTGAAGATTTAGACGAAAAATTATTGGAAAAAGATGGTTTTGATTATTCTGAAATTTTTAACTAAATATGTCGCATAAGAAAATTTTTGGAGAACGTAATAAAGATTTAAGCACTTTGCTCTTACAAGGCAAATTATATTATGATTGGGTTGTGACAACAGCATTTTATTCGGCAATACATCTTGTAGAAGATAAGATTTTACCAGTAAAAATTTCAGGCAATGACTGTGAATGTATTGGCGATGTAAGAAGGAGTTATAATATGAATGGGAGACATGAAGCCAGAGAGAGATTGGTTTTTGAAAAAATGGATTCAAAAGTAGCTGTGAGATATAAGTGGTTAGATGATCGTTCAAGATATTCAAGATATACAACATATAAAATCCAGTCTTCTGAAGGTGCTAAAGCAGAGGAATATTTAAATTATATTCATAAAGATTGCGAATAAAACAAGATAAAAATGATGACCACTCTTAATGAGTGGTTTTTTTTTAAATTCAAAATTTTATGCGAAAAAAATGTTTGTTTTTAATTGTATTTATTTTCGGATTTAAGGTAAATTCGCCTATAACTCGTTTATATGTATTATAAAGATAAATAAGTTGCTTCTGCTAAAGAATATTTAAAATTAAAATTAGCTGAAAAAAGTATAGATTTATTTATAAAATAATTTCAAAATATCAAAAAAATATTTCCATCCCCAACACCCCAACAAATAAATTCTGATTTCGTATATTTGCCCAACCAAACATCACACCTAATTATGAGCCAAAAAGTATTACTTAATTCAAAAGAAGTTACTATCATACTCCATCGTTTGGCTTGTCAGTTAATCGAAAAACATCTTGATTTCTCTGATACTATTTTAGTCGGAATCCAGCCAAGAGGCGTTTTTTTAGCAGAACGTTTAAAACAAATACTAGAAAACGAATATCAGACTCCGCCCATTTCATTGGGATATTTAGACATCACTTTCTTTAGGGATGACTTTCGCAGAACCGATAAACCGCTGGAAGCCAATAAAACACAAATCAATTTTATAGTCGAAAACAAAAAAGTCATTTTTATCGATGATGTTTTGTTTACCGGACGAAGCATTCGTTCTGCCTTAACCGCAATTCAGTCTTTCGGGAGACCTTCAGAAATAGAATTGTTAGTGTTAATAGACAGACGTTTTAGCCGTAATTTGCCAATTCAGCCCGATTATCGCGGCCGTCAGGTAGATGCCATAAATAATGAAAAAGTAAAGGTAAGCTGGAAAGAAAATGAAGGCGAAGATGCTGTTTACCTAATAACAAATTAAGAAGTTTAATCACTTAACTGTTTAATCGCAAAACAAACGAATAAACAATAAAAATTGAAAATAAATACCATGACAGAAAACGAAGCGTTTATTTATGAATCAATTTTTAATCAGGTCAGAATGGGATTTCTTTCTCTTGATGAGATTCAGGAAAACATCATAGAAGAAATTGAAGACAACGAATTTGAAGACGAAACCTCAGAAGAATGGGCTTTTGATAAAATAAAAGAAGAATACCAAAAATTACTTTCAGAAAGTAAAAAATGGAAAAGCCCAACAGATACTGAAAAGCTCATAAAAGCTTTTGATGAATTGTGTGATGAAAATATAATAGCGCTTCATAATGCGGGTTACACCACAACCGACGGAGAATATGAAGTAGTGGAGGTTGAAAGAGAATTGCAGGAAAACGAAGTGGAGTCTGACGGTTATTGTTTTTATCACGAACAGGATTTGGCCAGAGCAATCGATATTGAAAATCCAGGCTTGTATATCGCTTTTCAGAAAGTGGATAATTCTGATGATGCTGTTACAATAGAGGTAGGAAAAAGAGTTGCCGAAGTTTTAATAAATAACGATTTTAAAATAATCTGGAACGGTTCTGCAAGATCTAAAATTGAAATTCCGGGTTTCAGATGGCAGAAGATTTTTGATGAAGACGTGAGAGATCTCCAGGATTATAGTGAGGTGGTAGACAGAATGGTCCAATAGAGTATCTGTTCCTTAAAAAAGTATTGAATGACTGAATGTTTCAGAAATTCAGGAATTTGAAAAATAAATATTAAAGAAACAAAAATGAAAGAATTAAGCGTAAATCATTTATTAGGAATCAAATACATCAATGAGAATGATATAAACCTGATATTTGAAACGGCAGATCATTTTAAAGAAGTCATTAACCGGCCAATTAAAAAAGTTCCTTCATTACGAGATATTACGATTGCCAACATTTTTTTCGAAAACAGTACCAGAACCAAACTTTCTTTCGAATTGGCCCAAAAAAGATTATCAGCTGATGTAATTAGTTTTTCTGCAGCACAGTCCTCGGTTAAAAAAGGAGAAACACTTATTGATACAGTAAACAATATCCTTTCGATGAAAGTAGATATGGTTGTCATGCGCCACTCCAACCCCGGAGCGGCTTATTTTTTATCCAAAAACGTCAAAGCCAGTATCGTAAACGCCGGAGACGGAGCACACGAACATCCAACGCAGGCTTTATTAGACAGTTATTCAATCAGAGAAAGATTAGGCGATGTCGCCGGAAAAAAAGTAGTTATTGTGGGTGATATTCTGCATTCAAGAGTAGCTTTATCCAATATTTATGCTTTACAAATGCAAGGTGCCGAAGTAAAAGTTTGCGGACCCAAAACATTGATTCCGAGATATATTGAATCGCTAGGTGTTACGGTCGAACCGAATTTACGAAAAGCATTAGAATGGTGCGATGTAGCCAATATGCTTAGAGTTCAAAACGAACGTATGGATGTAAACTTTTTTCCTTCAACACGCGAGTACGCACAACAATACGGAGTAGATAAACCATTATTGGATTCTCTTGGAAAAGAAATCGTCATCATGCACCCGGGACCAATCAACAGGGGTGTAGAAATTACGTCAGAAGTGGCAGACTCCAATCATTCGGTAATTTTGAATCAGGTTGAAAATGGAGTGGCAATCAGAATGGCGGTGATTTACCTTTTGGCGTCTAAAATTCAATAGATTATCTTTTAGTTTCAAGTTTCAGATTTTTAGTTTCACGTTGTGGAACGTTCATATTGACAATCCTGAAACCTGAAACCTGAAACCTGAAACTGACAAATTAAAAAAACCTTCGTACCTTAGCTCTCGAATTATTATTTTTATATTGAGCCCCAATACATTATAAGATGAAAGTAGATCAAAAAGGACATACCGTTACTATTAAAGATACTCAGGGAGATTTTAATTCTTTTTTGGAGAAAGTAACCCAGCAGTTTAAAACCTTTGAAAAACAAAATATTATTATCGATTTGACATCAGATTCTAATTTGTCTGAAAGTGATGTGAAGCTTTTTCAACCTCTTTCCAAACAGCAAAAAAAAGCTAAAAAGTCATTTGTAATTGTAGCCGATGACCTTGACTTTAATGCTGTTTCTGACAAATTAACAGTTGTGCCTTCACTTTTAGAAGCACGTGATATTATCGAAATGGAAGAGATCGAAAGAGATTTAGGGTTTTAATTGCAGATTTTAGAGTTCAGATTTTTAGATTTGGATACTGATGAATCTCAAATACTATTTACTCAATCTAAAATCAACAATCTAAAATGAAGCTTACTATACTCGGCTGTTATGCCGCAACTCCAAGAACGATTACCAACCCAACTTCGCAGGTTTTAGAAATTAAAAACAGATTATTTCTGATTGATTGCGGCGAAGGAACTCAGGTTCAATTGCGCAGGAACAAAATTAAATTCTCAAAAATCAATCACATATTTATTTCGCATCTGCATGGTGATCACTTCTTTGGATTAATAGGGACTATTTCAACTTTTGCCCTTTTAGGACGAACTACCGATTTGCATATTTACGGTCCAAAAGGAGTGAAGGAAATTATTACGTTACAATTAAGATTATCAAATTCCTGGACAACGTATGATTTGTTTTTTCATGAATTGGAATCAAATCAAAGTGAAGTTATTTTTGAAGATAACAGAGTAGTGGTAAAAACGATTCCGCTGAAACACCGGGTATATACAAACGGATTTTTATTTCAGGAAAAACCGGGAGAAAGAAAACTGAATGTTGATGCTGTTCAGCAGTATAATATTCATACAGCGTATTATCAAAAAATAAAAAATGGCGGAGACGTTACACTGGATGATGGAACAATAATTGATAACGAAAAATTGTCTTTTGATCCAATTCCGCCAATGAGTTACGCCTTTTGTTCGGATACAGTTTACAATGAAGATATCATTCCGATTATTGAAAATGTAGATGTTCTTTATCATGAAACTACCTTTTTACAATCAGAAGAAGCTTTGGCGCAGAAAACATTGCATTCAACAGCAAAAGAAGCAGCAACAATCGCTTTAAAAGCAAATGCAAAACAATTGATTTTGGGTCATTATTCTACCAGATACGAAGGTATTGAACGTTTTAAGGAAGAAGCAGCAACTGTTTTTCCAAATGTGCTATTAGGAGATGATGGAAGAAGTTTTGAGTTTTAAAAATAAGTTTTAAAGTTGTAAAGCCGAAAGTCTTAAAGTAAAATAGAATGCTTTTAAAATCTAAAACATTCAATATAAAATCTAAGCAGTCTAAAATCCAAAATTATGAATGACTTGAGTAACTATAGAAAATCATACGAGAAAAGCGAATTATTGGAAACTAATATTCCCGAAGATCCAATTAATCTTTTTAACAGATGGTTTCATGAAGCAGAAGATTTTGGCGGAAGCGGAGAAGTAAATGCCATGACTGTTTCTACAATCGGTTTGGATGGCTTTCCGAAATCCAGAGTCGTTTTATTAAAGAAATTTTCGGAAGAAGGTTTTATCTTTTACACCAATTATAATTCGGAAAAAGGAAAAGCAATTGCTGCAAACCCAAATGTTTGCCTGTCTTTTTTCTGGCATGAAATGGAACGACAGGTTATCATTAAAGGAATTGCACAAAAAACTTCTGAAAACTTATCAGACGGTTATTTCGATTCGCGCCCTGATGGAAGCAAATTGGGAGCCATCGTCTCCAATCAAAGTGAAGTAATTCCGTCAAGAACATTTTTAGAAGACAATTTAAGAAAACTGGAAAATGAGTTTGAAGGGAAATTAATTCCGAGACCTGAAAACTGGGGCGGATATATAGTGACTCCATTGGAGGTTGAATTCTGGCAGGGAAGACCAAACCGATTACATGACAGAATTCGTTATAAAAGCCAATCCGATTTTAGTTGGCTAATTGAAAGATTATCTTCTTAGTAAAAATAAGAAATTTTTTACTTAAAAATATTTTTCATGTATTTCATCGATTTTTTTTGGTAGTTAAACGATAATTTGATTATTTTTATTTTAGCAAATAAAAAATCAAAAGCATTTTGCATCTGATATTTGCTTTTAGATGAAATTGTTGGTGTTATGAAAAGGATTTTTCGAATATCGCTATTCATTACAATTATTCTTTTGACAGTTTCCTGTTCATCAGAATCAAGTGATCAAGGCGAAGTAGAAAATCCATCCGAAGAACTTATAACAGATTATAGTTATAACGAATCAGAAATTGTGTTGATGCAATTAATCAACAGGCATCGTGAGAATATTGGTTTAAAAGCATTGATAAAAGTGAATCATATCTCTTTTAAATCAGAAGAGCATAGTAATTATATGATTGCCAACAGAGTAGTTAGTCATGATAATTTCTCAGCACGTTCTGAGAATATAATAAAAGTTTTGAATGCACACAAAGTAGGTGAAAATGTAGCCTATAATTATAAAACTTCAGAAGGCGTTTTAATTGCCTGGCTGGCGAGTGGTGAACATAAAAAAAATATAGAAGGCGATTATACCCATTTTGGTATTGCCATAAAAATAGACGCAGAAAATGGTAGAAAGTATTATACCAATATTTTTGCAAAAATTTAAAGATAGTTAGTATGCAGGTTAGTTTAGTTGCCGTTGTAATTCATTTTGCAACGGCTTTTTTTATGGCTGCGATACAAAAAAAAATATTACTCTAAAGCTTTATTTAATTGTATAGCAGCTCAATAATGTTGTAAAAATTAAATCAGGACCATTTTTAATGTTAACAACATTGTAAAAGACAAGTGTATTAAAATTTCTTTCGTAAATTAGGATTGAATTAATTTTAAAACGCGCATGTTTTAAATAATATCCTTTTATGAAAAACTTAATCTTAATACGACATGCAAAATCCAGTTGGGAAGCTCCCTTAAAAGATTTTGACAGGCCTTTGATGAAAAGAGGAATTTTAGATGCTCATCTTGTATCAGGAACTATTTCAAAGTTTCTTCCTAAAATGTATATAGTATGGAGTAGCCCCGCAGCCCGCGCTTCAGAAACAGCTCTTATTTTTGCGCAAAATATATCCTATCCAATAGAAAGTATTATTTACAAAGACGATCTTTACACTTTTGATGGAGGTCAGCTTGAAAAAGTTATCAAATCATGTGATAATAGTTTTGAAAGCGTTATTCTTTTTGGACATAATGAGGCTATTACAAATTTTGTTAATAAATTTGGGGATGTTTTTATAGAAAATGTTCCTACTTCCGGTTTTGTTTCATTACAATTTGATGCAGAAAGTTGGACCAACATCAATAAAGGCAAAACACATAAAACGATTTTCCCCAAAGATTTAAAATAAAAAGCGTGTACGAGCAGAAATACATTGACAGAGAAAAAAGTTGGCTTGCCTTTAATGCCAGGGTACTTCAGGAAGCAGCCGATAATACAGTTCCACTATTAGACAGATTACGTTTTGTTGGAATTTTTTCTAACAACTTAGATGAATTTTTCAGGGTTCGTTATGCTGCAATTCGTAGGTTGAACCTGTCTGGAATTTCCGGGGAAAAATATTTAGGGGGTGTATCTTCCAAGCAATTAATCAAAGACATTACTGAAATAGTAATTCAGCAGCAATCTGAAAGCTTAAGGATTTTAGGTAATATTGAGTCTGAGCTCGAAAAAGAGAATATTTTCATTATCAATGAAAACGAGATTACAATTGAACAGGAAAATTTTCTAAAAGATTTCTTTGTTCAAAAACTAAGTCCTGAATTGGTTACTATCATTTTGAATGATTTGGCAGAGTTTCCTGTCCTCAAAGATACACTGGGATATTTGGCTGTTCGTTTAGAGATGAATCAAAATGATGAGGTGCGTTATGCAGTGATCGAAATTCCCAAAACAATAAACAGGTTTGTTGTATTGCCATCAACAGATGATAAACATTATGTTATTTTGATAGATGATGTTATTCGACATAACCTGAAAAACATTTTTAATATATTCGATTATAAAAGTGTTTCGGCACACATGATCAAAATTACACGTGATGCGCAATTGGATATCGACAGCGATTTAAGTAAAAGCATGCTTGAAAAAATTGCTACATCAGTAAAAGACAGGAGGATAGGAGAGCCTGTTCGTTTTATTTATGACAACCTGATTGAAGAGGATACGCTACGATTTTTCCTTGATAAAATGAAAATCGTATCTACAGATAGTATAATTCCGGGAGGCAGATATCACAATCGACGTGATTATATGAATTTTCCCAGTTTAGGAAGGTTCGATTTACTCTATAAAGCCAATGAACCATTACCAATTCCGGGTTTAAGTCTGGGAGGGAGTATTCTGGAAAAAATAAGTAAAAAAGACTATTTGCTTCATGCTCCATATCAGTCATTTTCTTATTTAACCAAATTTTTGAGAGAAGCGGCTTTAGATCCAAAAGTAACCACGATAAAAATCACCTTATATCGTCTAGCAAAGAATTCACAAATTATAAGTTCCTTAATTAATGCTGCCAAAAATGGTAAAAAAGTGACCGTTCAGATCGAACTTCAGGCACGATTTGATGAGGCAAGCAACATCTCGTACGCAGAGCAAATGCAAACCGAAGGAATTGAACTTATTTTTGGGATAAAAGGTCTGAAAGTACACAGCAAAATTTGTGTAATCGAAAGGATAGAAGATGAAAAAACACGTCGTTACGGGTTTATTTCAACAGGTAATTTTAACGAATCAACAGCTAAAATTTATACTGATGTTACCCTTTTTACCTGTCATCAGCAAATATTAAAGGATGTGTCTAAAATATTCGAATTTTTCGATATTAATTACAGGGTTCACCGTTACAAACACTTAATAGTTTCGCCACATTACACCAGAAGCAAATTTATAAAACTGATAGATCGTGAAATCCTCCATGCTTTAGCAGGAAGAAAGACGCATATCAAATTGAAAATGAATAGTCTGTCTGATTTTAAAATGATAGATAAATTATACGAGGCCAGCAATGCAGGAGTAAAAATTCAACTTCAGGTAAGAGGAATTTGTTCTTTGATTCCAGGAATTCCCGGAATGAGCGAAAATATCGAAGCCATCAGTATTGTGGATAATTACCTGGAGCACTCCAGGGTTTATATTTTTGGTAATGCCGGTTTAACCGAAGTCTATATTTCATCAGCTGATTTTATGGCAAGAAATTTGGATGGAAGAGTAGAAGTTACCTGCCCGATTTATGACCTTTCAATAAAAAAAGAACTGATTGATAATTTTAATATTGGATGGAAAGGAAACGTAAAAGTGAGATATCATTCCTATAATCTGGATAATAAATACAAAGTCAGAAATCATCATCCGGCATTTCGCGCACAATTAGAAACCTATAAATATTATCAGAGTAAAACGGATGAATTAATTGAAAAAGCAGTTCAGGATATAAATTAAAACCGACACAATTTAAATTTAAAATCATAAGTGAGCATGATTAAAATAAAAAAATATGCAGCAATAGATATTGGTTCAAATGCCATGAGGCTACTGATATCGAATGTTGTAGAACAAGATGGCAAAGAACCTCAATTTAATAAAAGTTCACTTGTTCGTGTACCAATCCGTTTAGGTCAGGATGCCTTTACCGTTGGTGAAATTTCAGAAGAAAATATTGATCGAATGGTGGATGCCATGAAAGCATTCAACCTTTTGATGAAAGTACATAAAGTAGAACGCTATATGGCTTTTGCAACTTCGGCCATGCGTGAGGCATACAATGCCAAGGAAGTTGTGGCACTTATCAAGAAAAAAGCCGATATAAAAATTGAAATTATTGATGGAAAAAAAGAGGCAGCCATTATCGCTTCTACCGATTTACATCATTTATTGAAAACAGACGAAACCTATCTTTTTGTAGATGTAGGTGGAGGAAGTACCGAATTTACTTTATTCTCTGACGGAAAAATGATTAATTCCAGATCTTTTAAAGCCGGAACTGTTCGTTTGCTAAATGATATGGTGCATGATGTGGTTTGGGACGAAATAGAAAAATGGATCAAAGCCAATACTAAAGATTATGATGAGGTAACGCTTATTGGTTCCGGTGGAAACATTAATAAATTGTTTAAAATGTCAGGAAAGCAACAGGAGAAGCCACTTTCGTACATTTACATCAATTCACAATATGCCTTTTTGAATTCATTAACCTATGAACAAAGAATTGCTGAATTAGGATTAAATTCTGATCGTGCCGATGTCATCATCCACGCTACCAGAATTTACCTGAATGCGATGAAATGGAGTGGTGCACGCCAGATTTATGTGCCTAAAATTGGTCTTTCTGATGGTATCGTAAAAGCAATGTATTACGGAAAAATTTAAATTTATATTTTAAAAATGAATAAATCGAGACTTGAAGCCTTTAGTGACGGTGTTTTAGCCATTATAATCACTATTATGATTTTAGAAATTAAAGTGCCGCACGGTTCTGATTTTGTTGATTTAAAGCCCTTGTTCCCTAAGTTTTTAAGTTATATCCTGAGTTTTATTTATATTGGAATTTACTGGAATAATCATCATTATTTGATTCATAGTGTATCAAAAGTAAACGGAAAAATTCTTTGGGCAAATTTGCATTTACTTTTTTGGCTTTCCCTGATTCCTGTTGCAACAGGCTGGATGGGAGAACATAATTTTGCAAAAGCTTCAATGACTTTGTATGGTATCGTATTGTTATTATCTTCGGTCGCTTATTTTATTTTGCAGCGAATTATAATTATTTCTGAAGGAGAAAACTCGATATTGGCAAAAGCAATAGGAAAAGACTTCAAAGGATTGGCATCTACGATTTTGTATATTCTGGGAATTACTTTTTCTTTTTACAGCGAATGGATTTCTGGTGCAGCTTATTTAGTTGTGGCACTTTTATGGCTGATTCCAGATAAAAGAATCGAGAAGGTTTTTGTTCCAAAAGATTAATTTATCCGTTTTTAAAATGAAATCCGTTTTTGAATCAATTCAAATTTTGTCGCAGAAGGAATTAGATCAGTTAGATGATTTGATTACTACAAAAAACCTAAAAAAGGGAGAATTCCTATTAGAAGAAAATCAGGTTTGTAATGAAATTGTTTTTATCAAAAAAGGCATCCTGCGTTCCTGTTTTTTTAGCCATCAGGGTGATGAAATTACCAATTGTTTTGCTTTTGAAAACGAATTCATGGCTTCATTTTCCAGTTTTATAACACA
The DNA here is from genome assembly GCF_031457575.1 of Flavobacterium piscis. Classification (GTDB taxonomy): domain Bacteria; phylum Bacteroidota; class Bacteroidia; order Flavobacteriales; family Flavobacteriaceae; genus Flavobacterium; species Flavobacterium piscis_A. The sequence goes on along the minus strand of NZ_JAVDWQ010000023.1, from coordinate 8,224 downwards.
GCATATTGCGGAAGAAAATATTCAGGCATTAGCCGATACGGAACTTCAGGTTATTAGTAGAGAAGGTTTGGGACAGCTTTATAAATCAAGTATCCATTGGCAGGAAATAGGGCGTAAAATTGCTGAAATGGAATTTGTAAACCTGCAGAAAAGAATGGTTTCTTTTCAGAAATTATCTGGCAAACAGCGTTATGAAGAGCTGTGTAAAAATCATCAAAATTATATACAATTAATTCCGCTGCAGTATTTGGCTTCTTATTTAGGTGTTACGCCAAGACATTTAAGCCGTATCAGAAAATCTATTTTATAGACATTTGTCCGGTAGAAATTTTTAGTGTAACAGTATTTTTGTAAAAACGTAAAAATGAAAAAAATATTGATTATAAATGGACATCCTAATTCTGCAAGCTTCAATTTTGCAATTGCTGAAAGTTATAAAAAAGGAGCGATTGCTTCCGGAGCCCAAGTAGAAATGATTACCATTGCAGGATTACAGTTTAATCCGAATTTACAGTTTGGTTATCAAAAACGAACGGAACTGGAACCAGATTTACTCGAATCCTGGAAAAAAATCCAAAATGCAGATCATTTAGTCTGGATTCACCCAGTGTGGTGGGGTGGCTTGCCTGCTATTACCAAAGGTTTTATTGATAGATTATTTTTACCGGGAATGGCATTTCAATATCGTGAAAACTCGGTTTGGTGGGATAAGCTGCTAAAAGGAAAAACGGCCCATATTATCACGACTTTAGATCAGCCCGGTTGGTATTATCGTTTTTTTTACGGAAGGCCAAGCGTGAATCAGTTAAAGAAATGTACACTGGAATTTTGCGGAATAAAACCCGTAAAAGTCAGTTATATCGGAATTGTGAAAACGGCTGATGAGGTTCAGAGAGAAAAATGGCTTCAGAAAATATATGATTTCGGATTCAGGAACAAATAATTAAGTTGGTAAATCCAATCCAAATGTGGTGCGTAAAAGCTCGATGTTTGGATTTATTTCCAAAAACCGATTATAACGGTCCTGATCGTTAAAACTGCGTTTACTTTCAATGGATTCATTTACAATGACTTCAATCGTAATATCATGATTGTGTAAATGCCCTTTAAGATGTCCTAAAAGTCCGTGGATTTCTTTTTCAAAATCCAGTTTAGAACCTTCGTTTGGTAATTCCAAAGTAATATTCGTACCATTTAAAACCGGATCATTAATTAATAATAATGACTCCATAATTTTAAAGCCCTTGTCTCCTAAGCGCTGTGCATATTTATTCCACTGCAGCAACATTTCGGTTTCGGTAAATTCTTCTGTTGGTAATGTTGTAGTAGGTTTTACGTAAGACTTACTGCTTGCTTCCAGTTCTTTTTTCTTGCGGATACTTGCCAATGAAAAGGCAGAAATTTTAGGTTCACTGGTAATTTCAGGTTTTGAAACGTCAGAAGTTTGATTTTGCGGAGTTATAACTGTTTCTTCTTTTTGAGTAATAGGAACTTCAGTTGCATTATCCGAAATTTCAACTTTTGAAACTGAAATTTCAGTTACAGTTTGATTTTCACCTTTAGACTTTAGACTTTGGGCTTCACTTATAGAATATCCGCTATTTTTAAAGTAAACTGGTGGAATTATGAATTGCTCAACTTTTTTTTTTCTCCATCAAAGTTGATAGAGGCCAATTGCATCAAACATAATTCGACCAAAAGGCGCTGATTCTGGCTTAATTTATATTTTAAATCGCAGTCGTTTGCAATGTCAATTCCTTTTAATAAAAATTCCTGAGAGCATTTTTGAGACTGAACGCCATACATTTGCTGTGCTTGTTCACCCACTTCAAGCAAACTTAAAGTTGCAGGAGTTTTGCTTACCAATAAATCCCTGAAATGTGAAGCTAAACCGGCAATAAAATGATGACCGTCAAATCCTTTTGAAAGAATTTCGTTGTATGATAATAATAAATCCGGAATCTTATTTTCTATAAGTAAATCGGTAATGCTGATGTAGGTTTCGTAATCTAAAACGTTAAGATTTTCGGTTACGGCCTGGCGTGTCAGGTTCGTTCCGCAATAGGAAACCACACGGTCAAAAATGGATAAAGCGTCACGCATCGCACCATCTGCTTTTTGTGCAATAATGTGCAAAGCATCATCTTCAAAATTGATTCCCTGACTTGCCGCCACTTCTGCCAAATGTTCCTTGGCATCTTTTACGGTAATTCTTTTGAAATCAAAAATCTGGCAACGCGATAAAATCGTCGGAATAATTTTGTGTTTCTCTGTTGTTGCTAAAATGAAAATAGCATGTTTTGGCGGTTCTTCCAATGTTTTTAAAAAAGCATTAAAAGCAGCCGAAGACAACATATGAACCTCATCAATAATATAAACTTTGTATTGCCCGGTTTGTGGCGGAATCCGAACCTGATCAATTAGGCTCCGAATATCATCAACCGAGTTGTTGGAAGCCGCATCTAACTCAAAAACGTTAAAAGCAAAATCCTCATTTGGATCATCATATCCAGGCTGATTTATCTTTCGTGCCAGAATACGAGCGCAGGTTGTTTTTCCAACACCTCGAGGTCCGGTGAATAAAAGGGCAGAAGCAAGGTGGTTGCTTTCGATGGCATTCAGCAAAGTGTTAGTAATGGCTTTCTGACCTACAACATCCTTAAAGGTCTGCGGGCGATACTTACGGGCCGATACAACAAATTGTTCCATATTCTTTTTTATTCGATAGCAAATATAGGCTGAAAATTGCCAAATCACAAATCTGAAATTGATAAATCTGAAAGAGGATTTTAAGTATTTGAACAGCTATTAGTTTTACTGTTTTCCCATCAGGAAATTAACAAATATTAAATTATGTTTTTAATTTTTTCTTCATCAAAACAACAAAAATTAAAACTAAGAGCAAGTGGATAATGAAGCAGTTAATAAAGTAAAACAAAAGAATGGTGAATTAAATACTTATTTAGCTAGAAGACTTGTCAATTTAGAATTTGATTTGAAAATGAAAAAGAATGAAGATGTAATTTTATTTGTGATCAATTGGCAGTTGCTGAAAATCAAATTTTAAGTAAAATAAATACAATGAAGTTTGTTTAAGCTCAGATAAAAAGTCACTAATCTTCGAAATGGTTTATCAAAATCAATCTCCTGAAGTGAAGTTTTAATTGTATCTAATAAATTCCCCTCAATTTGTATAAGCGTTCTCGTGAGTACAAAAATATATAAATTCCAAAAGAATAAATTTTAATACAACCAATTTTATGAATCAAAATAATCTATATTCATTAATTAGATTAAATTAGAGAAAAACCTTATTTGTATATCGGAGATGGGCATTTATCAACTTTGTATTATACTGTAAATGGCTATCGATTGTATTGTTTACATAATAAAATAGATGAAAATTTAATTCCGGAATGGAATATATTTCATGATTTTGTAGCTAAAGAATTAGGCTATAATGAATCAACTTCCGGTTACCGAAATATGATTCTTGAAAAATGCATTTTTGATGAAGAAAAAGCATTGTTTGAGTTCTATAAACTTTTTGATCTTTTCTCAGAAAACCTTAATTCTTTTCTAAACTTTAATCTCTATGTAGCTTAATCAAAAAAGCGGGTATTTCCAGTATTCCAAATAAACAATTTCAGACTCAACCAATTGTTTTTACTGGGAAAAATATAAATCTGCAAACATCATCATATAAACGATTGATAATTAATAGACTTAATTTTAAAATCTTAATTAATTAAAAAATATCATTATGAAAATTAAATCAATTTTATTAGGAATGGGGCTTGCTGTTTCCTTAGTGGCTTGTACACCTAAAGATGCGGATATCGAAAAAGAAATTAGTACCAAATTAGGTGATACGCCGGAAGTGCAGGTTACAGTACATGAAGGGGTTGCTACTATTGTGGGAACTTGTGAAGATGGTACTTTCAAAAAAAATATTGAGCGTTCTGTAAAAGCAGTTAAAGGAGTAAAATCGGTAGTGAATAACTGTCAGTTTCCTCAGCCTAATGTAGAACCTGCTGCTGCTGCTGTTATTATTAATTCTGATAGTGATTTGGATAAATCGGTAGGTAAGGTAATAAAAGCTTATGATGGTGTTAGCGCTACTGTTGTAGGTGGTGTTGTGACACTTTCGGGAGAAATCAAAAGAAGTCAATTGCAGCCTTTAATTCAAAGTGTACAGGAATTGAAACCTCAAAAAGTGGATAACAAATTAACTATTAAATAAAATCGTTATGGGTTTACAGGAAAAATATAGAGATTTGATTAGTCTGGCGACGGATTTAGGAATAGCGGATTTACTGGTGAGAGAACAAAATAATGTATTGTATATTCAAGGAACAGCAAAATCTGCAGAAGACAAAGAAAAAATTTGGAATGTATATGGAAAAATTGATCCTGATTTCAGAGCGGCGGATGCTGTTGTCAATATAGATGTTGCAGATACAATCACAACTGATTATACTGTGAAGGATGGTGACTCGTTATCTAAAATTGGAAAAGAATATGGTGTTTCCTGGCAGACAATTTTTGAAGCCAATAAAAATATTATTAAAAATCCGGATCTGATTCAGCCGGGTTGGAAATTGAAAATACCAACTACGTAATTTAGTTGCGTGTTGTTTAAAAGTCTGTCATTTTATGATGGACTTTTTTATGTCATCCTGAGGAACGAAGCAATCGCATTTGCTTAATCAATTTTGCTTTTAGTAGTGTGATTGCTTCGTTCCTCGCAATGACTTTATGAAAACTAAGGCCTAGCCCTGATGGGAGTGACATCCTTTTTCTTGCTTCTTTAGCAAGGAAAAGATACAGCGTACAGCAGGAACAGCTCCTGAAAATTAACGGCCTTTAATGCTTAAATCGAATAGGAATTTTGCAGTTTCCTGATCAGAATCGGCGGAGAAACCTGCTACAAAAACGCCTTTTTTGCCTGTGCTTGATTTGATTCCGTAAACGACAGCTTCATCGCCCGGATCTGATTCGCCTTCGTATCGATACACATGTACAATTTCAAATTTTTCAGGATTCTTTTTGATAATGTCAGCGTTTCGATTGAAGTCGCAGGTAAACCCTTTTTCATTAAGCTGATCTAAAGCTTTTGAGACCGTTGCGTAGTGATACATTTTAGCCATAATAAAAGAATTTTTGAGATTAGGATTTTAAAGATAACCAATTTAAAATAAAGGGATTGCAAAAGCAGTGTTAAAGTAAACTTTAGAAAAGCTTCAAGTTCCTTATAAAAGAGCTAAATTTGCACCGCAGACCGCCTTATCGTCGTCCTGATTTATTGGGAGGGAGGAAAGTCCGGACACCAGAGAGAGGCATAGCGGGTAACACCCGTCGGCGTTAGTGATAGCGTCAGGACAAGTGCAACAGAAAGTATGTACAGGTAATGCTGTAGTGAAACCAGGTAAACTCTATGCGGTGAAATACCAAGTATATCAGCATTTAAGGGCTTCTCGTCCGTTGCTGAAGGGTAGGTAGCTTGAGTCCCGCAGTAATGCGGGATCTAGATAAATGATAAGGTATTGTTAGCAATAACAAGAACAGAATCCGGCTTACAGGTCTGCTTTTTTAATATTTGTGAAAGTTGCTAACTTATTTCATGTGTGTAACTTAACTAACTTCTCTTTTATAAGAGTTCAGTAAGTAATTTATGATTCGTCTTTCGTAGTTCGTACCAGACTGATACCCGACATAAAAAATACGATTCCCAATATTCCGTAAATAATTAACGATTTAATGTCTCTCGTTTCGCCTGTAGTGCCGGCAAATATAACGGCTGTGTAAATAAGTCCTACTATTCCGAGGATAGTAAGTAATCCTCCGAAAAATCTTTTTAGGTTCATGATTTTTGATTTTAATGTTCACCTCAAAAGTATACTTCTCATTAATTTTTTATGTTATACAATTACTCTTTATCGTTATAACATTCAAGGTGTGTATATGGATTTTGATACGATTCGTATGTAGGAAAAATATTTTAAATTTTTAGTGGTTTGTACGCTTTTAATATTATTTTTGCCCCCAACTTATTTACAACAAAAAATGAAAAACAATTACCTGCTTTTACTTTTATCAGTTCTTTTTACGATTACAATTCAGGCACAGGACGAAGCTCCTGCAAGTGTTGAAAAAAATCAATTTAAAATCAACTTCTTATTTCCGGGATTTGTTTACGAACATGGTTTTGATGCTAAAAACACACTTTATTCAGAAGTAAGTTCGGGGTTTGGATATCGCTATAACAGTTATTATGACGAATCAACTACGTATTTTTTACCTATGATTAATGAGCAGTTTCGTCATTATTACAATCTTGAAAAAAGAGCGAATAAAGGAAAAAGAACGGCTTATAACTCCGGTAATTTTATTGCAGTGAGCGCTACTTACAATTTTCAATCAATTTCTACCAATAAGGATTATGCAGAATATTGTCCTTCTTTTACTCTTGCTCCGCTTTGGGGATTTCAACGCACTTACAAACGAAAATTTAATCTGGAAGTGAATTTAGGAGCCGGTGTCAATTTTGATCGATTCGATACTGAATTTGTTCTTGTTGCTGGTTTTACTTTGGGCTGGGTTATTGGGAAGTAGCAGTCTTTTGATGATTTTTTTTAAATAGAAACCTCCAGATTATTAGGAATTTGGAGGTTTTTTGAATTTTGCAGTAATTTAAATTAATAAAGAGTGAAAGTTTTTAAAATCTCTATATTTTAGAATTCATTATTTTTTGAAATGTTTTTTAGTATAATGTTTTTGAAGTCAATTGGGGACCCTTCGTAATTTAAAGAAATTTTGCCTTCTGTAGAGGAGGATTCCGTACATTCATTTACGAGTTTTCCGTTTAAATATTGGGTGATTTTACCATTAAAGGATTTTATAACAATAGTATTCCATTCGCCATACGGTTTTTCGTTGCCACTAAATTTGGGAGAAGTTACACTTGCACCAGCCTCTACCAGTTTTCCGTTTACTTTTGTAGTGATCTGATCTAAAAAGATAAAATCGCCAGTAGTATTTTCTTTTATTTGAAACTGGATTCCTTTTGGCCAGATTTTATCAGGATAATCAGCGGGTATGTTGTACATGACACCGCTGTTTTTTTTATTTTTTGTTTTAAACTTTTCTTCGATATTCCATCTGTATTCTAAGCTCAGTTCAAAATTGTTATAACTTTTTTTAGACATCAGGTAACCATTGTTGTCACCGTGCATTCTGATCATTCCGTCAGAAAAATCAAAAGCTTGGGTAGGCTGAAGCCTTTCTGTACTGGCTTTTGTAAAAGCATACCAATCGTTAACGGATAAGCTTTTTTGCTGGACAGCACATGAACTTAAAATAAAAAGAATAGCTAAAGCAAAGGTTGATTTTTTGAACATAACAAGATTTAATTAATTCTGCGATTGTGATTGTAAAAGTAAGTAATACCAAGTTTATCAGGTTAATTCACCATTGCAATTTTTTAAAATATGAAATTGATTTTGTTGATTTAAAATAGGGATCCCTCTGGTGCTCGTTTGCAACGAGTACCTACTTTTTTAACTAACGAGAGTAAAGCGTTTGCAACGCGGCTTATTTATACAAACTACCATAAAGGCTCAACCTTTACGTTGCAAAATACTGTATTATCCTGCTCGTAATTTCTATAGCTGCTATTTATATAGTCTCTTTCATGAAAAACGATTTCTGCTTCAACAGGGTTATAATGTATGTAGTTCACACATTATTCCATTTTTTCTAATGTATCTAAAAAATATCACAGGATGAAAACCATCTTGCCAGAACTTATAATTTTCGGCTTTTCCTGATTTCTGAGCTTCAAAATTAAATTTTCGTAACAGCCATTCTCTTCTGCTTTCGGGATGCTCATTTATGGTTTCTATAATTTTTTAGAAGTAAACTTTTTAAAATCACGAATAACATTTTGTAGTTCCCCATCAAAAGCTGTAACTATTAAATGGATATGACTGCTCATGGGGCGTACAAACAAATCTACCCAATCTATAATGGTAATAAAAGAGGGAACCTTACTATCGATAACTTTATATTTCTCAGACATTCTTTTTCTTCAAATATAGAATTTATAAGAAAATTATGAAATAAATAAATATTTTTTGAGCTAGTCATTTAGTTTCTGTATATTTATATCTTTAAAATCAGTCATTATGGAAGTATTTGAAGGTCAAAGTATACTAAACTTTAT
>NZ_JAVDWQ010000022.1:0-78985 GCF_031457575.1 Flavobacterium piscis | reverse complement strand
ATCATCGCAATGAAAATCATCGCAATGAAAATCATCGCAATGAAAATCATCGCAATGAAAATCATCGCAATGAAAATCATCGCAATGAAAATCATCGCAATGAAAATCATCGCAATGAAAATCATTCCAATGAAAATCATTCCAATGAAAATCATTCCAATGAAAAACATTCCAATGAGAATCATTCCAATAAAAATCCACAAGAAGTTTTTTCAGGCATAAAAATGAATTTGAATTCGTATGGTAAAATTGTTGAAGAACAAATAATTTGGCTGCAAGAACAATATTTATATGTTGATATTCATAATTACATTATTATGCCAAATCATCTCCATTTAATTTTAGAAATTGATAGTTTGGTTATTAAAGATAATTCGGTTAAAATTAAATCTTTATCGAGTTTGATTGGCGCTTTTAAAACAACCTCTTCAAAATTTATTCATAAAAAAGGATTCGAAAATTTTGCATGGCAGCGTTCTTTCCATGACCATATCATTAGAAATACAAATGCTTATGACAACATTTATACTTATATTGATTTGAACCCTCAAAAATGGCATCAGGATTGTTTTTTTGAAAAAAATTAAAACAATTCTAATTGTGTGGGTTGAGGTGCTGAGGGTAAGGCTGCTTTTCCCCAAAAATTCAAAATATTGCCAAATTGTTTATCGGTTATTCGAAGTACGCTTACTTTTCCTAAAGGCGGCAGTAGTCTGTGAATTCTCTTTTCATGGACATCGGCGCTTTCGCTGCTTGCGCAATGACGTACATAAACAGAATATTGCATCATCGAAAATCCATCTTTCAATAAATTGTTTCTAAATCCGGACGCATTTCTTCTGTCTTTTTTTGTTTCTGTGGGGAGATCAAAAAAAACGAACAGCCACATTATTCGATATCCGTTAAGCTCCATAATGCTGGATATTTAATTTTTTTTCGATTTCCTGTAAAGCATTGCTGGAGAGAACTTGCCGTTTTTTGTAAAGCTATCATTAAAGGGCTTTTCTCCTCTTTAAAATAAACTGTTCTGGTTACTATTTGTAATAACTCAGCCTTAATAAGGGTGTTTAGTTCCTGCTCATCAAAATGCTGCATAATTTCAAAGACTTTTTCGTCTACAATAGGGCGAAACGGTTCCATAATATCATCAGCAAGTGCAAAAGCATTGTATTTACTCTTATGATGGATGCCTAATGTATTCAATAAACCGCTCCCGGAGAGGGCTCTTGCAGTAGCGGCTCTTAAAATGGCATAGCCATAATTCAGGAAATTATTAGGATAGTCGCCATATCGTTCCCGTTTAATTCCATCAAATTCTAAATTGGGCTGAGGAAAATGTTTCCAATATTGTGCCGCTGCAACTCCTTCCATATTAGAGGAATCCCCACTTAATACCTTACTGGCTAAAAAAGCAAAACTGTTTTTGGAATCCGTTATTTTTTCAAGTAGTTGTCCTTGATTTTTAATTTTTTCAATTATGGTTTGCTGCCATAACTGCTTTTTTAAAGGTATAGATGCTTCAATTTGATTTTTGAAGATTTCCTGTTGAATATGATGGCTGTTGAGGTTTAACAGCATTCCGTTTGGAAGATGGTTTTTTCCGCAGATAATAATAGAAGTGTTGTTTTCAACAAGTAAATTCATCGCAGGAATACTGAGGTAGATTTCATTATGGTCAAGAACAAGAAACCCAATATCCTCTATTGGAATAGAACTTTCCTTTACTTCTGACTTTAGTACCAGCTGGTTGTTTTTTGCCGTTATGGAAAATTTGTTTTCAATTAAAAGTGTTCTTTTTAGCATACATTCAAGTTGAAATTAAAAGATACCTGATTGCTGGATCTTTTAATTATTTGCCTAAAGTTCGGCTTTTGAATAATGCTGTTTTTACGGTTTTCCTTAATTTAAGAATTTTAGTTTCAGCTAAATATTGAATAATGAATTGAAAGTGCTAACCAAATTTGAGTTCATAGTTAAGAGTAAAATATATTATTTTTTAGTTTACTCAAAAATTTAAAATCCTTTATTGGTCTCAGATATAGTTTTACAGCTAAGTACTTTAGTACATTTTGCTATAGCTCCTGAAAAAATAGCAGCCACAAATTACATGAATTAGTTTCGTGTAATTTGTGGCTGCTAAATAGTTACAACCAATTTAAATAAGAGGATTAATTTTTCGGTCTAAAGCTTTAGAGACAGTTTATAATTGGTTTTAGGAAACAGTTGCTATTTTAATACAATAAAATAACCTAATTATGTAAAATCTGTTTTATTGTGTATCCTGATGTCGAAGATCCTGCTATAAAAATGGTATACACTTTTCCGTCAGCAAAATTAGCAGTCTGCAGGGTTGCAATATTTTCAGATTCCCCTGCACTACGAACCTCAATAGCTAATGAACCGGCACTAATTTCTGAGTAACTGCTCTGGTTATAGCGTGCAAGATTTAAAGCAAGATTATTACCTTCGCTGTCAATAAAATCAATATTTTGGGGAGCTCCACTGCTTAAATGAATAAACTTTACCCTGGCTTTACCACTGGCTGGTGCAGTAATATTATCTTCATAAAGTCTTACTTCTGCATCACTTCTTGATTCTCCCGTTAGGTAAACGGTATATCTTTTATCATCACTCAGATTAAGTTCTTCGGTAGCATACAAATCGTTATCGTTTTCATCTCTAAATTGGCTCACCAGATTTTTTCCCGAGACTACATTATGGTACGATACCGAATTCTCTAAATACCCCAGATTGCCTATATATGGGATATTTGCCATAACAAATTTCTGTGAACCCGAGTTAGGAGCAGCGTTTACTACTTTAAGGCGTGCAGAACCAAAAGGATCGATTTCATTATTATCACAAGCAGATAAAAATATTAGGGCTACTAGAGCTATTACTTTCACAGGAATTAATTTAATAAAGATTGTTTTTGTTTTCATAATTTTAATTTTGGGTTTTTGTTTTTAATCGGATTACATGTATTTTATCTTAATATTAATTTTGTTGTCTTCTTTTTTTATCGTGATTTTAAATTCGTCAAAGACAGGTTTTTTCATTTTTTCCATAAAGAAATCAGAGAAACCAAAACCTTCTTTGGGTATGCCAATCAGGTTTTTATTCAGTTCTCCATCTTTATTCTCATCATCAATAAGGGTAATTCCGTATATTCCGGGTTCAAGATCACAATCAATAATCATCAGGCCGTTAGCAATTGCTTTTTTTTCAAAGACTAATTTTTTAGAGACTTTTTCCTGTTCGTAATCCTGATTGTTTTTGAATACATTTAGTAAAATTTGTCCTTTTTCAGAGCGGATACCGGAAATTTTAATATGGGTATTTTGTCCGTAGGAACTGCTAAGGCATAAAATGACAGTCAAGACCATAAGCCATCCTGTTTGAGGGATTTTCATTTGAATCATTATATTTTATTTAAGATATTGTTCTGCGAAAGTAGGAGGGCAATTTCTTAAACAACGTAAAAAATAAAGTCAAACGGACAATTTTACGGATGAACCGTTATGTATAAGGAAGTGACGTTTTTAAAGGGGAATTAATAACAGAAAAAAAGTTTTCAGAAAGAATTATTATGGCTTAATCAAATTTTTGTCCTGACGTTTATAGTCTAACATTGCCTTGTATAGAAGCTGTTTATCTGATACTCCTTTTTAACCGAGAAGATTTCACGCTGATAATAATGGAATCTGTGAATGGTAATTTTTATTGAAGTTTAGTTTACAAGTTCCTTTTTTTTTCCAGAAAATCAGCTTTGAAGCCAGGCTAATACTTTAGATCTTTTTTCTCTACTTACAAAAATTTCTTTATGAAAAGGAAATGACAGGTTTATTTTTAATTTACGCGGAAAATAATCTGTAACATCTTCTATGGCATTCCGGTTTACCAGTACCTGCCTGTTCATCCTAAAGAAAAATATGCCGGTCCTTTTTTCAAGATCCTCAAGACTTTCAGTCAGCATATAGCTTTTTCCATTTTGAACAAGCATAACCGTCGTTTCGGATTCAACATAAAAAAGCACAATTTTATCTAAGGTAAAAGGAAGAAGACGATCCCTGTATTTTACCATTATAGTTTTACTGAAGGGTTTCTGAAGATTTGTAATTGTCTCCATGGCTTGTTGGTACTGCCGGGCAAGTTTACCGCTCATTAATTTTTGCATGCTGTGAAATTTCCCCAAGGCTGTTTTAAGTTCTTCACAGCTAAAAGGCTTTAGGATATACTCTATACCATTAGCTTTAAAAGCATCTAATGCATATTCATTAAAAGCAGTACAGAAAATCACCGGAACCTCAAGCGGAACGGCCTTTATAATTTCAAAACTAAGGCCATCTCCTAACTGAATATCGCTGAAGATAAGGTCAGGCTGCGGATGGTTTCCAAAATAGATAATAGCTTCTTTTACAGATCCTAAAATAGCTGTTATTTCAATTTCTGCACTACAGTTTTTAAGGCTCGCTGCCAGATCTTCTGCTACGAGTGATTCATCTTCAATAATTATGATTTTCATCGGTATTTATTTTAAAACTTACAGAGAAGGTAACACCGTCATTATTAATTATAATTTCATTTCCGGAGCAAATCAGGTAGCGTTCAGCAAGATTTGCCAAACCACTTTTTAGTGATGTCTCACCAGGTTCCCTGAGATTGATTGTATTAGATACTGATATATATTCCTCATTTTGCTCTATTTTAATATGCAAAGGTTGCTGTTTGGTAAAATGATTGTGTTTTATGGCATTTTCGGCAAGTGGCTGAAGCGAAAAAGTGGGCAGAGTACTTTTAAGCATATCTGGATTATTTATTTTTATATCCCATTCTAAAGCCTCATTAAACCTCATTTTTTGCATTTCAAGATAATTTTGGCAAAAATTCAGCTCTTCTTCAAGAGTAGTGACCATGCTGTCATTAAGCGATACTGCTGCCCTTAGAAATCCAGCGAGTTGTATTAGATAATGTTCTCCAAGAACAAGATCTTTTTTGTATAATGCTTTTAGGGTATTGAGTGAATTAAATAAAAAATGGGGATGAATCTGCTGTTTTAAAAGCAGATTTTCAGCTTCTGCCGTGCGAAGTTGTAATCTTGAATTCTCAAGTTCAGTTTGCGTTTTGGCTAATCTTAAAATAGCAAAGTCCTGTAACAGTAAAACTAAGATAGAGACAAAAACAGCTTCCATTAAAAAAATCATAATAAGCTCAAAATTGTAAGGACTCCAGTCAACTTTAGCCAGACAGGCAAAAAAAGGCCATAAGAGCATTTGTAATATAATTGAAACACAAAAGCTTGTGCAATAACGCCAGAGCCTAAATTGAATTATGTTATTTGGAAATTTTACAGCACAGAATTCCAGAATAGCAGAGAGCGAAAAAGTGACTAAAAAAATATAAAAACCACTTTTTAAAGTCATAAACAATATCAGTGAAGCTGAATTCTTAAATATAAGGAGAAAAAATAAAGCAATCAACGGTATTAAAACCGTCAAAAAAATATTCATTTTATAAATTTCCCTCAAAATTAACGGAGAGAAAGATTTTGCGATATTGTTCATGATTATTATTTTACATTTTAAAGATCATAATACTAAATTTTAATTCAAGTTATGGATTATGACAGGACACAAAGGTAATAACGTTTGTAATATTTTAAATAATGAAAAATACCAACTACAGATGTAGCTGGTATTTAATTGACTTATAATTATGACAGCTTATTTGTATGTTTAAAAAATATAGAAAAGACTGACTTGTGACATATTGTTTTGAAAATCGGTATTTATGGTAGTGGATTTTATTTTGCTAACATTCGTCAATCCTAAATAATAACGGGCTCCAATACCAAGTCCGTTTTGAAATTGGTATCCAATTCCGCCAACTACACCGCCGTCAATTTTTTCTGCAAAATCATCATTGGTAATTTCTTTAAAATTCTCTGAAGCTAATATTCCAATTTGAGGACCTGCTTCAAAATATAATCCAAAGCTGGTTTTGTATTTTAAAACAATGGGAACTGAAATATAAGATAGTTTAAGATCCTGGCCGTCAGAAAGTCCTCCTTTTAGTTTAGCGCCCTGAGTTGAGAATAAAAACTCTTCTTGTACAGAGAAGTTTTCATTGATATCAAAGGCTATAATAGCACCAGCATGAAATCCGGCAAAACCTTCGGTATCGAAATCAGCATTGGAAAAATCGCTGTAATTACCTCCGGCTTTCAGACCAAAATGAAGTCTGTCAAAAAAACTTTGACTAAAAACACTTGAGGATATCAGAACAATACAGAGCAAAAATAAGTTTTTCATAATTTAAAATTTTTAAAATGTTAACAAGCAAAATGCTTTTATAATTTGATAGTGCAAACATATAAGGCAGAAGACTGTGAACAATTAAAAATTCAGCCCAAACGGACAAAATTAGTCTGGAAACGGTATGGAAGACTGTATTGTTAGATTTATTCTGATATAAACTGATTGAATTTTTAGTGTCTCGTTTGAATTAAATTAGATCCCGATTTTTAGAGTAGAATTGTATTGGTCTCAGATATAGTTTATAACTATGTATTTTAGTGGATTTTGCTTCTAAAAAATAATAGCCACAAATTTTTACAAATTAATTAATGCTATTTGTGGCTCATAAATAGTGTTACAACCTTGCAGGCTTTCAGTCCATAAGAAGTTTAGTTTGAAAACCGAATTACGTCCACATTCAGCATATGATAATAAAGATCAGTATGTGCTGTCGGTTTCATTGGTTTAACTATTAGAATTTTTTATACTTAATACCATGCTTATCAGCATAAGGTAATAATAATTTCATTGTTTTTTCGTGTTTTTTATCGAGTTCAATCCCTTTTGTATCATCGAGTTGTTTTGCTGCAAGATCAATTTCTTCATCACTTTTTCCTTCATCAATCATTTTTGCAATTTTAGGAAAATCATTTCGGTGTATCTCTTGCGCATATTCAAACAATTCAATTCCGGCTTCGATAATAGGCTTCGTTTCTTCTGTTTTATTGAGCTTTTTTATTTTCTTAATATCTTCGGTAAAAGTATTCGAATAGAAATAATTTACAGCTTCAACGCAGGTTGCCGGGCGCCTCGATTTATTGTCAGCAGCAGGAACCTGCAAACGGCCTTTGGCTTTTTGTAAACGAAATTCCTTAAAAATAAGTCCAAAACTGGATGGAACTTTATTTGCATTCAATCCAATTAATTTAAAAATGCTGTCTGGGCTGTCATTGACCAGATTACATGAAAATATAAATCCTGATAAAAATAATAAAGTGATGATTTTTTTGAATCTCATAATAATTTATTTTTTTGAGTCCTGAACTGAGTCAGTCAATTTGTTGATTTTCATCAAAACCTGTTTTTCGTATTCTTCTTGTTTTTGTTCGCTTTTTTTTCCGGAACTGAAATTTTCGCTTAAAGCGTAACTTTTTATAAAATGGCTTTTTTTAGCCCCTAAACTATAATGCCAGCTTCCCATTTCGGAGCTGACAAAGATGACAGTTTCTTCGAGTTTCATGATTTTTTTCTTTGCAGAAACAGGACTCATCCGGTAAACTGAATTATCTCTCAAATCAAAAGTATACCGAATTTTTGCTCTGATCATAATATCGTATAAGCTATGGAACACACCATAAGCCAATAAAATATAAAGGGCAAAAAACAGAGTTTCGTCCAGCATTTCCCTAAACAAAAGCAATATCATTGCGGCCACAAAAATACCCGCTAAAAACCATTGCGATAATTTTTGCAGTGGTTTTTGGGGCTGAAACGAGAAGCAATTGGAATTTTCCTCTATATTATATCTTTCACGAATGTTCATTGCTGTTCAGTATTTCGTCTATTTCGTTTGCCAGATTCTGCATTGCTCTTGTTGTAAACCCCTGCGCAATCAAATTACTTTTTTCTTTTCCGTTTTTTAAATAATTGACATTTAAAGAAGTGTTGATGGTAATAAAATATTGTTTCATTCTTACCAGTTCAAAATTTTGAAAATCTTTTAGCGGAATAGGGACAGGTTTACCTATAAGGCCCACTTTTACGATAATTTCCTTAGTATCTAAGTCGAGAATAACCTGTTTTGACCAAATGGAAATAATACAAAAAATGGACAAAACACCAAAAATCCAAAACATAGGCATATTATTGGTCCAGATTCCTCCCACGGCAAAAGCAGCAAGTCCGATGCTTATTATTAAAATAAAGCCCAATTCTCTTTTCATGACATATTTATTGCCATCTCTTATAAAATATTTAAGCTGTGTCATTTTGATTATTCTAAAGTTACACCGTCAATAATTAATGTTTTGCAATTCAATGAAAAATAAGAGCTGGAATAATCACCATTTAACTGATCACTCAAAGCATCTAAAGTCGCTGTTTTAAACTCAAATTTTCTCGATGGGGTTTGTCCATAGGTATCAATGATGGTTAACTCCCCGTCAATTCCGTTTTTATGTTTAACAAAAGCGCCCAGTAAAGCGATATTTTGTTTTTCGAAATCGATAGACAGGTAATGACTTTTTGGGTCTGTTTTTTCTATTGGATCTTTGGAAACTAAAGTTGAAGGTCTTGTAAACGAAACTGTTGCAGAACGAACTGGTACAGTAATGGTTTTATTGCCATCTTTTACGGTAATTTCTATTTTCGTACGTTTTTCTTCAATCTGTCCGTAGTTGATTTGAGTCAAAAAACAGAAAAAAACGAGTGATAATGCAAGTATTTTCTTATTCATGATAATGTTGGTTTTAAAAATAATTTAGTAGAACAAGATTACTCGATACATCAACCAATCACAATTGTAAATTGGTAAATGGTGAGGTTAGGTTTTTGTTTGGTTATTTCTGAAATATATAAGGAAAGAGCTTGTTTTAAGTTTTTTTTGAGGTGAGGCAATGAAGTGTTTTATCATTGAAAAAACGAAAGTAAAATGTTTGGCTGGTATAAAGACAATTTGTACTTTTCGAACATTAACGACTAATTATGCTCCAAATTTCACTACTTGATTTCGGGAAATACACAACAATAAAATTGTTTACTTTTGGGTTGTTTTCTTTTTTATTCACCACTGTAATTCATGCACAAAGCATTTCTTATGTCGAAAAAATGGCCAGTCAGGGTTATGCCAAACGCTTTTCTGATACTGTTGGTTCACTTAAAATTCAGCAACAGGCCCTCAGTTTAGCCATAAAAAACAAAAGCAAGGACGACGAAGTAATTTGTTATGCTTATCTGGCACTTACACAAAAACGGTTACTGCATCTTAAAGGGTTTATGCATTATGCTGACACGGCGTATTATCTTTCGCAGACAGTAAATAATGAAAGGGCAAAAGCGCATGCGGCTGCTGTAATGGGATCTTTAAAATCGTATATAGAGGATAAACCTGAGGCTCTGAATTATTTATTAGAGTCCTATAAATTATTTTCAAAAATTAAGGCACACGATCAATGCGCCAAAATTGCTTCGGATATATCGTATCTTTTTTCGCCGGCTTCACCTCCAAAAGTCGAAAAATATGCAAGAGAAGCAATGGTTTGTGCTGCAAAATCAGGAGATTCTGAAAGTCAATTACATGCAAGATTGGCATTTGGAAGTTTTTTAACTGATAACTTAGAAACCGGTGGAACAGGCGATTGGGAAACGGCTATGAAATTTTTTAAAGAGACCATTTTATTAGCAGAAGAAAACGCTGATAAGATAGTGAGTAAAAGTAACATCGGGATTGCCTATATTAATCTCGCAGATCTTTATACAAAAGGGCCGCAGCCTATTGACGAAGAAGCTTTTTTGATGAATCTGAAAAAAGCAACAGCAATTGCCAAAAAATACAACGTAAAAATTATATACCGAAGTGCAATTGGACTTCAGGGGTATTATTTTACGCAAAAAGGGGATTATGTAAAAGCAGAACTTCTCTTTATAAACGGAATTAAGTACCAAAAAAGTCTTCCGTACACTGATAATTATCTTTTGGCGACTTTTTACAGTAGTTTAAAAGATGTTTCGGTAAAGCGAAAAGATTTTCAGGCCTATTATGGTTATGATACGCTTTATACTAAATACAACCAGTTAAAATACAATGAGTCAACACAGTCTAAATTGCAAAATGCCGAAGCCAGATATGAATCTTCAAAAAAAGCAGAACGGATTAAACAACTTGAACAGGAAAACGAATTACAGCAAAAAAATAAATTATTAGGTTATGGCATTGCCGGAGTTTTATTAATTGGGCTTGTGTTTATGTTTCGGTCGTATCATTACCGCCAGCGCTATTATCAAAATCGGGAAGATTTTCTAAAGCAGGAACAGGCCAATAGTGAACTGAAAGTACAGTTGATGGAAAAAGAAACCATCGAAAATCTTTCAGCCAGATTATCTTTAGAAAGGCGATTATTGCGTTCGCAAATGGATCCGCATTTTATTTTTAATGCTTTGGGAAATATTCAAAGCATGATTCTGCAGAAAGATACTATTCCGGCAGTTTCTTATCTGAATAAATTTGCCAAACTAACAAGACAGGTTTTAGAACAATCCCGAAAAGAAACCATTTCTCTGGAAGAAGAAATAAATACCCTAAAAAATTATATCGAACTACAGCAGCTTCGCTTAAATAATGGTTTTGATTATGTAATAGAATGTAACTATGCTGTAGAAACCGATATTTTAATTCCGCCATTATTGATTCAGCCTTTTATAGAAAATGCCGTTGAACATGGTTTAAAACCACAGGAGAATAATGTACGCGGATTGATAGAAATTTATTTTGAAGAGGAGGAGACAGGGCGTAATTTAATTTGCACGATTAAAGATAACGGAATTGGATTGGCGGCTTCGAGAAAATTAAAGATCAACAATAAACATCAATCGCTCTCTACAACGATTACTGACGAAAGATTGACGAAAATGCAAAAGGATAATCCAAACGCCGGGTTTATCCTAAAAGAAAGAGATCCCGAAACAGACGGGCAGGGCTGTATAGTAATTTTAAACATTCCGATATTGTGATGATATACAAAACTTTAATTATAGAAGATGAGCATCGATTAAGAGAAGCTTTGTCGATTATGCTTGAAATGGTTGCCGGAGAGAATATTCAGATAATTGGATATGCCGAAAGCGTTGATGAAGCAGCAAAAATGATTGACAGACTTAAACCTGACTTGGTTTTTATGGATATTATGCTCAAAGACGGAACTGGTTTTGAGGTCTTGCAGCAAATTTCTTTTAATGCTTTCCATCTTATTTTTACAACGGCTTTTGAACAGCATGCCATAAACGCATTCAAATATAGCGCCGTCGATTATTTGCTTAAGCCAATAGATCCGCAGGAATTAAAAATGGCAATTGACCGCATTGCTATTTTGCAGGAAAGAGTGCTGGAAAAACAGCAAATTGCCGAATTGCAAACCAATCTGTCTAAAACGCCTGACAGACTTGTTTTGCCAACGCAGGAAGCGATGTATGTCGTGAAATTAGAGCAAATTTTAAGATGCGAGACTTCGGGCTCCTACACCACTTTCTTCCTGACGGATGGCCGAAAAATAATGGTTTCAAAACCTTTAAAAAATTACGAAGATATTTTACTGCCGCCTGTATTCTTTCGTGTGCATCAGTCACATCTTATCAATGTTAATTCCATTTTGAGTTATTCCCGAGAAGGCATGATCCATATGAATGATAAATCTGTTGTACCCATTTCAAGGGCAAAAAAAGAACAGTTTTTTAAATTAATGAAAGACGAAATATAACTCGTAAATGGTATTTGGCAGTATATGCATTCAAGTACATCAAATACCAATCAAAACATACCGATGACAAAGTAATTGTAGGATCTTAATTTAAGTTTATCTATTTTTGATTCATACTAAAACTTAGAACAATGAATAATAAAACCTTATCAATCCTGAGCTACATCACCATTATTGGTTGGATTATAGCTTTCGTAAAAAGCAAAGATGTAACACCAAAAAGTGATCTTGTAACCTATCACCTTAAGCAAGGCTTCGGAATTTTTCTGTTTTCTTTTGCAGTAAATATTATACTTTCTGTTGTGGTGTTCACGGTAACTTCGCTTTATTTTCTTAACTACATTGGTTATGCTATTTTTATTTTGTGGATTTTCGGAATAATCAATGCTGCCAATGAACAAAAGAAACCTATTCCGGTTATTGGAAAAATGTTTGAAGATAAGTTTGACTTCATCAACTAGATTGAATTGCTGCAACTACAAAGTGACATTTTTTCATTAAAAAATATGAAAAAATGTCACTTTTTTTGGCTGGCATATTTTTTGTTTTTTAGCTGATGCACATATTTGTGTAAGTTCTAAAATTTATTGTCTAACAATTTTAAAAATTACTGTTATGAATCTTATTAAAAGAAACGGAAGCCGTGTACCGGCTTTACAACGCTTGTTTTTTGATGATGTCTTTGGCCGCGATCTTTTCAATTGGGAAAACAACAATTTTTCAACAACAAGCACCACATTGCCATCAGTAAACATCAAAGAAACTGCTGACAATTATGAAGTTGAGGTCGCAGCTCCGGGTATGGATAAGGACGACTTCAGGGTTACGCTGGATAATGGCCAGCTGATTATTTCTTCTCAGAAAGAAAATGAGGTGAATACCCAGGAGGAAAATTTCACTCGCAGAGAGTTTAGTTATCAATCATTCCAGAGAAGTTTTGTACTGCCTAAAAACGTAGTGGATGAGGATAAGATAAAAGCTCGTTATGAAAACGGGTTGTTATTATTGTCTATTCCTAAACTTGAGCAAGCCAAACAAAAACCTCCAAGGATGATTGATATTTCCTGATTTTTTATCAATAAACCTGTTTTAAAAGCTGCCTTCACAAGGCAGCTTTTTTTGTAAAATTTTAATATGCCTTCACTATTATTCTTAGAAAAAGCGGTGCTGTTTTTTATTGTTTAAAATCAATTTTATCATATTTTCCAGCGTAAAAATCCTCATACGCCTGAACTATTTCTTCCTGACTGTTCATTACAAACGGACCTTCTGCTATTATAGGTTCTGTATATTCTTCGCCACCAAATAACAGAATATCAACGGAAGTTTGTACCGTATTTTTTATCTCAATTTCACCGGCTTTTCTGTCAAATTCTATAAACTCACCAGCTTCAAATTCAGCATCGTTCAGGATTGCGTTTTGTGTAGTCAGAAAAGCGGCAACCTCTATTTTATCATTCAGGCTGATGGAAAATTGTTGTCCTGCTTCTAATTGAATATGATATAAAAACTGCTCAGAATAATTAGGAATTTTTGAACCCAGTTCTTCATAATTACCCACAATCACTTTTATCCATCCGATTTCGTCAGGTAGTGCTTTTTTAGGTACTTCATTAGCCTGAATTGCTAAATGTGCTGGTTTTTCTGCTTTGTTTTTTGCAGGCAGATTGATCCAAAACTGAAAGCCCTGAATCATTTTATTATCTGTTTCGGAATCATAATTCAAGTTGCCGTCGTGAACGATTCCTGTCCCTGCTTTCATCCATTGTACACCACCGGAATGTATTTTGGCATAATTTCCGGCACTGTCAAAATGTTCTTCTTCGCCCTGAAGAATATAAGTCAATGTAGCAATACCCCGATGCGGATGTGCACCCATACCGTCTTTATTTATTATTTCTTTGATAGCGGGAGCTACATAATCAAGAAAAACAAACGGCCCTATTTTATTAGTGTATCTATTGGGGAGCATACGATTGAGGTTCAATGGTCCAAGATTGGCTACAACACCTTTTGTTGAAAAATTGATTTCCTTTTTCATTTTAATCATACTTTAATTTTACCATAAAAAGTATATGAAATACCTAAAATCACTAAGAAAACTATAGGCACAACAACAGCCGAAATTGGGTCACCACTTATATAATGCGCAATAGCAGCAGATACGAATGTGAGTGCAAATCCAAAGTAAGCAAATGATTTAATTTTATCTGAAACCATTGGAAGCAGTAAAGCTAAAGCTCCTAAAACCTTTAGAACAGCCAGTTCAATCCTGAAATAATCGGGCAGCCCTAAATGCACGAATGCTGCTTTCATATCAGGATTAGTAAGATAACCGAAAGCACTGAAAAGCATCATAGCACTAATAATTCCTGTTGTTGTCCAATAAATAATTTTGTTCTTGTTCATTTCTCTAATTTTTGAGGGTTGATTTTTGTTTATTTCTATGATGTAAAATTGCAACAGAAACAAGCCCTAAAACGATGATATATGATAAAAAAAACCGTTGACATTTGTTAACGGTTTTAAGTTATTCCTAATGATTATAGCTTTCTAAATACTATTTAATTAAAAAAACAATCCTTATTCTCCTTTGCCCATTGTGCTAACAAAGTCATTTGTACGGGAAGTTTTTCTAATATTTCACTCATTTTAGGATTGAATTTTGGAGGGTATTCTGTTGCATTCTGGAGGCTTTCATAATAGGATGCAACGCCTGCAGCTCCCGCTTCTCCAACAAATGGTTTTAGTATATCACCAAATTCTTTCAGTGGCTGTGGATAATACACAATTTTTTCTCCTGCCCCTTTAGAAAACTGTTCTGCCAACTCGTTTCCTTTTAGATTCTCTAAACCACTAATCTGAAAAGTATCTGCTTTCAACTCTGTGTTGTAAATAGCTTCCACCACAAAGGCACTTACATCTCTGGATGCTATCCAGCCTATGGGCATTGCTTCTGGAGTAGGGTAAGCCAATTTCCTTTCGTTTTTTACAAAATGGGCACAAAATGGGCCCATCATATTTTCCATATAAATAGTTGGTTCAATGATTACATAATCTATTCCACTATTTTTCAGATAATCCCTAATATCCAGTTTCACATCTTCACCAGGTATTCCTGTTTTTTGCGGAGCTAACCAGCCACTAGTATTCCAGACAATTTTCTTTACACGATTTGCTTTGGCTGCATCAATTACATTTTTGGCATATTGCAAACCGTCAAGAGGGTTGGGTAGGGAAACGGGAATCATAAAAGCTATCGCCCCTATACCTTGGGTAATCTCCTGCATTTTGTTTGCATCACTCATATTGGCAAGAATAGGTGTTGCTCCAGCTTGTTTTAATTTTTCAAAACTTTTTTCTGAGCTTGTAGCAGCAATTACTTCTGCGCCCTTATTCTTTGCTTCTCCTATAATGTTGAATTGTTGCGAGCCTGTGGCTCCAAATACTAAAATTTTCATTGGCTTTATTTTTATATTTTGAATTTTAAAAAGTGTATGATTGCCCATCTTCAGGAACGTGCACTTTATCAGTTATTCCTTTTTGATTGAGAAATTCTTTCAAATCTTTCCTGGTAAGTGTATTGTGATTTACTCCTTCCATATGGCTTACCACAATTGTAGCGTTGGGAATGGCTTTATGGACTTCATAAATGTCTTTCTTGTTCATTATTAACTGACCTCCAAAAGCAAACTGATTGTCGCCACCATTCAGAACCACAATTTCGGGTTTATGTTGGTCTAAGGCTTCTTGCATACCTTTGTACCAAACCGTATCGGCAGCTATGTACAAGGTTTTTTCTGCAGGATGTTTTAATACCAATCCGCAAACCAAACCTGCAATTCGCAAAATATATCCTTTACCGTGCTGGGCTTTGGTTCTGCTGAGTTTTATTTCACCAAAAGCAGAATTTTCAGTAAGGATTTCTACATTGGTAAACCCAGATTTTTCAATTTTTGATTTATCTGCCTGATCTTGTACAAATATTTTAATTCCTTTTGGCAAAATAGTTACTGCTTCTTTGTCCCAATGGTCATAATGCAGGTGGCTCACAAAAATAAAGTCTATATCTTTTACAATTTCCTCTTTAAAGATGGGTAAATCGTACAATGGATTTCGTTTAAAACTCCACGTTTTTGATGGAATAAATGCGGGCAATGTTCCTTTGCCTGAAAGCATTGGGTCTACCAAAATTTTCTTTCCGGCATATTCCACTATAATGGTAGCGTTACGTATTTGCTGAACTTTCATTGTCTTATTTGTTTTTACGATTAAAACTTGCATAAAATTACAGAACTGCTTACTTTTGCACAAGTACTTACCGGATAGTTAGGTACTTACCTAACGGTTAGAATTATTGAATATCAATGGAAAAAAACTTAAAAAAAATTCCGCCTTGCGATGAAAATTGCCCCGTGAAAGCATCTTTGAACCTGTTAAGTGGTAAATGGACACTGATGATACTATTTCAAATCAATGACAAAGTGATGCGATATGGAGAACTGAAAAGAGCTGTTCCGGGCATTAGTGAAAAAATGCTGATACAAGAATTAAATATGCTTGTTGAAAATAAATTGGTTAGTAAGAAAGCTTATCCCGAAATCCCTCCAAAAGTGGAATATCGGTTGACCGAATTAGGATTGAAGACTTTACCGATTGTAGATCAATTAGCTCAATTTGGGCTAGAAAATTTAGTTTAAAATTACTGCCTTTTAACTAGTAATTGTAACAGATAATAATAAAGCCCAACAGGCAAGAACCGCTAACAGTTTTGCGAAATTTGGGCTTTAAGATTTAAAATAATGACGGTTTTGTATTTGTAAACTTTCTCTTAAATCAATAATTTTTTTTAGTTAATCGTTTTCCAAACTTTACAAATCCACGGAATGATATGGGATCCTTTTTTTACCAGGGACTAACTTCCGTTTCATCCTGTATGTCATTACTGAAAAATTTTCCCGTTGGGGCATTATCATCGGTTAGTGTATGTTTAATGATAAAAGTTGCAGCACTTTCGATTGTTCCAGATCCGCTATGATGATTGAAATCGGTTGCTGTATAACCAGGGTCGATTGCATTTACTTTAAAAGACAAATCCTTAAGTTCATATGCCAATGCAATAGTGTAAGCATTCAAAGCTGTTTTTGAAGTTCCGTAACTTGCCGTTTTAAAATCATAGTATTTCCAATTTGGATCACTGTGCAAAGTCAAAGAACCCAATCCGGAAGTAATATTGCTGATCCTTGGATTTTCTGATTTTTTGAGCAATTCCAGAAAGGTTTGCGTCACTTGGATTACGCCAAAGAAGTTGGTGTCGAACACTTTTTGGATGTCTTCAATCGGGGTATCTGATGCCTGTTGTGGATTTGTTCCAAAAATTCCTGCATTGTTAATTAAAATATCCAATTTGCCCTGCTCTTTTTCGATACTATTTTTGGCAGACAAAATCGAATCATAATTAGTTGCATCGATTTGAATAGCTTTGATGTTTTGAAAACCACTTTCTGTTAATTCTTTTACAACTGCTTCGCCTTTTTCAGGGTCACGTGTTCCTAAATAAACAAATAAGCCTTTTTTTGAAAATTGTTTTGCGATTTCCAAACCAATGCTTCTGTTAGCTCCTGTTATTAATACTGACTTCATTTTTATGTTTTTAAAATTAATGAAGCAAAATTGCAACGTTTAAAAACGAAATCATTTGCCATTTGGCAAAAAGCACTTTATCGGATATTTTTTCTGATTCTGCTTAAGGAAGATTGAGTAATGCCTAAATAAGAAGCGATATAAGAAAGGGGAACGCGGTTGACAACATTGGGATATATTTCCAAAAACTTTAAATAGCGTTCAGTAGCATCTTCTGTAACCAATGGGCTTCTTCTGGCTACTTTTAGCATCAATGCTTTCGAAGTGATTCTATTTACAATGGTGTCCCAGCCAACAATTGTATCCAGCAATTCCTGCCAGTCTTTTTTTGAAAAGACAATCAGCTTGCAATCAGTAATAGCCTGCACATAAGCAGAAGAACAAATTTCATTGTTAAAACTGTCTAAATCAACCACAATATTGTTTTCGTCAATGAAATATTTGGTTATTTCTTCGCCTTTATTATTGTAATAACAAACCCGGGTAATGCCTTCTGCAACAAAGCCAACTTGTCGGGCAATTTTCCCCGCTTCCGAAAAATAGTCGTCTTTGCTGAGTTCTAATATTGATGCTTTTTTTGAAATCAGGTCAAGTTGTTGTTGGTTTAAATTTCCAAACTGTAAAATGTATTCTATAAATGCTTTCATTGTTGCAAATTAGTTAACGTTATTCTTATAAGATTTGTCATTTGGCAAAAAACTTTCTTTTTCATTTTATTTTTTAGAATGCAAATCTGCATCGAAAGTGTACATAGCAAAGGTGAAAAATGATAAAAACCGTTGACATTTATCAACGGTTTTATAAAAGTAAAACAGAGCTTATTTTGTTCCCTGTTTTCTAATTCGGCTCAATGTTTCTTTGGTAATACCCAAAAAAGAAGCAATAATATGTTGCGGAAACCGTTGAATAAATTGCGGGTGATTTGCTGCAAATTCTTCATAACGTTTTTCAGCCGTATTACTGATGGTTGAACTTAATCTGCGTTGGTTGGCAATGGCATTTCGCTCATCCATTATTCGTGTCATTTGTACCAAAGCAGGTATTTTTTCCATCAAATCCAGCATTTCAGCTCTTGTAATAATAAGCATTTCAGTATCTTCCCAGGCATCAATATTATATTTTGACGGGGTAAGCATAGTCGAGCTTTCGCGGTCGTTTGCCCAATAGTTTTCAATGTACAGGTGTATAATGTGTTCTATGCCTTTGTCGTCTACACTGTATTGTCGCATAGCTCCTTTTATAATAAAACCAGCATGCTTAGAGACATCACCTTCTTGTAAAAAATATTGCTTTTTTCGTAATTTTTTAGGTTGAAAAGTTGCTACAATTAATGCTTCTTCTTCATGTGTAAGTGGAGAGCTTATGTGCTTATTGATGTGGGTTATTAGTTTTTCGTGCATTGCGTTTGAGCTTTATTTTAAAACAATGCAAGGTATAAAAAAAAACGATTTTTATTTCATAGCATCATTGACTGTCTGGCTATCTACAAATTGTTCAAAACTAATAATTTTACTGTCTTTCAATTTCCAAATGTGAGCCACTCTGGCTGTAAATGATTTGCCTGCCATTTTATAAGTTCCTGTGTAAGTGCCGAAAGCAACGACTTTATCATCGCTGGCAACATAATCTTCAGGAGTAAATTTATAGTCGATCCATTCGCTTCCTAACCGGCTAAAAACATTTTTGGTTATGTCTTCTAAACCAATGTAAGTGCCAGCATACGGAAAACCATTGGCTTCTGTCCAGGAAATAGCATTACCGATGCTGCACCAAAACTGTTTTCTGATGCATTGTAAACCTGAAGGTTTAAATTTTTGGCTTCTATAGTTTTGAAACTTTGTGCTTGTGTTTCCATATTAAATAAAATTAAAATTGTTATAAATGCTGTTGAGATACTCTGTTTCATTTTTGTGTTGTTTAAAATTAACACTGCAAAGATGAAACGGTATGCTATCTCAAAACATTAAACTAGTTTAAATAATTAAAAGGAATTCTTATTTTTCAGAGGCAATTTTCTTTCGAATATTACTTAAAAAAACATTGGTAATACCTAAATAAGCAGCCACCTGAATGTTGGAAAGACGCTGGATAAGTTGGGGATATTTTTCTGTAAATTCTATGTAACGGGACTCTGCTGTTTTACTCAGATTATCAATCATTCTACGCTGAAGGGCAACGTGCGTTTTTTGGGTCATTACCCGAAACAGCTTTTCTATTTTAGGCAAATTGGCATAAGCAAATTCCTTGTCTTTTTTTAAAATAACAAGCACCTCACTGTCTTCAAGTGCTTCTATAAAAAGTTGCGATGGTTTTTCATTCGTAAAACTGTCAATATCGGTAATCTACCAGTTTTCAATAGCAAAATAGAGCACTTGTTCAAAACCATTTTGGTCAATATGATAGACCCGAAAAAGCCCTTTGACAACAAAACCTTCAAATTTGCAAACTTCACCTTCCCGCAGCAAGAAACTTTTTTTCTTCATTGTTTGATGTTGAAACAAGTTACAGAATGCTTCCATTTCGTTTTCAGAAAGAGAAATGTGTGCTGCAATATTTTGTTTAAGAAGTTCGGTCATTCAATAGTATCTTGTTTCTCTAATCACAGTTGCGATTAAATGGGATAAGCAATTTGGAAGATAAATGTACTGAATTTATAGTTATAATAACCGAAGACAAACTTTGTCAGCCACTTAAAATCATCATTAATTCCTGTGTAATAGACCTTCTATTTTTGTTATCTTTCTAAGTTTATTTATGTTAGGTATGAAATCACGATGCTATCAAAAGCACTTTTGTCAGATACTTCCTTAATACTATGAAGTTATGGCTTGGATACTTTTCCTAATGAATAAGAGTACTAAACGGCTTAGCTAAAAATATTTGAATCAACGATAAATCTTGATTACTTTGCGTTATATGATTAATGAAATTGATAATAGATTGTAGATAGAAATTTAATCACACCAAATTATAAACTGAAATAATATGAAAATTAACAAAATATATTTTTCTAAAATATCTGTTTTAGTTGTAGCTTTTATTTTAGGAGTAACTATAATCGGCAATGTTAACGCACAAAATCAAAACATCAAAAATGATGTATTTTGGAATACTAAAGATGGACAGCCGTTAAATAGTCAGGGTGGGGGTATTTTTAAGTTTCCTGATCCTGTAACCGGAACAACAAAATATTATTGGTATGGTGTACATTATGAAGAAGCTGACAGTTATAGAAATGCGCCATTTATTACCTACCCGAATGCTACTTTTCAATCGGTTACCTGTTATAGCTCAACTGATTTGGTTAATTGGACGTTTGAAGGTGATGTTATTACTAAAGACGAAGTAAATAAGTCGGGAAAAACATGGGTAGGTCGTTTGGGTGTAGCTTATATTAAAGAACTGAATAAATATGCATTGTTTGTTCAGCATGGAAGTGAAGTATTGATAACACT
Organism: Flavobacterium piscis; assembly: GCF_031457575.1. Lineage (GTDB taxonomy): Bacteria > Bacteroidota > Bacteroidia > Flavobacteriales > Flavobacteriaceae > Flavobacterium > Flavobacterium piscis_A. The sequence continues at coordinate 58,120 of NZ_JAVDWQ010000022.1, read as the reverse complement.
TTCAAATTCGCCAACGGATAAGTTTACATGGCATCAGAAAATAAACATGGAAAAAATGATTGGTACCAGTAATACCGGGGATCAGACTGTATTTACTGATGAGGGCACGGGAAAATCCTACTTAATTTATTCGTATGGAAAGGGAAGAAATAAAATTTATGTTTCTGAAATTGGTGTCAAGGACGGAAAAGTAAATCTATTGGATTGCACGCAAATTTTTAAAGGGGAAAGCCGTGAAGGAAATTGCATGTTCAGGTACAAAAACAAATATTATATGTATGCCTCCAATATATATGGGTGGGATGGCTCTTTTGCCTATTATCTGGTTGCAGATGATATAAGGGGACCTTATCTGCCGGCTAATGAAATGTTTATTACGAACGGTTCTTCTGAAGATTTTGCACATATATCCCAAACAGGTTTTTTTGTTTCTGTAAAAGGAAGCATGCAGGAAACAATAGTGTATTGTGGGGATCGATGGGCAAATTTTGCCGGCAATGGATTAGGATATAATCAATGGTGTCCTATGTCATTCGATGGAAGTACACCGTATTTTAATTCTCTTAATTCCTGGAATCTCAATGCCAAAACTGGTATTTGGAAAGTAGCCAAAGACAATAATTATGTTATGAATGGCAGTTTTGAAGCTGACAGAAGATATATTCCGAGTCCTGTAAAACCGATTCAAATAAAATTAACTGGCTGGAATGATGAGGTTTTAGAGGGAAATAAAATTGGGCTTGACAGTATAAATTCGCCGGTTATAAATTATTTTAATACAGAAGCCGACAGAAAAATTGTAATAGGAGAGAAAAGTTTAAATATTAGTGATAAGGTTAACTTTAAACGAAAAATATTCCAAATTATAACGTCTTCACCGTATGTAAAACTGGAAAATGGTTTATACAATCTGACTGCCAAAATAAAAAACAGTAATGGTTTTAACAATTTGGAAATGTATGTTCTAAGCAACGGTAAGAGGTTGAAATACAATATTGAAGAAGAAAACGGATTATGGAAAACAATTCATATTTCTAACATTCCGGTTAAAGGAGAGAAAGTAGAAATTGGTTTTTTGGCTGATGGTACAGCAAACGCTAATTGTCAGGTTGATGATGTAACTTTTATTAAAAAATGATTAGATTATTTGTCCACAATATTTAATTCATTGTTGTTGGCAATTCCCCAGCTGATTCCGAGAAAGGAAACCAGATTGTCTGTTTTTTCAAAATTTTTACCAAAACCTCCCGTGATGGTAAATCTTTCATTGATCTTATATTTTAAATTGCCCACCGATCTGTAATTGTCTTTTTGATTAGTTCTGTTTATATATTCGTAGGCAATAGCAAAATCATTCAATTGCAATTCAATTTTGGCTCCTACATCAAAGTTTTTTTCTTTTTTATAAGATAACAGAGTGGTATCATAAGTCATTTCATCAATCAAATATCTTGAGTATTGATAAATGCTAAGATAATTATTAGTGATTTTACTTAATTTAAAATTGGCGTTTAACGTTAACCAGCCACCATATAGTCCCAACTTTCCTGATTGAAACTCATTCTCATCAAAAAAGTGATTATAAGCAGTTGCAATATCGGCTGTAAATACAGGTTTTGAAGCTTCTAAAGTATCAATTACACCATAAATATCAGAAGTCAGTTTTTTGTATTCTTCCAGTTTTGATAATTTATTAATCTGATCTAAATTCCATTTATTATATTCAGCTGTCCCGGATTCATGCGGGTTTTTGTCAAGAGTTAATTGTTCGTCTGTTATTTTTTTAAATCTATCCAATTTCAGAAGCAGGTTATCAATAGATTCCTTTCTGTCTTTTCTGTTGATAGTCAGAAAATTTGTTCGGATTCCAACTGATACATTCTGGATAGTATCTTTTTTTACTGAAGCTAATGAAAAGGAAAGATTCTTATAAGGTTTGGAATAACTTTTTTGATTTTCTTTAATTACATAATCGGTCAAGTTTCTGCCTTTGTTGGCAAATACCCAATATGGAGTGAATTCTAAAGCATAATCAGTAGGGAAACCGCTGTTTCCTGAACTAATGCTATTGATCAGACTCAGTGTAAACGCTTGTGTAGCAGAGGGGGTGCTTATGATAGTCGGAGAATAATCAAGTATAGTAAAAGCCGGAGCGTTCGGTAACTCCAAATCAGTTATTTTAATAGTATTTGATTCTTGCGAAAAGATTTTCAAAGTAACTAAAAACAGGAATATTATTGATCTCGTTTTCATTTGATTTCAATTATTTTAGTTACTAATAAAATTATTTTATCATCTGAAATAAGTATTTCATCTTTTGCACATTTGTAAATTTTGCTGACATGAAAACTCCCGGGCTGATCATCATCTTCAACCAAATGATAATGTATTTTTAATTTATCTATAAAATCATCTGTATCTTTTACTTTCTGTAAATCAAAATAAGTTATTATTATGATTCTGTATTTATCTTTAAAATCAGTTGTTTTACCAACTTCGAAAAAATTGATATTGCCATCACCAGGATTAGAATCATTTATGGTGGCTTTTTTCCAGGTTCCCATTTCTTCTTTCTCTACCCAGGTGCGCGATAAATATTTGTAATCAAAATTGACCTCTAAAAATAATTTTGAATGTTTGGCTTCTTTGGTTTCGAAAATTTCCATGGTTTTAAAATAAAATTCTACATGATTTTTTATACAGAATAAAATTACACAAATACTTCTTACTCAGAACATATCAACTGAATATTTTTAGTTTATTTGAAATAATCTTACTGATTCAGTAAAACAAAACACCTGCAATATAAAGCTTGCAGGTAATATATTGAGGTTCTTTAAATATTATCAGCTTATCCATTTATCAACAATTATTTTGAATGTTTCCTTGTATTGCTCGCCAACAGTTATTTCAGTGGTAGTAATGAATACTGAATTTTTGCTAATGGAATTTATTTTGTCAAGTGATACAATATAAGAGCGGTTGATACGCATAAATTTTGATGAAGGCAATTTTTCTTCTAAAGCCTTTAAGGATATAAGTGAAAGCACCGATTTTTGAGAATTGTCAAAATGGACTTTTACGTAATCTTTTAAACTCTCGATGAATAAAATATCTTTAAGAGAAATGCGAACCCATTGATATTCCACTTTTAGGAAAATAAATTCATCATCTGCATTAATAGGCTGATAGTGATTGGAAGATTCGTCAGTTATTTGAAGTATTTTATTGGCTGCTCGTAAAAACTCCTCATAACTAAAAGGTTTTAATAGATAATCTACCGCATTTACGCGGTATCCTTCTATAGCATAATGATTATAAGCGGTAGTAAAAACAATCTTTGGCACTGGTCCGGGTTGTTCGTGTAAAAGTCTCGCTAACTCCATTCCGGTTAAATTTGGCATATTGATATCCAAAAAAACAAGATCCGGCTGTTTTTCTTTAATTAAAGTCATTGCTTCGACCGCATTATCACAGCTGGCACTTAATTCTAGAAAGGGAGTCTGATTAATAAAGGTTTCAACCAGCTTTAATGCCAGTGGTTCATCATCTACTGCTATACATTTTAATAGTGTCATTATTCTAAAGTTATTTGCAGCTTTACATTATACATTCCGTTTTTGGCTATACCGGCTATCAGTATATGTTTTTGAGGATAAATCAAATGAAGCCTTCGTTTGGTATTTGTTAATCCGATCCCACCTTCATCTGTTGTAGAAGATTTTTCGAAGTAGGTGTTTTCTACTTCAAATTCCAGATTGCTTCCCTTCTGCGTAAGCGAAATATGAATCTCACTTTTATCCGTTGCATGAATGCCGTGCTTAAAAGCATTCTCTACTAAAGGTAGCAATAACATAGGAACAATTGGATAATCATTTATTTTTTCCGGTATTTTTGTCGTAATCGTCAGTTTTCTGTTGGCTCGAAGTCTCATCAGAGCAATAAAATCCCTCATAAATTCGGCTTCTTTAAGCAATGTTGTTCTCTCCTCAGTACTGTAAAGAAGATATCGCATCATTCGGCTTAAAGTATGAAGTGCATTTCTTGAATCTTCAATGTCGGTATAAGTTAAGGAATAGATGCTGTTTAGTGAATTAAAAAAGAAATGCGGATTAATCTGTGCCTTAAGCATTGCTAATTCAGCCATTGTTTTATCCTGTTCCAATTTTTGTTTGTGCTGTGCAGCTTTTTGCCAATAATGCAGCATTGCCCAGCTGGTGCTGATACCCAAAACGAGCAGGGTAAGCATTAAAACATAATTATCAAAATAGGGATTTCTATATTTTTTAAATCCCAGAACTTCACTGATTTTAATATGAAGATCTGTCTGCGAAGTATAACAATAGGCAATAATCTGCATGGCAAAAATCGTGAGAAAAGCCCAAATTAAAAATGCAGAAGTATTATCTGTTATAATGGTTTTGGGAACTATGATTTTGGCATTAGTATAAAAGATAATAATTAATAATATCAACAGGATAATCTGCCAAAGCCAAAAGACAGACGGCAGTACCACATTCCAGGTGATCGGAATATAAAACAACATAATAAATCCCAATAATAACCACCCCAGAATGTGCATTACAGTAAGGAAATAAGGTTTGTAGAAGTTTGCTGCCATTATCAATTTTGTTTTATTGAGGTAATATTACATTTTATTTGATTGTAATTTTGAACCAATCGTTAAAAACAGATTTACAGTCCTTATAAACCCCATTAGAGCCGACGAGTTTCAAAACTAAACACTTGTTTAATTTTAAAAAAAAATCCATCGGTTGTCAGGTTATCTCTATCGATTGTCTCCTGCCGTTCGTCTATTGAAACTTTTTTGTTTCTTATATTTTAGTTCTTTTGTCCCTTAATAAATTGATAATTACACATTATTTCCGATGAATAAGCAATCCTTTTTAAGCATTCTCGCAGCATCAATTGTTATCGCATCTTGTGGTAAAAATGACAAATCGGTTCCGGCCGGAGGCGCACAGCAGGTTAAAGAATATAAAACGCTGATTTTAGAGCTAAAATCAGCGACTTTAAATACAGACTTCCCGGCCAGTATTCAGGGACAGCAAAATATAGAAATACGCCCAAGGGTTGAGGGGTATATCGACAAAATTTTTGTAGATGAAGGGGCAGTTGTAAAAACCGGACAACCGTTATTTAAAATCAGCGCTCCGGAATATGAGCAGCAGGTTCGCACCGCAGCAGCAAGTATCAAAAGTGCTCAGGCAGAAGTGAGTGCGGCAAAATTGGCTGTTAATAAAGTAACACCTCTTGTCGAAAAAGGCATCATCAGTAAGTACGATTTAGAATCGGCACAGTATTCTTATGAATCAGCTTTGGCAACTTTGGCACAGGCAAATGCAGCTTTAGTAAATGCTAAAACCAATTTAGGGTATACAACCGTAACAAGTCCGGTAAATGGTGTTGTGGGGTCTATTCCCTTTCGTTTGGGAAGTTTGGTGAGTTCAAACAATGCAGATCCGTTAACAACAGTTTCCAGTATCGGTAACGTTTATGCCTATTTTGCATTGAATGAAAAAATGCTTTTGAATTTTACTCAAAATACAGGTTCAGGAACTACGCTGGCTGAAAAAATAAAAAAATTGCCCGAGGTTTCATTACTTCTTTCAGATGGTTCCACTTATGATGAAAAAGGACGTATCGAAACTGTGAACGGATTAATTAATACAGAAACTGGTACCGTGAACATAAGGGCCCGTTTTCCAAATCCAAAAGGAATTATCAGAAGTGGGAGCAGTACAACGGTAAGAATTCCAAAAGAAGTAAAAGAAGCTTTGATTATTCCGCAAAGTGCCACTTTTGAGCTTCAGGATAAACTTTTTGCAGTAGTGGTGGGAAAAGATGGTAAGACTAAAAATACCAATATTAAGGTACTAGACAATACTGCAGGAAATTATTATGTAGTAGAAAGCGGTCTTAAGGCGGGAGAGCAAATTGTTTTGGAAGGCGTTGCAGCGCTTAAAGACGGAACTCAAATCAAAGCCCAAAATCAAAATCCTGAAACTGTTTATGCCGACTTAAAATAAAAACAAATGTTTAAAATATTCATACAACGACCAGTACTTTCTACAGTAATATCTGTTATTATCGTAATTCTGGGTGTTTTGGGGCTTGCGGCACTTCCTATTGCGCAGTACCCGGATATTGCACCGCCAACGGTAAATGTATCAGCAAGTTATACGGGAGCCAATGCAGATGTGGTACTTAAAAGTATCGTAATTCCGCTTGAAGAACAAATTAATGGTGTAGAAAACATGACATACATGACTTCTACAGCAACAAACGACGGAAATGCTTCTATCAAAATCTTTTTTAAAGTAGGTACCAATCCTGATTTGGCTGCAGTAAACGTACAAAACAGGGTTTCGAGAGCCACAAGTTTATTGCCGGTAGAGGTAACTCAGGCTGGGGTTACGGTAACCAAAAGCCAGAGTAGCAACTTATTAATTTTCTCTTTGTACAGTGACGACAAAGCTTACGATCAGACTTTCCTTCAAAATTATGCTAAAATTAACCTTGTGCCGCAAATCCAGCGTGTAGTAGGAGTGGGAGATGTAACCGTTTTTGGGGCAAAAGATTATTCAATGAGAATCTGGCTGAAACCGGATGTTATGCAGCAATACAAACTGATTCCGAGCGATATTTCTGCAGCTTTAGCTGAACAAAATATTGAAGCTGCACCAGGTAAATTTGGTGAAAACGGAAATCAGGCCTTTCAATATGTAATTAAGTATAAAGGACGTTTAACCACTGATCAGGAATTTGGAGATATCATCATAAAATCGGTTGGAAACGGACAAATGCTGCGATTAAAAGATGTTGCTAAAGTAGAATTAGGATCTCTAAGTTATGCCGCAACAATTAAAACAAACGGTGTAGAATCAGCAGCAATGGCAATTAGCCAGACTCCCGGATCAAATGCCCGCGATGTAATCAACAATTCTAAAGAACTGATTGAAGAAGCAGCAAAAAATTTCCCGAAAGGAGTAAAATATACGCTTCTTGTTGATGTTAACGAAAATTTGGATGCTTCGATCGAGAAGGTAATCCATACTCTGATTGAAGCTTTTATACTGGTTTTCATTGTAGTATTTATTTTTCTTCAGGATTTCAGGTCAACTTTAATTCCGGCGATTGCGGTTCCGGTGGCGATTGTTGGAACATTTTTCTTTCTGAATTTATTCGGATTTACGATCAATTTATTGACACTTTTTGCAATGGTGCTTGCTATTGGTATTGTCGTCGATGATGCCATTGTCGTCGTTGAAGCAGTGCATGCCAAGCTCGACAGCGGCTATAAATCATCCAAAAAAGCAACGATTGACGCGATGGATGAAATTTCCGGAGCGATTATTTCGATTACGCTGGTAATGGCGGCTGTATTTATTCCGGTTACTTTTATTACGGGATCAACGGGGGTTTTTTACAAGCAGTTTGGTATCACATTAGCCGTTGCGATTATTCTTTCGGCAGTAAATGCCCTGACTTTGAGTCCGGCATTGTGTGCTTTGCTTTTAAAACCGCATGCTGACGATCATAAACACAAAAGTTTTATTCAAAGATTTTATATGTCATTTAATGTTGCATTTGATAATGTAACAAATAGATACAAACGCTCGGTTAGTTTTCTTTCTGTCAAAAAATGGATTGTTCTGGCTTCTATTCTTATTGCCGGAACAGCCTTATTTTATATGATGAAGACAACGCCATCCGCTTTCGTTCCTGCGGAAGATCAGGGAACTGTTTTTGCCAACATCAGTTTACCGCCATCAGCTTCTATGGAACGTTCTGATGTAATAGCGAAGCAGGTAGACAGTATTGCCCATACGATTCCAGGGGTTAAAAACACACTTCGTATTGTGGGACAGAACTTTACAGCAGGAGCGGGAAGTGCCTACAGTATGGTTATAGTAAAACTGGAAACGTGGAACAAACGTGACTTAAGCGTTGATGAGGTAATTGGTCAGCTTTTTGCCAAAACAAGCGGCATTCGCGAAGCTAATATTTTCTTTATTTCACCGCCAACCATTCAGGGATTCGGGCAAAGTGGCGGATTCGAATTCCAATTGCAGGATAAAGGAGGGCATAGTACGGCAGAATTTTTTAAGGTAAATACAGAATTTTTAGAAAAGCTGTCGAAACGTCCTGAAATACAATATGCAACAACGCCGTTTAATCCGGGTTTTCCGCAATATATGATGGATATTAATCTGGCTAAAGCCAAAGATGCAGGTGTAACAGTCAATTCGATTTTGTCAACAATGCAGGGGTATTATGGCGGATTGTATGCTTCGAATTTTAATAAGTTCGGAAAACAATATCGTGTAATGATTCAGGCTTCTCCTGAATTCAGAACCAATACAGAAGGTTTGAATAAGATCTTTGTCCGCAACAGCGCTGGTAACATGGCGCCAATTACGGAATTTGTAACCATGACCAGAGTGTTTGGACCAGAATCAATCTCAAGATTTAACTTATTTACTTCTATTTCGATTACTGGAGCGCCAAATCCTGGATATAGTTCCGGAGATGCAATTAAAGCAATTCAGGAAGTGGCTGCAGAAAATCTCCCGGCAGGTTACGGATACGAATTCTCTGGTTTAACTCGTGAGGAATTGGCATCAGGAAGTGAAACTATTTTCATCTTTATTTTATGTCTTGTGTTTGTTTATTTCCTGTTAAGTGCGCAATACGAGAGTTATATTTTGCCTTTTGCGGTACTATTCTCCATTCCGTTTGGATTGGCGGGAGCGTATTTATTCTCGATTATATTCAGATTAAACAGTAATATTTACCTGCAGATTTCACTAATCATGTTGATTGGACTTCTGGCGAAAAACGGAATTTTGATTGTCGAATTTGCCCTCGAAAGAAGACGAAAAGGACTGCCGATTGTTGAAGCTGCAATTGAAGGGGCCGTAGCGCGTTTACGTCCAATTTTAATGACCTCTTTTGCTTTTATTTTCGGACTTGTTCCGCTAATGTTTGCTTCAGGAGCGGGTGCTGTCGGAAACAAATCAATCGGTACCGGTGCTGTTGGAGGAATGTTAACCGGAACCATTTTGGGAGTATTTGTTATTCCGGTATTGTTTATCATTTTCCAGACTTTACAGGAAAAAATAAGTGGCCCGGCCAAAGAAAACTATGATGACGAAGGTGATGAGGATGGTGAAGTATAACTAATAGAAGCTCATAAAGAGTAGTAATTTAATGAAAAGAGAAATGATTCATAACGCAAATAAATATATTATAATGGTAACTGCAGCCACACTTTTAAGTGCGTGTTCGGTTACCAAAAAATACGAGCGTCCGTCGACCATTTCGACGGATAAGCTGTATCGCGATCAGGCTGTAGTCGATTCGACTACGATTGCCAATATGCCGTGGCAGAGTGTTTTTAAAGATGAAAAATTAAATGCCTTAATTCAAAAAGGATTAGATCAGAATCTTAATCTGAAAAATGCGATTGAAAACATTGTGCAGGCAAGAGCTTCTTTACGTCAGAGTAAACTGGCGTATTATCCAACATTGAATCTGGACGCAAATGCAACTCATACCAAACAATCAGAAGCAGGATTAAACTTTCCGGCCGGAATAAATATCAATACCCTGACAACAACCTATAAATTAGGTTTAAGCACCTCCTGGGAAGCTGATATTTGGGGAAAACTAAGCAGTTCGAAGAGAGCAGCTTTGGCCTCTTATTTGGCTACAGATGCTGCAAAACAAGCCGTACAAACACAATTAATAGCTGACATTGCTAATAATTATTTTTTGTTATTAGCGTATGATAAACAATTGCTCATTACACAGGAAACATTAGAAAGCCGTATTAAAAATGTGCAAACGATAAAAGATTTAAAAGAAGGTGCGATCGTTACCGGTGCTTCGGTAGTACAGAGTGAGGCTAATCAGCATGCAGCAGAAGTTTTGATTCCGGATTTAAAACAAAGTATCCGTGAAACCGAAAATACTTTGAATATTTTGTTAGGACAAGCTCCAGGACCAATTGACAGGGGAACTTTAGAAAATCAGGTCATTCCTGAAAATCTTGCAACAGGGCTGCCTTCTCAATTGCTCCAGAATCGTCCGGATGTCCGTCAGGCTGAATTTAATTTGAGGAATGCTTTTGAAATGACCAATATGGCAAAAACTTATTTTTACCCAAGTTTAACCTTGACAGCCAGCGGCGGATTTTCTAATTTGCAGTTGACGGATTTCTTTACGAATTCGGTTTTTTATTCCTTAATAGGAGGATTGACACAGCCGATATTTAATCAGGGAATCAATAAAACAAGATTGACAACCACGCAGTCACAACAAGTGCAGGCGTATAATGATTTTCAGCAAAGTCTTTTGACAGCGGGCCAGGAAGTTTCGAATGCGTTGTATTCTTATCAAATGGCTGTTGAAAAACAAGATTCAAGAGAAAAACAAATTGCAGCTTTAGAAAAAGCAGTCGATTTTACACAGCAGCTTTTGGAGTACAGTTCAGCTACTAATTATACAGATGTATTAACATCAGAACAAAACCTTTTATCAGCACAATTAAGCGGTATAAATGATAACTTACAGAAATTACAGGCAGTTGTTGATTTGTATCGTGCGCTTGGTGGTGGATGGAAATAAATAGTTTTAGAAAATTATTTATTTCTCTTAATTTTAAAAAGGAGGAGTTGTAATATCATCTTTTGAAATTGGCCTGTAAAAAAACCTGCAAATGATAAGTTTGCAGGTTTAATTAACTATTTTTGACTGAAAAGCCTATTTAATCAAATCAAAACTTCTCTTTACAAAAGCAGTAAGTTCTTCTCCTTTTAATAGATTTTGAGATAATTTTGCCAAATCTAAAGCTTGTTTAACTAAACTTTCCTGTGTTGACTTATCTTCAGTATTTAAAATGCTGGAAGCCAGATCAGAATTGGTGTTTACTACCAAATTGTACATTTCCGGCATATTTCCCATTCCAAACATTCCACCACCACCAGATTGGCTCATTTCTTTCATTCTGCGCATAAATTCCGGTTGTGTAATGATAAACGGAGCAGCCTGACTATCCATAGCCTCTAGTTGAACTGAATATGCTTTTGGAATATAGGCTTCTAATGACGTTTTTAAACTTTCTTTTTCTTCATCAGACAATTTAGAAATCGTGTTTTCGTCTTTTTTAATCAAATTATCGATATGATCAGAATCAACACGTACAAAAGTTACATCTTTATTATCACCTTCAATTTTTTGAATCAAATGCGAAATAATTGGAGAATCTAAAAGTAATACTTCGTATCCTTTTTCTTTTGCAGTCTGAATATAAGAGTGTTGCGCTTCCTTGTTTCCGGCATAAAGAACAACCAATTTTCCGTCTTTATCGGTTTGGTTTTCTTTTAGTTTTTCTTTTAATTCTTCCAAAGTGAAATAAGTATCATCTACAGTTGGATACAAAACGAAAGCACCTGCTTTTTCGTAGAATTTATCCTCAGAAAGCATTCCATACTCTAAAACGATTTTAATATCGTTCCATTTAGCTTCAAAATCAGCACGGTTTTCGTTGAATAACGCTTTCAATTTATCAGCAACTTTACGAGTGATGTAGTTAGAAATTTTCTTAACGGCACCATCTGCCTGTAAACCTGAACGGGAAACATTCAGCGGAATGTCCGGAGAATCAATAACACCTTTTAACATAGTCAAAAATTCAGGCACAATTCCTTCTACGTTATCGGTAACGTAAACCTGGTTTTGGTACAATTGAATTTTATCTTTTTGTATTTGCATGTCAGATCCCAATTTTGGGAAATACAAAATACCAGTAAGGTTAAAAGGGTAATCTACATTTAAATGAATGTTGAATAATGGCTCTTCGAACTGCATTGGATACAATTCTCTGTAGAAGTTTTTGTAATCCGCATCAGATAATTCAGTTGGCTGTTTTGTCCAGGCCGGGTTTGGATTATTGATGATATTATCTGTCTCAACAGTTTCGTTTACATAATCTTCTGGAGCATCTTCCGGTTTTGGAAGTGTTTCTGTTTTGGTTCCGAATTTAATCGGAATAGGCATAAACTTGTTATACTTATTCAATAAACCGCTGATTTTTGAATCTTCTAAAAATTCTAAAGAATCTTCAGCAATATGAAGTATAATTTCAGTACCACGTGAAGTTTTGTCAGCTGGTTCTAAAGTAAATTCCGGGCTTCCGTCACATGTCCAGTGCGCGGCTGGTTCATCTTTGTATGATTTGGTAATGATTTCTACTTTTTCTGCAACCATAAAAGCAGAATAAAAACCAAGACCAAAATGACCGATAATTCCAGAATCTTTAGCAGAATCTTTATATTTATCCAAAAATTCCTCAGCTCCTGAAAAAGCAACCTGATTGATGTATTTTTCTACTTCATCAGCAGTCATACCCAAACCCTGGTCAATAATATGGATTTTTTTGCCCTCTTTGTCAACTTTGATTTCGATAACCGGATTTCCGTATTCTACTTTCGCTTCGCCAATACTAATAAGGTGTTTTAATTTTAAAGTAGCATCAGTACCGTTTGAAACCAACTCACGCAAGAAAATTTCGTGATCGCTGTATAAGAATTTTTTGATTAAAGGGAAGATGTTTTCTACCGAAACATTAATTTTACCTGTTGTCATATTTTATAAATTAAGTTTAAAGTTATGTCTATCAGTTTCTTCAAATAGAATACCAATTTAATATAAATGACAAATTGTCGTAATGTTAATTTTGAAAGAAAAAATATCAAATTATAAAACAAAAATTATTATTTGAATTGTACCTTTGTAGGAGTATTAATTCTAAATTAATTGATAGAACAATGAAAAAAATTATTTTTGTATGCATGATAGCCGCACTGGTTTTTGCATGTAAGTCTGCGTCCTCAGGTGCAGCAACTACCGACACAACACTTTCTAAAAAACTGGACAGACCAACTCAGGTAGCCATAAAAGGCAATTGGGTAATTACTGATGTATCGTATGCCGGTTCAGATTATATCAAAGTTAATTCTTTTGATATTGCCGATTCTAAATGTTTTATTGGAAGCACATGGAATTTTATTTCAAACAATAATAAAGGAAGTATGACCTTAACATCTTCAAGCTGTACTGCTTTTAGTTCTCCAATTGTCTGGAGCATCAATAATCAGGGACTTTTTGTTCTTAAAATTGTTGAAGCAGGAACAAAATCCAAAAATGTTAAAGAAGGATATTTGTTAAAAGTAGCCGGACTGACGGAAAATTCATTTCAGTTAATTGACAATATTAGCGTTGGAGGTCAGACTAAAGATGTAACATACCAATTTCAAAGAACTAATTAATTTTAAAAAGATATAAAATGAAAAAGATAAAAGTTTTAGGTTTAAGCAGTTTGCTTGTATTAGTTAGTTTTTTTGCAAGTTGCGATTCAGTAAAAAATGCCAATAATACCCAAAAAGGTGCTGGAATAGGTGCAGTAGCCGGTGGAGTTATTGGAGGTATTTTAGGAAATAATTTAGGTAAAGGCGGAAATACTGCTTTAGGTGCTGCAATTGGTGCTGCCGTAGGTGGTGGAACAGGAGCACTTATCGGAAACAAAATGGACAAGCAAGCCCGTGAAATTGATCAGGCCCTGCCAGGCGCAAGTGTTGAAAGAGTTGGAGAAGGAATCAAATTAACTTTAAATGAAAATGCAGTTCGTTTTGATACTAACAAATCAACGTTGACTTCTCAGGCTAAAGCAAATCTTGACAAAATTGTTCCGGTATTTAACGAGTATGCCGATACTGATATTAACATATACGGTTATACAGACAGTACAGGAAAAGCAGAATATAATTTAACGCTTTCTGAGCAAAGAGCTGCTGCTGTAAAAAATTATTTAGTTTCTAAAGGATTAAAATCTTCCAGATTTAAAACTACAGGATTAGGAATTGCTGACCCAATTGCTTCGAATGATACCGCGGAAGGAAGAACTCAAAACCGTCGTGTTGAATTTGCTATTACGGCAAATGACAAAATGGTAAATGATGCTAAAGCTGAAGCTGCCAAATAATTCAAATACATATAATTTAAGAAAGCTGCTTCATAATGAAGCAGCTTTTTTTTTGACTTTCGGAATTAAACATTGTAAATTTGGACTTTCAAAAATAACTTATGCTTGACATTCAAAATATTTCCTTTTCGTATACTGAAAATTACCCTGTAATTAAAAATTTAAGTTTTACAATCGGCAACGGGCAAAATATAGCTGTCATTGGCGAAAGCGGATGCGGAAAAAGCACTTTGCTGAAGTTAATGTACGGTTTGTATGATTTAAATGAGGGTAAAATTTTTTATGATGAAACTCCTGTTTTAGGGCCTAAATATAATTTGATTCCGGGAATGCCTTATATGAAATATCTGGCTCAGGATTTTGATTTGTCGCCTTATGAAACCGTGTCCGAAAACGTAGGTAAGTTTCTTTCCAATGGTTTTGCCAACATGAAAAAATTGCGTGTTCAGGAGTTGCTGGAAATGGTTGAAATGGAAAGTTTTGCAAATGTAAAAACTAAATTTCTAAGTGGAGGCCAGCAGCAGCGTATCGCCTTAGTTCGCGTTCTGGCACTTGAACCCAAAGTCATTTTGCTGGATGAACCTTTTAGCCAAATTGATGCTTTTCGTAAAAATGCCTTACGACGAAACTTATTCAGATATCTGAAACAAAAACAAATTACCTGTATTCTTGCCACTCATGACAGCACTGATGCTTTATCATTTGCTGACGAAGCAATTGTCATGCGAAATGGTGAAATTGTTATAAAAGATAATCCTGCAGCAATTTATAAAAATCCACCTTCTAAATATGTTGCCTCTCTTTTTGGGGAAGTAAACGAAATTTTGACGCATTTGATAAAATCTTCCGAGGATGAAAATGAAAAAACATTAGTGTATCCGCACCAATTGATAATGGTGGAAGAATCGAATCTTGAAGTCAAAATCAGAAGAACGTATTTCAGGGGAAATCACTATTTGATTGAATCTGTTTACAAAAGACAATTGATATTTTTTGAAAGCGAATTTGATCTGCCTTTAGAAATTACAGTTTTTTTAGGGCTTAGCTCTTAATGAAATAAAACGTCCCGAATTTCTTCCGTTTTATCGAAAACGCTTTTGGCAAAAGGACAAAGCGGAATAATTTTTAAATGATTATTTCTGGCGTAATCCACAGCACCCATAACTAACTTTTTACCAACACCTTTACCGTTAAATTCTTCATTGACTTCTGTATGGTCAATGATAAATTTGGCATCTCCAGCCCAGGTATAAGTCATTTTTCCGGCTTGTTTTCCGTCTTCGATAGCTTCAAAATAGCCTTTTCGTATGTCGTTGATTTGATGAATTTCCATAATTATATTTAGATTAAAGTTGTTTTTATATTAATTGAGTGGGTCAATATTTTATGAATTGGGCAGCTGTTTGCGATGGTTTCTAATCGTTGCCTTTGAGTTTCATCTATTTTACCGGATATTTCAATTTTTCGGGTAAATAAAGAGGCATTTTGATCGGCATCTCTTTCAAAATCTATTTTAATGTTAATTTCTGATACATCCCATTGCTTTCGATTAATATACATTCGTAGCGTAATTAAAGTACAGGAAGCCAATGAAGATGCCAGAAGTTCTGAAGGGATAAAGCCTAAATTCCGACCTCCCATTTCCTGAGGCTCATCGGCAATAACAATATTTCCGCTGGCAGATGTTATTTCCGTTCGATACAAACGCGTATCAATTTTTGCTGAGAGAGTCTCCATAAATTATTTTATATGAGGTGTTGGTAAAGGAACAAATTCTGTTTCGCCGGGAACTTTTGGGAAAGTCTGTTCTGTCCAGTCTTTTTTGGCTTTTTCGATTAGGTTTTTATCCGAAGAAACAAAATTCCAAAATATAAAGTGCTCTTCAGGAAATGGTGTTCCTCCAAATATATAAACAGTAGTATTTTCGGCTATTTCAAACTCGCATAAAGTACTGTCATTTGTAATTAGAATCTGTTTTGGATCGTAAACATACTCACCACTTTTGATGCTTCCTTCTAAAATATACAAGCCACTTTCTCCAAATAAATCCTTCCCAATGTTTATTTTCTGAGCCTTTGTACTTTTAATTTCAATAAAATATAACGGACTATAAACCGGAACAGGAGATTTTTTCCCGAAAGCTTCCCCGGCGATTAATTTATAGGAAACACCATTTTCTTCCCAATTCGGAATCGCATCAGTTTCAACATGAGCGAAATTTGGTTCCATTTGCTCTAATTCTTTTGGAAGCGCCACCCAGATCTGCAATCCGTGAAGAATTTTGTCTGAATGTCTTAAATATTCAGGCGTTCTTTCAGAATGTACAATTCCTTTTCCGGCCGTCATCCAGTTTACGGCACCCGGTTTTATTTCCAATTCTGTTCCTAAACTGTCGCGGTGCATAATGCTCCCTTCAAACAAGAAAGTAAGCGTTGAAAGACCGATATGCGGATGCGGGGGAACATCCATATTTTGATATTGATTTAAATGTGCTGGTCCCATGTGGTCGATAAATACAAATGGACCAACGGCTCTTTTTTCACGAAAAGGCAATAATCGGCCTACCATAAAATTGCCTATGCTGGCAGCACGTTCTTCGATAATTAAACTGATATTTGACATGGTTGATTTGATTTTAAACAAAATTACAGCTATAGTCTAAATCTATAACTTAATTTAGATTAAGTAATTTATTTGGGATATTATATAAAAGTAAGAAAAACTTATTGGGTATGTTTCTATGTGTAAAAATAAATCATTCAACAAGTTCAAATTCTAAAACTTCACTTTCGGTTCCGTTAATAATAATCGACAATTGATGAATTCCCGTATGAAAAACGCGGGTTGTAATAATTTTGAAAGATTGATTCCTGTCAACCTTAATTGATTGATTGGGATGATAGATTTTTTCACTAATCTTAAATACTTTTTTAGCCAAATGACCTTTAGCTTTTTTATAATGAACCGCATATTCCAACCGAATCGTCTTGGCTACTTCATTTTTATTATTTAAATGAAATTGAAACTGCAGATAATCTCCAATCTTTACAATCGGCGTTTTGATTTCAAAAGAAGAAAGTTCAATATTAGTACTTTCTAATCCATAATGACTCAGAATTTCAGGATGACCTTGTTTCAATAAAGTACGACAGCCGTGTTTGATAATTCCATCAGTTTCTTTTGTGATACCTTTCCATTTTGAAGCAATTTCAAGAACAATTTGCGGATTATCTTTGGCAATATCATTTAAGTTATTGGCAACACTCCTGCGAACATATTCTGAAGGATCATTTTTTAGATTTTCCAAAACAGGCAAAATAGGAGCAGGATCTTTTTTTAGAAATGGAATAGCCATTGCCCACGGTAATCTCGGGCGTGAACCTTCGCTGGCTAATCGTCGTACATGATGATTTTCATGCAACGACCATTTTATCATCTCCTCAATCATTTTTTCTTTATATTTTAAAATGAAAGGACGAACCGCAAATTCACAGCTGATGAATTGTGTGATAGAAACAAAGGCTTTTACCGAAGTTTTAAAATCATCTAAACCATACATTTCGATATAATCTGCAAAAAACAGGAAAGCCAGATTGCCATCTGTAAACTTATTTTTCTTTAAATTTTCAATGATTTTATCAATTAAAGAAACGGTTTCTTCTAAATTTTCAGGCATAAATTGATATAACACAACTGTTGTGTGCTTCATTCGTTCTTTCCATTCTTTTCGATCAAAATCCCCATCGAAAATAGTATCGATAAATTTTTGTTTGTTGAATGTTGGATATACTTCCGCAACAACATGACTGAATTTTTCGTAAAATGTAACCGAATAAATATCTTTAATTAATCCCATAGTTTTGATTGAATAAGCCAAAGATATTTAATGTTCTTTGAATTTTAGAACTATTATGAGATTAAGTTTAGCTAAGATTTTACTTTTAATCTTTCCGGATTTTTATGATGGTTTGTTAATTTTAAAATCAAACCGAAACTTTTAAATCCACAAAATATATCCTATTTTAGCATCTTATAAAATTTAAGAAAATGATTAGCGAAGTACAATTTCAAACCGAATTACAACTATTGATCAGCAATGCAATTCGAGAAGATGTAGGCACGGGTGATTATAGTTCATTGGCTTGTATTCCTGAATCGGCAAAAGGACAAGCGAAGTTATTAGTGAAAGATCAGGGAATTATTGCCGGTGTGGCATTGGCAAAAATGATTTTTAAATATGTAGATTCAGATTTAAAGGTTAAAACTTTTATTGATGATGGGAAACAGGTACAATATGGTGATGTTGTTTTTAAGGTTTCAGGAAGTTCACAATCTATTTTAAAGGCTGAAAGAGTGGTTTTGAATACCATGCAGCGTATGTCTGCCATTGCAACAAAAACGAATCAATACGTTCAGCTTTTGGAAGGAACGGGTGCTAAAATTTTAGATACACGCAAAACAACTCCTAATTTCAGGGCTGCAGAAAAATGGGCAGTAAAAATAGGAGGAGGTGAAAACCACCGTTTTGCATTGTATGATATGGTAATGCTCAAAGACAATCATATTGATTTTGCAGGTGGAATTACACACGCAATTGCAAAAACCAAAGAATATCTAAAAGCAAATAATCCGGATCTGAAAATTATCGTCGAAGCCAGAAATTTAGATGAAATTCGTGAAATTTTAATGAGCGATGGGGTACACAGAATTTTAATTGACAACTTTAATTATGAAGACACAAAAACTGCTGTGGCTTTAATAGGTTCGAAATGCCAGACAGAATCTTCAGGAAATATTAATGAAAAAACAATTCGCGAATATGCTTTATGCGGCGTTAATTATATTTCGTCAGGAGCTTTAACCCATTCTGTTAACAATATGGATTTGAGTTTAAAGGCTTATTAAAATAATTATAAAAATTGTATATGATAATGTTCTTGTTGTCTTATACAAATTAAAATTTGATTTAAATATATTTAGCAATCAAAATCTAAGAAGTCTAAAAATCTAAAAAATATGTCTCAAGAAATAGAAAATCGGATTGAAAAAATTCCGGTATTACGTTCTGTAGTACGGTTTCTCAAGAAGATAAAATTACCCTGGCTCGAAGGCTTTTCGTTGTACGATTTATTAGAAATGTATACGCTTGGAATTCTGGAAGGGGCTTTTTCTTATCATGCAAGTGCTGTTTCTTTCAGCTTTTTTATGGCATTGTTTCCATTTGCGTTATTTATATTAAATTTAATTCCATTTATTCCAATTGAAGGCTTTCAGGCAGATTTTCTACAGTTTGTACAACAGGGAGTTCCTCCAAATACGTATGATGCAATCAATAAAATTATTTCCGATATTTTAAATAATAGTCATTCAGGATTGTTGTCATCAGGTTTTTTGCTTTCTATTTTTTTAATGGCGAATGGTATTAACGGAATTCTTAGCGGTTTTGAATCTTCTAAACACGTATTTGATAAGCGAGGTTTTTTTAGTCAGTATTTGGCAGCAATAGCGATTTCACTCATAATGACAATTTTATTGTTTGTAACCGTTGCAACTATTGTGTTTTTTGAGGTTATAATTCAAAAAACAATTATTCAGGATGTATTAAGTGACAGAATTCCGCTTATTATTTTAGGGAGATATCTGTTTGTTATTTTGATGATTTTAATAACTTCTTCAATATTATTACGGTACGGTACAAAACAATACAATAAAGTACCTTTTATAAGTATTGGTTCCGTTTTTACGACCATACTAATTGTTATATCTTCGTTCTTTTTTGGGATTTGGGTTATAAAATTTTCAAAATACAACGAACTTTATGGTTCTATTGGGACATTATTAATTCTAATGTTTTATATTTGGATTAACTGTATGATTCTGCTTTTAGGTTTTGAACTGAATGCTTCAATCAGAAAATTAAGACTTAAAAATAAATAAAATAGTATGAGAAATTGGATGTTAACGATTGGATTGTTTTTTCTAACATTTAGCACTATACATAGCCAAAGTGTTATTGGAAAATGGAAAACAATTGATGATGAAACTGGTGAGGCAAAATCAGTAGTAGAGATTTACGAAAAATCTGGAAAAATATATGGTAAGGTTGTAGAAATACTTCGTGCCAATCATAAAAAAGATGTCTGCACTAAATGTGAAGGCGCTGAAAAAAACAAACCAATTTTAGGTATGGTGATTATTAACGGACTTAAAAAAGATGGTTCCGAATATAACGGAGGGACAATTTTAGATCCTACAACCGGAAAAAAATACAAATGTTATATCTCGCTGGAAGCTCCTGATAAATTAAAACTTCGAGGATATGTTGGTTTTGCTATGATGGGAAGAACGCAATATTGGACACGGACGAAAAATTAAAAATGCATGAAAAAAATAGTATCAATACTTCTTTTTTTATTTCTGGCATCAAATATTTTTGGACAATCTAAAAGTCCATTACAAATAAGTCATCTTACAGGTGACTTTTATGCTTATAAAACTTTCAATAAATACAAAGGAGCACTGATTTCAGCCAATGCCATGTATCTGGTTACAGATAAAGGTGTTGTAATGTTTGATTGTCCTTGGGATGAAACGCAATTTCAGCCTTTGTTAGACAGTATTAAGGCAAAGCATCATAAAAATGTTATTATGTGTTTTGCGACGCATTCTCATGGCGATCGTGCCGGTGGACTGGATTTTTACAAGAAAAAAGGAATAAAAACCTATACCATACAATTAACAGATGAAATCCTGAAGAAAAACAAAGAAAAAAGGGCAGAATTTATAAGTCCCAATGATACTATATTTACTGTTGGCAATCATGTTTTTAGAGTTTATTATCCCGGAAAAGGACATGCTCCTGATAATATTGTAGTTTGGTTTGATAAAGAACAACTGCTTTACGGAGGTTGTTTCATAAAAAGTGCAACAGCAGATGATTTAGGTTATTTGGGTGATGCTGATGTTAAGGAATGGAAAAAATCTATTGGAAAAGTAAAGGAGAAATTTAAAAAGCCATTATATATTATTCCAGGCCATGATGATTGGAGTAGCACAGAATCGTTGAACCATACCTTAAAAATGGTTGATGAATATTTGATTAAGTCTTCGGATAAAAAATAGTTTCCCAAATCCTATAAAATATTTTACATGTTTTTTGTCGAAGTCATTTTGCCACTTTCTTTAGCGAAAACACTCACTTATCGTGTTTCTGAAGCTGAATTCCATTTCATTAAAAAAGGAATGCGGGTGGCAGTACCTATTAAAAGCAAGATATATACAGCACTTG
This sequence comes from Flavobacterium piscis, assembly GCF_031457575.1. GTDB lineage: Bacteria > Bacteroidota > Bacteroidia > Flavobacteriales > Flavobacteriaceae > Flavobacterium > Flavobacterium piscis_A. The sequence continues at coordinate 36,764 of NZ_JAVDWQ010000022.1, read as the reverse complement.
TTTTAGATATTCATGAAAATGCTCCGGCCTTATATGAAGCCAAAGAAATTCATCAAATTTTGGACGAGAAACCAATAGCGACTGAAATTCAGATCAAACACTGGCTTTGGGTGGCAAATTACTATATGTGCGGTATCGGAGATGTATATCGTGGTGCTTTTCCAACAGGATTATTATTAGAAAGTGAAACCATGATTTCCTGTAAGCCAGAAATTTTTGTAAATGAATCTGAACTTTCTGATGACGAATTTCTAATTTATGAAGCGCTTCATCATCAAAGTTCTCTTAAAGTTCAGGAGATTGCTTCGATTTTAAATAAAAAAAAGATTCTGCCCATTCTTCAAAAATTAATGGACAAAAATATCATTGTTTTAGAAGAAGAAATCAAAGAAAATTACAAGCCAAAATTGGTTAGGTATGTAAAATTACATTCGAAATACGAATCTGATCATGGTTTAGAAGAATTACTTAATGTTTTAAAAAATGCCAATAAGCAAAAAGAAATTGTGTTAGCCTATTTTCAGATAAGTGCATCAGAAAAAAAGCCATTAACTGTAAAAAGGCTTGTTGAGTTTTCAAATTCTACTTCTCCAATAGTAAAAGCATTAATTGAAAAAGAAATTTTTGAAGAATATTATCTGCAACATGACAGGGTTTCTTTTGATGGTAAAGCTTCCGAAAAGCAATTGCAATTAAGTGAAACTCAGGAAATCTCTTTTAATTCAATCAAAGAAAATTTTTCTGAAAAAGAAGTTTGTCTGCTTCATGGGGTCACTTCGAGCGGAAAAACAGAAATTTACATTAAATTAATTGAAGAATATTTACTTACAGGAAAACAAGTTTTGTATTTGTTACCTGAAATTGCTTTGACAACTCAATTAGTTTCACGTTTGCGACTTCATTTTGGCGATAAGGTAGCTGTTTTTCATTCTAAATACAGTAATAATGAAAGAGTTGAAGTGTGGAAACAAACACTTGAAAACTCTGATAAAGCGCAAATTATAATAGGAGCAAGGTCCGCTTTGTTTTTACCTTTTAGCAATCTTGGATTATTGATAGTTGATGAAGAGCACGAGCAGACTTTTAAGCAAACCGATCCTGCACCACGCTATCATGCCCGGGATTCGGCAATAGTTTTGGCAAATTTACATAAGGCTAAAGTCCTTTTAGGATCTGCTACCCCAAGCATTGAAACTTATTTTAATACACAAACAGAAAAGTATGGCTTGGTTTCGCTTACAGAACGTTATAATAATGTGCGGATGCCTGAAATTGTACTGGTTGATTTAAAGGATAAACATTTCAGAAAAAGAATGACAGGTCATTTTAGTGATCTTTTAATTGAAGAAATTGCAGAAGCTTTATCCTTAAATGAACAGGTAATTTTATTTCAAAACAGGAGAGGATACTCACCGATAATAGAATGTTTGACTTGTGGACATGTGCCGCATTGCCAACAATGTGATGTGAGCCTTACTTTTCACAAACATAAAAATCAATTGCGTTGTCATTACTGTGGTTATGCGATTGCGAAACCAACACATTGCCATAGTTGTTCCAGTATCGATTTGACTACAAAAGGTTTTGGAACTGAACAGATAGAGCAGGAATTGGTGTCTCTTTTTCCAAAAGCGAAAACGGGTAGAATGGATCAGGATACAACCAGAGGAAAATTTGGTTTTGAAAAAATAATTGATTCTTTTAAAGATCGTGAAATTGATATTTTGGTAGGAACACAAATGTTGGCTAAAGGTTTAGATTTTGATAATGTAAGTTTAGTCGGGATTATGAATGCTGATAATATGCTGCATCATCCTGATTTCAGGGCTTTTGAACGAAGTTTTCAGATGATGACACAAGTAGCGGGAAGAGCCGGAAGGTCAGAGAAACAAGGGAAAGTGGTAATTCAGACTTATAATCCAAACCATAATACCATTCAGCAGGTTACGACCAATAATTATGCAGGAATGTATAAGGAACAGTTATATGACAGGCAGATTTATAAATATCCCCCATATTTCAGGATTATTAAACTGACTTTAAAACATCGTGATTTTGATAAACTGAAAGAAGGGTCGATGTGGTTGTATCAGGTTTTAAGCCAGAATTTGAATATTCCGGTTTTAGGTCCTGAAGAGCCTGCCATTAGCAGAATCAGAAATGAATATATTAGAACGATTTTGATTAAAATACCTCAAAACCTGTCATTGGGAGTAACAAAAACAAGCATTCAGAAAATGCTTAATAGTTTTGAGGCTGTTGCCCAATACAGAGCAATAAAGGTTAATGTAAACGTAGACTTTTATTAAAATTATGAAGATGCGGATAAGGCTCTTGCCAAATCTTCTTTTTTATTACGGCTAAGGGGGATTTTTGTAATGCCTATTTCGGCAAACTTGCTGTTAAACCGCTCTACCTTATCAATGTTTATGATGTAAGATTTATGGACACGGATAAATTTTTCTTTTGATAAATCATTTTCAAAAGACTTCATCGTTGAGAGTACCAGATTACTGTCATCTTCAGTAACAACCCTAACATAATCACCGAAAGCTTCAATCCATTTTATTTTAGCAGTAAAAATTTTGAGTTTTTTAAGATTGCTTTTAATAAAAATATGTTCGCCTTCTTCTTCTTTCACATCTTTTTTAAGTAGATGTAAGTCGATTGCTCTTTTTACAGATGCATTAAAACGATCAATGGCAATTGGCTTTTGAAGATAATCGGTAGCATCGTAATCAAACGCTTTTAAAGCATATTCAGCTTTAGAGGTTATAAATATAATTTGTGGTTTGGATTTTAATCCGTCAAGGAAGTCAAATCCGTTAATTACAGGCATTTCAATATCAAGAAATATCAAATCTATATCATTTACCGAGATGCAGCTTTTTGCTTCGATAGCATTCGAAAAATCACCAACGAGGTGTAAACCGGGGTGATTATTAGCTAACTTTGCAATAATAGTCCTTTGTATAGAACTATCATCTACAACAACACAGTTTAGTTTCATAAAAGTTAAATTTTAATAAATTTGGGTTCCAATAGTAAATGTATTACTTTTTTTGGAAAGAAAACTAAATGCAAGTGCTGTTTTTTGGTATTTCAACGAATAAAGCCAAAAATATATTGTGTATTCAAAATTAATCCTTACTTTTGCACCCAATTTTAACAAATAAATATTGTATTTATGAATCATTATGAAACTGTTTTCATTTTAAATCCCGTTTTATCTGAAGTTCAGGTAAAGGAAACAGTAACGAAATTTGAAGAATTTCTTACTAGTAGAGGAGCTGAAATGGTATCTAAAGAGGATTGGGGCCTGAAAAAAATGGCTTACGAAATCCAAAACAAAAAAAGTGGTTTTTATCACTTATTTGAGTACAAAGTAGCTGGAGAAGTTCTAATTGCTTTTGAAACTGAATTTAGACGAGATGAAAGAATCATGCGTTTCCTGACTGTAAGTCTTGACAAACATGCTATTTCTTGGGCTGAAAGAAGAAGAGCTAAACTTAAATCTACAAAAGCGTAATTATCATGGCAACATTACAACAATCTGCTTCAGGAAAAAAAGACGGGGATATCAGATATCTTACGCCTTTGAACATAGAAACCAACAAAACTAAAAAGTATTGTCGTTTCAAAAAATCAGGTATCAAATATATTGATTATAAAGATGCTGATTTCTTATTGAAATTTGTAAATGAGCAAGGAAAAATTCTTCCTCGTCGTTTAACAGGAACTTCATTAAAATACCAAAGAAAAGTGTCTGTAGCTGTAAAAAGAGCTCGTCACTTAGCTTTAATGCCATACGTGGCCGATTTATTAAAATAATATTAAACTAAAGTTGTTGGTTTCCCGATAAAGGAACCTAACTTCTCAAATATAAGGACAACAACATGGAACTTATTTTAAAACAAGACGTACAAAACTTAGGTTTTAAAGATGACGTAGTATCTGTTAAAGCGGGTTACGGTCGTAACTTTTTAATTCCTCAGGGTTTTGCTGCTTTAGCAACTCCTTCGGCAAAAAAAGTTTTAGCTGAAAATCTAAAACAAAGAGCACATAAAGAAGCTAAAGTTGTAGCTGATGCTAAGGGATTAGCTGAAAACTTGAAGGCTCTTGAAATTAAACTTACTGCAAAAGCTGGTGGAGAGAAACTTTTTGGTTCTATCACTAACATCGACATTGCTGAAGCTTTAGAGAAATCAGGTAATGCTATCGATAGAAAATTCATTACTAGCGGAATCGTAAAACGTACTGGAAAATATACAGCCAGCATCCGTTTACACAGAGATGTTATTGTAGAATTGCCATACGAAATTATCGCTGAAAAGTAATAATTTAAATTACTATATAAAATCCCGATGAGAATCGGGATTTTTTTGTTTAATAAATAAAAAGAATAATCAAGACTTAAAGTTATTTGCCTGAGCATTGCTTATAGCACATGACGTAAGGCATAAAGCCTGATAATAAATGAAATACGCAAGATTAACAAAAGAACAATTTGATGAATTACATACAGAATTTGCCAACTTTTTAGCGGCACAAGCTATAGATAAGGCAGAATGGGATTCTCTTAAAATAAATAAACCTGAAGTTGCCGAGCAGGAACTAGACGTCTTTTCAGATTTAATATGGGAAGGGGTTTTGTCAAGAGCTGAATATCTAGAACATTTTTCTGTAAACCATATTTTTTTGTTTCAGTGTTTTGAAACTCATGTTCAGTCGATAGTATTAAAATCTTTAGTTCCTGAAACTAATTTTTTAACAAAAGAAGGTTTGCAATGGTTAAGTGATAATATGTTTACAGAAACAATTGAAATGAAAGTTGGTAAAAAAGTTTTTACTGAGGATCGTAATTTTTCAATTTTTGAATTGATTCAGCAGGGAGCCTTTTTAAGTGACGGACAGCTATTCAAACAAATTAATACTATAATAGAATCTTAAATTAGGTATAGCTTACAACTATGTACTTTAGTACTTTGCTATAGCTTCTAAAAAATATTAGTCACAAATTACACAAATTTAATAGTTCTAATTTGTGACTAATAAATGGTGTTACAACCTTGCAGTCTTTCAGTCTGTTAGCCAAATTTATGGACTTTTAGTTCATAATAGTGTAGTTTTTATTACCAGGAGTTTATTAAAAAGGTAAACGTTTATGTTAAATTGTTTGACTCTTTTTGGTTTTTTAACATTTGTTTATACTTTTCTATTTTTTTCGCCTCTGCTTTTTGCTTATTTTTTTCGAATTGTTTAAGAAATTTCACATTTAATATTTTTATGTAGGTATTACTTTTCAAATAATTTTTTATTACTGGTTTTCAGGTGATTATGAATTGTAAAAAGTAATTTTAATCTTACAAATTGATATTTTTACAAAAAAAGTTAGTTTTTTTTATGATTTCTGTAACAGTTCATTTTGTGTTCTAAAGCCCATATTTTACTCATGTTTTTATTGTTTTTCTTTTTTGCTTATTTTGTGCTTTATAAAAAAATAAGAATTTTACACTTGTTTTATATTTAGCTTTTTCTTAATTTTAACTGAAGAAAGGTTAAACAAATAGAATTTATTCTTTTTTAAACTAAATAAACCTGTCTTAAAAAAGAAAATTAGTTTTCCTTCTTTATACTTTCATAATCTTAACTTATAAGTTCGAATTTTAAATAACTTAATTCATTAACTTATGGAATTGAAATTTACACTCTTTATCAAGTTTGCATTAGGGATTATTGTCATTTTAACTTTGTTTATTGCTTATTGGAATAAATTTAAGTTTGTATCAAAATTCAATTTTAATTCAATAATAAACTTATTGTACCAATTTAAATATTCTGGTAGCTTTTTATTTCCAAAACCCTGTTGATGTTTTAGAAATAAAAAGCATTGTTATGTTTAATTCCACCATTTGATTGCTTTTTTATTAAATTTCTGATTCAATTTTCAGTATAATTCTTGAACATACGAAATTATAGACAGCTTAATCAACTGTCTGTAATACTGATTATATAGTATTAAAAAATCCCCTTATATTATTACATAAATTTTCTTTTACTGAAAATTAATCCTGTTACAAATCACTTCATTTGGAAGATTGATTCGGATCAATATTCCAAATATTTTGAGATATTTTTTTATTCAAAGGAAATAAAAAATACTCTGCAGTGTATTTTTATATCCATCAAATACAACATGAATTATTTACAAAATTTAATCTAAGGTTAACTGGGGTAAGGTTCTAAGTTTCTGTTTTTAATTAATTAATTATTAATGTTTTTTATAATTGCTTAAGCATATGTGCTTATCGCAACAGGTATTTTATTGTCCATTTTCTAATCTTCCAAATTATGAAAAAATTCTTTACTTTTTGTAATCTCATCTTTAAGAAGAGATTATTAGGACTATTTTTTTTATTGGTTTTATGTAACAATGCATTTTCGCAAACGGTTTGCAGACCCATTTCTCAAACGAACAGCCAGGGTGGATTATTATGTATTGGCTTAAATGTAGATAGTCCGGCGAATGCCTACGATAATGACGCAGGCCTAACGACTTTTGCAACTCTTACAAACGCTGTAGGAGTAGGCTGTTTCGTAGAAGAGACCCTAACGCTGAATCAGACAGTACAAGCTGGAGATCAGATTGTTCTTTATCTCGGAACAGGGAATGGTTTATTGGACGTTGGATTGTTATCCAATGCTTCTATTCAGACAAAGCTTTCGGGGGTAAATGTAGGTCCAAGAGTGGCTTTAAATAGTCCCCTTTTGAATTTAAGTTTATTACCCGGAAATGCTATTGGAGTTGTTAAGTATACTGTAACAGCACCGACTAATCAAATTCAGGTTCAGGTTGGAGGACTTTTAAGCCTTCTTGTAAGTTTAAGAATTTATGATGTTCGTTTAGATTTTGCCAAACCTACAGTTACAGGTGGTTTAACCCAAACTGTTTGCGCAGGAAATTCAACAACACTAACAGCTACTCCGGTGGCAGGAACTACTGTTGCGTGGTATGATTCACCAACATCTGCCACAGCGTTAGCAACTACAAATTCTTTTTCAACTCCAGCGTTAACTTCTAATACTACCTATTATATAGGAGTCACCAGAGCAGCAGGTTGTGAAAGTAATGAAAGAGTGCCTGTTGTTATTAATGTATCAAATCCTGTTGCTCCGGTAATAAGTAATGTTGGTACATTAATATGTTCGACTGGTACTACCCAGCAAACTACTTTGTCTTTAATTAACCCTATACCCGGAACTACGTATAGTTGGTTTAATGTATCAAGCGGGGGGACAGCTTTAGCCTCGGGAAATACATACGCTCCAACAGTTCCGTTAGGGACAACAAGTTTTTATGTTGAAGCATCTATAGGAAGTTGCCTAAGCCCCGCAAGGACACAAGTTGATGTAATTTCAAATGCTGTACCTGATGCACCAACAGTCCTGACCCAAAGTGTAACAATACAATCGGGTCAAAATGCTATATTGAATGCTGCAGATCAAGCAGGCGTTATACTGAATTGGTATGATGTGCCTACAGGTGGTACAGCATTGGCTACAAATACAACGACATATACAACTCCTGTTTTAACGAGCTCAAAAATTTACTATGTTGAGGCACAAAGCGCAACTGGAAATTGTGTAAGTGCTGTAAGAGTTCCGGTTACCGTAACTGTTCAGTCATCAGCTTTAGGAGGTTGTTTAGAAGCTAATAGTCAGCAAACAACTCAAAATGGCTTATGCTTATTATGTAGTACTACAAATCCGAATAACTCTGTAGATGGCAATCCTGCAACTGCTGCCAGAATTACAGTTCCTGTAGGTTTAATAAATGGATGGGTTCAGCAAACCCTGCAATTTAATAATCCTGGGAAAGAAGGAGATATTGTTGATGTAGAACTTGAATTGCCTGGAGGACTGGTTGACGTTGCATTATTAGGAGCAGTTAGTTTAGCAACTTATAATGGAGCAACATATAATAATGACAGAATTCAAATTAACAATCCTCTAATTACCTTACAATTACTAAGTGGAGATCGTTTTAGAGCCAGTGTAGTTGCAGGAGCTAATTTTGATCGTGTTGAAATTAGATTAGGGGGATTGGCAACAGTATTGACGAGCTTAGATATTTATCAGGCAAGCTATAGATACAAAGCACCCGCTGTTTCTGGCAATACATCTATTTGTAGTGGACAAAGTACTACGTTGACAGCAACTCTGGCAGTTGGAGAAACCGTAAATTGGTATTCGGCTTCAACAGGTGGCGCTTCATTAGCGAGTACCGCAGCTTATACAACCCCTGTTTTAAATAGTACTACTACTTATTATATAGAGATAACCAGAAATGGTTGTGTAAATAGCGAGCGTTTACCAATATTAATATCAGTTAATAATCCTGTTGCGCCAACAATTGATGCAGCCGGAACAACCATTTGTAATGGACAGACAACTACACTAAATGTACTGGCACCAGTTGTTGGTACAGATTATAGATGGTATGATGCAGCTTCTGGAGGAAATTTATTGGCCACAGGAACTTCTTTTACTACTCCCGCTTTAACTGGAAATATCAGTTATTATGTTGAAGCTTCTATTGGAAGTTGTACAACTGCTAACCGAACTCAGGTGAATCTTACAGTTAATCCATTACCAGCTGTCCCGGTTCCTGCTTCTTCAGATGTGGTTATTCAGTCTGGTCAGGATGTCGCATTAACAGTTTTAAATCCTGCTCCGGGAATTTCGTATGATTGGTATAGTGCCCCAACAGGTGGCACTCTTTTAGCAGCCAATACAAGTACTTATATACCAAGTCCGGCTTTAACTTCAAATGCAACATTTTATATTGAAGCCAGGGATTTATTGACAGATTGTACAAGTAGTGCAAGAGGTGTAGTAAATGTATTGGTAATCAGTAGTGTCAGTAATTGTTTGCAGGCAAATTCGCAAGTAACAACTACAGATCAGACTTTACCAGTTTCCCTATGTATTTTATGTACAGCGATTAATCCGGATAATTCTGTCGATGGAAATATAAATACTTTCGCCCACCTTTCAGTACCAATTGGTGTAGGAGGCTATATCCAGCAACAACTAACTTTTGCTTCACCAGGCCAAACGGGAGATATTATAGATGTTGAATTAGAAATTCCCGGAGGTCTTCTTGATATAAGTGTTTTATCTTATGTTAGTTTAGCGACTTATAACGGAGTTACTTATAATAATGACAGAGTTGCTGTTAATAATAGTTTATTGAATATTCAATTATTATCAGGAAATAGATTTAAAGCAAGTCTTATAGCAACAGCGCCATTTGATCGTGTTGAAGTAAGATTAGGTGGTTTAGCTACCGTATTAACTAACTTATATATTTACGGAGCTTCTTACAGATTTCCGCAAGCTATGATAACCGGAGCAGCAACACCAATTTGTGCCGGGGGAACAGCTACATTGACAGCCACTTCTACAGGCACAGAAACCTTTACATGGTATGATGCTCCAACAGGAGGAAATATAGTGGCTGTTAATCCAACACTACCGTTAATCGCTACTACAATATTTTATGTTGAAGCAACACGTGGAGGAACCTGTATCAATAGTGTTCGCCAACCTGTTACGGTTGCTGTATCTCCATTTGCAACAGCTGCAGATTTAACGATTACTAGCCCTTTAGAAGCATCGTGTACAGGAGAAATAGTTTTGTCTCCAACATCTGCTTTAGCCGGGGCACAATTTAAATATTATACAGATCAAAATAAAACTCAGGAAATTACCAATGGAACTATTGCAGGAATAACTTACTCAAAGGATCCAACAACAGGAGCACTTACCATTACAGGGCTTACTTCTGCTGGAGCTCCTTATAATTATTATGTTTCGGTTAGTAATCCGATGACATGCGAAAATGAGCCCAATACTTTAGATGAGGTTGTTGTTAATTACCCAACTCTTACACCTCTCTCAGTTATTGCTATACCATTGGTAGGTTGTGGCACTGCTAATTTAAGAGATGCTATAACAGGTTTTGATACATCCGGAAATACAACTTATACTTTCTATGATTCATTAAATAATGTTATACCTGCAGAGGCTGCAGCAAATATAAATACAAGTGGTGTTTACTCAATTCAGGCTCAAGGTAGCGGTGTTACGTGTTCGTCTTTTATTCTCCCTGTAACAGTTATCATTAACCCGTTGCCAAGTTTGAGTGTAAATCCTTCGATTTCTGTAAATGCTGGTTCTGATGTTTCATTAGATGCAACATCCGACGGAACATTGGCATGGTTTGATCCACAAGGAAATGCTTTAGCAGGTCCGCCATTTACAACTGGAGTACTTAATACACCTGGAGTTTACACTTATACAGTTGTAGCCAGTAACGCTAATTGTTCAAGAACGGGGACAGTTTCTATTAATGTTATAGATCCAAATAGTTGCCAATTATTAGCTGAAAGAGTTTATGCTACTGGACAAACCCAAGGTTCAATTATAACAGGAACAGTTACAAATGGAGCAAATGCCATTGATGGAAATCCACAAACCTTTTCAACAATCACAACAGGGCTAGGCCTTTTAGGAGTTGGTACTACATGGCAAAATTTAACATGGCCAGCCAATATCGTAAAAGGAACCCCGGTAACCATAAAATTAGGATCTGAATATAGTGCATTAGCCGTAGGACAAAATTTATCAGTAATAGGAACTATAAGCGGAGTTGATATTGGAACAATGCAATCAGTATCAGGATCATTATTAAATTTACTATCAGGCGATAATTCTTTTGAGTATACTTTTGTTCCGGCAGATGGAACGGGACCACAAGATTATGATGGAATAAGAATTCAATCAGCATCTCTTTTAAGTGTTGCACAGAATACTAAAGTGTTTGATGCTTATTATACAAGACAAGTTCCAACAGTAGCTTGCACACCGGGAGATATCCAGGATATTTTCTATGGAGCTACAGATTTAGGTCTTCCCATAGGTCCTCTTACCGCTACAGTAGGTGTTAGCGACGCATTTAATGTTGCGGATAATGATATTACCACTTTTGCCACAATGTATAGTGGTGTTGGGGTTCTTGCCGCAGCAGATTTGACGGTTGCATTTAAAACACCATCTATAGCAAGTGATACTTTAAGAATAGTGGTTTCAAGACCAGGGGCTCTTTTAGATTTAAGTGTTCTTTCAGGATTTAGTATTCAGCGTTATTTAGGTAATGTTGCCGTTGGTGCTCCTATTCAAAATACAAGTTCATTATTAAGCCTGAGAGTTTTACCGGGAACCACTTTGGCTACCATACTTTTATCTACTTTACCTGAACCTTATGATAGAGTTAGGATTCGTTTTGGAGGAGTTGTAGGAGTTTTAGAAAGTTTGAGAGTTCATACAGTAGATCGGGTAGCAAATACTTCAGTAATAGGAGGTGATCCTGATAATAAGGTAGTAGTTTGTCCAGGATCACCAATTACACTTCAGATACCGCCGGATGCATGTTCTACTTACAGATGGTATGATTCACCGACAGGAGGTACATTGTTAGCTAGTGGTGCTACATATACCATTCCGGCAAATTTACCGGTGGGTATTTATAAATATTATGTACAACCAGTACGATATACTTGTGAAGCTTTAGCGAGAGGAGAAGTAACTGTTGAGGTTAAGGCTTCAAGCCCGGAACCTGTATTAACAGACATTACACTAAATGGAGCAGTTGATACTTCCATTTGTTCTCCAACAGGAACAGTGACTTTAGCAGCAAGTTTAAGTGGTACATCAACCTTAACAAACCCAATTTATTATTGGTATAGTTTTGACGGATTAACTAGTCAGTTAATTGCAGGAGAAACTACGTCTCAATTAATTGTAAATGGTTTGACGGCAGGAACCTATACTTATTTTGTGGGAGTTAGTTCAGATGAATTTTGTGAAACTGCAGCAGCAGACAGAAAGCAAATTACATTTACAATATTGCCACCTTCTGATGCAAATGACATTTTAATTGATAATGTTGCAGTTTGTCATAATATCCCAGCCTCATTAACACCTATGGCAAGTTTATTATCAAATCCAATATTTTATTGGTATTTTGATAGTAATAAAACCCAACCTGTTACGAATGGTTTAGTCGTAAGTGGCGTAACTTATACCATCAGTTCTACAGGTGTTTTAACAGCTTCTGGATTAACCCGCGCTATGAGCCCAATTACATATTATGTGGGAGTTTCAAGTGATATAACTTGCGAAAATATAGCAGGAACTCTTCGATCAGCGAGTATAATAATAAACGATCCACTTACACCAACTACTCTGGATAATACGCAGGATTTCTGTCTGGTAAATGCACCAACGGTTGCTAATATTCAGGTAAATGAAACAAATGTAGTTTGGTACAGTACAGCTACAGGAGGTACAGCAATTGCCCCGGGAACAGCACTGACGAGCGGAGTTTATTATGGAGCTGTTTTAGATCCTGTTACAAGTTGTGAAAGTTCAGTTCGTTTAGAAGTGACTATTAATATAACTGATCCCGGAACGCCAACATTGGTAACTGCAGGTACTCAAAACTTCTGTTTATCAGATACACCAACATTTGCCAGTATTTTGATGAATGAACCCAATGTAATCTGGTATAGCGCATCAACAGGCGGAGCACCAATTGTATTAACAACTGCCCTGACAAGCGGAGTTTATTATGCAGCTATTTTAGACCCTGTAACGACTTGTGAAAGTACAGTAAGATTGCTGGTAACCGTTAATGTAACAGATCCCGGAACACCAACGCTTACAAATCCGGGGATTCAAAATTTCTGTTTAGTAAATGCACCAACTTTCGCAAATATTTTGGTTAACGAAGCAAATGTAATTTGGTATAGTACTGCTACAGGCGGAACAGCAATTGCATTAACCACTGCCTTAACAAACGGTACTTATTACGGGGCTATAAATGACCCGGTAACAGGTTGTGAAAGTACAACAAGATTAGTAGTAACCATAAATATAAATGATCCCGGAACACCAACATTAACAAACCTAGGTGTTCAAAACTTCTGTTTAATTGATGCACCAACAATCGCTAATATTCAGGTAAATGAGGCAAATGTAGTTTGGTACAGCACTTCAACTGGCGGAACAGCGATTGCGTCAACTACCGCATTAGTAAACGGAGTTTATTACGGAGCCATTTCAGATCCGATAACAGGTTGTGAAAGTTCAGTTCGTTTAGAAGTAACTATTAATATAACTGATCCCGGAACGCCAACAGCTACAAATACTACACAAAGTTTCTGTATCTCGAATGCACCAACGATCGCAAGTATTCAGGTAAATGAGGCAAATGTAGTTTGGTACAATACACCTACAGGAGGAACGGAGATTCCTGCAACAACCTCATTGACAGCCGGAGTTTATTATGGAGCTATAAAAGATCCTTTAAGTGGTTGTGAAAGTCTTGCAAGGCTACAAGTTACAGTAACTATTGATAATCCTGCAGCAACACCAACTACAAATTCTGCTACTCAAAACTTCTGCTCCATAAATACCCCAACAGTGGCTAACATTCAGGTAAATGAGTCAAATGTAGTTTGGTACAGCACGTCAACTGGCGGAACAGCGATTGCGCCAACTACCGCATTAACTACTGGTTTATATTATGGCGCTATTTCGAATACCTTAGGTTGTGAAAATCCTTTACGATTAGTAGTAACGATAAATGTAAATATTCCTGAGGTAGTAACTACAACAAATACAACGCAAACATTTTGTTTATCAGCTGCACCAACTATAGCAGATATTCAGGTAAATCAGGCAAATGTAGTTTGGTATAGTACAGCAACTGGCGGAACGGCCCTGGCTGCAAATACACCACTAACGGCGACAACTTATTATGCCACAACACTAAGCAACACAATGAATGGTTGTGAAAATGCTACACGTTTAGCCATAACAGTTGGTTTTGAAAATGATGCTTTGTACCCAATTACTTCATCTGATGATACACCATGTGTTTTTCAGGGAATAACGTATTCAGTAGCAAACGGAAAATCAAACTATGTTTGGTCTGTTTCAAGCGGAACAATTACTTCTGGCGGAGGAACCTCTGATGGATCAGTAACAGTTTCATGGTCAGATGTTGGTCCGGGAACAGTAACGGTGACTTACATTAATACATGCGATGAAACCACTACAAAAACATTGAATGTTACTGTAGCCACATGTTCAGATCTTACCATAACAAACACAGTTAGTAATCCGACACCAAATTTTGGAGAGGAAGTTGTCTTTACCATAACAGTTAATAATGTTGGCGAAGGGACTATTATTAATACGCTTGTTAGTAATTTATTGCCAAGTGGATATAGCTTAGTTTCATCTTCTACATCGGCTGGGACATACGATCCGTTAACTGAAATCTGGACTATTCCGATTTTGAATGCTGGTGAAAGTGAAACATTGGAAGTTAGGGTTGTAGTATTGCCAAATGGTGATTACTTAAATGTCGCCACTATCGAAATTTCAACTCCTTTAGATGTTGACCCAACCAATAACTCTGCTTCCGCTTTTGTAGAACCAATTTGTTTAACAGTCTATAATGAGTTCACACCTAATAATGACGGAGCAAATGATCTTTTCAGAATTGATTGTATTGAAGCCTATCCAAATAATGAACTTAAAGTTTTCAATAGATATGGCTCATTGGTTTACAGTAAAAAACATTATGAAAATGATTGGGACGGAACTGCGAATGTATCAGGGGTTGTTAACAGAGGGGATATGCTACCAACAGGTACTTATTTTTACGTGATTGACACTGGTGACGGAAAGGTTAAAAAAGGATGGTTGTCTGTGATGAGATAAGCACCATTGTAATCATCTAATTTATAAACTAAATAAGTATCGTTATGAAACTATATATAAAATCATTAGAAACGTATTTAATTTTAATATGTTCTTTTATCACACTTTGTGCCAGTGCACAACAAGATCCGCAGTATACACAATATATGTATAATACAATGGCAGTTAATCCGGCTTATGCCGGTTCGACAGGAAGTCTGGAAGCAACACTTTTGCATCGTTCACAATGGGTAGGAATTTCAGGTGCTCCTGAAACACAATCCTTTTCAATCCATAGCCCTCTTCAAAATGAAAAAATTGGTTTGGGATTAAGTGTGGTAAATGATAAAATTGGTCCGTCAAGCGAGTTATATCTTGACGGGAATTTTTCTTATTCCTTGCCATTAGGATATGAAAAAAGACTGGCGTTTGGTTTAAAAGCGGGTATGCGAATGCTAAATATTGATTGGTCTAAGGGACGATATTATGACCCAAATGATGTTTTGTTAAATCAGAATATCGATAATCAAATAAAAATCGCCCTTGGAGCCGGAGTCTATTATTATACTGATAAATGGTATTTAGGCTTTTCAATTCCTAATTTTATTGAGAATTCATATTATGATGATGTCCAGGAATCTATAAATTATGACAGGTTGCATTATTATTTTATGGGAGGTTATGTTTTTGATCTGAATCCGAATTTAAAATTCAAACCGGCGTTTTTAGTAAAAGCGGTAAGCGGTGCACCAATCACTGGTGATGTTTCTGCCAACTTTATGATTCATGAAAAGTTTGTCCTTGGTGCTTCATACCGAACAGATGATTCCGTTAGTGCACTGGCAGGTTTTCAGATTTCACAGAGCTTTTATATCGGATATGCTTTCGATTATACCATAAGTGAACTAAACAAGTATAATGATGGTTCACACGAAATCATCTTACGTTATCAGTTTAATAAAAATCAGAGTAAAATCAAATCTCCTCGATTCTTCTAAAAAATAAACTTATGAAAAATATATATATCCTAAGTTTAGTATTGAGCTTTACGGTTTGTTTTGCTCAGACTAATTTAAAAAAGGCTGATGCCTTGTTCAAAAACTATTCTTACACTGATGCTTCAAAAGCTTATGAAGAAATTTTACAGAACATCAAAAATCCATCTACACAAACGTTAAAGAATGCAGCCGATTCGTATTACTTCATTTCAGATGCAAGAAATGCTCTTAAATGGTATCGAAAATTATACGAAGTTCAGGGTAATAACTTAACAGATATTTACTATTTACGTTACATTCAATCTATGAAAGGAGTTATGGATTACGATGAAGCAAATCGCATTATTAAAGAATATCTGGATAAAAAAGGGGATAAGGAAGAGATTAACAAATATGTGACCCAAAAGAAGCAGATGGATAGTCTCTCTAAGGTAAAATCGCTTTATGAAGTAAAAAATCTGGATATTAATACAAGCAAGTCCGATTTTGGTGCAACATTTTTTCAGGATAAAATTGTTTTCACTTCAGCCAGAGATACAACCAAGTTTAGCGAAAAATTGTATAGCTGGAACAATCAGCCTTTTTTAAATTTATATGTTGCCGACAGAAATCCTGCCGATGGAAGTTTATTCAATGAAGTTGTTTTTCTGCCAAATGTAATGACTAAATATCATGAAGCTACGGCTAGTTTTGATACCAGCGGAAAAACAATCTATTATACGACAAATATTGTTAAAAAGAATAAATTGATTGTAGATGAAACAAAAACTAATAATTTCCAGATTATTAAAGGTGATATAATCGATAACAAATTAGAAAACCCACAAAGAATATTCTTTAATAGTAATGATTATTCAGTAGGACATCCATCATTAAGCGAAGACGGACAATGGCTTTTCTTTGCATCAGATATGCCTGGAGGATATGGTGAAACTGATTTGTATATGGTCAAAATTGCCGCTGACGGAACAATGAGTTCGCCTCAGAATCTTGGTCCAAAAATTAATACTATTGGTAATGACCTTTTTCCATTTTTTCGAAACGGGGTACTTTATTTTTCCTCAGACGGACATTATGGATGGGGAGATCTGGATGTCTATGAAAGCCAATTTTTATCCGATGGAAGTTTTTCAGAGCCAAAAAATTTAGGAGCTCCTATAAACAGTAATAGGGATGATTTTGCTTTTATAATTGATAAAACCAATCGTTATGGTTATGTGTCATCAAACAGAGATGAAGGAAAAGGGGATGATGATATCTATTCTTTTACTAAAAGAGATCCGGTTTGTAATCAGAATATTTCTGGAAAAACAATAGACAGAAAGACAAAACTCCCTCTTAGCGATGTTACCATCATGGCTTATAACTCTTATAACGATATTCTTAGCGAGACCAAATCTAATTTTGAAGGCAAATATGTTATAACTGTACCTTGCGGAAAAGTTGCTAAAATGATTGCAGCAAAACCCAATTACAGCAGTGATGAAAAAACAGTTGAAACGACAAATCAGCACGAAGGCGAAATTAAGGATGTGAATTTTGAACTTAGCAATTACGATGATTTAGTGGTAAAAAAGAAAGGTGTCGAGAAAGTAGATGTTAATCCAATTTATTTTGATTATGATAAATATAACATTACACCTTTGGCAGTAGAGGAATTGACCAAAGTAGTTTTCATCATGCAAAAATTTCCAAATATCCGAATCAAAATTGAATCGCATACAGATTCTCGTGGAAAAGATGCCTATAACATGAAACTTTCAGATAACAGGGCAAAATCTACACGTGATTATTTGATTTCCCAAAATATTGATGCTTCACGAATAGAAAGCGCTATTGGTTATGGTGAGAGCAGATTAATCAATAAATGTAAAAATGGCATAAAATGTACAGATGATGAACATGTCCTGAACAGACGTTCGGATTTTATTATCATTCAAAAATAATTTATGTTTTTATTGTATAATGTAGTATGGCAATTCAAAACATCAATTTTGATAAACCATTTGGAAGTTGGTTTTTTATAAATTAATGAAAATGGAGAAAATCAAGTTGCATCTTTTTGCAACTTGATTTTTGTTTTTTAAAACTTCTCTTTTTATGTAAAAATTAATTAAAATAATTCTAATTTTGAACATCACTTTATTATGCTTCATCACATTATTTTATGAATATTCAAGAAACAATCCAGACATTACGCGAAGAACTTAATCTACATAATCATAATTATTACGTTCTTGATAATGCAACTATATCCGACTATGATTTTGATAGTAAACTAAAGCAGCTTCAGGATTTAGAAAACCAGTATCCTGAATTTTTTGATGAAAATTCCCCAACCCAGAGAGTAGGAGGAACGGTCACCAAAAATTTTAAAACCATTGCACATCAGAACCGCATGTATTCTTTAGATAATTCGTATTCTAAAGATGATTTATTAGATTGGGAAAATCGAATCCAAAGAGTGTTAGGAAATGTGAATTTGCAATATACCTGCGAATTAAAATACGATGGGGCCTCTATAAGTCTTACTTACGAAAACGGAAAATTAGTTCAGGCCTTAACACGAGGAGATGGTTTTCAGGGTGATGAGGTTACAAATAATATTAAAACCATTCGATCCGTTCCATTAAAATTAAAAGGAAATTATCCTGATAAATTTGATATCCGGGGTGAAATTATCCTGCCATTTGCAGGTTTCGAAAAAATGAACCAGGAATTGATTGAAATAGGAGAAACGCCTTATTCTAATCCAAGAAATACAGCTTCAGGAAGTTTAAAATTACAGGATAGTGCTGAGGTGGCCAAGCGTCCTTTAGAATGTTTATTGTATTCTGTAACCAGTAGTAGTTTACCTTTTTCTACACAAATTGAAGGATTAGAGTCAGCCAGGAAATGGGGTTTCAAAGTGCCGGGCGAAGCTAAATTGGTCAATAATATGCAAGAGGTTTTTGATTTTATTGATTATTGGGATGCTCATCGTCATAAATTACCTTATGAAACAGATGGTGTTGTTGTAAAAGTAAATAATATTCAACATCAGGAAGAATTAGGTTATACCGCAAAATCCCCACGTTGGGCAATGGCTTATAAATTTAAATCAGAACAGGTATCCACCCAGTTAAAATCAATTTCTTATCAGGTTGGACGAACCGGGGCTATTACACCTGTAGCAAATTTAGTACCTGTTCAGTTGGCCGGAACAATTGTAAAAAGAGCCTCGTTGCATAATGCCGATCAAATTGAAAAATTAGATATCAGGATAAACGATACTGTTTTCGTAGAAAAAGGAGGCGAAATTATTCCGAAAATTATAGCTGTCGATTTAGAAAAACGTCCAGAAAATTCAGAAAAAACAAATTACATCACGCATTGCCCGGAATGCCAGTCAGAATTAGTTCGGAATATAGGTGAAGCGAATCATTATTGTCCTAATTTCTACGGATGTCCGCCACAGATTATTGGCAGGATTCAGCATTATATTTCAAGAAAAGCTATGGATATTGAAGGTCTTGGCGGCGAAACTGTTGCCTTGTTATTCAAGAACAATTTAGTTCATAATTATGCTGATTTATATGAATTAAAAGTAGAAGATATTTTGCATCTGGAAAGAATGGCCCAAAAATCTGCCGAAAATCTGGTAAAAGGTGTTGAGCAGTCTAAAAATATCCCGTTTGAAAGTGTTTTGTTTGCTCTGGGAATTCGTTTTGTAGGTGAAACCGTAGCAAAGAAATTAGCCAAACATTATAAAAATATAGATGCTTTAAGCAAGGCTTCGTTAATGGAATTGATTTTAGTGGATGAAATTGGAGAACGCATTGCCAGAAGCGTCATTGAATTTTTTGAAAACGAAGAAAATAAAAAAATTATTGAGCGACTAAAAGGTTATGGTGTTCAGTTTGAAATTGTAGAAAACATAAATCCTGATGCTACAGATAAATTTATCGGAAAAACATTTGTTGTCTCAGGTGTTTTTAGTCAGTTTTCAAGAGATGAATTAAAGAAAACAATCGAAGACAACGGCGGAAAAGTAGGAAGCTCCATTTCTGCTAAAACTGATTTTGTCGTAGCAGGAGAAAATATGGGACCGGCAAAATTAGAAAAAGCCATCAAACTGAATGTTAAAATTCTGTCTGAGGAAGAATTCATAAGTAAACTAAATGAAACCGAATAATAAATTCTGATTTGATCATCCAAAAAAATAAGTCCAAACCCTACGGTTTTATAGTATGGTTTGGACTTAATTATTATAATTGGTTATATTTTATGAATCAATAAACAATTATTTTTTATTTATTTCGTCTTTAAGCAATTTTGCATGTTGTAAATGCTCTCTTAAAGAAGTTACATTTTTTGCTGCCCATGCTTTAATTTCTTCATCATTTGCATTTTCTGCCGCAATTTTAAATTTATCAATAGCATTTTCATGTCCGTCAATCATAGCATCAACAAATTTTTTGTCAAAATCGGTTCCGGTTTTTTCATTTAGCTTATTGTATTCTTCTTTTCCGTCTTCAGTTATAGAGGTAGGTAATGAAAAATTTCTGCTTTCAGCAAGGGATTTTACTTCGGTTGCTGATTTTTCATGTTCATCAACAAGCATTTTTCCAAATTTCTTTACTGCAGGATTTGTACTTTTTTGTTGGGCTAATTTACCAATTTCTATTTCAGCAAGATTAATTTCAGCAGCATCAACTAAAAATTCAGAATCGTCTTCTTTAGTTTCACGATCTTCAAATTTTGCATCATTTTGATCTTCCGCAACTTCTTTAGGATCTTCTTGTTTTGCTTCATTTTTGCAAGAACCTAAACTCATAACAACAACTCCGGCAGCCAAAACAGCCTTACTTAATAAAAATACTTTTTTCATGATTTCTGATTTTAAAATTTATAATGTAAAAGTACAGGAAATACAATCGAGCTTTTTTACACATAAATTTAAAAAAGTTATATCATTCAAATATTGTTAAATTATTTGAAGTCACTGATAATTTTCCATTCCTGTAGTTTAGACTCAAATGTCTTCCCAGCATTTGCAGGACTCGTAGATGGTAAAGTAATTAAGTCGTAGGGTTTATTTAAAGTCACATATTTTTTAAATAAGGAAGCTGCTTTTTGCCCATTGAAAGCTATTGTTTTAATATTTGGATGTTTTTTTAAAAACAGATTAAAATCGTTTGAAATTTCATTTTTGATGGCACTATCAAGACTTCCAATCCTGTCGCAAAATTGTAAAACATCCCATAAGGCAATATTGTTTTTTATTAAAACTGCTTTTCTGGTTTCATAATTATCCGAAAAACTTTCGTTTAAAATTTCAAACATAAATCGCCAAAAGTTATTGCGGGGGTGGCCATAATATTGTTGAATTTCAAGGGATTTTGTACCGGGCATGGTACCTAAAATCAATATAGTTGCATTGGGTGTGGATATAGGGGCAAAAGAGAAACTTTTCATAGACAGGGTTGTTTTAGAAGTAATTATAAAACAATTCACAAAAATTATATAACAGAATTTAAGGTGTTTTAAACGAATTTTGGGAAGTTGATTTTTAAATTCCAATCAATCTAATTTATTCCCATTTATCAGTAACAATACAAAGAACCCTAAATCTTAGCGAAATGAAAATAATTACTATAAATACACATAAAATTAAAAATATTTTTGAAGAACTTACATCAAGTTTTACAGGAAAAATATCTTTTGATTCTGATGAATATACATTAGAAGTCAGCAACAATTTTGCCAAAGGTTCTATTGTCGGATCTTCTTTTAATGATGCTATTTTTTGTTTGCAGTTTGATATGGTTTTTTATGAAGATACCAGAATAAGTATTGCAAACCCGCATATTTCACCTGTTTATTTTGCCTATTGCTCGAAAGGAAATTTATCCCACAGTTTTGGTTTGTCAGAAACGCAAATAAAACTGAAAAAGTTTCAGACAGCAATAGTTTCATCTAAGCAAAATGAAAATAATATTTTATTTTTTGAAGAAAATGTAAATGCAAAACTTACACTGATTGTGGTAGGAACTCACGAGTCAAAAAATAACCAGCAAAATTCTTTGAATCTTAAGGTTAAAGAAACATTCTTTGAAAAAACCGATGTTGAAAATTTCTTTTATGTTGGTTCTTACAATTTAAAAATTGCTGAGAAAATAGAACAGTTAAATGCTGTATCACAAACCGGAATTGTCCGTAATTTATTGAAAGAAGGTATCTTGAAAATTATATTAGCGATGGAAATTCAACAACACTCTGATGATATGAAAAATCATTCAAAAGAAACAAATTGTCTGACTCTGAGAGAAATGGAAGAAATTAAACAACTTTCTGACTTTATAAAAAGTAATCCTGAAGAACAATTTACCATAAAATCATTAAGTAAAAAATCAGGTTTGTCTCCAAACAAATTGCAGGAAGGTTTTAAAATGATTCATGACCGTACTGTAAATGACTTTATTACACATATGAGAATTTTAAAAGCTGAAATTTTGATTAGAAATTCGGATTTAAACATTTCAGAAATAGTGTATTGTATTGGGTTTACCAGCAGAAGTTATTTTTCTAAAATATTCAAACAAAAGTATAACTGCAGTCCAAAAGAATATAAATTCAAACAAAGTCCGCTGGCTATTACAGCTTAATATGTAATGTTTTTAAACTTGCAGTCAGTCTGTCAGCCAAATCAATCTATTGACTTTCAGTCGATAGTGGCTTGGTTTATTGATTTTTACCCTAAATAAAGGTTCTGAAACACTACGTAATTTAGTAATTCAGAACCTTTATTATTTAGTTTATGAGATGTAGAATATTTTCGATGGCAAATATAAAAACTACAATTTATCGATGAAATTTATAATATTCTAAATCCGGATGTTGCTTATTTTCGATGGAAGCTAAAATTGAATTCAGCCCAATAACGCTAAAAGTGATTCCGTTACCACCAAATCCTAAAATGTAATGTTCGTTTTTTTTGGAATCAGGTTTACCGAAATAAGGTAATCCGTCTTTTGTTTCTCCAAAGGTTCCAGCCCAGGAATAATCTATTTTGAAATTAAGGTCAGGAAATTTTTTTTGAAATTGTTTTAAAAGATAGTGTTCCTTTTTGGGAAGCATTTCGTCTCTCTTTTCAGGGGTTTTAAAGTCCTCATCGCCACCGCCCATTATTATTCTATTGTCAGCTGTAGCTCTAAAGTATAAATAAGGCTCAGAGGTATCCCAGAAAATATAATTCGTAAAATCATTGGGTAAGTCTGGTATTGTTTCAGAAGTGATTACAAAAGTGCTTTTTAAATCAACAACTTTTTCTTTTAATGTTTCTGTACTTTCATAGCCACTGCAATGTATGACATGATGGGCAGTGATCTCAAAATCAGTATCAGTGGTAACTACAAACGTATCATCTTGATGAGATATTTTTGTAATATTAGTGCGGTCATAGATCTGAAGTCCTTTTTTGGTACAATATAAAAGTAAATCCAGTGCAAATCTATAGGGGTCCATTACTGCAGCAGTTTCAGATTGTATGGCTGCCAGTGCATTAAGCCCCAACTTTTTCAGATCGTTTTTATCTAGCCATTTAACTTTAAGACCATTTTCTTTTCTGGAGCTGAATTCGTTTTCTAAAAAAGGAATGTGTTTTTTTACCGAACAAAAATAGATGCTTTTTTTTAATTCAAAATGGCAGTCACTTTTAATTTCGGCAACTATTTTTTTTAAATCATAAATAGCGTTTATACCGTTTTGATAACTATCTACAGCGCATTTTAAACCTCTTAGTTTTATAAGTTCGTGAAGGGGAACATCAATTTCATATTGGAGCAGGGCAGTACTGGCGGCAGTGCTTCCGTTGCAAATGTCACGCCGGTCTATAATCACTGCCTTTTTTCCTTCGGTAATTAATTTATAGGCCGTTAAAGCCCCTGTTATCCCTCCGCCAATAATTAAAATTGGAGTTTTTATATTTGATTCAAGCGAAGGATAACTCATTTCCATGGCATCTTTTAATGGCCAAAAAGTTCCGGTAGATTTTAACTTCATTTTTATATTTCAATCCTGTAAGAAAGAAAGTATTTATGATTATTAATTTAATTATTTTGTTTTGACTCTTTCCTTTCGAATAACTTTATTGTTTTTTTCGTCATAAACAGCATCTGATATTTCCTTACCGGTCTTACTAAATATTTTTATTTTGGGCTCTTCATGAGTTCCCGTTATTACGATTGGAAATCCTATAATACCAAATGGGGGAAGTCCTAATCGCATTCTTAAATCTAATAATCCATCAAAACTGGTTGTACCTTTTATAGTTGGTCTAAAACTGGCCACACTAAAGGTAAAGTCTTCAATATGAATGAGGTTGTTATCTATAGTTGTTTTAATTTCGATTCCTTTCATGTCAGGATTACTTAAACTATTCTGACCGGTTTTAGAGCTGATTCCATCTAATAATTTGAGGCCTTTTACTTTTACATCACGTAAATTCAATGTTCCTTTCCCTTCCAGGGACTCATAAATTGGCTCCATATTTCCGTTTAAGTCCCCTATGATTTTATAATCGACAGAGATTATGCCTTCTGCTTTTTCAGCAGCAGTAACCATGTTGTGAAACATCGGAATTTCTTTGTATGCCCTTTGTACGCTAAAATCTTTGGCTTTGAAATGAGCATCAAAATGTGCCATAGTCGGTGATTCGTCTTTGTAGGAAGCATCAATACCTACAATACAATCAATGATGTTAAAAGTGGTGTTTTCTAAATAAAAATTACTTTTTGAAATTCCGGCTTTCCCGGTGAGCTTGTTTAAAACCAATCCGTTATATTCTACTTTATCAGCATTAGTTGTCAAGGCAACATCTAAATTCTTAGGAATAATAACAACTCCGCTCATTTTTGGATGGTCTTCTTTTGCATATTCAACTTCAATATTTCGGTTTTTATTTTCTCCTTTTTCAAGTGCCATAAATTCATCAACATTAATCAGCCTTGATTTCATATTGAAATTCCCGCTCAAAGTTCCTTTAGATTCCAAAAAGTAATTAATGGTATTCAAAAGATAACCATTGATGTTGAAATCGGATTTTCCGTATGAGGCATAGAACTTTTCAAACCACATTTTTTCATTCTGAAAACGAAAATTTCCTTGCCTGATTAAAAATGTTTTAGGAAAAAGTTCCGAAGTTGCTTTAATGTTTTTTAGAAGGATTGTTCCTTTGTTGTCTAATTTATCATATTGTCCGGTGGTAGCATAACTTTGTTTTCCCTGCAGCGAAAGGTCTGCTTTGGCATATCCCGTAATATCCATTCCTTTTTGTGAAAACACCTTATAAATATTGCCAACATTCAGTTCTCCTTTAACTTTGGCTTTATAAGCTAAATCACTGAAGTCAGAAAAGGATGCATTAACATATACCGGATTCCCTTCAAATACAAAAGAAGCAGGTGCAACAGCGACAATTAAATCCTCAAAAGTCCCCTTTTTATTAAGTGCATTTGCCACAAAAGTAACATCTGTAATTGGGTTAGGGTAGGAGTCGGTTTTTAACCAGCCATTTCGCAATGAGATTCCACCTCGTGTTTTGGGAAATAATTTTTTTGAAGTACTAAATAAACCTTTTGCCTGAATATTGGTTTTTAAAATTCCTTTAAGGTCTATTGTATTTAAACCCAAAGCAGCATCAACCGTAGCCAGGTCCAAAGCCCCTTTTATACTGGAGTCAACATTCATTTCGCTTAGGCCCTTGCTTTTAAAGTAAGCATTAAAATAATCTTTTTCACCTACTTTAAAACGAAATGTTCTTAAGTTTACTAATAATTTTTCTACATCAAGTGAAGGCATAATGGCATTCAGGTCCATTTGAAACTCGGTTAATGGAACCGGTGCATCTTTATAGTTTACAGCACCTTCATCGATTTTTAAATTGAAAGCTAAATTCGGTTTTTGTTTTTTGGCAACATTGTAATTTCCTTTAAAAGTGAATAACAGATTACTTCTTCCTGACATTTCGGTATTGTCCATCCATGTCAGGTATTGGGGAGGCATTACTGATAATAAATCTTTTAGAGAAGCATTTTTAGATGCTGCCTGTATGTTTATTTTGTATCCGTCTCTTAAAATGGTAAATAATCCGGTGAATGTTAAAGGCAGTTTATTGATTTGCAATTCATTTTTTTGAAGAATGAAACTTAAGGAGTTTGTGTTGATTCGGGTTATCAGATCGGCATGTAATTCTTTTTTTCTGAGATATGCTGTACGATCATAATAAAAATCAACAGTATCAATTTTAGCATCTGTACTTAAGTCAAAAATATCTTCGCTTAAATTTCCTTTTCCAATATAATTAAAGCCTTTTGCGTCAACAAGAATTTTGGCTGAACGGTCATTATACCTGATATGACAGTCCTCAAAATCAATTCGTTCCAAACGAATTGCGGTTCCTTCTTCCGTAGAATCCTTTTTTTTGTCTTCAGGTGCAATATAAATATTGTAATTGGCTTCACCTTTTTGATTGACCATTATATTGACCAATGCTTTGGATACGTATAGTTTATTTATTTTAACCTCGTTATCAAATAATAATCTTTTAATATTTATTCCAAAGGCAACCTGTTCTGCTTTTAATAAAGTATCGTTGGTAAAAGGAGCTGAGCCGGTAAGGGTTAAATCATCCAATGAAACTGTTAGGGATGGAAAATGTGTAAAAAAAGAAAATCTTGATTTGGAAAATTCCATTTTGGAATTTAATCTTTCATTTGCAATTTTTTTGACTTCAGAAGCAACTGTTCCCGGGAAAAGTAGTGGAATCAAAAATAGCAACAACAAGATACTTGCTATTACTATTCCTGAAATTTTTGCAGTTTTTAAAGCAATATTTTTGAATTTTGAATTCATCCCTGCTGTGTGATTCGTTATTATTTAGTTTTTTTAGCTTCCTCAGCTTTTTTCTTTTCTTCTTTTAATTTTTCCTCTTTTGCTTTTTCAGCCTTTTCCTGTTCTTCTTTTTTTTCTTTGGTTTCTTCTATTTCTTTTTCTTTTTCTTTCTCTTTTTCTTTCTTCTTAAAGTAGCCTTTCAAAAGAAAATTACTTTTAGCGGCTTCCATATTTTCACTAAAGCCCCGGGTACCTTTTTCTAAATTCGAAATTGTATTATCCATAGCGTTTGCCATGCCCGGATCACGAACCAGCCTTGCCAAAGCTCCATCACCATTGTTCATGCTGTGGCTAAATATGGCTAACTCTTCGGAAATGACGCCTACATTATCCATACTTTTTTTGACACTTTTCATGATGTCATTCATCTCGATTCCGTTAAGTGAAGCAATACGGCCATTATTTTCAATCACTTTCTGCGATTTTATGCCAGGAGAAATAGTAAGTACTTTATCTCCCATCAATCCATCTGAACCAATACTTGCTTTTGCATCGGTTTTAATAAATTCACGAACATCGTCTTTGATGACCATTCCTACCACAACGGTAGAATCATTGACCAGCCGAATCTCATCTACAGTACCAATGTTGATTCCGGAAAATCGGACATTATTACCAATCTCCAAACCACTGACTGTTTTAAAGCTTGATGTAATTCGGAACGTAGATCCAAAAAGATTTTTTTGTTTGCCAATAAAATAGATTGCCATTATAAAAAGCAATAAGCCTATTGTTACAAACATTCCTAATTTCCAGGCAGATCCAGATTGCTTATCCATGATTTTTGATTTTAATTTGATTTTTTTTATTCAAAGAACGAGCGTACCCATTCGTCTTCACTTTTTTCTAATTCTTCGTATGTTCCTTCGGCCTGTATGACACCCTCTTTTAAAACAATTATACGGTCTGCCGTTAGTTTGGCACAGGCCATATCGTGGGTAATTATTATTGAAGTTGTTTTGTGTTTATCCCTGATATCCAAAATCAATTCACTGATTTCTCTGGATGTAATAGTATCTAATCCTGTTGTTGGTTCATCATATAAAATAATTTCAGGTTTCAGGATTAATGTTCGGGCCAGCCCAATTCTTTTTCGCATACCACCAGATAATTCAGCAGGCATTTTCTCAATCGCATCACTTAGGCCCACATTGTCTAAGGCCTCAATAACCTGGTTTTCAATTTCATCGGCAGTCAGGTCACGTTGATGTTTTCTAAGGGTAAATGCCAAATTTTCGTGAACAGACATAGAATCATAAAGGGCACCACTCTGAAACAGAAATCCAATTTTGATTCGCATTACATTCAGTTCTTCTTTTTGAAGTTCTAAAACATTTTCGCCAAATACACTGATCTCGCCTTTGTCAGGATAGATAAGCCCGACAATGCATTTTATCAGTACAGATTTCCCTGAACCCGAACGTCCCAGAATTACCAGATTTTCTCCCTGAATAACAGTAAAATTCACTCCTTTTAAAACATGATTGTCACTGCCAAAAGTTTTATGCAAATCTTTTATTTCGATAATTGCAGTCTGTTTGTCAATCATCGTATTTTGTGCTGTATTTTCTTTTTCCTTTATCATCTTAAAAAAATAAATCGGTTACCTGAACAGCTAACATATCAATAATAAAAATTGTTAATGAAGCCGTTACAACGGCTGAATTTGCTGCTTTTCCCACACTTTCTGTTCCATTTGAGGCAGTAAATCCTTTATAACATCCAATCATTCCTATGAAAAAACCAAAGAAAAAAGTTTTAATAGTTGCCGGTATAACATCTAAAAATTCCAATGACTGAAAAATTTGTGTTAAAAAGCGGTAGAAATTAACGTCCCCATGAATATTAATCCCTACAAAACCACCAATTATTCCAACAGCATCTGCAAAAAACACAAGGATTGGAACCATTAAAGTAGTGGCTAAAATTCGGGTTACTACTAAGTATTTATAAGGATTTATGGCAGAAACTTCCATAGCATCAATTTGCTCCGTAACTTTCATCGAACCTAATTCGGCACCAATTCCTGAGGATATTTTTCCTGCGCAAATCAGGGCGGTAATTACAGGGGCTATTTCCCTGATTAATGAAAGTGCCACCATTCCGGGAAGCCATGATTCAGCACCGAATTTCACTAATGTTGGCCTGGATTGAAGCGTTAGTACCAAACCCATTATAAATCCGGTAATGGCAACCAAAGGCAATGACTTGTAACCAATAACATAACATTGTTTTAGGAATTCCTTTGTTTCATAAGGCGGAATAAAAACCTCTTTAAAGAATTTAGCGGCAAATTGTGTTGCGGTTCCTATTTCAGTAAATGTATTTTTTAAAATCAAAATAGCTGGTTTTTAGTTGCTTATAATTATAAACAGAATTTACGGCCTTTGTTTATCTATTGATTAAATTTAGGTTAGTAGTATAAATTATCCATTACATAACTTTATAGTAAGTTTATATAATTTGCACAGAAACACAATAAACAAGGCAAAGCTGCGTTTCTTCATATTTTCCGATAAAAAAATCCCTGAATAAGGGAATTTTTTCAGATTTTACTGTTCTCAGATATAGTTTATAACTATGTACTTTAGTGAAGTGGATTTTGCTTAGCTTCTAAAAAAATATTAGCCACAAATTACCCGGATTTTTGCAAATTAATTAGTGCTAATTCGTGTAATTTGTGGCTAATAAATAGTGTTCCAGCCAAATAAATCTATGGGACTTTTTGTTCATAGTGATTTAGTTCAGTTTAGGAATTGATTATCAAATCTGCTTTTGTTTTAATCAGATCAATAACTTTTCCTTCAGATGTTGTCTTAAAATCTTCCATTAATAATCGGGCTGTCAGGTAACAAATTGTTGATTCGGCTCCCTGGTTAAGATTGACATTTTCTTTTTCAAGTCCGTCATATCCGCCTCCACTAACCGGATTATACATAATTTGCCCTAAATGATTTTTCCCTAAAAACCAGTTAAAAGCTGTGTTCATGTATTGTTTATGAACCGGATTTTTAAAAGCTTTATAAAATGCATTTAAGGTTTGAATAGTGTAGGAAACATCAATTGGCTGCTCACCAAATTGTTGCGGTTCAGAATCCTTATGATACCATCCGTCATTAGAAATAACTTTGAAGCCGTTTGCTGTAAACATTTTTGACAGTAAAAAATCAAGCGATTCCAGTGCAATTTTTTTATAGATTGGTTTGTTTGTTACCAAATAAGCATATAACATAGATTCTGGTAAAACACCGTTTCCATAGGTAAGATAATTTTCAAACCATTTCCAGTCCTTAGTAGCGTGAATTTCATAATTAGAAACCAATTTTGCGTTCAGCTTGTTAATAATTGCAGACACATATAAATTAGGTGCCACACTATTATATAAATACAAACCTTTTGTAGCAAAACCAATAGAACGTGGCGATTGGATAGTTTCTGCCCATGGCAGGCTATTTAATAAACAGGTTGAAGCTTTATGTACAATCGCTTCCGGTAAAATATCTGAAATAGACAATAAGGTTCCTAATGCCCAGACACCCCTTGCATTTGAATCTTCCAGGTTCACTTCAGCATTTTGCTCTATATGTTCCCTGTTATGTTCATCAACATAATTTATGAAATCACCACCAGGTTTTTGGCAACGCTGGATGAAATCTAAATAAATCAGGATATACGGCAAGTCTGATTTATCTTCAGTTTGTTTGTAGTGCATACAGAAAGCAATTAAAGCACGTGCATTGTCATCTAATGTATAACCAGATGATAAGTCAGGAACTGAAATTTTACTAAATTGAATGATACCTAAATTGGTAGTCATTTTCTTTATGTGGTCTAATTGAATAGTAGGATAACTATATTGGACTTTTGTAGCATCATCAAATAATTTTTTATAGATATTCATATGTGCTATTGCTACATTTTCCCAAGATGATGCACAAGTTTTGCGAAAAGCATTAATTCCCATATCTTCTCTTAAATTCTCATCAGAAAGTAATTTGATTGCCGCTTCGGCAAACTGATTTTCATTACCAATGTCAACCAGAATTCCTGAATCCGAAGACAACACCTCTAAGGTATGCGGGATTTTTGATGCTACGATTGGGCAGGCACAACTCATAGCATAAGAAAAAGTTCCGCTTACAGCCTGATTAGGGTCTTTGGAAGTAAACATGTAAATGTCGGTTGCTTTTAGATATTCTAAAAGCTGATCAGTGTCTAAATATGCATTTATAAATTGTACGTGGTTGCGTAAATTTAAATCGTCAACCATTTGCTCAAGTTTTTCGCGATACGTATCTACACCGTCAATTACTAAATTAGGATGTGTCCTGCCGATAATCAGATAAAGTACATTTGGTGTATTTTCAATAATTTTAGGCAAAGCTTTCAGGCCGGTTTCAATATTTTTTCCCTCTCCCAAAAGACCAAAAGTTGATAATACAAGTCTGTCCTCAATATTGAATTTTTGTTTTGCATGGAAAGGTAAATCATAGACTACAACATGGGTTCCATGAGGGACATAGGTAATTATTCCTTTTTCAATTCCATAGTCTCTTATCAAAATTTCCTCTGATTGGTTTGTCATTACAAAAATAGAGTTGCTATAACTCAGGAGTAACCTTACAAAAGTTTTTAATTCGTTGTTTGGATTCGGGATTACGCTATGAAAAGTAAATGTTACAGGTTTTTTGATACCATTTAAAAAATCTAATAAAAAATCGCCATAATTTCCTCCAAACAAACCAAATTCATGTTGAATATGAACCAGTTTTACCGTTTCGTCTTCATTAATTTGTTCAGCAACTTTGGCATACTCCTCCTTGTTTTTAGTGTTCAGTGTATAAGCCTGTGTAGGATTTGATTTGGGTTTATCTACCAATTCGCAAATTTCACAGGTTACTGATTTGCCAAATACATCCTCAATTCCTTTTATAGAATCGAGTGTATAAGTTGCTATTCCACACTGAGTAGGCGGATATGTAGACATAAAAATTATTTTTGATTTAGTTTGTAGAGTTTTCATGGCGATTATTTTTAAGTTCTTTTAATAGGTCATTGAGGTTTACAGAGGCTACTGCAATTTTATCGTCTGCAGCACCATAATAAATATAAAGGCGGTCATCAAAAACAGCAGTTCCGGTAGGGAAAACCACATAATTAACATAGCCGTGTCTTTCATAATATTCTGATGGCGTTATTAATGGTTTTTTTAATCTTGCCAAAACTTTTGAGGGATCATCAATATCCAGCAGAGCCGCACAGGCATGATAGACTAATCCTTTCTCTCTTTTTTCGGCAGCGTGATAAATTAACAGCCATCCATCAGGAGTTTCAACAGGAGGAGCACCCGGGCCAATATGACTTGTTTCATGATCAAATTTGGGTTCCATCACCAAATAGTCAGGCAAATTCTTTAAATTGTCTTTCCAAAAATCTTCAGTCAGATCTTTCTTTTTCTCAAAACTAAAAATTTGTATTGAAGGAAACAGTCGGTGTAACCCAACGAATTTTCCATTGATTTTTTTCGGAAAAAGAACCACATTTTTATCCCATACAAATAACTTTTCCTGAACAATCTCTGATAAAGGATAATTTCTTTCCACGTTGAATGCAAGTATTTTAGCAATACTCGGATTCTGCAAATGCTTTCTGATAAGATTTGTAAAATCATTCAAAATAAATTTAGGCGTGATAATACCTTTCTTTTTGAATTTTTTTAAATCTTTTGAAACCGCAAGTGCCCCACAAGCATTTATTCCATCATACGTTACATAAGTAAGATAAAACAAATCATCAATTTTTGAAATTCTTGGATCTTCCACACCATGGATTTCATATACATATTCCGAAGCAAATACAGGTTCTCGATTTCTTTCAATAACTGTAGTTGGACCTTCTAACCGGCAATAGCCAACAGTCGAAAAATTTCCTCTTTTTGTTGCTCTGTAAAACATGTGAACTGTATTTTCATCCTGATAAATTGCAGGATTTAAAACGCCTGATTCTTCAAAAGCCCTTTCGGTTTTTTCTAAAATTACGCCATGTTTTGTAGCTAATTCCATATTTTAAGTTAATTTCTATAAAATTATTTCACAAACAAGGGGAGGTTTAATCCAATCGGCTAAAAAATTAACCCAAAAGGTTTTATATGGGAATTATATAAGGGAATCAGATGATTAAAGGAACTTTTATAGTCAATAAAAAAATCAATAGGATTAAACCGAAACATTTTATTAAATAAAATTTGTACAGAGTTAGTAATCTTTCAAAAACAACGATTTCTATCGGACATCAAAATGAAGAGAATTGTGAGGTCTTATTAAAATATAAACTGATCATGAACACAAATAGAAAATCGCAGGAGAAATTAATGACCCTTTTAATTACAAAACCGGAATTGGCTGTAGAAAAATTAGATTTGGTTTATGTAAGCGATAAATCAATGCCTATACAACGATGTAAGGAAGGTGATACTTTTGTTTATAAAAAAAATGGAAGGTGTATTAAACAGAAGAACGAATTAAAACGCATTAATAGTCTGGTGCTTCCGCCTGCCTGGGAAAATGTCAGGATTACTGAATTATCCAACGGGCACCTTCAGGCTGTTGGGCTTGATGACAAAAACAGAAAGCAATACCGCTATCATCCTAAATGGAATCTGATTCGGAATCAGACCAAGTTTTATAAGATAGCCGATTTTGGAAAAAGATTACCTGCGATAAGAAAACAGGTCGATGCCGATCTGGAAAAAAAAGAATGGTCAAAGAATAAAGTCGTTGCTTTAGTAATCCGACTCATGGAAGAAACCCATATTAGAATTGGAAATGAAAAATATGCCAAAAACAATAAATCATACGGACTTTCTACTTTGCGAAAAAGGCATATCAACATCAATAAGGATGCAATCCGTTTTGAATTCATCGGAAAAAAGGGAAAACAGCACACTATTACAATCCGAAATAAAAAGCTGATAAAATTAGTAAGCAAATGCGAGGAAATTCCGGGCTGGGAAGTTTTTAAATATTATGATGAAAATGGAGAAAGAAAAACCCTTGACAGCCATATGGTTAATGTATATCTTCATGAAATATCAGGTGAGTATTTTAGTGCCAAGGATTTCAGGACATGGTCAGCATCTGTTATTTTCTTTGAAACGTTAATGGAACTGGGAATTGCTGAAGATGAAAAGGAAGTTAAAAAAAATATTCTTACGGCCTATGACGCCACAGCTCAGGCTTTAGGAAACACCAGGACTGTTTGCCGGAATTATTATGTACATCCATTATTGATTGCAACGTATGAAGACGGATCTATTAAAGAATATTTTGATAAGATTAAAAGAAGCAGAAGCAATAAGCTATATTTTTCCCGTACTGAAACTGTTTTTTTAGAACTCATTCAAAGTTATCAGCCTGAATTATCGATTTAAAGAGTAATACTTTCGGGCGATAAAAGCAATAGGAAGCCCAACACAGAATATCAGAATCAGCACCGCTAAAATCAAAGGAAAATCTAAATGTTTCTCAGGTAAATTTGCAAATGTAAGGGGCAGTACAATAAGATTCATTACAATCCAGACAAAAATTCCATATAAAAATCCTGAAATTAAAGTGTTCTTTTTTAAAAAGGGAAGGTATGGATAAAGGCTAAAATAAAACCAGGCAAAAATGATAGCAATAAAAAAGTGTAAACCCAATCCGTACCCTATCATTTGCGAACCTCCGGTAAAAGCTTCTTTTTTAAAAATACCGCTGGCAATTGACTGCAGGATTTTTATTGCCGTTGTTTTTTGAAATACGATGGTGTAGAAAAAAATAGCGGCAAGTATGTCAAGCGTACCGGCAATTAATCCCGCCAGGAATATCGATTCTGTTTTCGATTTCATATGATGAGTTTATGATTTATGTAATTAAAAATGTCGTTTAACTGTTTGGTATGTCTTTGAGTATGAATTAGTGCAAAATGGATCCACTCATAAATAGTAAATTTTTCAGAGCCCGGAAGCTGAAAATCCAGACAAGTCAGGGTCAAATCATATTTTTCACAACTATTCAATAAATCGGATTCTATTTTCAGCAGAGATAAACTCAGGGAATTTTTATTGTAGTCGATAATTTTTGGTTGCAGGAAATCAGGAGAATCCATTTTTATAGCAAAGTTTAAAAAAACAGCTTCAAGTTCTTTTATCTTTTCATTGGGTTTTCTATTTGTTTTTTCGGTATTACCTGCAAATAATGCAGGATAACCGGAACAGGCAATAATAATATGCTGAACCACTTGTCCGGCAGTCCAGCTTCCTATGTACGGTACAACATTGCATTCTTCCTGTGAAAAAGAAGTAATAATTTCGGTTAGCTTTCTGAATGTTTCAACAATATTTTTCTGAAGTGCCTTTTTCATTTTTATTGTTTTAAAGATTAGAAAACTATTTATTTACAGATGTTATCCACCAGACATTGCCAAACGGGTCAGTTACGCCACAAGTTCTTCCGTAGTCCTGATCGCTTAATTCCATTAGTGATACAGCACCATTTTCTAAAGCTTTTTGATACGTTTTATCTGCATTAGGAACATAGATAAACAAATTTGAGGTCTGTTTTCCCCAGTCTGTGATTTCATCGGTTACCATTATTGTACTTCCGTTTAGGGTAATTTCGGCGTGCATAATAGTTCCGTCTTCGCGAAGTGATTTTGTGTTGGTTTCAGTAGCTCCAAATACATTTTTTGTGAAATCTATGAATTTTGAAGCGCCTTGTAAAATCAAATAAGGCATTATGGTCTGATGTTCTGCTGGAATATTCATTTTTATATTATTTTAAATTAGTGATAAACCCAAAATTACAATTTTAAATATTTAAAAATCAATAATTTATGGTTTTACTGAAGTACTTCACATTGATACCCAAAAGAATTCATGAGGGCTATGATTTTATTATTTGAAATAGATACAGCATGAATCCGCAGAATCTTATCACAATCTTCAAGATCAAAGTTGATGACACTATTTGGGAAATGTTCAAGAAGTTGCCCAACAATCACTTTTGATTGCTCCGCTTCCTGAACATTTGTTTTAAAGACCTCGATCATCGATTTTAAATTTATACAGGATTATTTTTATAACGTTCCAGCTTATGATGATAGCTATACGAAATCATTAAAACCGCCAGAACAATCAACGGGAAGAAGCCCTGAAAATCAAAACCGTCAACAGCGAAATGACTGATAGAAGCAAATATAAAATCGAAAGCAAAACCCGCATAAGCCCATTCTTTAATACGATTTGGTACTTGCGGAATAATTAAAGCCAATACGCCTAATATTTTGAAAACCACCAAAGCATTTCCGAAATACTCAGGATATCCCAGATGCCTGAGGCCTTCTTTTGCCATTTCAGATTGAGAGGTAAGGGCAGGCATAACACCTTCAAATAAAAAAATAAGAATGGTAGCAGTCCAAAAAATGATTTTTTCTTTTTTCATTGGTTTGTTTTTAAATAGTTGTTAGTTAATTATTTAATACAAATCTACTATTGTTCTTTCTTTATCAGAATAGGTATTTCTGACTATTTTAGGGTCATTTAAGACAAGTTGAGGGGGTTAGATTAAGAGTTGAGAGTTAAGAGTTGAGAGTTGAGAGTTAAGAGTAAAGAGTTAAGAGTAAAGAGTTAAGAGTAAAGAGTTAAGAGTAAAGAGTTAAGAGTGGAGAGTAAAGAGTAAAGAGTAAAGAGTTAAGAGTGAAGAGTGAAGAGTGAAGAGTAAAGAGTTAAGAGTAAAGAGTTAAGAGTGAAGAGTGAAGAGTAAAGAGTTAAGAGTAAAGAGTTAAGAGTGAAGAGTGAAGAGTAAAGAGTAAAGAGTAAAGAGTAAAGAGTAAAGAGTAAAGAGTAAAGAGTTAAGAGTTAAGAGTTAAGAGTAAAGAGTAAAGAGTAAAGAGTAAAGAGTAAAGAGTAAAGAGTAAAGAGTAAAGAGTAAAGAGTAAAGAGTAAAGAGTAAAGAGTAAAGA
>NZ_JAVDWQ010000021.1:0-86540 GCF_031457575.1 Flavobacterium piscis | reverse complement strand
TTTTGTTTTAGGATAAACCGTTCTCAATTTAAAACAACTATTTTTCATAAATCCATAGAAAGAATGGTAAATGCCAAACCGATATATCAAAAAGACATAAAACAGATATTAAGTGTGTAACTCAATTTATTTTTATTTAAAATCAGAAAGAGTTAATGAGAGATGAATCTAGTATTTGTGTTCGTATACGCTACAGACAGGAATCAATATCCATATCAACAGGTAAATATATTTTGAAAGAGAGGTGTGACTTTACTAATAAACTACGAAATGTCCTAATACATGCACAACTTCAAAAGCTAATTTACATACATCACCAAAAGCTAACATACAGTTTATTGGGGTTCAATATAAAGGTTGCGGAGCCTCTTTTTCTGATACCTATCTAATTCATACCTTTGCATAAACATATTGAAATACATCAAATATGTGTTACAGTTTCAAATTTGCGATTGGATTTCATCCAAAGTCATTCGATAAATTCTTAACTTTTCACCATGCCACAACAACCGATGATTTATCTTGATAACAATGCCACCACGCAAATGGACGATCGCGTGTTGAAAACTATGTTGCCTTATTTTACAGAAAAATACGCCAATGCAACCAGCAGTCATCTTTTCGGCTTATCGGTAAGTGAAGTAGTTGATAATGCAAGAGAAAATATAGCGGAATTAATTGGTGCTCAATCCAAAGAAATCACCTTTACTTCGGGTGCAAGCGAGTCTATTAATTTGGCAATTAAAGGATTACAGCATCATCATAAAAAACACATTATTACAGTGGTAACGGAACATAAAGCAGTTTTAGATACTTGTAATTTTATGGAAAGTTATGGCTTTGAAATAACCTATTTGCCTGTAGATAAAGAAGGAACAATATATTTAGAGACACTGGAAGCGGCAATCCGAAAGGACACATTACTCGTTTGCATTATGATGGCCAATAATGAAATTGGCACTATACAGCCTATAAAACAAATAAGCAAAATCGCCCACAGCAAAGGTGTATTATTCATGACGGATGCAACACAAGCCATAGGCAAACTTGCTGTTGATGTTTCCGATTTAGGAATAGATATCATGCCATTTTCAGCACACAAGTTTTACGGTCCAAAAGGCGTTGGAGCATTATACGTTTCGGCTGCAGCCAAGATAAAATTGGATTCGCAAATACATGGTGGCGGTCAAGAACGAAAAATGCGTAGCGGAACTTTAAATGTTCCCGGAATTATGGGATTAGGAAAAGCTTGTGAAATAGCTTCCGCTGAAATGCAAACCAACAATAACCGAATTGCTATTTTAAGAAATCATCTGGAAACCGAACTTTTAAAAATTGAAGCCGCTTTTGTGAATGGAAGTATTGAAAATCGTTTGTGCAATACAACCAACATCTGTTTTTCTGGCTCCAATTCAGAAAAACTAATACTTGCATTACAAAACATTGCGGTTTCCAGTGGCTCAGCGTGTTCAGCTGTTACTACTGAACCATCTTACGTTTTAAAAGAATTAGGATTGTCTGATGCTGACGCATTAAGTTCAATACGTTTTAGCCTAAGCAAATTTACCACCAAAGAAGAAATCGATATTGCTATTAAAAGAGTAACTGATCTGGTTGCGACATTAAGACACAATAAGCATTAGTAAGGTAGATTTCGAACTTCAACTGCTACTTTTTGTTTAGGTAAATTATTGGTTAATAATGTTATTGTAATCGTCAATAGTATCGATATCTATAGCGCCTTTTTCGAAAGGAACAGATGCAACATCTTCCTTGTAACGCTGAAGTATTTTTTTAGCTCCTTCATTCCTTTTAAGGTTTAAAAGTTCATCGAAATAGTTACTACTGAACAATACAGGTGTACCTAATGTATCTGCATATTCCGAAGCAACAATACCTTTTCCGGATTCATTATACTTGTTGATTAAATCTTTAAAAATTGCAGTTGAAATATACGGTTGATCGCAAACCGAAATAATACAAGTATTGATAGTAGGTTTGACTTCTCGTAATTTATTCAATCCGATGGCTATTGATGATGCCATTCCCAATTGCCAATTTGGATTATGAACACTTGAGGTATCGGTTATAGCAACTTCCCAATCAATTAACTCTTTGTAAGCACCAGTTACTGCTAACACCAAACTATTTGGTAAACTTTTTGCCTGAATTATTGCGTTTTGCAACAATGTAGTTTCATTAAATTTCAATAATTGTTTCGGTTTTCCCAACCTAGAGGAAGTACCTGCCGCCAAAAGTATAATACCAAATACTTGTTCCATGTTATCCTCTAATAGTTATCATACTTCTGTTTTCTCTGCCAAAGGTATCCTTAATCCTATTTGTTTTTTTAAACAACTAATGTAGCTGTGTGTATTTTATCTTCTTTATACTTTAGAGAGGTTCCCTGATTCCCACTTAAAATTGCTTTAATTTCTGCAACTACAGACAATGCTATTTCCTCAGGTGTTTCAGCACCAATATCCAATCCTACTGGTCCATAAATTCTATCGAGTTGCTTTTTCGTAAGCACGATACCATCTTCATTTAAATCAGTTAGCATTCGGTTTAATTTTGCTTTAGGACCGAGAACCCCAATGTACCTGCAATCCGTATCTACCAATAATTTAAGCATAGCCAGATCATATTTGTAGTTATGGGTC
The DNA here is from genome assembly GCF_031457575.1 of Flavobacterium piscis. Classification (GTDB taxonomy): domain Bacteria; phylum Bacteroidota; class Bacteroidia; order Flavobacteriales; family Flavobacteriaceae; genus Flavobacterium; species Flavobacterium piscis_A. Next base: position 83,877 of record NZ_JAVDWQ010000021.1, on the reverse strand, counting down.
ATCATTACAAAGAATGTCCTTTCATCTACAGCTACGCTATTCATCACTTCTTCTGGTTTGGCAATAGAAACGATAGTTGCTTTTGGAAATCTTTTGGCAGTGGCATGTGTAGCACGGCCATCAAAGACGCTAATTTCCCAACCTAAAATTGATGCCATTTCTACAAGTGGTTTTACATCATTACCGGCACCACATAGCACCAAAGATATCGGTGGAGCAATATATTCTATCAATGCTTCGTATGTGTTTCCATCAACTTCAACTTTTTTAATTAGTGAAGTCTTATTTTCTACTACTTTCTTACTCTCATTTGATAAGATAGCGTAAACACCATCAATCGTAATTGTTGAATCATTTTTACCAAACAAAATAGTTCCGGGTTGAAGCGCCTTTCTATCCTGAGAAAAAAGTGTTAGTATAACGGCATCTTTTCGTTCTTTTTCTAACTGTTGTAAAAGTTGTATGGGATTATTATCTTTAGTAGCATCTATATATTCAAAAAGGATATGTACAATACCATTACAGCCAAGTTGCACACCAAACTCAATATCATCTTCATTGCTGGTATCATACGTAATAAGCTTATTTTGTTGTTGATTGATGGCAAGTAATGCTTTGCGAAGTGCATCGCCTTCCAGGCAGCCACCACTAATAGCACCTGTTAATTCACCGTCTTCGGTTACAAGCATTCGTGCTCCAGGCTGCCGGTATGAAGAACCTTCAACCTTTACCACTGTTGCAAGAGCCGTTTTTTTCCCTGCTTTAGTAGCTAAGAAACAGGCTCTAAGTATGTCTTTGATTTCTTTCATATATAGAGAATGCCTTTGATAAAATTTGAAAAAGGAGAAAGCCTTATTTTATATAATACGACAGTTAAATTACACTTCGTCTAAATTAAAAGGAAGTTTTCGTATTCTTTTACCCGTCAAATCAAAAATGGCATTGGTTAGGGCTGGTGCAAAAGGTGGCAAGGCAGGTTCGCCCACACCTCCGGCATCGGCATCATTATCAATGATATGGACTTCCATTTCGGGCATATCATATATACGTGGCATATTGTATTCATAAAAATTCTTTTTATCTGCCATACCATCTGTAAAAGTCATCTCATGAAATGCTGCAGCTCCTAATCCCATAATTATAGAACCTTCTATTTGGGCTTCAATAATATCTGGATTCACATACCAGCCGCAGTCCATTACTGCCCAAACCTTATCTATTTTAACACCACCTCCCTGTTTGGCAGAAACTTTTACAATCTGTCCAACGGTACTGTCAAAACATTCTGTTATGGCTACTCCAAAACCTTCATTTTTCTTTCTCGACTTCCATCCTGAAACTTCTTCTAGCTTATCAATAAGTTTTTGAAGACGATCTTCTTTAAGATATTTTCTTCTAAAATCTAACGGATCTTTTCCCGCCTCAAGCGCCATTTCATCCATAAAACTCTCGTAAGCAAAACCATTAGTAGAGGCATAAACAGATCTCCACCAAAGCACTGGAATTGGTATTTCAAACGGAATATCTGAAAAACTTATGTTTTTAATCGATTCAAAATAAGGAGCCAAAAATCCTTCTGTTGTGCTTCCGTTCGGTTTTCCTCTTCTATCAGACATCCAGTGACCGATGTTTTGACCCGCCATTCGGAATTTCATTGCAGCAATTTCACCATTTTCTATTACACCTTCTCCTCTGTAGGAGATTCCAGGCCTGAATGGCCCTTGGGTCGCATCATCTTCTCTTGACCAGACAACCTGGACCGGACCTTTTATTTCTTTTGAAATAACAACCGCCTCATGGCAAAAGTCAGTAAATGCCTTCCTTCCAAATCCACCTCCCAGAAAGGTCATGTTCACTGTCACGGACTCTAAAGGCAATCCGAAGCTTTTGCTTACACTTTCCTGCATCCAGTCTGGTGCCTGCAATGGCCCCCAAATTTCAATTTTATCTTCTTGATAATGTGCAATACAATTTACCGGTTCCATGGCATAATGCGATTGGTAGGGTGTCTCATAAACTACATCCAGCTTTTTTGTTGCAGAATCAATTACTTTACTTGGATCGCCTTCCTTTTTAAAAACTAATCCTTCTTCATTTTGGAGTAAGGCTAATTGTCGTTTAGATATTTCAAATGAACTCAAATGCTCAAATCCACTATCATCCCAAACCACCTTGAGTGCTTTTTTACCTTGTAAGGCTGTCCAACTGTTGGTTGCAACAACGGCAATTCCATCTCTCAACGTATTATGGACCTGCATTTGTATCTTGAATACTTTTTTAACACCAGGGATTTTTAGGGTTTCTGAATCATCATAACTAACTAATTTTCCCCGCAGCCTTGGATTACGTTCTACCGCAGCAAAAAGCATCCCATCAATTCTTTTATCAAGTCCAAATATAGCAGCACCATTGGTTTTTAAATGTGTATCTATTCGACGAATACCTTTGCCAATTAATTTATAATCGGAGCGTTTTTTTAATTTTACATCGGTAGGTGTTGGTAGTTTTGATGCTCTTTCTGCAAGTTCGCCATAATGTAAACTTTTTCCTGATGGTTTATGAATAACTCTGCCAGATTGGGCAAAACATTCACTGGTATTAACTACCCAAATTCCAGCGGCAGCAGTAACCAGCATTTCTCTCGCTGTAGCACTAAGTTTCAAAAGATTTTTATATGAACCTCGTATTGTTGAACTTCCTCCTGTTATCTGGCCTCCATACTTTTTACTCCCTTGCGCAAAAATTACATTAATATCTTTCAAATCTACTTCTAGCTCTTCGGCTATAATCTGGGGTACAGAATGGTAAGAACCTTGTCCCATTTCTGCACGGTGATCTATCAAAGTTACTTTTCCATTTTCTTCAATAATGATCCAAGCGTTCATCTCTACTTTATTAAGTGAAGTGAGTTCAGGCTTAATAATACTTGCAGAAGCACCTTCACTATTAAAAATACCAAGATAGAACGCAGTTCCTCCTATACCTGCGAGTTTAAGAAAACCCCTTCGTGACGTATTTGGAATTATTTTTGATTCAGACATGTTTTTCAGTATTAATTACAACTTTTATTACTATTGTGCTGGAGCATAAGCTCCATTTTTAATCCATGCAATCCAAGCTTTCTTAAACTCTGCGTGACTCATAGGCGGTTTTGAATATCCCTCTGCAGGATTCCAACCTGATAGTACTAATCCGTCGTCAGCGTGTTCAATCAGTTGCTTCAAACTCTTATTTCCATTTTGTTTTCGATCAATAAGTTGTTTGGCAAGCTCATGGGCGGATCTTCCCTCAAAAACCATTTTCATGTTTGCTGGTGGTAAATGCCAGTTAGGATTACCAGGGGGTGCATGTGACCCGGGTGTATTCTCAGGTTGATGGCAATTCGCACACTTCATAGCATAAAGCCCCTTTCCATCTTCACCACGTTTTGGAAACATTTTATGAACATGGCTGTCATCACCCTGAAGCGGAATATCCCCGGCAGGATGACAATTAACACACCTTGGACTCATAAGAACGGAATATACTTTTTCAAAAGCTTTTACAGAAGCTATACTGTCTTTCTTTACGGCTGGTTTTGGAATTGCTGTATACGAATTTTGAAAACTGTTGTGTTTATTAATTCCAAATGCTGCTAACGAAATTATGACCGAAAATACCGCTACAACTAGTAGATATTTATTTCGTTTACTTTTACTTGTGTCTTGCGACTGCAAATTGTTGTCCATACGTAATTATTGAAAAGTTGTCTATATAATAATCAAATAATGCTACTATTTTTTCTCAGCTTTGCGTTGAATTTCGGCAGCAATGTGTATCGCTTTTCGCACTCTTGGATAGGTCCCGCAGCGGCAAATATTACCTGCCATAGCGTTGTCAATATCTTCATCAGTCGGGTTTTTATTTTCTCGCAGCAATACGGCTGCCGACATGATTTGTCCTGAGTGACAATAACCACATTGTGGAACATCAATATCTTGCCATGCCTGCTGTAATGGATGATCGTTATTTAATGATAATCCTTCTATCGTAGTGATTTTTTTACCTTCTGCTCTGCTAACTTTCGTAACGCAAGATCGCACAGCTTCACCATCAAGATGCACTACACAGGCGCCACATTGCGCCACACCACAGCCATACTTTGTACCGGTTAATTGAAGGATATCACGTAATGCCCAAAGCAAAGGCATCTCTTTGCTGATATCACAATCATGTGATTTATTATTTACATTTAATTTAACCATCTTTAAATTAATTTATTGATTATTCAAAATTAAGTATAAATGTTTTAAGATAAAATTTACAAATCAAAATTAACAATATCAATTATAATTAAATTATAGTAATCAATCTAATAATTAAGAATATCAAACCTAAACACAGAAAAGGGAAAATGAAAATTTCATTTACATGTTTTACAAAAATCAATGCTTCAATGATTAAATTCAAGAGGTGGGGAAATTCGGGAATCCAGCACTCAAAAAACCGGAATCAAATCAACAATAACCTCCATTAAAAAAGTTTAAAAAAATAGTACTGGATTCTAGAATCCAACACCACCAATTCCTGAATTACACACTATAGATTTAGAAATCCACCATTCAAAAAATGGCAACAAAACAACCAACTCTTTCAATTAGGAAAAGTTAAAGATTAATAATTAGCATACTTACAGTGGTATTTTACAATTTTTATAGATGATTATATAAGACCATAGGCAACTATTTCGAGTAATTTTACTAACGAGTAATTTTACTAAAATTTAAAACTTATAATTATGAACACAAACAATCAAAATCCGAAAGACACTAAAAAAAGTGGTTCTGATAATCGAAGTGACATGAGAAAACATCAATATAAGGATCATGATAAAGTTTTAACAAATGATGAAAATTATGATGTTGATACTCAAAAATTTAAAGGTAAAGAGCCTGATTTCGATGATAAGTTGAATAATGAAGAAAAAAAATAAAATCTTAAAAACGTCTCAAACCTATTTTGAGACGTTTTTAATTATCATATGCCTAAGTTGCGAGATTTAGACAGATCTAAAAAAGATGAGAAATAAAAATAGACATAACCAAATCCAAAAGATATCCACTTTTTATTTGATAGCCTCTTCCCCTGTTGTATCTCAAAGAATAAGCGAATGGAACAGCTTCCAGAAAAAGACATGAACTGGGAAACCACACTTTAAATCATCCTTGTGACAGTAATTTACCCGGAAGGGACTTTGTTACTTAGAAAAGGACTTATCTAAATATACGGTTGCCAGGGCTGTTAACGAAATCCGCATTACCAATACCTTACTGAATGCAATTGATGGCAAGAAAGAAATAACTTTTGCTTACCCTTGTGGAGATTTTACTATTAATGATACTTTATATTATACTTCTTTAAAAAATGATTTTGTAGCAGCACGTGGAGTAACTTCAAAATTCACCCCAATAAAAGAGGTAAATCTTAGCAATGTAGATTCATTTGTTCAGATTGAAAGTACTGCTGCTCAGATGATAGCTCAAGTTGAAGAAGCAGAAAAAAAAGATCTTTTATCGTTTTTCTATTTCACAGTATTGGCGGTGAACATGCTTTTAAATGTAGATTTGGAGGAACACCGTAAATTATTGGAATATTTAAAAAAAAGAGAAAATGATATCTGGGTAGCCTCAATGGTCGAAGTGGCAAAATTTATTAAAGAAAAACAGACTAATTGATTATAAAATTCAGTTTGGAATTAAAGATAGTAATCCCAAACTAAATTTTAATTTATTATTTTATAGATCCAATAATATCATATTTAGTAATAATATGATGGTTACCGTTTTCTAAATCCACCAAAACGGCATCATTTTCCTTTGTAAACAATTTAGAAACCTCCTCAATCGGAGTTCCTAATCTTACAATAGGAAAAGGTTTCCCCATTACTACCTTAATTGGTTTCTCGGCTACGTTTTTATCTGCCACATAACTTCTGAATAAATCGGTCTCATCAACAGAACCTACAAATCCATTAATATCAACTACCGGGATTTGCGAAATTTTGTATTTACGCATACGCTCAATAGCATGCGAAACCAATTCTTCTGTACGAACTACAATTAATTCCTTATCTATATGATCTTTGATAACATCTTCTGCTTTTGTAATATTCTCATCCAGAAAACCACGCTCACGCATCCAGTCATCATTAAACATTTTGCCTACATAACGACTCCCTGAATCATGAAATAAAACAACCACAACATCATCCGGCTTAAAATGTTCCTTTAATTGTAACAATCCTTTTATACAGGCTCCGGCGGAATTTCCAACAAAAATGGCTTCTTCCATTGCAATTTTTCTGGTATAGACAGCCGCGTCCTTATCAGTTACTTTGGTAAATCCATCAATTAGGGAAAAATCAACATTTTTAGGCAGAATATCTTCTCCTATCCCTTCAGTGATATAGGAATAGATTTCGTTCTCATCAAAAATTCCGGTTTCATGGTATTTTTTAAAAACCGATCCATAAGTGTCGATTCCCCAAATTTTAATATTCGGATTTTTTTCCTTTAAATATTTTCCAACCCCAGAAATGGTCCCCCCTGTTCCTACCCCAACCACAAAATGAGTGATTTTACCTTCTGTCTGTTTCCAGATTTCAGGCCCTGTCTGCTCGTAATGCGCCAGGGAATTCGATAAATTATCGTATTGATTGACATACCATGAATTGGGTGTTTCTTCGGCCAGACGTTTTGAAACTGAATAATAGGAACGGGGATCGGTTGGCTCGACATTTGTAGGACAAACAACCACTTTAGCACCTACAGCACGCAAAATATCCATCTTTTCTTTGGATTGCTTGTCTGATATTACACAAATTAATTTGTATCCTTTTATAATAGCTACAAGTGCTAATCCCATTCCGGTATTTCCCGAAGTTCCTTCAATTATGGTACCTCCCGGTTTTAAACGCCCGTCTGCCTCAGCATCTTCTACCATTTTAACCGCCATTCTGTCTTTTACAGAATTTCCGGGATTAAAAGTTTCAACTTTTGCCAATACCAAAGCATCTATTCCTGCAACAACCCTGTTTAGTTTTACTAATGGTGTATTGCCGATTGTCTCTAAAATATTATTTGAAAAGTCCATTTTTTTGTATTTTAAATATTTAATTTTTTGGCAAAGAATAACGGTTTTATTGAAAGAAATTCCAAACCAAACCAAAACGAATAGTAAAATCCCTATAAGGGTTATTTGGAGCTGAATAAAAATTATTTTGCGAAAACGAAGAATTAAAATGCTCTGCTTTCAAATAAATTCTGGTTTGACGGATTCTGCCATTTACAAAGAAATCGAAGGTTGGATAATTTCCAATTTCTTTGGCATTCTGAACAAAAAACTCACCAACAACAGGATTATAATCATTGGCATAAAATGTTGTAAAATAATTAAAGATAATCCCTGTTTGAATGTAAAGTGCTTTTTTAAAGAAATAGCCCGAATAATAAAATGTATTTCGGGTTACAAAATCAGGCACGTTCAGAATTAAATCAGACTGCGTAACTTTTTGATATAAAAAGGTATTATCTAAAGCAAACCGTCCAAATTTAAATTCCCTGTTGGCCTTAACAGATAAATAATTGATCGTGTTTCCGTATTGTGCAGGATTTATAATTTGGGTCTGTGCGGCAATTTGCTCAGGAGATGACACATCTTCAAAATACAAATGGTCGTTTAAAACCGAATATTGTACCTCTGCATTAATCCATGGTGTAAAAACATTGGCACCGAGAGTGTTTATTTTTTCGTTTTTATAACTATTAGACCAATTGTATTCTACATAACTGCTTTGGTATAAATTATAATTGTTATTCGGCAATTTATTTACATTTCTGTAATGAAAATCAAATTGTATTTTATCATTGAAATTATACCGCAACTTCGCATCCAAATCTGAAAGGGATACATTTGTAATTGATCTTGAATACAAAAAGCGGCCATTCCATTTGTTTTTCTGATATTCATATTGCCCTCCAAAACTATTAATTTGCTGAAACAGATTATCAGGAATTATATTTCCGTTATCCTGAAATATAATACGATCGTATTTGTAATTTGACCTGTAATCATCAATAAAGAAATTAAATTTTCCAAGAAGTGAATTCTCATACGCCAATCCCACTTTATTATACAATTTTTCGAATCGGGTCTGATCCTTTAGGTTACTTGCTGCATACGATTCCCCAAATCTCCAAACTTGTACACCATCTACTGTTGAAAGGACTGTTGGCTGCTTGTACTCGAAAAATTTATTCTCAAAATTAAACTGATGTGTCACATATAAATTATTATTTCCCTGTTTTGGGTTCACTCTGAAACCATGATCAAAAAACAATCTTTTTCCTTTTAAAAAAGATTCTGCATCGGTAAGATACACCTGTAATCTTTGACGGTTTGCAAAGTTCGGATCACCACTTTCAAAATCGTTGGGGGTTGTAATTCCTCCGTTTTCTTCATTCAGAATATCCTGATAGGTGTAATGAACGTTTAAGATATATCGCTTATCTGTAGTCGAATAACTACTTCCAATTCTAAAATTTCCAACACTTGTTAATTGATTGATATATTTTCCTTCAGAACGTAATCCACGGTAAGCGATAAAGAAATTAAGATTTTTTGACGTATTCAAAGTAATAAATGAATCAACATTTTGACCTCTGCCAATTGAAGTATTGAAAAACAACTCCGTCAACGGAGTTGCCACAGAATAATACTTAATTTCATTCGCCTCAAGAAAGTTAAAATGCTTTCCATTAAAACCTATATCCGGGTAAGGTGAAAAATCAGTCAGACTGTATTGTAAAGTATTGTAAGTTTGTCCAATATTTGAAAAGGGCAAAAGACCAAAATTATCCTTTCGAATATAGTTTTGTCGATACGCACTTTTTAATGTTAGGGAAGTATCAACATAAGTCGTATCGTGCTCTAAAGTAATAATCTGATATTGCTCAATCTTGGCTATCAGGCTTTTTTTCTTTTTTACAGTATCGGTAATACTTGAATATTTCGTATTCATATCTAAACTTTTATTTTGCGTTTTTTCCTGAGAAAACAATACAGCTGGTACGACTAATAGATATAGAAAAAGGAATATTCTCATTTGATAATGTTAAGTATGTATAATGCTTAAATTGGTAAAGCAAAGGTAAATGATAAAAATTTATAAAAAAATAATCCCTTATAGATTTACGACACAAATATGAAATAGAAAATCATTTAAAAAGTACCGTTAAATATTTAAAAAATCATACTACAAAAAAAGACTGAGCTTGAAATAAATCAAACTCAGTCTTTAAAAAAAATAAAATTATTTATCTGTTTGTATTCACAGATCCTTCAATAAACTCATTAGCATCAATTTCAGCTTGAGGAATCTTCAAGAAAAATTTCTTATCATCAGCTGTTAAATTAGCAGGAGCTCCCACTCTATGATTTCCAGTACGAGTAATACCTCTTCTTAAACGTTTTGCATCAAACCACTCTACACCAATTTCTGCATAAAGTTCTTTCCTTCTTTCTACCAAGATTTCTTCTAATAAAGCTGCTCCGGTATTAGTTGACTCAATTGCATTAACATCTCTGTTTTTCTGCAAAGTATAAAGTAATGTTTTTGCACCTGTATTATCACCTAATCTTTGTTTTGCCTCAGCTTCTATCAAAATCATCTCTGGAGTTCTGATAATAGCGTTATCTCCATCAAAAGTAAAAGTAAATTTACGTGTAATCCAATATCTGAAATCATTAAGATTAGTTATTGAATTACTTTTTCTTTGGAAATATGCTCTAACATCTGTATCAGAAAATAAGCTTACAAAATCTCGATTGATGTAAGTTGCAGAGTATGACGTAGTCAAGTGATCAGACATAGAAGCTGGCGCATTCCAGTAATAATTAGATTGGTCAGCAGTTTGAGCACTACCCCAAATCCATTCTACATTTTCAATATTATCAAATCCTGATCTATAAGTTGAGGCACTTAAAACAGCAGTAGGATTGCCTCCATAAGCAGCAATTGCAGCATTTTTTGCACCTTCCCAATTGCCCATAACTTGGTAAACTTGAGCTAAAATCCCGTTTGCAACATTTATATTGATATATGATTTCCCTAATCTGTTTGTTGTTAAACCATCAATTGCAATAGTTAAATCAGAAACGATTAATTTATACACTTCATCAACAGTAGACATTGGGTTTCCAGTAACTGACAGACCAGTATAAATTGGTGGTGCAGGAAAGTTTGGATCAGCAGAATAAGTAGGGGCAAATTCCATCACCAATTGGTGGTAAAAAAATCCTCTTAATGCATGACCATAAGCAGACAGCTCTTTTTTATCTGCATCAGACAAAGTACTTGTTTCGATACCATTGATTAAAGCATTAGATTGATTAATCATGTAAAAACAATAGTTCCATGTAAATGAAGTTCTTCTATAAGTTGGCTCACGATTATCATTAGCATAATCAAAATTGAACCAATTATTATCTTGAATAATATCATTTCCTTTAACTGTTCTTGCAAAGAAAATAGAATTAAGACCTGCAGAATCTGTACTTGTGTACTGACCTCTAAAACGTCTCATTATACCTGATATAAAAGCCTCAACACCTTCTCTAGAGTTAAAAACAACTGTTTCAGCTACCCCATCTGTTGGTGCTGGCTCATCCAAGAATTCTTGACTACAGCCTCCCAGTATAAACAATGCCATTAGGGCAATGAAAAAATTTGAAATTAAAGTTTTCATAATATATTTTTTTATTAAAATTCTAAATTAAGCCCAAAAGAAATTATTCTTAGATTATAAGATCTACTATTTGTTGCACCTCCAAAATCTTGTTCAGGATCAATCCCTTTATGAGATTGAAATGTCAACAAATTATCTCCTTGAAAATATAATCTCATTTTAGAAAGTTTAGTTTTATCTAGTACACTTTGCGAGAAATTATATCCGAAGTTTAATGCTTTAAGTCTTAAATAATCGTTTTTATATAAAAAACGAGTTGATTGAGAATTAAAATCATTATTAGATGCCAACAACAAAGGAGTATCTGTAATATCCCCCGGATTTTGCCAACGATTTGCCATATCCGAACTTGCTGACCTACCCGAAGATTTAAATCCTTCCATTAGACTTGCGTAGCTACTATCATAAACATAAGCACCAACACTAAAATTGAACAATATATTAAGATCAATATTTTTATATCTAAAATAGTTTGTAAATCCTCCAGTTACATCTGGCAAAGATGATTTACCTACATAGTATCTTGTGGCTTCTGAGTAAACTTTTGTAGTTACTCTCTCTCCTGTTGGTTGGTTGTCGGCTCCTAATACATCTTTATACCACATTCCGTAACCAGTTTCAGGATCTACACCTGCCCAGTCTTGGATGAAATATTCGTATAATGAACGACCCACTTCCCATTTTTTATTTCCATTAATATAACTCGCTTGTGTTAATTGAGTTATTTCATTATTATTAAAAGATAAATTCACTCCTGAAGTCCACTCAAAATTAGGTGTTTTAAAGTTTCTAGTATTTAATGAAACTTCCCATCCGTAATTTCTAAGAGCACCAACGTTTGTTGTAACACTTGTATTACCCGTAGAACCTGGCAAAGGCTTGTTATAAATTAAATCAATTGATTTTTTATTGTAATAATCTACAGTACCAAAAAGTCTATCATTAAAAAATCCGAAATCAAGACCAAAATCAGTAGATGCTGTTTTTTCCCAAGTAAGGTTTCTATCAACAGCACTTCCTAAAACAACTCCTGTATTATCTAACTCATTCCAACCCGTATTAAACAATTGTAAGTAAGGAAAATAATTATCTCTATTAGCGCTAGAATCTAAATCAGTTACGTTATACAACGTTTTGTTATTACCTAACTCTCCATAAGAAGCTCTTAATTTCAATTGGCTAATTACTGAGTTGTCAACCAAGAAACTTTCTTGAGACAGTAACCAAGATCCTCCAACCGAGTAAAAGTTACCCCATCTTACATCTCTATCAAATCTAGTTGATCCATCTCGTCTATAAGAACCCTCTACAAAATATTTCTCTTTATAATTGTAAGCCAAACGCCCTAAATAACTCGCTAGTCTTTCTTGATTTTTGTACCCTGAAACATTAGAAGGAGTTGTACTTCCGTCTAAAACTCCTACTCCTGGTAAAAACCCTTCACCTTGAGCTCCTAAAGCATCAATTTCAAATTTGTACGCTTCCTGTATTAAATCCACAGAAAAACCGTGATCACCAAATGATTTTTTATAATTCAAACTATTGACTAAGTTAGTAGAAGTTGAAATATTTCTATTTTGTGTAACTCTACCTCCAACACTTGAAGCATATCCAACTTCATTACTTGCATAGTTATAATAATCGTATAAGTACTTATCATAAGCTAAATTTGTTTTAAAAGTCAAATCTTTTGCCAATATAAATTCCAAATATGCATTTGCCGTATAATTATCTCTTTTATTAGCAACCTTATATTTGTATAATGACCCTAGAGCATTTTCATTATTGAGTTGTGGGCGAGTATTATTTACTGATTGACCAACATTCGCACCATAATCATAGATATTAGAACCAGTTCCATCTTTAATTAAATCCCCATTATCATCTCTTCTGTACACAGGATAAATTGATGGAATAGTGTAAATCCATTGAATAGCACTTTGAAAACTTGAACCACTTTGAGATGGGAAGTTTTGATTAGAAGTAGAATAAAACATTGTTACTCCTGCTTTAAACCAATCATTAACTTTTGTATCTACACTTAAGCGTGTTGTTGTACGATCAAATTTTGAAGTCTTAACATTTCCTTCTTGAGATAAATAATTTGATGTAAAAAAATATCTTGTATTGTCACTACCTCCAGAAAATGATAAAGTATGTTCTTGTCTTACAGCAGCATCATTTAACATTTCTTTTTCCCAATTTGTATCCCATTTCTTATTTGTAGTAACCAAATTTCCGTTAACATCAACCGGTTGAGCAACATTATATGGGTTATACCCTACCCTACCAATTAATGCTTGTGAGGCATTTGTAGCTGAAAGTGCAGGTGTTTGAAGATTAATGTATTGATTTGTGTTTTTAAGAGCTTCCCAAGTAAGTTTCATATAATCATCAGAACCCAACATACTGTGCAATTTTACAGCGTTGTCAGCAAAACCAACTTGAGTAGTAAAGTTAACTTTAGGAGCTGAATTTAATTTACCTCTTTTAGTTGTAATAAGTATTACTCCGTTTGCTCCTCTTGAACCATACAATGCTGTAGAAGAAGCATCTTTTAAAACACTTATAGATTCAATCTGATCAGCACTAATTGAATTTAAATTTCCATTAAAAGGTGCTCCATCCAATACAATAAGAGGCGAAGCTGAAGCATTGATAGATCCAGTTCCTCTAATACGTATAACTGGGTTTTCCCCAGGTTGCCCACCTGCAGCGATAACATTAACACCCGCTACACTTCCTTGTAAAGCAGTTAAAACACTCGTTGCTTGTTGCGTCTGAAGAACCTCAGAACCGATAGTAGCAATAGAACCAACAATTGATTTTGCTTTTTGCTTTCCATAAGCAACTACAACAACTTCATCCAAAGTTTTTTGTGACTCTTCTAATTTTATATTTAACGTAGCTGTAGTTCCGACTGTTGTAGTCAAATCTTGCATTCCAACATAAGAAAAAACAAGAACATCCCCAGTTTTTGCTTTAATAGAAAAACCTCCATCAAAATCTGTCTGGGTACTGTTTTTAGTTCCTTTAACGATAATATTCACTCCTGGAATAACTCCTGCGTCACCAGAAACTACTCCCGATACAGTTCTCTCCTGAGCGAAAGAAAGCTGCATAGATAACGCTACAAATAGCGTATAAACCCATTTTAATTTAAACTTCATTTTAATTTATTTTGAATTAGTATGCAACAAACGTCTTAATTATTTCTTAAAATAACAAACAATTTTTACCTTATTTTTTTAAACATTATTAACAAAACTTTAATTTAAACCTTAAAAATATAACTATATTTATAATTTAACAGTATTTTTATTTCAAAATTTAAATTATTTGTTACAGAAACCGATTTTAAATGTTAAAGAAATTAACATTTGAAAACGCATTTAATTAAAGCCGTAAAAAATCCAAATTACTTTTGTTTAGTTCATTAAAATGAGTTGTTTTTTTGATTTTTTGATAATTCCAACCTCAACAAGAAAAAACATTCCCTTTTGTATTATTTTATCAAAAATATCCAAACAGACGATAACTTTTGAGTAAGAATTACTAGCACAAAATTTAAAACAAAATCATAATAGATCGCCTAAATAATTTTGAATCAATAGCAAATTTGTTCTTAATTTTATATTCATAAAATCTTAGGTCCAAAGGAAATCAGTAATATGAACTTTAATTTGAAACTAATTTAGTTTCTCCTTTTAATCTTTCACAGATTTTTTTTATATTGAGCTTTTAAAATCAAAATATGCTTCAGAAAAATTTTTCAGGATATGTTTTCGAAACCGGAACAGACGAAGCCGGTCGTGGTTGTCTGGCCGGGCCTGTTACTGCTGCAGCTGTAATTTTACCTGCCAACTTTGAAAATTCATTTTTAAATGACAGTAAGCAGTTATCCGAAAAAACAAGAGAGCTTTTAAAGCCTGTCATTGAGGAAAAAGCCATTTGTTTTGCCGTAACCCATTTACATCCGGATGAAATTGATGAAATAAACATTCTGAATGCTTCGATGAAAGGAATGCAGGAATGCATCTTGAAATTAAAACAGCAGCCTGAATTTATAATTGTAGATGGCAATCGGTTATTGAATGCAAAATTGGGACTAAAAAATACGTATGGAAAGCAATTTTCTCCAACCGAAATAGAATTACTAAAATCAATTCCGAATCAAAGTATAATAAAAGGGGACAGCAAATTTTTAAGTATTGCGGCGGCTTCTGTTCTGGCAAAAACATATCGGGATGAATTCATGAACGAAATACATAAAGAATTCCCGATGTACAACTGGAAACAAAATAAAGGATATCCGACCAAAGAACATCGTGAAGCCATTAGAAAATATGGTCCTACAAAATACCACCGAATGAGTTTCAGACTTTTATCGGAACAATTGGAATTAGATTTTCTCGAACAATAACAAGAGGCTTATCAATTTGACAAGCCTTTAGTTCTTTAATTATTTTACTAAAACTGAAATTTGTAACCAAAGTCCGGCGAAAATCCAATTTAATCTTTTTGATTTACACTATTGGTGAGTCGATTATATTCTTATCGGGTGCATTACTTTGTCATTTGAAACACCAGATCCTGATAGACTTGGGCATTTCCTTTCTGCAAATATTTTAATTCTGGAGCTCCTCCCATAGCAAGAACAGGCGTAAGTGCAAAAATCTCATTATGCAAAAGACTGCCCTTTACAGAGATTGCCTGTTTAAAAAGTTCTTCTCTAAGCCACTCTTTTCGATCTTCTTCATTTATCAAAAAGTCCTCAAAAAAAAATTCCATATCCCATGCCAATGTTTCAATTTTTCGATATTGAATATCAATTATACAAATATCTTCATCAGTCTCTGTCAATTTTCGATAATAAAATAATTCTCCAAATCCGCTTATTGCAAAAGGAACATAATTCAAAACTTGTTTTCCTAACCAGATCCAAAGGCTAGCTTCATAATCTTTAGGATTAATTAACTCAATAATCCCTTCATTGTATTTTCCTAAACCAGTAGTTCTCCAAATTTCAATTAACAAATCCGGAACTTTATTTTTATACTCTTTTATAATTTCTTCTGAAGGAAAAATGCAGTTGGATGAAGGTTGATAGCGATTTTTAAATTTTTCTAACATATCGTATTTTTTAATATTTTAATTAAAATTAAGAAGTACACATTGATAATAATTCAATTAATTAAAAGTAAATTCTTTAAAATTGAACTTTTATAATCGTTTTTAAGTTTAAAAAAAAATGTATTATTAGGTAAATTTAATTTTAAATTCTGTCAATTAAATCATTATAAATAACGATTTTATTATTGCCAAAAAAGAATAATTAGAATCCGAATCAATTCGAATCGATTGCAATATGGATTTGTATTGGGCAGTTCATGCAGGGGAAAATAGACAATTTTATATAAAATGGCGTGTTATTAGTTGTTTTAAAACTGAAATTTGTAACCAAAATCAGGCGAAAATCCAATCTGGTCTTTTTGGTTTACACTATTGGTGAGTCGATTATATTCTTTAATGAAAATGTTGGTATTATTGGTAACATTCTGCAAATCGATATAAAACTGATGAAACCTTTTTTTCTTTTTGCTGTTGAATTTAATTCCAAACTTTACATCGCATCTCAGGTAAGGATCATACTGCTGGCTAAAGGCATTAGCATCATCCCTAATTTCATAACCAGCAGTACTAGACGCAGCCAAATCAACCGGTGTATAATATCGCCCTCCGGCTGTAGTAAACTTGGTATCAATTGAAAATACATTCTTTTTAGCTTTTCCGATTTTAAATTCTTTTCCTCCCAGAATATTTATTACATAACTATTATTAAAAAGTGAATTTCGCTCTATCCCATCGCTGCCTTCATATTTGCTTTCGAAAAGTGATGTGGTGAACAAACCATAAAAACCTTCACTAAAGAATTTCTCAACAGTAAATTCGATTCCCTGATTATGACCTTTTCCATTACTTATCAAAGATGTCTTATCAATTGAATAACCGAAATCCGCGCCTTCAGTTAATGAAGAATAACTGCTTGGGAAAGACTCAACTGCTGCCTTATCAATTTGCTGGTAATACAACTCAAATTTTCCCCTCCATTTATTAGCCAGCCTTACATCATAACCCAAAACATAGTGCTGGCTCTGTACTAAATCTAAATTTTTATTCGTCTGAACCCTGTTTCCATTTAGATTTTCACTTAAAAATAAAATTGGGACAGGTACACTTTGATGATGCAGTCCATAACCAAAACTTACAGTATTTCTTGGATTTATAGCATATGATAAAGCAGTTCTTGGTTCAAAAACAAATTGTTCATTAATTGAAAAATATTGCGCATGAATACCACCGTTAAAAGTTAATTTTTCCGTTAATCGAAATTGTCCTTGGGCAAATGGCTGTACAATATTATAATTCCCATCATTATCAATTAACTGAATCAAATCAGCATAGCCATCACCATCATTGTCCTGTTGCCTGTCCCTGCTTGCCAAATCTGCATTAAGCGTGTAATTTTCAAATAATAAACCTGCTCTTATTGTTGTCTTCTTATTCAGTTTTGAATTGAACAGAGTAGAAAAAGTGATCCTGCTTTCGGAATTGTCTATATCCGAAAATCTCAGTTTATTTTCCGTTGGTGTATCGTAATTATAATAACGGTCATTTTTATAGCTGTTTCCGGAATCTGCAAATCCAATAATTGTTTTTAAAGTAGAATTACTTCCAATATCCAAGTTGTGTTTTAATCCGACTGATCCAAATGAAGATGTTACGAAACTATCTTCGTCCTGAGCTGCAAAAGGATCTTCTTTGTCTATTTTTTCGCCTAAAAAATCAATGTTTGAAGTGCCATAAATTCCAAAAACAGAAAAATTGCCTAACTTGCTTTTTCCAAAATCCACATTAAAACTAATATCGCTATAATTAGGCTGCGCATCAGTTCCTGCCAATCCCAGAACTCCAACAAACCCATATCTGGCAGCTGCTACAAACGAGCCTCCTTTTTTTCCGAGCGGTCCTTCTGCCATAAATTCAAGTCCCGGATAAGCCCCGGCACTGATCATAAATTCATAATCATCCGGATTTCCTTTACGGAATCCCAAATCAAAAACTCCGGCAATTGCATTACCGTATTCGGCAGGAAACGCTGAAGTCAAGAAATCAGAATTGGATAAAAGATTAGGATTTAAGGCCGAAACAGGTCCTCCGGTAGTTCCTAAAGTCGAAAAGTGGTTTGGGCTTGGAACAGGCATACCTTCAATACGCCATAACATTCCAGCGGGTGAATTTCCTCGCACTACAATATCATTACGGCTATCATCTCCGGTAGAAACTCCTGCAAAATTTGAGACTAAACGGGCGACATCACTTCGGCCTCCCGCAAATCGTGTTACCTCTTCTGTCGTGAATTGTTTTGTAGAAACCAATGCCATCTTATTAATTGCTTTGGCTTTATTAGAACCAGATGTGACTACAATTTCATCAAGTGTATTAAATTGCTCTGTCAGTGAAATCGTAAGCAGGTTGTCTTTTCCTGTAGTAATATCGAGATCCGAAGCAGAGGTACTTTCATAACCCACAAAACTAATACTCAGACTTTGTCTTCCAAGAGGAATCTCTACTAATTTAAAATTACCTTCCTCATCAGATACGGTCTTTTTTTTATCATCCCCTATCAATGTAATAATGGCTCCAGAAATTGGTTTTTCAGACTGTTTATCAATTATTTTTCCCCTGACAGCCCCGGTTTGTGCATTGGCAATCAGTCCAGAGAGACTTAAAATCATCAACAATATTTTTTTCATTTTTACTTTGCTTTTACGATTATTAAGAGCAAATGTAAATAGGTGAATATTCTTAAAAATTGATTTAAGTTAAGATTTACTGTTTAAAGTCAGGCGTGTTCTTATCCTGCTTAAACTCTCCGGTTTTACACCCAGATAACTGGCAATATGTTTAAGCGAAACCCTTTCAACTACTTTTGGGCAATATTTTATAAATCGAAGATATCTTTCCTCAGGTGATAATAAAGTCATCGCCATATTTCTTCCTGTGAGTCCTTTTATGGTTCTTTCCATCATAATCCGCAAAAAATTATTAAAGACCGGATATTCTGAAACGAGTTTATCAAAATCGTGTTTGTATGCTAAATATACAACACAATCTTCCAAAGCTTCAATATTTAATAACGATGGTTTACCGTATAAAAAACTTTCAAAATCAGAATACCAGTCATTTTCAAAGAAAAAATTGCCTGTCGATTCTACCCCATCAACCAAATAATAGTAACGAATACACCCTTCTTCAATAAAAACTCCAAAATTGCAAACATCTCCTTCTACCAGAAGATGTTCGTTTTTTTTGATCGTTTTAAACTTAAGTATACTTTTAAAAGCCACACTTTCGGTTTCATTAAACTCCATTAATCGTGATAAATCGATAATTACATTTTGCATGATTTAATGGTTTTAAAAATATTTAATTTTAGATTCCTAAAAACAGATAACTAAAACTATATAAAAAAATTGCGTTAAAATACTATTATACAGAAATGTAACAAAAATAATCACATTAATCTTTTTTATTAAAAAGCAACTGAATCTGGTTTTTCCATTCCTCAATGCTTTCATCACTAGCCCTGTCTGCCTTATCAAAATAAAAATGCTTCTGAATAGCCAAACCTGAATATTTAAAAATTCCGGTATCTGAAGTTAGTGCCAAAGCTTTATCCATTCCAATTGCCCCATATTCTTCATTTGATTTTCCGTGAGAATTGATTATTACAGCAGATTTTCCTTTTAGCAATCCTTTCTGGATTCCCTGATCGTATCTGTACGCAAAACCGTAACTAAAAACCCTATCAATATAACCTTTCATAATTGCCGGCATTCCAGTCCACCAAATTGGATAAATAAAAATGATGCGATCTGCCCAGGTAATAAAACCCTGCTCTGTTTTTACATCATCTGCAACCTGACTGACTCTTTGTCCGTTCATATCCTCTAAAGATAAAATCGGATTGAAGTTGATGGCATTTAGATCCCGAACAATAAATTCTTCTCCTGATTTTTCAAGACTTTCAACAACTGTTTGTTTGAAGAAATGATTTAAACTTGACGGATTTGGGTGTGCGTAAATAACTACATTTTTCATGTTTTCTATTTTTTTAAGATTGAACATGACAAATGTAGAATGCAGGATTTGGTTACAATTGTAAGAAAACGAAAACCAATTTTAATCTGCTTTTGAAATACAGATATCGCTTTGAAACTTTAAAAACTTAGTCGGCGAAATATTCATATAATAGTTAAAGTCATGAATCAACTGACTTTGATCGTAATAACCACATTGATCAACGATTGAAAGCCAATCGGTTTTTAAATTGTTTGAACTATTTTTCTGAATTCCCTCAACCGCTTTTAAAAAACGTTCGTAACGACTGATTTCCTTAACGGTATAACCGAAAAACTTTTTTTGATTGAGCTGAATATTACGTTCAGTTTGATTGGTTTGAGATGCTATAACTTTTATGGGATTTAAATTTTCATTTTTAAAATCGGCTAAAAGTGTTGTGATGGTATTTTGTTCCCGTAAATAAGGTTTACAGAACTCCAATATATAATTGACACGTTCTTTTGTATGTGCTATATTTCTTAATTCTTCCCATAAAATGGTAAAACAATTTTCAGGAATCAAAGCATCCGGATGAATTGGTAAAGAACAGGTTAAAAGTGTATTTCCAAAAAATCTATAAAAAGCATCTTCTTTAAAATTAGCCACCAAAATCTCAGAATCGGGGTTTAAAGTATAATCGAAAGCTTGTTTTATTGGTCCCAAAACAAGGCATTTCCCTACTTCTACAATAGTATTTTGCTGTGATTTTAAAGATAATTTTTTACCAAAATTAAAAACTAAAATGGTTTGAAAACTCGGTATTAATGTTTTCGTTATAGGCGAATCGGTTTTGTTTTCTGCAAAATAGAAATGAGAAAAAACAGTTTCAAATGCTGAAGGAACCGCAATTTTATAATTGTTATTTTCTTCAGCCTTTTTCATACTCATCAATTTTAGAAGTTCATTTTAAATAAATTCAGCTTCAAACAATTGGGTCAAATGTTTTACTATTTTAGATTTTACTTCTTCTTCATCCACTTTTTCTACGCCTAATTCTACATTTAAAGACGTAACTGCTTTTCCGCGAATACCACACGGAATGATATTATCGAAATAACCTAAATCAACATTTACATTCAAAGCAAAACCATGCATAGTAACCCAACGTGAAGCACGAACGCCCATCGCACAGATTTTACGTGCAAACGGAGTTCCAACACCCAGCCAGACCCCGGTTTCTCCATCGCTTCGACCGCATTCCAGTCCGTATTCGTTTAAAGTCAGAATAATAGATTCTTCCAGAAAACGTAAATATTTATGAATATCGGTAAAGAAATTTTCAAGATCCAGAATCGGATAGCCTACAATTTGTCCGGGTCCATGATACGTAATATCACCGCCACGATTAATTTTATAGAAGGTTGCTCCTTTGGCTTCGAGCTGTTTTTCGTTTAATAGCAAGTTTTCTAAATCACCGCTTTTACCTAAAGTATAAACATGCGGATGTTCTACAAACAGCAAGTAATTTGGTGTCTCCAGTTCAAGTTCTTCTCTTCTGTTTTTTATTTTTAAGTCGACTATATCCTTAAAAAGTTCTTCCTGGTATTCCCATGCCGATTTATAATCTTTACTTCCTAAATCCTGAAGTTGAATTTTTTTATTCATTTTTATTATTTTTCAAACTCTACTTCAAAGTTGAGTTTATCCGGGTTGTCCATGTAATCAGTGAACGTGTGCTGAATGGTGATTGTTTTGCGATCCTCGCTAAATAACGCATTAGGATTGGATACTTTTTTGATTTTTTTCGGGAAATGATATTTCAAAATATAATTAGATGAGGCGAAAATCATTTTGGACATATCCGGAGCAGTGTCGTTTGCTTTTTCTGCCAATTTTTGGGTATCAATGACTGCTTTTCGTGTAAATTTCTTTCCATCGTATGTGTAGTTCAGTTTGGTATTATTATTCCCAAACCCTTCGCCAAACGCAGTTGCAGCTGCACTTCCTGTTCCTTTTTCTAATTTTTGAAGTGTGCTTAAAGTTTGTAATATATCCTGCAATTCATTAACATTTTTAAAATCTGTTGACAGCGTCATTAGAAACTCTTTTTTCTCTGCATTCATTTTAGTGCTCACTACAAAATTTTCCAGTTTTTTAAGTTCCTTCTGGGCTTCGGGAGATAATTTTGTAATACTGTCTTTTTTTTCTTCAAATAATTGTTTGAAGGTAAAAGTAGAATCGATATTTTTTTTAGCGTCGGCTCCCATTTGATCTCCAAGCTGATCGCCAGCCATTGCCATCAATGAGGAGCCGTCCATATCTACAGAGAATTTTCCTGTTCCGTTATCGTTTACATAAATGTTTTCAGTAAAGGTGCAACTCGTTAGTATTGCTATTAAAAAAGAAAAACTAAGTAACTTATATAATTTCATAATGGGTAATTTTTTATCAAAGATACGAAGTCTATTTCTAAAAGTTTAATTGTTGAAATCGTTTAATCGTTTAATTGAACCCTGGTGTTTTAGAATTGCACGCAGATTAAGCGGATTTATTCATTTTATTTTTCAACGGATTAAAATCTGTCATTTTTTTACACTTCAATAAAAAAGTCTAATAAAAACAAAAACATCTGACCTAGCCCCGATTGACGAGAAAATCCTTTTTTATTTTTCTTTAAAATAAAAAAGATTGAAACAAAAGCGGGACAAAACGTGATTGAAATACGATAAACTACTGCTACAAAAAATCTAAAACCTGCATTCTAAAATCTACATTCTTTTCTTTATCTTTGCACACTTAAAAAAGAGCACAAAATGGCATTATCAGAACAAGAAATCATCAGAAGAGAAAAACTTCAAAACTTACGCAACTTAGGAATCAATCCTTATCCGGCTAATCTTTTTCCTGTAAATCATACTTCGAAGCAGGTTAAGGAATCTTTCGAGGAAGGTAAGAAGGTTATTGTTGCCGGGCGTTTGATGAGTGTTCGTGATCAGGGAAAAGCTTGTTTTGCCGAATTGCAGGATAGCGAAGGGCGTTTGCAATTGTATGTGAATCGGGATGTTTTGTGTGTGGGTGAAGATAAAACATTGTACAATACTGTTTTTAAAAAACTAACTGATTTAGGGGATTTTATTGGTATTGAAGGAGAATTGTTTACTACTAAAGTAGGTGCACAATGTATTCGTGTTGACGGATTTACTTTTTTGAGTAAAACTTTGCGTCCGTTGCCTTTACCTAAAGTAGATGAAGACGGAAAAGTACACGATGCTTTTAACGATCCTGAACTACGTTACAGAATGCGTTATGTTGATTTGACGGTTAATCAACACGTTAAAGATACTTTTATCAAACGTACTAAGTTATTTACTGCAATGCGTGGCTACTTTAACGATGCCGGTTATTTGGAGGTTGAAACTCCGGTTTTACAACCAATTCCGGGTGGTGCTGCGGCAAGACCTTTTATCACGCATCATAATTCGCTTGATATTCCGCTTTATATGCGTATTGCAAACGAATTGTATTTAAAAAGATTGATTGTTGGTGGTTTTGAAGGTGTTTATGAATTCTCTAAAAACTTTAGAAATGAAGGAATGGACAGAACGCATAATCCTGAATTTACCGCTATGGAAATATATGTGGCCTACAAAGACTACAACTGGATGATGGAATTTGCTGAAGGTTTGCTGGAGCATTGTGCTATTGCAGTAAACGGAACAAGTGACGTTACGTTTGGTGAGCATAAAATCAACTTTAAAGCGCCTTATACCCGTGTTACCATGACGGATTCTATCAAACATTTTACAGGTTTTGATATTTCGGGTAAAACGGAAGAGGAATTATTTGACGCAGCCAGAGGAATGGGAATTGACGTTGATAAAACAATGGGTAAAGGAAAATTGATTGATGAAATTTTTGGAGCAAAATGCGAAGGAAATTATATTCAGCCAACTTTTATTACGGATTATCCTAAAGAAATGTCGCCTTTGTGTAAAGAACACCGTGACAATCCTGAACTTACAGAGCGTTTTGAATTAATGGTTTGTGGTAAGGAAATTGCAAACGCTTATTCTGAATTGAATGACCCAATTGATCAGCGTGAGCGTTTTGAAGACCAAATGCGTCTGGCTGAAAAAGGTGATGATGAAGCAAACGGCGTTATCGACGAAGACTTTTTAAGAGCTTTGGAATACGGAATGCCTCCAACATCCGGAATGGGAATTGGTATGGACCGTTTGATTATGTATCTGACTAATAATGCTTCTATTCAGGAAGTATTGTTGTTCCCGCAAATGCGTCCTGAGAAAAAACAAGCTCAGATTGAATTATCTGATGAAGAGAAATTTAT
This sequence comes from Flavobacterium piscis, assembly GCF_031457575.1. GTDB lineage: Bacteria > Bacteroidota > Bacteroidia > Flavobacteriales > Flavobacteriaceae > Flavobacterium > Flavobacterium piscis_A. Next base: position 59,619 of record NZ_JAVDWQ010000021.1, on the reverse strand, counting down.
CGTAGATTTATTGAAAGAAAATGAAAATAAAATGGATTTAACGCAATTAAAAATTACTGCGAATTTAAGCGGTAAAAAATGGGATGCGTCCATGAAAAATTTATCTAAACACGGTTTGACTAAGGTTGCTGTTGAAGGCGAGTTTAAGATGGTTGAATTGGTTGGGTAATGAATTCCACAATAAAACAATAAAAAAGAGCTTCGATTTGAAGCTCTTTTTTATTGTTTTTGTTTTTCTAAATAAATAACCAATTCATCAACATTCGTAAAAGGATTTAAATTAAAAACCTCAACCCCTTCATTATTATCTATTACGGATAATCTGGCTCTTTCTGCATTTGATTTCCCAGCAGCCATTTTATCTTTTAGAATTGAATAATGTTTAAAGTTATTTTTTTCATAACTTTCCATTCCTGTACATTTCTTTAGTTCTTTTTCTAGTTCTGCTTCTGAAGCAAAAGCTTTTGTTGAATTTTTGTAGTGAAACAGGAACCACAATTCAAAACAAATGCTTGAAAAAACCACTTTTATATTTTTATCTTTTGCTAATTTAAAAGCTTCATCTCTTTTTGTTTGATTATCATGATCAAAAACTACAAAAATCTCCTCAAAACCTTCACGTCTAGCTTTTTTTATTGCTTCTTCAACAACTCCTTTGCAGTCAACTTTGTTGCTTTGGAAAACATTTACCGCAATAGTTTTTGGCAAACCTAAATCTTCTTTTAAAGCATTAAAATAATTTTTCTCTGTTAATCCTTCACAAAGAATTAAAACTCTAGAATTGAAATTTCTAATTTTAAAATTATTTTTGGATCTCTTGGTCATGATTATGAATTTATAAATTCAATTAATTCATGTCTAAAAGTTTCCTTTGCAATATTTGGAACCGCACCTAATCTTCCTTCAATGTACCATTTCTCAAAATTACCCTCTCGAATTCCTTTTATATCGGAAACAGTATATAGTTCCGTTTCTCCCCTTGAATTTTTTTCCACTAAATTGATTTGATCTCTTCGTAAATTATTTTCAGGACTTAATAAAGTGGTATCATGGGTCGCAAAAATAAATTGTGCTCCGTTTTTATTAACATCTGGATCATTGAATAAACCTAAAATATATTGAGCTATTTCGGGATGTAAACTTCTTTCAAATTCATCAGCTACTATAGCACATCCATATTTTAAAGCCATAAAAATTAAAGGAGAAAAAGAAATAGCTCGTTGTGTTCCCGAAGATTCGTCAGAAAAATCGAACTCAACCCTTTCATGTTTATCGTTCAAATGAATTGTTTTTATTATTCCATCCCTCTCTTCAAAATCAACAACTTTTGTATCCAACTTTTGTATTAAAGACTTTGATAAACTTAAAATTAAATTTTCATTCTCAAAACCACTAAAAAGATGTTTATTTGCTGTTTTATTAAATTTCTCTGAATGAAAAAGGTCTGTTGTAAATATAAGTAAAGAAGAGAATTTTTGATAAACGTTTTTCGCAATTTCAATATTTTCAATTGCTGCCTTACTCAAAAACAATTGGTTTTCTGTAGTTCTCTGTTTTATTGTTTCGAAAATACCTTCATAACCGTTTCCTTTAAAAAACTCTTGCCTACTCCTTTCAAAAACTTTAACCCTTCCCCCTTTAGGATAAAAAAAAAGAGATTCACTTATTACTTCTTTTTGATAAACTTTAATAGAATAAGTATACAAAATATTTTCAATTAAAATATCAATTGAAAAACTGGATGGTTCCCACATATTTTTTTCGCATAACCTAAATGGGTCAAATAATTTTATAGTATCGTTTGGCTTATTATCCGTAGAAATTCTAACAAAATTTTTAAATTCATGAAGAGCCATTATAATATTACTCTTCCCACTTGCATTTGGGCCATAAATGGCTGCAGAAGTCAATGCATAATGATCTTTATTTTTAATTGCATCGGAATTTGTCTTCTTGATTACGTTCACTGGATTTTTTAAATCACTAGGGACCATAGACAATTCAACCATTTCATTAATTGATCGAAAATTTGATACTCTAAAGTTTAACAACATCACTTAAGGGCTTAATTTGTATATATTATACAAATATAGACTTTAATTGGGTTTAAAGCATTAAATAAGCGTTTAATTTTATGAAATATTTAAAACGAATACTTCTCCAATTTTTTCCCTTCAATATCCAAAACCTTTGTACTTTCTTTAGGAACTTCATCTTTCCATTTTTCCTGAACAGATGGATTTGACGGATATTTACCATTCTTCATTTTTATAAGATGAAGTTTTCCTCCAGTCTCAACTATAAGATCGTAGAATCTCTCAGTTGATGTTGTTGCTACATAAATTGGGAAATCGGTTATGGTGAAAGAATTAATTAAGCTTCCGTCATTATTAAGAATATAACCTGAACATCCTCCACTTCCACAGAAATAAGAGTTTGAGAAACCAACGAAATATTCGTCTTTTTTATCATTATTCAGGTCGAACGAATCGTAATAAAAGAATCTGTCTTCTTTTGTCATGGCTGGTAAATCTTTTTTCAGTAAAAGATTTAACTGCTTCCGGATCAGTTCAACAGTTTTATCATCTTTTGGAGGTGCAGCGCTTACATCTGCTGTTCCTACAACTGTTTTTGACAATGTATCTTCGGCAATCGTTTTAATTATATTGGATTCCGTTTTTTCTTTATTTTGGCATCCACAAAGTATCAGAACTGTCAATGCAATTAAAAATGTACTCTTCATAATTTTACTTTTTTATAATTCGCAACTTAAATTTACAGATAATAAAACTCAAAAACTATAATTTTCTAAACTAACAATGCGGCTTTGTTCTCAATATTATTCTCTGTCAATAAGGATTTTATATTATTAAAAGTGATCATAGCAATCTGTGTTAAGGCTTCGTTGGTAAAAAAGGCCTGATGCGCCGTAACCAGAACATTCGGAAAGCTCATTAAACGCTGAATCGCATCATCCTGAATGATATCTGCAGATAAATCCCTGAAGAACAACTTTTCTTCCTGTTCGTAAACATCGATTCCTAAATATCCTATTTTTCCTTTTTTAAGACCTTCGATCACGCAGGCAGTTCCGATTAATCCTCCTCTGCTGGTGTTTATAATCATAACATGATCTTTCATCGAACCAATCGCTTTTTCGTTGATAAGGTGTTTGGTTTGCTCGTTTAATGGGCAATGAAGCGAGATAATATCGCTTGTTTTGAAAATTTCTTCCAGAGAAACAAATTCGACTCCGTCTTTTTCCATTTCCGAATTTGTAACAATATCGTATGCCAGGACTTTGCAACCAAAACCTAAAACGATTTTAGCAAAAGCTTTCCCAATATTTCCCGTACCGATAATTCCGATTGTTTTTCCAAATAAGTCAAAACCTAATAAACCGTTTAGGGAAAAGTTTTGTTCGCGAACCCGATTGTAAGCCTTATGTGTTTTTCGGTTTAAGGTTAAAATCATTGCCATTGCATGTTCTGCAACCGCCTGAGGCGAATATGCCGGAACGCGACAAACTTTAATATTATATTTTTTAGCAGCTTCTAAATCGACATTATTAAAGCCTGCACAACGCAAAGCAATAATTTTTACGTTCTTTTCTGCCAATTGTTTGATGACAGCTTCGTTGACTACATCATTTACAAATACACAAACAATCGAGGCATTTTCGATTAGAATTACGGTTTGTGAATTCAGCTGAGTTTCAAAGAAATGCAATTCGAAACCAAAACCGCTATTATATTTATTAAAAAATGTTTTATCGTATTGCTGGGTTGAGAAAAAGGATATTTTAGGCATAATTGAGATTTTTAAAAGGCAGAAAGTATTATTAATTTTTCTTTTTGTATTGAAAATTTCCTTTTGGTAAATAATACAACCAGGAAAAACCAATCAAAAATAACACAAAAGACGCTATAAATGCGGGAATTAAAATTTCCTTATTATTATCCAAAGCATTGTTTAAGGCAGCATATAACAACCATATTTGAATACTTACATTTAAGATTAAAATAAAGATAAGTGTTGATAAAATAACATTTAATTTATTGGGGTTAGCACTATTTTGACTTCTTCTAAAAGTACTCATAATTTAGTTTTTATGGATTTAACTTAATGCTTCTTCATGAAAAGCTTTTACATAAATTTCATTTTCTTTAAAAAAAACCGTCAATTGTGGTAAAGCTCTGGGTGGTGGCCCTGCCAAAACCTCGCCTGTCATTGCATCAAAAGAACCTTCATGGCAAGGGCAGTGAATTATTCCGGATCCCGGCTTGTAAAATACCGAACAGGAAAGATGCGTACACTTTTGCTCATAAGCCTTGAATTCGCCATTTTCCAGATGTATCAAAATATACGGAATTGTACTGCCTTCAATCACAAACCCCCTTGTTCCGCCTATTGGAATTTCATTTTTATTACAAATAAAATGGTCGCCTTGTACTTCTTCCTTTGGTAACAGATAAGCTTTTGCAGCTACCAAACCACTTCCCACCATTAATCCGCCGGAAACTAAAGTCAAAAATTTAGCAAAATCCCGACGACTGACCTGAGTTGCCTGTTGTTTTTCATATGGAAAATCTTTCTTCCAGTTTTCTTTTAAATTATCTTCTTTAGACATGAATTGCTATTTAAAATATTCTTAATTCATTGCTTCCTTTTGGCATCATTATATTCACCTTTGTGTTTATAATTTCCTCACCAAAAAGAAACGTATTTACGGGTGTACTATTGGGACGCATTTCTTCAATTTGTTCTCTGGTACCGTAAAACAAGGCTCCGCTTGGGCAAACTGTAGCACACATTGGTTTTTTGCCCACACTGGTTCTGTCGAAACACATTGTACATTTCATCATTAAATCATAGTTTTCCATTTTTTTCGGAACTCCAAAAGGACAAGCCATTACACAATTAGAACAACCTATACATCGTTCCGTATTTGCAGTATGTACAATTCCGAATTCGTCCTGCGAGATAGCATCCGCCGGGCAAACATTCGCACAAACCGGATCATCGCAATGCATACAAACCTGAACTGTAGTTTGAATTGTGGTGGAACGTTCTACATAATTAACATGAATCATTGACTCCTGGCCATTGGTTTCACATTCTGCACAAGCCATTTCGCAGGCTTTACAGCCAATACAGCGTTGCATATCTACAAAAAATTCTTCGTTTTTAAAATTGACCAAATTCATCTTTTGTTTTTTTATAGATTAAACACTTGCATACGCTTTTGATTCACTTGACGGATCCGCAATTTTTCCTAAAGGTTCTAACTGACAGGCACAGACTTTAAATTCCGGAATTTTAGAAATCGGATCTAAAGTTCCGGGCGTTAATTGATTTGCTGATTTTTTTCCGGGCCAGTGATAAGGTATAAAAACAGTGTCTTTTCGAATGGTTTCTACAATATTCGCCGGAAAGATGCCTTCGCCTCTTCGGGTAAAAACGCGAATCAATTCTCTTTGGCTGATATTGTATTTTGCTGCTAATTCCGGATGGATTTCAACCAAAGGTTCCGGAAACTGATCAATTAGTTTTCCGATTCTTCGTGTTTGTGTACCACTTAAATATTGTGAAACAACACGTCCTGTGGTGAGTATAATTGGATATTCATTATCTGTGATTTCTCCAGGAAGTTTATAAGGGGCCGGATTAAAATGTGCTTTTTTATCAGGAGTTTCAAATTTTTTATCTTCCCATAATCTGGGAGTTCCCGGGTGGTCTTCGGTTGGGCACGGCCAAAAAATGCCCATATTATCTTCAATTCTTTTATAGGTTATTCCGTTATAGTCAGCAGTTCCTCCTTTCGAAGCAATTCGAAGTTCATTAAAAATAGATTCACTGTCAGGATATGTAAATTTATCTTCTTCGCCTAATCGTCTGGCTAATTCCAATAAAATTGAGGTGTCTGTTCTGGCATCTCCCGGAGGGGTAACTGCCTGTCTAATTCTGATTACACGACCTTCTGCTGAAGTTGTAGTTCCTTCTTCTTCTTCCTGTAATGAGCCTGCCAATACAATATCTGCATGTCTTGCTGTTTCATTTAAAAAGAAATCAATACACACGTAAAACTCTAATTTTTCTAATGCCGAGCGGACATAATTGTTATTGGGAAGCGACACTAAAGGATTAAAGCAAATTGAAATTAATCCTTTTATTTCGTCACGATGAATGGCTTCGATAATCTCATAAGCTGTGAGTCCTTTATGAGGCATATCTTCTTCTTTGATTCCCCAAACGTCAGCGATGTATTTTCGATGTTCCATATTTTCGATGTCGCGATTTCCAGGTAACTGGTCGCATTTGTGTCCGTGTTCACGACCTCCCTGACCATTTCCCTGTCCGGTAATAGTTCCGTAGCCGCAATATGGTTTTCCTATTCGACCCGTAGCCAAAACCAAATTAATACAGCCCAAAACATTATCAACGCCTTTTGAATGATGCTCAATTCCGCGGGCATGCAGCAAATAACTTGTCTTTGCTTTTCCCCATAATTCGGCTGCTGCTTTTATTTTTTCCTTATCAATTCCTGTAATTTCTTCTGCCCATTCTAAAGTATACTCTTTTACCGCATCAATTGTTTCCTGAAATCCCGAAGTATAATTATCAATGAAATCATGATCAAGCATGTCATTGTCAACCAGATATTTTAACATAGCACCATACAAAGCCGAATCTGTTCCTGGTTTTACATCTAAATGAATATCGGCTGTACGAGCTAAGGGAATCACTCGTGGATCAATAACAATTAGTTTTGCACCACGATCTCTGGCTTTCCAAATCCAATGTGTGAGGGTTGGAAAAGTTTCGCTAATATTGGCTCCCGCTACAATAATTACCTCAGCATACTCTAAATCTTCATACGTATTAGAAGCCCGGTCCAGGCCAAATGCTTTTTTATTTCCGGCACCGGCACTTACCATGCAAAGCCTTCCGTTGTAATCCAAATTCCTTGTTTTTAAAGCTACTCTGGCAAATTTTCCGACCAGATAACTTTTTTCATTGGTTAACGAAACTCCGGACAACATTGAAAAAGCATGTTTTCCATATTTTTCCTGAATCTTTTTTATTTCGTTTACTGTTTTATCCATAGCTGTATCCCATGAAACCGACTGAAAACCTTTTCCTTCTACTCTCTCTATTGGTGATAAAAGACGATCGGGATGATTATTTTGCAAATAGCGCTGTACTCCTTTAGGGCAAAGGCGCCCTTCGTTAAACGGAAATTCCATCCAGGGTTCAAATCCTACCACTTTATTATCCTTAACCAATAACTGAATCCCGCATTGCATACCGCAAAAACAACAATGGGTTTTTACAACAGCATCCGGTTCATCACGTCCTATGTATCCATCTTTGGGAACATAATTTAAATGTGGTCCAAAATCTTCTATTATTTTTTCTGTCGAAACAGGTAATTTTGCCATTTTTTTTTAGTTTTCAGTTCCGGTTTTCAGTCCCGGTTTTAGTTGTAAACCGGGACTAAAAACTGATACTATTTTTTATCCAAATAGGTTTCCACCTTCTAATCGGGCTTTTAAATGTGCTTGTGCCAGTCGGGAACGTTTCCCTTCAGGGCTTAAATCAAGATGTGAGGTTCCGTCTTTTCTATCAAAATTAAAACCTAATTCTTTTGTAACTTCTTTTAAATCATCAATATGTAATTGCGTTGCAAACTCTTCTCCAGTATGTTCACAAACAGCCATACCCCTTTTTAGTCCTTCTTTTTTGTATATATGTGCACCAATTTGTGCCGGTCTTTGAATAATGTGAAAAAATTTCCCAAACGGAATCCATATTAAAAACATTATAACTGTCACAGCATGGATAACCGCCAGAAAATCAAAAGCAAAACCTTTCATAAACTGATACGAATAGGTTAAACAAAGTCCTGTCACGGAGATAGCAATTAATAAAATAAGAGGCAGTAAATCGCCTTCAAAAGTTTGTGTTGCAATTAAACCCGGGTTTGTTAAACGGCGTCTTAAATAATAGACTGACCCTATAATTACCAGCCATGAAGACCAATTTAAAGCATGAAATGTTAAAAAAGCAAGTACAGAACCCAGTTTAAAATCAAATATTTTAAAACAAAAAAAATGAGCTTCATAAACCGAAATTGAATCTGGCGCCAAAGTAAAATGGATCCAGCCAAATGTAAGCGGAAAAGTAATGGCAAAAGCAGATAAACAACCTATGGCAATACAAAAATGAGCCAGCCATCTGAATTTCCCTCTTGGATATATGAATTTTTGAAAAGCAATATTTTCTACAGATTCCCTGCCTAAAAACCATAAATGCGAGAAAAATTTCCCTGAAAAGAAAAACTGAAAACCTCTTTTAAAATACATCCATGTAGGAGGTCGCTGCAGCCAGACCGAATAACGATACACAATTCCGAAGAAAGCAAAAACTGTCCCAAATAAATAGGTTATCAAAGCCGCATCAAAATTTTGCAGCTTTCTGGAGCCATAAAAAACGCTGGCAATCATCAAAACTGAAAAAGCTGCTGCAATTAATAAAGCTTTTGTATTTAAGGTCGTACTTTTCATTTTACTTAAATTAATTATTCTTTTCTGTCCATATCTTTAGCCATATGAGGCAATTTTTCTTTTGTCATTTTTACAACTACACGATGCATCCATATCAAACAGATAAGTGATAATACGAAAATAAACATCCATGAACTAGTCCAAAAACCGGTAATTGAAAGCAAATAACCAAAAACAATTGGCCCAACAAAACCTCCCAAACCACCAAGCATACCAACCATTCCTCCAATAACTCCCACTTCATTTGGGAAATAATCGGGTATGTGTTTGTAAACAGCGGCAGAACCAATTCCCCAACAGGTACCTATTAAAATCACTAATACTAAATATACCCACATATTGGCTTCAAAATGAATTTGTGTAATTCCTTCTGCCAATAATTCCTTTTTTTGTACTTTTTGATTTTCAGCAACTACAACTTCCTGCCATGATTTTTTAGAGGGAAAAAATTGACTCGGCTGCGTTACCTCATCTTTTTCCATAATAGGATATTGTCTATCACCAATGGTTACTTTATCTGATGAAACCTGAGTTACGGTTCCTGCTTTGCTGGCCATTAATCCACTTCCGGTCGTAGTGATATCCATTTTAGGAAACAGCAATAAAAAACTTAATACCACCGAAATAGAAAGCACCCAGTACATTACTTTTCTGGCACCAAATTTATCCGATAAAAATCCTCCAACGGCACGAACTATTCCAGCAGGTAAACTAAAACATGTGGTAAACAAACCACCCACAATTAAAGTTGTATGATACACATTCATGAAGTTGGGCAATAACCATTGGGAAAAAGTTACAAAAGAGCCAAATAATAAAAAATAATAGGTTCCGAAACGCCAAACGCGAACGCTTTTTAGTGGCTGCAGCAATTGCTTCACTGTTTTTGGCTCAGTACTGACTTTTTTAGTTTTAGAAAATATTAAAAAAACAATTCCCATTAACAATAATACTGATCCGTAAATTATTGGCAACCATTTCCAGCCATTTTCAGGATCTGTTTCTGAAAAATTACTTAGTAATGTAGGGGCTAAAAATGGCGTTATCGATGCCCCGGCAGTTCCCATTCCAAATATTCCCAACGCACGTCCCTGCCATTCTTTTGGATACCAAATTGATGTATACGCCACTCCAACCGCAAAGCTGGTTCCAACCATTCCGAAAAGAAAACTTAGAAAGGCAAACATCCAGAAATTGGTTGCAAAAGGCAATAAAAATAACGGAATTGAGGCTAAAACAAGTAAGGCTGAATACACAATTCTTCCTCCAAATTTGTCTGTTAAAATTCCCATTGGGAGTCTCATTATTGAGCCTGTAAGTACCGGAATTCCCAACAGCCATCCAATCTGTACTACATCCCAATCAAATATTTCACGATCAACCAGAAAAGTAACCAAAACACCATTGAGTGTCCAACAGGCAAAGCAAACAGCAAATGCCAAAGTGTTTAAAAATAAAATGCGATGGGATAATGAATTTTGAGACATAAGAATGTTTTATATTGTTTACCTGCTTATAATCACAAAATTGTAATTCTCTATTTTAGAGATTTTTAAAGTTAAAGAAAAATACGCCAGGTAAAACATTAATAATTAAGTTTTTAATAAAGAATCATCTATTACATAAAAATCTAATGATGTTAAATAATTTTATTTTTTTAAAGCAAATATTCCGGAGCTGAACGAAACCATCCCCCACGCCCAATTATTGGTATTGGAAGCATCAGCAACATTTTTTATTCTTTCTAAAGTTCTGGAAGCAAACATCTGGGAATATCCTGCCGAAACTACAATGTCTTTTTGAACTGTATAACCTAATGTAAAATCGAGTTCTATAGCTAAATAACGGTCCATTTTTTTATTGGAAGCATCTAAAACCGTATTTGGCGCATTGAAAACATGGGGAGTTAAAGTAAACTGCCATTTTTTGGACGAATAATTTAACTTGAGATAAGCATCCTGCAATCCCACACTATTTTGGTGATTCCCAACATAAAAATAATCCATCCAGCCATTAAAAGCATGATTAGTTCCAAAAACAGGACTGAATGATTTGATTGCTAAACTAGTATCATCCTGATCTTTACCCGAAAGGAACTCATATCCTAAAGCAACTTTAAAGGCATCCGTAAAAGCATAACCAAAATTTACTCCTGCATACCAGGCACTAACATTTTTATTGGTATTTTTTCCTGTTTGCCCGTACAAGCCTAAATCAATATCCCACTTTTTATCTTTAAAACTAAGGTAAGTCCCAAAAGTCTGCTTGTAATTAACTTCTGGATTACCTGATTTTTTTTCAAATTCATAACCTGTATTCAACACTAAAAAGCTGATATTCATTTTACCAAATGGGGTATGATACCAGGCATATTGCATTGACTTATAATTAGTGCTGTATGACGTTTTAGGGTCCAACAAATTTTCAGCATTTGCATTTAACGCAACTCCTAAGTCCAGTTGATGTTTTTTTGAATGAAAAGAAAACACGACAGCATCATGACTTTGCCCTTGCTGTGCCCAGTCAATTTCTCCAAAAATACGTTGATTATCATAGGAAATCACCTGACGGCCAAAGCGTGCTAACCAATTAGGGCTAAGATCATATTGTCCCCAGGCCTGAAAGACTGCTATTCCGTTCTTATCAGCTGTCGCAGTAGTTGTCACATCACCCCAAGTGCGGATGTTTTGCAAAGTCAGCTTTAATTTTAATTTCTCCTGTTTGAAATTGAAATTCAATCTGGAACGCTGTGTGACAAATGAAGTTGCATTTTCTCCATTTGGCATAGGACTTTTAAAACCGTTTCGGTATTCATAACGAGGTCTAAATTGTAAATTGGCATCTAATTCCTGGGCATAAGTTATCGTGCTTACTATTGTAATGAATGTAAAGCCAATTGTTTTTAGTGCTTTCATCTTTAATTTAGCTTTTGAGCCTCCTCTGTTATTTTAGCAATAGTCGGATCTGAATTGACGCCCAAGCCTTCTTGCTGGTAAACCAATTCCCCATCGGCATTAAAGACACTAATGATATTTGAATGAGAAAAATCCAAAGGAGCAATTTTTTTATAATTTACCGCCAAAACCGCTGCAAATTCTCTGGTGTTTTCTTCGGTAGAACGCAAGAAAACCCACTGATTATTGTCCATTTTATTCTCGATAGCAAAAGCTTTTAAACGTTTAGGCGTATCTACTTCCGGGTCAATACTCACTAAAACCATTTTTATATGGCTTTTGACGTTTTGAGGCAAACGCTGTTCTATATTACGCATATCGGCGACCAAACGAGGGCAAGCCGCTTTACAGGATGTATAAATCATAACCATAACCAGTACCTTACCTTTCAAATCCTTCATTTCAATATTTCCCCCGTTTTGATTCGTCCATTTTGAAGGAAGATTATAAATCGATAAATCGGAAATCGCTTTTTCTTTTACGGTTGGTTTTTCTTTCTGGCTACAGGATTGCAGCGTTAATACTGCCAAAAATACTCCTGCAAAAAGTAAGCTGAAACTTCTATTTTTTATTATCCGGCATTCTTTTTTTGATCTCATTGTCTTGATTTTTAGTGGGGCTTACTAGAGCTTTTTTATCTTTGGCACAGCGAAATCCAAGATTTCTTGTGGTGTATCTCGCTTTTAAACTACCTCTAAAAGCATAACGCATAAAAGCAGCATAATTCATTAAATCGGTCGCATTTACTGATCCGCTTCCACAAAAAAGATTCTTGTCGGTATCTTTATCTTTTCTGGATTCACCCGAAAGAAAAATGCTGTTGAAGTCGGATGTCCACTCCCAAACCAAACCATGCATATCATAAACTCCCCAATAATTTCTGAAGGTTTTACCTACCGGATTTTTAAAGGTTTTTGGTTTCTCATACCAGGATAAAATATATCTGTTGAAATCTTCTTTGGTACGGGCATCTACTCGTTTTTCATCAGCCATGCCTGTAAATTCCCATTCATCCATAGAAGGCAGCCTTTTCCCCTGACACTCACAATATTTTTTGGCTGCAAACCAGGAGACATTGGTTACAGGAGCATTACTTAAATTATCTTTTCCGTAATTATAATCCCCCTCCCATTGCGACAGATAACTCTTATCTGCAAAAAGTCCTTTAATTTTAGAACGGCTGTATTCAGGATACTTTTTCAAAAAAGCTAAATACTGAGCATTCGTAACAGGATATACATCCAATTTGAATGGTATAACTTTGACCGGTTTTTTGTTAACGGCACCATAAAGGGGGATAAAAGCCCCCCCATTTATAGTTGCCATATTAACTTCCTGAGCACAAAGGGTACTTATCAGTAATAAAAAGAAAATGATTATTGTTTTTTGCGTAAACATTGTTGTCTTTTTACTGTAGTACATTATTTTCTTTGGGCTTTCACCATTGCCACTGTCACTACTTTTTTACTATTCCCCCAATTGGAGTAAACATACGTCATAACGTCTGCCAGCTGCTGATCAGTCAAAGCCTGAGGAGGCATCGCTCCATTAAACTTTTTACCATTTACGACAATTGGTCCGTTTAAACCTTTTACAACTCCTTTTATCGCACGATTCACATCTTTATTCAAATAATCAGACTTTGCTAAAGGCGGAAAAGCTACTGGTATTCCCTGACCTGCAGATTGATGACAAGTAATACAGACCTTGTTATACACTCCCTTTCCCTGAACTATATTTTGGCTGAATCCATAGAGACTTAATCCCATCATTACTATTGTAAAGACATATTTTTTCATTATTCTTAATTTTTTAAATTTACTTCAATATATTAGTGTTCTGCAGTCACTTTTGGAGCAGGTTTTGCTCTAACTGATTTTACTTTTGCCGGAGTTACCACTGTTTTATTATTCCCCCAGCTGTTATACACATAAGTCAAAACATCAGCAAGTTCTTCATCACTCAAATGTTGGCTGGTCATAACGTTATTGTATTTTATACCGTTCACCATAATTTCTCCACTTAATCCATGTAATACAGCACTGATGGCCCGCTCAGGATTTGCATTTAGAAAATCAGATTTGGCTAATGGCGGAAAAGCATTTGGAATTCCTTGTCCGCTAGATTGATGGCAGGCAAAACAGGTTCTTCCGTAGAGTTCCTTTCCTGATTTAATTTGTTCCGGAACGGTTTTAGCCTCTACACTTTTCACTGTACCTTTTTCTTTTGGCATGTTTTGTATGGTTCCTCCTTCTGGCAGATAAATACCTTCTTGTGTTGTTCCTGAATGTATTTTTTTATTTTCTTCCCCTTCCACTTTCAGCATTCCAAGAGCTCCTTTGTTGAATGCCCTAAAAATGGAGTGATCCACCAAGATAAAAGTACCGGGAACGTCAACTTTAAATTCGACTATTGCAGATCCTCCCGCAGGAATTAAAGTGGTTTGTACATTTTCATTAATCATATCTCCTCCTTCTATGTGTACTTTATCGAAAATTTCCCCAATAACATGGAATGAAGAGACCAGATTAGGCCCGCCGTTACCCATAAAAATACGCACCGTTTCACCCACTTTTGCCGTAATTGATTTATCTCCGGTTACAGCACCTACTTTTCCATTAAAGACTACATAATCTGGTTCTTCTTTGATTGCTTTATTCATATCAAAAGGCTGGTTTCCTTGTTCACCATAGCTGCCTTTTGTATAAAAATCGCCTTGCATTATATAGTATTCCTTATCCACTGGCGGTAATCCTCCCTCGGGTTCTACTAAAATCAAACCATACATTCCGTTTGCAATATGCATTCCTACTGGCGCTGTAGCACAATGATAGACATATAAACCTGGATTGATAGTTTTAAATTTGAAGACTTTTTCATGTCCCGGCGCCACCAATGAAGAAGTCGCTCCACCTCCCGGGCCAGTTACCGCATGCAAATCAATATTGTGCGGCATTTTATTATCCGGATGGTTTTTTAAGTGAAATTCGACCTCATCCCCTACTCTGGTTCTAATAAAACTCCCCGGAACAGAACCTCCAAAAGTCCAATAGGTATATTTTACCCCCTCTACCATTTCGCCTTCTTCTTCTTTAATCTCCATATTGACTATCAAGGTCATTGCCGCTCGGTCTCCAACTGGTTTAGGAACAAACGGCGGAGCAGTAAGCTCTGCTTCTTTTTGACCATCTACTTTAATACTCTGATAATATTGAGCATCTTTATTTTCATTTCTGGTACAGGAAAACATACCAAAAGTCAGTGCAATAGCTGCAGCAATTCGTATGCTTTGCTTCTTTAATTGTAGTTTAGGTTTCATAATTGTTTGGTGTTAAATCTATCTTAATTTTACAGCATAAATATAAAAGACAAAAAAGTCCTTTATTATGACATTTATCATCTTTCATATTTTTTAGTAATTTTTTATCCGAAATAATTGCTAAAACAAATTTTAAAACTCGCTTTTATGATAATATTTGAGTTTTTTTGATGAAAAAATAATCCGGCCAACGTCTCTCTGTTTAAACTAACCCAAGGACTGAAAGCCATATTAGTTGGCAGGTCTGCATAAATTACACGACTGTATTTGATGATTCTTCTAAAAGCGAATGTAATTATATCATTTTCCTGAAAGTAAATCCATACGGGATACTTTACCGGAAGCGCTGTTTTATCTGCTAATTTGTTCATTAAACTTTATTTTTGATTTTTAATCTTTTGTTGACTCACAAGAGATTGTAGTAATTCAATTTGATTAGCTAAAATCTCGTAGTGCTTTTCTATCGAGTAAAGATTCAAAAAATGATTAGTGGTACACCAAAAAACATTCTTGCCTATAATTTTGAAAGCATAATTATCTCGTTTTTGTTTACTGATGAAACTATTCGAATTAAAATAAAGGATAATTTTATCTTTTATTTTAATTGCAACAAAATAATGCTATTTTAAAAAAGCAAAACATGATAATAATCATTTCCCTTTCTTTTTTAAAACTGTAAAATTCCGGATGGAAAAACAGCTTTAAATACTTACACAAACAATTGAAAAACAAGTGATTAAAAATATTAAAATTAATTAAAGACAAATTTATCTTTAATTAAAAATAATAATTATGTTTGTACCAGTAATTGTAATTTAAAAACAAAAAAATGAAACTTAGAGAGGAAATAACAATAAGGGAATACGTTGCAAAAGACTTCAGAACAGCAGCAGTTTTCTCAAATTATGGCATTGATTTTTATTGCAAAGGAAACAGGACAATCCAGGAAGCCTGTGATAAAAAAGGTCATGATCCTGCAACCACTCTGAATGAAATTAATGCCGTTTTAAATTCTAAAAATGATAACAGTATCGATTTTAAATCACGGCCCCTGGATTTATTGGCAGATTATATTGAGAGAACACATCAACGGTATGTAGAAGAAAAAACACAAATCCTGCTTCCTTTTTTAGATAGACTATGCAGCGTACACGGAGTGAGTCATCCTGAATTGTTTGCCATCAACGAACTATTCGCAGGTTGCGAAGGTGAATTGGCCCAACTTATAAAAAAGGAAGAACAGATTCTCTTTCCTTTCATCACTAAGGTGCAGACTAATCTCTGTTGAGTTTTCATAAAAACTTTCTGCCTGAATGCATTCCTAACAAAAAATAAACCTAATAAACGAATTCTCATGGAAAAATACGTTATCAAAAGAAACGGCAAATACAAACCTTTTGAATCTTTTAAAATTAAAGATGCTATCGAAAAAAGCTTTCTGAGCGTTTCCATACCAACTGATGAATCTATTTTTACTAAAGTTATCGGGGATTTACAAACCAGGGAAACCTGGGCGGTTGAAGAGATACAGGACATAATCGAGAAAAACCTTTTTGAGAAACAGTATTTTGATGTTATGCGTTCGTTTATGTTATTCCGGCATACCCGAAAATTACAGCGTGAGCACATCAATGGTTTAAACGAAGACACAACTTATGTGGACAGTACACAAACGATTGAGGAATACACCGAGCAAACCGATTGGCGTATCAATGCCAATGCAAATACCTCCTACTCTAACGCCGGCCTTGTAAATAATGTAGCCGGAAAAATCATAGCTAATTATTGGTTAGATAAAGTCTACAGCAAAGAAGAAGGTCATGCGCACCGCAACGGAGACATTCATATTCATGATTTGGATTGTTTGACAGGATATTGCGCCGGCTGGAGTTTACGTGTACTATTGAACGACGGTTTTAATGGCGTGCGCGGGCGTGTAGAAAGCAAAGCCCCATCGCATTTCAGGGAAGCTCTTGGACAAATGGCCAACTTTCTTGGAATTTTACAAAGTGAATGGGCCGGTGCACAAGCCTTTAGTTCATTCGATACCTATTTGGCTCCTTATGTTTTTAAAGATAATTTGCCTTTTAATGAAGTCCTGAAAGCCGTACGAAGTTTTGTTTATAACCTGAATGTTCCTGCGCGCTGGGGGCAGTCGCCTTTCACCAACATTACTCTGGACTGGGTTGTTCCGGAAGATTTGAAATCACAGATTCCGACAAAAAATGATGTGCACTTTTTTGAGGGTAATTTTAATTATGAACTTTTGGTTCGGGCCAAAGAAAGAGGTGTCACGAAACTAACCGATTTGCGTTACGAACATTTTCAGCCCGAAATGAATCTCATCAACAAAGCATATTATACGGTTATGACTAAAGGTGATGCCAATGGCCAACCCTTCACCTTCCCTATTCCAACGGTAAATATCACCGAAGAATTTGATTGGAACAGCGAAAATAGCGACTTACTTTTTGAAAATACAGCCAAAATTGGTTCTTCCTATTTTCAAAATTTTATAGGAAGCCAATATATTTTGGATGAAAAAGGCGTAAAATCTGAAAATCCAAATGCGTATAAACCCAATGCCGTTCGCAGTATGTGCTGTCGTTTGCAATTAGATTTGCGTGAATTGTTAAAACGCGGTAACGGGCTTTTTGGAAGTGCCGAGATGACGGGAAGTATTGGAGTAGTTACCATCAACATGGCGCGTTTGGGATATTTATTTAAAGGAAACAAAACCGAACTGTTTAAACAATTAGACCGGTTATTGTATATTTCTAAATCTACTCTGGAGAAAAAAAGAGTCTTTATTCAGGAAATGTATGACCGGGGTTTGTATCCGTATACGAAACGTTATTTACAGCATTTCAGAAATCATTTTTCTACCATTGGCGTAAACGGAATGAACGAATTAATTGTAAACTATACTGAGAATCAGGATACAATAACTTCAACATCAGGAATTGCATTTGCTTCCGAAATTTTAGATCATATCCGCAACAGAATGAAAGAATTCCAGGAGGAGACCGGGAATCTGTACAATCTGGAAGCAACACCAGCAGAAGGTACAACTTATCGTTTTGCGAAGGAAGATAAAAAACGTTTTGCAGATATTTATCAGGCAGGACAGGAAGAAAATATCTATTACACAAACAGTTCGCAAATTCCGGTAGACCATACCGAGGATCCCTTTGAAGCCTTGTTTTTGCAGGATGAATTACAATGTAAATATACCGGAGGAACCGTCTTGCATTTATATATGAGCGAAAAAATCAGTTCACCGGAAGCCTGCAAACAATTTGTAAAAAAGGTTTTATCAAATTTTAAACTGCCTTATATCACCATAACGCCCGTCTTTAGTGTGTGCCCTGTACATGGATATCTGACCGGAGAACATGAATATTGCCCCAAATGTGATAATGAATTGATTGAAAAGGAAATTTCAAATTTAAAAACAATACCCATCCAGACATAACTTCACTAAATCTGACAACCTACATTTTGTTAATCTCTTAATGGTTAAAAAACTTCAAACCAACCTTAAACTTTAAATAAAAAAATTATGAAAACAGTCATTCCTATTTTAGAAGAAAAACAACATTTAAGAACCAAATGTCTTGTGTACACCAGAGTAATGGGCTATCATCGCCCTGTAGAGAGTTTCAACATTGGTAAAAAAGGAGAACATCAACAACGCACTCATTTCAATGAAGGAAAATACCAGTAATCCCATTTATAGTATAACCCCGTTTACTTTGTTGGATTATGCACATAAGTCAGCCTGCATTCTCTGGTTTGCAGGCTGTAATATGCGTTGTTTATATTGCTACAATCCGGAAATCGTACTTGGCAAAGGAACTATCTCATTTTCTAAAGCAATTTCTTTTCTTCATACCCGAAAAAATTTACTCGACGCAGTTGTTTTCAGCGGAGGTGAGTGCCTGTTGCACAAAAACATTTTAGAACTCATTATTGAAGTAAAAAAAATGGGATTTCATATAAAAATAGATACCAACGGCTCTAAACCTAATATCATAAAAACACTTATTGAAAACCAATTGATTGATTATATAGCTTTGGATTTTAAAGCCTTACCGGAATATTTTAAAAAAATAACCCAATCAAAACTTTTTGACAAATTTGAAAAATCCTTGCACTTATTACTGGAAAGCCAGATTCCGTTTGAAGTTCGTACAACAGTACATTCGGAACTGATACCTGAAAAAGTTATTCTACAAATGATTGCCTATTTAGAAAGCAAAAACTACCTCGGCAATTATTACATCCAGCATTTTGTAAATGGAGTACCAACTTTAAAATCATTAGGTCATTCTTACCAAAAATTAGACAGTCAAAAACTTTCCTCTGCCAGAATAAAAGTTTGTTTAAGAGGATAATTTCAAAAAACTATGAATCACCATTTACTCTTAATCATTCATCTTTTAAGCGCAGCCATTTGGGTTGGCGGACATTTACTGCTTTGTTTGGCATACTTGCCCCGGGCACTTAGTGAAAAAGACCCTGAAATTATTTTGAATTACGAAAAAAAATACGAACCTGTGGGTATGACTTCTTTGTTTTTACTAGTGACAACAGGCATTTTGATGGCTTATAAATATGGAGTAACAATAGACTATTGGTTTCAATTTGCAACTCCCATCGAGAAAGTAATTTCATTAAAATTAATTTTATTGCTATTAACTGCAGCTCTTGCATTGAGCGCTCAATTTCGGGTTTTGCCCAAACTAAAAACCGATTCGGGTAAATTACCCGAAATGGCTTTACATATTCTGTCGGTCACAACAATCGGTATTTTAATGCTAATTTTTGGGTCCTTTATTCGGTTTGGAGGTTTCTAATTGCTATAACAGCACTCAAATAACATTTTGAAAACATATCATCATGACAAATAACTTTCAATCTTCATAGAAAAACAATTCTTTAAAAATGACATGTAATCGACAATTAAAAAAATGGATACAAACGAAATAAAAAATTTAAAAGAGCGAATATTAAAACTAAAAAAGCAAAAAAATGCAGTTCTTTTAGCGCATTATTATCAGGAAAAAGAGATTCAGGACATTGCAGATTATGTTGGGGACAGCTTAGGATTATCTCAGGAAGCTGCGAAAGTGGATGCAGATATTATTCTTTTTGCCGGGGTTCATTTTATGGCAGAAACAGCAAAGATTTTAAATCCTGCCAAAAAAGTGATTCTCCCTGATTTAAATGCCGGTTGTTCTCTGGCTGAATCATGCCCTGCTGATTTATTTAAAAAATTTATTGATCAGCATCCTGACCATATTGTGATCACGTATGTGAATTGTTCTGCAGAAGTAAAAACGTTAACCGACATTGTTTGCACATCTGCAAATGCGGTAAAAATTGTAGAATCAATCCCAAAAGACACTCCGATCATTTTTGCCCCTGATAAAAATTTGGGAAAATATGTTATGAGCAAAACGGGACGGGATATGCTATTATGGGATGGTTCCTGCGTAGTTCATGAAGCTTTTTCATTAGATAAATTAATTGAATTATACAAACAGCATCCAGACGCAAAAATTATTGCACATCCGGAATCAGAAACACATATTTTAGCTACTGCCAGTTATATTGGCTCTACTTCGGGAATGATAGATTATGTAAAAACAGATCCGGGCAATAAATTTATTGTGGCTACAGAATTTGGCATTTTACATAAAATGCAGGAAAAAGTTCCGGAAAAAACATTAATTCCAGCCCCTGCAAAAGAAGACAACACTTGTGCCTGCAGCGAATGCGGCTACATGAAAATGAACACCCTGCAAAAAGTATATGACTGCTTAGTAAATGAAAGTCCTGAAGTTATCGTAACCGAAGAAATTATCAAAAAAGCGTTAATTCCGATAGAAAGAATGCTTGAATTATCAAAATAATGATAAATACCAATTACTTGATTATAGGTTCTGGTGTTGCTGGTTTAACATTTGCACTCCGGATAGCAGAGCAGTTTCCGTACAAAAAAGTAACTATTGTTACCAAAGCGAATGCTGACGAATCGAATACTAAATATGCCCAGGGCGGGATAGCCATTGTTACTGATAAAAATGAAGATTCATACCAAAAGCATATCGAAGATACACTTATTTGCGGAGATGGATTGTGTGATGAAACTGTGGTAAAAATGGTTGTTACTGAAGGTCCAAAACGACTAAAACAACTGATAGAATGGGGAGCAAAATTTGACAAAAACTCCGATGGTAATCTTAATTTAGGTAAAGAAGGAGGTCATTCTGAAAACCGCGTAGTGCATCATAAAGACCAAACAGGTTATGAAATAGAACGTGCTATTTTGATGCGGGTCTATCAAAAAAATAACATTACTGTTCTCGACCATCATTTTGCCACCGATTTAATTACATCTGAAAATTGTTGTTTAGGAGCCATTGTTTTAGATGAAAAAACACAGCAGATAAACACTTACAAATCTGACATCACACTATTGGCTACCGGCGGAATTGGTCATCTTTACGGACATACCACTAATCCGGTAATAGCAACCGGTGACGGAATTGCAATGGCATATCGCGCTCATGCCAATATTAAAGAAATGGAATTTATTCAATTTCACCCTACCTCTTTTTATGAAGTGTCTACTGGTTCCAAATTTTTGATTTCGGAGGCAGTTCGTGGTTTTGGTGCCTGGTTACGCACCAAAAACGGACATCGCTTTATGATTGATTATGATGCCCGAAAAGAATTAGCCTCCAGGGATATTGTATCACAAAGTATTGATTTGGAACTAAAAAAATCAGGAGATGATTGTGTTTATTTAGATTGTACCCACCTTGATTTGGAAACTTTCAAAAAGCATTTTCCAATGATTTATAAGCACTGTTTAAAAGCAGGAACTGACATTAAAAAAGACTGGATTCCTGTAGTTCCGGCACAGCATTACCTTTGCGGGGGAATTGTAGTTGATACTGATGGAAGAACATCTGTAACAAATTTATTTGCTTGTGGCGAATGCTCTCAAACGGGTTTGCATGGTGCAAATCGATTAGCTTCAAATTCATTATTGGAAGCTTTAGTCTATTCGAATAAAATTTATGAATTTTTAGCCAGTCCTGATTTAGAAATAAAAGAAGCTGCGTTTAAAATTTCAGAAGCAGTACAGACTGATAAACCAAAAATTGATTCTGAATATTTGACAACATTAAAAACCAGACTTCAGCATTTGATGAGACAAAATGCCGGAATCGTTAGATATGATACTGACTTACTGAATGCTCAAGAACAACTTTTGAAATGGAAGAAAAAAATGGAAGAAATTGGAAAAACGCATCAAATTAGTGTTTCATATTACGAATTATTAAATATGATTACTATCGGAAGTTTGATTGTATCACATTCTATTGAACGAAAGGAAAATTGTGGTGGTTTTGTTAAATTTAAAACACTCTCTTTTGTTTAGAAACTTTCAAGAATGATTTATCATTATTTATAAATTAGTCAATATGCAAATCCGGACAGCAGGGTAAATTGTCTGGTCTTCAGATAAATAAATAATAAATTTTTGTTAAACAATTAAACCCTTCGTTTGATTTATTGTCTTACATCTGTAAATCAAATAAAAAAACAAATCATGAAAAAATTATTTATTGCAGCATTGTTATTCGTTGGAATAGCAAGTTTCGCACAAGATGGCGATATGGATCAAAAACCAGCTCGTGAACAAAGAGAGCGTTTAACTCCAGAACAGCGAAATGAAAAACAACTGAAAAAATTAACCTCTGAGTTGACTTTAAACGCAAACCAACAAGAACAGGTAAAACAATTGCTTGCCGAAAGAAGCGCTAAATCTGAAAAATTAAGAGACGCCGGAAAAGAGCAAAGAGAAAAAGGCACTAAACTAACTGATGCTCAAAAAGAAGCTTTCAAAAAAGAAATGATTGCGGAAAAGGATGCAAATGATGCCAAAATGAAAGGAATTTTAACTGCCGACCAATATACTAAATGGAAAGCACTACAGGATCAAAAGAAAGATGAGGGCAGAGAAAAAATGAAAAAGTACAAAAAAGATAAAAATAAATCTTAATCAATCAGAAGAGGTGTAAAAAGCCTCTTTTTTATTTTACTATAATTGACCAAAAATGTTTTTGTTCTCAAATACTTACGTTTAATTAAAAACTACTAAAAAAATATTACTCTAAAATGCGATTTACCTGCGTAAAATTTCTTTGGTAATATCCTTCTTTTGTTGAAGAAATCATAACACCTCCATGGGTTGAGGCGTGAACAAATTTAATTTCTTCATCTGTTACTTCTACTACCATTCCGACATGGTTAATCTGATGTCTTCCATTAGTCTTAAAGAAAATCAAATCTCCTTTTTGTACTTCTTCTGAATTGACCTTAATACCAATTCTTGATTGCTCCAGTGAAGTTCTTGGCAACCTGATGTCAAAATTTCCAAAAGTAGAATACATTAATCCTGAACAATCAAAACCTGCTTTCGATGTTCCGCCTGAGCGATAACGAATACCTATATTTTCTGTAGCATTATAAACTAATTGATCAATCAAATCAGAATGATTGGAAACTTTTACTGTGCCGGAATCCACTTTCACAACTGAAGTTTCAGATTTTACGATTGGATTATTTAATATTTTATCCGGGGAGTTGACTGATGGATTTGTATTTTGATACGCTATGGCCTTTTCTTTTGAAGTAAGAATCTTCAGTTTATATCCGATAGGCAACTTTGTTTTGACCTCAGGATTTTGCATTTCTAATTCGGCAACTGTGATTCCGAATTCTTTTGCAATGGAATATTTGGTTTCTTTAGGCTGGACTTCTCTTATAATCTCTACGTTTGAAGCTTCTGCATGAGCAGTTGCAGGCCCTGTTACCACAATATTGGAAGGAATATTGATTTTTTGTCCGATTTTTAATCCTTCTGTTTCTAAAAAGGGATTTGCCTGCTTTAAATCCTCTATAGAAATTTTATATTGTTTGGAGATACCCCAGAGTGTTTCTTTGGCTAAAACTTCATGTAAACCAGGAGTTGGATTTGTAACTGGCTCATTGGATTTACTTATTGAAGACTGATTGGTATTTGGAATTAATAAAACCGAATTCAGTTTTAAAATCTTAGGAGCATCAGGATTTGCTTCAGTAATGTCTTTCGGTTTAAGTCCATATTTCTTAGCAATTACGGTAATATTTTCACCTTTAGAAATAGTATGTTTAATATAATTTTCCTGAGAAAAGACACTGACACTAAAAAGAAAGAAGATAAAGACTAACCTAAAAATCATTATTTGGGAATTTTGAATTTTATATGCTGTTTGTTTTCTTATATTTTAAACTCCAAAAAAGAAAACAATATTACGAATAAGGCGAATTTAACTTTTTAAAGTAAAAAATGCACGTTTTTTAACAACTAATTTACCTCAAATTGACAACCATAAAATTGTTTTGATGTTAACTTAAAGTTTTTGTGTGAGTTATGATTTTATTTTAATATCATAAAATTTATGCCAAACGTAAAATTGAAAACTGAAGCCATAGCCCGGATGGAAGCGGTATCCTTTTGTTTTTTTCTTTAAAAAACAAAAGATATAGCGGACAGCTGGATTAGCTTCTAATAAAAAACGCCCTGTTTTCACAGAGCGTTTTGAGTATAATTGGATCTTAAATATTAAGCTTTACCGGCAGCAATTAAGTTTAATGCTGAACCTGCAACAAACCAGCCAATCTGGCCTGCGTTGTACGTATGGTTGGCCAGAATGATATCTTTTGAACCATTTTCATGAACGAATTCTAACGTTAATGGTTTTCCCGGAGCGAACTCAGTTAAATCAGTAAAGTTAATAGTATCGTTTTCCTGAATTTTATCATAATCAGCTTCGTTAGCGAAAGTCAATCCTAAAAGACCTTGTTTTTTAAGGTTGGTTTCGTGAATACGGGCAAAAGATTTTACCAGTACTGCTTTAACTCCTAAGAAACGAGGCTCCATAGCAGCATGCTCACGAGATGAACCTTCACCATAATTGTGATCTCCTACAACAATAGATGGTACACCAGCCGCTTTGTAAGCACGGGCTACAGCAGGAACTGCATCGTAAGAACCTGTCAATTGATTTTTAACAGAGTTTGTTTTTTGATTGAATGCGTTTACAGCACCAATGAGCATATTATTAGAAATATTATCTAAATGTCCGCGGAAACGCAGCCATGGACCAGCCATAGAAATGTGATCTGTAGTACATTTTCCGAACGCTTTGATCAATAGTTTAGCACCAGTAATGTTTTTACCATCCCAGGCATCAAACGGAGCTAATAATTGCAAACGCTCTGATGTTTCACTTACTGCAACCTGAACTCCTGAACCATCTTCAGCCGGAGCCTGAAAACCCGGATCTTCTGCGTAGAAACCTTTTGATGGCAATTCGTCACCTGTTGGAGCATCAAGCATTACCTCTTCTCCATCCTCATTGATTAAGGTATCTGTTAATGGATTGAAACCTAAATCTCCTGCAATAGCCATAGCGGTTACCAATTCGGGAGAACCTACGAAAGCCAAAGTATTGGGGTTACCATCTGCACGTTTTGAAAAGTTACGGTTGAAAGAGTGAACAATAGTATTTCTTTCTTCTTTTTCAGCACCTTCTCTGTCCCACATACCAATGCATGGCCCGCAGGCATTTGCAAAAACGGTAGCACCAATTTTATCAAAAGTATCAATAAAACCATCTCTCTCGATAGTAGAACGGACTACTTCTGACCCTGGAGTGATCGTAAATTCAGATTTTATTTTTAAATTTTTAGCCGTCACTTGTTGAGCCAATGAAGCGGCACGAGCGATATCCTCGTAAGAAGAGTTGGTACAAGAACCAATTAAACCAACCTGAATTTGTAATGGCCAGTTATTTTTAATCGCTTCTTCTTTCATTTTAGAAATTGGCGTAGCTAAATCCGGTGTAAAAGGACCATTTAAGTGTGGCTCTAATTGGGATAAGTTGATTTCGATAACCTGATCAAAATATTTTTCAGGGTCAGCATAAACTTCCGGATCTCCTGTTAAGTAAGGAGCTATTTTATCAGCAGCATCAGCAACATCAGCTCTGTTTGTAGAACGCAGGTAACGACTCATAGAATCATCATAACCAAAAGTTGAAGTCGTAGCTCCAATCTCGGCACCCATGTTACAAATAGTACCTTTACCAGTACAGGACATAGCAGTTGCGCCTTCTCCAAAATATTCAACAATTGCACCGGTACCACCTTTTACAGTCAGGATACCGGCAACTTTAAGGATTACATCTTTAGGAGCCGTCCAACCGGATAATTTACCGGTTAATTTCACTCCAATTAATTTAGGAAATTTCAATTCCCAAGCCATACCGGACATAACGTCTACAGCATCGGCTCCACCAACACCAATCGCTACCATTCCTAATCCACCTGCATTTACAGTGTGGGAATCGGTACCAATCATCATTCCACCAGGGAAAGCATAATTTTCAAGTACTACCTGGTGAATAATTCCTGCTCCCGGTTTCCAAAAACCAATTCCGTATTTATTAGAAACAGAGGAAAGGAAATCAAAAACTTCGTTACTCTGTGTTTTTGCCCTTGCCAAATCGGTTGCAGCATCAACTTTTGCCTGAATCAGGTGATCACAGTGAACCGTTGTAGGTACTGCAACTGTTTTCTTTCCGGCATGCATAAATTGCAATAATGCCATTTGGGCAGTTGCATCCTGACACGCTACACGATCCGGTGCAAAATCAACATAATCAACCCCTCTTCCAAACGCCTTAGACGGAGTTCCGTCCCAAAGGTGATTGTACAAAATTTTCTCTGTTAAAGTAAGTGGGCGACCAACTATCTCTCGTGCTTTATCAACACGACCAGGCATGTTGTCATACACTTTTTTAATCATTTCTATATCAAAAGCCATAAGATTATATAATTGTTTTTGTTATTTTTTATTTTTAACATCACAAGATACAAAAAACAGAGGAGCAATAAAAGAAAAAGCCCGAGTTTATGGCTCGGGCTTTTGAATTATGATTAACTCATTATGTGCTTATTTAACTAACTGCTTGTGAGATGGTGCAAACTTAGTCAGATCTATGCCAACCACTGCAGCTTTATATTCATCTATATTAGGAATTCGCCCAAGGATTGCAGATAAAACAACTACTGGTGTAGACGCAAGCAATGACTCTCCTTTTTTACGGTCGGAATCTTCAACAACTCTTCCCTGGAAAAGACGGGTTGAAGTTGCCATCACTGTATCACCTTTAGCTGCTTTTTCCTGATTACCCATGCAAAGGTTACAACCCGGACGCTCAAGATACATCATATTTTCGTATTCAGTACGTGCCGCAGGTTTTGGGGCATTATCGTTAAATTCGAAACCAGAGTACTTCTGCAACATATCCCAATCGCCTTCAGCCTTTAGTTCATCTATGATGTTATATGTAGGCGCTGCCACTACAAGCGGGGCTAGAAAAGCAACCTTACCTTGTTGTTCCTCTATATTCTTAAGCATTTGAGAAACTATTTTTAAATCACCTTTGTGAACCATGCAGGATCCAACAAAACCAAGATCTACTTTTTTCTCACCTCCATAAAAAGACAGTGCACGAATGGTATCGTGAGTGTAGCGTTTAGAAACATCTTTGTTATTCACATCAGGATCAGCAATCATTGGCTCTGAAATCTGATCCAGATCAATAACAACTTCAGCGTAATACTTAGCATTTGCATCTGGGGTCAGCGCTGGTTTATCACCTGATTTAATCTCTGCGATTCTCTTATCTGCTTTATTAATCAATCCTTGAAGAACCTGTTTCTTGTTGTCCATTCCTTTATCGATCATGATCTTGATTCTGCCCTTTGCAATCTCTAATGATTCAATCAAGGTGTCATCCAAAGAAATACAGATAGAAGCTTTTGCTTTCATTTCTGCAGTCCAATCAGTAAAAGTAAATGCCTGGTCAGCAGGAAGAGTCCCCAGGTGAACCTCAATGATTCTGCCCTGAAATACGTTCTCACCACCAAACTTCTGAAGCATCTGAGCTTGTGTAGCATGAACTACATCACGGAAATCCATGTGATCCTTCATATCTCCCTTAAATGTTACCTTTACCGATTCAGGAATTGGCATAGATGCTTCTCCTGTAGCCAATGCAAGAGCAACTGTTCCTGAGTCAGCACCAAAAGCAACACCTTTAGACATTCTTGTATGAGAGTCTCCACCGATTATAATTGCCCACTCGTCTATTGTAATATCGTTAAGTACCTTGTGAATTACATCAGTCATTGCATGATATTCCCCTTTCGGGTCACGAGCAGTTATTAAACCGAATTCGTTCATGAATTTCATCAATTTTGGAATGTTTGCCTGCGCTTTTTTATCCCAAACTGAAGCAGTGTGACAACCTGATTGGTAGGCACCATCAACGATTGGAGAAATTACTGTAGCAGCCATAGACTCCAATTCCTGAGCAGTCATAAGACCTGTAGTATCTTGCGAACCTACAATGTTAACTTCAACACGAACATCAGATCCAGCGTGTAACACTTTACCCGGAGTCGTACCAACAGCGTTTCTGTTGAAGATTTTTTCTACTGCTGTAAGACCTTGTCCTTCAATAGAAACCTCTTTTGACGGAGCAAATACTGTAGGAGTATCAATACCTAGAAGTTTACATGCAAATGTTTGTATTTTTTTACCAAATACAATTGCGTATGATCCACCAGCTTTAATGAATTCCATTTTCTGAGGCGTGAATGCCTTAGAAATATCAATTAACTCCTGGTCACCATTATATAGTTTTTTCTTTTTTGTGTTTATTGTAAGGACAGTCCCGGTAGCAACAGAGTAAGTTTCCTCAAGAACCGGATCACCACTTTCATTACGAATTGGGTTACCATCTGCATCTAATTTTTTAACCCAGTTTTTAAGGTCAATACCAATACCACCAGTAACATCAACAGTTGTCAGGAAGATTGGAGAAATACCGTTTGTTCCTGCAACAATTGGAGCAAAATTAACAAATGGAACATAAGGACTTGCTTGTTTACCAGTCCAAAGAGCCACGTTGTTTACACCTGACATTCTTGATGAACCTACACCCATGGTACCTCTCTCGGCAATCAACATCACGCTTTTATCTGGATGTTGTGCCTGCAGCGCCTTAATTTCCTCTTGTGCCTGAGGAGTAATCATACATTTACCATGTAATTCACGATCTGATCTTGAGTGGGCCTGATTACCCGGAGAAAGTAAATCAGTTGAGATGTCTCCCTCACCAGCAATAAATGTAACTACTTTAATTTCTTCTGCAACGTCTGGCAGTTTTGTAAAAAACTCAGCCTGTGCGTAACTTTCAATAATTTCTCTGGCGATTGCATTACCACTCTCGAATGCTTCCTTAAGACGGTCTGTATCCGCATCATAAAGGTATACTTGTGTTTTTAGCACTTTTGCAGCTTCTTTCGCAATAGCGATGTCATTACCTAAGGCTAAATCGAGAAGCACTTCAATCGAAGGACCACCTTTCATGTGTGATAATAATTCAAAAGCGAAAGCAGGTGTAATTTCTTTTACTACAGATTCGCCGAGAATAATCTCCTTTAAAAATTTGGCTTTTTCACCAGCTGCACTCGTGGTTCCTGGTATAGTGTTGTAGATAAAAAATTTAAGAGAATCTTCTCTGTATTCATTATTTACATCTTTAATTTGAGCAATGATTACACTTAACAAATCGGCACCATCAATTGGTTTCGGGTTAAGCCCTTGTTCTTTTCGCTCTTCAATTTCTTTAATGTAATCTTTATAAATATCATTATCAAAAGCCATAGTAAATAGGTATTTTTATTTTTTGTTCGCAAATTTAGGAATTAAAGCTGAGAATTAAAAAAAATATAATAGATGGACCTTTTTAGAAAATTATTATTGCAAAATAATGAATTTCATTGTTTTTTGTTGCCAAAAATTCAGTTTAGCACCTAAATAATAAATTATCAATAATTTAAAATCTTTTCTTTAACAAAGTCGAAATTATATGTTATAAACGAGATCTTATTTTACTTCGTTTTTGAGCGAGAATCTTTCTAAATAAGTATTTATAACGTTGTAGTTAATTCTTTCGATGTCATATTATACGTAAAACTACTTAAAATTTAAAAAAATTAAAATTATCTGCTGTAATTCAAATATTCCATTAACTTTGCAATTCAAAGTACTTTATTAAAAATACAACTATGAAAAACAAATTAGAAATTTTAGAACAATATTCTCAAAATCCCGGGGTAAAAATCAGTATTACTGTCACCCTCTTTAACATCATTCTTCTTACAACTTCACTGATAGGATTTAAATTCGAATTTCGTGCTCTCGAACAACTTGCTATAGTAAGTTTAATTATCGAGTTTGTTTATGGAACGGTGCTTTCATTTTTAATACTAAAGAACAAAGAAAAACACCTTCATCTCATTCCATTTCTGATATTAAATTGGTTTATTGGATGTTTTTGCCTCAATACTTTCATGTCCGTTTTTGAGGATTTGGCTATTTGGGTATATGTGATTACACTACTGTTTTGTATTTCTAATTTCTTTATTTACCGAAATACAGAACAGAGATACGTTTCTTCTCTCTCTTATTTTATAAACGGATTATCTTTTGCTCTGATTATTTATTTTGCTATTTATCTTGTTCCGATTATGCCTTATTCCTTCATTGGCATCATCGCACTTGGAATGGGCTTTTATGGATTAGTACCGGCAATTACATTGGGAATCCATACTATAACATTATTTCTTATTTATCAAAAAAAGAGAAAATACTTTCTCTCTTTCAGTATCGGATTTTCAATGGTATTGGTTAGCTTGATTGTTTTTATAGTGGGGCTGAATTTAGAAAGTGAAAAAATAACCCAAAATACCACCACCAAATCATTTGATTCAAACGAGGATCTGCCTGATTACATCACTATTTCACAAAACCTCAAACCCAATTTTTTGAATGAGATTTTATTTAAAAAAGACATCGTGTATACCTCTCAGGATAATTTTTTTGAATTTAGAAGTTTTAATTCTTTGGGAAATAGTCAATTTAATGAAAGAAAAATTCACAATCCCTTCATTACGATAGCCTATCTTTTCTGCAGGGATCTTAATTTGAGCGCAGATGACAAAATAAATATCCTAAAATCAAATTTTGATAAACGATTAGAAACCGAAGAACAACTCTGGAGCGGAGAAGATTTATTTACCAAAAATATCAGGGAAGATATAAAACTCTATCCCCAAACCCGATTGGCTTACACCGAAATTACAATGGATATTGCCTGCAAAAAAGAATCATGGCAAGATCAGGAAGCTATTTATTCATTCCAACTGCCCGAAGGATCTGTTGCCACATCATTATCATTATGGGTAAACGGCATTGAAAGAAAAGGAGTCCTTACTACCAAAGAAAAAGCAGCAAAAGTCTATAAGCAAATTGTTGGTATTGAAAGCCGCGACCCCTCTTTAATGCAATGGAAAGAAGGCAACAAAGTTGTTGTCAGAGTTTTTCCGGTAAATTTCAGCACACCCAGAACATTCAAATGCGGATTTACAACTCCTTTAAAAGTAGATGCCCACGAAATGAAATACCTAAGTCTTTCGATAAAAGGCCCGAATATTTCGAATGCACAAACATTATCCAGAATTCAGATAGTTGGAAATTTAAAAGTACAAACCAATAAAGACTTTGAGTTAAAAAACAACTACTATCTTAATCAATCTAAAGGACTTGACGATTGGGAAGCCACTATGCCTTTACATAAAAAATTACATTCTAATTCTTTTGTATGGAAGGATAAAATCTACGAAGTAAAAGATATCCAAAAAACGACTGTTCCTTTTACTGCATCAGAAATTATTTTGGATTTGAATAGTAATTGGACAACCGGGGAAATTGAATCAATTTTAAATTTAAAAGAAACACTCTTTTATGTCTATAGCAACAAAGAGAAAAAAGCAATTAACACCAAAAACTACAAAACTATTCAGGAAGAATTTAAAGGTTTGCATTACTCTTTATTACCCCTCTACAAACTAACACCAAACAGTTTGATTATTACCAAAAGTGGTACATTTTCTGCCAACTTTGAAGAACTTGAAAACTCTAATTATTTACAAAAAATAAAAACCAGAACTAAAGAAAGAAATTTAAAAGTCATTAATATTTCATCAGGAATTAATCCATTTTGGCAAACTATTAAAGAACAAAAATATGTTGATTTTTATCAGACAAGTCTAAAAAACAGTTTACAACTGATTGCTAAGAAACAATTTGTTTTATTTCAGACAGAAAAAAATTCGGTCAACATTGAGCCGGCAAACATTTCAATTCAGGAAAAATCAAAAACCAATGCAACAAAATCTACTGGTCCTAATCATATCTACAGAATGTATGCTTTCGGAAAAGTTTTAGAGGAACAAATCAAAATTCAAAATGACAGTTTAGCAATTAATCAATATGTAACCCTTGCAAAAGATGCCAATATTGTAACGCCGATTTCTTCATTAATTGTTTTAGAAACGGATGCTGATTATAAAAATAACGGAATAGATAAAAATGTCGATACACTTGGGAACGCAGCAATAAACAACGATGGTGCTGTTCCTGAACCTCATGAATGGTTGTTGATTATTATTGGACTAACAACACTATTTCTCTATTATCGAAAAAACAAAAAGCAAGCTATTTAATGGGAATTACTACAATACCATATAAAAAAGAAATAACAGTTCTTATTCTGGCTTGCCTTTTGGCTATGAACTATCCTATTGTAGTTGCCGGACTGGACAGCAATTTTTTTGGTGTGTTCTTTTCTATATTATTATTCCTTGTTACGGGTAGAAAAACTTCATTAAAAATGAGCTACCCGCTTTTAGGAATGATTTTCGCATTAGAATTTATTAGCTATCGCCTGCATACTAAAACACTACATTTTCAGGCTTTATCCTTATTTATCTGTTTTATCTACTACAGTTTTACTGGAAAGTTTTCGTTCATTGCTTTTATCTGTCTCTTTTTATTCTCGTCTGTTTTTGATCAATTATTCAATTATCTTACTGTCGAGATCAAACAGGCACTTTGTTATAATGTATATCTAACTTTAAGGAACTTCATTCCAATTGACAAAATAGAAGGCATTAATTTCTATATCAATAACGCAAAAATTTCAATAGATACTGCCTGTATGGGTTTATCAATGTTTAAAACAGGATTACTTACCGGCGCTTTCTTATTAACTTTAGAAGAACGAAAAAGGGATAAACATTTCAGTATTGTACAAATTTTACTTTTTTGCATGGTAGTAGTTTTACTGAATATAATTTCGAATTATTTTAGAATAATTACCCTAATTTTATTCAATTGTACCGAAGAAAACGTATTACATCACACTATCGGAATAATTTGCTTTGCATTCTACCAAATTGTACCAATGCTATTTTTGATTCGTTTCTTTAAACCAGAAATAGAAGAAATTACTAGTACTCCTGTTTCACTTAAATTGTTACCTATAATCATAACTACAGGAATACTATTCATTACGAGTTTAGAAATAAAAAAAGAACAAAATCAAAATATATTAGAAAATCTAGACCCAAAATACAATACTCAAAAAGGAGTTTGGGCAAACAAAGATGTTTTTAAGATTATAACTCCTGGAAAATTAACATACATCAAAACTCCTGTTCACAAACCTTTAATTTGTTGGACGGGAAATGGCTACAAAATCATTGAGTCTAAAAAAATCATCAGGAATCATGAAGAAATTTGGTTTGTAAAAATGGAGAAAGATAATATTCGATACTTTTCTTACTGGTGGTATGAATGTGGTAATAAAAAATACACTTCACTTGTAGAAGTCTTATTTATCAAACTTTTTTATAATAAACCCGTTCGTTTGATTAACGAAACAAGTAGGGCATATTGAATTGAAAAAGCCTAACAAATTTTAAATCTGTTAGGCTTTCTTTTAATTATTTTCTTTTAAATATTTATAAAAATATTCCTGAGTTGAGATTCCTACGGAATGACAAGATTGCGTATATTCTTTTGCGTTTTTTTTAACCAACACATTTGCTATTTTGTAGAAATATCAAATTGCGTGTTATTTTTTCCCTTACATTAACTTCTGAATTATGATTTCTTCCGTTATTCCTTCAGCATCAGCCTTGTAATTTTTAATAATTCTGTGACGCAAAATTCCGGTTGCTACTGCTTTTACATCTTCAATATCCGGAGAAAATTTACCATTGAATGCTGCGTGTGCTTTTGCTGCCAAAATTAAATTCTGAGACGCTCTTGGTCCTGCTCCCCAATCTAAATAATTTTTTACAAAATCATTAGACAAAGGGTTATCCGGACGTGTTTTACTTACTAAAGTCACAGCATATTCAATTACATTGTCTGCTACAGGAATCCTACGAATCAAATGTTGAAAATCTATAATTTCCTGTGCTGTAAATAAAGGATTTATTGTCGTTTTTACATCAGAAGTAGTTTGTTTCACTACCTGAACTTCTTCCTGAAAAGATGGATATTCTAATTTTACAGCAAACATAAAACGGTCTAATTGTGCTTCCGGCAACGGATATGTTCCTTCTTGCTCAATCGGGTTCTGTGTTGCTAGTACAAAATAAGGCAAATCCAGTTTATGATTTTCTCCGGCAATCGTAACCGAACGTTCCTGCATAGCTTCCAATAAAGCAGCTTGCGTTTTCGGTGGCGTCCTGTTGATCTCATCTGCTAAAATGATATTTGAGAAAATAGGGCCTTTTATAAATTTAAATTGTCGGTTTTCATCTAAAATTTCGCTTCCCAGAATATCCGATGGCATTAAATCTGGCGTAAACTGAATTCTTTTAAAATCCAAACCCAAAGCCTGAGATAATGTATTTATCATTAAGGTTTTTGCTAAACCCGGAACACCAATTAAAAGTGCGTGCCCTCCTGAAAATATGCATAGTAAAATTTGATCTACAACTGCATCCTGACCTACAATGATTTTTGCTATTTCGGTTTTTAATTCGTTTCGTTTCTGAACTAAATTATGAATTGCTGCTACATCAGACATTTATGTATGTTTTTAAATTAAAAAAGAGTTAGCTCTATGAATTCATAAAACTAGCTCTTTTTATTTATTTTATAAAAATTATTTTTTCAACCAATTGTTTGTAAAATCACAATTTCTGTATTCACCAATTATTTTTATGTAAGTATCTTTAATTTTAGTATCAAACCATTTTCCAATAGCGTTGAATTGTTTTTCTTTCAGGGCTAATTCTTTAATCTTAGTGTAATCCTGGGCATAATCGGCAATATGGGAATCGATCCTGTTTGTTACAGTAATTAGCTTGTATGTTTTTTTACCTTTATCATCTATATTTAAAAGTGGCTGTGAAATCTCATTGTCTTTTAAATTCGAAACTTGCGAATATAAAGTAGGATCCATTTTAGTCAGTTCAAAACGAGTATCCTGTGTATTAGGATTCACCAAAGTTCCTCCATTTGCTCTGGTTTCTTTTTCATCAGACTCTGTTCTGGCAGCATCAGCAAAAGAAATTTCTTTACTTTCTATTTTCTTTCTAATATTTGTAATTCTTTCTTTGGCTTCTTTCAATGCATCTTCAGAAACTGTTGGTGAAATTAGAATATGGCGTAATTCTACTTCCTGACCCTTTATCTTATCAACCATAATGATATGAAATCCAAAAGGAGATTTAAATGGTTCAGAAATTTCCCCCTCATCCAAACTGAAAGCAACATCTTTAAATTCTTTCACAAAAGGTGTTTTTCTGGTCATTTTATAAAAACCACCACTAGATGATGATCCCGGATCTTGTGAATATAAAACGGCTTTGGTAGCAAAACTGGAACCTTCTAAAACATCTTTTCTAATGCCATTTAATCGATCAATAACTTTTTGCTCGTCTTCTTTTGAGACTTTTGGCTCTACCACAATTTGGGCTACTTCCATTTCGGCTCCAAAAGTGGGCAACTCTTCCTTTGGTATTTTTTTAAAGAAATTACGAACCTCTTCAGGCGTAATTTCAACAGCATCAATAATTTTTTTCTGCATTTCGGCAGACAGCTTTTGTTCTTTTAGAATATCTGCAAAATAAGTTTTAAATTCTTCAACAGAACTTTTCTTGTAAAATTCTACAATCTTATTTATATCTCCACCCGCTTGTGGTAACATATAATTAAGTCTGTCATCCATCAGGCTTTTCACCTCTGCATCACTTACTATTATACTGTCCTGAATGGCCTGGTGCGCATACAATTTATCTTCTAAAAGTTTACCTAACATTTGACATCTTGTAATATCTTTCACCGATCCGCCCTGAGCAGCAATTTCAACAAAACCTTTATCAATATCGGAATCTAAAACAATATAATCTCCTACAGTGGCTATAATACCGTCAATTTTTTTCTTATCAATTGAAACTTCAACTGGTTTTTCAACAACAGTATCTTTAATAACTTCCTGTGCCGAAATAATTGAGCTGAAAAAAAACAAAAAACATATTGTTATCATCACTTTGAAATCAATAGTTTTTAGCTGTAATTTTTTTAATAACATTATTCTAAATTTAATTTAATGTAAAGTTCTCGTTTATGTGTCGGGTGATTTTTTGTCCCGTCACAAATTAGGTTCAAAATTTTATAGTCAAAAAAGCAATCCAATCTAAACGCATTTTTGACTTATAACGAACAAAAATAACAATTCAATTACATAATACAACTATCAGCAATACTATTAACAAAAAATTATAGGGATAGTTTTGAAAACCTGATAAAAAGAAAAAATACTGCAAAGTAATTAACCGCTGTAGAAAGATAATTTTAGCCTTAGACAGCGTTTTGTCAATTCCATAAAACACTAATTTACAATTAAATAAAAAAAGTTTTAAACACTATAACGTTTTCGTTGGATAACTATTTTTTTATAAAAAGAGGTCGATTCAAAAATTACATACTTTAGATAAATATTGAATAATTTTCTTGAGTTTAAACCATCAAATAGTACATAAAAGTCATTTAAATTATTCAATAAAACTTTATTATCTACCCTAAAACCAACCGTAATTATGAAAAAATTAAATTTAAAGGTTTATTTTATTACAGTATTTACTGTACTTTTTTATTCGTGCTCAGACAATGAAGCTGAGAAAATGAATCCCAGAGCTGAAAGTCAGCAATTTGAGATTATAAATATTACAAATCATGATGGAAAACCGTTTAGCACAGGAATTGAAAAATCATCTTTGACAAAA
The DNA here is from genome assembly GCF_031457575.1 of Flavobacterium piscis. Classification (GTDB taxonomy): domain Bacteria; phylum Bacteroidota; class Bacteroidia; order Flavobacteriales; family Flavobacteriaceae; genus Flavobacterium; species Flavobacterium piscis_A. The sequence continues at coordinate 22,432 of NZ_JAVDWQ010000021.1, read as the reverse complement.
AAGTACGTCGATAATCCAGGAGGAGGTGTCATGATGCAGGCTTTTTACTGGGATGTTCCTGCTGGTGGAAATTGGTGGAATGTTGTAAATGGCAAATTGACAGCCTGGTCGAATGCCGGAATTGGATCAATATGGCTGCCTCCCGTTTCAAAAGCACAAAACGGTGCTTTTTCCATGGGATATGACCCTACAGATTATTTTGATTTTGGAGATTATAATCAAAACGGAACTATAGAAACCCGATTTGGATCTAAAACAGAATTAGTAAGTCTAATTACAAAAGCGCATACTGAAAACATGAAGGTTTATGCCGATATCGTAATTAATCATAATAGCGGCGGACAGTCAGAAGCTAATCCGTTTACGGGAACGAGTACCTGGACCAATTTTAATAATATAGCCTCAGGAAAATTCAAACGTACTTACAATGACTTTTATAAAAATAGTTACGGCAATAATGACGAAGGCTTTTTTGGAGGCTTTCCTGATTTGTGCCACGCTAATCCGTATGTACAAGACTGGTTATGGATAAGAGCTGACGGAGTGGGGAAATACTACAAAAACACCATGAAGTTTGATGGCTGGAGATTTGATTACGTTAAAGGTTTTGGTCCTTGGGTAGTAAACGCCTGGAATGCTAATGTTGGTGGATTTTCTGTTGGAGAATATTGGGATTCAAATGTAAACACGCTGGAATGGTGGGCAAACAACGCTAATAGTTCCGTTTTTGATTTTGCTTGTTATTACAAAATGAACGATGCCTTTGATGGCAATAATCTCGCTATCTTAAATGACGACATGATGTGGAAAAGAAATCCCTACAAAGCCGTGACATTTGTAAGCAATCATGACACCGATGAAATTTCAAATAAATTATTGGCCTATTCATATATTCTAACTCATGAAGGATATCCAACCATTTTCTATAGAGATTATGAAGAGTGGCTGGATAAAAACAAATTGAATAACCTTATATGGATACATAACAACAAAGCTACTGGCACTACCTCTATCCTATATTCTGATAATGACGAATATGTTGCCAGAAGAAATGGATACAATGGAAATCCAGGATTAGTTGTCTATATCAATAACTCAAATTCATGGCAGGAAAGATGGATTCAAACCAATTGGGCCAATACACAAATCAAAGATTTTACAGGAAATTCAACTTGGTTTCCTACTACACAAGCAGATAAATGGGTAAAAATTCAATGTCCGCCAAAAGGATATTCAGTTTGGTCCATCAATCAATAATTTATCTAAAAATGAGATTTAAGGCTGTTCTAAAAAAACAGCCTTATTTTTTTGTCGATAACTTTGCTATCATAAACTATGACCTTCAAATTAAGAAGTGAATATTTTTATTAAGCCGTAATTAATAGTACTTTTGCAACCTATTTATACAAAATATGAGCTTTTTAAAAGAAATACAACGCAGACGAACTTTTGGAATTATATCGCATCCTGATGCCGGTAAAACCACCTTAACCGAAAAATTATTACTTTTTGGAGGAGCTATTCAGGAGGCAGGAGCTGTAAAAAACAACAAAATAAAAAAAGGAGCAACAAGTGATTTCATGGAAATTGAACGCCAAAGAGGTATTTCGGTTTCTACTTCTGTGCTTGCTTTTAATTATAATGACAAAAAAATCAATATTCTTGATACTCCCGGTCACAAGGATTTTGCGGAAGATACTTTTAGGACTTTAACCGCTGTTGACAGTGTTATTGTTGTGGTTGACGTTGCGAAAGGGGTTGAGGAACAAACTGAAAAATTAGTTGCCGTTTGTAGAATGCGTAACATACCGATGATTGTTTTTATCAATAAATTAGACCGTGAAGGAAAAGATGCTTTTGACTTAATGGATGAAGTGGAACAAAAGTTAGGACTGACTGTTACACCTTTAAGCTTTCCTATTGGTATGGGTTATGACTTTCAGGGAATTTATAATTTATGGGAGCAAAATATCAATCTTTTTAGTGGGGATAGCCGTAAAAACATTGAGGAAACCATCGCATTTTCTGACGTTCAAAATCCGGAATTAGAAAAAATTATTGGTCAGAAACCTGCAGACAGACTTCGTGAAGAGTTAGAATTGATTGATGAAGTATATCCAAAATTTGATCGTCAGGATTATTTAGATGGAAAATTACAGCCTGTCTTTTTTGGTTCTGCATTGAACAACTTTGGTGTTCGTGAATTATTGGATTGTTTCGTTTCCATCGCTCCATCTCCTAGAGCAAAAGATTCTGAAACACGTCTTGTTGACCCTACCGAAGAAAAAATGTCAGGTTTTGTGTTCAAAATCCATGCTAATATGGATCCTAAACACCGTGACCGTCTGGCATTTATTAAAATTGTTTCGGGAACTTTCGAAAGAAACAAACCTTACTATCATGTTCGTCAAAAGAAAAATTTAAAATTCTCAAGTCCAAATGCTTTTTTTGCTGAGAAAAAAGAAATCGTTGATATTTCATACCCTGGTGATATTGTTGGTTTACACGATACCGGAAACTTTAAGATTGGAGACACTTTAACCGAAGGTGAATTAATGAGTTTCAAAGGAATTCCGAGTTTTTCACCAGAGCATTTTAGATACATCAACAATGCTGATCCAATGAAAGCAAAACAACTGGATAAGGGAATTGATCAGTTAATGGATGAAGGTGTTGCTCAGTTATTTACATTAGAAATGAATAACCGTAAAATTATTGGAACTGTTGGTGCACTACAATATGAAGTTATTCAGTATCGTTTAGAACATGAATATGGTGCAAAATGTACATATGAAAACTTCCCGGTTCACAAAGCTTGCTGGGTAAAACCAAATGATCCCAAAAGTGATGAATTCAAAGAGTTTAGAAGAATCAAGCAAAAATTCCTGGCTCACGATAAATACGGTCAATTGGTGTTTTTGGCTGACTCTGATTTCACAATTCAGATGACCCAAAGCAAATATCCAAATGTAAAATTGTTTTTTACTTCGGAATTTGAATAACTAAAATATATCATAAATCAAAAAACGCCAATTTTTCAATTGGCGCTTTTTTTATGGAATTAAATTAACTTTTAAAAAAATTAATTTTCTTATTTTATGTGAGTCAAATATATTACAGAACTTTAACTCCCTAAAATATATTCGTTAAAAATGAATTATATCGGATTAAATACAAAAAGCTAAATACTTCATGATTCTTTCTTCAAATTTAATTTTATAAAAAAGCTCCATTTCTGGAGCTTTAAAACATTATGTCTCTTTTTTTAATTCTTAATCAACTTCACAGTTTTTGATTGACTCTTCTCATTAGTAACTTTCAATAAGTACACTCCGTTTGGAGTACTACCTAAATCTAGTATAGTCGTTCCTGAATTTATTTTTTGGGTTTGAATCACTTTCCCCAATAAATCAAATATAACTGCAGTACCGTTTAAGTCACTATTGATAAAAAATGCATTATTTGACGGATTAGGATATACTTTCAAACTTGAACTAAAATCCAAATTATGATCGCCAACACTTAAAGTTGTGCAAGTTTTACCGGTTATAATAATAGAACTGCCAATCCAGTTAGAAGAACTTGCAGATAAATCAAAATTAATTAATGTACCATCATTCCCATTTCCGCTTGAATCTGTCAAGGTTGTGACTGCTGAATTATCCGCACCTTCAAATCCCTGATTGAATTTATAATAACCTACCAATCCTGGTTGAGCTCCTGCGAATTCGCAATCCATTTGGTCCTGGATTTCAGCCTGAGTTAAAACCTTGTCCCAAATTCGTGCTTCGTCAATTACACCATATAAAAGATTATTATTAGTGTCAAACGCTCCAATTCTTACCTCATTCCCTGTAAAGGCTGGGATATTATTATCTGTGGCTACAATATTACCATTTTTATATAATGTCATTGTGGTTGTTGCTAAATCATAAGTTACAGCAACATGATACCATGTATCAGCGTCTAATGGATCAATATCACTTAATGCCTGATAAGTACCATTATGACCTGCAGACAATGTACCGTTAGGTATATAAATAGCATGTCTGCCATCCTGATTACCTCCAGAAATAATATTGTTAACCTTTGATAAATCACTTACATTAATCCATGCTTCTTTTGTATAGGTGGCTGGCATATTAAAAGGTAAATCTACATAGCCTCCAGCAAAGTTTAAAGCAGAACCTTTAATGATATTTACCTGTACTTGAGTACGCGTACTTTCACAAGATAGAGTTTGGGAAACATAATATAAACCTGTCGACAAAGCCGTTGTTGCGTCTAGTGCAGTATCTCCAGTAGCATTCGTGTACCATTTTAAGTCGGTACCTGTCGCTGATAAATCTGAAACTTTTGCACTTGAATTAAAGTTTTGTGGAGAAGTTACTGTAGGTTCAGTAGTAGGGCAATAAGTAAGTGTGGGGATTACCAAATTAGTACTAACATCCTTTATTACAAAAGTATAAGTAACTGAAGTAGAAATTAATGAATTAGGTATTATGGAAAATTCATGTTCCGTAAAACTACTATTTTTTCTAGGCATGGTAAATGTAGTATTTTGCTCCGTACTTTTGAACAGGCCGGCAACAAATGAAGAGGAATTACCCGAAGAAATTTGCTGAGTAGTATTTGTCCCATCATTTACTACGGAAGAACTAACAAGAGTAAATGGAGATTGTGAATCTGTAATATTATTCCATGTCTGACCGTTATTGTCTGAAAATTGGAGAATAGCATTTACACCTACTGAGGAACCAAAAATTTGGTCAGTATTAGGATCTGTACCAGTATTATCTTCAACAGCTATTCTAATTCTTATTGGATCAAAATTATTGATTTGTATAGGAGCATTTGTTGTTGCTTTCCATGTAGCTGTTATTTCTGAACCATCATCATTTCTCCAACGATAAGCTGTTATTCTGGTCAATGCATTAGCATAAAAGAAATTGGCAAGGAGTAATGTAAAAAGTAATATTTTTTTCATATTGGTAAATTGTGTTAAAAAATTAATTAAAAATTGGATTAAATTCGTGGTATTTGTCTGTTTCTTGTAGATTTGAGTTTTATGGTTAATAAATATATTAGGATGAACATGATAAATAACACAGGAAAAAACAAAGGATACTTTGTAAATAATGAAATATTATTATTTGGCTGAATAGTTCCTGATACTAATGTTCCGCTTGTGCCTTTTTTTTCTGAAATAATTGATCCGTTACTGTTAATGATGGCATTAATACCACAATTATTAGCAACACTAATGTCTTTTCGATTTTCAACTGCCTGAAGTCGGGTGTAATAAAAGTGTAGGTCTGATATGTAATTGTCCTTAAACCAGCCATCATTACTGAAATTGAACAGGAAATTAGCACCATTTCTAACTTGCTCTGCTCCACAATTTTCTACCACAACTTCATTACAAATCAAATTCCCAGCTTTTCCAAAACGAGTTTGAATTGGTTGCTGGCTGTGACCTTTTGACAAAACAAAACCGTCCTGACTTAAAAATGGAACGAGGAATTTACCTACTGGTTCTTCAATACCTTTAAGCAAAATTTGTTTATTGTAAATTCCGTTTACCCTATTTTGATTGTTGATATAAAAAACCGAATTGTATAATTTTTTATCAGTGCTGTTTTCATTATTAATTCCAATAACGTGAGTAAGATCATGATTACTGCTTATTTTGATTATTTCTTTTAATAAGTCATCATCGGGAGAATACGTCCACGGAAGTGCAGTTTCCGGCCAAATGATAAAATCAGGCTCAAGTGCCACCGCATCTTTGCACAATTTAAAATAGTTGTTTGCAAAAGTATTCCCATTTTCACTATTCCATTTGGTTTCCGGATTTGTATTATCTGAAACCACAGCTATCTTAAATGATTTTCCAACCGGACTTGGCTTGAAAGTATAAAAGGTTACAGCACCTATTATGAACATAAACGCAAGTATAGAAAAACCATATAACAAATACAGTTTCTTTTTCTGAATATAAAATTCAGCTACAAAAAGGTTGATTAAAACGGTTAAAAAACTTAGCAGAATTAAACCTCCGTAACTAGACAACTGAATGGTGTAAATATTAGTAACAAATGGAAAGCCAATCCTAATGGAATGTAATGGAAATGATTGTAATGTGAATGCAAAAACAAACTCGAAAGTTGCCCATACAGCCGCTACACATAATCTGTTTAAAACCAATAATCTATGTGATATTATATTTGATGTTAAAATAGTTTTAGTAATCCATGAAATTGCAGCAAAATAAATCCCGAGAAAAATACTGCTAATAAGGAAAACTAATACTCCATAAAAAAAGTCATTTCCAGTATAATGACTTATGCCTCTAATCATCCAGAAAAAAGAACCTAATCCGGTTCCGAAACCATAAAAAAAACCAATTCCTAATGACTTTTTTTTAGTGTTCTCTTTTATAAGTATAAATAATGGAGCAACAGTAATGCAAACTAATAAAATCCAAAGATAATTGAGGGCAAAGCTCAGTATTAAACCGAATGTTACTGATATAACTGCTCTTTTTAAGTTGTTTCCCATTTATAAACAATTGTAAAACTTAAAGTTGGATTAGCAGCAATAAGTGTATAATGATAACTAAAAGAATAAATTAATTTAATAGCTTTAGATTGGTTGCTTGGTCAAAGTTAAATAATTATAAAACTTTTATCATAAGGGGTAACCCCTGAATATTAAAATTTCCATTTAATAAATGCATAAAAAAAGCTCCATTTCTGGAGCTTTTAAAATTTATGCTTGTCCTGCCGGACCAAAATTAAGCGGTATTGGTGCTTGTTCAGTTTCTTTAATTTCGCCATGAGCTGCCTCAAATCGGTGAATATTCTCTCCAATTGCTCTCAATAATCTTTTAGCATGTTGCGGTGTCAGGACAATTCTTGATTTCACCTTGGCTTTTGGAGTACCCGGCATAATATTTACAAAATCTAAAACAAATTCTGATGATGAGTGATTAATAATTGCAAGGTTGGAATAGATTCCTTCCGCAATAGTTTCGTCCAGCTCAATATTAATTTGCTCTTGTTGTTTCGGATTACTCATAATTTAAGTATTTTTTTTCAATTTCCCTCTTTCGAAAAAGAGGGAATTGATAAGAATTAATAAATATATTCTTCTTTATTTGCCATCATTTCATTGTAATCGTCCTTAGAACCTACAATTGTATGATCGTATTCTCTCATACCAGTTCCCGCAGGGATTCTGTGTCCAACAATTACATTTTCTTTCAATCCTTCAAGATCATCTACTTTACCAGCCACTGCAGCTTCGTTAAGTACTTTTGTTGTTTCCTGGAAAGAAGCAGCAGAAATGAATGATTTAGTTTGTAGCGAAGCTCTTGTAATACCTTGTAAAACTGGCGTTGCCGTTGCAGTAATTACGTCTCTTGCTACAACAAGGTTTTTATCATTACGTTTCAGCAATGAATTTTCATCACGTAAATCACGAGGCGTAATAATCTGACCCGGTTTCAATACTGCAGAATCTCCAGCATCTTCCACCACTTTCATGCCATATAATTTATCGTTTTGAACGATAAAATCTTTAGTATGGATCAATTGGTCTTCTAAGAATAAAGTATCACCAGGATCCTGAACTCTTACTTTACGCATCATTTGACGAATAACTACCTCAAAGTGCTTGTCATTAATTTTCACCCCTTGTAAACGGTAAACTTCCTGAATTTCATTTACCAAATACTGTTGAACAGCAGCTGGCCCCTGAATTCTTAAAATATCATCCGGAGTAATTGCACCATCCGACAATGGAACACCTGCTCTCACAAAGTCATTCTCCTGAACCAGAATTTGACTTGATAATTTAACCAGGTATTTTCTAATGTCACCAAATTTGGATTCGATCACAATCTCACGGTTACCTCTCTTGATTTTTCCAAAAGAAACAACTCCATCGATTTCAGAAACAACAGCTGGATTAGATGGATTACGAGCTTCTAACAACTCTGTAATTCTTGGTAAACCTCCTGTAATATCTCCTGATTTAGAAGAACGACGTGGAATTTTAACCAGTACTTTACCTGCCTTAATTTTCTCCCCGTTTTCAACCATTAAGTGGGCTCCAACTGGTAAGTTATAAGAACGAATTAACTCTCCTTCTTTACCGTAAACCAATAAGGTTGGGATTAATTTTTTAGCTCTGGATTCAGAAATTACTTTTTCCTGGAAACCTGTTTGCTCATCAATTTCAACCATGAATGACTGACCTTGCTCTAAATCTTCATAAGCAATTTTACCGGTAAACTCAGAAACGATAACTCCATTATATGGATCCCATTTACAGATAACATCACCTTTGGCTACAGATTGTCCATCCTGAACAAAGATACTGGAACCGTAAGGAATATTATTTGTACTTAAAAGAATACCTGTTCTTTCGTCGATTAATTTTAATTCTGTTGAACGTGAAACTACAATATCAACTGAATTACCTTCATTGTCTTCTCCTTTAACAGTTTTTAAATCTTCAATTTCCAGTTTACCAGCGAAACGCGTAATAATGCTAGACTCCTCAGAAATACCACCCGCAACCCCTCCAACGTGGAAAGTACGAAGTGTTAACTGTGTACCAGGCTCACCAATAGATTGAGCTGCAATAACACCTACTGCTTCTCCTCTTTGTGTCATTTTTCCGGTAGCTAAATTTCTACCGTAACATTTAGCACAAATTCCTTTCAGCGCTTCACATGTTAATGGAGAACGAACTTCAACTTTCTCAACTGGAGAAGCTTCAATCGCTTTCATTATAGCTTCAGTAATTTGGTCTCCCGATCTTACTAAAATTTCACTATCCAAAGGATTAATTACATCTTGTAATGCAACACGTCCTAGTATTCTTTCTCCTAATGATTCAACAATTTCCTCATTTTTCTTCAATGCAGAAACTTCAACACCTCTAAGAGTCCCACAATCCTCAATGTTAACAATAACATCTTGAGAAACGTCATGCAATCTTCTTGTCAGGTAACCAGCATCGGCAGTTTTAAGAGCCGTATCCGCAAGACCTTTACGAGCACCGTGAGTAGAAATAAAGTACTCAAGAATCGAAAGACCTTCCTTAAAGTTAGAAAGAATCGGGTTTTCAATAATTTCTCCACCACCAGCAGTAGATTTTTTAGGCTTAGCCATCAAACCACGCATACCAGTTAACTGACGAATCTGTTCTTTAGAACCCCTCGCTCCAGAATCAAGCATCATATATACCGAGTTGAAACCTTGTTGGTCTTCTCTAATATTTTTCATTGCTAACTCTGTCAATTGAGCATTTGCTGAAGTCCATACGTCAATAACTTGGTTGTAACGCTCGTTATTGGTAATAAGACCCATATTATAATTCACAGAAATACCTTCAACTTGCTCTCTGGCATCTGCAATTAATTTTGTTTTCTGTTCTGGAATTCTAATATCCCCAAGAGAGAATGATAAACCTCCTCTAAATGCGAACTTATAACCCATATCTTTCATATTGTCCAGGAAAGCTGCTGTAGTAGGTACATTGGTCACACTTAAAATATGTCCAATAATATCTCTAAGGTTTTTCTTAGTCAATACATCATTGATATACCCAGCTGCTTCAGGTACTACTTCATTAAATAATACACGACCTGCAGTTGTCTGAATAATCTTGTACACTAATTCTCCAGCTTCATTAAAATCTTTTGCTCTAATTTTTACACGAGCATTCAATTCTAATCTTCCTTCGTTTAATGCAATATTTACTTCTTCTGCAGAATAAAAAGTTAAGTCCTGACCTAAAATTTTATGTTCCGGAGTAGAGATACGTTCTTTGGTCATATAATACAGACCCAAGACCATATCCTGAGAAGGTACAGTAATTGGAGCACCATTTGCAGGATTCAGGATATTGTGGGAAGCCAACATTAATAATTGTGCCTCTAAAATAGCCTCTGGTCCTAATGGCAAGTGAACTGCCATCTGATCCCCATCAAAATCGGCGTTGAAAGCCGTACATACTAATGGGTGCAATTGGATCGCTTTTCCTTCAATTAATTTTGGCTGGAAAGCTTGAATACCCAATCTGTGCAATGTAGGAGCACGGTTTAGTAATACTGGATGTCCTTTAATTACATTTTCAAGGATATCCCAAACTACAGGCTCTTTTTTGTCTATAATTTTCTTAGCAGATTTTACTGTTTTAACAATACCTCTTTCAATCAATTTACGGATTACGAAAGGTTTGTATAATTCAGCAGCCATATCTTTTGGCAAACCGCATTCGAATAATTTCAATTCAGGACCAACAACAATTACCGAACGAGCAGAATAATCCACACGTTTTCCAAGTAAGTTTTGACGGAAACGTCCTTGCTTACCTTTTAATGAATCTGATAATGATTTTAATGGTCTGTTTGATTCTGTTTTTACAGCAGAAGCTTTACGAGTATTGTCGAAAAGTGAATCTACTGATTCCTGCAACATACGTTTCTCGTTTCTTAAGATAACTTCTGGAGCTTTGATCTCCATTAATCTTTTCAAACGGTTGTTACGAATAATTACACGACGGTATAGATCATTTAAATCTGAAGTCGCAAAACGACCTCCGTCAAGTGGCACAAGCGGACGTAATTCTGGTGGAATAACAGGAACCACTTTCATAATCATCCACTCTGGACGGTTCTCGCGGTTTAAGTTAGACTCACGGAAAGACTCAACAACTTGTAATCTTTTTAAAGCTTCAGTTTTACGTTGTTTAGATGTTTCGTTATTAGCACTGTGTCTCAATTGGTAAGACAACTCATCTAAGTCGATACGTGCTAATAAATCCATAATACATTCTGCTCCCATTTTGGCAACAAATTTATTAGGGTCCATATCATCTAAATATTGGTTTTCCTGCGGAAGCGTATCTAAAATATTCAGATATTCTTCTTCTGTTAAGAAATCTAATCTTTGTAATGATTCTCCATCTGCATTTTTAGCAATACCAGCCTGAATTACTACGTATCTTTCATAGTAAATGATCATATCTAATTTCTTAGACGGAAGACCAAGTATATAACCAATTTTGTTTGGAAGAGAACGGAAATACCAGATATGGGCAATTGGCACAACAAGGTTGATGTGTCCTACTCTGTCACGACGTACTTTTTTCTCAGTAACTTCAACACCACAACGGTCACAGATGATCCCTTTGTAACGAATTCTTTTATATTTACCACAAGCACATTCAAAATCCTTAACAGGTCCGAAGATTCTTTCGCAGAAAAGTCCGTCACGCTCTGGTTTGTGAGTTCTGTAGTTGATAGTTTCTGGTTTCAACACCTCTCCTCTTGATTCTTTCAGGATAGATTCTGGTGAAGCTAATCCTATCGAAATTTTGTTAAATCTTTTTATAGGATTCTTATCTTTATTATTATTTCTATTATTCATCATAGTTTTTACTATTGATTTATCTGCAATTAAAAAATTGATTCTCGCTTTAGTCGAAAGTTTAAAAGCCGAAAGTCAAAAGTCATTTGGGACTTTAAAACTTTAAGACATTTGACTTTATGACTTAAACACTACCTCGGGTTACTTCTCTAAACTTCAAACTAAATTTTGAAGTGCTAATTATAAAACTTTTCAGGTTTATATAAAAAATCGGAACGGGTTACGGGTATAAATCCTAAAAACTTTTATTTTAATAAACAGCTTCAGCCTCAGCTTTCAGTGTTGAACTGAATACTGAGACTGCAACTGAAAACTTTATTTATTCTTCTAAACGAATGTCAAGTCCAAGACCTTTCAATTCATGCATTAATACATTGAATGATTCAGGTAATCCCGGTTCTGGCATAGACTCTCCCTTAACGATAGCTTCGTAAGTTTTAGCTCTACCAATAACGTCATCGGATTTAACTGTTAAGATTTCACGAAGTGTACTTGATGCCCCATAAGCTTCAAGTGCCCAAACCTCCATCTCTCCAAAACGCTGACCTCCAAATTGAGCTTTACCTCCAAGTGGTTGTTGAGTAATCAACGAGTATGGTCCGATAGAACGTGCGTGCATCTTATCATCAACCATGTGTCCTAATTTAAGCATGTAAATTACACCCACGGTTGCTGCCTGATGGAAACGCTCTCCAGTACCACCATCATAAAGGTGTGTATGCCCGAAACGTGGTACTCCAGCCTCATCAGTTAATTCATTAATTTGATCCAAAGAAGCACCATCAAAAATCGGGGTAGCAAATTTTCTACCTAAATTTTGTCCAGCCCAACCAAGAACAGTTTCATAAATCTGACCAATGTTCATACGTGAAGGTACCCCAAGTGGATTCAATACGATATCTACCGGTGTTCCGTCTTCAAGGAAAGGCATATCCTCATGACGAACGATTCTGGCAACAATACCTTTGTTACCGTGACGCCCTGCCATTTTATCCCCTACTTTCAGTTTACGTTTTTTAGCGATATAAATTTTCGCTAATTTCAAGATTCCAGATGGTAATTCATCTCCAACTGTAATAGTGAATTTTTCTCTTCTTAAAGATCCTTGTAAGTCGTTCAGCTTAATTTTATAGTTATGAATTAAATCATTCACCATTTTATTTGTAGCATCATCAGCAACCCATTGACCTTTGCTTAAGTGAGCAAAATCTTCTACTGCGTAAAGCATTTTTTGAGTATATTTTTTACCTTTTGGTAAAACTTCTTCACCCAAATCATTCATTACACCCTGAGATGTTTTTCCGTTTACGATCAGGAATAATTTCTCAACCAATCTGTCTTTTAATTCAACAAACTTAGTTTCAAATTCCATTTCTAAAGCGCCTAAAGCATCTTTATCCTGAGTACGTTTACGTTTATCTTTTACGGCTCTTGCAAATAATTTTTTATCAAGAACTACACCATGTAAAGATGGAGACGCTTTTAATGAAGCATCTTTCACATCACCTGCTTTATCCCCGAAGATTGCACGAAGCAATTTCTCTTCCGGAGTAGGATCTGATTCCCCTTTTGGAGTAATTTTTCCAATCAAAATGTCGCCAGGTTTAACCTCTGCTCCAATTCTGATCATACCGTTTTCATCTAAATCTTTAGTAGCTTCTTCAGAAACGTTAGGAATATCGTTTGTTAACTCTTCGTTTCCTAACTTAGTATCTCTAACCTCTAATGAATAATCATCAACGTGGATAGAAGTAAAAATATCATCACGAACTACTTTTTCAGAAATTACAATCGCATCCTCAAAGTTATACCCTTTCCATGGCATGAACGCAACTTTTAAGTTTCTACCTAAAGCTAATTCACCATTTTGAGTAGCATATCCTTCTGATAATACCTGACCAAGACTCACTCTGTCACCTTTTCTTACGATAGGTTTCAGGTTGATACTTGTTCCTTGATTCGTTTTTCTAAATTTAATTAAGTTGTATGTTTTTTCATCAGCATCAAAACTAACCATTCTTTCTTCTTCAGTACGGTCGTATTTAATAGTAATAATATTAGCATCAACATATTCCACAGTTCCATCTCCTTCAGCATTAATCAATACTCTGGAATCTGAAGCTACCTGACGCTCTAAACCAGTACCAACAATTGGTGCTTCCGGACGGATCAAAGGAACCGCCTGACGCATCATGTTAGATCCCATTAAGGCTCTATTCGCATCATCATGTTCCAGGAAAGGAATCAATGAAGCAGAAATCGAAGCAATCTGATTAGGGGCAACGTCTGTATAATGTACTGCAGATGGCTCAACAACCGGAAAGTCACCTTCCTCACGAGCAATAACATTGCTCGCTGTAATTTTACCTGTAGAATCCATTTCAATGTTTGCCTGAGCAATCATTTTTCCTTCTTCCTCTTCAGCACTTAAGTAGATAGGTGTACTTACTAAATCAACTACACCATCAGTAACTTTACGGTAAGGAGTTTCAATGAAACCCATTCCGTTAACTTTTGCATAAACACCAAGAGATGAAATCAAACCAATGTTTGGTCCCTCTGGAGTTTCAATCGGACATAAACGACCATAGTGTGTATAGTGAACGTCACGAACCTCGAAACCAGCTCTCTCTCTAGAAAGTCCACCAGGTCCAAGTGCAGATAATCTTCTTTTGTGTGTAATCTCAGCTAATGGATTCGTTTGATCCATAAATTGAGACAACTGGTTCGTACCAAAGAAAGAGTTGATAACCGATGATAATGTTTTAGCATTAATCAAATCAATTGGTGTAAACACCTCGTTATCCCTAACGTTCATTCTCTCACGAATAGTTCTGGCCATACGCGCTAAACCAACACCGAATTGTTGAGACAATTGTTCACCAACTGTTCTAACACGACGGTTTGATAAGTGATCAATATCATCAATCTCTGCTTTAGAGTTAATTAATTCGATCAAATATTTTACAATGGTAATGATATCTTCTTTGGTAAGCACTTGCTTTTCCATTGGAATATCCAAACCAAGTTTTTTGTTCATTCTGTAACGACCAACTTCACCTAAGTTATAACGTTGATCAGAGAAGAACAATTTATCAATAATACCACGAGCAGTTTCTTCATCAGGCGGTTCTGCATTACGCAATTGTCTGTAGATATGCTCAACAGCTTCTTTTTCAGAGTTTGTTGGATCTTTTTGTAACGTGTTGTGGATAATTGCATAATCTGCCTGATTATTATCCTCTTTGTGCAACAAAATAGATTTAACGTTAGCATCAATGATTTCTTCAACATTATCTTTATCGATAATAGTATCTCTGTCAAGGATGATTTCGTTACGTTCGATAGAAACTACCTCACCGGTATCCTCATCAACGAAATCCTCGTGCCAAGTGTTCAATACACGTGCAGCAAGTCTTCTTCCAATATATTTTTTAATACCTGTTTTAGAAACTTTAATTTCTTCAGCAAGGTCAAAGATTTCAAGGATATCCTTGTCTCTTTCAAACCCAATTGCACGGAATAAAGTTGTAACCGGTAATTTTTTCTTTCTATCGATATAAGCATACATTACGCTGTTGATATCTGTAGAAAATTCTATCCAGGAACCTTTAAAAGGAATTACTCTGGCAGAATAAAGTTTTGTTCCATTTGCATGGAATGATTGACCAAAGAAAACTCCAGGAGAACGGTGTAGCTGTGACACTACCACACGCTCAGCACCATTGATAACAAAAGTACCGCTTGGAGTCATATAAGGTATTGTTCCAAGATAAACGTCTTGTACAATAGTTTCAAAATCTTCGTGTTCAGGATCTGTACAATATAGTTTTAACCTGGCTTTTAAAGGCACACTATAAGTAAGACCTCTCTCTATACATTCTTGAATGGTATAACGTGGCGGATCTACAAAATAATCAAGGAACTCCAATACAAAGTTGTTTCTGGTATCTGTAATTGGAAAGTTTTCCATGAAGGTATTGTATAACCCTTCGTCGCCTCTTTCGTCAGATTTAGTTTCTAATTGAAAAAAATCTTTAAACGATTTAACCTGAACATCAAGAAAATCCGGATATTGAGGTATATTTTTTGTAGAGGCAAAATTCAATCTTTCAGTCTGATTTGTTATCATCAATGGACAAAATTTTGATTAAAAAAAAGTAATTTTTTGTGTAAACACACTCACTGTTTAATTTATACTTTCTTATTAAAATCAATACATCTTTAAAAATGAATCGGAGAAATATGATTCAATTTTTTTCTTCGTATTGATCAAAAACTTTTTCGTATTTTAAACTATTTGATAATAAAATTGGATATATTTTATTATACGAAAAATGGTTTAGGTCATTGAGCATTAACTCAAGACCTAAACCTAGTTCTTAAAACCGAATTGAATTATTTTAATTCAACTACAGCTCCAGCTTCTTCTAATGATTTTTTAAGACCTTCAGCCTCTTCTTTAGAAACACCTTCTTTAACGTTACTTGGAGCACCGTCAACTACATCTTTAGCCTCTTTAAGACCTAAACCTGTAAGTTCTTTTACTAATTTTACAACTGCTAATTTAGAAGCACCAGCTTCTTTTAATACAACTGTAAATTCAGTTTGTGCTTCTTCAGCAGCACCTTCTCCACCACCAGCAGCAACTACTACAGCTGCAGCAGCAGGCTCGATACCATACTCGTCTTTTAATATTGTTGCTAATTCGTTAACTTCTTTAACTGTTAAGTTAACTAATTGTTCTGCGAATTGTTTCAAATCTGCCATTTTTTCTATCGTTTAAAATGATTTGTAAAATATAATTTATTTATTGTGCGCTAATTAAGCAGCAAGGAAAAAATCCTTGCATTGAATTTATTATGCTTCAACTTCTTCGCTACCAGCGAATTTGTTTTGTAAAGCAGAAATAATTCTTTGGGCCGGTGATTGCAATAATCCAATAAGTTCTCCAAGAAGTTCTTCTTTAGATTTAATAGTTGCTAATGCATCTAATTGATCATCACCAATGTAAATTTCAGAATTAATGTAAGCTCCTTTTAATACAGGCTTAGCTGATTTTTTTCTGAAATCTTTAATTATTTTTCCAGGTGCATTTGCAACATCTGAAATGAATATAGCACTATTACCGCTCAATACAGAAGGTAAATCACCATAATCATTAGCAGAAGCTTCCATTGCTTTTGCAAGCAAAGTGTTTTTTACTACCTCTAATTTTATACCTGCTTTAAAGCAAGCTCTTCTCAAGCTTGAAGTTGTCTCTGCGTTTAATCCAGAAATATCAGATACATAAATGATATTTGTACCAGCTAACTGCGCAGTTAAATTTTCAATCGCGATTGATTTTTCTTCTCTAGTCATACTAAAAATTATTAACTACCAATTATACTGCTTTTGGATCCAATGCAATTGCAGGACTCATAGTGCTTGTAAGGTGAATACCTTTAATATAGGTACCTTTAGCAGCAGTTGGTTTAAGTTTGATTAATGTTTGAATAATTTCGTGTGCATTGTCATAAATTTGCTCAGCTCCAAAAGAAACTTTACCAATTCCGGCATGTACGATACCAGTTTTATCAACTTTAAAATCGATTTTACCAGCTTTAACCTCTGCAACAGCTTTAGCAACATCCATAGTTACTGTACCTGTTTTAGGGTTTGGCATTAAACCTCTAGGTCCTAAAATACGACCTAATGGGCCTAATTTACCCATAACAGCCGGCATAGTGATGATTACATCAACATCTGTCCAACCATCTTTAATTTTTTGTAAATACTCATCAAGACCAACATAGTCTGCTCCAGCTTCCTTTGCTTCCGCCTCTTTATCTGGAGTAACCAATGCTAATACTTTAACATCTTTACCTGTTCCGTGAGGTAATGTAACCACACCTCTAACCATTTGATTCGCTTTTCTTGGATCTACACCCAAACGAACTGCGATATCAACAGACTCATCAAATTTTGCAGAAGCTATAACTTTTATCAATGCAGCTGCATCTTTTAAAGAGTATAGTTTGTTCTTTTCAATTTTTGAAGCAGCCTCTTTTTGCTTTTTTGTTAATTTTGCCATTTCTTTCTCTTAATTAAAAAGGAGCATCTCCTGATACAGTTATACCCATAGACCTAGCAGTTCCAGCGATCATGCTCATTGCAGATTCGATTGTAAATGCATTTAAGTCTACCATTTTATCTTCAGCAATTGCTTTGATAACGTCCCAAGTAACGCTAGCTACTTTTTTACGATTTGGTTCACCTGATCCAGACTTTAGCTTTGCAGCTTCCAATAATTGGACAGCAGCTGGAGGAGTTTTTACAACAAAATCAAATGATTTGTCTTTATACACAGTAATTTGAACTGGGCATATTTTGCCAGGTTTATCTTGTGTTCTAGCATTGAATTGCTTACAGAACTCCATGATATTAACCCCAGCAGCTCCTAAAGCAGGTCCAACCGGTGGCGACGGATTCGCAGCACCTCCCTTAACTTGTAGTTTAACTACCTTACTAATTTCTTTAGCCATTTTTTAAAAAATTTTACACCACAATTATTGGAAGCAATTGCAGTGGTTATTATAGATGTAACAAAAATTATACTTTTTCAACTTGCATAAAACTTAGCTCAAGTGGAGTCTTTCTTCCGAAAATTTTCACCATAACTTCAAGCTTACGCTTTTCTTCATTTATTTTTTCAACCGTTCCGTTAAATCCATTAAAAGGACCATCGATCACTTTAACCGTTTCTCCTAAGTTGAAAGGAATAGCACGAGTATCTGTATTTACAGCAAGCTCATCCACCTTACCTAACATTCTATTTACTTCTGATAGCCTCAAAGGAACAGGCTCCCCTCCTTTAATCTCTCCTAAAAATCCAATCACACTAGTAATAGACTTAATAATATGAGGTATCTCACCAATTAAATTAGCTTCAATCATAACATATCCAGGAAAATAAACTTTATCCTTAGACATTTTTTTCCCATCTTTTACAGTTACCACTTTTTCAGTAGGAACTAAAACCTGAGAAACATAATCACCCATACCTAGTCTGGCAATCTCAGTTTCGATGTAAGCTTTGACTTTGTTTTCCTGTCCGCTTACAGCTCTAACTACATACCATTTTTTCACATTATTATCTGCCATCACAAAAAATTTATCCTTTTAACCAGTTAAAAAATCCAGCCAAAGCTTTTGCAAAAAATTCATCTACTCCCCATGTTGCCAAAGCAAATAGAATTGAAAATACAGCCACAACAATTGTCAATTTTTGCACTTCAGCCCAAGCTGGCCAAGTAACATTTGACTTTAACTCTTCGAAAGCCTCTGATAAATAATTAGTTACTTTTGTCATTTGATATATTTTTTATTGCACGGGCGGAGGGATTCGAACCCCCATCAACGGTTTTGGAGACCGCTATTCTACCCTTGAACTACGCCCGTAATTAAAGCCAGTGATTTCAGTTAAGAAAACCAACTGGCTTTTATAATTTTTTATAGGATTAACCTACGATTTCAGTCACCTGACCTGCTCCTACAGTTCTACCACCTTCACGGATAGCAAAACGTAAACCTACGCTCATTGCGATTGGGCTTAACAAAGCAACATTGATAGTCAAGTTATCTCCTGGCATCACCATCTCTACACCTTCTGGCAAAGTAATAACTCCTGTTACGTCAGTTGTACGTACGTAGAACTGTGGACGGTAGTTATTATGGAATGGAGTGTGACGTCCACCTTCTTCTTTTTTCAGGATATAAACCTCAGCTTTGAAAGTAGCGTGTGGTTTTACTGATCCTGGCTTAATGATAACCATTCCTCTTTTGATAGATTCTTTATCTACACCTCTTAACAATAAACCTACGTTATCTCCAGCTTCACCTCTATCAAGGATTTTACGGAACATCTCAACTCCTGTAATAGTAGAAGTTAATTTATCAGCTCCCATACCAATGATTTCAACAGCATCACCTGTATTAGCAATACCAGTTTCGATACGACCTGTAGCAACAGTTCCACGACCAGTAATTGTAAATACATCCTCAACCGGCATCAAGAAAGGTTTTGCAGTATCACGTACTGGCTCTTCGATCCAGTTATCAACAGCTTCCATCAATTCAATAATTTTAGGAACCCAAGCAGGATCATTATTCAACCCACCTAAAGCAGAACCCTGAACAACAGGTCCATTATCTCCATCATATTCGTAGAAAGACAATAAATCTCTAATTTCCATTTCAACAAGTTCCAACAACTCAGCGTCATCAACCATATCTACTTTGTTCATGAAAACTACCATTCTAGGAATACCAACCTGGCGACCTAAAAGGATGTGCTCACGAGTTTGTGGCATTGGACCATCTGTAGCAGCAACTACTAAGATAGCTCCGTCCATTTGAGCAGCTCCAGTAACCATATTCTTTACGTAATCCGCGTGACCTGGACAGTCAACGTGAGCGTAATGACGATTAGCTGTTTCATACTCTACGTGTGATGTATTAATTGTAATACCTCTTTCTTTTTCTTCTGGAGCATTATCGATTTGATCAAATGATTTTGCTTGACAATAACCTGCATCTGACAATACTTTTGTAATTGCCGCAGTTAATGTTGTTTTTCCGTGATCCACGTGCCCAATTGTTCCAATGTTTAAATGGGGCTTGTTACGGTTAAAATTTTCCTTTGCCATTTTACTTAATTTTTAATCTTAGTTATATATTTATTTCAATTTCCTACTTACTTGAGCCAACTACGGGAATTGAACCCGTGACCTCTTCCTTACCAAGGAAGCACTCTACCTCTGAGCTAAGTCGGCAGAATCCTTGATTAAAGAGTTTAGATTCTAATTTCAGATTTTTTCAATCCACAATCTAAAACCCGCAATCTAAATTAATTCTTGTGGGGAGAGCAGGATTCGAACCTGCGAAGTTCACACAGCAGATTTACAGTCTGCCCTCGTTGGCCGCTTGAGTATCTCCCCATTTTTTTATCAATAATTGCATAAACAATTTCAAATCGTATTTGAAAATATTAGAGCCGGCGGAGGGACTCGAACCCACGACCTGCTGATTACAAATCAGCTGCTCTAGCCAACTGAGCTACGCTGGCAATATCAATAAAAAAGTCCGCTATTTCTAACGGACTGCAAATGTAGCTATTTTATCTTTGTATCAAAACATTTTTTAAAAAAAAATTTCAATTATATGTGTGCTCTTACCTTTTCCTTCCTTTTTACCAGTAAACGCTCTAATGATTCTGCCGAAAGTTCAACCGCTTCTTCAAAAGTCTTACATTGTTTTTTTACCAAAAAATCATCTCCAGGAACATTAATTTTAATCTCTACAAATTTATTCTCCTTATCACTTGTTCTTTCTACTTTCAAAAAAACATCTGAAGAAACCACCTTGTCGTAGTATTTTTCTAATTTATCCATTCTTTCCTGAATAAAATCTACCAATTTTCTGTCAACAGTAAAGTTAACTGCGTGAACATCTACCTTCATAATACAAATTTTAGGGTTAAACATTTCAGAATTATTATTTATTTCTTGGATGTGCATTTGTATATACCTTTTTAAGCTCCGCTAAACTATTATGAGTATAAACTTGTGTTGACGCCAAACTCGAATGCCCTAATAATTCCTTAACTGAATTTAAATCTGCCCCGTTATTTAATAAATGAGTCGCAAACGTATGACGAAGCACATGCGGACTCTTTTTTACCTTTTCGGAGACTTTACTAAAGTATGAATTTATTAATCGATACACAAAAGATTCACTCAATTTTAACCCTTTTTTTGAAATAAAGAAATAATCACTATCTACAATATTTTCGATCGATGACCGCTCAATTAAATAGTCAGCAAGCTGTCCGGCAATAATTGGCAAAACAGGAATGATACGCTCTTTATTTCTCTTTCCTAGAACCTTAATTACATTTGTGGACAAATCAACATTCTTAATCATTAAATGTATTAATTCCGCCCTTCGCATTCCTGTAGTATAAAACATATCTACAATAAGCTTATCCCTGACTTCTTCAAAACCAACAGGAGAACCAACAGCCTGCATTAAATCCATCAGTTCTTTTTCAGAAAATGGAATCTGAACAACTTTAGGCATCTTCAATGCCCTATGCTTTAGCATTGGACTCACCTCTATTTGCTTTGTTTTTAAAAGAAATTTATAAAATGCTTTTAACGAAGCCATTTTTCTATTTACAGAGACATTGGAAATATCATCATCTACTAACGAAACAATCCAGCTTCTGACCTGACTGTAATTTACCTTATCAATATTCTCTTGTTCAAAATGAGCTTTATTAAATATTTCAAAAAATGCAATATCATTTAAATAAGCATTAACCGTATGAGCAGAATATTTCTTTTCCAGCTCAAGATAATCACGAAAAGCGTCTTTATTAGATTTCATAAAAAATAAATATTATCCTCCTCTACCTTTTTATATATTTATTTTAAAATCAAAGTGATTTTAAAATAATAGGCATAAAAAAAACCGTTAGCATCAAAGTTATAACTTTATGATGACTAACGGTAATTATTTTGAAAAGCTGTTACTAACTTTCTAAACCATCTTTCATGTTTTGAATGTAAGCCGCTTTTTGGATTTGAGCTCTTTTGATTACAGAAGGCTTAATAAAAGCAGTACGTGCTCTTAGTTGACGAACAGTTCCTGTTTTATCAAATTTTCTTTTATAGCGCTTTAATGCTCTATCGATATTTTCTCCGTCTTTAATTGGTATAATTAACATAATATTGACACCTCCTCTCGTTAAGGGTGCAAAAGTAAATATTAATTATGAATTATGAGTTATAAATTATAAATTATTTTAAAAGAATAAAGAGCATAGAAGAAAGAGAATAGATTTTATCTCAAATTCTTTATTCTTTATTCTTTATTCTTTATTCTTTATTCTTTATTCTTTATTCTTTATTCTTTATTCTTTATTCTTTATTCTTTATTCTTTATTC
>NZ_JAVDWQ010000020.1:0-106483 GCF_031457575.1 Flavobacterium piscis | reverse complement strand
TCTTTTATAAAGTTTAGTATACTTTGACCTTCAAATACTTCCATAATGACTGATTTTAAAGATATAAATATACAGAAACTAAATGACTAGCTCAATTTTTTTATATTCTCAAGTGCCCTGATCGATTTTGGCGTTTGTCCTGCTATATAAAGCAGTAATTGCCATTCGGCTACAACTTCTTTTTTCATTGTGCTGCTATTTTTTTTTAGAAGACAGTTTTGCCTGTAATTCTTCTGTTGCTTTAAGGATGCTTAGTTCATCCTGGGCAGATTCGAATTTATTTCTAAGTGTTTCTATGTTGGCTTCCAAAACTTTACGTTTACGTTCAATTTCCCTGTCTTTTCTACTGATTTCGTTTTGAAGCTTAATGTCTGAGATCGTTTTTTTGAATCTGTGCGTTTGTCTTGCAGCGCCGGTCAGGATACCATCTGGTCCTAATTCTACATCTAACAATTCTATTCCGTTACCAGTTATTACAAACTCTCTTACCTGATTAGAATGCCCCATTCCTCTGGCTTTGATAATAAAGATACCACGGTTTCTTTCTCCAACTCCTTCCATATCACGCACGGTTATCCAGGTATCTACCAAAGATGACACTGATTCTTCTGCAAGATCTGGCCTGAAATTATCTGTCTGCTTGTTTAAAGAAGTAAACAGTGCCGTAATATTATTGGCTTTGAGCATATCAATCAGTCTTACAAGCATGGAACGGACTTCGAGTTCACTTCCCACTGATATGAGATTGCTTATGGGATCAATAATTATTGTGGTTGGCTTAAATTCCTTGATTAATTTTCTAAGTGTAAGCAAATGCATTTCAAGACCGTTTAGTGATGGACGTGCGGAATGAACTTGCAGCAACCCTTTTTTAATATGTTTATCAAGGTCAATACCAATTGATTTCATATTTCGAACCAGTTGATGAGGCGATTCTTCAAATGCAAAATAGATTGTTTTCTCTTTATTCAGGCATTGTTCGTTAGCAAAATAACATCCAATAGTTGTTTTGGCCGTACCGGCTGTACCTGATATCAGGATATTACTGCCGCGGTAAAATCCACCGCCCTGAAACATAGCATCTAATCCGGGAACACCTGTAGAAATAACATCTGAGGAAACTTCGTTATCCAGTTTTAATGAGGTAATTGGGAGAACTGAAATTCCGTCTTCATCAATTAAAAACGGATATTCATTGGTACCATGTGTTGAGCCCCTGTATTTTATGATTCGTAATCTTCTGGTAGAAACCTGCTCGATAACGCGATGATCCAATACAATTACACAATCTGAAACGTATTCTTCTAATCCCTGACGTGTCAGCGTACCTTCTCCGCGTTCACCTGTAATGATTGCCGTTACACCTTTTGTTTTAAGCCAGTGAAATAACCTTCTCAATTCGGCTCTAAGAATAGCCTGATTGTCAAGTCCTGCAAACAGGGATTCAATTGTATCCAGAACGACACGTTTCGCTTTTATTGAGTCTATGGCATGTCCTAACCTGATAAATAAACCATCAAGATCGTATTCACCCGCTTCTTCAATTTCTGATCTTTCAACCCGTACATGATCAACGATCAGTTTTTTGTCCTCTTTTAGTTTTTCGAGGTCAAACCCAAGTGACTTGACATTTAGGGTAAGATCATCCGAAGGCTCTTCGAAAGACATGAAAACGCCGGGTTCCTTAAATTCTGTAATGCCTTTAATAAGGAATTGCATTGACAGCAATGTTTTTCCGCAGCCGGCTCCGCCACAGATTAAAGTGGGGCGTCCCTTTGGGAAACCTCCATCGGTAATTTCATCCAGTCCATCAACTCCGGTTGGTGTTTTGGGAAATTTGAATCTTTCTATTTTTGATTGTTTTTGCACGCTAATAAATATTCAGGTATAAACTCAAATATACGTTTTATGAAAATAGTATTAATCTGCATTTATTAAGATTTAACAGCTATTTAATGAAGTTTTACAAATTAATTAAGAATAATAGGCATAAAATAGGAGCAATTAATATAAATTACAGTCGAAAAATTTAACTTGTAAACTTATAATATTGATAATTCCTTTCTTCTCAATTTTCAATACAATATTGTTTTGAAACCGGATGTCTTAGCCCAGACAGCAGCGGTATCCTTTGCCTGCTTTCTTTAAGCAGGCAAAGATTTAGCGAATGGCTGGAAACAGCTCCTAATAAAACTGGATAAGACCCGGTTTTTTGAGCGATAATGGCAGATTAATGTTTTGGGTATTCAAAAAATCTGTCTTTGGAACCATTGAATAACAATGAAGAAAATTTATCAAATATGCTATAGCGAACTACGTTCAATGTATCCGAACGGGTTTTTGAAAACTTCTTTTTTGTTAGTAAGGATCAGTTCTGCCGCTTTCTGTCCCATTGCATTAAAATCAGTACTTAATACGCTAATGTCAAGAAGGGCTTTGAGTGGGGTTTCATTATAGGAGATGACACCTACATCTGTACCTAATATACGATTTTTCTTTTTTATCTGCTGTACCAAATTTACGAGATCATTATCGTCAATAATGATATAAGCTTCTTTTGATTCAAATTCTAAATCATTATTGATTTCTTCAATAATTTCAAAGTCCATTAAATGATTTTGACAGAATTCTTTAAAACCATGAACTAAACCAATTGGATACGGAAACAGGGCCAGTGTTTCATATACAAGAATAATCTTTTTATAATTTTTTAGTTTTATTAAAGCCTCGTTAAGGGCATAAATTATATCATGCTTAAAATCCTGATAAATAGCTGTAAAATTACCTGTAACTTCTTCATAGGAGTTATCTAATATAAGAAGTTTGTCTTTTGGAATGGTTTCAATAGCTTTTAGAACCCGGTTTGTGTAGTTAACATGCTTTTTTTTGCTGTTTCTGAAGTGAGGCATAATTACAAAATAATTATAATTATTAATGTTTTTTTTCAAAGCACTAATAAAAAGCTGCTCATCGCAATAGTAAAGATACATGTTAACATGCCCTTTATTTCCGATTGTATTGACAAAAGAATTGTATACTTCCATTTTGTAAGAGCAGGGCTTATTAATGAGGAAAAAAACATCAAATTTTGCATTTGAACCGGCATATGATACAAAATTTCCTGATCCGGTAACTGAAACAATTAATTTTTGATCCCTTAATATTTTATATGCTTTTTCAGCAGTATCACGCGAGATCGAGTTCTTGCTGCTTAGTTCATTTATTGATGGAAGCTTTTGGCCAATTTTCATCTTACCATTCAAAATTTCTGCAGCAACAGAATCGGCTACCTGTATAAATTTAGGAGAACCAGAATCCATTTTTAAATTAATTGTTATGTTTTTTGTCTTGGATGTCATTGGTAATACATGGATAAATTATAGGATGTTGCAGCATTTCTGGCTAATTAAACTTTTGACTCACAAAGATGTAAACTATAGTTGAAAAAAAATAATGGAATATAAACTGTTTTTAATTTTTTATATTCAAAAATAAGCAAAGGAGGCCCTGTCTGTATCCTGTCCTGTCCTGACAATTATTTTTTAATGCGACTTTAATGTACAAGTCTGAATTATTATTAAAAACGGTTCCTTATACCTTCTTGTTCCGTTTCCCTGTCAAAAAACACTACTATTGGCATTTTTAATAATTACACCCAATGGGTTTATGGTCTCAGATATAGTTTGAAACGATGTGCTTTGGTGCATTTTGCTTTTGCCTCTAAAAAAGAGTAGCCACAAATTACGCAAATTAATTAATGCTCGTGTAATTTGTAGCTAATAAATAGTGTTAGAACCTTGCTGACTTTCAGGCTGCCAACCAATTCTATGGACTTTCAGTCCAAAGCGGTATTTAATAAGTAAAAAAACAATCCGCCTGAAAAATAAAGAAAAACATCAATAATATCAGCACTGTATCTTGTATTATAAGCAGGGAGGTAATATTCAAAATAAAAGGAATAGTAACTGGCCAGACAAAGTACGGCCCATAAGGAAATCTTATAAGTTTTATCTTTTTTTAGCCATCGAAACAAAAGTGTAATATAACCCAGCACGACAGGCAGGCATAAAAAATCATTAACATAATTGTTAATCCAGAATGGAATGTCTATTTGCATGCGCTGCATAATATAGATTAATACAGCTACCCGTGTAATTATAAAAAGGAGCGGTTTAAACATATTTTCACAAGTTGTTTCATGAAGTCAGCCCGCAGCCAATGCAATTACTCCGGCTATTAAGGCTCCGATGATCAAGGCGAAGATTGTCCAGATTGAATGTAAAATACTAACGCCATATCTGATAATACTATTTGGATGATTTGCTGCTTTTTGAAGAAATTTATCTATTTTGTCAGGACCATTAATTTTTTTCTCTTCCTTCTTTTTGTGAATTTTCTGATCACTTTCAATTTTACGTTTAAGGACAATATTAATGACTGCCCCGCAATTGGTGCAATAATCAGTATTTTGATTTCTGGTATTGCATTCTAAACATTTTATAAATGAATTTTGAGCCATGACTGTTCAGTTTACATTAAGTATATATACATAATACAGCAGAGTATGCAAGTCAAATTAGTATAAAAAATGACAGCTTCTAAAGTGAAACCTGATATCACTTGCCAATATGTCCTGCATTTTTTAGTGTTTTTTTAAACTGTTTGTTTATGGGGTTATTTATTAAGTATTCCAAAGAATTAGATTTTAGGATTTACTCATCATCATTATTATTCCAAAGCAGATATAATTTCTTTTATCGAAAAATGGGCACCACAAACAAATTCATCTGCCGCTCCATAATATAGGGTTAGCTTATCGCCCTCTACAATATGGCCATTGGTAAAAACCACATACCCAAAAAAGCCACTCAGTTCATAATTTTCCTGAGGTAACATTATAGGATCTAATGTTCTCGCAATTACTTTTGACGGGTCTTCAAGATCCATCAGAAAAGCGCCAAGACAATATTGATGCTCCGCGTTTGCACCATGATAAATTTCCAGCCAGCCTTTCTCTGTCTTTATCGGAGCTGCCCCGGCACCAACCCTTGCACTATCCCACATTCCGTATCGTGGCTTTAAAATACATTTGTGATTTCCCCAATGAATACCATCATTCGATTCCGCAATCCAAATATAATTGCCTCCAATATTTGGACTGGTCGGACGATGCAATGCATAAAATTTACCGTTTATCAATTCTTCAAAAAGGGCACAATCTTTATTGTGAGGAGGAAAAATCATTCCCTTCAGTTCAAAATTTTTCCAATCTTTTGTTGTACGCATACCAACACCAACACCATTTTCAGATACTGCAGTATAAGTTAGGTAATACGTATCTCCTAACTGACTTACCCTGCAATCTTCGATACCAAACTGTTCCAAAATACCGGTACCTACTAAAAGTCCGGTGTCTTTTGGTTCGTAGAATTTAATTCCGTCATCGCTGCAAAGTAATCTTAGATGCGAAAGTGTGGTGAGGTAATCAAGGCCTTTATACTTAATTACACGTGCATCATTAGCAACAAGATCAGGATCGTTTAGTGGTATTTCGATTATTTCTACTTTACCTAAGGCATTCATTACCGGGAAAAAAATAACGCCTTCCTTTTGTGCTATCGATTCTGCAACCCTTACCAATAGCCATATCTTTTTTTCAAAAACAAAAACTCCGGGATTCAAAAGACTTATAATTTGTAATTCATTGCTGCTTGCTTTTAGATCTTTGGGCATCAATAATGGATTCTCTGGGAAACGCTTTGCTATGTCACTCATGGGAAAGTTTTTATTGGTCTCAGATATAGTTTACAACCAGTTACTTAGTGCATTTTTTTCTTTAACTTCTGATTAATAGTGTTACAACCTTGCAGGCATTCAGTCTGTCAGCTAAACCTATCGACCTCAGTGCAGAGCGGTTGAGTTGTTTTTAAATCAAAAAATCAATTGACTAAACTTCTACACGTTAAATAGCCAGAGCATTTACAGGGAAGTTTCAGTATATACTAAAATTAACTAATTCCTGAGTTACAGTTTTATACAATATGACAAAGTATTTATAAATTTCAAACACACATTTATGTTTGATGTGGATAAAAAACTAACATGGTGATACAGCAAACTGTTCGGCAACAGGCAAAAAAGTGTACTTACATATTATAACAGCTTCTTCTAATCCCCATTTCCAGCCCTCTTAATTCTGCAAGCCCCCTTAAGCGCCCTATAGCTGAATAACCGGGATTTGTTTTTTTATTCAGATCATCCAGCATTTGATGTCCGTGATCAGGACGCATAGGCAAAGTCGAATTGTTTTTTTGTTCTAAAGCAATAATAGCTTTTACAACTTCATACATATTTACATCGCCTTCCAGATGATTCGCTTCATAAAAACTGCCATCCATATCTCTTTGTGTACTCCTTAAATGGATAAAATTCATTTTATCTCCGTGACGTTCAATTATTCCAGGCAAATCATTATCAGCCCTTACACCGTATGATCCTGTGCACATTGTAAAACCATTTGATCTGGACTCAATGCAAGACATTAAATCTATAAGATCTTCTTCAGTACTGACTACTCTCGGCAATCCTAAAATAGGAAATGGAGGATCATCAGGATGTATGGCCATAAGCACATTTTCTTTTTCTGCAATTGGAATTATTTCTTTTAAAAAATAATATAAATTTTCTTTTAAGGTCTTTCTGTCAATATGATTATAGGTGCTTAATGTTTGCAAAAAATCTTCAATCGAATAACTTTCCTCGGCTCCCGGCAGTCCTGCCAATACATTTTTCTGAAGTGATATTTTATCAGTTTCGGGACAAGTTTCAAAATATTGTTTTGCTTTCAGAATTTGTTCGGGAGTATATTCCTTTTCTGCATTTGGTCTTTTTAAAATATACAAATCAAAGGCGGTAAAGGCATTAATATCAAAGCGTAAGGCTTTTGAACCATCAGCTACTTCATAAGCCAAATCTGTTCTTGACCAGTCCAGCACGGGCATGAAATTATAACAAATACAATTAATTCCGCATGCAGCTAAATTTTGAATGCTTTTTTTGTAATTTTCAATGTATTGAAGATAATTTCCAGTCTTCTTTTTGATATCTTCATGAACAGGGATACTTTCAACAACAGACCATCTCAAACCTGACAACTCCTTGTTTATGTCACCATTTTTATGTTCAATTTCAATTTTTCTCTTTAATATTTCTTCAATTTCCCATACTTCTCCGTTAGGAATATGATGTAGTGCAGTTACAACCCCAGTAGCTCCTGTTTGTAAAATATCCTGTAAAGAAACGGGATCATTGGGTCCGAACCATCTTAATGTTTGTTCCATAATATTTGTTTTTTTAAGTTAGATACTTGAAGCAGCAAATCCACCGTCAACTTTTAAAATAATTCCTGTTACAAATTTTGACATATCACTACATAAAAAAAGCAATGCACCATCCAGATCTGCAGGTTCGCCAAATCTTCCCATTGGAGTATGTTCAATTATTTTTTTGCCTCGTTGAGTCAATTCGTCTTCAGGGTTTAATAGCAATGCTTTATTTTGTTCGCCTATAAAAAAACCGGGAGCAATTGCATTTACCCGAATTCCTTCGCCATATTTTGATGCTAATTCTACCGACATCCATTTAGTAAAATTATCAATAGCAGCTTTTGATGCAGAATAGCCAACAACACGGGTTAAAGGTCTTTGTGCGGCGGCAGATGAAATATTTATTATTACACCTTCTTTTTGTCTGGCAAACAGCTCAGAAAAGACCTGAGAGGGTAAAATGGTGCCAATAATGTTTAAATCGATTACCCTTTGCAAATCATCTAAATGCATGTCATAAATAGCCTGATCGGGACTTATTGTTGCCCCTGGCATATTTCCACCAGCTGCATTAATGAGTATATCTAAACGGTTATATTTTTCTAAAATATATTGGCGTACCTCTTCAAGATCTTTTTTATTTAATACATTCGCCTGAACAGCAAAGGCATTTCCTCCTTCTTTTTTTATCAATTCGACTGTTTTGTTTGCCTTTTCTATGCTCTGGCTAACAATACCTGTGATAACGCCATGTTTTGCTAAAACCTGGGCCATATTGCTGCCCAGTATACCTGATCCTCCTGTAATCAGGGCAATTTTATTTTTTAAATTTAATATAGAATTCATGATTTTTTATGGATTAATTAGCATTTAACAGTTTCAAAACAGGATAAATTTCACATTCAAAACGATTCGTGTGCGCACACGATCAAGACAAAATTAGATAAAAAGTTAACTTAACCAACTTTATAAGTGAAAAAAAAATTAATTTTACCTTTTAGAATATTTTAACTTAAAGTCGATAAACGTCATCATAACAATAAAAAAAATAGCGGAGCTTGCCAATGTTTCTACCGGAACAGTAGACAGGATAATCCATAACCGTGGGCAGGTTACCCAGGAAAATGTTGATAAAGTAAATGCCATTATCGAGGAATTTGGCTATAAGCGAAACATTTTGGCGAGC
Source organism: Flavobacterium piscis (assembly GCF_031457575.1). Classification (GTDB taxonomy): domain Bacteria; phylum Bacteroidota; class Bacteroidia; order Flavobacteriales; family Flavobacteriaceae; genus Flavobacterium; species Flavobacterium piscis_A. Next base: position 97,972 of record NZ_JAVDWQ010000020.1, on the reverse strand, counting down.
AACCTTGCTTTGAACAAAAAGTTTCATTTTGCCATATTTTTACCTCAATATGAAAATTTTGAATATTGGGAAAGTCAGATTACCGGAATAAAAAGAGCAGCCGATGAGTTTAGCAAATTTGGTGTTATTTTGGAATATTTTTTTTATGATTTTAATTCAAAATCTTTTAATGAAACGGCTCAAAAAGTTTTGGAATTTGAGTGTGACGGTTTATTATTTGCTCCCATTTTTTATGGCGAATCAATTCAATTTTTAGAAAAATACCAACAATTTAAGACTCCAATTGTGATGATTGATTCTAATATTCATACTCATCAAAATCACGGTTATGTAGGACAGGATGCTTTTCAGAGTGGTTATTTGGCAGGAAGGCTTACTAGTTTTGCAGTCAATGATAAAAGAAAGATTTTGATTTTTAAAATTGCTGAAGAAATAGAGGTAACATCGGTTTATTTACAGCGTATAAAAGGATTTTATTCTTTTTTCGAGGACAATACAAACCTGACTAATTTTACTTTTTCTGAGGTTACAATCAAAAATCCGGAATCAGAGCCATTAACTTCGGATATGTTTTTAAATATAAACAGTGTTTTTGTTCCCAATTCCAGAGCCTACGTTGTTGGCCGTTTTTTAGAAAAAAACAATATCAAAGGTGTTCGGGTTATTGGTTATGATTTATTAAAAGAAAATGTTGAGTACCTGAACAAAGGGATTATTGATTTTTTAATCAACCAGAAACCGGAACAGCAGGGATATAAAGCCGTAAATTATTTATATAAAAAATTAGTCCTGCAAGAGGATGTAGACCCAACCTATTATGTTCCGTTGGAGATCATCCTAAAAGAAAACTATCCTTCGATTAATGTATAAAGGCCATTATTCAACTTGAATAGTTCTGTTTCGAGTGCCGGAATCAAAAAGAAAGCTTTTTATGTCATGAAAGAGTGGTATGCACAAAAAGAATAAGAATATAAATAGCAGAAGTTACATTATAAAATTAAAATCCTGTTTCGTAATGAAATGGGATTTTTTTGTTTGGAGTATGTTTATAGGATTCTTATCTATTTACAAATATTTACAAAATGTTAAATCTATAAATCACTAAATATTGAACACTTCAAAGTATTCTGTAGTATTTTTTACATATGTGCTCAAACACATTCAATTAAATTATATCCAACTAATTTATATATAAGTAAAATATTACAATTAATTAAAATATCAATATTTTTTTGTGTTCGAGCACATTTTTTTTATTTTTTGCATTGCCAATTAAAATACATTATTTACATTCGTCAGAAATAAGTTATTTTATGTTTTGTTTTTGCACCATAATGATTTTTAAATCAATAATTTAACATTAATAATAACAATGTGCTATTTTGATTTTAGAGAGTGTAAGCAGAGGCCCGGGCTTATTTTTTGTTTAGAAATATTGCAATATTTAATTATAGATTTTTTTTTAATTGTTAACCCAAATATCAAAATTATGAAAATCAGGAAAATTACATTTATTATTTTATTTTGTTTTGTGCAGGGTTTTGCCCAGACGTATGTCTCAACAACCGGAAATGATGTAACAGGTACAGGTACAGCTGCTTTGCCGTTTAAAACCATTGAAAAAGGAGTTCAGACCGCACCATCTGGCGGAACGGTTTTAGTACTTTCAGGAACATATCCTGTAACAGGACCTATTTTTGTTGGTAAACCATTAACGATTCAGAAAAGTGGCTCAGCTGCGGTGGTACTAAACGCTTCCGGTTGGACAAGTACAGATTCTTACGTATTAGGAATTGTGAATACAAGCAGCGTTACTATTGATGGTTTGACAATTTCTAACAAAATTGGTAACGGAAGTAAAGGAATTTGGATTCTCGCTAACTCAGGTGCAACAGCAAATTTAAACAACATTACCATCAAAAACTGTATTGTTAGAAATATTGGGTGGATTAGTAATGATCTGGCTTCTATTCCTGCCAACAGCGGAATAGTCGCAAACGCCATTAAAGTAGATGGAGGCAATGGTACTTATGCAATTACCAATGTTAAGATTGAAAATAATGTGGTAAATAATTGTGCCACAGGTTGGGGTGAAGCTGTAACTATAACCGGAAACGTAAATGGTTTTTCGGTTTCAGGAAATACAGTATTTGACATTGCCAATATTGGAATTGTGGCAGCAGGAAATTATACATCAACCGGAGCAACAAGCAATAACCAGGCAAGAAATGGTATTATCGCTTCAAACGAAGTGTATGATTGTATGAGTGCCGTTGCCAATAGTGCCGGTATTTATCTTGATGGGGCTTTGAATTGTACTATCGAACGAAATGAAGTGTATAATTGTGGAGTAGGACTTGCTGTAGGCGCAGAACAAAATACAGCAACAGGAAATGGTGGTGTGGCTACGGGACATATTGTAAGGAATAATTCAGTATACAATAATGTAGTAACGGGAGCTATTTTTGGAGGTGTTGTCGGAAGCGGATATTCGACCAGTGTTGCCAATACCTATATTTTTAATAATACTTTTTACAAAAACAGAACAGGAGCAGTTATTAACGGTGTTACCACTATTGCCGGAGTTGCTGTAGGTACCGTTGCTGATATTTATGGAGGTGAAGTACATCTTCAAAACAGTTCAGGAATTACCTTCAAAAATAATATTCTTTATGCTACAACTGATAAAAAAGCACTTTTAGCATCCTACGGATATACAATTTCGGGTTTTGTATCCAACTACAATTTATTTTACAGAGAAGGAACTACAGATTATATAATAGATTTAACCGGAGTGAGTTTCAATGGCAGTTCAGCAACTGGTTCTTATAATCAGGCAACATTTGCAGCTGCAACAGGGCAGGACGTCAATTCTGTTGTAGGTGCGCCCGGATTTATGAATGCGGCTATTTTTGATTTTACATTAACAACAGGAGCTTTTGCTACAGACAAAGGAGATCCTACATACAACGCGACTTATTCAGGGACCATTGATTTTGATGGGGATAACCGCAAAAGAAACGGTCGCATTGATATTGGAAACTCTGAATTACAAACAGGATCTACAGCTAAAAAGACTGCTACAGTTGAAGTAGCCGAAGAAATTGCCCCAGGCTTTTCTGTTTTTCCTAATCCGGCTTCAGATGAAATCAATATTAATTTTGTAAAAGAGATTACTTCAGCCACTATTTCTGTGTTAGATTTAAATGGCAGAGTGCTTTTAAAAGGAGAGTATAGTGCTGTAAATGAAGTCACAATTAATGTTTCTGATTTAAAAAAATCACAATTGGTTATTCTTCAGATTAATGCTGATAACGAAATTAGCAACAATAAAATTTACCTGAAATAAAACTAATTTTGATTTTAGGGAGCAAAAGAGATTTTTCTTTTTTGCTCCCTTTTTTTATTTTTAAAATTCGTACCTTTTTAGAATGAAAAATTACAATGTAAACCGTATCGAAGAAAACATTTTACAAATAAATGGTTTAGGAGATAATCCGCTTTGGAGAGAAGCAGAAATACTAACCGATTTTATTTCTCCCTGGAATGATTCAAATCCCGAAAAGATTGAGTTAAGAGCTTTATGGGATACTGAGAACATCTATTTTTGCTATACAGTTTATGATACTAATATTCATATAAACAAGAAAGATGATTCAGTTGACAGCATTGCGGAATCTGACAGAGTTGAGATTTTTTTCAGAACAGATAAAACACTAAATCCTTATTATTGCTTAGAAATTGATCCCACACCACGAATCATGGATTTCATTGCATATCCGGGAAAAAAATTTGACTATGACTGGAATTGGCCTAAAAATGACCTGACTGTGAAATCACATACAAAAGAGGATTGTTTTGTTGTCGAAATAGCAATTAGTATTCAGTCTTTAAAAAACTTCCATTTAATTAAAAACAACATTATCGAAGCCGGTCTTTACAGGGCAAAATATAAAAAACAGGAAAATAATCTCTTTGAGCCAACCTGGATTTCATGGGTAAATCCGAATACGGAAACGCCTAATTTTCATATTGCCAGCTCTTTTGGACTTTTGACTTTAGTTTAAAAAAGGCTTAGTTGTAGTTCATAAAAGTCTTATTTAAACACATCTTAAATACACAACAAAATCACACTTGCGATTTACAAAAAGTAATCCTTAGCGTTTTCAGTATTAATAATATCAATCGGCAGCAACTTCTCGGCACTAATTTCTTTTTCAAAAATAAAATGTTCTATTAAACTTGTTGTTCCCAGATATGCCTGTCTTTTTGGATTTTGGTGAATCAAAAAGTCAATGGTTTTATTGTTTAAGTATTCAAGATTATTTTCTAATAAATCATAACCCACAAGCGCAATTTTTCTTTCAGGATTTTTAGCAATAATTTTAGCGACCTGATAGGCTTTTGAAGTCGTAATGAAAAGACCGCTAATATTGGGGTTCAGATCTAAAAATTCTTTAAGTGTCGTTTTAAACTGAGGATGTTTTACTTTAAAAGTTTTAATTTCGAATCTTCCATTTTCCAGATTTTCAAAATAATTTCTGAAACCTTTTTCCTTTTCCTGCATGTGAATCGCATTCTCATAATCTTCATCAATATGGACGATGGCGATTGTTCCTTTTTGAATCAATAATTCCAGTAATCTGGCAGCAATTCTCCCGCTTTGAAATAAATCCTGACCCACAAAGCTCTTTATAGAACTGGATTTAAGCTGATTATTAAAAATACTCGAAATAATACCTTTAGAGTTGTAAGCTTCGATAGCTTCTATCGCTTCTTTGTAAAATAGCGGCACTAACAAAACTGCATCCGGTGACGCATTTAAGACAGCTTTATTCGTTTCTACAAATGATGCCGTGCTTGTGGCATCAAACAAGAAAATTTCAACCTTTACATTAAAAGATTTGAATTCTTTTTTAGCTTCATTGATACCATCGATACAAGGCTGCCAATAAGGATCATTTTTAGGATCGGGAAGCAAAACACATATGGAATAAATTTGTGTTTTCTTTAAACTTCTTGCCATTAAATTAGGCTGATAATCAATCTTGTCCAAAACTTCATTTACTCTGTCAAGAGCATCCTGAGAGACTTTTCCTCTTTTATGCAAAACACGATCAACTGTGCCTTTAGAAACACCTGCCAGTTCTGCAATATCCTTAATCGTATAAATTTTTTCCATATTGAAACAAATATATATAAAAATCAAATATGAGTAAATATTAAATTTCATGTGTTCGAAAACATTTTATTTGTGTTCGAGCACATTTTAACACTATTTTCTTTTTTTATAAAATATTAATATATATTTTAGCCGAATATTAATGATATACTTTATGATATTAACGTAAAAAATGTCAGATTAATATTTATTTTTCAATTTATAAGAGAAGTTGTTAAAATCTGATAATTCATTATTTTATTTCTTTTTGAAACCATTGGAATTTAAAAAAATGACCGGAATAATTAAAAATAACAAACCCATTAATATACTATTTAAATGAGCAAAAGTAAACCTACTCTCGTGATTTTGGCGGCAGGTATTGGAAGTCGATATGGAGGATTAAAACAGTTAGATACCTTTACTCCCGAGGGTGATACCATTATGGATTTTTCTATATATGATGCTTTACAGGCAGGCTTTGGAAAATTTGTATTTATTATAAGTAAAAGCATAGAAGATGAATGCAAAGAAATGTTTAATAAAAAACTCGAAGGAAAAGCTGAAGTAGGATATGTTTTTCAGGAAATCGATAATGTTCCGAAACAATATCAAAATCCCGAAAGAAAAAAACCGTGGGGAACCGGGCATGCCTTATTGATGGCAAAAGAGGAAGTAACTGAAAACTTTGCTATTATAAACGCTGATGATTTTTACGGAAAAGAGGCTTTCGAAATTATGGCAAAAGCATTAACAGAAATGGACAAAGAATCGTACCATTTTAATATGATGGCGTATTTGCTAAAAAACACCGTTTCAGATCATGGTTTTGTTTCAAGAGGCGAATGTCAGGTCGATGAAAATAATTATCTGACCGATGTTACCGAGCGTACGCACATCGAAAAAATAAACGGCAAACTGATGCGTAAAGATGATAATGGTGTTTTTATACCGATTGACGAAAATACAATTGTTTCTATGAATTTCTGGGGTTTTACGCCAAAATGTTTTGAGTTTGGAGGCGCTCTTTTTGAAGAATTCCTGAAAGAAAACGAGCACGATTTAAAAGCAGAATTTTTTATTACCTCTGTCGTAAACGAAATTTTAAAATCAGATAACGCATCGCTGGAAGTACTTCAGTCGAATGCCAAATGGTTTGGCGTTACCTATAAAGAAGATAAGGAAATCGTAAAAAAAGAGATCGAAAAATTAAGGGGCCAAAAAGTTTATCCAACTAATCTCTGGTAATATGGTAGCGGAACATTTAAAATTTATATTCGACCAGTTTGACCATATTGCCGTTTTCAAAGATTTTGAAGAATTGGCCTCCGGTCATATCAATGACACCTATTTGGTAACTACAGATAGTTGTAAACAGTTTATTTTACAAAGAATTAATGATGGCGTTTTTAAAGACGTTCCCGGCCTTATTGCCAATAAGGTTAGTGTGAGCAAACATCTGCTGAAAAAACTAAAACATTTATCAGAAGAAGAATTAAAACGTCGCGTGTTAACTTTTATCGGTACTAAAAAAGGCATTTTCTATTATCATGATAAAGACGGGAATTTCTGGAATATGATGGTTTATATTGAAGGAAGCCTGACTTTTGAAACCGTAAACAATGAAGAAATTGCCTATGAAGGTGGAAAATTATTTGGTGAATTTCTAAATCTGACCAGTGATTTCGATGCCAGAAAACTAACAGAGGTAATTCCGAATTTCCACAATATGGCATTTCGTTATTCACAGTTTGATATCGCCTTAAAAGAAGCTTCGGAACAACGAATCGAACAAGCCGGAACCTGCATTAATCTGGTTCACGAGCTTAAAGAAGAAATGCATGTTTTGCAAAACTTAAAAGATACCGGAAAAATAAAATTGAGAGTCACCCATAACGATACTAAAATATCAAACGCACTTTTTGATACCAATAAAAAAGGACTGTGTGTAATTGATACTGACACAGTTATGCCCGGAATTATTCATTACGATTTTGGGGATGCCATCAGGACCATTTGTAATACTGCTGCTGAAGATGAAAAAGATCTGAAACTTGTCAATTTCAATCTACAGTATTATAAAGCTTACGTAAAAGGTTTTCTGGAAAAAACAAACTCCTCTCTTTCTTTATTAGAGATAAAATACCTGCCGCTTGGTGCCAAAACGATGGTATTTATTATGGCATTGCGTTTTTTAACGGATTTCCTGAATGATGACGTGTATTATAAAACAGAATATGCTGAACATAATCTGGATCGTTCTAAGAACCAATTTAAACTGATTGAAAGCCTTTCAGAACAATTTAAGGAAATGGAAGATTATAATTTGAATTTCATTGGATCATTAAAATAATAAAAATGAAAAAATATGTAATTACCGGAGGTGCCGGTTTTATAGGAAGCCACATTGCCGAACATCTATCAAAAGAAGGGCATCAGGTTACGATATTGGATAATTTAAGAACGGGATTCGAACACAACCTAAACGGATTGAATGTCGATTTTATAAAAGGAGATATACGTGATGAAAATTTAGTAAATGAGGTAATAAACGGTGCAGCAGGTGTTTTTCATTTGGCAGCTTTGGTCAGCGTTCCGGAATCGTTATTAAAAATCAGGGAATGTATCGAAATCAATACCATCGGAACCATTAATATTCTGGAAGCAGCAAAAAATAATTCAGACTGCAAAGTCGTGCTTTCAACATCTGCAGCCAATTATGGAAACAATCCTGTTTTACCAAAAGTAGAAACGATGTTTCCTGAGCCGATGACACCGTATGCGATCACCAAATTAGACGGTGAATATTATTTAAAAATGTATCTGGACCAATATCAGGTTCCAACAGCTTCTTTGCGCTATTTTAATGTGTTTGGTCCACGCCAAAATCCGGAATCGGCTTATGCGGCGGCAGTTCCAATTTTTATCAATAAGGCCTTGCAAAATGAACCTATTACTATTTACGGAGACGGCTTGCAGACCAGGGATTTTATTTATGTAAAAGATGTGGTTAAGGCCAATATTCTGGCTTCTCAAAAAGGGGACGAAACGTATAATGTGGCTTTGGGTCACAGCACATCGGTTTTGGAATTGGCCGATAAAATCATCAAAATCACCAATTCGAAATCGCAGATCAAATTTTTAGAAGAAAGACCGGGCGATATCAAACATTCAAAAGCCAATCCGGAAAAATTCAATCAGTTGGGTTTTAAACCGGAATACACAATTGATAAAGCTTTAGAAGAAACCATTCTTTTTTATCATCAGGAATTAGTCAGTAAATAACATCAGAATAATAACTAAACCAAACCCAAAAATATGTCAGAAATCGATATTACTTTAAAAAAGGAACAAAGCAGTACTTTGATTCCAATGGTTATTTTAACGTCCTTATTTTTTATTTTTGGATTCGTAACCTGGCTTAACGGGCCGCTGATTCCGTTTTTTAAATTAGCATGTGAACTAACCGAATCACAGTCGTATTTTGTGACATTTGCTTTTTACATCGCCTATTTTGTAATGGCAATTCCGTCATCATTCCTAATTGAAAAAGTAGGCTACAAAAACGGAATTTCATTAGGACTACTGGTCATTGCAGCTGGTGCATTGTTGTTTTATCCCGCAGCTGCTACACGAACTTTTAGTTTTTTCCTTATCGCTTTATTTGTAATGGGTACCGGTTTAGCCGTTTTGCAAACAGCTGCAAATCCGTATGTAGTTGTAATTGGTCCCCGCGAAAGTGCCGCAGCCCGGATTAGCGTTTTAGGAATCGCCAATAAACTGGCAGGTTTTCTGGCTCCTTTATTATTGACAGCATTAGTATTATCCAATATAGGCGATTATTCTGCAGATAAAATTGCTGTGATGACATCAGTTCAAAAAGAAAGTGCACTTGATTTATTGGCTTTACAACTGCAAAGGCCTTACATTTATATGGCAGTGATTATGTTGGTTTTGGCTGTTTTGGTAAAATATTCACCACTTCCTGAAATCAATTTAGATGATGAAGGACAAGTAGCAGATTTAAGCATTTTCAAACAAATAAAAGAAGCTTTTAAACATCCGCAATTGGTTTTTGGCGTAATCACTTTAATGGTTTATATAGCTGCCGAAGTTTTGGCTGGAGATTCGATAGGAGGTTTTGGAAAACAGTTAGGCGTTTACGGGGAAGATGGTTCGTTTTATCTCAAACTGACTTCGTTTACCATGACTGCCATGGTAGTTGGATATATTTTAGGAATTACATTAATCCCGAAATACGTTTCTCAGGTTTTTGCCTTAAAAGTATCGGGATTTTCAGGTCTTCTTTTAGTTGCATTAATCGTTATAATTTCTCCAGAAATCATGGTTCAGTTACCTGGAATTCCACAATTACCTTTAGTTATTGTTTTGGTAGCGCTTCTGGGATTAGCCAATGCACTTTGCTGGCCGGCAATCTGGCCAATGGCACTTCAGGATTTGGGCGGATTTACAAAAATTGGTGGTGCGATTTTGATTATGGGAATTATTGGCGGTGCTGTTTTTCCGTTATTCTATGGTTTATTGGCAGATAATATCAATATGGCAAACGAAGCTGCCGGAATTGCTCAAACTGCAAAAAGTGGGAATCAATTAGCGTATTTAATTTTATTGCCAGCTTATTTGATGATTGTCTTTTTTGCCTTTAAAGGGCATAAATACAGAAGTTGGAAAAGTTTTTAGTTTCAGGTTTTACCTCAAAAAAACCACAGAACTTTAGATAAGCATAACATTTTATTCAACATAAAATCAAGCGTTCAAATATCCTGTTTGAATTTGCTCACGCTCAACTTATACCTTTTTTAACGGAAAGGCATTTACAAAAATTAAAGAAAAACATAATAAAATATATTTCAAAATGATAAAAAGTAATATAGATAAAGCAACAGGATTCGAGAAACGTTTCGAAAACATCAATACCGTTGTTTTTGAAAATTCATCTGATGCCTCAAAAGCAGTTGCTCAGGAAATTGCAGCTTTAATCCAATCCAAACAAAAAGAAAACAAACCTTGTATTTTGGGTTTGGCTACCGGTTCTTCTCCAAAAGGGTTATATGCTGAATTAGTTCGTCTGCATAAAGAAGAAGGATTGAGTTTTAAAAATGTAATCAGTTTTAATCTGGATGAATATTATCCGATGGAACCGAATTCGATTAATAGTTATGTTCGTTTTATGAAAGAACTGCTGTTTGATCATGTTGATATTCTGACTGAAAATGCACATGTTCCGAACGGACTTTTAACCAAGGAACAAATCGCCGATTATTGCCATAATTATGAAGTGAAAATAGAAGCTTTGGGTGGAATCGATTTGCAGATTCTGGGAATTGGCGGAAACGGACATATTGGTTTTAATGAATCAGGCTCGCTTCAAAACTCAAAAACACGTTTGGTTGCATTGGATCATATTACAAGAGTTGCGGCAAGCAAAGATTTTTCTGGTTTGAGCAATACGCCAAGAACGGCCATTACGCTTGGCGTTAAAAAAATAATGGAAGCCAAACAGGTTATTTTAATGGCCTGGGGAGAAGGAAAAGCGAATATCATTAAAAAATCGGTGGAGGATGAAGTAACGAACCAGATTCCTGCTTCATTTTTACAGGAACATAATAATGCGATTTTTGTTTTGGATAAAGAAGCATCTTCAAAACTCACCAGAATCAACAGACCCTGGCTCGTAGAAAAAGTAATATGGACAGACAAATTAATTAGAAAAGCCGTTTTGGGATTGGCACTTGATCTTAAAAAACCAATTTTAATGCTGACCGATGCCGATTATATCGAAAACGGAATGAGCGATTTACTGGCAGATTCCGGCCCGGCATACGACATCAATATTAAAATATTCAATAAACTGCAAAATACAATTACCGGCTGGCCAGGCGGAAAACCAAATGCAGACGATTCCAATAGGCCAGAAAGAGCTGAACCGGCTAAAAAGCGTGTATTGATTTTCAGTCCGCATCCTGATGATGATATTATTAGTATGGGAGGAACTTTCATGCGTCTGCAGGAGCAGGGACATGAAGTGCACGTAGCGTACCAAACCTCGGGGAATATAGCGGTTGCCGATGATGAAGCGTTGCGTTTTGCAAGATTCGTGATTGATTACAATGAAAAATTTGAAATCAAAAGTGCAGAAGCAGAGAATATTTACCAAAGGGCAGTCACTTTTTTAACCAACAAAAAGACCAGCGAAATTGATATTCCCGAAGTGCGTTACATCAAGGGATTAATCAGAAAAGGAGAAGCCAGAGCGACCAGTCATTTTGTGGGTTTAACCGATGATCAGATTCATTTTATGGAATTGCCATTTTATGAAACCGGAACAATCGAGAAAAAACCAATCGGACAAGAAGATATTCAATTGACAATGGATTTAATTGAAAAAATAAAACCACACCAAATCTACGCCGCCGGAGATTTAGCAGATCCGCACGGAACGCACAAAGTTTGCCTGGATGCTATTTTTGAAGCAGTAAGAGAGTTAAAATCAAAACCTTTTATGAACGATTGCTGGCTTTGGCTGTACCGTGGAGCCTGGCAGGAATGGGGAATTGACGAAGTTGAAATGGCGGTACCCATGAGCCCCGATCAGGTTTTAGCAAAACGCCACGGAATCTTCAAACATCAATCTCAAAAAGACGGCGTTGTTTTTCAGGGAACGGACGCCAGGGAATTTTGGCAAAGAGCCGAAGACAGAAACAGGGAAACAGCAGCTTTGTATCAGCAAATGGGTTTAGCAAGTTATGCTGCTATGGAGGCTTTTGTAAAATGGAAATATTAAAAATGAATTTTACCATATAAGTGTATAAGTTCATTTAATTAACCCATTGGGTGTAATTATTAAAAACGTCAGTTCGAGTATTTTTTGTGCAGAGAAACGGAACAAAACTTCTCGATACGCTCCGCACTCGAAGTGACGTGTATCGAGAACCATTTTTAATGAGATTTTTTCTGTTCCCGATATAATCCCGATGAAAAATCGGGATCACTCGAACTGACGAAAAATTATCATCAAAAAACTAATTACACCCAACGGGTTTAATTACTAAGCTTATAATTTCTTATATCTTATATGGTTTAGAATTCTTTATAGTAAAAAAATAAATCAAAATGGCTTTAATAAAATCAATTTCAGGAATACGAGGCACAATTGGGGGAGTTGTCAATGAAAATCTGACTCCTGTAAATGCCGTAAAATTTGCTGCTGCATATGGCATGTGGTTAAAAGGACAAAATTCGAATAAATCATTAAGCATCATTTTAGGGAGAGACGCCCGAATTTCGGGAGAAATGGTCAGTAATCTTGTAGCCAATACACTTACCGGTTTAGGAATTAATGTGGTCGATATTGGTTTGTCAACCACACCAACGGTTGAAGTTGCTGTAAGGTTAGACAACGCAGATGGCGGTATTATTATCACTGCAAGTCATAATCCGAAAGAATGGAACGCCTTAAAATTATTGAATGTGAAAGGTGAATTTTTGAACGCTGTTGAAGGGGAAAAAATCCTGAAAATAGCAGAAGATGAAAGTTTTTTGTTTGCAGAAGTAGACGATTTAGGAAAATACGAAAAGAAAGTGGGCTATATCAACCGCCATATCGAGGAAGTTTTAAAATTAGCTTTAGTTGATGTTGAAGCCATTAAAAGAGCAAATTTTAAAGTGGTTGTCGATGCAGTAAATTCAACAGGTGGAATTGCGATTCCTGCCTTGTTGGAAAAAATGGGGGTAGAATGCATCAAATTATATTGTGAACCAAATGGTCATTTTCCTCATAATCCGGAACCTTTAAAAGAACATCTCACGGATATTTCAGAATTGGTAGTCAAAGAAAAAGCTGATTTTGGAATTGTAGTCGATCCGGATGTTGACCGGCTTGCCATTATCTGCGAAGACGGCTCTATGTTTGGGGAAGAATATACTTTGGTGGCCTGCGCCGATTATGTTTTAGGAATAACAAAAGGAAACACGGTTTCTAATTTATCTTCTTCACGAGCTTTAAGAGATATTACGCTGAAGCATGGGGGTAAATATGAAGCAAGCGCCGTTGGAGAAGTAAATGTGGTTGAATTAATGAAAAGTACAAATGCGATTATAGGAGGTGAAGGTAACGGCGGCATTATTTATCCGTCATCACATTACGGCAGGGATTCATTAGTTGGGGCAGCATTGTTTTTATCCCATTTGGCGCATGCTAAAATTTCGTGCAAAACACTCAGGGAAAGTTATCCGGATTATTATATGAGTAAAAGTAAAATTGAATTGCCCCCACAAATTGATGTCGATAAAATTTTGGAAAAAATCACCCGGAAATTCAGTAATGAAAAACCAAATTGTATCGATGGAGTTAAAATAGATTTTAAGAATGAATGGGTGCATTTGAGAAAATCAAACACTGAACCGGTTATTCGAATTTATACAGAAAGTAAATCTCAAAAAAAGGCAGATGAACTGGCAGAAAAATTTATTGCGGAAATTAAAGGTTTGTTGTAAGTGTGTTAAGGTGTGATGTATTTTATTAAATAATGGAATATTACTAAATCGATATTAAATAATTGATTTTCAAGTGTAAAGTGTAATTTTCATTGTGTTTTTTAATTAAATGAATAGTAAACAAAAAACTCATTTTATTAAAATATAATTTATCTTTTTTAGTAAATTTTTGAATTTTTTTACAATGAATATTTTAAAACAGTAAGAATTTAATAATACTTTTTCTAAAAAATGTGCTCGAAAACACTTTTTTCATGTGCACGAACACATTTTTTTGATTTTGCCATTGTTTATTAAAAAATATTATTTAGTTTAGCCAAAAGTAAGTACAAAAACACCTTTTTTTTAAGTCCTTTTTTTAAATAAGAAAATAGGTTTCATATCCAAAAAAGTGAAAGTAAAGAGGATAAAAATTCGAAAAGACAGAATGAATTATGCAGTTGGTTTTAAGTGAGAAGAAAAAACTGCAATGTTTTAGATTAACAATAAAAATAACCAAACAACAAAAAACAAAACCAAAAAAATTATGAAATCACAAGTAACATGACTTGCACCATTTCGCTTTGTATTGGATAAAATCTCTAACCATTTTTTACTATTACAAAGCATGCTTTTTACATTAACCATTAAACTAACCAGAATAATATGAAAAAAAGTAACAAGTTACTATACGGTAACTATCAGGAATTAAAATTTAATTTAAAGGCAATAATTACAGTTTTATTTCTGATAGTATCTGTTTTTAACGTAACTGCTGCTTCCAACTTGGATAGCAGTAAAAAAACAGAAATTACAAAAGAATCAGTAGCTGACATAACGATTAAAGGTCTTGTTTTAGATGAATTAGGCCAGCCAATGATTGGCGTAACGATTGTTCCAAAAGGATCAGCAAGAGGAACAACAACAGATTTTGACGGAACATTTACAATTGTAGTTTCATCAAACACAGAAGCTCTGATTTTTTCTTATGTTGGATATGAAGCAAAAGAAGTTGCAATAGCCAACAAAACCAATATTACAGTTTCATTAGTGCCATCATCAAAAGCCCTGAATGAGGTCGTGATTATAGGATACGGAACTCAGAAAAAGAAAAATGTATTGGGAGCTATTTCTTCCGTAAAAGGAGAATCTTTGACTTTATCATCTGCACCATCAGCTTTAACGGCGCTTCAGGGCAAAGTGGCTGGTTTACAAATTGCTCAAAATAGTGCCCAGCCTGGAGGGGGATTTAATATTCAGATTCGTGGAGCAGGTTCTATAAATGCAAGCAATCAGCCTTTGATCGTTGTGGATGGATTTCCTATTACCAACCTCGATCAGCCCGGTTCCGGAAATCGTTATGACGGAGGTACACAAGGCGTTTTAAATTCTTTTAATCCAAATGATATCGAATCTATAGAGGTGTTAAAAGATGCCAGTTCTACCGCTATTTATGGTGCAAGGGCAGCAAATGGGGTAATTTTAATTACAACTAAAAAAGGAAAAGAAGGTGATGTAAGAGTTGATTATTCAGGATCTTACTCGTATCAAAAATACAACGACAGTTATGATGTGCTGGATTTGAAGGAATGGATGCAATTACGAAATGATGCTTCGAGAGAAAACTGGGAGTTTAGTAATAAAGTATATCCGTATTCTTCAAAAACTTTAGAGGAGGCAAATGCTGCTCCGGTGAATGGAATTCCGTACAAAAGAATTTATTCAGATGAAGAGATCAGAAGTGCAGGAAAAGGAACCGATTGGTTATCATTGGTAACCAGAGATGGAATGGTAAAGCAAAACAACTTGTCATTAAGAGGAGGAACTCAGTCAACTAAATACTTTTTATCAGGAAACCTATTTGAACAGGATGGTGTTATTCAAAACTCTGGCATCAAAAGAACTTCACTGCATTTTAGTATTGACCAGAAATTAACGGATTATGTGAATTTAGGTATGAATATGACCAAAAGCAGAATCAAAAATCAAAACTCACAATTAGGCGGACAATTTAATGCTGACACTGGAGAAGAGGTTTCACAATTTGAGAATTCAGGAATTATCAGATCAGCCATACAGCAAAGTCCGGCGGTTTTAGCGATTGATGAGTTCGGAAATTATCCAATAAATCCGGACAATGCCTTAGAGCCAAATCCATACTCATTACTTACTATTTCAGATGAAGGTCTTGTAGACAGATCGCTAACCAACTTTTATGTAGAAATTAAACCAATCGAAGGATTAACAGCCAGATTTCAGGGAGGTTTTGATCAGGGAAATTCAAGCAGAAATACCTATTTGCCAAGAACTACTTTATATGGAGCATTAGAGAACGGTAAGGCATCGATCAATACGCAAAGAAAAAATGATGATTTATTTGACTTTACTTTAAATTATACAAAAAAATTACTGGAAGATAACACTTTTGGTTTATTGGTGGGTTATTCTCAGCAAACCTATAGAAACGAAACAACAGGTTTAGGAAACAGCAACTTTATTACCGATTCATTTTTATGGAATAATATGAATGCAGGAGCCGGAACGAAACTGACTTCTTCATCAAAAACAGAGAATAATTTCATTTCTTATTTTACCAGATTTAATTATTCATACAAAGACAAATACATGTTGACATCGACAATACGTCGTGATGGAGCAAGTGTGTTTGCTAAAAATAATAAATATGGTTTATTTCCATCAATTGCAGTAGGTTGGGATGTATCTCAGGAATCATTTATGACTTCTGTAAGCGATTATGTATCACAGCTTAAATTTAGATTTGGATATGGACAAACAGGAAATGCTGAAATTGGAGGCAGTGCCTTTGGTGCATTTTACGCACAGCCTGCTTATTTGAATGCTGATGAATCAATATTGATTGGAGTATTTCCTTCCAGACTTGAAAATCCTGATTTGAAATGGGAAACTACGACAGAGAAAAATCTAGGTTTGGATTTTGAAATTTTCAATAGAAGAGTGTCAGGTTCAGTTGAGGTTTACAGCAGAGTAGTTTCGGACTTATTGATGCTTAAGCCTATCAACAGTTATCATGAAATAAATACGGTTTGGGCCAATGTTGGAAGTACAGAGAGCAAAGGATTAGAGGTTACTTTAAGTACCTTAAATATTGATCGCCCTGATTTTAAATGGAGAAGTACTTTTACGTATTCACAATTCAGAACAAATTGGAAAGAAAGATCTCCGGACTGGAAACCTAGAGTTTACGAGAGTTACGATGATCCGGTTCGTGCCGTTTATTCTCAAATTGCTGATGGGGTGATGCAAATTGGAGAAGTAGTTCCCGCACAGCCTGATTTGTATCCAGGTCAGATAAAAATTAAAGATGTTAATGGTTTTGTGAGAGATGGAGCTGGAAATCCGGTAACAGATGAAAATGGAGTTTTTTTAAGAACAGGTGCTGCTGATGGAAGAATTGACGATGCTGATTACGTTTTAAAAGGTTCTTCAGATCCTGATTTTGTAGCAGGTTTAAGCAATACAATTACCTGGAAAAACTTTCAATTGAATTTTATGTTTAATGGAATGTTTGGAAGAGAAATTATAGACAGAACTGATTTTACTTATGGTGTAACGGCTGTGGGTGTAGCCCAAAACGGAAGAAATGCTACAACAAATATTTACAATAGATGGACACCTGATAATCCTACCAATACACGTCCGGGCTCTCATTTTGGTTATACACAATATGGTTCAGGCGATTTCTTTATGCAGGAAGCTTCCTTTGTTCGTTTGCAAAGCGTATCGTTAAGTTACAATCTTCCACAAAAATGGTTTGGAAAATACATGCAGGGAGCCGCTGTCAGATTAGATGGACAAAACCTTTTCACTATTACCAAATATGATGGTATTGATCCCGAAACAGATGGTTATGCAGCAGCATATCCAAATGTAAAAACATTCACAGTAGGAGTTGACCTTAAGTTTTAAGAAAAAAGATATGAAAAATTTAAAAAATTATACAATAGTTTTACTATTACTAGTTTTCTCAGGATGCAGTGATGATTTAGAATCAATCAATTACGATGAGATTAATCCGAGTATTTTTCCAAGCTCGGAAGCAGATATTCAGGCTATCGTGGCTTCGGCATACTATCCATTAAGAGGTTCATACGGAAATGGAATCCATTCTACTTCAGAAAATGGACTGATGTTCATGCTGGATGCTACGACCGAAATCCTACAAGGACCTTATGGCGTTCAGCAAGAGGCATCGTTGCATAGTTATAAAGCTACATCTATCGCTTTTACCCGTTTTTATGATGTATTTTACAATAAAATAAGCGGTATGACTTTGAGTATTGACAGAATACAAAAATCTAATGTAAATGATTTGATAAAAAAACAAGCTATTGCTGAAATTAAATGTGCCAGAGGATTATTAGCTTATGAGCTTTTTGATATGTACGGTCCTCTGGTAGTAGCACCACTTGAGATACTTCAAAATCCATTGATCGAAGAGCCATTAGCAAGACTTTCAAATGCTGAGATGGTCAGTTTCATTGAAAATGATCTTAAAGATGCAGCCGTAGATTTGAAATCTCCTGCTGAAACGCAATACGGAAGATTCAGCAACGGAATGGCAAGAATGGTTTTGATCCGATTGTATCTGCATGAAAAAAGATGGGCAGAGGTGGAAGAACAAACCAATGCAATAATGGCAATGAATCACTATGAGTTAGAAGATAATTATGCCGGTTTATGGGATATTACAGCACCTGTTAGCAGTAAAGAAGTAATTTGGGCAGTACCGGCAGATTATGCAGGAACCAGCGAAAACCAATGGCAACTGATGGTATTGCCTGCTAACTTTCCTGGGCGTGGAGGTTACGGAACTATTCAGAGTTCATGGACTTTTTATGATACTTTTGAAGCAACCGATATTCGTAAAACAGCTCTTATTGCAGAATTTACAGGTACAGATGGTGTGACTTACAACAGAGCAAATCCTGCTAACTACATGCAATTAGGACCTATACCTTTGAAAATTCATCCTGATGCAGCGAGAACAACAGCTTTAACAACAGTTGACATTATTGTATATCGTTATGCTGATGTATTGTTGTCAAAAGCAGAAGCATTGGTAAACAAGACTGGTACACCAACACAAGAGGCTATCGATTTGGTCAATATTGTTAGAAGAAGAGCCCAAATCAGTGAAATTGAACTGGTAGATTATAATACGCTGGCCAGTTTTAATGATATGATTCTGTTGGAAAGATCTCATGAATACTGGTGTGAAAACGGTCAATACCGTTCAGATTTAATCAGACACGGAAAATTTACGGAACATGCACTTTCTTTGAATGGAGCAGCAAGCCAAAGTGAGCCTTATAAAGCATTGTTTCCTTTTTCGTTAGAGAGAATAAGCGAAGGCAAAGGAAAATTTATTCAGAATGATAAATATAATTAATTGGAAGACGGATATCACTTTTGTGAATGAATAAAATTAATCAGATAATTTAATTATGCAAAAAATGAAATATTTATTAATAGCATTTTGCCTTTTCCTTAATATTGCAAGTAGCTGTCAGAGTGATAGTGGTGACAATAAAGAAGAAGCAAGCGGGCAGGAAAAAGTTACTTACGCGGTTTCTAATGAAGTTTTTACCAATCCGGAACGTGGATTTATGCATACCTGGCAGGTGAATTCGGAAGGTGTGGCAATGACTGCGGCATCTTTGAATAATTTAAAGAAAGAAAATGTAAGCCTTATTTTGCGTTTGTATTATTTGGAAAAGTTTAAAACGACTGCTTTAAGCCAGACACAATTAGACCTTATTAAAACCGATTTTACACGTCTTAGAGAATCAGGTTTAAAATGTGTTTTGCGTTTTGCTTATACCGATGCCCAGGATGGTTCCGATGCTTCTGTTGCCGTAATTTCAGGACATTTAGATCAGTTGAAACCCATTTTTGAGGAGAACAAGGATGTTATTGCTTTTGTTCAGGCAGGTTTTGTGGGAGCCTGGGGTGAGTGGTATTACACCACTAACCAGTTGACTACACCAGCGAATAAAAAATTGATACTGGATAAACTTTTGGAATCTTTTCCAAAAGAAATTAAAATTCAGGTAAGAACGCCAAAAATCAAACAAGATTTCGTTGCAACTACAACCGCAATGGATGCTACAGTAGGTTATGGAACTACAAATACTGCCCGTTTGGGTTTTCATAACGATTGTTTTATGGCCAGCGTTGATGATTATGGAACCTACCAGAATGTAACTGCCGAAAAAACGTATGTAAGTAATGAAGCCCTTTTTGTCCCAACAGGAGGTGAAACTTGTCCGCCCGTAGATGTTCCGATTGCAAGTTGCAGTATTGCCGAAAAAGAAATGACGCTTTTAAAATGGACCTACTTAAATCTTGATTATTACGGTCCGGTTCTGCAGGAATGGAGAAACAACAATTGTTTTACCGATTTTGAAAGAAAGTTAGGGTACAGACTTGCATTAGCATCTTCAAGCATTAAAAAAGAAGTTGCCTTAAACGGAACTTTAGAATTAAACGCTTTTATTAATAATTCAGGTTTTGCTCCGGTGTATAATCCTAAAAATGCTTTTTTAATTTTTAGAGCAACTGTAAACGGAACAGTGTACAAGAAAAAATTAAGTTTTGATGTGAGAAAAGTGGTACCAAGAGTAACTTTCGATTTAAAAGAATCGGTGAGCTTGTCAGAAATCCCGGCAGGTACTTATGAAGTACTTCTGAAAATTGAAGATAGTTCCTCAAAACTAACAGACAGACCAGAGTATTGTATTCGTTTTGCTAATACGGGATTATGGGAAGCTACAACAGGTTTCAACAAATTATCACAAACGGTTATCATTAAATAGTTATAAAATATTTAAACCAAAAAACCATGAAAAAAATACAATTAACCAAATATGTAACAATGCTGATGGCGTTGTTATTGCTAACAGCTTGTTCGAGTGACAGTTCATCTTCGGATTCAGAAACAATGCCTGTTGCTGATTTTTCATTTACCAATGACGGAAGTACCTTTACTTTTACCAATCTTTCTACAAATGCTACTAAATATAGATGGGATTTTGGAGATCTTTATTATGTCTCAAATGAAAAAGATCCTGTTTATACCTATAAAATAGGAGGTGAAATTAGGGTTTCATTAACTGTTACAAATGATGCAGGCGAAGAAGCATTTATTACAAAAGTTATAGATGCTCCAAGAATTATAATCATCGACATTAAAATTGACGGTAAATTTACAGATTGGGATGATGTTGCAGTTACTGACGAAAATACCTCAGGAAACGGATCAATCCAAAAAATTAAAATTTGGGCGGGTGGTCCAAACGTAAATGTGTATTTGGAAGGAAACAAAAAAATGCTGTTGGAATTGGTAGACATGTACATCAATACCGATGGTAATACGCAAACCGGATTTTTGCATGGCAATTGGCCGGGTGGTTCAGGAGCAGAATTTTTATTCGAAGGCCCGATGGTAAGCAACGGCTGGGGAGATTTTTATAACCATACTGATCCCAACGGTGGATGGGGATGGGGAGCTATCGCAGGTTCCGGAGCTAACTTAAAGGCATCAGCAATTGTTAGTCTTTCTGATACAACAAATGCTATCGAATTTAGTATTCCGAAAACACAATTAGGAACTTTAGGAAGTTCAATTGGTATTGCAATTACCGAAATGACTTCAGGATGGGCAGCTGTTGCCAACTTCCCTGAAGGTCCTAAATTCTCTACATTAGAATTGTAGTTTGTCATCGATAGCCTGTCAAAATTACCATTGGATTACTAGTTTTTTGAAAAGGTCATTTTTAAAATCTAATGGCATTGAGCTATCGAAGTAAAGATAATTTAAAAGTAATCCTTAGTGTTTGATCAATATCAGGGATTACTTTATCAAATTAAAATAAAGAAATAAGCCAAATGAATAAAAGCATTTTCAATAACCGATTGATGTCTGTAGATGTTCTGCGAGGATTTGATTTATTGATGATTATTGTGGCCGATCGTTTTTTCTATAACCTAAATTCGGCTGCCAAAACCAATTTCACCAGGACTTTAGCTGACCAGTTTGAGCACCCGGAATGGATTGGGTTTCATCTCTACGATGTAATTATGCCTTTGTTTTTGTTTGTTGTGGGTGTTGTTATTCCGTTTTCATTAGGAAAAAGAAGCACCGAAACAGGATCAGATACTAAATTATATACCCATATTCTAAGACGATTTGTAATTTTGTTTATTTTGGGATGGATTGTTCAGGGCAATTTGTTGTTTTTGGATATTTCCAGGTTTCATATATTCAGTAACACACTTCAGGCCATTGCTGTTGGTTATTTGTTTTCCTGTATTGCTTATATCAATTTTTCAAAAAAAGGGAGGTATATATTTTTTGTAAGCTGCCTGATTCTGTATACTGTCATATTAGAAGTTCCGGGTTTATTTGGGCATCCTTTTGAATTATTACCCAATAAAAATCTTCCTGTTTATATTGATCAACAGGTTTTCGGACGTTTCTATGACCAGACACAATATTCCTGGTTGTTAACCGGTTTAGGTTTTACTGCAACCACCATGTCGGGATTGTTTGCAGGAGAATTGCTTTTGTCATCTTTATCCAGACAAAAAATTGCCAGTTATCTGCTTATTATTGGTATAACCGGAATAGTTGCATCCTTAATCATAGGTTTGTGGCACCCCATTATTAAAAAAATATGGACAAGTTCATTCGTACTATTCTCATCAGGGATTAGTTTTGTCTTGTTAGCTTTATTTTATTGGCTGGTCGATGTAAAAGGCTATACCAAATGGGCATATCCGTTTCGGGTTATTGGGCTTAATGCCATTGCAGCGTATGTTGGATCACATGTCTTTAATTTTTCTTTAATTGCCAAACAAATTTTCTTTGGTTTTGAACAATTTACAGGAGCCTATTATGATGCCTTTTGCGATTTAGCAGGTTTCGGAATCCTTTATTTCATACTTTGGTACATGCATAAAAACAAGACTTACATAAAAGTATAAACAAAACAAAATAATGACGAGTAACTCATCTCAATAAATTATCTAAATTAAAAAAAAATGAAAAGTTCAAGTTTAAAATTTTTATTGATAGCCTTTTTGCTATTAAAAATTTGTGATGCATCTGCACAAATCATAAAAACAAAAGCACCAAAAAGAGACAAAGGGCAGACTGATGTTTTGCGTTTGGCGACGCCGGCAATTCCGATAGTTCATGTGGCAATTATTGGTTTGGGAATGCGCGGAACAGGAGCTGTTGAGCGAATTACACATATACCCGGAGTAGAAATTGTTGCGCTGTGTGATATGGCAGAAGAGAGAACAACAACAGCCAATGATACTCTCGTAAAACATGGAAAAGCAAAAGCAGAAGTGTTCTTTGGGGAAGATTCCTGGAAAAAAGTAACAGCACTTAAAAATGTAGATCTGGTTTACATCGTAACCGACTGGAAGCATCATGCCAATATTGCCGTACAAGCTATGAAAGACGGAAAACACGTTGCGGTAGAAGTTCCGGGGGCTTTAACAATGAAGGAAATCTGGGATATTATTGACACTTCTGAAAAGACCCGTAAACATTGTATGATGTTGGAGAATTGTGTGTATGATTTCTTTGAACTGACGACTTTAAACATGGCCCAGCAAGGCTTATTTGGAGAAATTCTTCATGCTGAAGGTTCTTACATTCACGGATTACAGCCGTATTGGGAAAATTACTGGAACAACTGGCGTATGGATTATAATCGCAAACACAGAGGCGATGTGTATCCAACACACGGAATGGGACCAGCGTGTCTGGCGCTCAACATTCACAGAGGGGATAAAATGAATTTCTTAGTTTCTATGGATACCAAAGCAGTTGGAAATCCTGCATTCATCAAAGAAAAGACGGGAGAAGTAGTAACCGATTTCAGAAATGGTGATCATACCATGACCATGATCCGTACCGAAATGGGAAAAACAATCCAGATTCAGCATGATGTTACAAGCCCGAGACCGTATAGCAGAATGTACCAGTTGTCAGGAACTAAAGGATTTGCGAACAAATATCCCGTTGAAGGTTATGCCATTGATGCCAAAGAAGCAGGAGCAGAGATTGCTAAAAATTATCAAAACCTGAATGCAGAAGAATTTGTATCTGAGGATGTGAAAAAAATATTAATGGAAAAATATAAAAATCCGATTGTGAAAGACATCGAAGAGATGGCGAAAAAAGTAGGCGGTCATGGCGGAATGGATTTTATTATGGATTACCGTATGTTTTACTGTATCCAAAAAGGACTTCCTTTAGATATGGATGTTTACGATTTGGCAGAATGGTCCTGCTTAAGTCCGTTAACGGAAATTTCTTTGGATAATAATTCGGCACCAGTTGAAATTCCTGATTTCACACGTGGTAGCTGGAAAAAATTGAGTACTGTAGAGTTTTCTAAATAAAGAGAACTTTTTGAATATACCATTTACATTTCCAATTGTTAGTTCGACCCTTCAATAAAAGCTCAGGACAGGCTAAAGTCGGGAACCATCAGTGCATTTCGAATCCGCTCGATGACAAAAGAACAAATAGACCATTATATATGTCTAATTGGTATAATTGTTTAGTTATATTTTGTGTTAGATTTTAAAATCTCCTGTGTGTTCTGGCAGGAGATTTTCTGTGTAACAGAAATAAAGGTTACTCATTATATTGACATGCATTTTCCTGATAATACGAAAATGAATATTTGGATTTTAAAAATAATAATTTGATAATCAGCAAATATCTAAATAAAAATGATCTGCCTATCGTATCTGATACCAGTTGGTACCATCACTCTGTACTTCAACACAGCTTGAAGCATTGATTGTGTTTATTGAACTCCCGGCTAAATTAATGTAACTACCTATTGTTTTTGCACCAACTGTATTATTGACAATGCTGTAAATTCGACTCGGTACGGCCGCTGCCGCCGGCAGTGTAACGGTAAATCCAGACGCAAGTGGAATGATTACTGTTTTATGGGTATCATTTAATGTTAGGTCTGCGGAAATCACTATAATACTATTGGCAATACTGCCAGTGACCTGCAAAGTAGAAGTTGGTGCAGTAGTAGCAATTCCAAAATTTCCAGCATTAGTAAACCTTCCATATTCAGTAAAAGCGCTTGCAGTAGTATATTTGCCAAAAGCGAGATATGCTGATCCAATATTTGATGTAAACACACGTAACGCATCTGTTGTACCAGTCTGGGCAGCTGAAACTTTCTCTAAACCATAGGCGTCACCCGTGTCAGCATCATACAATGCTGCCATTCCCATTCGTGTGTCTTTAGCAAATCCTAACCCAACCGGGGCTTGAAATTCAGGTCTTCCGGAGCCTGAAAAAGTAAGATTATTAGCCCCCATCGTTACCGTACGATTGTTAGTCAGGGTACCATTACTGTTATAAATATTGGTTGCCGTTGCTGATGATCCTATTGTTGTTTTCCATGCTCCGTTAGTATAGACAAAAAGTATGGCCTGCCCATTGGGAATAGTAGTGCCTGCAAACGTTGCATTAAAACCACCTGTAGTATTATTGGAAATGGCTAATATGTGTCCATTTATA
This sequence comes from Flavobacterium piscis, assembly GCF_031457575.1. Taxonomy (GTDB): domain Bacteria; phylum Bacteroidota; class Bacteroidia; order Flavobacteriales; family Flavobacteriaceae; genus Flavobacterium; species Flavobacterium piscis_A. The sequence continues at coordinate 72,704 of NZ_JAVDWQ010000020.1, read as the reverse complement.
GTCGGGACATATGCTGTTATCGCAACAGTACCGGTAGCGGTACCTGTAATACTGGCAAGTGAAGTTTGTGTGTTAATATTGGCTGCATTAGAAGCCACAGTAAAACTTACCTGCCTGCGGGTAACCGCTCCGTTGACATCTAATGTTGTTCTGGGGTCGGTGGTGTTTATCCCCGTTTGGGCAAAGGAGAAATATGTGATAAAAAACAGCAGCAGAATTTTACTTTTCATTTTAATTGTCTTTAAGTTTTATTTAAATTTGGTTTTCTGGCATAAATTTTAGTTCATGACTTCCTTCAAAAAACTTTGTACTTAAATAAGAAGGCTAATCTATTGTATCTGACGCCAATTGGTACCATCACTCTGTACTTCTACACTGCTTGCTGCACCGATAGTGGTTACAGTAGCCCCGGCTAAATCAATATAACTTCCTATGGTTTTTGCATCAACTGTATTATTGACAATGGTATAAACTCTCCCGGTTATTCCTGAAGCAGCTGGCAACGTAACGGTAAATGCAGACCCAAGCGGAATGATTGCTGTTTTATGGTTCACAGCTAATGTTAAATTTCCGGAAATAACAATAATACTAGTGGCAATACTGCCATTTACATGTAAGGTAGAACTTACTCCAGTACCAGTCCAAATACCAAAAAAACCATTACTATGAAACCTGGCATATTCAGTAAAAGCGGTTGCAGTAGTATATTTACCAAAAGCAAGATAGGGTGGTATCCCCGTAAAATTTGATGTAAATAAACGGAAAGCTGGAGCTGATGTTCCTGACTGACTGCTTGAAACCTGCTCGATACCATACGCGTCACCATTTGTAGCATTATATATTGTTGCTATCCCCCTGGGTGTATCTTTGGCAAATCCGAACGCATTTGCGAATTCTACCCTTCCTGTACTACCTGAAAAAGTAAGACTATTAGCTCCGAGGGCTACAGTACGATTGCCTGTCAGTGTACCATCACTATTATACAAATTAGTTGATACTATTGATGACCCTATTGTAGTTTTCCATGCGCCATTGGTATAAACAAAACTTATGGCCTGGGCATTAGGAATAGTTGTTCCTGAAAACGTTGCACCAAAACCGCCGGTAGTATTATTGGAAATGATTAATAAGTGTCCGTTAACAGTTGGAACAAAAGCAGTTACTGTAACCGTACCTGTAGCAGTACCTGTAATATTGGCCAATGAAGTACCTGTAGTAATGTTCACTGCATTAGAAGCCACGGCAAAGCTTACCTCCCTGTGCGTAACCGCTCCGTTGACATCTAATGTTGTTCTGGGGTCGGTGGTATTTATCCCGATTTGGGCAAAGGATAAATAAGGAATAAAAAACAGTAGTAGAATTTTATTTTTCATTAGGAATCTTTTGATTATTAAATGTTCTTTAAGTTGATTATTCTAACTGCCAATATTTTATAAACATTAAATTGGCCAGCGGTCTTTTAGCAATAAGGATCTCCATTTTCAATATAGAAAAACTGTCTCAGTTCTAATCAAAAATAGTGATTTTCATTATATTAAATCCAGTATTATGAAATTTAAGTAATATATTATAGACATTGAAGCCTATTTTATTTGACTGAATTAGAAATGAAAATTTTCTTAGTGATTTTTGATTCATCGGTAGTAACTAATTTTACTATATAGATGCCATTACTCAATCCACTTGTAGAAAATGAATAATTATGATCAGTCCCAAGCTCCTCTGACAGGACAATTTTACCTGACATATCATAAACTATTACTGACTTTAATTCCATTCGATTGCTGTTTGAAATTGTTAACAGATGGGTGAGGTTGTTTTGGTTTATAATAATTTTCGTCTCGTTTAAATTTTCTACACCTAAAGTTTTGTCATCTTTAAAAACAATTTTGAACCTGTCATTGTATGTCCCTTTTAGAACTGCAATTTCATATATATCGTTTTTTATATCATGATATGAATCATTAGTGGCATCATGGATGTATATTGCCTGAGAAGGATCAAAGTTTATAACTTCGGGAACATAGAACTTTAAAAAAGTATCATCTGTAGCTTTTACGCCTAAAGATATTTTTTTGGTAATGTCATAATTAACACCCTGAATTACATAATTGGCATCATTTAAAAAAAAGTAAACATCATTTGGTAAGTTGGTATTCATACTTAAAGCATCTATTCCTCTGTCTATTCCGTCTGTTGCATCAGGCGAAAGTACTAATGCCATCTGTTTTGTAAACTGATCGTTAAGGATCACATTCAATTTTAAACAGGATACTTGGGATACTGATTCTTTTGTTCCCAAAGTTTTATTTGCACGGCGTTCAAATTTAGTTTGAGGGTTCCCTTCTTTATAATAGGCTCTGTGCGAGTTTTTTAATGTAACGATCCCATTTGTTGCTCCATTTAAGAGAAATCCCTGGCCAATGGGTGAATATTTACGTTCAATTACAAGTCCGGAGGATGTACCGGTTGTATTGAGGGAACCATCACTGTTGTAAGAATTAAAAGTAGCGGGAACATATACCCCGTTTGACTCCAGACTGATGGGTGCATAGCTTCCATATCCGCCTCTATAGTCCAGAATAAGATGAGAATTTACAGATCTGTCCTGCTCCCAAAAATAGGCAATTCCAGTTCCGGCAGTATTATCCGGATCTAAAAGAAAGGCATTAAGATGTAAAGCCGACGGATATGGATTTCCTGTTAAGGTTGCATTGTTAGTCCCCAGCGTTACGTTTATATTACCATCATTTGGTTTGCCTCTAAAGTCGTATCTTTGTGCACCATTTCCTCCCGGGTTATTTTGAACGCCATTCCCCTCTGCATCTAGATTATCAGTTCCACTTGTACCTTTCATAGTAAATCCTTCTCCGGGTGCTATTGTGGTTGTGTTTCCAGCATAAATCCATTGGGAGTAACTGTTTGCATTCGTTAATTTATAAATCCACCGCGCTGCTATTGACAATGGATTTGCAATTCCATCCCGGCTTGCTTGTGGTAATATTACAGCTGGAGTTGACGTTATGGCAGATGTAGGCCTGGACAGCATAGTAACTCCAAAATTCTCATTTCCGGTAATTGCAGAAGCATTTCCGATAGGAGAACACCAATAATTATAATCAAAATTATCAGAAGTTCCTTCTTGATACACAGAAACAATTCCCGTACCCTTATTAGAAGAAACACCTGTCGTTCCTTGAAGTAATTGCGACTGATTTCTCAAATATAAAGCTGAATTCGCTTGCAGATCAATATCCTGACTAACATACAGTAATTCATTTTTTACATACATGTAGCTATCCGATCCAAAATATATTTGAGAAAATGATTTAATAGAAATAAGTAAAAAAAATACGGTTATTATTTTTTTCATAATTTTGATTTTATGTTATTTAAAAATTGTAGTAACAATTATTTAAGTTTTTTCATCAGATATTTTTTCCTGAATCTTTTCCAGGTCGTATTTTTTGTTTTTTGGTGATATATTTAGCTAATAAAAGCCCTGAAATTAATAATATTAACAAATCGTTATCTATTGACACTTCCGGAACATCATCACCAGGAGGTGGAGGGCCTCCTTGTGCTATTATTGTAGTAGTTGGCATTATCAAAAAACAAGCTGCTATGATAAATAATAATCGAATGTTTTTATTTTTGATCAACATAATTTTTTGTTATTGGAATTTGTAAAATAAAAATAAATCATATGTGTTTTAAATACTTTTTCATAAATATTAAAATAATTACTGACTTACTTTTTTTATTTAACAATATAATACTTAGGTATTTATGGGTTTATAATTTCACTTTTTTCGTAGAAACACGAAGATATAAAAAATTGTTGTTTTAACCTTGAGTGTCCTAACTAAAATAAATAAATTAATGTTTTAAATATTGATAAACACTAATTCAACACAGGTTTTATTGTTAGCGCTACGCACGCAACGAAACCTTAGCTGTTAGTAGGGGTTCTTCTTTATCCAACCTGCTTTTTTTCCATTCGTCAATTTGCTTCTTTCGTTTTTCAAGGTCTTTTGGTAGTGGTTATTTTCATTTTCAACACGTCTTCTCAGATTTCTGTTTAATCTTCAAGTGGGTTAAAACAGATAAGTTTTTCTTCTTTTACTAAGTCGTCAAAGGGATTTAGGCTTAATTTTCTGTTTTCATCCCAATTAAATGGGGTAATCTCATATATGTTTAAGAATTATTTGTAAAGATTTCTATTGTGGATAGATATGATTAATACATTGATAAAAAATTATATAAATTTGAATATAAATAAAAATGTGTTTCAAAAAGAAGCTAAAGTCTTGAATTTATGTTTGATTAAATATTTTTTTGAACTGAAAGCTAATTAAAGATTTCAATTAGTTTAAAATCTTAACTGAAATATAAAAGAATTACTTCAAATAGATGATAATAGTATCGTTTAAATCTTTGATAAATAGAATTATGTGGAAAAAAGTTTTGCAACTTTACAAAATCCTGCAAGTTATAATATACATCCTGCTTTTTTCTTATGCTCATAAGGCATTCGCACAAGACTTATTGTTTTCCCCAATTGAAGTCAGACAGCAACTTAATGAAGAGAAGATTCGTAATTTTATTCAATTGCAAGACGGAAGGATTGGGGTTTTTACAGAGGGAATGCTCAACCTTTATGATGGTATTGGTTTTAAAACGATAGAAATTGATGACGATAATGCTGCTCCGCTTATATCTTACACAGGCTTTCATCACAGTTATTTAGAGAACAATCGCATTTGGTTTAAATACAGAGGAAAAATCAATCTCATTAATGTTGCAAAAGAGCGATCTGAAGACCATCCTCTGGAACTATTAAGTTCTCTGGGTTTTACAGGCAAACCAACGAATTTATTTGTCGATGAGAAAAAAAACATCTGGGTTGTTAACGATTTAGGAAAATTACTTTGCTATGAGCAGGGTTCAAAAAAGGTTATTACCTTTTTAAATAGTGTTTCTGTTGCCGGCAGCTCTGATGACATTTTATATGATTTGGTCCTTCATAAAAATCTACTGTATTTAATCTATAAATCAGGACTGATACGTTGTTTTGACCGGGCAATGGCAAAGGAACTTTATAAACTATTTATAGTCAAAGATAATTCTGATAATTTTACCCAATGGCAGCATGCAACCGCAGTAAATAATTATATCTATGTGGTTAGGGCGGGAAAAGATAAAGGGCAGCTTGTTCGATTTGACATTCAAACCAGGGAATCTGTAATACTGTTACAGACAGATTCGTATTGGCTAAACTGTTTTGCGGCAAATGATAAGGGAGATTTTTTCATGAGCTGCAGTAAAGGGCTTTGGTACTTTCATGCCGGAAGTACTGTTGGTACTTTTTATCCTGAATTGACTTTGATTGATGAGCGTAAAATTAAAACAGAAGTAAGTACCGTTTTATTTGATTATCAAGGTGGACTCTGGGCCGGAACATTAAATAAAGGAATTTATTACCATCATCCTGATCGTTCCCGGTTTCAATACTACTCAAAAAAATATTTTAAGTTCCAAGACGATCGTGAATTACAAATAAATTGTTTTGAAGAAACTATTGACGGTAAAATGCTCATTGGTAGTAATGAAGGTTTATTTGAAGCAAAACTGCCTCTTGATCGTTCTAAAACATTCAAAACCTTACTTCCTGATATATCTTGCAATTCGTTATTTAAAGATTCTAATAATCAAATCTGGATTTCGACCTCAAATGGTTTATACCTATTAGGAAACGATCAGATACTGAAGCATTACACTACACAATTTACCAATTATGTATATGAAACAAAAGACAAGGAAATTTATGTTTGTACAGGCGATGGGATTCTGAAATGGAATAAATCTTTCAATTCTTTCGGATTTTCGTCTTTAGTCACTTCGCTTGCCAATGTAATCCAAATAACCCAATGGAACCAGCAATTGGTTGGGATTTCAGCCAAAGGACCTTTTTTAATGAATTTTAGTGGTACTAAAATAATTATGCCATTGGCTCAGAGCCAAAAAAAATATCCAATGTTCAGTCAAAAAAACCATAGGTATACCTGTCTGCTTTCTGATTCAGATCAGGATTTATGGGTTGGCACTTATAATGGTCTTAGTGTTTGGGATAATAAAAGGCATAAATTGTATCAGTTAAATACGGATAAAGGATTAGTAAATAATAGCATCAAGGCAATTGTTGAGGATAAAAAAGACCATTCCTTCTGGGTTACAACCTCTCGCGGCATTAGTCATATTATAAAGAAAAATAAGGGAAGCGGCTTAAGCTTTCAAATTGAAAACCATGATAAATATAGTGGGGTTTTAGAGTATCCTTTTACAGAACGTTCTGTATTTAAATCTTCAAATTGGGGGTTGTTTGTTGGTGGGATCGACGGGATGAATAACCTGCAAAGTGGTGTTACCGAGGATAATCAATATGTACTAAACCCGATACTATCTAATTTAAAATTATTTGGAAAAAACGTAGTACGAGGACAAGATTATAATGGAAATATTGTTTTAAATAAAACAATGCCAGAAACTGATAGCATACGATTTAATTACAACCAAAACTTTTTCAGCATTGGTTTTTCAGGACTGAATTATATAAATCCCACAAAGACTTATTACCGATATAAACTACAGGGTATTGATGAGAACTGGCGCATTGAAAATACCGCATCAGGAATTGGAGAAGCCAATTATACCAATATCTCTCCGGGGGAATATATTTTTGAAGTACAAGCAAGTTCTGATTGCATAAACTGGCCTGGAAAGCAAAAAAAGTTATTGATCATAATTACGCCTCCCATCTGGAAAACGACCTTTGCCAAGATTTTGTATTTTCTAATGCTGGGTTTGGGAATGTGGATGTTTTTTAAAGCTATCGCAAGACGAAATGCCTTAATTCAGAAAAAACAACAAGACTATGCCGTTGAAAGAGCGAAGTCTGACTTTATTACCAATATAAGTCATGAATTACGCACTCCGCTTACATTAATAATAACACCGTTAAAATCTCTTATTTCAAAAGTTGAAAATTTAGAAATAAAAAAGGATCTTTTACGTATTAGTTCTAATAGCGATTTGTTATTAGATGTTGTTAATCAGCTGCTTGATTTTAAAAAAATAGATACTGGAGAGGAAATACTGCATTGTCATTTTTATGATAATCTTTCATTCCTGACCGAATTATGTAATGCTTATCTGCCAATGGCGGCAGAAAAAGGAGTTTCCTTATCATGGACAGTGGAGGAACAGAATATCGATTTATATATCGACAGGCAAAAGATTACGAGAATAGTTATTAATTTACTGTCAAACGCAATCAAGTTTACCGGTTCCGGGGGAATTGTTAAATTATCTGCTTCCATAAATGCAAAAGGCAATATTCTTACTGTTTTGGTTGAAGATTCAGGTGTCGGAATATCTTCAGCAGAGATTGACAATATATTCAATCGTTTTTACCAGGCAGACAATCAAAATAGCTCGGCAGCAGGCAGCGGAATAGGGCTGTACATGGTGAAATATTATGCAGAAATGCATGGAGGATCTGTTAGTGTAGAAAGTAGTCCGGGACATGGAACCTGTTTTAGAGTCCAGCTTTGTGTTCAGAGAAAGACAGAAAAAACATTTTTTGAATCAGGCAATGAGCAATCCAGAAAAAACATCCTTATTGTTGAGGATCATAGTGTTTTTAAAGCCTATCTGTTTGATGAATTAAAAAAACATTACAATGTACTTACTGCAGATAATGGAATCGAAGGATTACAGAAAGCAGTCGATCATACTCCTGATTTGATCATTACAGATATGATGATGCCAGAGATGAATGGTTCGCAGCTTTGTCAATCGTTGCGCACTACTATTTCGACCAGTCATATACCTCTTATTATGCTTACCGGAAGAGCCTCTGATGAAGCACGTTTTGAAGGATACGAGGCCGGAGCAGATGCCTACATGGTAAAGCCATTTGATATTAATTTGCTCGTGCTTCGTATAAAAAAGCTATTAGAAATAAGCTTTACCAGACGAGAAGCTTTTAGTAAAGACAAGGAAGTGACAGTTGAATCACTTGCAGTAAACCCAATTGATAAGGAATTTCTTGAGCGTGCTTTTAAATGTATTGCAGATAATTTGTCTAATCTGGATTATACTGTAGAGAAATTTAGTGATAATATGAATATGGATCGTACGGGCCTGTATAGAAAGCTTATTGCTCTTACAGATCATTCACCAACTAATTTTATTCGCGCCATAAGACTTAAAAAAGCGGCAGAACTCTTGTTGGATAAAAAATTAACAATAGCTGACATATCGGAGCAAGTCGGGTTTAATAGTGTTTCGTATTTTACCAAGTGTTTTCATGATGCATTTGGTAAAACACCCAGTCAGTGCCGAGATGAAAATGCTTTAGGAAGTAGCTGAATTTTACAGCTGATAAATAATTCTTTCTAAAGATGTTTTATTGGTCCCAGATATGTCAAAAAAAGAGTAGCCAAAAAGCGTTACAAATTAAATTTGTCCTAATTCGTGTAATTTGTAGTTAATAAATAGTGTTACTACCTTGCAGACTTTCAGTCAGTCAATCAAATCCGTGAACTTTCAGTTCATAGGAGTGGTTTAGTTAAACTTAAAAAATAAATCCAACCTAAGGATTTTAAAATCCCTTTTTTTATTTCTGATTTTAAGTGTTTTAGCGTTTTGTGAAATCTAATTTCAACAAGAGTTATAATAGTTTCAACATAGTTTAAAGTCTTTAAAAAGTACAAAAACTATTTTTATCCCACTACAAACCATCTAATTTTATTAATAGAAATGAAAATTATTTACTCCTTATTAATTGCCTTGCTCTTTTGTTTAAACAGCAAGGGGCAAAATTTCCAGAAGACCACTCAGGGAATTAAAATGACCGCCAACGGTAACACTATCGAGATACAATTTTATAGTCCCTCTATTGTCAGGGTTATTAAATTTCCAACTGAAAAAACTTTTTCAAAAGAGAGCCTGTCGGTAATTTTAAAACCATCTAAAACTACTTTTAGTGTCAACGCAGACAACAACAGTATAATTTTAAAATCTGACAAACTAAATGTTGCAGTAAATTCTATTTCAGGTGATGTAACATTTGCTTCGGCTTCAAAAGAAATATTATTAAAAGAAAAACCTGAGAGCACAAAATTTGAATCTTTCGATGATACAGGAGTAAAGACTTTTACGGTATCTCAATCTTTCAGCTTAGATAAAGAAGAACCAATATACGGGCTGGGGCAACATCAAAGAGGAAATTTAAACCAAAGAAATCAAAAATATCATTTGGAGCAAGGTAATCTGGAAGATGCTGTGCCTTTTTTTCAATCAATAAAAGGGTATGGACTTTATTGGGACAATTATTCTCCAACAGAATTTAACGACGACTCCAACGAAACTTCTTTTAAATCGATTGTAGGAGATGCCGTAGATTATTATTTCTTGTATGGCAGAAATGCAGATGGAGTGATTACCCAAATGAGAGAACTTACAGGTGAGGCACCACTGTTCCCATTATGGACCTACGGCTTTTGGCAGAGTAAGGAACGTTATAAAAGCCAAAATGAACTGGTAAGTGTTGTTAAAAAATATCGTGAATTAGACGTTCCTTTAGATGGCATTATACAAGATTGGCAGTACTGGGGCAACAATTATCTTTGGAATGCAATGGATTTTTTGAATCCGGAGTTTTCAAATCCCAAGAAAATGGTTGAAGAGGTTCATAATCTAAATGCTCATATGATTATTTCGATCTGGTCATCTTTTGGTCCCCAAACAAAACCTTACAAGGAAATGGATAAAAAAGGAATGCTGTTCAATATTATTACCTGGCCGGAATCCGGTTCAGAGACCTGGCCGCCAAATACCGATTATCCGTCGGGAGTCAGAGTATACGATGTTTACAATCCGGAAGCACGCGATATTTATTGGAAATACGCCAATGAAGGATTATTTGCCAAAGGAATTGACGGGTGGTGGATGGATTCAACAGAGCCGGACCATCTACAGGCAAAACCGGCAGATTATGATACAAAAACCTATCTTGGATCTTTCCGAAAAGTACGTAATGCCTTTCCGCTTATGGCCGTTGGAGGCGTATATGATCATCAGCGTAAAACCACCTCAGATAAACGTGTATTTATTTTGACCCGATCTGCTTTTGCCGGCCAGCAGCGTTATGGCGCTAATACCTGGTCGGGTGATACAGGTTCAAGCTGGGAATCATTACGAAACCAGATACCTGCTGGTTTGAATTTTACACTTACTGGAATTCCGCACTGGAATTCAGATATAGGAGGGTTCTTTGCCGGAGCATATAATAATGCTGAAAATGGACAAAATGGCACTAAAAATCCTTTGTATCAGGAACTCTATGTTCGCTGGCTGCAATTTGGTGCTTTTAATGCTATGATGCGTTCTCATGGTACTGATGTTCCAAGGGAGATTTATAATTTTGGTAAAAAAGGAGAACCTATTTATGATGCTATAGAAAAGTTCATCAATTTGCGTTACGCACTTATACCATACATTTATTCGACTTCCTGGGATGTTACTAGCAAGCAGTCCAGTTTTATGCGTGCATTGTTTATGGATTTTGCAAACGATAAAAAAGTTTGGGATATTAACGATCAGTATATGTTTGGAAAATCAATTCTTGTAGCCCCTGTCGTACAGGCACAATATACTCCAGAGAAGGTAGTAAAAGTAAATGAAGAAACAGGATGGAATAAACAAGGATCTAAAGAGAATCAAGACAAAGATACTGTCGATTTTACTGCAGAGAAATCAAGAAAAGTATATCTGCCTGCCGGAACCTTATGGTATGATTTCTGGACCAATGAGAAAGTTAATGGTGGACAGGAGATTACAAGAAAAACCACTATTGATATGATTCCTCTTTATGTGAAGGCCGGAGCTATTATACCTTTTGGCCCCAAAGTAGAGTTTGCAGCGGAGAAAAAGTGGGATAATCTTGAAATAAAGGTGTATCCGGGTAAAAACGGGTCTTTTATACTTTATGAAGATGAATTTGATAATTATAATTATGAGAAAGGCGCTTATACAGAGATTGAATTTTTATGGAATGAAGCATCAAAGAAATTAACGATCTCAAGTAGAAAAGGACAATATGATGGAATGTTATACAATAGAAAATTTACTATAGTAATGCCTGATGGATTGAAGAAGGTTATAAATTATAGTGGTAAAAAAGTAGAAGAGAAAATACTCTAAGAACTACACTTTTTTAATTAACCAGCCATTCTAACATAAATGCTTAAATATTTATTAACTATAAGGACCTTATTATAAAAAAAAGGGTTGAATGGAAAAGTTAACCAGACTATAAACTGCATTGCCAGCCAATAAAAAACCCTGCAAATCATTTGATTTGCAGGGTTTTGATTTTACAAAAAATCTATAATTATTAGAATTGGGATATTTTAATTACCATAACCTGGATTTTGTATCAGATTACTGTTAGTCTGTATTGCCTGCAGAGGTATTGGATACAGGTTTTTGTTGGAATTTGATGGATCGTGCGAGAACCATGCCCTTGTTGTAAAGGCATTGAATCTGATCATATCCTGACGGCGTCGTCCCTCCTGGCAGAATTCCCAGCCAAGTTCATCTAAAAAACGTCCATATATCAAATCAGCCGAACCTTCATGGGTTTGTGAATAAGTATCCCTTCGGCCATAATCATAATTGCTTCCAAGAATAAGCTGTTGGTCTGTTACAATTGCAACACTGGCATCATCAAAGTTTCTCAGACGCACCTGTGTAACTAAATTGCCTGCACCAGGCTGACCTGAGCGCATAAGTGCCTCAGCTTTCATTAGCAGTATATCTGCATATCTAAATACAGGAAAGTCATTGCCAAGACGATTTTGTGCACCAATTTTTATTTCAAATTTGCCCCAACGGTAGCCGTCATCTTTGTCTGACTCGTCAATAGAAGGAACTGAAACAGTATAATTTATGCTCAGGGGATCACCATTGCGGGCAAACTGTGGCCCCTGAATATAGTTTTGCTGCAAACGTTTATCTTCGGGGTTAAAAGATTCGATAAACTGTGGGGTGGCACATACACCTCCCCATGGAGCAAATGTCATATTGTAGGTCTGCTGGCTTTCCTGGGCAAGGGTCTGCATATGGAAATCGAAAGCATTCCAGTCTGATACATATTTCTCATCCATCGGAAGGGCAAATATAATTTCATTGGAATTTTGATTTTCTGTTACAAAAACGTTCTTTTGATTTGGCTCAAGTGCATAAAAACCTGATGCGGAAACGATATCACATTGGGTGATACATTGCTGCCACATTGCCTGTCCGCGCCATACTTCGGCATTTAGATACATTTTTGCAAGTAAAGTGTGAGCAACCCATTTATTCATACGACCATAATAGTAACCTCTGGCTTCCTGTGAAAGCTGATCGATATTGTCTGTTATTTCTTTAACGATAAAGTCAAATACTTCAGTTCTTGTTGACTGTTTTGGGAGTGATGCGTCACGAAAATTTGTCACTAAAGGAACGTTTCCATACAGATCAATAAGAATGTAATAGTACGAAGCCCTTAATACCCGAAGTTCTGCCAGTAAAGAATTTTTTGCCTGATCGGAAGGAAGCACAATCCCTTCCTCTTCGATTTGCGTAATGATCCTGTTAGTGGTATTAATACCTTCAAATGTCCGGCTCCACGGCTGATACATTCCATCATCATTAGTAGTCCAGGTATGCTGGTGCCATCTTTTATAAATATAACCGTCAACCCATCCAATCCCGATGCGTGCCGGTATGATATCCTGATCTGCAGAAAGTTCCTGGGTACGCACTACGCCGTTCCATAAAAGCATAGTTTTACGCCATGGGATATAAGCAGCGTTGACAAGAGCACTTATTTCCAAATCTGTTTTTGGATGAAAATTCGCAGTAGGTACACTTCCGTAACTTTCATCCAGCAGGTCATTACAAGAGGTAGTGCTTAATAGGCCAACTAAAAAAGCAGCAAATAATATATTTTTTGTTTTCATTTCAGTAATTTTAATATTAAAATCTAGCTGTTAAACCAAGGGCAAATGTGCGTACAGTTGGGAATTTCTCGCGCCTGTCAACTCCGGGATCCAAACCTGATGTACTAACTTCCGGATCAATACCTTTATATGAAGTGAAAATAAAAGCATTGTTTACAGAACCATATATTCTTATGGATTTAAAACCTTTAGAAAATTTTTCAAAAGTATATCCCAAGGTGATATTATCTATCTTCCAATAATCACCGTCTTCAATATAGTAGCTGTTGAATTCAGCTGCAACAGATGGATTTAAAGTTGTTTTTCCAAACACTTTGTCATTTACTGAGGACAAACGGTTATCTCTGTATCCATTTTGTGTCCCTTCAAAGTTCATACGTGCCTCATTAATAATCTGATAGTTAAAGGCACCGCGCATGTTTACAGTAAAATCCAGATTTTTGTATTTTAAAGTATTGTTAAATCCTGCGTACCATTTTGGTATACCGTTTCCAATAGAATGTCTGTCTTCGGGAGCATGTGTAAAATTATCATAAGGAACTCTTTCTCCATTACGATTTTCATAGATCCACTTGCCGTTATCATCTACATCTACTACTTTAAAACCATAAAAATTACCAATTGCTTCACCTACCTGAACCCTGTGTGAACTTGTGACCTGACCTTCGTAAGCTACTGATCCTGTATCAAAATAGTCATTATCAGTTTTGAATGTACTTCCATTTAAACTTTTAAGGGTATTATCGTTTGTAGAATAGGTAATTGAAGTATCCCATTTGAAATCAGCAGTTTGCACAGGTACTGCATTAATAAGAACTTCAATACCGCGGTTTACCATGTTACCGCCATTCGCCATGATGTTAGGGTAAAGATTTGGCGGAACCGGTACGGTATAATTGTACAAAAGCCCTTCAACATCTCTGGTGTAAAAATCTAAAGATCCGGAAAGGCGCCCGTCTAATGAACTAAAGTCAAGACCTATGTTTGTTTCTCTTTTTTCTTCCCATTTAAGGTCCGGATTTGGATTAGATGCTGGTATTATTGTTCGTATCCACTGTCCGTTTACATAGGCATAATCCCCGTATTGCAGCATTGCCACACCCAAAAATCCTGCTGATGGCTGAGAACCTGTGACACCATAACCTGCACGTAGTTTCAGTTCATCAAATATTTTTTGGTTTTCCATAAAAGATTCCTTCGTAAGCTTCCATCCAACAGAGACAGCCGGGAATGTTCCCCATGCACTTTTAGTTCCCCAAAGCTGACTTGCCCCTTCATGCCTTACACTGGCCATTAAAAGATATTTATCATCGTAAGCGTATGTTGCCCTGGTAAAAAAACTAATAAGGTTGGTCTTCCATTTTCCTGAACCCATAGTTGCAAAACCTTCCTGTAAACCGGAACCCGAACCTATATTGTGCCATCCTCCGAACATATCATCCTGAATCTGCTTATTAAACATATTCCAGGTTTCACTGCCGTTTTCAATATAGCTGTAGCCGCCAAGAATTGTAAATTTATTTTTTTCTATGTTTTTTTCATAAGTGCCGGTCAGCTCCATAAGTTTTTCGGTGTCAGTATATCCGCCAATCCAGGCATTAACACCAGAGTTATCGCGTATATTTGAAATATGGTTTAATGTAGTCGAACTTCCGTTAGTGCTCGGCTGGCGTCTGAAAGAGAAATTGGCATTCAAAGTAAGATCTTCGATCGGGTTGTATGTAAGTGTGCTTACATAACGCATCTCTGTGGTTTTTGTATTTCCATCCGCCTCGTAAATAAGGCCCAATGGGTTTTCATATCCAAGTTTATTTAAGTTTTCATGCCACGTACCATCAGCGTTTTTAATCGGATCTGTAGGGTTGCGTCTCAGTGCCTGATAATATGCCCAATTTGAAAAATTGCCCTCAGTATACGATTCTCTGCCTAATACTGAAAAACGGAGCTTTAGCTTATCATCAAACATTTTGTGGTTTACCTCAATACGTCCTCTGAATGTTTTATTGTTTGATTCTATAAAGACACCTTCCTGGCTGTTATAGTTGATATTTGCAATATAATTTGTTTGAGAGTTACCTCCCTGTAATGAAAGATTGTGAACATGGATTATAGGTGAGGTGGTGATTTCTTTAAGCCAGTCCACATTTCCGCCGTTATTCGCTTCCGAATATAATTCCCTAAACTGATCAGCGCCAATAAAATCAAGTTTTCTTGATATTTGGGCAGTACTAATATAACCTGTATACTCCACATTATTTATCTGTGCACCGCCTTTAGCTTTTTTGGTGGTAATCAAAATAACCCCGTTGGTACCTCGTACACCATAAATAGCAGCTGCAGATCCATCTTTAAGTACATCAATACTTTCAATATCTTCCGGAGCTACTGTATTGAGCCATCCAGGGATTCCGTCAATTAGGACCAGAGGGTCTGTATAAGCTCCCGAAAGTGTATTATTACCTCTCAATTTAATTGAAGTTGTAGCGTTAGGGTCACCGGTAGCATTAGTAACACTCAATCCTGCCACTTTTCCTGTAATTAGCTGTCCGGCATCTCTATTTTGTCCTTGTGTGAATTTTTCAGACTTTATGCTGGCTACTGCACTTGTTACATCTCCAGCCTTTTGTTTTCCATAACCAATAATCACAACTTCGTTTAAACCTGCTGCGGTTTCCATTAACACTACATTAATAGTGCTTTGCCCATTTACTTTTATCTCTTGAGTATCAAAACCTATATAAGAGATCACGAGCGTGGCATTTTCATTGGAAATTGTAATGGAAAATTTCCCGTCAAAATCTGTAGTTACCCCATTGGTAGTACCTTTTTCTACTATATTGGCACTTGGTAACGGCTGTCCCTTTGAGTCTGTAATAATACCCGTAATTTGTTTTGGAGGTAAATCAATTAGATTTAGGGAACTCATCATGATGACTTTATTTTCCTTGTTTTTGGTTAACAAGATCTTACGGTCATCAATTTCATATTTAGTATTGACATCCTTAAAAAGTAAATCCAGGATAACATTTATCGAAACTTTTTTAACATTTATCGAAACTTTACGGTTTAAATCTACTGCTTTGGTATTAAACAGGAACTTAAATTCTGTCGTTGTCTCAATTTCATCGATAACCTCCTTTACCGTAACACTTTTTGTATCCAAAGAGATCTTCGTTTTTTGAGAATAGGACGTGCCTGCCTGCATAACAAAACTGACGGTAATAAAAAATAACAGTGAAAACTTCATTTTCAAATCAAATTTTAAGTTCCACGGAAATAATCCAGTGAACTTTGGTGGTTTTTTCATAATTTTGGAATGTTTATTAGTGATTAATCTTTTGGTTTGATCACTTTACCTAATCGGGAAATGTTCGAGCATTTTCCGATTTTTTTTTGTCCGGATTTTTAGGATATGGTAAGAAGTGATAGTTAGTACTTAGTTTAATTTGAACTTCAATTCATTGGCATAGCTTATTTAGTGGATTATTATTTTATTTTCTACGATACTGTATTCAATTTGGTACACCTTTTTAAAGTAATTAAATACCTGATTAATGCTTTCATGGTCAGTTTCAATAGTAGCATTAAACGTTTCTTTAGCTAATTTTTCATTATTATTGATAATGACGACATTGTAATGCCTTTCCAGTTTTTGAATGATGTTTTCAAAAGTTTCCTGTCTGAATACAAGATTACCAATCATCCAGGAAGTATATAAAGAGGTAGTAACCTTCTCATTTGAAATTTTCTTATCTTCTTTATTAAAAGTTCCCTTATAGCCGGGCGTCAGGAAGACTTCATTATTGTTCTTTACAGATAATCCGGACTGTGTCAGACTTACTGAGCCTTCAATTAACACTACATCTGTAGCTTTGTCTTCGAGATAGTTGGTTACATTAAATTTTGTGCCATATACCTGTACATCAAGCTTATTGGCATTTACTACGAAAGCATTTTTTTTATCATGTGCCACCTCAAAATAAGCTTCTCCCGACAGAAAAACTTTACGTATTTTGTTTTTCAGGAATTGTACAGGAAAGGTAATTGAACTTCCTGCATTCAAGTGTACAAGTGTCCCGTCTGAAAGTGTAATATTAAATCGTTTTCCATTGGGAATATTTAAAGTATTGTAGACTAATTTTCCGGATTCTCCATTAGCCGTATAAACTAATTCTTTGCCATTTTGTTGCCCCACTACTTTTCCATTGGCATCATATACTTTCGAAGTCCCATCTGCAGCCATAATTTTAATGTTTCCATTTCCCAGCGTTAGGGTAATTTCATCTTTTCCGGGCAGGACCACCTGCTTGTCACTATTATCATTAAAGATATTCTTCTGCAATAAAAAACCGATTCCTATAAACAGCATGGCAATTGCAGCATATTTCATTATATCACTAAGGCTGTACTTATATGTTTTTTTCTTTTCTTTTCTGATTTCCTTTAAAAGTGCTTCTCTAACAGTTTTGATATCCGGATCGTTCATAGCCAGGGTTATAGCAAAATGAGCTTTAACATATTCCTGAAAAATCAATTGATTTTCCGGATTCTCTATCCATTTATTTAATATATCCAGATCGTCCATATTTGCCGACTGTGAAAAATACTTTATAATTATGCTTTCTATTTTTTCGAAATCCATTTCCTTATGCTTTTTATGTAATACAAGACAGAATCATAATACCCTAACTTTTTGTTACTATTTTTTTCATATTCATATGTTTTTTTTCTTTATTTTACCAAATAAATACGTTTTATGAGTTTTGATGATAATGCTGTATTAATAGAAAGCCTTATAAATGGAGAAGAGAAAGCTTATAAATTTCTATTGAATAAGTTTCACAGAAGGCTAAATACCTATGCACTTACCTTAGTCAATGATCATTCAATGGCTCAGGATATTGTTCAGAATGTATTTTTGAAAACATGGAAAACCAGGAGTAAACTTAATCCTGAATTTTCCATACAGAGCTTTTTATATAAATCCATCTATAATGAATTTATAAACAGCTATCAGCAAAATAGGGCCATGTTGTTGTTACAGCAAAAATACATGGAGTCAATGCAGCAGGTTGTCGAAACTACAGATGAGAGCTCAATAGAACAAATGCTCACCATTATTAATAGAGAAATACAAAATTTACCCCCTAAGTGCCAACAGATTTTTATCCTCAGTAAAAAGGAAGGGCTTACCAATATCGAAATAGCAGAGTATTTAAATGTTTCTATTAAAACTGTTGAGGCACAAATTAGCAAGGCTTTTAAAATTCTTAAAGAAAAATTAAAAGACAATCATAACGTGATGCTGTTTTTGCTATTTCTAAAAAAATACTAGCCACAATATACAAATTGCAAGATTAGGTACATGAAAAACAATCTTTTGTTCATAAATTCCACTTTTATACATTAGTAACCCTTCATTTTATAATTTTTACTTTCTTAGCCGATAGTGTAATTTGTTACATTAAAACAAATTTTTCATATATTTGATTCTCAATATTCGATTTTTTTAGTACTCAAATTATCAAATTATAATTTTTGAAATAGAAATAATCGAATGTTTTGTTAAAAAAAACAGCTTCTCCCCAAGAAGTGGTTTTTTTAATATTGTGATTCCCAAAAATCACAAAATAACCTACAGACATATACAAAATGATGAATTTTATAATTAGATTTTTAGTTATATCCTTATTCTTTTTACCCCATTTATTCAGTGCTCAGATTAAAAAAACAGGAGTTCCTTTTATCACCAGCTACAATCCGAAAATATATAAAGCGGCTTCAGAAAATTGGGATGTTTTACAAGATTCTAACGGCATGATGTTTTTTGCGAATCATTTTGGGATTATGCAATTTGATGGCGTTCGATGGCATATTGTAACGCAACCGGAAAACAGAAGTATGGTTCGCTCTCTTGCGATTGATAAAAACAATAAAATGTATGTGGGCGCTCAAGGGGATTTTGGGTATACGGTTCAGTTGGAAAACGGACAATATAAATACACGTCTCTAGTAAAATTAGTTCCGGTTTCAGCAAGAAATTTTGGTGATGTTTTACACACGGTCGTTCGTAATAAAGAAGTAATTTTTTTCTCTAACGAAAGAATATTTATTTACAGGGATAATAAAATCAAAGTAATACGATCTGAAGCTAATTTTGATGATTTTTTTGAAGTCAATAAAGAGATCTATGTTTCCGATAATGCAAAAGGATTATTGAAACTGGAAAATGATGTTCTGATAACAATTCCGAATAGTGCACAAATTGTGGGAATGCAGATTAGGAAAATCTTTGAAACTAAAGACGGTTTGATACTTCTCACGCAAAAAAAAGGGCTTTTTATTTATAAGAACAATCAACTAAAACCTTTTATAACAGAAGCGGATTATTTGCTGAAAAAGAATCAGATTTCAGCTGGAATTCAACTTTCTGGCGGCTATTTCGGAATAGGAACGCGTCAATCCGGATTGGTAGTAATAGATAGTGCGGGGCATTTAATTCAGCATATCAACAAACAAATGGGTTTGCAAAATGAATATGTAACCAATCTTAAAACTGATAAAGAAGGCAATTTATGGGTAACGCTCAAAGAAGGTATTTCGCTGATTCAGATTTCCTCGCCTTTGTCCAGAATTCTTGATACTTCTAATTCAGAAACTAAAATATATTGCAGTCAGGTTCATCAAAATAAATTGTATATCGGCACAGATAACGGTTTGTTCTGGCTCGATTGGAAGGCTTATAAAAGTGGGAAACGGGAAAATGCCCATTTTCAACATATTGACGGAATGTCTGAAAATGTTTGGAATATTGGTATTTTTGGTGATTCGCTTTTGGCTTTTGAAAAGAATGGGATATTTGAAGTGACTGGTAATTCGGCAAAATTATTAGCCAAAACAGATGGAGCGTGGAAAGGTATAATTATCCCAAATCATCCTGATTTATTGCTTGTTGGTGGTTATACCGGATTATATCTATTGAAAAATATAAATGGATCGTGGGTTTATCAGCATAAAATAAAAGGTTTTGAAGAAAGCAGCAGAATAATCATAACAGATAAAGACGAAAACATCTGGATTGCCCACGGATACAAAGGAATTTATAAAATCAGATTTAATAAAACATTCGATACTGTTTCAGATCTTCAGTTTTATAATCAGGCAGCAGGTTTTCCTTCAAGTTTGTTTCTGAATACTTTCAAAATTAATAATCAGGTTCTTTTTGGAACAACAAAAGGCGTCTACAAACAAGATGCAGCCTCAAAAAAAATGATTCCGGATCTTACTTTTAAGAAATATCTCGGAACAGAAAATCATATTCGTTTACTGAAGGCAGATAATCAAAATAACATTTGGTACGTTTCGGGAGAAAATACCGGAAAAATAAATCAGAAAAAACAAGGGAATTTACATTTAGAAGAATTGCCTTTTAGAAAATTGAGATATTTATATGTTCCGGGTTTCGAAAACATTCAGACGACCACAAGCGGTGATGTCTTTTTTGGAACACAAGATGGTTTAATTCATTATAATGCCACCAAAAATAAAAATTACCAGTCAAAATATAAAGCCGTAATTTCAGAAGTTAAAAGTATTTTTCCTAAAGATAGTTTGCTGTTTTCGAGTAGATATGATGTGCTTCCAACCAATATAAAATCAGGAGCAGAATTTTCTCCTGTTTTATCGTACTCCAATAATGCCTTGCATTTTTCGTTTGCTTCCTTGCATTATGATGAAACCGATGCTACCAAATACGAATATTGGCTGGAAGGTTTTGAACCTAAATGGTCTGATTGGAGCCTTCAGACAGAAAAAGAATATACAAACCTGCCTGAGAAAGAATATATCTTTCATGTTAGGGCAAAGAATATATATGATGTTGTAAGCGAAGAAGCTGTTTTTAAATTTGAAATTTTACCGCCCTGGTACAGAACCATTTGGGCTTATATCCTGTATTTGATACTTTTTTGTGCTTTGATTTATGCAATTATAAAATATCAAAAAAATATTGCAGAGCGGGACCGGGAACAATTAATCCTTAATCAGGAAAAAGAATTGTTGCGAAATCGTGCCGAATTAAACGAGCAAAAACTGGCTTTAGAGCAGGAAAATATGGCAATTATGCGAGATAACCTGGAAACTACAATTAATCTAAAAAATGCAAAAGTAGCATCTAATACCGTGAATCTCATTCATTTGAATGAAATCCTGCTTTCTATAAAAGAATTAATCGGTCAGATAGACAAGAAAAATGATTCGAATACCAATTTCAGTTTACTGTCCAAAATAAACCGAATAATTGATCACGAATTGCAGGGAGATAAACACTGGAATGAGTTTGAAGAAATCTTCAATCAGCTTCATGATAATTTTATGCAGCGACTTAAAACAAGTTTTCCGGAACTGACTCCTCGTGATATGCGATTGTGCGCTTATTTGCGAATGAATTTCAATACCAAAGAAATTGCGCCGCTTTTGGGAATTTCGGTAAGAGGAGTTGAAGATACACGTTACCGAATCCGCAAAAAATTACAACTTCCGTCTGATGCAAATATCACTGAATTTATTTTGAATTTTTAGTTTTTTATTATTAAGTAAAATCTCAGGTAGTTTTACGCGATTTGACCGCTAAATAGTACATTTTTTTACGAACACCGTAGTCAAACCGTATACCTAAATAAGGGTCTTAGGTGGTTTATTTGTTAATATTGTGCATTATTATTAGAATAATATTTCTTTTTTTTAAGAAATAGGACTTTTATTTTGTTAATAATGCTTTACTAATAAAAAACTACAAAAATGAAACAAAAAGACTTTTCTTTCGGCCAACCACCGAAGAACAATTACAATTTTCTGAAAAAATTTCTGATCCTGACAATTTTATTATTGTCGCCTTTTCTAAAAATTCACTCACAATGCAATACGCTGATTTGGTCAGATGAATTTAACGGTACAACTGTAGACGCTACTAAATGGCAAAGTATTTCCGGAAATGGCTGTCCTTCGCTTTGCGGATTTGGAAATGCAGAAGCACAACGCTATGATCCTAATCAGGCAACAATTGTCAAAGAAGGAACCAATAGTTATTTGAACATTCAGGCCAAATATGAACCGAATGCACAATTTCCACAACAGCCTTATGCGTCTGCAAAACTAACTACTGAAGGTAAATATGCCATAAAGTACGGAAGAATTGAAGCCCGAATGAAACTATCAACAGGAATGGGGGCCTGGCCGGCATTTTGGATGTTGCCTGTAGGAGGAAATTGGCCGTACACAGGTGAAATTGATATTATGGAGACCAAACACAGAAATCCAAAATCGATAGACGGAACGATTCATTATGATGCAGGCGGTTATCATTATACCGGTAGAAGCTATACTTCACCAACTGATTTGTCGAATGAATTTCACGTTTATGCCGTAGAATGGGGACCAAATATCATAAAATGGTTTATTGATGGTAATTTATTTCATACTGCTACGCCAAATACGACTGTAAATGGCGGATGGCCTTTTAACGACAACCAGTTTTATATTATTCTGAATCTGGCAGTTGGAAGTTTAGGAACGCCTTATACAAGCGTTAACGGTGCTGGTGTTGAACCAATTCCGGCTGATTTTCCGGCAAAATTGCAGGTTGATTATGTTCGTGTTTACAGTGGTAGTTTTACATACGGCGTTTTGGGAGATGCCAAAGTATATAATAACGAAACAAACAAAACATACTCAATCAATACAATTGCAGGGGCAAGTTATAACTGGACAGTTCCTTCTGGAGCGACAATTACGTCCGGACAAGGTACAAACACGATTACAGTAAACTGGGGAACATCTGGGGGAGATGTTGCTGTAGCTACTACTGTTTCCGGATGTGCTTCTAATACATATAAACTGGCAGTCACAACTGAAGTTCCTTTGCCTGTAGAAAAAATTCAGGAAGATTTTCAGTCAAACCGAAACATTGTTTACGGAAATAAAACCGGAGTCCTGACAGAAGCTATTGCAAACCCATCGGCAACCGGAATTAATACTTCTGCTTTAGTAGGAAGATATGTTCGCAACGCATCTGAATTATATGATGTCATGAATATTAAAAACGTAGTCATCAGCAATGCTAATGATTATGTGTATGGCAGAAAAAAGATTTCTTTTGATATCTATACTTCGGCACCGGTTGGAACTAAAATTTCTATGCAGCTTGAAAATAGCCTGGTAACAACAGCCATTAATTTTCCATCAGGAAGACATAGCGGTTACAAAGCCACGACTACTGTACAAAATAAGTGGGAAACGATTGAATTTGAATTTGAAAAAGTAATCGATCCCAATACAAGTGCTTTGACTATCGATACTGTAGTTTTTCTTTTTGAATCTAATTCGAATTCAGGAGCGACCTATTATTTTGATAATCTGCTGACAAAAGCAGCGCCTGAAAAACCAGTTATTGCCACAGATGTTTTACAGAATTACGATGGTATCAATAGAATTATCAAAGGAACTACTACCGGGACGTATTCTGTAGTGGCCAATCCGGGCTCAAATTCGGTTAACGCTTCTGCGAATGTGGCGAGATATGTTCGAAATGTAACGGAACAATATGATGTGCTTTTCTTTAACACACAAAGTACAATCGAAGATGCCGGTTTATTGAAAAATCAAACCAATAAAATCATGATCGATGTGTATACTTCTGCACCAATTGGAACGGTGGTAAGTATGAACTTAGAAAACAGTGCAACATCGCTTCCTACTAATTTTCCAACTGGAAGAAACAGTAATTATGTAGCGATAACCACCAAACAAAACCAATGGGAAACATTGACTTTCTATTTCAATGCAAGTCCTGATTTAGGAACTTCTAATCTGGCAATCAACCAAATGGTTTTATTGTTTAATTCCGGTTCTTATACAAGCCATACGTACTATTTTGATAATATCAGAATTGGTGCTACCAAACTTCCGGATACTTTTACGCCAGGAGTAGTTTACGAAGATTACCAAAACACGCATAATATCACATTCAGGGATGCTATTGGAACATATACTCCAAATACGGCAAATCCAAATGCAAGCGGAATCAATACGTCTTCAAATGTGGCACGATACGTTAGAAAAGCAACAGAGTTGTATGATAATTTCTCGTTCAATACAACTTTAACCAATATTGCAGATTTCAAAAACGGAACTAAAAAATTCGCCATGGACGTGTATACTTCTGCACCTGTTGGATCTATCATATCCTGGCAGGCAGAAAGCAGTGCTTCGATTCCGTCTAATTTTCCGTCAGGAAGACACAGCGTTTACCAAGGTGTTGTAAAACAATCAAATGCATGGCATACGGTAACATTTACCTATGCAAGCTCGCCGGATGCTTCGACTTTGGATAGTGAAGTAAATCGTTTTGTTTTCTTATTTGAACCGGGAACAAGTTCTGGAAATACGTATTTCTTTGATAACATCAGAGCAGTAAATTTAGTTTCTACAGAAAATCCACCGGCAACTTTACCTGCTCCATGGGTTAGTACAGATTTAGGTGCGGTAACACCGGCCGGAACAGCGACACATGCTAATGGAACTTTTACCATTAAAGGTGCGGGAACAGATATTTGGGAATCAAGCGATCAGTTTCAGTATGTATACCAGCCCATAACTGGTGATGCAGAAATTATTGCCAGAGTAACTTCATTGACAAACACTAATACGTATGCGAAAGCAGGGGTGATGTTCCGTGAAACGCTTACAACAACTTCTAAACATGCTATGACCACTATTACGGCTGCGGCAGGAGTAGAGTTTTTATCAAGAGATGCCGTTTCAGTACCAACAATTCAGCAGGGAGCAGCGGGAACTTTTCCTAAATGGCTTCGTACTGTTAGAACTGGAAACGTATTTACGTCTTACACATCAGATAACGGAACAACATGGACTCAAATTGGTACAGCACGAACAATTGCTATGGCCAATACCATTTATGTGGGAATGGCAGTAACATCCCATAATAATGGAACTTTGACAACAGGTGTTTTCAGCGATGTAATTGTTAGAAATATTACGCCTCCAAATACAAATGTCAATTTGGCTTTATCAAAAACAGCAGTTGCTTCTACAGAAGAAAATGCAACTTATTCCGCCAGTAAAGCAACAGATACTGATTCTACTGTGTCCAGATGGGCAAGTTCATTTGGCAATGCGACAGAATGGATTTACGTTGATTTGGGCAGCAATTACAATATCAACCGTGTTATACTAAAATGGGAAGCAGCTTTTGCAACGCAATACAAAGTACAGCTTTCTACAGATAATGTTTTTACAGAAAACGAAACGATAAATACCCAAACTTCCAGCGATGGAGGCACAGACGATTTAACAGTAAGTGGAACAGGAAGATACCTGCGAATCTTATGCACGGCAAAAGCATTAGCTCCTTATGGATATTCATTGTATACGATAGAAGCTTACGGATCAGCTTCAACAGCTAAAAAAGCAGTTCTTGAGGAAGAAGCATTAGAAGTAAGTGATTTTACCATGTTTCCAAATCCTGCCAGTAATTATCTTCACATTTCAATACCTGAAAAATTAGACAACAAAGTCGTAATGATTTACGACAATTCGGGGAAATTGATTTTGCAGACTGTGTTAGGTGATGGCGCGAATGAAAATCAAATTGATATTAGCAAGCTGTCTAGAGGAGTTTACATTGTGAACTTCAAATCAGATCAAAAAAGCTGGACCAAAAAACTGATCAAGCAATAAACTAAAAATCCGCTGGGTGTAAGTGATCTGAAATACTATTTCGATGTCCCCAAATTAGAAATAAATTCAAGAAGAAAATACTTGCACCTGACGGATAAATAAGTCATCATTTCAAAAATGACTTTAAAATTTATTTACGTAACCCCAAAATTATCTAGATATGAATAAAATTAACCTCACAAAATTTTCTTTTCTGACAGCACTGTTTCTGGTGTTTTCAAATCTTATGTTCGGGCAGGGAGCTATTCCTTTCACGATCAGCAATACCTCTACATTTAATGATAACGAATTGTATGTAGCCATTGTTGGTATCGATTATACTACTGGTAATCATGTTTGGGTCAATGCCAAAACGAGTCAGGTTTTACCAATGAGCCCGTCTTATAATACCGTTACCGGACCAACAATTGGAGGCAATACCGGACCGGGGCAAAACTCAAAATATGCCAATTGTTTTACCAAATTAAGTGAGATTCCGAATAAGACTTTTACATTACCGCAAATTGCCGGATGCAGGGTTTTTATCGCCAAAGGACAGCAGCTGTATTTTTACTTTTTTGGTGCCAATGGAGCTCCTTCGGGGTATACTTCACCAAATCCGTTGAATGTTACAGATCCAAATCAGGGAATTTTATATGAAATCATTGAATTGACTAACAATCAATATGGTTTCTTTGGAAATCCATCGAGAGTAGATTCGTATAAATACCCAATGGGAATGGAACTGTTTGGTGCAAACGGCTATCAAAAAAGAGTAGGAGAATTAAAAAAACACGCTGATATTGTAGCAGCTTTCAAGGCCAATGTGCCATCAGAGTTTCAGGGTTGTGTAAATGATGCAACCGGCGAAATTACAGCACCTTCTAAAACGCCGGCTTTTGCAGATGGAACAGGAGGGACTTCTGTAGGGCCACATGCCAATTATTTAAAACCGTATATCGATGCAATCTGGAATAAATACAAAAATGAAGATTTGATATTTTATGCCGGAGATGCCGGAGTTTTTAAAGGACGTGTTATTGGAGAACAATTGGTAATGGTTGGACAATCCGGAGGTTTTACAGGCCGTACAGGAAGAGTTCAAAACCGACCAACAACTCAGGAAGCATTAGAAGGAAAAGGTGTTCTGGACAGAAGACAGGTTGACGGAGATCTGGATCTTGTGATTCAGGCACAATTAACTGCGGCCATCAACAGACATGTTGTAAACACTACAACTGCAAACCCGGGTCAGCAAAACTGGTACGATGCTTCGAAATATTATCAGGTAAATCCAACCAATCATTACTCAAAATTCTGGCATTTGCCGGGAATAAGTGTAGACAATCTGGCGTACGGATTTGCTTATGATGATGTGGCTGATCAGTCGCCATCGCTGCACACACCACAGCCAACAAAAGTAATTGCTGTTTTTGGAGGTTATGCAGGAACGGTTCCTTCTGTTCCCGCTACAACTGATGTCATTACGGTTTATAAAGATTGTAATTATACAGGATTCTCAGGAGGTTTGACTATTGGAGATTATAATCTGGCCCGCCTGAATACTTTAGGTGTTTTAAATGATGCTATTTCGTCACTTAAAGTAACACAGGGTTTTAAGGCGATTTTGTATCAGGACGATAATTTTACAGGAGCTTCAACAACTATTACTTCTGATAATACTTGTCTGAATGCAACGTGGAATGATAAAGTGACGTCTATCCGAATTTTGCCAAACGGAACAACCACTTTAGGAAACCAGACTTTCTTTTTACAAAACAGAAACAGTAATTTAAACCTGAATGTTTTGAATGCCAGTGTATCAAATGGAGCCAATGTAGTGCAGGGAACAGCAAATTCAAACGCAAATCAGAAATTTACATTTACGCATTTAGGAGACGGCTTGTATAAAATCATTGCCAATCACAGCGGTCAGTCATTAGACGTAAATAATTTCAATAAGGCTAACGGTGCCAATGTGGAGCAATATCCTTATAATGCAACTACAAACCAACAATTTATATTATTTTCAACAGGAGATGGATTTTATAAAATTGTTGCAAGACATAGTGGCAAATTGGTAGAAGTTGCAGGAGCAAGTACTACAAATGGGGCCAATGTGCAGCAATGGCAGGATAATGGACAAACTTGCGCACAATGGAAATTAGTTGCGGCAACAAGTTCGCAAACAGCTGTTTTAATTCAGGCCGAAGATTATTCTGCGATGAACGGAATTCAGGTTGAGGTTACTACAGATACTGGAGGAGGTTCAAATGTGGGTTATACCGAAACAGGCGACTGGCTGGCATACAACAGCATTAATTTTCCAACAACTGGTTCTTATTTAATCGAATACAGAGTTGCCAGTGGTGTAACAGGAGGTAAATTATCTTCAGATTTAAATGGCGGAACGATTGTTTTAGGAACAGTAAATATACCTAACACAGGAGGCTGGCAAAACTGGCAGACCGTTTCGCAAACCGTAAACGTAAATGCGGGAACATACAATTTTGGCATCTATATTCAAAATACAGGAATGAATATCAACTGGATAAGAATTACGAAAGTAGGTGCTGCTGCAACTGCAAAAACGGCTTCGACTCCAATTACAGAAGAAGAAACTGTAACAGAAACTCCATTAAATATTTATCCGAATCCGGTTGAAAGTACACTTTTCTTTACTACAGAAGTTTCAGGAAATGTGAGTATTGTAAATGCCCAGACAGGAGCTGCAGTTTTAGGACAAAAAATCAATAGCAACAGCGTGGATGTTTCACGTCTGAGAACTGGTGTTTACTTGATTGTTTTGGAAAAAGACGGACAAAAAACAGTAAAACGTTTCATTAAAAAATAGTTTTAAATGAGTTAAAGCCTTAAGTATTCTGATTGAAATTAGAATTGCTTGAGGCTTTTTAATTTTCCCCCAAAGTTTACAAATTTATTAATCTATTAAAAAAATTATTATGAAAAACAATTACAAAATGATCCGGTTAAGATGGATCTTAATTTTCGTTGTGGGTATTTTCAATTTGTCAATGGCCCAAAAAAAAGTAATCGCTTATATTCCGAACTGGATTGATCTGAATTCCTTTTCAACTACCATTCAGTACAGTAAATTAACCCACATCAATATTGCTTTTGAAAACCCGGATGCCAATGGATATCTGACATTCAACTCAGGATCGAATTCCATCATTAATGCAGCGCATGCACAAAACGTAAAAGTTTTTGTTTCCCTTGGCGGAGGGGCAATTTCTGAGGGAGGTGCCATTCGTGATAATTATTTTAATCTGATTAAGTCGGCAAACAGGACAGCTTTTATCCAAAAAATATACGATTATGTTGTAGCACACAATTTTGATGGTGTCGATGTTGATCTCGAAGGTCCGGCAATTAATGGTGATTACGGAGGATTTGTAATTGCTTTGGCTAATAAATTACACGCCAATGGAAAACAGATTACGGCTGCCCTTTCTGAAGGATATGGAGGTGCGAATGTACCAACTTCTACTTTTGCCGCTTATGACTGGATTAATATCATGGCATATGATGCTACGGGACCGTGGAATCCAGGAAATCCAGGACCACATTCGCCATACAGTATGGCAGTTAGTCAGTTTAACTACTGGACAGGAAGAGGGTTACCGGCAAGCAAAGCCATCATTGGATTACCGTTTTATGGATATGGTTTTGGAGCTGCAGCCAATCAGGGAATTTCTTTTGCTAATATTGTAGCGCAATACCCGGGGGCAGAAAATCAGGATCAGGTTGGAAACACGATTTATTATAACGGAATACCAACCATAAAAGCAAAAACAACATTTGCGATTCAAAACGCAGGCGGTGTTATGATTTGGGAATTATCACAGGATGCTGTAGGTACTAAATCTTTATTAACAGCAGTAAACCAGGTTATTACGGGAAGCCAGCCACCAGTAGGAACAGGAACTTTAATTCAGGCAGAAAACTACTCTTCTATGAGCGGTGTTCAAACCGAACCAACAACAGATATGGGTGGAGGATTGAACGTAGGGTATGCTGATACAGGCGACTGGATGGCGTATTTCAATATCAATTTTCCAACTTCTGGTAATTATGTGATCGAATACAGAGTGGCAAGTGCAGTTTCAGGCGCAAGATTATCATCCGATTTAAATGCAGGAACGATTCAGTTAGGTGCTGTTAATATTCCTAATACAGGAGGATGGCAAAATTGGCAGACAGTTTCCCAAACCGTAAATGTAAATGCAGGAACCTACAATTTCGGAATATACATTCAAAATTCAGGTGTGAATTTAAACTGGTTCCGAATCACAAAATCAGCATCTGCTCTGGCTGCAAAATCAACTTCCACAGAAAATATCGAAAGCCTGACTGTTTATCCAAGTCCGACAGAAAATGAACTTTTCTTTACTGCAGAAATTTCCGGGGCTCATGTGAGTATTATCAATTCTCAGGATGGTGCAACGGTTTCTTCGCAAAAAGCCAACAGCAACAGTATTAATGTTGCCGGTTTAAAAAGCGGAATTTATTTGATTTTGGTCGAAAAAGACGGAATAAAAACTGTGAGACGTTTTATTAAAAAATAAAATTTTTATAAAGAACTATTTCTTCATTAATAAGAAGGAATAGTTCTTTTAGTAGCCACAGATTCTAGGATTAAAAAGATTTTTGTTTCACGCAGATTTGGCAGATTTTTATTATTGTGATTGCGTCTAATTTGTCATTTCGACAAAGGAGAAATCACATCTTGTATTCGACAAAGTTTGCCTATTTCTTTGAGGAATTTCTAGTGTAATTCAATAATAAAAATAAGAATAAAATCTGCTTAATCTGCCAAATCTGCGAGAGAATTAAAACACAGCTATGCGTTTTATAATCAAAGTGAAATGCCTTTTAAGCGTACAAATCCTATGTTCTATGTGTTTAAAAAATATTAAAAAGTAACCCCAAACCTTAAATATTATATGAAAAAAGATTACAGATTTCGGTTAAGTTTATTTGTTTTTATTGCTTTTAGCAGTTTTGCCATAGCGCAGACCTCTTTAGGTTCAAGTAAAACCTTTATGAACACTTTAAAAAACGGACTTGCAACGGCAACCTCAAAAAGTGCTGGCGAAAAAACCGTTTTGCTTCAGGCGGAGAATAAGAACTTCAATGGAAAAATCAATTACACAGAATCAGATGTTTCAAGTGAGTTTTTGATTGGAGAAATTAAGAATGTTCCAGAATCGTCTTTTTACATTAAAGTGATGGACAAATCACTCGAAGGACATATCATTTTGAAGAGATCGAAAGAAGCGTACAAATATTACTCTGATGCAAGCGGAAATGCTTATGTTGCTAAAGTTGATATCAATACGTTGATTTGTCTGGATTATGAAAATGTTCCGGAAGGCACAAACAAAACAAGTAAAACAACAGCAGCAGCTGCAATTGCTCCGGCTTTGCTGAATTTGCAAAGTTTGCCAGGCGCAGCAGGTTGTGTATATTTAGATTTTGATGGTTATAATATGCCAGCCGGAAATCTTTGGAACAATGGTAACGCTATTAATGCAGCGCCATCCGGAATGAGCGATGCAGCCGTACAGCAACATTGGGAGGTAGTGGCAGAAGATTACAGGCCTTTTAACCTAAATGTTACAACAAGCGAGGCCGTTTTTAATTCATATCCAAGAAACAGAAGAATGCGTGTGGTGGTAACTCCAACCAATACAGCAGCCCCGGGGGCGGGAGGTGTTGCCTATATTGGTTCCTTCAATTGGGACAATGATGTGCCTTGCTGGGTATTTATTACTTCGGGTAAATCGGGTGGAGATGCCTCATCGCATGAAGTTGGTCATACTTTTGATCTGGGTCATGATGGACGAACCAATCCGGTTGAAGGATATTTTGTTGGTTTGGACGGAACTTCATGGGCGCCCATTATGGGTGCCGGGTATTACAGGCCAATTGTGCAGTGGAGTAAAGGTGAATACAATAATGCTAATAATAAACAGGACGATGTTGCTATCATTGCCAGTACAAAATTTGGCGTAGGATACAGAGGCGACGATTATGGAAATACAACAGCTTCTGCAGCAAATCTGGATTATAATGGAAGCGGTGTTATCAACCAGAAAAACGGAA
Source organism: Flavobacterium piscis (assembly GCF_031457575.1). Lineage (GTDB taxonomy): Bacteria > Bacteroidota > Bacteroidia > Flavobacteriales > Flavobacteriaceae > Flavobacterium > Flavobacterium piscis_A. The sequence continues at coordinate 40,767 of NZ_JAVDWQ010000020.1, read as the reverse complement.
TTATTTCAAATGAAGCCGATTATGATTTCTTTACGTTTACAACAGGCGGAGGAAATGTTTCCATCAATGCAAATACAGTTTCAAGAGACGGAAATTTGCATCTTTTAATACGATTGTATAATTCTGCCGGAGCTGAAATGGGAACCTATTGGAATTCAGATCCATTTGCTTTGAACGCTTCTATGAATGTCAATCTTCCTGCCGGTAAATATTTTATAGGAGTTGACGGCAGCGGGGCAGGAAACGCAGGAAGCGGAGGCTATTCGGCGTATGGTTCTATCGGAAGTTATTCTATTACAGGAACCATTCCGCCAGGAGGAAATATTAGTCCTTCGACAGATGTGATTACGGTTTATAAAGATTGTAATTATACTGGCTTCTCTGGCGGATTAACGATTGGCGATTAATATGGCGCGTTTGAATTCTCTAGGGGTTTCAAACGATGCTATTTCTTCACTTCGAATTACTCAGGGTTTTCAGGCGATTTTATATCAGGATGATAACTTTACCGGAGCTTCAACCGTTATTAATTCTGATACTTCCTGTTTAAACGCAACATGGAATGATAAGGTAACTTCTATTAGAATAATTGCAAACGGAGTTACCACCTTAGGAAATCAAACTTTCTTTTTACAAAACAGAAACAGCGGTTTAAACATGGATGTTTGGAATGCAAGTTTGTCAAATGGGGCAAACATTGCACAGGGAAATGTAAATACAGGAAACAATCAGAAATATACATTCACGCATTTAGGGAATGGCTTGTATAAAATTACCGTTAATCATAGTGGACAATCTTTAGATGTCAATAATTTCAGTAAAGCCAATGGTGCCAATGTTGAACAATATCCCTATAACGGAACCACTAATCAGCAGTTTATTTTAGTAGCAACAGGTGATGGATTTTACAAAATTATTGCCAGACACAGCGGAAAAGTCGTTGAGGTTGCAGGAGCAAGCACCGTTAATGCTGCCAATGTGCAACAGTGGGATAATAACAACCAGACTTGTGGTCAGTGGAAATTAATTTCGACAACCGGAGCGCAAACGTCTACTTTAATTCAGGCCGAAGATTATGCAGCCATGAACGGAATTCAGACCGAAGCAACAACAGATACTGGCGGAGGTTTAAATGTTGCTTATACCGATACTGGGGACTGGATGGCGTATAACAATATCATTTTCCCGACAACGGGCTCTTATACTATAGAATACAGAGTGGCAAGTGCTGTTGCTGGTGCTAAAATATCGTCAGATTTAAATGGCGGAACGATTATTTTAGGCGAAGTTAGTATCCCCAACACTGGAGGATGGCAAAATTGGCAAACAATATCACAAACCGTAAATGTAAATGCCGGAACATATAGCTTTGGAATCTATATTCAAACCAGTGCCGTAAATATCAACTGGTTCAGAATTACCAGGGTTGGTGCAGCAGCTGCTATACCTGAAATTGCAGCAAGTATTACTGATGAAGTGGGTAAAGATATCGCATTCAATATATATCCAAATCCGGTTTTGAATACACTTTTCTTTACAGCAGATATAACCGGAGGAAATATTAGTGTTATAGATAGCCGTAATGGTGGTTTGGTTGCAACGCAAAAAGTTAGTGATAATAGTCTGGATGTTTCGAATTTGAAAACAGGGGTTTATCTGATTGTTTTTGATAAGGACGGTAAACGAATAGTGAAGCGGTTTATCAAGAAATAAATACGCTGCTCTAAAATGAAGATGTTAGTTTAGGAGGGGCTGGAAAGTCCCTCTTTTTTTTGGTCTCTGTTCAGCTTTAAAATCCGGTAATTTATTACAGTACTTTAGTTATGCAAAAAACATAAAACATTAGCTTTTAAATTGACTCACTATTATTTTTTAAAATTTTATTGGTCTCAGATATAGTTTAAAACTATGTACTTTAGTACATTTTGCTTTAGCTTCTAAAAATAGTTTAGCCACAAATTACACAAATTACACAAATTTACACAAATTAAATTGGCGCTAATTTGTGTAATTTGTGGTTAACAAATAAGTGCTACTACCTTTTGCAGACTTTCAGTCTGCTAACATAATCCTATGGGCTTTCAGTCCATAGTGGTTTAGTTCAGTTTTAAAATAGAGAGACTTTCAGTCTTTCGTAAAACCAAAAAACCTCTGCACTTTTCAGTGCAGGATGAGTTAAGATTCTTAATTCGTTTCTGATACAATTAAAGGACAAGCCAGCCAACATTGCTTAAAAATTTAGTTGCTATGTTAGGCATATACATAAAACAGCAGTTATTTGATCATGAGAATGACTTGTGTAATTGGTATGTAAAATTTGGAATGCATTTTGACAAAATAAATATTAACAAATTATAGTTGTCAGTTCATATAAAGTATTATTTTTGCGCTTTTTTAACACGGAAATAAGTACACAATTTAATGCCAAAAATTAGACTCCTTTTTTTACTTCTTTTATCTATATCACTGGGTTTTTCACAAAACAAGCAGGCTACAGTCATGGTGAATGCCAGAGCCCAGAAAGATAAAATTTTGATTCGCTGGGCTGTTAATTCGCCGAGTGAATGGCAAAAAGCAAATAAAAAAGGATTTATAATTACCAGAACCACCCTTTTACGTGATGGTATTGTTTTATCAAAACCTGAAAAAACACTTCTAACACCAAAACCATTACTTCCGGAGCCTTTGGATTCCTGGATGGATTTGGTGCAAAAAGACAATAATGCAGCAATCATAGCGCAATCTATTTATGGAGAAAGTTTTGAGGTAACTTCCGCTAAAGAAGGAGATTTGTCAAAAATAATCAATATGGCAGATGAACTGGATCAGCGCTATACATTTGCTTTATACGCTGCTGATATGAGTTTTAGCGGAGCACTAAAAGCAGGTTGGGGATTTGTAGACACAAATGTAAAGAAAAATGAAGTCTATGCTTATCAGGTAAGTGTTTTCGAAAGCCCAGAGGTAAAAGAATCATCCTATATGATTGGTTTAAAAGATTACAGTATACTTCCGGCTCCAACAGATTTTATTGCTATTCCTGATGATAAGAAAGTATTGCTTTCCTGGGATTACGAAACCTTTAAAAGAATTTATACCTCCTATATGGTCGAAAAATCTTCTGACGGGATTAATTTCAGCCCAATAGCGACTACACCCTTAGTAAACCTGAATGATAAAGACGAGCATCCGTCTAAAATTATGTATTATATTGATACGCTTAGCGTAAATGACAAGGTGTATCAATATAGATTATACGGTATAAGCGCATTTGGAGAAAAAGGAGAAACTACAAAACCAATTACTGCAACAGGAACAGCTGCCATTGTTACCGCAGCAAGGCTGACAGATTATACTATTATTAATTCAAACGAAGTTAATCTGGAATGGGATTATCCTGCAGCCTCAGAAGGTTTTATTCAGGGATATGAAATTAATTTAGCAGATAATGACAAAGGTCCCTATAAAGTTGTTTCTAAAATTATCCCGCCATCTCAGAGAAAACTCAATTACAAAGAAAATTTATTTCCATCCAATTATTTTACCATATCTGTAGTTGGTAAAAATAACCAGCGTTTGACATCTCAGAGTATGCTGGTTCAGCCTGTGGATTCTATACCACCGGCAAAACCAACAGGACTTGAAGGCGTAATTGATAGTCTTGGTGTTGTTAAATTAAAGTGGAAACCCAACCAGGAAAAAGATTTGCGAGGTTATAGAATTTTGAAAGCAAATAATACAGGTGAGGAGTTTGTCGATATTTATCATCAATCGTATGTGGGTAATAACTATAAGGACAGCGTGAGCCTCAAGATGACCAATAGCAAAGTGTATTACAGAATTGCTGCCGAAGATATGCGATTTAATATTTCAGACCCATCCGATATTTTGGTTTTGGATAAACCGGATAAAATCCCGCCGGCAGCGCCTATTTTCAAAGATTATGATAATAAAGACGGCAAAGTACATCTAAAATGGATACGCAGTTATAGCGAAGATGTAGTAGGATATAGCCTAAGAAGGAGAGAGAAAGGCCAGGAAAAGTGGCAGGAGATTAAACAGATAAACGATACTATTCAGGAATTTACGGATGATAAAGTAGAGAACAAGAAAACATATCAATATGCTATTTTGGCTAAGGATAAAAGTAATCTTTGGTCATCCTTAGATCATTCTACGATAACGGTACAAGTTTTAGATTTTACACCAGTTAAAATAATTACATTTTTGCAAGGAGTGCCGGACAGGGAAAACAAAAAAATAATCCTGACATGGAGCTATGCTAAAAACAAAGGTAAAATTACGGGTTTGAGTATTTATAAAAATATAAAAGGAACACCACCAACTTTATGGAGAGAATTAAGGGGTGATGTTTTTACTTTAGAAGACAAGAATTTAAAAATTAATCAGGAACTCGAATATCATTTCATTCCTAATTTAGAAAGCGATAGTCCTGCAAAAGCAGAAACTTTAACAGTTATATATTAAGCCTATGAAGAAGATTTACTTATTGCTAATTTTATTGGTTTCTGGATTTGGGTATTCTCAAGGACCACAGTATGTTGTGAAAATTTCGAATCTTAATTATTCAATTAACAAAGGCGTTAAAAATAATACAAGTTCTAATATTAGGATAACAGTCCGTTTTAAAGATGGATCAAGTGAAAATCTTTATTATAGAGATATTCGTAATAACGGTGACAAAGAAGTGAATTTAGATGTAGCCTCTATTACCAGAACTTCGAAACCCGTTTCTATAGATTGTCACGCTTATGTAAATTTTAGAACAGGATCAGATGCAAACAGTACAATATCAAGAAATATAGATGCATTTTGCCCTTCGGGTAACTTTGACGGATCTTATTCGCCAAGGATGTCACACATAACATTCAATTACAGAATTGAGCCTAAATTTTATATTACCCGTACAGGAGATAATTTTTTGCCAACGCATGCAAAGAGAACAATGACCGCCACACCAGGTTATGATAATCACTATTACAGATGGCAATATTCCCTAATGCCAAATGCAACGGCAACACAATGGACAGATTTATCACAATATAATTCTTTACCAAGTATTACTGTCGATGCAGTTGATATTTTGGGTGCGGCTACTGGAGCCAATATTGGTAAGAACATTTATTTTAGAATAAAACCGTGTATAGAAACAGCAGGAATAAGTACAGGAATAGGTTATTCAATACGTGTATCTGCTCCAAATGTTCTGTCTTTTGTCCCATTGCAGCCTAAATGTACAGATACTGATGATGGAGGTGTAAAACTTGTTTTTAACAGGACGCTATTCTCCGGTGAACAATTAAATTATACTTTAATTGATGCTGATACTGGTATGCCTGCCAAATACAATGGCGAATTAACAATAGGTGTAGATAAAACGTATACACTAAGCGGTTTACGTGGAGGAAAATATATTTTACAATTAATAGGGTTTAAAGATGGATTAAATACTGCTGTTGAGACAGATATATTTGTTCTTACAACTTTTACAATAGCATCTCCACCCATATTAGACTTTACATTAAATGCAACAGATGTACAATGTTATAATGCAGGTGATGGAACTATAACCATTACTCCAACTGGAGGTACCCGTAATGTATTAGGTAGTGATTATTATACATTAGATGATGGAGTAAACTGGATTGCTTTTCCAAATAACAAGCCACACACTATTAGCGGTTTGTCACCCGGGACCTACAAAGTAAAAATAAAAGACATGAATGATTGTATTGCCAAAATACAAGTCTTGGGTAATGATGGAAAGATTAAACTTGGTGAGGATTTAATTTTAGAAAAAACAATCTCACAACCGGTATTACCTTTAGCACTCAATTATACATTAAAAAAAGACCCCACTTTTTTCGGAGGAGCTAACGGAAAAATTGTAGCTGCAATAACCGGTGGTACTATCAATGAGGATAAAACGTATGATTTTGAATGGAAAAACAGTAATGGTATAGTTTTACCGGCAACAGCCCAGTATAATGCTGCTGATAAAACTTATAATATTACCTTAGAAAATGTTCCTGATGGAGAATATAAACTAACTGTAAAAGATAAAAATTACAAGAATGCCACAAATAAAGCAGGTTGTTCTATTATCGAATCATCGCAAATCTTAACCCAGCCTGATCCAATTATTATTGTTTTAGCAGAGACACAAGCTATTTCCTGTAACACTGAGAATTTAGAATCAGATGAAAATAAATTCTCAGACGGAATTTTAAAAGCGACAGTAAGTGGTGGTGTTCCGTTTGTGGCACCAGCAAATAACGGTTTACCCTATAAATTTATTTGGTCAAAATACAATACTGATACAAGTTCATGGGAAAAATTAACAGATTATACAACGGCTACTGCTGGTAATCTTGGAAAAGGAGATTATTCGCTAAATGTTGAAGATGCAAACGGAATAGTACAGGGAATTTATAGTACGACCCAAATAATAAATGAAACCCCTGCCACAAAAGAAATCGCAGAACCTGCGAAATTGGAATTGTCCTTTACCTCCGGAAATGTTTCCTGTAATCAGGGCAATAATGGCTGGGCTATTGCAGCTGTTACGGGAGGAGCGGCCCCTTATACCTACACCTGGTATAATACAGGTGAAGGAATTATTGATGAAAACAAAATAGATCAGCTAACAGCTGGCGAATATACTATTGAAGTTACAGACGATAAAGGATGTTTTGTAAAAGGCAGTATAATTATTCAGGAGCCAAGCGAAGAAGTAAAAATCGAGTACGAAGAAATTTATACACCCACTTTTTCAGGAGCGACTAACGGAAGAATTATAGCCAGGATAACAGGAGGAACATCAAATGATGATCAATCTTATAATTATGTGTGGAAAAATTCAAAAGGAATTTTGCAAACGACCACTGCTGAAATGAAAGATGGAATTTATACCATTACCCTAAATGGTGTTCCGGCCGATGATTATTTTTTAAACATTAAGGATAAAAACTATAACGAAGCAACCAATCAAATTATTAATTGTTCCGTATTAGAGTCAAAAGTAACACTGAATGAACCTGATCCTTTAAAAATTGTTTTTGAAATCGTTCGTACTATTTCCTGTAATACCAATAACGAATTCGGAAATGATACAGATACAACACCAAATGACGGTCAGCGTGATGAATCTCAAGATGGTATTTTAACAGCTCATGTTTCTGGCGGAACCCCGCTGCCATCCTCGGCAAATAATGGATTGCCGTATTATTTTTATTGGAAAAAACAGCAGGCAGATGGTTCCTGGAGAGCTTTGCCTGATATTCTGGGCGAGACAGCTTCGGACCTTTCTCACGGAAATTATGCCCTGAATGTAAAAGACAGAAACGGAATCATGTTAGGGACTTACGTCAACAATGTACTCACACAGGAAATTGACGTTACCCAATTGATGCAGGAACCTCCAAAACTATTCGTAACCATTACCCATGGCGATGTTTTTTGCAATGGGGGCAATGACGGCTGGGCTACAGCAAATGTATTGGGCGGAACGCCTCCGTATGATTATAAATGGTCTAATGAAGTGGAAATTGATCAAAATACGGTTTTAAAAGCAGGCGAATATTGGGTATTTATTACTGATGCCAAAGGATGTACAACGCAGGAAAGTGTTACAATTTTGCAGCCTCCAACACCACTTGCCATTAAATATACTGAAGTTCTTAACCCTGGTTTTTACAAAGCTACCAATGGAAAAATTGTGGTTGAGGTTACCGGTGGAACTATTTTTACGGACAATACATATTGGTTTGAATGGAAAAACAGTAAAGGAATACTGCAAACGGCAGCAACAACCCATTTCAGTAATGGAGTTTATACAATCTCTTTAAACGGGCTTCCGGAGGAAATGTATAGCTTAACGGTTCGTGATGCTAATTATAATCCTGCAGCAAATAAAACAAGTTGTACCGTGGCAAATTCTGTTACAGCTTTAGACGACCCGGATCCGCTTGAAGTTACTTTTGAAGTAGTTCGTACTATTTCTTGTAATGTGAATAATGAATTTGGAAATGAGACCGATGCTAACCCGTTAGACAACCAAAGAGATGAATCGCAGGATGGTATTTTAGTCGCTCATGTCAAGGGTGGAATTCAGCTGCAGGCAGATCAAAATAACGGATTGCCTTATTTCTATACCTGGAAAAAACAACAAAAAAATGGTTCGTGGGCACTTTGGAATGATCAGGATGAAACAGCTGAGAATTTATCTGATGGAACGTATGCGCTGAATATTGAAGATGCCAATGGAATAAAACTGGGAACGTATGTCAACAATGTTTTGGCTAAGGAAAATGATGTTACACACTATATGCCCGAACCGGAAAAACTAAATTTGACTTTTACAAAAATGAATGCCAGTTGTGACAATGGAGATGACGGATGGGCAGAAGCGCATGTTTCCGGTGGAACTCCACCCTATACCTATGAGTGGACAAATGGAGAAACAACACCAAAAATAGAAAACATCACGACAAACAATTACTTTGTAATCGCAACCGATGCCAAAGGCTGTGTGGTACAGGGAAGTATTTTTGTTGGTGATCCAAAAGGAATATTTACTACCGAAACAGTCAAAAATCCTATTTGTTATAAAGGTAATGACGCCTCAATACAATTAAATGTTACCGGTGGAAACTTGCCTTACAGTTATGTATGGAACACGGGAGCCGTGACCAAAGATGTAAACAATCTTACAGCCGGGAATTACGAAGTAACCATTACCTGTCCGGATTGTTGTGTGTATAAAAAGAAATTTGTCGTGAAAGACCCGGAACCCGTTATTGTTGCCATTGGGCCGGACAGAACCCTATGCAATGATCAAACTCTGGATTTAGACGCGACAATTGCAGATCCAAAAGCACAATACAGCTGGACTTCTACAAACGGATTTACCTCAGATGAAGCAAAAGTAAATGTATCAAAAGCCGGAACCTATCGGGTAAAGGTAACGTCAGGCTTAGGTTGTATTGGCGAGGACGAAATTGTGATAAAAACAAGTCAGGCCGTAATTAGTTCAGAGTTCCTATTGAGCTCTCAGGCTTATTTGGATGAAGAAGTAATTCTGATTAATACCAGTAATCCATTTGGCGAAGGTACTAACTGGATCATCCCAAAAGGAGTAAAAATTGTAGAGCAGAAAGAAAAATACATCACCTTAAAGTTTGAGACAAAAGGTGTTTATTCAATTGGTTTACAGCAAACGCAGGGAGAGTGTTATGCGACATACACTAAAAATATTACAGTAGAGCAACGAAGTACATTACCTAATACAGGTACTCTATCACAATTCATTATAGATTTTATTGTAACCCCAAATCCGAGTAATGGTAATTTTAAAGCACTTGTAACATTGGAAAATGATAGTGACATCAACTTAAGACTATTCTCGACAACCGGGCAAAATACCATGATTCAGAAAAAAGAATCCGGAAAGAAGAAGTATGAAATAGATTTTCAGACCACATTAGAATCCGGAATGTATGTTTTAGTATTAGAAACAGGACAGCAAACATTGGTTAAAAAAATCATCATCTACTAAAAAATGAAGAACTTTTACAAAAATATAATTCTATTTATTTTATTCCCCCTTTGGGGGCTAGGAGGCTTTGGTTGTGGGGCATACGCCCAATTATATCCGGTGCAGTTAACACCAGTTTTTAATAGTCCGTATAGTGTCAAAATATCGGATTATGCCACCAGCATGGATACTAAAATGCAGTTGCTGGTCAATCCTACAGATATCTCTATATCGCAAAGGCAGGTACGCCTGAAATTGTACATACAAGGTAACGGACTTAACATACAAAGCAGCGATTTTATACAAGGACAGCGGCCAATTTTTATAAATGGCGGTGAATTGCAAACGCTGACCAATACTGATATTGCGGCACTTTTCAGGTTAGAAAACCTGCAGGGAATTTCTCCCGCACAATATGCCAATGGATTATCTGAAGGTATGTATAGCTTTTGTTTTGAGATGTACGATTTTGTGACTAACCAGAAGATTTCACAAAAAAGCTGTGCCAGTTTATACCTGATCTTAAACGATCCGCCGATATTAAATACACCACAGCGAAACGAACAAATTGCGGCAACAGAATTTCCGAATATTTTATTTACCTGGACACCGCGTCAGAGAAATGCAACCAATGTATCGTATAAATTTGAGTTAAAACAGCTTTTCGATCCTACTTTAGATCCTCAGTTTGCCTTTCAAATGTCTCCTGTTTTATATGAGGAAACCCTTTTTGGAACGGCTTTGCTGTATAATGTAAGCATGCCTATTCTTACTCCTGGATTGCGTTATGCGTGGCGTGTAAAAGCGATTTCTACGACAGGGCTTTCAGAAAATGCTGTTTTTAAAAATGACGGATATAGTGAGATATATTCGTTTAAATATACCGCTTCCTGCGCTGCGCCAACTTTTTTATTAAGCGAATCCCAGAGTTCTAAAAGTGTAAAAATTACCTGGGAAGGAGTACCGGAACATACCCGCTATCAGGTACAATATAAAAAACAGGATGTTCGCAATGCACAATGGTTCTCGACCAATAGTTTAAATACACAAAGCTTAATTACCAATTTAGAGCCGGGAGTTACCTATCAGTTTAGGGTTGGGTCAAGCTGTGATCCCGCAGCCGAAGGTGTTCAGTCGTTTACGTATTCCGGAATAAGTATTTTTACCATACCAACAGAAACCAATGGAGTTTCAGGTTATAATTGCGGCATTATTCCTAAAGTTAATATTCAAAATCAAACTCCTATAGTTAATCTACTGATAGGAGAAATATTTACAGCAGGCGATTTTCCAGTTAGAATTACGGATCTTACAGGAAGTGGCGATCAATATTCGGGAAGAGGTGTTGTTGATGTTCCATATTTAGAAAACTTAAAATTAAGTGTTCTTTTTGATAACATTACAATAAATACAAATTATCAATTAATCCGAGGTGTCGTGGAGACGGCTTATGACTCTAGTTGGAAAAATGTAATAACAATTGATCCCCTGATAGAAGAAATTTTTGGACCACAATCAGGTTCTAAAGATATAACTGATGTAAATATAGATAGTTCAACGGATGGTAATAATGATTCTGAAAATACGGATGAACCTAATGGTACTGATGCAGGAACAATTAATACTGATACGAATCCAAAAGGTACTGGGGAGCCAACAGATACAGAAAATCCTAATGCTGATGCAGGTTCAGGAACTGAACCTGCAATTACTGAAAATAATTCGGGAAGTACTACTGATAATAATAGTAATGAGACATCAGGAAAAGGTTATTTTATAGAATATAAAAATAAAAAATACTATACAGGAGATAAAATACAAATTCCTTTTAACAGGAATGGATTAATTTCTCATCGCTTTCGGATGAAGGAATTAGAAAAAGAAACTAACGTAAAATATGAATTAAGTTATCAGAGTGAACAAGGTGTTCGATTTGAGAATGTTGGTGGAAACAATTATTTAAAGAAAATTGAGTCTAAAGATGTAGCAGATTTTGAGTTTAGTTTTGATAATGCTTTGAAATATCAATTAAAATCAATTGCAGATATAGAAAAAAAACCTAGCTTATTAAATGAAATTAATTTGGTAGTTAAGCCTTTTAAAATCACATCTTTAAAAGCAATCGACAGTTCTAATACAAATAGAGTTGCAGTAAATGGACAAACTTTGTATTATATTAATAAAACCACAATGTCAAAAGAGTCTAAGAAAACAAAATTTGAAATTTCTTTTACTCCAAATTTACCAATTGATGAAATTCCAAAAAAATCAATTAAATGGAAGTTTAATGATACTTATTATGAAAAAAAGGATGGAATGAAATCATTAAGCTATATTGTTAATGAGAGTAAAAATATCGATGTCAATGTTATTTCTGGTTACCCAACTGAAAGTAATAATAGTGTTAATGTAAAATGGGTTGATGAAGGTTTTAAAAAACATAATTTAAAATTTGATGCTGGTTTTGATTTAATGGATAAATTGAAAGAATTAGCACAAAAACTTGGAGTTCCGGTTTATCAGGAAAAGGGTAAATATGCAACAGATAATAAATTTAGTGTTTTGGCCGATGCTGCATATACTACAGAATTCAGAAACAAAGCAGATTTAAAGTCTAGATTAGTTTACGAAGAAAAAAAAGAAATATTTAGCGCAACAGTTGGTGTAAAAGGATCATTTGAAAAAGGTATTCCATCGCTATCATTACCTACTGTTAAGAAGACATACTTAGGAGAGGATTTTGAATTTTCGTTGGGAATATATTTCTTTATTGAGGGAACAAGTATAGGACAGATTGGTCATACAAAGTATACTGAAAATTGGATAGAAGAAGGACAAAAAAGAAACAGAACTTATAAAGAGATTGGGAATCCATCTAAAGTTATAATTAGTGCCAAAATAGGATTAGACCCTAGAGTATCATTTAAAGCATCAGATTATGTAAGTGCAAAAGTATCTGGAAAATCATTTGCTGAAGCCCAATTGTATATAGCGGACTTATATAAAAACGAATTCTATTCTCCAATATTAACTGAAGGTTTTAAATTAAAATGTACACCAGTTGCTTTTATAAAAATTTGGAAATTTAGTTATGATTGCCAGTGGGATGAATATGAATATCAAGTAAAATGGTAAAGTTATGAAAAGTATAATACGAATCTTTTTAGTGTGTGCTATTATTTGCAATATAATAATATCAATAACTATAACTATTGGAAGTATTTTTTCTAGTAGTTATTTTAATGAATATGAAAATCTAAAGAGTTTTAAAAATAAAAAATTATATATGATTGATGATTTTTTATTAATAAAAAGAGTTTCTCAAGATACAGGAACAGGTGAAGGAATGAGATTGTCTTTTATTGTTGAAGGCACAGTATTAAGTGATAATTCTAAAATAAAATTAAGAGCAACTAAGTTAGAATATCTTAAATCAAATTTAAATAAACAGCCTATATATAAAAGTAAGTTGACTGGTGATTTTTTTTTTAAGGATGCTCCTGAGGAATATTATAATTCTCAAATTAATTCTTTTTATCTAAATCTTTATTTTAAAATTTCTTTTTATATAATAATTGGATTAATAATATATCTAACAATAAACTACTTAAAAAACCGAAAATATAGAATATGAAACATTTTTTATCAACCTTATTGATTTTTATAGGTATTATTACACGATCTCAAAATGTGTTTGAGTATAGTATTAATAGTAAATTGGAATTTAAAGTTTATTCTGAAAATGAAAATATACTACATAAAATAACTAGTCCTAAAGATTTTAAACAAGACACTCCGGAGAGCTTGGCAAATAGCTTTTTTTTTGCTACTTCAAATGACATTTTGTTAAGTTTATATTTAGATAAAGAAAAATATCAATTGCAAGATGATTCTGAATTTGATATTATAAAAAAGACTCCTTCAGCCGATGTATACATGCAATTACTACATAAAACAAATTATGAATTTGAAGGAAATGAAATGGCATATGTTATGTTTATTGTTAGGATAAAAGACGTAAAATTTCCATTTCCTACTCTACTTTCTTTAATTAAAAAGGGAAATAAATGGTTTATTGATAAAAGAGCCAATCAGCAAAAACTAACTGATTGCTTAATGATGTTTAAACCATGTGTATTATCAAATTTAGTAGAAGGTGTAAGCTCTGATAATGATATTGAAAATTTGATATCTAAAACAAAATCAAGTGAGGGAAATTTAGATTTTACAAAGCTTTTTGATGAGTTAGTAATAATTCAGGAAAACAAAAGTATGTCTAATAAATTAACGATGTCTCAAAATTTAGATTGCAAATCTGTGAATTTTAAAAGCATTGTAAGTGGTAAAAATTATTTGACGGGAATTTTTAAAAATGCAAGTGTTAAGTTATTCGATAAACAAGATAAAAATATAATTTCTCAAATAAAAAAGAATAATGATTCAATAGTTTTGAAAAGTAGACTGGATTTTGATTTTGAAAATAAAAATTATACTGTAATAAAATATAATAAGTTTAAAGCAAATGGAGATATAATAACTGAATCTATTCGTCTGGATAAAAACATAGATATAGGAGGTCCAGCTAAAGAAATTATGTTTTTGTTCGAAAATTTGAAAACTAACATTTTTTCAGATTTAATGCCTAGTATGAATAAGACACCGATTATGGATAGTGAATTGTATAAAAGCACTAGAGGGGTATATGACGTTTTAAATATTACGAAATTATATGATTTATTTAAGACTGATAGAAAACTCTTTGCAGTCTATCTAGATAAGTAATTTAATGATGAAAAGTAAATTGGTCTTTATAATTGGAATGGGCACGGATTGCAAATCCGCACTATCGGGGATAATGGGATCTAGTAATTTAGCTCAATATAACTATCGAGGAGGAGTTTTATCGCAATGGATTCTACAACATCAATATGGGTATAAACCTTTTAATGACTATTTAACCTATGTTGTAAAAATGAAAAAAGTATGGAAAAAATAAAAGAAATATTTAGACATTTTTTATTGTCAGAACTTATATCAATATTAATTGCATTAATATTTGGCTTTTTTTTAATTGGTAAGGATCCACTATGGTTATTCTTTTTTATTCTTGGCTCTTATATTTTTTATATATCTAAATGGAATTTATTTTTATCTTTTATTTTCTATTATATAAACGAAAACATAACAAAGATAATTTCATTGATTAGTATTCTTATATTACTGTTAATCACTATATATTTATTTTCTTATAGAGATTATTATCAGAGTCTTTCACTGGATAAATATCCTAATTCATTTATGAGAGAAAATATAGATAATGTGTTAATTTTTTTGAGTTTAATTATAAATCAGTTATCAGTAAAGTTTTACTATATATTTTGGGAGAAAATGAAGAAAACATGAAAAAAATAATTTATACACTAGTACTGATTTTTAGCATTACTTGTTCATGGGGACAATTGAAAACCAACGTTTTAAGTAGAGATTCTATTTTGCATTTATTTCAAAAATTGCCACCATTAGATGTGCAGGAAATAATTATGAATACAAATTATCAATATTTAGATTTTAAATCCTTATACCATGACAAAGAATTAAAAAGATATTTTTTAAAATGTTTAGATCAGAAAACATATTTTGATAGTGAAATAAATAAAGAAATTATAAATTATAAAGAAATTATTAATAATCCTGAAAGATTAAAAAGTGAGATACGAATCTATTTAAATGAAAGAAAGCGTACTAATCAAATAGATTCAATTTTAAATTCGCCTCTATTAGTATTAAAATTTAAAGATAGTATAATCGTTAATAAAATTCTTTTTAAAAAGAAGGTAAGAAATTTTAAAAATTATTTCCCTCCTACTCAACTTTTAGTATTGTTAAAATATCCGGAAGTTTATAATACAATAAAAAAATGGAGCATTCAAGACACTAAACAAGATTTTTTTAATGAGTTATTAAGTTTTAATGATCCTGATGCACAAAAGATTTATGATGCGAGAGTAAAGGAATTTATAAGATCAAATGGAGAATCCGAAAATTTTGCAAAAATTAATCTTCCTATATATGCAGTTGGAACATCGTTTACTTATAAAAAAGCTATTGATTTGTTAAAAATAAGTAAGCAGATTGAGCCAATGGCTACACATATACAAACTAGTGAAGGCTCTATCAAATCAAATGAATATATTACCTATAATTGTTATTTAGCTAAGATTTTAGTAAGAAAAATAATTTACAAGAAAATAAAAATGGAAGATTATTTTTTGAAAAAAATAGCAATAATTAACGAAGGTGTAGATGATAATGGCATTTGCAATTTCTATATAGAAAACATTTCAGCTATTAAAAAAGCAACCAATGTTCTAGTAAGTGAAGTTGAAAAAGGCGAAGAATATTGGATGAGAAATATGCCCCGCTCCCGCACGAATCCTTTCGTGTGGTGGTCTTATTAATACAATTATTCTATAATTTATAAAGGTATGATATAGTAAAATGAGTAGAAATTATAAATTTCATAATCCAGAGGGCTTGTATTTTATAAGTTTTGCTGTTGTAGGTTGGTTGGATGTATTTACAAGAAATGAGTATAAGGATTTATTTCTTGAGAGTTTAGAATATTGTCAAAAAAATAAGGGTTTGGAAATTCATGCATGGTGTATTATGACCAATCATGTTCATCTTGTTTTTAGAAGTATAAATGGCCAAAACCCTGAACTGTTGATAGGAGATTTAAAGAGATTTACCAGTCAATCCATTGTTAAAAGCATACAAGAAAATCCAAGAGAAAGCAGAAAAGAATTTTTATTGGATTTCTTTAAAAAAGAGGCAGAAAAAAGTTCTAATGTAAAGCATTATCAATTTTGGAGGCACGATAATAAACCAATTGAATTATGGAGCAATAAGGTTATTCAGCAGAAAATAGATTATGTGCATGCTAATCCTGTAGAAGAAGGATTAGTTTATAAAGCAGAAGATTATGTATATAGTAGTGCAGTTGATTATTCAGGGCAAAAAGGATTAGTTGATGATGTAGTTATTTTTAAAATGTTTGGTGTTTAAGTAGACACGTACCACACGAAAGGATTCGTGCGGCAGCGGGGGATTAGTCTATAAAGCAGAAGATTATGTGTATAGCAGTGCAATTGATTATTCGGAACAAAAAGGATTAGTTAATGATGTAATTGTTTTTAGAATGTTTGGTGTTTAAGTAGAACGTACCACACGAAAGGATTCATGCGGTAGCGGAGAAAAATAAAGGGAGTTTTAAATAAAGTAACACCAAAGCTTTTTCGAAAAAAGAGTTTCAAGATAAAAAAGAGTATTAATTAATAAAAACAAAAATTCACAAATGAAAAAAAACATTTTAACCGTAATAATTGTGCTAATAAGTACTTGCAGTTTCGCTCAAAAGATCAAGATAGATAAAGGAGAAATTAAACTCGATGAAAAAACGGTTGGGTATGTAGAGGGTAAAAAACCACTTTTCAAAATTTACAATTTAGAAAAAAGTTATGCAGTCGGCATAGAGTTGAAATTTTTGGATGATGGCGCATTTGGAAAAAGATGGATGATTGTAAAGAGTGAAAAAACAGGTAAATCCAATGAGGTTGATTTTAAAAAGTTTAGTCCACAGAATCAAGAGAAAAGTACTGTACAAGCCTTTTTAGATCAAAATTTTTTAACTGTTGATGGATTGAATAGTGATGTTATTGAGAATTACATAAATGGAGAGTCAACAGGGGTCTCTGCTAAAATCAAAGATGAACAAAACGAAATAGCAAAACAGCAAGCTTATGAAGATAGTTATCAGCTAACCATTGATGATGCAGGAATTATTTATAGTGTAAAAGCACAAAATCCAGATCCAAATGATAAAAGAATTGGTTTTATCAAAATGACATTACCATCAAATAACGGAGAGCTAAAGTATGAAGTTTTTGACTTAGATAATTATTTGATTGCAACTTGGTTTGCAAAATCGGGTACTTATTCGGGATATAATAAATTTTTAAATCAAGAATTAATTACAGTTGATCAAAAAGTATTTAAAGCAAATTTTGATAATAGAGGGAATCCTATTGGCTATAAGATGAGTAAGGATATCACTCCTATGAATATTGTAAAAGTGTTAGTAATGAATGGATATACATTAGAACATCAAGGTATTGCTATTCAAAATGAAATTAATTTGGCAAATGGTAAGGCTAGAGAAGAACAGAAAAAAATAGATAAAGAAAAGTATGAAAAGGATAAATTAAATTCAAAAAATATCTATGACAAGAAGGGATATGTAATTAATGAAAAGGGAGAAAAAATTACTGGGAATTTTAAGATTGAATTTGAAGGGATTAAAAATAATTCAGACAATAATACATACAGTTCATTTGTTCCTGGGCAGAAATTATACCAAACAGATGTAAAAGACCATTTTCAAATATATCAAGCAAAGTCAGGAACTCGTTTTTGTATAGAAGAGAAAGGTTCTGAGGCTTGCTATATAGGATTAACCTGTATTGGAAAATCGACTGCCTCGTCAATTTTAAATTCATTAAATGCAGATAATTCTCTTTTTTATAAAATTCTTTACGAAAATAATGGCTATATGATTTTGGTATATCCAATTGCTGAAAATGACTTTATTATAAAAATACCAACACAGGAAAAAGGTTTGTATACCAACAAATCAAGCAACGATAAACTAAAGAAAAATGTGAGCGAATATCTAAAATGTGATTCGTTTGTGTTTGAAAATTATGATTTTAAAATACTTGAAGGATTGATTAAAGTTTTAGAGGATTATAAAAATAATTGCAATAAATAATTAAAACAGAAATAAAATGAAAAAGAGAATTTTAATAACGATAGTTTTACAAGTATTCCTAATCTTGGGCAGTTGTTCAGGGCCAGACAGTGAACCAGCGGTAATTCCGCCAGTTATAGAAATAAAAACAGCAAAAATAACATCATATTCAAAAGACTCAGGCGAAACAGGTGAAACAGTTAGCATTTACGGTGAAAATTTTTCTGATAAAGCAAGCGATATCAAAATAACTTTTGATGGAGTTGCAGCAACAATTGTTTCAGCTACAGCTACAGAAATTAAGTTTATATTACCTAAAACGGAAAAAGTTCTGCCAAAATTGGAGTTCACGATAGAGAATAGAACAATAAGTAAAGAAGTAAAAAATGATTACGAAGGCAATATTGGTATTCTTCCTGCTCGTTCTTTTACAGATTGGGTAACACAAGAAAACAACTTAGATAGAGACGGGGAAACATTTAATATTCAGATGGAAAGTGATAAGATTGTTTATTTTTCAAGTAGTTTAAAAACTTCAGATGGAGGTATTACATGGCAAAATTGGGGCGGTGGTTCAGTGTTTCATGCCACTATAAATAATGAAGGATGGAGCAGTGGTATAGGAAATCCTAAGATGACAAAAATATCAGCAGGTGGTTCCATTCTTACGAAGGAATTTGCCAATATAGAAAACACTACAGAAACTTATTACTGCATCTATGTAGATGCCAACCTGAAAGACGGAACAGTTGTAGCACAAAGCGGAAAGGTCTATACAACATCTAATGGAATTGATTTTACCAAAACTTATGAACTAAGCGGTACTAAGGCAAATCTTTTTCAATCAACAAAAATTGACAACAATCATATGTGGGTAATTGGTTATAAACCTATTAAAGATAAAGATGGTTTTAGTTTTAACAAACCTTTTATTTTATTTAAAAATAATACAACTGATGGATGGAAAGAGTATCCTTTTGTTAATGAAGAACCTGGGTATATTGCCAGAGAGATTAATTTTGTTGATAACGAAAATGGCTTTCTCTTAATTAATCATTACTATCAAGCTCTATTAGACGTTAAGTTATTTAAAACCAACAATGGGGGTGATTCCTGGACTCAGATTTATAACAACGAATTGTTCACGAAGTTCACTTTTAAAGACGCTAATACAGGTTGGGCGATTTTAGATAATAAAATATACAAAACTACAAATGGCGGGACTGCCTGGACTTTAGACTATACCCACGACCAGAAGATTGGGAATATTGCCTATAAAAACAATGTAGTTTGGGCTTTTTCTAAAAATAAGATAATCAAGCGCTATTTATAAATTTTCCAGCACTAGAAATCCCATAGTAATCAAAAAAACACTACAACCCTAAAAAGCTGTAGTGTTTCAAAATAAACTGAATGAAAAAAACATTACTCTTCCTCATATTTATTGTTATTAGTTCTTGTTATCAGGAAACTTCTATAGCCATAGAAGGTGATTTTACGACTTCGTATGCCAACGATGACGAATCTATCCCTGTTATTATTAAAATTGATAATAAAATAACTGGGGCAGATACCTACGAATGGACATTTGAAGGCGGAAATCCCGCTGTTTCATCTTCTAAAAATCCGGGTGAGATATTATACAATAAACAAGGAACCTATACCATTAAGTTAAAAGCAGGAAATGTAGATGGAGAGAGTAGAGAGTTTACTAAAACAGTAGTAATCAAAGAAGGAATTAATATTGCCTTTACTCATGAAATTATAAAAAGTAATTATTCTCCGGTTGAGGTAGTTTTAACGAATACTACCATTGGGGAAGGATTAACTTTTAAATGGGATTTTCAGGATGGAGCGCCAGCTACTTTTACAGGAAAAACACCTCCAAATGTTGTATTTACAACTCCGGGTGATCACACTATAACGCTAACCGTTTCTAATGGTTTTGAATCAGAAAAGCAAACCCAAACAATAACTGTTGCACCATATTTAGTGAGCCTGTTTTCGTATGAACCAAAGTTTGAAGATGATGATTACGAAGCGCCTGTATCGATTAATTTTATCAATAAATCGAGTAATGCAACAAATTATATGTGGACTTTTGAAGGCGGAACTCCCGCAACTTCAACAGAAGAAAACCCTACGGTTGTTTTTGCAGATCCAGGAACTCATGAAGTTACTTTAGAAGCTTTAAATGATAAAACAAGCCAGATTTATAAGTCTGCTATTACAGTTCTGCCAGATACAAATTTGCGCACTTTAACTAATATTAAATTGGGGATAAACCAGGCACATAACAATAACAATATTGGTGCCATGTTCTCGACGGTAACAAGACAGGTTTATAAAGCAAATGAAATTAACGATCAGAACAGCAGCTTAATAGATATTGTTTTTCAGGGGTTAAACAGCAATTTTACCTATAACAGATTTATATCGCCGGATCAGGCAAATAATTACGGCTTTTTAGCATTGAAAGATGCCCAAAGCACCATTTTCATCAACTCTCAAAATTTGTGCAACTGCGGTTTAAATTTTACCGAAACCCAGTTTGATGCAATGGTAAACGATACCCCGATAAAATCTTTAAATATAAGTTACAGTGCAGCAGGAGCGCAGGAATTTGGTTTCACTTATCCAAGAATCATTTTGTTTAAAACACAAGACGGAAGAAAAGGAGCCATCAAAATTAAAGAGATGGTAAAGAACGGGGCTGGTTCTTATATTTTATGCGATATCAAAGTACAAAAACAATAACCGGTAAATGAAGACAGATAATAAGAAGATCTTGTTTTGGTTATGCATCGTTTTTGCCAGTTTTATTTGCAGGAAAGGATATGCTCAGGATGTAGATTTAGAGAATTTTTATAAACCAAATTTTAAAGTTACCGGTAATGTAAATGCGAACATGATGTATTATACTTCTGACATGCAAAATTCACGCGAGCCTTTTACTTATTTGCTTTCAGGGAGTTTGAATATTAGTGCTTTTAATTTTAGTGTTCCGTTGTTTTACAGCATTACCAATCAGGGAAATAATTTAGGTTATACTGCCCCATTTGATTTTAACAGATTAAGTATTATGCCCAAATACAAATGGGTAAAAGCATATATAGGCAATGTAAGTATGACATTTTCACCTTATACATTAAGTGGTTTTCCGTTTAAAGGAGTTGGTTTGGAACTTACTCCGGAAAGTCCGTTTAAAATAACTTTAATGGGCGGACAGTTGCTTAAAGCAGTATCAGAAGAAAATGCGTTGGGCGGGATCCCCGTGTATCAACGTATGGGTTATGGAGCAAAAATAGGTTTTGAACAGCAACAGTATAAAATAGGCTGGATAGGTTTTTATGCTAAAGACGATGTGAGTTCGCTAAACATAACGAATGATAAAGGCGTAACACCAAAAGAAAACTTTGTAAACAGCCTGATCTTTAGTACCTCGGTGGTGAAAAATTTAAATCTGAATGTTGAGTACGCTTTGTCTGTTTTAACAGATGATGTTAGAAGTAATAATCTTTCAGGAGAAAATTTCAGGGATAAATTATTTTCCAGCAAAGAAAGTACTAGTTTTATGAATGCCTTAAATGTCAATTTTGATTATAACATTCAAAAAAGTATTGTCGGATTAACCTATGAACGCATCGATCCTAATTATAATACACTGGGAGCATTATATTTTAATAACGATTTAGAAAACATTGCATTGCGGTTTGCACGTCCTTTTTATCAGGATAAAATCACGGTATCGACCAGTTTAGGATATCAAAGAGATGACTTGGCAAAAGCAAAAAAACAAGATACTAAACGGGTTGTTGGTTCCATTAATATGAATTACAGGGCAACGGATCAACTTAATATTACAGGTAGTTATTCGAATTTTTCCACGTATACGAATAAAAAATTAGATCAGTTTGAGCTTATAAACAATCCAAATGTTGTGCAGTCTGATACCTTAGATTACAGGCAATTATCGCAAAATGCCAATGTGAATATGTCATACTCTTTTGGAAAAAAGAGAAACCAAAATTTCAATTTTAATTATAGTATTGCCGGTCAGGCCAATGAGCAGGGTGGAGTAATAAGAAGAGGTCAGGCAAGTAGTGTTCAGAATTATAATTTGGCACATTCGGTAAATTTTCTACAAACAAAAATAGGCTTAAACAGCTCCCTTAATTATACGAGTAACGAAGTTGGACAAAATGATAATTCATCGGCTGGAGCTTCAGTTGGGGTCTCCAAGAAGTTATTCAAAGATAAGCTAAATACTAATTTTGGACTTCTTTACAATAATTCACAAGGAAACATGAATTCAAGTTCCGTGTTTGGGGTTAAGTTTAATAATAGTTATGTGCTTCTCGAGCAGCATAATTTTAATATGAGTATAATTTCAATGTTTAGAAGCAGTTCTAATGCTAATAAATTTAATGATTTGACTGCTACGTTAAATTACTCTTACTCACTTGATAAAATAAAATTACCAGCTAAAAAAGAGCCTAAACAAGAAACCAAAATTGCTTCAGATCCTGTTTTAAAAATAAAACATAAAGATAAGACTTATGAAGGGACGAGAAATGAAATCATAAAACAGTTGCAGGACCTGCAACTTGCATTACGTCCTATGCCAAAAGAAGATTCGGATGATTTACAACATTTGTTGACACTTGCTACATTAACTCCTGATGATGGAAGTTTTAAAGAAAAGTCTTTAAGTTATTTAAAAGCGTATGACTTGAATAGTGGCATTTTAGATAAATATGACAAATACATCCTTGAAACTGTAAAAAGTTTAGAAGAAGAGATGATCCGTAAAGATGAAGGGTTCGAAAACGATTATGCCATGGCTCTCGGCAGAGTGAATAAACATAAAATGCATGGCGTAAATGAGCAGGATGTAACCGATAAAATAAGTTATAATTCTTATTTAAAATTGGCCGAACGAAAAAATAAAAAATTACAGCCGTTATTAATTCATCGATGGATGCTTAACGAGGTTTCGATGCTTGCGAATACTCCTGCAGCTGAAATTCATCAAAATGAAAACCTTTCCAATTTTAATAAACAGGAGTTAAATCACTTCTTTAAAATGATGAAAGATAAAAAAACGGATACAGAAGTAGTAGAAGAATTAAAAACAAAACTAATTCCGTTTTATCATGATTTAGCCCTTAAAAATGTTAAAGATGATGAAGTTGAATTTAAATATTTAAAGAATAATTAAGGATTAAAAAGTGTGGCTCTCTAAAATAAAATATGATTACATAGATTGTTTTAAAAAGAAGTTTGGCTAAAATATTAAAAAAGTTACTATGCTTTATTTTACAAAAAAACAGGATTATCTGCTTATGAAAAAGTTTTACAAAATACATTTATCGGGATTGTTTATCATGCTTTCGGTTGTTTTTTCTTACGGGCAGGATAGTGCGCCTCCTAAAGAATTAGGTGCAGCTTCCAGTGCTATCGAAAAGATCGAAGCTTCTGAACGCTGGGTAGATAAATTTTCGAATCAGGATTTGGTCGAATTGCCAATCGGAATTCGTAATACGGTAAATAATGTTCAATATTCCATTGGAATTACGAAAGCTGTTTTTTCACCGGAGTATACCACTTTGACTGTTTTTTGCAGGGTTGATATTCCGCAAAAAGATAAAAATGGACAGCCCATGCAATTGTTTTTTGGTGCAGATAATGTAAAATTATCGCATCAGGGAGGTATCATGGGAGAAGCCAAATTAGTCTTATTAGGCAATGTTGATATTCCGTTTAGTGATAATAAATGGCAGGTATCATTATATGGCGGTTTTGATATGGCCACCGGTAATGTAAATGATTTAACCTACGTAACAATTGACTGCGATGGTTTTAAAGAAATGAAAATCTCGGGAGCAGTTGAATTCTCAAGAAACCTGATATTGCCTATTGATCCAATAACTAAAACTGTAGACGAAGCAAAGATTACAGTTCCTAAAACTTATTATAACGGAAAAACCGTTCAAATACCAAACAGGGTTAGAGGTGAGTTTAGCTTTATGGCAAGCAGTTGGAACGATATTTTAGTAAATGTTAGTGTTCAGCCTTTTGTATTGAAAGACAAGCGAAACGGAAAAGATTTTGATGGTAATTTTCAGTTTCTGGTGAGTAATGCAGTTTTAGATTTAAGTGATTTAAAAAATGACCCAACAGTAGTTTTTCCGGAATATTATGTAAAAAATGCACTTTTAACACCGAGTCCGCAAGCATGGAAAGGAGTATTTATCCAGACCTTTGATGTAGGTCTGCCAAAAGAATTTCAAACCACAGATACCGCTTCGAGTAAAGAAAGACTTCATGTAGGAGCCCAAAATCTTATTATAGATAAATATGGGGTTTCGGGAACTTTTTATGCAGATAATGTTTTTCCGTTAGATCGTGGAATAACCAGTCAGGAAAAATCATGGGCTTATTCCTTAGATCATATTGATGTAACTATTGCGGCCAATACCTTTGTAAAAGCAAATTTAAGCGGGCAGATTCTTTTGCCAATAAGCAAAGCAACAGCAGAGAAGA
Organism: Flavobacterium piscis; assembly: GCF_031457575.1. Lineage (GTDB taxonomy): Bacteria > Bacteroidota > Bacteroidia > Flavobacteriales > Flavobacteriaceae > Flavobacterium > Flavobacterium piscis_A. The sequence goes on along the minus strand of NZ_JAVDWQ010000020.1, from coordinate 15,859 downwards.
AAGAAACCACCACCACTGCAACACCAACTGCAGGGACAGCAGCAAATCCGGCTAAACCGGCCCAAACCAACAGAACAGGTTTGGCATATAATGGATTTATATCCATGGAAGAGCAGCAATTAATTGTAGTTACAAAAGATTCCATAGCTTTTGATATCTGGAAAGCAAAAGCTTTGCTGTTACCGAATAGTTCCGTGGAATTGAAATTAGTAAATGGGAGATTTTTACCCAAAGCAAATTTAAACGGAACAGTTTCTTTTGGAACCAACAAAGGAGCATCTGATGATAAGGAAGTAGAAGGAAAACGTACCGTTGATTTTAAAGGAATTTCTTTTGAAAACCTGCAATTGCAAACTGTTTCGCCTATTATTTCTGTTCGGAATATGGGCTATAAAGGCACGGTTGCCTTTGGTAATTTCCCAGTTTCGATTGGTAATATAAATGTTGCCATTAACGGAAATGATTCCCGGATCGATTTTGATTTAGGGATCAATTTAATGGAAAGTATTGGTGCCGGTGCCACAGCCAGAATTGGGATCAAAGGCAAAATGTATGATGACGGCTACAGGCAGCGAAGCCGATATGACGGTTTGGATTTATCGGCCATTAATATTGATTGTCAGTTCAGCGGATTGACCATTAAAGGAGGCCTTATTCTGATGGAAAAAGATCCTGTTTATGGAGATGGCTTTAATGCTGATTTAGAGGTAGATGTAGCAAAAGTTGTGAATGTAAAGGCAAAAGCTATTTTTGGACGGACTACTTTTAGATACTGGTATTTTGATGCAGCAGTTAAATTTCCTTTACCACCAACACCATCACCCTTTATGATTACCGGTTTTGGTGGTGGAGCATATTATAAAATGCATAGAAATCAAGATATAGCCATTGGTGATTTCTCTCCATCAGGATTAAGTTATACGCCAGATGAAAAAATAAGTCTAGGGGTTAAAGCTTTAATTTATTTTAACATTGGTTCAGAAAGTGTTTGTGATGGAGAAGCCGGATTTGAAATTGCTTTTAACTCAAAAGGAGGAGTAAACCGATTAGCCATTTTTGGGAAAGCCAATGTTATGGCGACAATACCCGGTCTCAAAAATGTTACGGATTTAATGCAAAAAGTGGCTACCAACGTCACTGCTAAGAAAAGCTTTCTGGGAGTAACAGAAAGTGATCTTAGCGGTTCTTTTGCAAGTAAATATATTCCGGCAGCAAAGGAATCAATTCCCGGAGATTTATCAGCTCAGGTAGGGATAAGAATGGCAGCAGCAATCGAATTTGATTTTCAAAATAATTCATTGCATGCTACAACAGATGTGTATATCAATACGCCGGGTAATTTTCTTTCAGGAACAGGTCCAGGTGGACAAGCAGTTTGGGGAGTTTTCCATAAAGATCCAAAAGATTGGTATTTGTATATGGGAACCCCGGACAAAAGATGCGGCGTAAAGATTGGAGTTGCGGGAATGTTTTTAAAAACAACAAGTTATTTTATGGCCGGAACGCTGCTTCCAGGAAGTCCGCCGCCACCGCCTATTGTTGCACAGATTTTAGGTGTCGATGCCAAAGAACTGGATTATATGCGTGATGAAAATGCATTGGCCAACGGAGGAGGTTTGGCCTTTGGAGCCAGTTTGGATTTTGACACCGGAGATTTAAGTTTCCTGCTTTTTTATGCTCGTTTTCAAGCGGGAATGGGGTTTGATATTATGCTAAAAGATTACCAGGAAGCCAGATGTTCTAATACAGGAGACCGGGTAGGCATAAATGGCTGGTATGCAAATGGACAATCGTATGCATACCTGCAGGGAGAGTTAGGAATCAGAATCAAATTATCTTTCTTAAGATTAAAGGTACCAATTATTTCAGGAGGGGCCGCAGTTCTATTACAGGCAAAATTACCAAACCCGGTCTGGATGAGAGGATATGTGGGAGGTAATATGAATATTCTGGGTGGATTGATAAAAGGAAAATTCCGTTTTAAATTTGAACTTGGAGAGGAATGTAAATTTGAAAATGGCTCACCGTTGGGAGGACTTAAGCTAATAACAGATGTAACCCCAAAACAAAACTCTGGTGATGTAGATGTATTTGCTGTGCCACAAGCCGCATTTTCAATGAAGGTAAATGAAGCTTTTGTAATTCCAGAAGATGCAGGCGATGTTACCTATAAAGTGATATTAGAAAAATTCAGGGTTTTTGATGGAACAAAAGAAATTCCCGGAGTCCTGGAATGGAGCTCTATGAAAGACAGGGCTAATTTTGTTTCAACAGATATTTTGCCTCCAAACAAAGAGCTTAAAGTTCAGGTTGAAGTTAGTTTTCAAAAGATGATTAATGGTGTTTTTCAGCCTATAAAAGTAGATGGAAAAGTAGCCACAGAATATGAGGAAAGACTGTTTACAACAGGTGGAGCTCCTAATCATATTCCGCTTACCAATATTAAATATTCGTATCCGGTTGTAGACCAAAAATATTTCCTTGAAGAAGAATACCCTAAAGGGTATATTCAGCTTAAACGCGGTCAGGATTATTTGTTTGAAGATGGAAGTTGGGAAACAAGTATCAAGGTAGATCAGGAGGGAACCTCTAATTCAAAAGCTATAGCTTTTAATTACAATACAAGCTCAAATGAAGTGTATTATGATTTGCCTAATATTGATCAGGACAAGAAATATAATTTTTCAATAGTGAGTAATCTCAAACAAACCCCTTCAAGAAATGCTACAGCTGCGACAAAAACAAATACAATTAGTAATGAAGGTAATGATATACAGGTAAGAGAAAATCAGGCTGATGCTATGTCGAAAGCAGAGGGAAGTATTGAGCGTTTATCTTACTCATTTGCCACAAGTAAGTACAAAACATTCACTTCTAAAATGAATGCTATAAATACGCAAAGTTATAATTTTGGAGTCTTAGACTCAGATGTTATTTACTTAACAAATACTATTTCAAGTCAGGAAGCATTTGATATGGCTGAGCTTAATGGAGTAACTTATAGCGATAGTAAAGCTATAATAACGGCAGAATCTAAAATGAATGATGAGTATTATACAACGGATATTTTTCCGTATTTGTATAAAGACTATCCTTTGAATGGCAGTTATTCTATAAATAATAGAGATACAAGCGAGTTAGGAGTGATTCCGGCTAAAGCAATACCGCTTAGTACCTATTATATGACGAGTATAGAAAATAATGTGAACCAATCATGGACAAAGGGTAATTTTCCGTTTAAGTACAATATGCCATTGCTTTACAAACAGGACTGGGTTGATTTAGATAATCAGATTATCAATGGTTATATTAATGGTGATACTAGTCTTGAAGTAATTGCAAAACGTTTTATAAAGTCTAATTTCCTGTTCATGCGATATGGAAATTATGAAATAGTAATGAAATACAATTTGCCGGGAGACAAACAATCGAAAGAGTTTACTTATAAGTATAAAAACGTTAATAATTTTAGATAAGCACTTTAAGCAGGTAATTTATCAAATTATGTTTTTCAAAAACAGAGTAAGTGATCGAATTACAATTAAAAACATATATTAATAAAAGTCTGTCTTAAAACTAAATTAAATCTATGATAATCAAATATTTGGGATATAAAAGGCAGGATTCCTTTAACCTTAAATACAGTTTAATCAGTTGAATTCTTCGAGGCTCTGCCTCGGGGTAATTCATTTAATAATGGTATGTTATTCTTTTTAAAACAAAAGAGAAGACTACTGTAGCAATAATAACTAACTAATCCTTCTTTAGTAGATTAAGGGCCTGTAATTGTTAAGGGTTAAAGAAACTGATTGAAATTTGTCTTTTTGTAGTGACTAAACAATAAAAGATGTATCCAACCGATTTAACAGAAACCCGATTTATAGAAAAAACTTTAAAATTTGGTAATAGAAAACGAAAACATAGTTACGATTAATTTGGAATGCTATAAAGTATCTGGTAAAACGGGTTGTCAGTGGCGAATGCTCCCTTTAAATTTTCCAAAATGGCAATTAGTTCTAAGGTATTTCAAAAAATAATAATTTACCATCAAGATCGATTAAATTTTTAGAATAATGCTTGTAATAAGCTAAAGGTGTATAGAATTGATGGTTATATCAGTAAAATAAGTACATTTACGGCTTTTAGTACTTAAATTTATGGAAGAACACAGACACGTCACGATTTATGATATTGCAGAGAAACTGAATCTTGCTACATCAACAATTTCACGAGCTCTAAAAGATCACCATAGTATTAGTGATAAGACAATAAAAAAAGTAAAACAGACTGCCAAAGAAATGGGGTTTGTCCCTAATACTTTAGCAGCGGGTCTGCGGGGTAATGTAACTAAAACTATTGGAATTTTAATTCCAACAGTTACGCAGCCTTTTTTATCTTCCCTAATCAGCGGTATTGAAATCGCTGCTCAAAAATCCGGATATTCAGTCATTATTATGCAATCGCATGATTCATACGAGATGGAGGTGGATTTGGCTAAATCATTGTACAGTAACAGGGTAAGCGGAGTTATCTGCTCTCTGGCAATGGAAACAAAAGATACTTCACATTTTAAACAGTTTTCCAATAATAATATTCCATTGGTATTTGTTGACAGGGTTCCTAAAGATTATGACACTTTTCGGGTAGTAATCAATAATTATTTAGCTGGTTATAAAGCAACTATGCACCTGATAGAACAGGGATGCAAAAGAATAGCACATTTAACTGCCGGATCAGAATTCGGGACTCTTTATAATGAAAGAAAAAGAGGTTATATTGACGCCTTATTAGAGAATGATCTTCCGGTTGAGGATGATTTGATTATAAGTTTAAAAGAAATGACTTATGAAGCAGGGGTAAAGGCTTGTAACAAATTATTTGATATGAAGACCGCTCCGGACGGATTATTTGCTCCAGGAGATATTCTTGCGGTAAGCGGAGTACAGACTGCTAAAAAAAGAGGCATTAAGGTACCTGATGAATTTGCGGTAATAGGATTTAACAATGATCCAATCTCGGAAATAATTGAACCTAATATTTCTACTATCACACACCCTGCTGAGAAAATGGGTAAAGCTGCCGCAGAATTAATTATTAAGAATCTAAAATCTGTCAAGGAAGAAGATGCTAAAGAAATTACATTTTTAAATACACAAGTACTTATACGTGAGTCTTCCAAGAGGATGTAAAAATCAAATATTAATTTCTTAGATGCCTGTTATATACTTTTATATTAACAGGTCTTTTATTGGTCTCAGAAATAGTTTAAAACTATGCACTTTAGTGCATTTAGCTTTAGCTTCTAAAAATATTTTAACCACAAATTACACAAATTAGCGCTAATTAATTTGTGAAAATTTGTGTAATTTGTGGCTAATAAATAAGTATTGCAACCTTGCAGACTTTCAGTCTGCCAACCAAACCTCTGCACTTTCAGTGCAGAGTGGTTTAGTTTAAAAGATATTCATTTTGCTATTGGAGTGGCAATAATTTGAGTTATACCATTTAGAAATATAAAATAATCCGATTTTTTAACTCCTTTGGAGAGGGCTGGGTGAGGAAAAACAAAAAACTGTTTTATATTTCTAAATGGTATTATTATTTGGAATCTATCAAAAATAATATTTTTATTTTTTTATTCCTTAATTTTTGTATTTTAGCACAACCGATTGCAAGTCAAAAAATATTTTTAATAATGTATTTTTTTAGCATTTATTTTGCTAAATAATGTATTTCTAATAGAATTTGTTGTTTGGGTTAATCTTAATATAAAAAATAGCAGGAAATGACGCATATAAAAAAGGCTTTTTTCAGATTCATTGTATTATTTTTTGCAATTTGCTGGCCGGTATTAGCTCAAAAAGATTACAAATTATGGTTGCAATATGAAAAGAAAACCGATTCTGAAATTTTAAATTACCTGTCAGATATTAAACAAATAGTAATATTAGAAAATACTGAAACTTCAAAAATTGCTGAAAATGAATTAAAAGTTGCTTTTAATGATATGTTTGGAAATAAAATTCCAGTAATAACAAAATTAGAAGGTAAGAATAATATAATTGTAGGTTCAAAATCGGTATTAAGTTCTGAAATTCAAAGATTAATTGGTCCTGATTTTGACCAGATAAATGATGAAGGTTTTATTATCAAATCTATTTCAATAAAAAATAAAAAACATATTGTCATTACAGGAAAAAAAGATGTAGGAGTTTTATATGGTGTCTATAATTTTTTGAGATTGATTCAGGTAAATAAATCAATACAGAATCTCAACATTGTTGATACACCTAAAACCAATATTAGGATTTTGAATCACTGGGATAATTTAGACCGGACAGTAGAGCGTGGTTACGCCGGATTTTCGTTATGGAACTGGCAAAAACTGCCTGGTTTTATCGATCAGCGTTATATTGATTATGCAAGGGCAAATGCTTCAATAGGAATTAACGGAACGGTTCTGACAAATGTAAATGCAAACGCCTTAATCTTAACTTCTCAATATTTAGAGAAGGTTGAAGCTTTGGCAAATGTATTTAGGCCTTACGGAATAAAAGTCTATCTAACCGCCCGTTTTTCGGCACCAATCGAAATTGGAGGTTTAAAAACAGCAGATCCAAAAGATGCTGATGTGGCCAATTGGTGGAAAACCAAAGCCAAAGAAATTTATAAAAGAATTCCGGATTTTGGCGGATTTCTGGTAAAAGCAAACTCTGAAGGTCAGCCTGGCCCACAAAATTACGGAAGAGATCATGTGGACGGAGCCAATATGATGGCCGATGCTGTTGCGCCATTTGGAGGCGTAATTATGTGGAGAGCTTTTGTTTATTCTGAACATGATGCTAATGATCGTGCAAAACAAGCGTACGCTGAATTTGTGCCTTATGACGGAAAATTTAGAGACAATGTAATTGTTCAGGTAAAAAACGGAGCAATCGATTTTCAGCCTCGTGAACCTTTTCATCCTATGTTTGGCGCAATGCCAAAAACGCCTTTGATGATGGAGTTTCAAATCACGCAGGAATATTTAGGCTTTAGTACCCATTTGGTTTTTCTGCCAAAATTGTTTCAGGAAGTTTTAGAATCAGATACCTATCAAAAGGGAAAAGGCTCTACAGTTACTAAAGTTATTGATGGTACTTTAACTAAAACAAAACTGACCGGAATTGCCGGAGTTTCCAATATAGGAAATGATCTTAACTGGACCGGACATCCTTTTGCTCAGGCGAATTGGTACGGCTTTGGAAGACTGGCCTGGAATCCGAATCTAGATTCAGAAGTGATTGCCGATGAATGGCTTAGATGTACTTTTTCGAATGATGAAAATTTTATTAAACCAGTTGCAGCAATGATGATGGAGTCGCGTGAAGCAGTTGTCAATTATATGACACCGCTTGGCTTGCATCATATTATGGATACGGGGCATCATTACGGCCCGGGTCCGTGGGTTTCTAATTTGTCCAGACCAGAATGGAATCCGGTGTATTATCATAAAGCAGATAAAAACGGAATTGGTTTTGACCGGTCTAAAACCGGAACAAATGCCACAGTACAATATGCTCCGGAAGTAGAAAAACTATTTGATCATTTAGAAACCTGTCCTGAAAAAGATTTATTATGGTTTCATCATGTTTCATGGGATTATAAATTGAAAAACGGACAAACACTTTGGAATGGTATGGCCTTGAAATATCAGGAAGGTGTAAATCAAGTGAAAGACATGCAGGACGTTTGGAATAAAACTGAGAAATATGTTGATGCAGAACGTTTCAAAGAAGTTCAGATGTTATTAGAAATTCAATATAAAGAAGCAAAATGGTGGCGGGATGCATGTTTACTTTATTTTCAACAATATTCGGGTAAGGAATTGCCGGTAGGAGTAGAGAAACCAACACAATCTTTAGACTATTTTAAATCATTAAAATTCCCTTTTGCACCGGGAAATTAAATATTCAAATTAAATAAAATGAACACAAAAACAGCAATTGTAACCGGAGGTAATTCCGGTTTGGGTTTTGCAACAGCAAAGAAATTATGTGATAACGGAATCAAAACCTATATAATTGGAAGATCAAAAGATAAAACAGAAGAGGCCTGCAAAGAGATAGGGCCAAATGCAATTCCGGTTATTTATGATCTGAATAATCTTGCCGGAATTTCTGCTATGATTGAGAATTTAATTAAGGAAAATTCGATTGATATCTTAGTAAATAACGCAGGAATTAATCTTAAAAAAGAGTTTTTGGATGTGACAGATGAAGATTTTTTATCGGTAATTCATACCAATCTTTTAAGCGTTTTTGCAGTAAGCAAAGCTGTGGTTAAAAACATGAAAGAGAATAATGGAGGAAGCATTATCAATATAAGTTCGATGGCATCTCAATACGGTATTCCAAAAGTAATTGCGTACTCAGCAAGTAAAGGAGCAATCGAATCGATGACAAGGGCAATGGCGGTAGAGTTGGCACCTTTTGGAGTTCGCGTAAACTGTATTGCGCCTGGTTTTATTAAAACAAAAATGTCTGCTACTGCACTTGATAATGATCCTGAAAGAAAAAGTAAAATACTAGGGAGAACACCAATGGGATTTTTGGGAGAACCATCAGACATTGCAGATGCCGTTTATTATTTTGCTTTAAGCGATTCAAAATATATTACCGGAACCGTTTTGCCAGTTGATGGCGGAAACAGTATTGGGTTTTAAATTTTAAAGAACAAGATTATGATAAGAATGCAACAGGCCATGCGCTGGTTTGGACCTCAGGATAATGTTACTTTGATAGATATTAAGCAGGCTGGAGCAACCGGGATTGTAACGGCTTTGCATCAAATTCCGGTTGGGGAAATATGGACAATTGAAGATATCAAAGAAAGACAGCAAATTATTAGGGAAGCAGGATTGGAATGGGCTGTTGTAGAAAGTTTACCGGTTCATGAAGAGATAAAACGTGCTTCAGGAAATTATTTGCAATACATTGAAAACTATAAAATAAGTTTAAAAAATTTGGCAGACTGTGGTATTAAAATTATCACGTATAATTTTATGCCTATTTTAGACTGGGTTCGAACGGATCATAATTTTATCAATAATGACGGAAGCAAGGCGTTGTTATACAATCAGCTGGCATTTACTTATTTTGATGTGTTTTTGCTGAAAAGACCCAATTCTGAAAATGATTATTCGGAAGAAGAAAAAGCAAATGCGCTGGAATTTGGAAATAAACTTTCTGAAGAAGAGAAAGCCTTACTTTTTAAAAATGTTTTGTTAGGATTACCTGGCAGTAAAATTAATTTTACGGCAGAACAGATTCTTTCGTTATTAGATAATTATGCTGAAATTGATAACAATAAATTACGAGAAAATCTGGTTTATTTTTTAGCTGAAGTAACTCCGATTGCCGATGAATGTGGCTCTAAATTGGCTATTCATCCTGATGATCCTCCATTTTCGGTTTTAGGTTTGCCCCGAATTGTTTCAACAGAAAATGATATCAAAGCCATTTTTAAAGCGATTCCTTCAAGTGCAAATGGATTATGTTATTGCACGGGTTCATTGGGAGCTGACCCAAAAAATAATCTGGAAAAAATAATTGATGATTTTGGAGACCGAATTCATTTTTTGCATCTTAGAAATACTTTCCGCGAAAGCGAAAACATTTTTAGGGAATCAGCACATTTAGATGGAGATTCAAAAATGGAAGTCATTGTAGAAAAATTGCTTTTATTGATGAATAAAACGAAAGTGAGTTTGCCAATGCGTCCGGATCATGGTTTCTTACATTCAGTAGATGAAAAAACAGAAACATATCCAGGATATTCTTTGACAGGAAGATTAAAAGGCCTGGCCGAATTAAGGGGGCTGGAAATGGGAATTGCTTATAAGCTAAAACAATTACTGTAAATTTTAAATATAGTAACAAGCATGTTTTTATGAAATAATTTCGCCTTACTAATTTACTATTAAGCGATAAAATAGAATAGGCAAATATCTCAAAAAAAATAAACTATCAACTTTAAACCAATAAAAATGAAATTAATTAACTACTATTTGCTGCTTTTGTCTCTAATTATTTTGAGCAGCTGTAATGCAAAAAAAGAACAAAACGTTATTTCCTTAAAAGATAATTTTAAAGATGATTTTTATATCGGAACTGCTTTGAGTGCAAATCAGATTGAAGAAAGGGATGCGAAAGAAGATTCTCTGATTAAAAAAGAGTTTAATGCCATAACGGCAGAAAATATAATGAAATCGATGTTTGTGCATCCTGAAAAAGACAAATATGATTTTACCTTGTCTGATAAATTTGTTGCCTATGGCGAGAAGAATGATATGTTTATTCATGGTCATACCTTAATCTGGCACAGTCAGTTGGCTCCCTGGATGACTAAAATTAAAGATAGCACAGAAATGAAAGCTTTTATGAAAGATCATATCACGACAATCGTCTCTAAATACAAGGGAAGAATTGATTCGTGGGATGTAGTCAATGAAGCTTTGAACGAGGATGGAACATTAAGAAAATCAGTTTTTTTGAATACACTTGGGGAGCAATATCTTGTTGATGCTTTTAAACTGGCAGCAACAGCAGATCCTAAAGTAGATTTGTATTATAACGATTATAATAATGAGGAGCCTGCCAAAAGAGAAGGAAATATTAATTTGATCAAAAAAATCAAAGCAGGCGGTGGGAAAATTGATGGAGTTGGAATTCAGGCGCACTGGCGATTAAAAAGCCCTTCTATAGAGGTGATTGAGGAAAGTATTCTGGCTTATTCTGCTTTAGGTTTAAAAGTAGCTTTTACAGAATTAGATATTACCCTTTTGCCAAATCCGTGGGATTTGCAAGGTGCTGATGTCAATCAAAATTTTGAGGGAAGCGCCAAAATGAATCCGTATCCGGAAAAACTTCCAGATTCTTTACAGAATAAACTTGCTGACCGTTATGCTTCAATCTTTAAATTATTCTTAAAACATAAGGATAAAATCAGCAGAGTAACATTTTGGGGAGTTCATGATGGGCAGTCCTGGTTAAATGACTGGCCTATAAAAGGCAGGACAAATTACCCTCTATTATTTGATAAAGACTTAAAACATAAAAAAGCTTATGATAGTGTAATGAGTTTAAAAGATACAAAACAATAAAAAAATGCAGGTAAAAACTTTTTTTTTGCTAAGTACGCAACAGTTTGAGCTTTTTATCTGTTTTATCAAATAATTTAAAATAAACTTGGTAATTCTGTTTTTTTACATAATTTTACACAACCGATTGTTTAAGTTAGAATATTTGTTTTGTTGTACTATTCACTTTCCATTTTAGAAAATCAAATTGATTTTTAAATCAAAAACTAACCACATAAATAATGAATTACATTTCACAAAAATTAACCATTAAGGAAAAAATTGGGTATAGCTTAGGCGACTTAGCTGCTAATTTGGTTTTTCAAACATTAATGACTTATCTGGCTTATTTTTATACTGATATTTACGGATTATCTCCCACGGATTCATCAATAATTATGCTTGTTGTAGGTTTAATTGCTGCTTTCGTTTTTAATCCGATTATTGGCGTTTTAGCAGACAGAACAAGGACTAAATGGGGAAAATTCAGGCCTTGGATTTTAATAACCGCAATACCTTTGGGATTCATTGCCTTACTGGCATTTACAACACCTGATTTTTCGTATCAGGGAAAAGTAATTTATGCTGTTGTGACGTATACATTATTGTTGCTTTTTTATGCCAGTAACAATTTACCTTATTCAGCTTTGAGTGGTGTTATCACAGGAGATATGCGCGAACGAAACAGTTTGTCATCATATCGTTTTGTGGCTGTTATGTTTGCTCAATTTTTTGTTCAGGTTTTTATGCTTGGCATAATTAAAAGTGCAGGAAATGGTGATAAAGCTATTGGTATAGAAAAGGTGATGACTGTTTTGGCAATAATTGGAACCATCATGTTATTGATTACTTTTTTGACTACAAAAGAACGCATTATTCCAAAACCAGAGCAAAAATCCAGTATTCGTGAAGATCTAAGCGACTTGATGAAAAATAAGCCATGGATAATTATGTTGAGTATTACAACGTTGGTATTCATTACTCTGGCAATGAAAGGAGGTTCGTATGTTTATTATTTTGAAAATTATGTAGACAAAGAACAGCTGGCAATTTTTATACAGCCTATTTTAGAGGTCTTATCAAATATTGGACTTAATCATTTTGGCAACGATCCAGTTTCTGCCGGTTTTGGATTGTTTAACGCAGGAGGAATTATTTTTATGATTATTGGAATCACCTTGTCAAAAAACCTGGCTGATAAATATGGAAAGCGAAATATATTTGGCTTGTTTTTATTTATTTCAACCTTATTTATTATCGCATTTTATTTTTTCCCTTCAAGGGCAATCAGTTTTATATTTTTCTCCCAAATTTTGCATGGATTTTTTTACGGAATAACGATTCCACTCCTTTGGGCGATGATTGCTGATGTTGCCGATTATTCAGAATGGCTCAATAACCGTCGTGCAACCGCAATTATTTTTTCTGCGATGATGGTGGGATTAAAGGCAGGTTTGAGTATTGGTGGGGCTTTGACCACTTCATTTTTAGGATATTTTAATTATATGCCAAATGCTGAAATCCAAACAGATATTGCCATAAACGGAATTAAACTGTTAGTCAGCATTTTTCCTGCTATACCTTTTTTAATTGGAGTAGCCTTAATGTTTCTCTATCAAATCAATAAAAAAATGGAAGTACAAATCGAAAATGATTTAAAAGAAAGAAGAGTTTAATTATTTACATAAAAATAAAAATACCAATATGCCTGAAGATAGTATTGAACAAATTAATTTCGAGCAAATTAATAAAAAAGCCATTTCTCAGCCTTTAGTTTCTCATATTTATACAGCAGATCCATCGGCACATGTTTTTAATGGTAAAATTTATATTTATCCATCGCACGATATCGATGCCGGAATTCCCTTTAACGATAACGGAGATCATTTTGGAATGGAAGATTATCATGTATTTTCAATGGAAAGTATTAATGCTGAAACGGTGGATAATGGAATTGCCCTACATGTTGATGATGTGGCATGGGCCGAAAAACAAATGTGGGCACCGGATGCTGCGTGTAAAAATGAAAAGTATTATTTGTACTTTCCAGCGAAACGTGCCAACGGAATTTTCCAGATTGGAGTTGCGATAAGTGATTCTCCTGTTGGTCCATTTTTGCCAGAACCAGAGGCTATTAAAGGCAGTTACAGTATAGATCCGGCTGTTTTTGAAGATGAAGACGGAAAACATTACATCTATTTTGGCGGAATATGGGGCGGACAGCTTCAAAAATACAGAAACAACAAGTATAATTCAAATCATGAAGAGCCTCTTGCAAATGAGTCCGCCTTAGGACCAATTGTTGCATTGCTAAGAGAGGATATGCTTGAGTTTGCTGAGGAACCAAAAGAGATTAAAATTCTGGATGAAAACGGAAAAAGTTTGTTGGCCGGAGATAATGACAGACGTTTTTTTGAAGCTTCCTGGGTACATAAATACAACGATAAGTATTATTTTTCGTATTCTACAGGCGATACCCATTTTATTTGTTACGCCATAGGAGATAGCCCCTATGGACCTTTTACTTATCAGGGACGAATTTTGAATCCGGTTGTGGGTTGGACATCACATCATTCTATTTGTAAGGTAGAGGATGAGTGGTATTTATTCTATCATGATTCGAGTTTATCAAAAGGTGTGACGCATTTGCGAAGCATGAAAGTAACAAAAATAGATTATCTTCAAGATGGTTCAATAATTACAATAGATCCGTATGGCCTCATAAAATCAGGGCATTAACGCTTTTTTAAATAAGTAATATGTTTAAATTTTATTTTCTATGAAAAAGGGAGATGAAAAAGTTGAAAAAATCGCCAGGCAATATATTACAAACAAAATAGAAATTGATTGTGTTATTTTCAATTTTGAAAATAACAGTTTTAAAGTTTTATTTGTAAAACAACAAGATAATGAAGGAGCAATAACCTGGGGATTACCGAATGATTATATAAAAAAAAGGGAAACGATATTGAGTACAGCCCATAACATTTTAAGAAATTATACGGGCAGCGATCATTTTTTCCTGGAGCAGTTAAAAGCGTTTAGTTATCAGTCTTCATCTTCTTTAGAAGAGGACATTTCGATTGGATATTATGCTTTGGTAAAATGGGACAGCAGTATGAACGATCACTTCAATGCGAACATAAAATGGATAGGCATTAACGAAATTATCGGTTTAAATGATAAACATAAAATAATACTGGATTTTAGTTTAAAAGAATTACGTAGAAATATCTGCAAAAGCACGATAGGTTTTAATTTACTGCCGGATAAATTTACATTGTTGCAGGTAATCAATCTTTACGAGGAGATTTTAGGAATCGAAATAAATAAATCGAATTTTAGAAGAAAATTATTAAAAATGGGAATTGTGCATGATTCAAATGAAAAAGAAGAAGATGTTTCGCACAGAGCCGCAAGGTTTTACAGATTGAATTTAAAAAGTCAAGAGATATTATCATACGGTGAAATCAATTTTAATTTTTAATTTGACTCCCAGAAAATAAGACTATTGGCTAGAAAAAAACAATTTTTAAAAACTAAAAGATTTAAGTTAACAGAACAGAACGATACAGTATGCCGGCTGGCATACTTTCTGCGGGCAAGGAAGCGATCCGTTTGGACCGGGCACACAAAATTTTGCATGGGACCAATCATCAGACCCAATTCAGGCTGCAAAAGATAAGGCAGATGCTGCTTTTGAATTTATCAGTAAAATGGGATTCGATTATTTCTGTTTCCATGATTACGATTTAATTGCAGAAGGGCCAACATTTGCTGAATCTGAAAGACGTTTAGCTACCATTACTGAATATTTGAAAGAGAAAAAAGCAGCATCCGGCATTAAATTGCTTTGGGGGACATCCAACAGTTTTTCTAGCCCATATTGGTGGTGCTGATACTTTTGCCAGGGCTTTATTGACTGCTGATAAAATTATAACTTCTTCTCCTTATGAAAAATTAAGAGCAGAGAGATACAGTTCATTCGATTCTGGAAAAGGTAAAGATTTTGCTGACGGAAAATTAAGCCTTAAAGACCTGTACACTATCGCAAATGAAAATGGGGAATTGAAATTGCAAAGCGGTAAGCAGGAATTGTTTGAGAATATCATAAATCAGTATATTTAATATACAATTTTTACAGAAGCATTTATAAGGAAGTTAAAGTTTAATTATTTTTTATTAGATAGTTATGTAACGTTAAGAAGCCGGAATTAGTTATCATTTCTTTTTTTATTCACTATTGAAAAAATAAAAAAATCTTTTTATACTATTTTTTTGTGCATTGACTGTTTGTACATAGAAAAAGATAATTGGTGAATTGTCGTCTTGAATTGTTAGTTTGACGGGAACCCATGATTAAAAAGAGTAAACTTTAACTTCCTTCTATTGTTTGAAACAGTCTTCCGCAAATTTTAAGCTAATTATCTCAAACGAGTTATGTAGAGAGTAATTAGTTGTATAATTCACATAATTAACAACTGGTTAATTAACTAAAACCAAAACAAATGAAATTTTTTATAGACACCGCCAATTTAGAAGATATTAAAGAAGCCCAGGCCTTAGGAGTGTTAGATGGCGTTACTACAAATCCATCCTTAATGACCAAAGAAGGAATTGCCGGAAAGGACAACATTTTAAAACATTACCTTGATATATGCAATATTGTTGATGGAGATGTTTCTGCAGAGGTTATCTCAACGGATTTTGAAGGCATGATAAGAGAAGGAGAAGAATTAG
>NZ_JAVDWQ010000019.1:0-112510 GCF_031457575.1 Flavobacterium piscis | reverse complement strand
TTACCGTAACTCCTTTTTGCATAAGATTTAGTTTTGTAAAACTAAAATATGAAAATATTTCAATGAACTTATGTCTTCCGAACACCTATGTTTTATAAACTTATGTCTTCCGAACACCTATGTTTCGAAAACCTGTCGGGTTTAACTAACATACATCCATAAAAAAAACCGAGTCTACAATGATGATTCGGCTTTTTACTACTCAATTACTTTAATAACCTTATATTGCAAATTTTTAAAGACTCCATTTGTAACATCAAAAACATTAGGAGTTCCTTCTTTTATCTTTGAATTATTAGCTTCTTTTTCAGACTTAAAGCTAAATGTTCCTGACACTGTTTTTTTATTAGCATCCATAGCCGTAATGATTATTTTACCAGATTTTGGCATATGTTCTGTTAAAGAAGAACCACCCGGTAATAAATAAGTATTAATAAACAAGGCATCACTAACTTCATCACCAGTGGGGTCTTCATAAAAATTATATTCCCTTAAGGGCATCGCATCACTGGTAATTAATTCACTTTCACAAGCTAACATAAGCATTTGTGAGTCATCCTGAATGTTGATTTCAAACCTTTGACCGCTTCCAGCAGTCCAAGTGAACGTGACACTATTAATCTTTGTTGATTTCCAGTCTTTATCATTAATAGTTGCTGAAACTGAGTTGTTTTTGTTACTATTTTTGTCATCATCATCATTATTACAAGCTGTAAATAAAATAGATAATATAACTAATCCAATGCTTAGATATTTTTTCATAATTTTTATATTAGTTTATTTTCAAATTTAATATAAAAACAATACAATTAAGGAAATTCTTATTTTAATATAATAACGATATTTTTACATAAAAAAAACCGAGTCATTTCTGACCCGGTTTTCATTATTCATCATTTGCAAAGAAGCACAGCAGTACGTCTCTACGAGTAAATTATTTTACTTCTTCCAAAATAACAATATCTGATTACCAATACATTATGAAACAATGGTACAAATATGGAACAAATTAATATTTTATTTCATGAAACAACATATTTTTTAGCACTCACAACTTAAGAAGTAGTTTTGTAAGTAACCTATCATTATTAGGCCCTTCTCAGGCCAGAATCCTAAAAAAATTTAATTATGTCATTCGGTCTATTACAGTAATATGAAGATCATGGAAAAGATCGAAACATCAATTACCGATCTTTAGATAGGAGAAACATGCTGGATAAAGCTACCTTGTTTACTGATGAAGTAAAAAGAGTTAACAAAATTAAATTATTAAAATTATATACGTTTGAGAGTAAAATTAATTAGGGAATAAAAACATAAGTTATAGCTTGAATGTATATCCCACAGCAATAAACCCTGCAACTTGAAGTTTTTTTACCGTAAGTTCTTCAGGTTTATCTGCTAAATCAACGCCAATATCATACCCATTAGCCTTTCTATCCACATTTCCTGCAATTCCACCAAAATCCAACGTGATACAATGTTTTTTTCCATATGAAAATCCTGCACCGAGGAGCAATCTAGCCCTAACATCGTCATCTACTGAAATTCCTGGACCAACATTCAAATGAAGACCTAGGGCATTCTTAAGTTCTATCCCCGCTCTCAACATCGCTGCGATTCCAATTTCATTATCTAGCTGATCTTGCTCTACCACTTGGTAAGTATTTAATGAGTTGATAGTTGTAGTTTTTACTGAGTAACGACTCTGCTTTAGATTTGAATAATAAAATGATGTTCCAACAGACCAATATTGTTTGGAGTGTAAAGGAAAAGTAAACATCATCTGTTCTTCTTGCACAGCAATTGTTGAGTCTCTCGGCTGAAACTTGATGTTGACTGTTGTGCGCTCTCCTGAGAATTGAATAGGAAGTGATATAAATTTATTCTGATTGTGATTCAAATAAAGTACTGACTTAATTAGTACACTAACTTTGTCGGCAGATAATGTCTCAAGCAGTTCTTGGTTTTTTGCGCTGACTTTTTCAAAATCTGACTCGATACCTTCTAATTTGCTTTTATATCCAGAATTGTTTTTTAAAAAATCTTTAGTTTTTTCATCTTCAAGAAATTTTTTAAAACTATCTAAATGTCGTTTTACGTCCTTTTGAAGAATATTAATTTTATCCCGCAGATCAGTAAAGTCTTTTAGTCCCTTCACTCCATCATATACACTCCCAACACCTGTTATTGATAACTGTTCGATCTGGTGCTTGTAAAGCTGAAATTTTAGAGTTTCATAATCATTAACCAACTTTAAAAACAAAGCTTTATCTTTCTCAACTATGGCTAGATATGAATTAATTTCTGTAATTACTTTTACTGACACCTTAGTTCCTGCTTCAGGTATTGCTGCAGCAGCTCCTAAGTTTGTAAGTCCGCTTAAATCTATATCAGAAAATGTTGGGATTTTAAGAGCCTGACTTAACAGCGTATCCTTGGAATTAATAATTATTGAGTATAAATTTGGATTTATATCATCAACTTCTATTTTATACCAATCCCCTGTTGCTATTCTATCAGGCAAATTCACAATATTTTTGCGGTCTTTAAAATTGATCTTAATAGTATGAATATCTTGAGCATATAAAAACTGACAGCAGCATACTATAACGATTAAAAATGGTAATTTTTCTTTCATATTTTTGGTTTTTTAGGAAGGCATTTTATTCTTACGCCACGTTTGTCAAAACAGCATTCTTCAAAAAACTGCATGCATTCGGTTAAAGGATATAGTTTTTTAATAATAAGCAGATCCTCATCCGATAAGGTATGATTCCATTGTACAGGACAGCAATTATTTTTAGTTAGAGTTGCATCAATAGCATAATGCATAATAGATTTAGGATCATAAGCCAGACCATTGAGTGTCGTTTTATCGTAACGATTAAATATATTGAGATCAACTTGCTCACGTGACCATGGCGGATTTTGAGTTGTCTTATAGTAGTCATAGACTTTCTCTGGATCCCATTGGATATTAGCGTCAGGATGCTGCTGTTCATGGATAAGTCCTAATGCGTGTCCAAATTCATGTAAAATTACCTGCCGAATTTCCTGATCTGACTTAGAACGATCGATCCATCCCAGCCTCATCGTTGGTTCTGTTAAAGGGATATTTTCAGCATCACTCCCTATGTATGAATTTGAGCCTCCTGGTTCAAACAAAATTCTTATATCGCCTTTTTCAGGGCTATTGGAATTAAAATATAAAAACTGAATTTTAGAAAGTCCTTCTTTACTGTGTTCGGATGAAAGTTCCCATTGTTTTGCATAAAGTTTAACACTAGACTTTTGAAAATCAGTTCCATTTAAAAATTTGACTCTTAATCGTAATGGCAAACCAACATCTGTAGACCATAAAAACCGTGATTCTCCAGATGCTTCGGGTCTTTTGAGCTTTTCGTACGAGTGGGCCTTTTCAGAACGAAGCTCTGTACAAAAGTTTATTTCGGGACTATCTTGTTTCTGTTTTTTAAAATATAACAAAAAAATTGTACTTATTAAGTATAAGCATAAAAAAAACAATAAGAGTGGTACTGTACTTTTTCATAAGTTCATGTTTCTAACCAAATTTAATAAAATCAAAATAAAAACTCACAAGTATAATTACCTGTTTTTCAAACACGTAAACGCAAATCAGGCAATACTAAAAAACATTATAGAAGAGAATTAATTTAATTGAGGTAAGTGATTATTTTGAATAAAAAAAGCGTTAAATTTCTGAGATCTTGCTCAATATTAAATCTTTTATCCAATTTATTTTTTTTGACTTTTTTATTTAATTAAATAACCAATCATGGAAGACATTACTCCACAAGAAAATAATTTAGCCTCAAATAAAACTGATCTAGCCGCAACAATTGCAAAAACAACTTTGGGAATAATTCCCTACGCTGGACCTTTCATAGGAGAAATAATAGGAAACATTATTCCAAATCAAAGGATAGATCGCATTGCAAAATTTTGCATTGAATTAGATAAAGAAATTAAAGACCTGCCAATCGAAATTATCAAGTCTTTACAAGAAAATGAGGAATTTATCGATTTTCTAGAAGAAAGTTTTCTGCAAGCTTCTCGTGCTTTTACCGAGGAAAGGCGAATGTATATTTTAAAAATTGTCATTAATGGTGTTAAAGCTGAAAATGTAGAAATTATACAATCAAAACATCTATTAAAAATCCTTAATGAACTAAATGATATTGAAATTATCTGGTTAAGATATCATCATAATTATTATGACGCCAGAGATAAGGAGTTTGAAGAAAAACATAAAAATATATTAGAAAAAATTTATGCATACGTGAAATGTGATGACGAAACTCTAATAAAAGCAGCAATCCAGGACAGTTATTTAGAACATTTAGAACGACTTGAATTATTAAATACAAAAATAAAAATAGATAAAGATAGTAATCAACCTCGATACAATAAAGCAACTGGTCAACCAGAAACAAGCCATACTAGAATAACGACCCTTGGAAAGTTACTTTTAAAACAAATCGGTTTAATTGAAGAACTTCAAAGTAATAATTCCAGTATTTTTTAGGAATGTGGCGAAATAGAAAAATTAGCTGTTAGATAAACCAGACATCCTAGTTAGGATGTTACTGCCTTAAAACATTATAATGAAAAACCACCTAAAAAATTTAAATAGAAAAAAAATACAAAATCTTAAGAAAACTCATGCAGCCAGGCAAGATTGGAATTCTTTACGCGAACTTTCAAAAGATATTTTTTTCCAAATAAAAACCACAGCTCGCAATGTTAAATATTACGACTCTCTATATATAATTGATGATCAAGATCCAATGCTCCAAAGAACCAAGAATTTCTCTAATTTTATCCAATTTTATTTGGGAAAGAGACCTTCTGGCAGATTTTATCACGAATTTAACGAAGAAGGACAATTAATAAATAGCGACCTTGAGGTCATAAACGGTGGTGCATTCATAATTTCACAGACACCAGAGGGCAAGGTAAAGTTTGTATTTATTCCAGATACAATCGAAAACCAACAAAATCAGCAGCCTGTAATTCTTTCCGTTTTTAAAAACCCAGGTAAAGTTAAATATCATCATATTAAGGAGGCAGCTGAAGATTTTTTAAGTTACATACTATTAACAAGCCCTGATTACATAACTACTAATCTAGAAAAACTTGAATTATATATGATTACTAAAAAATATAAAAAAGATATTATACCTTCAATAAAATTATTATTTACAGTTGGCCTGCGAATAATGTCATTTTCAAAAGGAATTTTTATCACTTAAATTTTGAAGAGATCTGGAATACTATTTTTTATAATCCTAAAGCGCGCTTTTCTTGATTAAATCTATTGCTAAATTATATGCAGATATGTATTTTTCAGGTGAACTTCTAATTAATTTTTCAGTATTTTTCATATGATCTTCTGTACTGAGAAAATATTGATCTATACCATATCTTGCCAGAATATTTGTTAGGGGCTGTTTCCCCCAGACATGTTCGGCCTCACCATCTGGATGTATATTTACTGTATGACAATATCCAAGCTCACCAAGAGCAAACTCCTCAGTAAATCTTGTTACAATAATTGACGTCGCCGGAAGTTTCTCTAAATCTTGTTTTGCATGTGCAAAAATTACACACCACCCAAATGAAAAATTACCTGCTAAATGAGCCGGAATTTTAGGATTGAGTCTTTTTGGTATTGACTCCAAAAAATTTAAATTATTAAGAAGAGCATTTTCAGCAATTTTGATTTTATTTTCGTCTGCTTTTACACGGAGAGGTAACCTCTTAAGATCATCCTCGCTATAATATCTAGTAACTACTCCGCCTTGACTGCTCGCCCTTTTCATTACTATTGGGTTAATTGTGTTATTGCAAAATTCTTATAAGTCATGAATGCCATTAAAATCAATAGCTAAATTAGCATCTGTTCCAACATAGGCACGAAGTGATTTCATATTTTCAGGCAAGTCATCCTGAGTTTTTCCAAACCAGTCAACGTGAAGAAGCCATCCAGTAATTCTGGCCAATGCTATAGCAAAGTTTACGCCATTATTATTTTCCCATTCAACTATTAAACCCTTGTCAAATCCTCGTTCATTTTGCCTGTCATTACTCATAAAGTTTTTTTATTAATAGTTATATTTTTATTGTTCGTATAAAATTTAGAATTCTGCGTAATCCACTTTGCTTAAATTTTACCTCTTTTTTCATCTTTTCATTTCTTATCAGCTCAAAAATTTGAAACATTTTTTTATCTGCATAAGTTAACTCATATAAATTATCCTCTTGATCAATAATGTTTATTTCAGGTTTTCCAATTGCCCATCTTAAAGACTGATCACTATACCATTCTGCTCTTTCATAGGGAATATCATCTAAGACAGTTGAAAGCAAAAAGCTTTTTTCGCATTTAAATTCTACTTTTTCCTGAGAGGCGCTAATAATTTTTACCGGCAGCATATTATGATCCTTATTTCCAAATATAATCACTAAATCACCCATTGGTAGATTTTTGTTTGGCGGAGGCCCCTTTCCCATCTCCCCCAGCCTTACAGTTGTTTCATTAAACTTAATTTTGGGATTGTGTGAAATTATTCCTTGTATTAAATTGGAAACATCACTAGTACTATATATAAAACGATATGACTTTAATACTTGAAGGCTATTGTAATATTTAACGTGATTTAGATCATCTAATATTAAAGTATGGTCTTCTTCAAGTGCTCTTAAAAATTTTGTAGCCTCGATATCTAAAGTTCCTAAATTATCCGCTATCTGCAATTTATTTATTATTGTAGGGCAACAAAAACCTACTAAATATTCAGGACTTATAGGCAGGTATATTTCAATTCCCTTTTCAAAAATTCCTAGTCCTCCATAATCAAAATTATTATCAAAAACTACAGGAGTGTCCGATATTAAAAATGGAAGCTCTGTCTGGTTTTTAATTAAATAGATACCCATAGTAAGAAGTGAACGGATTTCTTTTTCAGTATCAAAGGCACCCATAATTGAAAAAGCTTTAATTTCCTCGGAAGTTAACCTTTCATGACCATTGGTATAGTTGCCTTTTAAGTCCTTAATTGCTTTTTCAATTGTATTATAAATTTCTCTGTTAACATAATCCATTGTTGATCTTTCAAGCTTAGTTCTTCTCAACTGATTTACAGTTACTAAAGCTAAAGACTCAAAATCATCGTAATCAAGTCCGTCAAACGATCCTTGCTCAATTATTTTTCTTGTAAGTTCTGCATATAAATTATCTGTTTTTTGGAAAAGATACTCAAGATTAAACTCCTCGGTATCTGTTAGGATAGTATTATAGTCGTTTTCACTGCCACTATTTAATATTGAGGAAGTATAACTTTTTTCAGTCTGCTTATCAAAAACATAAATTTGTTTTCCTTTTGTATCAATACTAAATCTTCGCAGAACAAATTGAGGCAAATAATGATGTTTTTTTGATTCATTTGTCATAAATAAAGATATTAATTAAACTATTTCGTAACATAATAGCGAAGGCTATTCAAAACATTAAACTAATATTAATTCAGAATTTCTACTTCTTTTTTATAATTCCTAATTCCAATAGTATATCTCTTTTCATTCTGCTGAGAAATCAACGAACACAAGCCAGAAGTTTATGCTACACTAACATAGGCCAAGCTTTTATACGAAAATTGCAATATATTGTAAGCCAAATTGGTTTTGCTTTTTTAATTAACAATTAATGTTACTTTTAAATTATTCCTCACCAGGTAAAGAAATACCATCACCATCTATTTTTGCCTGTTTCCATTGTTTTTCAAACTCTGGAATATTATAATAATTTTTAAGTTTAAACTCTTTACTATATTTGTTATCAGAATCGTTGTATTCTGCAAATTTCCCCATAAAATCTACTGTACGATACTCTTTTGCATGGCTGTAAATAAAGCTATGTATTCGGGCTATTATCTCGGCTTTTTGCGAAAAAGTGAGTTCAGTATTACTTCCATCACTCAATAACCAATCTATATAATCATATCTTACAAACTCATAAAATTGTGCTGCTTTTGCATCATCTTCACCTAATATATTTAGCAACTGTTGGTCGAAAACTATTTTTTCATCGCACTTTATGTTATAAATAATTTTGTTTACTTCATCTATATTTTTATTAGTAAATTCTGTTTTATCAACAATCCATTTTACTAATTCTTTATCCTCATAATAACCAAAAGTAGTTACCAGACTTCTCATGAAGTTTTCGTCATTTAAGATTAACCATTTAAAATGAGCTCGGCTGTCATTGAATAAGTACATATTACGAGCAACGAGGGTTTGAATATTTTTTTTGCGCTGTTCGTTAAGATTTGGAATTTCTTTCCATTTTATTATATCAACTGGCTCCCCATTTATTGACTTCTTTTTCTCTATTTTTTCTTCTTTATTATAAATATCAGGATAGTCAGTTTTATAATTTATAAGTTGTGGTGTAAAAAGTGCTTCAAGTATTATATTATTTTTTAAATCAATAAAAAGTGGATTATTATTACTCACTGTATAATTAATATCTAACTGATATTTTATATTCTCTAATGGACAAGCAAACTCTACTAAAAAATTAATATCTTTTTCTGTAATTTTAAAATTAAAAATTCTAGATAATTTATTTTGAAAATTTTCATTATTTAATACTTTATAATTATAGCTTTTCAAAATATCAATTGATATTTTTTTATTACATCATAATCTTCTTTCTTATAATTGTAATCACTTTGCATATCAAGTCCAGCTTCTTTTATAGCATATCCATGCAATACTTGTTGTTCAATAATTTTTTTTGTAGTATCTATTGAATTTACATTCATATCGTTTGCCTTAGTAATTTGTAATTTTGTTGATTCTTTACTTTCTTCTTTTTTACATGATAAAAAAATAGTAAACAGCACAATTATTATTAATATTCTTTTCATCTTTATTTTATATTTTTTATTACTCAGTATCACCTTCTACATATTTTATAGCATTTGGGCTTAAATCTTTAGGTTCTATTTCTTCAAGCGGCAGTAAATCCCCTTCATAATCAATAGGAAAAATACAATACGAATGTACTTTAGTTTTAGGCGCAGTCCAAAATCGTAATCCATTAGTTTGATTTCCTCCTAATAAAATATAGTTTTTTGAATCACTTTTATCAATACCAACAATAATAGTTGTATGACCATCATTGTGCCATTCGACAATTCCCCCCATGTACATCTCTGTATATTTTTTTTCCCACTTTTCAGATGTTTCATAAGGAGCCCCGTCTTTTCTTTTTACTAAGCTTTCTTTTCCATGCCAAATTGCGCCAGGATCTGGCTGATATTTATACCCAGATGTGCTTAAACAATATGCAACAAATGCTCCACACCAAGCTGAATTTGCACGAGTAGCATCACTTTCACTTCCACATCTTTTCATTTTTGCATTATCTGTACTTTTGTGATAGGTATCAATAATATATTGGCAGTGGGTAGACTCCCTAATTATTTTAGTTTCTTCTTCAATTGCAACTGTTACCCATGGCGGATACTTGCCTGACAATCCAACTTTTACTTCGTTTTTACAGCTTCCTCTAAACATTTCATTTCTCCCAGGTTCGTAATGATCTTCCGTTACTACTTTGGTTACTTCCCACATATAGGTTTTTCCATTTACAAACCCTCGTCTGGTTTTGTAGCTTTGGGTAGAGTAATGCCAAGCCTCTCTTGAGTTTTCATATTCACCAGTTTCTTTCATGAAAGGAGAATTAGAAGCATATCCATATTTTGTAACCCAGGGGTATTTTGTTATGTTTACTTTTCGTTTTTCTAAACTGCTCTCTATACCATTATCTGGAACTGCTATACTTTCATCAAATACGATATAGTTTGGTTCAGAACCATGACCAACATGACTAGGTAAGAGTACTTGCAAATAAAAATCTGTAAGCGTAGTCATTTTATCTTTATTTTGTTTAAGGTATTTTTCAACATATTCCATTTGCTTTATAAAGCTCATTTCTCCCAGCGCATCATATGATGTGCCTAATGATTGAGCTGTAGTAGCACTAAACTGAACTAAACCTATATATTTGGCTCCAGACGAACTTACTCCTTTTTGAGAAGGACTAAATGTTTTTCCTGTTTCTAAATGCATAACTGCCATAAGCATACTAGCCTTTTCTATTTTATTTTCTTCTCCCCAGATGTTGGCACAAACTTCTAAAACTTTTTTTCTTTCGTCACATGTTATTTTTGAACTCCAATAAAAATTGTTGTCTTTACAAGCGCAAACTTTGCTTGCTTGAACCTCCGCCATCTCCAAATCTACCATTACAGGAACAGTACAATTTTCAATAGCTTCCTCGGTTAAAATACCTTTTTCGACTATTAAAGCTGTGTTTTTAAAACAGATGAGTTGTTTACGTAAGGCTATTTTTTCTTCTTTGGTAAAAGAAGTTTTATCTTGTTTAACGGCTTTTACGCCTATGGTTTTCATATCAGGACTTCTTACCAAGCTTGCATTTGGGAAAGGCATTTTTGCTAATTGATCATCAACAAAAATATAAACTTCTTTTTTGTCATCGTTTGGATCTTTTACTTTTCGACTTACTTGTATACTAAAACGTACAGGATTGGTTTCTGCATCTGTCAGGTATTTTTCTTCGGCTGTAAAAGGGAGTTCTAATAAGCCGTTACTACCCACTTTTTCTTTATATTCCTGAATGCTTTGCAGTACTGTTATGATGCCGTCTTTTTCTTCCATACAATCAGAGTGTACCAGGCTCATGACATTAACTTTTAATTCCTCTTCCTGCATATTGACAGTATGCACCCATATTTTATGGGTTTTAGTTTGGTGTGTAAGGGTCTGTTGTACACCTTTACCGTCTTCTTTAGCAAAAAATATTGATTTTATTTTTTTTTCACTGGTTACTGCAAGTTCTTCGTTACTGTCTAATACCTCTATAAATTTTGTCCCCACTACCGGTTTGCCGTTTTTTATAGCCATATCGTCGGGCAAGGTTACTGCGCCCTGGCTTCCTGTGGGCATTTCTACGGTAAAAATCAAACTTATATTGGGGTTTGGTACTTCGGTTGTTGCGGGCAGCGCTTTTTTTATTTTTTCTTTATACTTGTCATCAGTAGTGATTTTAAACGAGCCAACACCTTTGTCGTTAAGAGTTATCTTTTTTTCTTCTAGCATGTATGTTGCCGGTTCTAAATAAAAAGATCCGCCTTCTCCTCTCACCCACAGAAATCGTTAACTTGTTGTAAAGCAAATCGTTTTTTCTTTTTTATTTACAAGTATGTTAGTTACTTTTAAATTACTCTTCACCAGGTAAGGAAATACCATCGCCGTCTATTTTTGCTTGTTTCCATTGCTCTTCAAACTCTGGAATATTATAATAATTTTTAAGTTTAAACTCTTTAGTATACTTGTTATCTGAATCAAAGTATTCAGCGAATACCCCCATAAAATCAAATATTCTATAATTTTCTTTATGGCTGTAAATAAAACTATGTATTCGAGCTATTATCTCGGCTTTTTGTGAAAAAGTGAGGTCAACATTACTTTTTTCGCTTAACAGCCAGTTTGTATAATTGTTGTAATGTACAAGCTCATAGAATTGGGTTGCTTTTGCTTTATCTTCTGCTAATATCGTAAGCAGTTGCTGGCTGAAAACTATTTTTCCATCGCACTTTTTGTTGTAAATTATTTTATTTGCTTCCTCTATATTTTGATTGATAAATTCTGTTTGATCAGCTACCCATTTTACTAATTCTTTATCTTCATAATAGCCAAAAGTTGTTACTAAACTTCTCATGAAATATTCATCATTTAAGATTAACCATTTGAAATAAGCTTGGCTATCGTTGAACAAATACATATTACGAGCAACGATAATTTGAATGTTGTTTTTGCGTTGTTTTGCTAAATCTTTAATGTCTTTCCAATGGGGAATTTGAATTTCAGAATTACTAGTTTCAGTATGTCTAAATATTTTCTCATTCTCAATATTTTTCAAATCAGAAAATTCTTTTGTATAATCAAATATCTCAGGCAAGTAATAAAAATCAGTTATAAAATTTTCGTTTTTAACAATATTTGTCCCATTATAGTCAATACCATTGTTCGAAAAAAAAATCATTTTCTTATCACATTGGTCAGTAAAATTTATATACAAATACTTATTATCAGAATTAAAATCTATAGTTCTTCCAAACACATTTTTTATTTTAACACTAAAATACTTATTATTTGGCTGTATATAACCATTTGATTTTAAAATATTTGAAATTATTACTAATGTTGCATCTAATTCTTCTATTTCAAAAGCTCTTTTCTTTAGCTCTAGACCAGCTTCATCAAGAAACTTATTAGCCCCTTCTTTTAGCTGTTTTTTTAATATTTTTTCTAACATATCTGTACTTTTTTCTGGAGATTTGATATTATTTACATCACTTTTATTTTCTTTTTTTTCTTGACAACACACAAAGGTTGAAAAACAAAGAAACAATAACATAGCTTTTTTTTTCATAACACATTTTAAATTTTTATCTGGAACTTTCTTTTGAATTTTCGGCATTTATATCATACTTCTGCAATATTTTTTCTTCTTTTGAAATATTATAATCTTTTGGTTTTGTAATGGCTATTATTGATTTACTATTCTTTGAAACAGAACCCATAATTATTTTTTGGTAATTTACTCTTAAATCTCCATTTCCTTGATTTCCACCCAGATAAACATATCCTGACCCATCTAATGTTTCTCCAGCTATTATAGCAACATGTGAGTAATCAAAGACAATAATTGCTCCAATAAACGCTTCACAGTCCTCTCCCTTTTCCCAATTTGTTGATTTCCAACCAAAAGCTGCCGCACTATGTTTAGTATTAATTCTTTTGAAATTATCTGTCTGGTCAAAACACCAAGCTAGAAAAGCTCCACACCATGGTTCATTATAGCCATAATTTTCTTTATTTTTATTTTTTACTCCTTTTGCTGAGGATACATCAAAATAAATCGATATTTTTTCTTTAAGAGGGCTTTCTTTTTCTATTAAACCTTTATATGCCTCAAATTCTTGCAGAGCAACAATAAACCATGGGGCCTTACCAAACAACTCAACATTAGCAACGTTTTTACAACTGCCTCTAAATATTTCATTTTTACCTATGTCATAATGCAATTCTGTAACGACTTGGGTTATTTCTTTAACAGTTGTTTTTCCGTTTGTAAATCCTCTTCTTTCAACATTTTTTTGAGAAGTATAATGCCATGCGTTTCGTTTGTTGTTAAATTCACCTTCTTCTTTCATAAAAGGAGCATTTGATGCATAACCATATTTTGTAACCCATGGTTCCCGTGTGATATTTTTTTTCCTTTTTTCTAGGTCAGATTCAATACCATTATCAGGAACACTTATACTTTCGTCAAATACTATATAATCTGGATTATTACCATTACCTACTGCATTAGGTTTTATTACTTGTAAATAAAAATCGGTCAAACTTGAAAGCTTATCCTTATTTTTTTCTAAATATTTTTTAACATAATCTAGCTGATCTATAAAAGTCATTATTTTTAACTTGGCATAGGTTGTACCTATTGTTTTTGCAGCTTCTTCATTAAACTGAATTAATCCTACATAACCTTTTCCATTTTCTATTGATGGTGAAAAGGAAGAAGCAGTTTCTAAATGGAATATTGACATTAATTCACTTGCTTTTTCTACTTTTTTAGTTTCTCCCCATAGTCCTGCACATACTTCTAAAACTTTTTTTCTTTCATCGCAACTAATTCTTGAACTCCAATAAAAATTATTTTCTTTACATACACAAACTTTGCTTGTTTGAACCTCCGCCATTTCTAAATCTACCACTACAGGAACTGTACAATTCTCAATAGCTTCCTCGGTTAAAATACTTTTTTCGACTATAAAAATTAATCTATAAAAGAAACAGTTTTAAGTTACTGTATTTCTTGAATAAGTGCTTCTTGATATTCCTCTGATTTTTTATAAAGGTTTTTATAATTTGGCAAATTATAGAAATTATTACGTTCTATTTCTTTTCGTAAAACTCCTCCTAAATCTAACAACTCTATTCGCTGCATAAAAAAACTTTGATCATTGTATTTCTGATCATAACGATATTGTTCTCCAAAATAGACCAAATGCGCTAAAAGGTTAGCTCTGTCTTTTATTGATAGATCGTTTTTTTGATCACTCTCCATTAAAAGATAATTAACATACTCTTTTAAAGCTTCCAGACATTTAGGATCGTTAGAATTAATTATTTCTTTTAATAATGAATAAATTTCAGTGTTTAATTTTACAGTTCCATCACATTTTTTATTCCAGAATATCTTATCTAATTCATTTGGATTGTTGCTGTCAAATTTTGTGTTTTCAACTACCCATTTTAATAATTCTTTATCGTCATAATAACCAAAAATAGTAACCAACCTCTGCATAAAATTTTGATCATTTAAGAGTAACCATTTAAAATAGGCGCGGCTGTCGTTAAACAAATACATGTTGCGGGCAACAAGCGTTTGGATATTTTTTTTGCGTTGATCTTTCAAATTAGGAATGTCTTTCCAGTGAGGAATTTCAATTTCTAAATTATCTATACTTGATTTTCTTATTATTTTAGTATTTTCAATATTATTTAATTTAGAGTATTGTTTTTGGTAATCAATAAGTTCCGGTATATAATAAAATTTTAGAATTATTTTTCTCTGCTTTTCTATAAATATTCCGTCATAATCTATTTCATTATTATTATACATGACAAATTCTCTATCACACTTATCAAAAAAATTAACGTGTAAAAAAATTGATTTGGATTTAGGATCTATAATTCTTCCAAAAACATTTTTAACCTTTTGATTAAAATCTTCTTTATCTAACTCTTTAAAACCATTTGATTTCAATACTTCATCGGCTATTTGCACTGCAGCTTCTAATTCGTCTATTCCAAATTGAATTTTAGGTAATCCAGCACCAGCCTCATCAATAGTCTGAGAGGTTCCTTGCTTAAGTTGTTTCGTTAAAACCGTTTCTATAATAGTATCATTCATCTTGTTTACATTTTCAATAGTGGAACGAATATCTTTTTTTTCTTGACAACCTACATTGCTTATAACTAAAAAGAGACACATTGCTATCTTAATTTTACTTTTTGCATTCATATTAACTATTTTTATTATTATCTCGAACTTTCTCTTGAATTTTCAGCATTTACATCATATTTGGGTAATTTCTTATCTTCTTCTGTTATAATATATTTTTTGGGTTTAGTAATTCCTAATATAGATTTATCATTTTTAGGAACTGATCCTAGTATGATTTTTTGATAACCTGATCTTTTCTCTCCGTTACCTTGATTTCCTCCTAAATATACATATGCTGTCCCATCCATATTTTCACCGACGATTAGAGCTACGTGAGAAAAATCAAAAATAATTAAAGCTCCTACAAATGGTTCCGAATCTTCGCCTTTATTCCATTTATCTGATTTCCAGCCAAACGCCTGAGCGCTATAGGCTGTATTAATTTTTTTAAATTCTTCTGTTTGTTCAAAACACCATGCTAAAAAAGCACCACACCATGCATCTGTATAATTCCAGAGAGTTTCGTCAGCTTTTTGAGATCCTGTTGACGAAACTTTAAAATACTCATGCACTTTTTCTTTTAAAGGGCTGTCAATCTCTCTTAAACCTTTATATTTTTCAAATTCTTGCATAGCAATAATAAGCCACGGCACCCTACCCGATAATACAGGAATTATTCCTCCACTATTACAAATATTTTTATTGTATTTAAACCAAGTTTTTAATTTAGATAATGTACTTTTTCTATCACTCCATCCATTCGGATCTTTTTCTAATTTATGATCTATAGAATAACCATTTAACATTTTAGATTGCAAATAGAAATATTTTTCTTCATCTACATTTTCCATAACAAGAGCTAAATCATTTAATGTTTTTTTTAAACCCTCTTTAAAATATTCTGATTTCCATCTAGCATTAGATTTTTGCGTTTCTGTAAATTTATCCAAAACAGGGAATGTTGTAGTTTTCTTAATTTTTGACCATAACCATCCTGCTGAGTCCACAGCATATGTTAATTCTTGTGCAATTAATTCTGGTTTATTTATTATTTCTTTATTACCTACATATTCTGCATAAGTTTTGTACGGTCCTGGTTCATTATAAAGTGAAGAGCCCGCACCTTGTACGCCTGTCATTTGTATTAAACCTCTGCCTTTATACAAACTTTTACTAGAATCGTGATTGCTTGAATATTCTTCTGCAGTATTAAAATTATCAGATTCATGGAAAGCCTGGGCTAAAAATGTGATTTTTTGAATACAACTACTTATATTATATTTTCTAAATGTTGTATTCAATGCTAATGTAAAACTCGCAATTGATTTATCTTTAATGGTACAGTCTGCATGTCCAAAAATAGTTTCAGACCCTTTTATTATTTTAATGATTGCTTTTACTTCCTCCTCAGTTAAGTCTTTATTACAATAGCAGCTTTTCCCTTTTACAAGCTCCGCCATTTCTAAATCTACCACTACAGGAACTGTACAATTCTCAATAGCTTCCTCGGTTAAAATGCCTTTTTCGACTATTAAAGCTGTATTTTTAAAACAGATGAGTTGTTTTCGTAAGGCAATTTTTTCTTCTTTACTAAAAGGAGTTTTATCTTGTTTGGTAGCTTTTATACCTACGGTTTTCATATCAGGACTTCGTACCAAACTTGCATTTGGCAAAGGCATTTGTGCTAACTGATCGTCTTCAAAAATATAAACTTCTTTTTTGTCATCGTTGGGATCTTTTACTTTTCGGCTTACTTGTATACTAAAACGTACAGGATTGGTTTCTGCATCTGTCAGGTATTTTTCTTCGGCTGTAAAAGGGAGTTCTAATAACCCGTCACTGCCCACTTTTTCTTTATATTCCTGGATGCTTTGCAGTACTGTTATGATGCCGTTTTTTTCTTCCATACAATCAGAATGTACCAGGGTCATAACATCAACTCTTAATTCTTCTTCCTGCATATTGACAGTATGCACCCATACTTTGTGGGTTTTGTCTTGATGGGTAAGGGTTTGCTGTACGCCTTTACCATCTTCTTTAGCAAAAAATATTGATTTTATTTTTTTTTCACTGGTTACTGCAAGTTCTTCGTTACTGTCTAATACCTCTATAAATTTTGTTCCCACTACCGGTTTGCCGTTTTTTATAGCCATATCGTCGGGCAAGGTTATTGTTCCCTGGCTTCCTGTAGGCATTTCTACAGTAAAAATCAAACTTATATTGGGGTTTGGCACTTCGGTTGTTGCGGGTAGCGCTTTTTTTATTTTTTCTTTATACTTGTCATCGGTAGTAATTTTAAACGAACCAATACCTTTGTCGTTAAGAGTTATCTTTTTTTCTTCGAGCATGTATGTTGACGGTTCCAAATAAAAAGATTCCCTTGTGCCTCTTACCCAAACTTTTATGGTGATGGATTGATTTTCTAATCCTGCAATTTCTACAAAGGCATGTGTTTCTTCTTTATAGCCTGTTTCGGTACGTTTATAACCTGTGCCATAAGCCCATAATGCACGTTTTAATTCTGGGGTAGCTACTTTTATTTTTGTTGTTGCTTTTGTATCAATAGTTTGTTCCCCTGTAAGATAGGCCGCTATTTCAAACTCTCCTTCATTATTAAAGGTAATTGTTCCGTCATTATTATTTACCACATCATTTGGCAGTTCTAAATTTATTTTTTCATCGCCAACCAAAGGCATAATTCGGGCTGCCGTTTCGAGTTTTACTTTTGCTCCTTTAGGTATTGATTTTGGCAAAGTAACTTTGTCCATGGAGTTCCTTATTACCTCAAAGAAAAAGCAGTCAGATCCATTAAATAAAGGTTGGTTAGCCGGCTTTCCATAACCTTCTATCGCATATTTACCAAAGTAGTTGTTTCCTGCTCTGGCATCATTATACAGAATTTGATTAATAGGTTTATTGATACTTTTTTCTTTTGAAATAGCTGCGTTTTCAAAAGCTGTTAATCGTATGCCGTCTTTTTGCAAATACCATTGCATTTTGGTAGCGTTGGCAGGCAAAAATTCTACATTAAACTTGCTTACTTCTACTTTCAGACTCTCATTATATCGCAACAGCTGATTGCTGGTTCCTTTTACCGTATTGACACCTAATGATTCTAAAACATTTAAAGTTGTTTTTATTGGGCTTGAATCATTGGGCGATGTATAAGCTTCAACTTGGTATTCTCCGGGGTTTTTGAAGGTAAAAATACCGAGTGACCCTGTTTTCGTTTCCACTTTAATTAGATTAGATTCACTACTAATCTGGCTATTGTAAATTACAGTATTATTATGAGTTACCCTCCAACTGGCAATTGGAGATGTTTCATAGACAGGACCAGGTGCTGATAAATTAAGTATTTTTTGTTTTTCTACTAAGGAAGCTGCTTTAAATTTTAAAGTTAAAGGAATTGGTGTGTTTTTTAACAGGGTTTTACCGGGTGCAGTAATTCCTTCAACATGGTCTTTTATGTATTCGACAAGTATTGCACATCCTTTAAATCCTGCTTTGTTTGCATAAGCTTCAATTCTATACAAACCTTCTTCCTGATCTTTAAAAAGTTTATCTAATGTAAATGCAATGTTGGCTCCAATACCCACAAAAGTTTTCACTTTATCTTTTACCCCATCTCCTTTAAACAAAGCCCATGTTATTTTTGTCGGATCTCCTTTATAGATTGCTTTCAATTGAAGTTTCGCTTCTACAATTGGCATTGCCAAAGGCCAAATATTTGTGTTTTTAGCTTTTTCAATAAAATAATACTTGCCCGTTGATTTTTCTGCAAGCGGAGCAACAATGGTGATTTCAGAAACCGAATCTTCTTTGGTTGGATCTGAGGTTTCCCACTGAGAAGAGGTATTTTCTACGGTAAAAGGATCTGCTTCTTTTACATCAATTGTGTTTACAGCTTTTTTTTGTCCGGTGGTAGCAAATTCAATATTGCCAGCTGTACCATAGCCCGGGCAGGTGCCTGTAGAGACATCTAGCAATACTTTCATACTCTTATCAAAATCTACATTTTTATAATAGTCTTTGTATTTGATGCTGCATTTTGCTTTGCATGGCATTGGCTTTTTGCTTTTGTCCGGAAGATAACAATCACCAAAACCTTCTCCGTTATTAAAGTTCTCTGCTTTATCATCAAGGTTGGTAGCAATTGGTTTTTCCTGAGCAAAATATTTGTTCCCTTTTAATTTTTTAGACTGACTTTTTACTACTAAGGGCACTGCAGTAGCCTTGCTGTTATTAGCAACAGAATTAGAGCAAAAGCATTTAGCCCCTTCTACTATTATTTCTCCTTTTGCCATATTATTTAGAATTAATTTCTCTTTTTATATTTAAAAATGTTTCTTCTTTATAATGAAATAAATTATCTTTTTGAATTTCAAAAATTGCACTTTTGTGTTTTGCCTTTCTATTAAAAGTATCTAAAGTTGTAATTACTTTTACGTTTGTCAGATACTGCTTATGATTGAATTTATTACCTGTTATAAAATTTATCATTTCGGTGCATTCTTCATTTACTGCTTCTTGCGATTCAAAACAGAGTAAAGATTCACCGGCATCTGATATAACAAATTTTGTTTTTCCGATACATTCTAAATTTCCAATGGATTTTATATTCCAATTAATAGCTGTGTTATCGGATTGCTCCTCATCAACTTCCGGATTAAAAAAAATCAAATTCCAAAAAGGCTCTTTAAATTTATTTTGGGTAAAAGTTTGTTCATCATATACATTTAGATTAAACCTTTCTAATATGTCTTTGGCATTTTTGTTATCATCATATTCTTCCATTAGAATAGCAGTGTTTTCTTCCCATCTTTCGAGCCATTCTTTATATTCTATTAGCTTAACAAATTCTCCCTGACTTGTTGTCTGAATTTTAATTGGATAGGTAAGCTGATCTAAATTTTCCAGAAATGTTAAATAGGTATTTTCGTGAACAGGGTTATTAACAACTCTTGTCTTGCTGATTTCATATGTATTAAAATCTGATTTTTTTTCTAAAGCAAGAAATTCAACATCAAAAGAAGTTTGAATTTCTTTTGCATTATCATTAACTATTGTGTTTATTTTATGTGTTATTTCAAAAGTCATTTTTTCTGTGCACTTATGTGTTATATCTTCTTTTTTACAACCTTTTTTAGGAATAAAAACATTATCCATCCTACTAATAATCCTACACTTATACATAACAAAGATTCTAAAATAAAAACTTTCCAGGAAACAATTTCAAAACCTATTTCATCATCTAAAGGTGCTGTATCAGCATAACTAACTACTGGTCCTATTAAAGAATATAAAAATCCGATTACTCCGCCTGCTATTATTAACGTCTTTTTCATATTCTCTTCTTATTTGCTATTACTCAGCCAATACTTCTTTGGGGAAATAATTTTGATTTTTATCTCTATATTCTAATAAAATTCGCAACTCTTTCTTTTTTTCTTCATAATCCCCAAACAAACTTTTTCACCATCTTTCCATAAAAAGTATTTTCTTTTGGAGATTTAAATCTAATGCTCCTTTAGAAGCATCTTTTGTAATAGACTCTGCTTCCTTATGAGATCTCCCAGATATATTTTGTATTATATGCATGTCCAAATCTTTACTTTATTGAAATCATGTTCTTTTTTTCTAGAATAATCGAATCATTTTTATACAATATTCTTGTATAACGAAGTTGATTTTTATTTGAATCTTCTCTATAATAATATATCTTAGAAACTAGATTATCCTCAAATCCTTCAATTCCTCCAAATTCATTATCTCGTGCTGTTTCATAAGCATACTTTTGATAATTTGCAAACATTGTTTTTTTATAAAACAATACTTGAAACATACTATAAGCCTCAAGTTTTCGATTTAGGTTATAATTTTTCTCAAAATCTTCTAATTTATTAATTAATTCATCATTTGATAAATTTTCATAATTTGAAATTTCAAAATATTGAATCCCATATTCTGCTTTATCATTTAATTCTTTGTCTATTGATTCTATTTCCATATTTTTATTTTTACATGATGTTAAACATAAAAAAGGAATAAGAATTGTCATATTAATTTTCATAGTTTAGTATTTCTAAAAGGTTCATTTTAATTCTCCAACAATATCAAGTTTTGTAACAAAAGGTTTAAATCCTCTAAAATGCTGTAAAACAAACCAAGAATAAAAAATAGTTTTATCATATTTTTGAATATCTGGATAGTCTAATCCAAAGTGATCATAATATATATATTCTAATCCTATTTCAAAAGTATTTCCTTTTACTTTATATTTCGTTATATATATTTGATATGTCCAAACATCATATGTAAATCTTTAGAACTTTTAGTTACTGATTAAGGATTGCAAATTCACATTATAAGGTTACATTTTTTTTAGTAAAAACAGAATCATCATAATTGAAGGTACTACGAATAAAATAAAACAGAAATAATATTTAAAATCTTTAGTGTCATTTTTTTTTGTCCAAAATAAAATTATATTAAAAATAACCCAAGTGAGTAAACCGCCAATTGCTGGATAAAGATTTAATGCAACCCATTCTCCGTGGGGTAGTCCGCCAAATTGTATAGAAAATATTAAAAAGGATATAAGTAGAATCACTATTAATTCAAATATTCTTTTTAAACTGAAAAAAAACAATATCATATTTATCAAAATTTAGTTGTAAAGGAAACTCTTGTAATAAATGGTTTATAATCTCTAAAATGCTGTAAGACAAACCATGCTATAAAAATATCATTATCATATTTTTCTATATCAGGATAATCTAAACCAAAATGATCATAAAAATCAAATTGAAGTTTTCCATGAGGTTCATTTTTTTTCTAATAATATTCACTTTCTTTAACTACTCTTTTTTTGTATTTCAGAATTTTCGCAAGGAAAGTACTATCTATTTCTTCATGTCCCGGTATTGATGTATCTACATAAGACAGAAAATTAAATTCTGCGCCAGAATTATTTATCATCACTAAACCAATCCTTCTGTCTCCAGCACCAAATAAGTTTGGAGAATCACCATCTCTAGTGCCTTCTCCATCCCATTTCGAGCCTATTGAGGTATTATATTTTGAAAAAAAAGAATGTTTATAGTAAATGCGCAATTGATAATCGTATGCCTTAACAGAATCAACATTTAAACTTTGAATAGTATGTTGTTTTAGTTTTTCAATCATTTGCTCATTACTTAATCCATCACTACCCATTACATCAAAATATTCAAACTTATCCTTTCCTAAATACATAACTGCATTTGGGATTGGTTCGATTGAAAATTCTGTTTTAGAGCAAGAATTTAAAACTGCTACTATAATTAAAAAAAACATTATCTTTTTCATAAAGTACCTTTTATTTTCCTTTCAAATGCGACTTTAAGTGTAAATCCATCCTTCTCCATTTTTTCTATTTCTTTGATTAATGATTAATCACACCATAATATAGTTTTTTCTAAAAAAAAGAAATGTCGCAATTATCGTTACCAGAATAAATATACCTACATCAACAAAATGAATAATAACAAAATACCCGAAGTAAAGAGTTAATAAATTGAAGAGATTATTAAAATTAAATAAAGCAGGTTCTTCAAATAATGTTTCAATAGTAAATAGAAAACATCCAAAAATAATTGTCAATACCACTAAAAGAAACATTTTTTTTATACTTATCTTTAGATGCAATTTCAAATAAGACAGACAGATACAATAAAATATAGACACAAAAAAGATAGCTATAATATACCGAATTAAACAGGGAGTCAAAAAACTTGAAGCATATTCAAAATTTAGAATTTTATAATAATAAAATGTTTTACTACTTTCTTCTAAATCATCAGCCAAACAATCTGTTACATGCAATCTGTCATAAAATAAGATTAGAGTTAAAAAATTAGAAAATAACAATAAAAAAGAAAATTGAAAAACACTTCTTGTTTTTTTAATTACAAACGCTCTCATAGTTTAAATTTGAAATTAGGTTTATAAATATAAATGTTTGAGTATCTATAAAAATCTTCTCCCATACCACTGTCTTTTCTATAATCTCTATATGATTCATTATTAATATATCTGAAATTTCCTCCAGATAGAATATTTTTACTTGTCTTTTTATCTTTGAGTGACCAATACCCTAAAGGCTGATCTCCCACATAATCAAATCCATCCCTAATATATATTCCTAATTCTGTAATTGTTACTTCCGTTTCAATTGAGCTTTTAAATTCTAAAGTTCCCTTAGCAACAAATCGAATATTACAATTAGCAATTGAACCAAAAAAATCATCTAAATCACTAAATTTTGATTCTTCATACGGAACACTAGTAAAATAGTATTTGTCAAATAACGGAATTTTAACATTGACATTTTTTATTTTTTCATTTTTAAATTCCTCAGGTTTAATAATACTGTCAACCAATTCTGCACTAGCAATGTTATTAAGCCCAAAGGTTGTTATTGTGTTTTTAGAAGAAGGATAAGTTGCATACCCATCTTTTACCATTTTACCAATCTCCTTTTTTAATGATTCTAGTGACTGACTATTTTTCCATTTATTTAAATTTTCATTATAACGTTTTTTAAATCTCTCAAAACTTAACGCCCAACCCATAGTAAAATCATCAATTTTAGGCTTACTTTCCCAAGGATAATTATTCTTTTTTCCGTTAAACCAATCTTCTTGAGATTTAAAAGCATAATTCCAACCTAAACTTTTCATTATTTCAGGAATATATATTACCGCATGCACTCTAAGTTTTTCTTCATTACTGTATTCTCCATTATCAATTTTTATCTCAAAAATATACTCTGCTATATCATCCTCATCTTCTATCGTATAATCATTAATAGTAAAAGCTATTGGACATAATTGTTGTAAATTGTCATTTGGAATTATATAGTCAGTATCTCTATTTAGTTTTGTATTAGATACTGAGTTATACTCTTTGTAGGTTATTGATATTTTTTTCCCTTTTGCTCCTTGTAATAAATTCACTAAGACATAAACTGTTTTAACTGAATATAGTAAACAATTAATTTTCTTTCCATATTTATCAGACCAATATGCGTTTTTTATAAGCTTAGATTCTACTTTCTCTTCCTTTTTTGCTTCATAATCCGCAAATTTTTTTCCGCCATCTTTTCCATAAAAAGTATTTTCTTTTGGAGATTTAAAATCCAATGCTCCTTTAGAGGCATCTTTTGTA
This sequence comes from Flavobacterium piscis, assembly GCF_031457575.1. Classification (GTDB taxonomy): domain Bacteria; phylum Bacteroidota; class Bacteroidia; order Flavobacteriales; family Flavobacteriaceae; genus Flavobacterium; species Flavobacterium piscis_A. The sequence goes on along the minus strand of NZ_JAVDWQ010000019.1, from coordinate 88,167 downwards.
ATAGTCTCTGCTTCCTTGTAGGATTTCCCAGTTATGTTACGTATTATATTTCCGCTTTCTCCCGCCATACTACTGCATCTTTACCTGTTTTCCGCTATTAATATTTACCTCTTTGGCGCTTTCTACATTTATAGATTCTTTAGTACTTATGTAAGAGCCTGTTTCCATGTTTTCAGTAATACTTTTAGCTTTAGAATTTCTGCCTACCAGGGCAGTCTCAATAATATTACTTGCTGTAAGATTATAATCTTCACTTGCTATTTCTGTGATGCTTTCTCCCGCAATAACATTTATATCTTTTTGTGCTGAAGCCACAATGTTTTGCCCTGCCGACATAATTATACTCTCTCCTGCATTAATCGTAATGTTTTTTGGAGCCGTAACCTCAATATTTCCATCACCATCCATAAACCACTTGTTACCGGAAGGGTCTTTTACCAAAATACTCGAATCACCTTCATCAAAAGTGATGGTGCTTCCTGTGCGGGTATAAATACTTTTGATGTTGTTTTTTAGGTCTCCGCCAGTACCCGTTTTACCGTTAAATAAACTACCTATTACAAATGGTCTGTTGGGATCGTTATAGCGAAACCCCAGCATAACCTGATCACCCACTTCGGGGATAAAAACCATACCGCGATTGGTGCTCACCTCACCACTAGTTCCTGCATCGGGTGTCATTACACGTAACCATGGTGTAGATTGTTGTTTGGTGGATTGCCATAGCATTTTTACACGTATCCTGCCTTGTCCTCTTGGGTCGTCGTTAGCTACTACTTCAGCTTGTTGCATTTGGGCCATAGGAAAAGCGATGTTTGGTTCAGGCAGCTTGCGTATTTTGGCCGGCAGCGCTTTAAAACTGTTCTCATACTCACCTATGTCGCTGGCTTTATGCGTTATTTCGGTGATGATATAGATTCCTACTTCGTTGGTTTCGTAATTGATTTTATTAATGTCTTGTCCGCTGGTATATGCAGCCAATTTGTCTTTTACCTGCATGGCATCTATACTAATGCTCATGCCTATTCGTAAGCTTCTGTTTCGGCTAGTTGCGGTTATAAAATTAGATTCTGCTGCGGCACTTTGCTGCCTGTTTTGCAGTATAGTTTGCAAATACATATCGTCACCAGCGGCAATTCTGCCATATTCTAATGATGATGTAGCATATAGTTTTTGAGAAGCAGTTATGGCATCAGTACCCAATTTTGGAAATCCTTCTATCTGGTCTCTGGTTTTGGCTTGATACAGTTTGCCTACATCTTCGTTATAAGTAAAGGCTCCAAACTGGTTAGGGATTGCCTGAACAGAAATATTTAGGTTATAAAGATCTTTATTATAAATCAATTTTGTAAACTCTGTAGTGGTAGTTGGTTTGCCAAAAAAAAGTTTTTCTCCATCATAATACAACCATTCATTGTATTGTTTGGCTAAGCGTTGTATAAATTGAAAATCAGTTTCGAGGTATTGGGTTTGGTATTCTAAATTGTTGCCGAACTCCGGTTTAATATCGTTTTGTAATTTTTCACCCGCTGCTGTTTTTATCACTTCATCAATGATATCATGCAAATTAGTATCTTGCCAGGAGCTTAGTTTTGGTCCCGATTCAAGAAGTATGGTTTTAGAATAACCCGAAATAATAATTTGGCTTCCTACATGCCCTAATTCCTGAGCATATTGAATATTGGTTACTATTCCCAAAAAATCATTATTGTTTTCAAAAACAATGTGCAAAACGCCTCCCAACCATTTTTGTGCACTCTGCATCGTATATGCTCTTGGTTGTTCGATCACAGAATGCGGAACACTAATTTTAAAATGATGGTGGTTATTAATGGTTTGGTGTAGCTCAATAGTCGTAAAATGTGAGATTTCTTTTCTATCAATACCAAATATTATTTTAGGAATGACCATAATATGTTTAGTTATAAGTTTGATTTTTAATTTTTAACTTAAATAGATTATAGTCTAAAATTCTTATACCGAATTCCATTTTAAGCTAAAAATATCGTGTTCTGAAAATATAGAAGTGATACTAATCAATGTTTTGTTCAATAAATTGCATAAAAAAACAAGAAGCGACACATAACCGCTTCTTGTTTGTCAATAGGAAAAATTAAATTTTAGCCCAATTGTTATCTAATGTTGCATTACCTAATGTAATTTTTTCTGCAGAGAAAGTAATCTCAGTAGTCATTGGAGTTTCTGCCATAGCATCAAGCTGCTCGCTGAAGAATACAATAAATGCATTTTCAAAAGAAAGTTCTTTCATTACTTGTTCAGAATCTGCTTTGAAAAATTTTACTTTTCCGCTTACCGGTTTGTGCTGACTGTTTACTGCCTGCTCAATGACAGTAGTATTGTCTGTAGATTTTAATTTTAGGTTTAATCTACCTCCTTTAATTTCAGATGAAACAGCTCCTTTACCATCAGTATGTCTTAACATATCAACTTTTGAGAATAATACTTGGTACTCGTTTCCTTCGAATTCTAAAATTGCTTTAAATGCCATAATAAAAATAATTAATTTGTAAAATTGTTAAAAATTGTTTTTAGAACCCTCTCTCTGTTGTGTGACTAGTATAAACAAAAAAAGAGGTATTCTATATGATTTTAGAATACCTCTTTTTGTACTTAAGTACTTTTTTTGATTTACTTCTTGTAGGAAGGGGAGGGTGATTCGTAATCAATATTAGTACGAATATATGACTATAAACGAAACAAACAAGTCGATTTGTAATTTTTTTCATAAAAAAATCCAATAGAACAACTCTAATATGTAAGAATGCAGTATTTACTTGGCATCACAAAGAATTCGCCTGAATTTTTATATCTAAAAAACTACTGAATTTCAAAAAAAATTACAAATCTCCATCTCTATATTGAATAAAAAGAAATTATTTTACTTCTCATTTTCCATTATCATTTACTTTTTACTGTACATATATAACATTTACTTAAAATAACAGTCAATAGCTATCATGTTCAAAATATAGTCCTGATAGGATTCATAGTTTATAATTTTTTAAATTGTAATTAACCAAAAGGTTTTCAAGTTTAAACTACTGAATCGTTGAAACCACATCAAGTATTTGAGATAAAGAAACAAGAAAAATCTGCCAGATCACAATGTTCCTATGAACTACAAGACGAACATTACAGCCATTTGTTTTGCCGTTTATATCCTCAAAACTCGGAGGTGAAGACAGCTAGAGAAAAGAGCTTGGGAACAATAAAAATGAAAGATGATGAAATGAGAAAATTCAAACATAACACAAATTGTGGGATGCGGTTCACTCCTATGGAGTACGCCGAATTGGAAAAAAATTATAGCTAGTACTTGACGAAAACTAAGTGACCATATTAGAAAACACTTATTTAACAAGCCTATTGTGAACATTTATTGTAACGCTTCTTTTTATGATTAAATTGAAGAGATAATGACAAAAATAAATCATTATGTTCTCATTGAAATTTTCTTTAGAGGGCATTTCATCATACTTTAATATAGATTCCACTGCTAATTTAAATTAGAAGATTTAATTTATGTGACAATATTTATTTATTTTTTAAATCATTTAAAAAATGGTTCGAGAATTGTCCCGTTAGGGCTACTAGAATAAGTGTTTTCAAGGAAAATTGGTTCGAGTCCCGTTAAGTTTTTAAACCCATAAAACAATTGACTAACACTCAAAACCAAAAGTAAATCTTTAAAATGGCAATCAAAACTACCAAACTTTTACTATAACATATCGTTCTTCGATTTAGTCTTTTAAGATGAGTTCTGAGTGTCAAATTTTTCCTCTCAATATGATTTGTACCAAAACGCTTTACAGAATGCAGTTCCTCATCAATCAGATATCTGTAGTTTTTTAATCTGTCGGTAAATATCTTTTTAGCTTCTGATAATTTTAAAGTATCCAGAACATGGCTTAATGTTTTATTGGTTCTTCTGCCGACATTAAAACTGACAACATTTTTAGAATTCTTTTCTAGAGCATAAACCAACCAGATAAAATTTCTTTTGTGTCTGATATATGTACACATTTCATCAACCTCATAAGTTTTTCCTTTACTGATAATAGGCTGATTAATAGTTTTAGCAATTGATACAATTCTTTTCAATAATGTTGTAGTTGAAATTTTTAATATTCTTGCGGTACTTCTTATTCCCAAACCTTCTTTTGTGAATTGAATAATATTTTTATTCATATCTAGCTTATAAGCTTGATAAGCATAATTTTCAACTCTGGTTTTCCTGCACAGCTTACAAATATATCTCTGAACGCCAGACTTTGTTTTTCCATATTTTATCATGTTTCTAATTTCACCAACACATCTGATACACCAAGTCTGGTTTGAACCCATTTTTTTCGATTTAAGACGTTATAAAACAAAAAAACAACCCGAAGGTTGTTTTAATTTTTACTGCTATAATACTATAAATAGTTAATTATCTATAAATGTTAGATAGAATAATTGACCACCAACACATCTGATACTTTACCCATTGTTTATTTATTCTTTTCATCGTCTTTGTCTCCTCATTAAGGTACCATAAGTATACATAAGTGCCACTTTGTCTCCTTTTAAGTGCCGGTACAAATATGGTACAAATATATGGCAAAAAATGATTAAAAAACAGCGGAAACAAAAAAGAATAAAAAAGAAAAACCGCTGTAAACATTTCGTTTACAGCGGTTTAATACTTATTATTAACTGATGTTAATCAGTAATTATTTGACTTCTTCAAATTCAACGTCTTCAACATTGTCACCTTGCGATTGCTCTTGTTGAGGAGCTGCTTGTTGGCCTTGTTCACCTTGAGCATACATAGCTTCTGTAGCTGTTTTCCAGGCTGCATTGATGTTGTCAAGAGCGGTTTGAATAGCTGGAATGTCTTGAGATTGGTGAGCCATTCTCAATTCAGTTAAAGCGTATTCTACAGCAACTTTGTGGTCATCAGCTAATTTGCTTCCTAACTCTTTCAATTGACTTTCTGTTTGGAAAATCATGCTGTCAGCTTCGTTTAGTTTCTCAGCTCTTTCTTTAGCTATTTTATCAGCGTCAGCGTTAGCTTCAGCATCTTTTTTCATTTTTTCAATTTCTTCAGCTGTTAATCCGGAAGAAGCTTCGATACGGATATCGTGAGATTTTCCAGTTCCTTTATCAGTTGCAGAAACTTTGATGATACCATTCGCATCGATATCAAAAGTAACCTCGATTTGAGGAACTCCTCTTGGTGCTGGTGGAATACCATCTAAGTGAAAACGACCGATAGTTTTGTTATCAGCAGCCATCGCTCTTTCTCCTTGCAATACATGAATTTCAACAGATGGTTGAGAATCAGCAGCAGTAGAGAAAACTTGTGATTTTTTAGTTGGAATAGTTGTGTTAGACTCAATTAATTTAGTCAATACACCACCCATAGTTTCGATACCTAAAGATAAAGGAGTAACGTCAAGTAACAATACATCTTTTACATCTCCGGATAAAACTCCACCCTGAATAGCTGCTCCAATAGCAACAACCTCATCAGGATTAACTCCTTTAGACGCTTTTTTACCAAAGAATTTCTCCACTTCGTCAGCAATTCTTGGCATTCTTGTAGAACCTCCAACAAGGATTACTTCGTCAATATCAGATGTAGATAAACCTGCATCTTTTAATGCTTTAGCAACTGGCTCCATAGAACGTTTAACTAAAGAATCAGTCAATTGCTCAAATTTAGCTCTTGATAATTTTTTAACTAAGTGTTTTGGTCCTGAAGCAGTAGCTGTAACGTATGGCAAGTTGATTTCAGTTTCTGAAGAAGAAGACAATTCAATTTTTGCTTTCTCTGCAGCTTCTTTCAAACGTTGCAATGACATTGGGTCAAGACGTAAATCAATACCTTCCTCAGCTAAAAACTCATTCGCTAACCAGTCAATAATCTCGTGGTCAAAATCATCTCCACCTAAGTGAGTATCACCGTTTGTAGACAATACTTCGAATACACCATCTCCTAATTCAAGAACAGAGATATCAAAAGTACCTCCACCTAAATCGTAAACAGCAATTTTTTGATCAGTTCCTTTTTTATCCAATCCGTAAGCAAGTGCAGCAGCAGTTGGCTCATTGATGATACGCATAACTTTAAGACCCGCAATTTCACCAGCTTCTTTAGTCGCCTGACGTTGTGCATCATTAAAGTAAGCAGGAACAGTAATAACCGCTTCAGTTACAGTTTGACCTAAATAGTCCTCAGCAGTTTTTTTCATTTTTTGAAGAGTCATTGCTGACAATTCCTGAGCAGTATATAAACGACCATCAATATCCACACGTGGCGTATTGTTGTCACCTTTTACTACTTTATAAGATACTCTTTTTGCTTCACTTGTAGTTTCAGCAAAAGTGTGTCCCATAAAACGTTTAATAGAAGCAATCGTTTTTGTAGGATTCGTTACCGCTTGTCTTTTTGCAGGATCACCTACTTTAATTTCTCCACCTTCAACAAAAGCGATGATAGATGGCGTTGTTCTTTTTCCTTCTGCGTTAGGAATAACAACTGCTTCGTTACCTTCCATTACAGAAACACAAGAGTTCGTCGTACCTAAGTCAATTCCGATTATTTTACCCATTTTTTATATATTTAATTTTGATATACATTTTATAACTCAGGTGGCATAAGTCAATCTTTGTGCCAATATAAAAAACCAAAGTAAATTGTCAGTTTTAATATTGGCACGACATTAATCATCTGACAACATGACATTTTTGGAGACTGACATTCGTGGCATATCAGTACTTTACGTGTCATTATCAGGAGCTGTTTCCTGCTATACATTACAATCTTTTATGGCGAACACCGCCACAAAAGGATTCTTAAATTAGTTTTTTCTGTGAATTTTAATAAATTCCTTAATAAAACAAATATTTCGAAAATTATAAAATTTATGTTTAAATCTATTTTTATAATTTCAATAAATATTTTTTAATTAAAGTTAAAATATATTGTTGAAAAATCTTATTTTTATAAAAAAATTAATACTAATTTTAATAAATAAATTATGAAAAGAGTTATACTCCAAGTTCTTCTTATTATTTTTACTTTTACAAATTTGGTTAACTCCCAGATAATAGTAGGAATGTATAATGTTAAGATTAACAATTCACCTATTGAAAATTGCAGTACAATAGCATTAGGGAATAATACCTCCGTGACAGTGACTTTTACTTTAAGAGTTACAAAACCATCTTCATCAACAGATGTTGGATCTTTTGCACAATTTAAAATCTTTTTGAAAAAAAACAGTTCCGCTACTCCTGTTGAAATTAATGGGATATTAGTTAACAACTCTGCTTTTTCAGGTGGAACAACATGGGAGGGGACATTTAGCCAAACAATATTAGCTTCAAGTATTGACGTTACTGGGAGCAATTTTTATGGGGAATACATTCATTCTTCAGGCAATTCTCCTGCAAAAACTTGTACCTACAAACTAACCAAGAATCCGTCTCCTACATTTGAACTTAGCCCTACATCACAATTAATTGGATGTGCCCCAAACTCAAGCTATAGTTTTACTGTTAATAATGTTTATAATTCTCCAGGAACTTTGTCATATAAGTGGTATGTTGGCTATGGTTGGAGTAGAAATGGTACTCCTGTCCCTGGAAACACAAGCTTTACAACAACTGAAAATTACATATACTTAGAACCTACAAATTATACAACCGTACCTTCAGGCGTTACAGTAGTTCCAGTACTAAATGGTGTAGATCAACCTTCAAAAACTTGTTCGACAGCAAGGCTTGGTTTTAGTCCTTCCTTACTAACAATTAGTGGCAGTCCTGGAATATGTTATCAATCACCATCAGCAACTTATAATATTCCAAATCTAAACAATAATGAGCTCACCGTCAGCTGGAGTTCATCTAATAACTCAATTGCAACTGTTACAAATTCAGGCAATCAGGCAATCGTGATTCCAGTTTCAAAAGGTATTTTTACATTAACAGGATTAGTAGCAAACTCTTGTGGACAAACTTTTGCAATAACAAAAGTTATAAGAATTGTTGACTATCCTTATTTACACTATACCGGAGAAAGAGTTGAACGATATGTTTATAATTATAACGCTGTAGATCTATACAATGACTACTCTAGTTATACTTGGGAATTTGTTTCAAGTACTGGTAGTGTCGATTTTTACAGTGTGGGTGGATACGCAAATTTTACTGCATACCCTCCTTTTTCAATAACAATGAAATTAAAAGCAACAAACTCTTGTGGAACAAATGAGCAACTTGTTTCTCAATGGCTAAACAATGAAGATGAAGAAATAAGCAGAGTTGCTGATCCTGGGGTAAAAATTACAAATGAGGATACAATAAATAGTTCAAACTTTGAAATATATCCGAATCCTGCAAATAATATTGTGAACATAAAATTAAAAAACAAGAACTCAAACGCTAGAATAGACTCAGAAATCCAAGCTCGATTATATGATCTACACGGAACTCAAAAAAGAGAAATTAAAATTAAGGATGAAGTTACTTCGATAAATGTTCAAGGATTAGAAAAAGGGATATACATTTTAAAAATAAATGATAATGGTAAAGAAGAAAGTAATAAAATCTTAATCAATTAAATTTTGTATCATTATTCGAAATAAATTTAACTTTTCTTTTAAAGAAAAGTATTTACATATGCCCACTCTAAAAAAAAAGCAAAACAAATTTATTAAATAATCAAACAGTTGCAAGTACGTTCTTGCAACTGTTTGATTATTTAATTCCGAAGTTACTCTTTTCTTAATATACAATTGACTTCAAATACACATATATAGACTCTAAATTATTACAATAATTAGATATACAAGATCTAAACTGGAATAAAATATTTCACTTTAGTTTAAAAATTAAAAAGACAATTTCAATATCAATAGTTCTATTTTCTAATAAACTGTTTGTTTTTATTTGTAATTTCGATTTCCTGAAAATAACTGTTTTTCCAACCTGATAAAAACAGTCTGAATAATATTAAAATTACAACTATAAAATGGCATCATTTATTAAAGAAATATCCTTCCGCTGGTCAGATCTCGACCCTAACTTTCATGTTCGTCACAGTGCTTATTATGATTTTGGCGCACAGCATCGTATCGAGATCCTTGAACAGTTAGGCTTAACATTGAGAGTAATGCAGACTCAGGGTTTTGGGCCTGTTTTATTTAGAGAAGAATGTGTTTTCAGAAAAGAATTAAAGCTTTCGGATAAAATATTCATCCACACCAAAACATCAAAAATGAAAGCCGACGCGTCCCGCTGGTCAATCATTCACGAATTTAGAAGAGAAGACGATACGCTTTGTGCTGTTATTACGGTGGATGGCGCCTGGATGGATACCAAACTTAGAAAGCTCGCTTCACCAACTCCTGAAATTGCACTAGAAGCTTTGAGCACTTTTCCAAAAAGTGATGATTTTATCGGACTTTAAAATAAAGACTCTTCATAAATTATAAAAACCGTTGCAAATTAATGTAACGGTTTTTTTTATTATAACCTTTTCAGGACTAGACACTTAATAGTTCTTATTCTGCCACAATTTTAAAATTGCTGTTTAAGTTTTCCCCGGAAACATTTAATAAATAAAGTCCTGATATTTTTTTGTTTGCAATTTTCAGGGTAAAGACTCCATTTCCATCAGAGGTAATCTTTTCATTCATAATTATTTTCCCTGTTACATCACTCAAAGTAACTGAAACAAACGATTGGTTGTAATCTGGAATAGCAATGAAAATTTGATCCTTTACAGGATTAGGATATACAATAATATTATTTTTATTTTGGTTGAATTTTTCATTGTTCAATAATGCTTCATTGTATAGGGACAACACTTCTGGTACAGTCAATGCAAAATTAAACATTTTAAGCTCGTCAAATAACCCTTTATATGGTGCAGGAGCATTAGTAGCTACCTTAAACTCCAACTCACCAATATTACCAATTACGAAATCACTTGCCTCACCAATACCCGTAACTGCTGTTTCATCAAGCTCAGCAGAAAAAACACCATTGGTATAAATCCTTATTTTATGGGCAATAACATCTCTCATGATAATTACATTTACCCACTCATCAGTAAAAAATTTAGCAGCAGGTGTCGTTACTTCCCTTTTTGTTACATCATCATCTATGGCAAAACGCAAAGCCCCTCCTTTAATTTCAACGTTAAAACGTTTACCAGTTGCGCCAGTTATGGCATTTTTTGTAATTGATCCTTTACATAAAACATATAAACTCGTTGCCGAAGAACTGGGCAGTAAACCAGGAGCGGCTTTCATCCAGAAAGAAATCGTAAAAGAATTTTTATCAAACAATAAATAATCCTGATTTGGAATACTCGCCAGATACATACTGCTCGATGATGTCGTTAAATCTAAAGCATTGTTCTGTTTTCCTGCTACTCTAACATTTGCATTATCATAAGCAACATCTAATACGCCATGATTGGCATAATTAGTAAGATCAGTAATTTGTTCACCTTCCAATGCTGCTTCTTTAAATGGCCAATGACCAACAAGGCTTGGTGTCAGAGCACGGAAACTCCATATATCTCCTGTTGCAGTTCCTTTTGTATTGGTAGCATCAATTCTCCAATAATAATTAGTTGCCGGACTTAAACCAGTAAGCTGATGAGACACACTTGCAGAATAAGCAATATCAGTTAACTTAGTTAAGCTTCCTGAATCAGTACCAAAGTATACCGAATAAGTTACTGTATTTGAACTACCACTCCATTTCAATGTTAAATTACCATTTGTCAGCTCTGCATTATTAAATCCTGTAGCAGGAATTGGTGCAGTCGCTTTAGTGGGTGCTGACGGAATTGGCGGTGTAGTTATTGATGCGGTTTCGTATACTGATGACTCGGTGCTGTTTGTTGCTTTAACCCGATAATAATATTTAGTATTTGGAAGCAATTCGGCGTCGTTATAGGTTGTAACATTGACACCAAGCGTAACAATCTCTGTATAATCAGTGCCATTTACTGAACGCTCTACTACATAATTATCTTCATTTACAGCACCGTCAATCCAATTAATGGTTAAAGAACTGGATGGCGGAACTTCTATTGAGATAACATTAGTGAAATTTATATTTGATGGCGGAATAACAAAATCTGTTGGCGTTTGATTCGTTAGTCCGTTAATATACACTTCAATATTCAGATAAGGTGCATTTGACGTACTTATTGCTAAAGCATCAGCAGTATTCTTGTCTAACCCATTAGCATCTTCCCACTCATCTGGCATACCGTCATTATCTGTATCTAAAGGAGCCGGAGCACCATAAACATGCCCTGCACCTCCGTTAATGAAACCAAACTTGGCGGTTAAATCATTTTGAACATACACATAAGTAGCTGTTGTACCTTTAGACATCAAATCTGAAATCATTAAATTATCTACCTGGTCGCGTCTTGGGTACGAAGCTCCAACACCTGATACAATTTTATCATATGCATCCTCAGCAGTAAGCGTTGTATTTTTCATCGGATAATCATATGGTGTTGACAGAATTGATGCTGCATCTTCGGTAGGGTATCCTGTTAAATCTGCCGGTACCAGAGTACCATTCAATATACCATCCTTATTATTATCAAAATAATTGCCTGAACCGTATAAAAAGAAATTAGCATTTCCTCTGTTAAAAGGTGTAGAAACCGAGCTGCTGGTATTAGGCCCTCCAATAAAATAATTATTGATAATATTTACATCAGAATTTCCGGCAGAATCCCCACCCATAATATAAGCGTCTCCTGATTCAGTATGTCCGTACGTATTTCCGTAGTTACCCCAATTATAAACGACATTGTTTACAAACTCATTAATTCCCTTTATTTTATTGTTACGGGTTTTATTACAGATGTATAAATTTCCAATCAGACTTATTTTCCCGCCTGAAGGCTGAATAAGTCCGCCGGCCGAGTGGTTGTGGCGATGTAACCCCTGACCAATAATCGAATTCTGAATTGTTATATTGTCGGGACTCAAACCTTTACTATCCCAGTTGATAGAGAAAACCTCATCTGTACCCCAGGTAAAAGTCATATGGTCGAAAATCATGTTCGCCCCATTTGACAATCCTGAAGCATCCTGATTTTGGGCCGTTCCTCCATATCGAATACGTAGATATCGCGCTATAGTATTACTTGCTCCTGAAAATGTTACTCTTGGTCCTAAAAACACAATACCTTCTCCTGTAGCCGTTTGTCCGGCAATAGTTGTATTAGGCGACACCACTACCTGAGTAAGCAAATTAACAATTCCGCCTACTTTAAATATTACAAATCTTCCTTGCTGGCTTACAGCATCCCGAAATGAACCCGGTCCGCTATCATTTAAATTCGTTACTAAATAAATCTGAGGATTTGCAGCACCTCTTGCACCTGTAGTAAATCTGCCAAATCCGGTTGCTTCCGGAAATGCTAATGTTTGGGCATTTACATTATCAAAACAGGTAATTAACCCACAAATCATAAAAAACTTAAGCGCATGCTTAAATGTTGGTTTTTTTTTTTTCATACAAATTGGTTATAAGATAGTTATAACCGAATTTAATCATAAGATAAAAAGAGACCGTCCTGTCCTATCCTGTTTTATCTTATTAAATATCAATACATTACTATTTACATAGCTATACCCGTATTTTTTTTAGCCAGACAATTGAAATGCAAAAAATTAACTATTTAATTTAATTACATATATTTTTCAACACTAAACTTCTGATTTTCACAATATCAAATCAGAAAGAATCCCAGTTCAACGGATTTCAAATTGTTACAAAACTTTGTAAATTAGCTTTGTCAAACTGAGTTTAATTAAAAGCCATAGAATGTATTCTCAAGAAACCATCCCCATAAAAACTTTACACTTATTTCCTGTTCTGGATGAATTGTTAATTGACCTTTTGAAATCATTAACTGAAGAAGAATGGAATGCGCAGACTGTAGCAAAAAAATGGAAAGTAAAAGATATAGCTTCTCATTTACTGGATGGAAACTTAAGGGGTTTATCTATTTCCAGAGATCAATATTTTGGAGAAAAACCTGAAAATATTAATTCTTACATAGATTTGGTTAATCTCTTAAATCAATTGAATATGACGTGGACCAATGCCACAAAAAGACTTAGTCCGAATGTTATAATTAATTTATTAGAAATTACAGGTAAGCAGTATTCCGAACATTTGCAAACATTAAATCCTTTTGAAAATACCCTCTTTTCAGTGGCCTGGGCCGGCGAAGAGACATCACTAAACTGGTTTCATATTGCCCGCGAATACACTGAGAAATTTTTACATCAACAGCAAATTAGGAATGCCGTTGGAAAACAAGCTCTTTTAACGAAAACATTGTTTTATCCTTTTATTGATACTTTCATGCAGGCTTTGCCTCATGCCTATAAAAATATAAAAGCACAAAATCATACGATTGTAACCGTAATTGTAAATACAGAAATTGGCGGGCAATGGAGTATTATTAAAAAAGAAGATTATTGGGAATTTACTACATCTTTTGATACAGAACCAACTGCAACCCTAAAAATTAATCCTGATGAAGCATGGCTTTTATTTTCTAAAGGGATAACGTCTGATGAAGCAAAAGAAAAAGTCGAAATTACTGGAGATAAAGAACTTGCAAAAGCAGCATTGAATATTATAGCTGTTATGGCATAATTTTATCTTATTCCCACTTTTTGATAACTTTAAGACTTTAATTTTTGCATTAAAAATGTATTGCGGTAAATTTATAATTCTCAACCGTAAAATATCCTTTGAATGAAAACTATAAAACTCATATTCTTATTATTACCGCTATTTTGCTTTTCGCAAGAGCAAAAAATAAAGCAACTGGACATCAATCTGACTAATTACCAATATCCCTTTCCTGTGCAATTTTTCGAATTGAGCAATCAGCGCCAATCCTTACAAATGGCGTATATGGATATTAAACCAAACAATTACACCAATAAAAATATTGTTTTGCTTCACGGTAAAAATTTTAATGGGGCGTATTGGGAAACCACTATCAAATCCTTAACAAAAGAAGGGTTCCGTGTCATCGTTCCTGACCAGATAGGTTTCGGAAAGTCCTCAAAACCTGATAATTTTCAATATACATTCCAGCAATTTGCCGAGAATACCAAAAAATTACTGGATCATTTGGGGATCGAAAAAACAACTGTTTTAGGACATTCGATGGGTGGAATGTTAGCCACAAGATTTACGTTAATGTATCCTGAAACTGCCGAAAAATTAGTTTTGGAAAACCCAATTGGTTTGGAAGACTGGAAATTGGTTGTTCCGTATAAATCCGTTGATTGGTGGTTGGAATCTGAATTGAAACAAAACTACAAAGCCATCAAAAAATATCAAACAGAAAATTATTACGACGGAAAATGGAATGCGGATTACCAAAAATGGGCAGAACTTGGAGCCGGATGGACCACTGCTCCAAATTATAACATTGTTGCATGGAATTCTGCTTTGATGTACGATATGATTTTTACTCAGCCTGTTTTATATGAATTTAAAAATATCAAAAGCCCAACACTTTTAATCATTGGAACAAGGGACAAAACGGCAATTGGAAAACAATTAGTCTCCGAAGAAGTCAAAAAAACAATGGGAAACTATGCTGAATTAGGTAAAAAAACACAAAAGGCAATTCCGAATTCTAAACTGGTAGAAATCCCAAATACCGGACATTTACCGCATATTGAATCTTTCGATCAATTTATAAAACCATTAATCGTATTTTTGAAGCAATAAAAGTAAAACCTTAAATCAAATTTTATGTTTACAATAGAACAAATAAAAGAAGCGCATGCAAAAGTAAAAAGTGGTGCTGATTTTCCAAATTATATACAGGACCTGATTATTTTGGGTGTAAAAGGCTATGACACTTTTGTAAATGACGGGCATGTAGAATACTATGGAGTAAATAATTACAGTGTCATTTCTGATGAAAAATATCCTGAAATAAAAATTGAAGATACAGCCAACAAAGAACGTTTTATAGAATTTCTGGTAGCTCATCAGGATGGTCAGACCGATTATATTACTTTTTGCAAACAATCAGGTCAATGCGGAATTGCGAAATGGCGTGTTGATATTATTGAAATGACATGTACTTATTTTGACAAATCAGGTGTTGAAATTTTGATTGAAAAAATTCCCGGCTAAATTATAATAAAATTTATTTAGATGTCACAACATTGTTCCCCAATTATTAATTCTAAAGAATTAGCAGAACTAAAAAAAACTTCCGAAATTATATTAATTGATGCGAGAGCAGGAATTAATGCAGAAGAAAATTATAAAGAGGCACATTTAAAAGGTGCTCGTTACATCGACTTAAATCGTGATTTAGCAACTGTTGAAGATGATCCTGAAAAAGGCGGCAGGCATCCTTTGCCATCTTTGGAAAAATTTTCTGAAGTACTTTCAAAAATAGGAATTGCACCAAAAAGCCATGTCATTATTTACGATGACAAAAATGGTTCAAATGCTGCATCAAGATTTTGGTGGATGCTAAAAGCTGTTGGGCACGAAAAAGTACAGGTTTTAAACGGAGGCTTACAAGCGGCGATAAAAATCGGATTTCCTTTAAGTTCAGAAACAGAAACATTTGAAGCAACCAATATTTATCCAATTTCTGAATGGAAGCTGGCAACTGCGAATATAGAAGAAGTAGAAATAGCCCGAAATAATAGCAACAAAATTGTAATCGATGTAAGGGACAAAAATCGTTTTGACGGCTTAACAGAACCACTGGATTTAATTTCCGGTCATATTCCGGGCGCAATTAATGTTCCATTTAGCGAAAACTTACAAGAAGATGGCCTTTTTAAATCTTCCGGAAATTTAGCTGAAAAATATGCGAAAGTTTTAAAAAACATACCATCAGAAAACATTATTGTCCATTGCGGTTCAGGAGTTACGGCTTGTCATACCCTATTAGCCATGGATTACGCAGGAATTCCTATTCCGAAACTGTATGTCGGATCCTGGAGCGAATGGTCGCGTAATAATCGTCAAATGGCAACCAAAGAAAAAAACTAAAATTTTAAAATAAACAAATGCAGCATTGGGATATTCTTTTATCAAATCTGGTAAATAAAAAAGCCTTTATTGACACTCTGCTTTCGGGTCAGGCGCAAGGAAAATTAGCCGTCTTTAACAATCAAAAAGGGATTTTGTTTTCAGACATTTCTATCGAAAAATTCATCGAAAAAGAATATCAATACGATAGTATCGAAGCTGCTCCTGAATCTCACAGACAATTGCGTACCTTTTCATCAGGCGAACGCAAAAAAGAGTTTTTAAAATACTGTATCAATCAAAACCCTGATTTTATCATTTTTGATAATCCATTCGATCATTTAGATCAGGCTTCTCGTGTTGAATTAGCTCTTTCGTTAAAAAAACTTACTAGTACTGTTGCCATTATCCAATTGGTAAATCGTACAACGGACGTGCTTGATTTCGTTCCGAATAAAGTTCAGATTAAAGACAATACATTTGAATTATATCCAATTTCGAAAACCCAAAATCATTTTAAAACTTTAAATGCATCGTCAATTCCAAAAGCTTTAGAACAACATACCTTCCACGAAAGTGTATTAATTAAACTGGAAAATGTTTCTGTTAGTTATGATGATCGAAAAATCCTGAACAACATCAACTGGACGATCCAAAAAGGTGAATTCTGGCAATTAATTGGTCCAAATGGTTCCGGAAAAAGCACCATTTTGTCTTTAATTACAGGTGATAATCCAAAAGGGTTTGGGCAGGATTTATTTTTATTCGGAAGAAAAAAAGGAAGCGGCGAAAGCGTTTGGGATATCAAAAAACAAATCGGAATCTTTGCAACGGTAATGACCGATTTATTTCAAAAAAGCCACACTTTGGAAGAAATGATTCTTTCAGGTTTTTTTGATTCTATCGGATTATATATGGAGCCAACAACTCTACAAAAACAAGTCGTTTCGCAATGGCTGGAAGTTATTGAAATGACATCTTTAAGAAAAAAACGCTTTATTGATCTTTCAATCGGGCAGCAAAGAGTCGCTTTAATTGTTAGAGCAGTTTTAAAACATCCTCCTTTATTAATTCTGGATGAACCTGTAGAAGGGCTTGATGATGAAAATGTAAATTTGGTCATTCAGCTTATCAATACTATAAAGCAAGAAACAAACGTCAGTATTGTATATGTTTCGCACCGTATAGAACAAGGCCTTGCCCCTACCTCTGTTTTCGAATTAATTCCCTCACCAACCGGATCAACTGGAAAGATAAAGTACCATTCAGAATTAAATTAAAAGTGAAATATGAAAATTAAATTTATTACATTATTAGTGGTTCATCTAATAATAATTTCGTGCTCAGGTACAATTTCAACTGCAAAAAAAGAGTATACAATAACGCAAGATTCACAATTAAAATCAGACTGGAGTTCAAGCTCAAAGGAATGGTTTCTTTCAAAAGATACCTTAACAGGAAAAGGAAGTCCAATGCATTGGGGAGTTATAGAATCTAAAAAAGAGCTTCCAAAAAATTATGAAATCAATTTTAGAGTAAATATGACAAAAGAATCTTTATTTGAGATCATGCTAAACTCAGAAAAAGAAAAATACATTAGAACATATTTGTATCAAATAGATCAAAATATCGTTATCGGAAGAGGAACATACAAAAAAGGAAGTGACGAATATGAAATGCGTGGAGGCCCAAGTTTATTTACTGAATCAATGAAATTAGAAAATAATAAGTGGTATTTGGTGAAAATAAAAGTTTTAAATAACCAATTGTCTTTCTCGGTTAATGATGAAACAACGTTAGAATGTTCTATCGAAAAAAGCAATTTAAACCTAAAAGGAAAATTAGGATTTATTACAAACGGAGAAGTCCAAATAACAGATTTAACGATTAAAAGTATATAACAAAAAAGCTCCAAACCGGAGCTTTTTTGTTATATACTTTTCTAATTGACTATTATCAAATTAATTTTCTTCCTCCTCAACATGATGTGATTTCGAATAATTACGCCATTTTTCAAGACAGTCCTGAAAATCCTGGGGCAATTCGGTATCAAAACGCATCATTTCCTTTGTATTCGGATGTACAAAACCAAGTGTTTTAGCATGCAGCGCCTGACGTGGCAATGCCTTAAAACAATTGTCTATAAACTGTTTGTATTTGGTAAACGTAGTTCCTTTCAAAATCAAATGACCTCCGTAGCGTTCGTCATTAAATAACGGATGTCCAATATGCTTCATGTGCGCACGAATCTGGTGTGTTCTTCCCGTTTCTAATTTACAGGAAATCAACGTTACATAACCAAAACGTTCCAAAACCTTATAATGTGTAATTGCAGGTTTTCCTATTTCAGGGTCTGCAAAAACTGCCATTTGCATACGGTCTTTCAAATGTCGGGCAAGGTTTCCTTCAATTGTTCCTTCCTCTTCGGCAACATTTCCCCAAACAAGGGCAATATATTCACGTTCAGATGTTTTGGCTTCAAATTGTTTTGCCAAATGCGTCATTGCCGCTTCGGTTTTGGCAATCACCAAAAGTCCTGATGTATCCTTGTCAATTCTATGAACCAATCCTGGACGTTCACTGCTGTTCATTGGCAAATTATCAAAATGATGTGCTAAGGCATTTACCAAAGTTCCTGTATAATTACCATGTCCCGGATGCACGACCATTCCAGGTTCTTTGTTGATTAACAATAATGCATCATCTTCATACACAATATTCAACGGAAGATCTTCAGGCAGAATATGATTTTCAAACGGCGGATGTGATAACATCACCGTAATAATATCAAAAGGTTTTACCTTATAATTTGATTTTACCGGAATATCATTCACAAAAATATTCCCTTCACTGGCAGCATTCTGAATTTTATTTCGAGTAGAATTCTGAATCATATTCATCAGATATTTGTCAATTCTCAAAAGCGCCTGACCCTTCGGAATTTCAAATCTGTAATGTTCAAATAACTCGTCTTCCAGATCTAAATTTTCAATATTATTGTTCATCTTGCGGGTTTTCGGTTGAGGCACCTAAACTATCTACATCCTGGCTATCATGCACATAGGTTGCTTTTCCGTCTCCCAAAACCAAATCGATTTTAGAAGCTTTCAGCACTCTGTCTCCTGCTTTTAAGTTTCTGCCTTTATGGCGAATTTCCAAAACCATATCTTTTCCAAGGTTCGGAATATAGGTAATCGTTCCTTCTTCAAGACCTAAAGCCTTCAATGTCGGAACAGCTTCACGATATGTTTTCTCAATTAAATCAGGTATTCTTACTGATGAGAATCCGGAAGCGTTAATTTTAATATATATTTTTCTTCCTACTTTCACTTTCGTTCCAGGTAACGGATCCTGCTCAACAACACTGTATTTCGGAAATTCACTTCGGTAATCCACGCTATCCAAAAGCACATAATCCAGGTCCAGTTCGTCCAGTTTTTTTTCAACCTGCTCTTCAGTCAGTTTAGATAAATTCGGAACCTCAATTTCATGACCATGATCAGTTGTAAAAGTCAGCCAATGCATAAATAAATACACTAAAACAACAATAATAGCAATAGCAATCAATATTTGTATAAAAAAAACCCGACTTGTAAAATACTTACGTAAACTCATAAATTTATTTTTATTTGTGGCAAAGATAAAGCTATTTCGTTTCAAAAAAAATGATAATTTTGTTTAAAACAAGAAAGCTTTTAATACTCGTTATTAGAAGGAGCTGTTTCCTGCTGTCCGCTATATCTTTTGTGCTCCCGATAGCTATCGGGACCGGCACAAAAGGATGCTGCTCCCATCAGGGCTAGGGCGTTAGGTTTTATAAGAACTCTTTCTTTTTTTATCAGAAATGACAAACAGAACGAAAATAGAAAACAGATTAACAAAAATCCTTGCAAAACTGAAATTTGGCTTTAGCCGAATTGGCGAAGCAAACAAAAGAAAACCTGAAACCTGAAAAAAAACGATTCAACATATAAACAGTAAAAAATGAAAAACATTGCCATCATCATGGGCGGATATTCAAGCGAATACAAAATTTCGCTTATCAGCGGAAACGTCGTGCACCAATATCTTGACAAAACAAAATACAACGGATTCCGTATTCATATTTTCAAAGAAAAATGGGTGTATGTAGACGAAAACGATGCTGAGTTTCCAATTGATAAAAATGATTTTTCTGTTACTGCAAACGGAGAAAAAATCACTTTCGACTGTGTTTTCAACGCCATCCATGGAACTCCGGGTGAAGACGGATTAATGCAGGCGTATTTCGAATTGCTGGGCATTCCGCAGTCTTCCTGCGATTATTATCAATCGGCACTCACATTCAACAAACGTGATTTATTATCGGTTTTAAAACCATACGGAATCAAAACGGCTATTTCTTATTACCTAAACAAAGGTGATGTTATCAATACCGCGGAAATCATTAAAAAAGTAGGTTTGCCATGTTTTGTAAAACCAAACAAAGCCGGTTCAAGTTTTGGAATCTCAAAAGTAAAAACGGCTGCCGAACTGCCAATCGCCATTGAAGTAGCGTATAAAGAAGACAACGAAATTATCATTGAAAGTTTCCTTGACGGTACCGAAGTTTCTGTTGGCGTAATCAATTATAAAGGAGAAATCAAGGTTTTACCAATCACCGAAATTGTTTCTGATAATGATTTCTTCGATTATGAAGCCAAATACGAAGGAAAATCACAAGAAATCACACCAGCCAGAATCTCCGATGAACTAACAAACAGAGTGAGTGAAGTAGCAAAACGTGCTTACGAAGTCCTAAAAATGAAAGGTTTTTCAAGAAGCGAATTCATCATCGTAGACAATGAGCCCTACATGCTTGAAATGAATACCATCCCGGGATTAACGACAGAAAGCTTGATTCCACAGCAAGCAAAAGCAGCCGGAATTTCTTTGGAAGACTTATTTACAAATGCAATTGAGTTGGCGCTTTCTTAAAAGTCACCAGGGTTCTGAGATTCTAAATGCTAAGATCTCAGAACCTTTTTTAATACACAATCTTGGCAGAATTGATAAAAAAAGATAAAACCTTTGAACCTTTGTTACCCGGAACCTTTGAACCTCAAACAAAAAAATGAAAGAAATCTTCGAATGGAATAGAATACTTTTTAATGAATTACCAGAAATTTTTATTCTGGAAGTAATATTTCGTTCTACTGTAATGTTCATCATTTTATTGTTGACACTAAAATTGGCCGGAAAACGAGGCGTAAAACAATTGTCTATTTTCGAAACTGTAATTATTATAGCATTGGGTTCCGCAGCCGGTGATCCCATGTTTTATGAAGATGTTGGAATTGTACCGGCAATTATCGTTTTTACTGTTATTATTATTTTGTACCGTTCTGTAACCTGGCTTACCGGAAAAAGCAAAAAATTTGAAGACTTTATAGAAGGCAAAACGGAATGTCTAATTAACGACGGGAGATTTTCTGTATCAAGTTTCAAAAAAGAGACTTTAGCCCAGGACGAATTTTTCTCTGAACTTCGCGTAAAATCAATTGAACATTTAGGACAGGTAAAACATGCTTTTATAGAACCCAGCGGTGAAATCAGTGTCTTTTATTACGAAGACAAAGAAGTAAAACACGGTCTTCCTATCCTGCCAGCTTTATTCTGCACAAAAAGTAAAATAATTCTAACAGACGGTATTTATTCCTGTACATTTTGTGGTCACACCGAAGAAAAAAAAGCAGGAACAGCAAAATGCTATGTATGTAACAAAGAAGAATGGGTTTCGGCAATAAATACAAAAAGAATTACCTGAATGAAAGTCAATTTCAATTTTTAAAATTAAAAACATTTGCGCCTTTGTGCCTTTGCAGCTTTGAACCTTAAAAGAAAAAAATGAAAAAAGCCATATTTCCCGGATCTTTTGATCCAATCACACTTGGACATGAAGACATCATCAAAAGAGGAGTTTCCCTTTTTGATGAAATCGTAATTGCGATTGGTGTCAATGCTGAAAAAAAATACATGTTTTCATTAGAAGAAAGAAAGCGTTTTATCGAAGAAACTTTCAAAGATGAACCAAAGATTTCGGTAATAACCTACGAAGGCCTTACAATTGATCTTTGCCATAAACTAAAAGCTAATTTCATTTTAAGAGGTCTGCGCAATCCGGCCGATTTCGAATTTGAAAAAGCTATCGCCCATACCAACAGACGCTTGTCAAAAATTGAAACAGTATTTTTATTAACAGCTGCAAAAACTTCTTATATTAGTTCAAGTATTGTTCGTGATGTATTGCGTAATGGTGGAGAATATGAAATGCTCGTTCCGGATGCGGTAAGAGTAAAAAAGTAATTTTTATTATTAGTTTAAAAATATAAATTTAAAAAAGTAAGCGATATTCTTATTTTTGCAAGAACTAACTCAAAAAAACCTGAAATGATATTTTTTTACGGAACTAAAGCTGCCAATTTAAGAAATGGCCAAATTATCAATGTAGACTGCCCAAATTGTAATACAAATGTATCTATGACCTATAGCATATTTGGAAAATATGGTCATTTATATTGGATTCCTTTTTTCCCGATTAAAAAATTAACTTTTGCTGAATGTAATTCATGTAAAAAGACATTTGAAAAGACTGAATTGTCATCTTCGATTCAGCAAAAATTAGAAAGAGAAAAAGAAAAGAACAATGTTAAAACACCTATATGGATGTTTTCAGGATTATTTTTAATTGCTGGTATTTTTGTATTAATTTTTTATACTTCACATCAAACAGATGTAAATAGTGAAAATTTTATTAAGAGTCCAAAAGTTGGGGACATTTATTTCATCAATTCAGCAGAAAGGCATTATTCAACTATGAAAGTTGATCAGGTTTCAAAAGACAGCCTAGTTGTTTTCATGAATGATATGGAAATTGATTCAAAAACTGACATTGATAAGATTGATGTAGTCGAAAATTATAAAAAAACATACAGCGTGGCTAAAAAAGATATGCTGAAACTTTATAAGGAAGAGAAAATTTATGAAGTTAAACGAGATTAATTGCTAATCGTGAATTATAAATTTGCGAAATGTTCTATTTAACTATACTTTCGCCAAAAATCAAAATAATATAATGAGCATCGAAAGAGAATTAAACAAACGCAGCGGGTCTAAATGTGAACTTTGTGGCGCTGAAGAAAACTTAAAAGTATACCAGGTATTACCCACTCAAAAAGGCGGACTTGATGAAAGTATATTAGCATGTAATACGTGCATTGACCAAATTGACAACCCTGACAATGTTGATTTGAATCACTGGAGGTGTTTAAACGACAGTATGTGGAATGAAAATGTTGCCGTACAAGTTGTAGCCTGGAGAATGTTAAGTCGTATGCGTGCTGCAGGATGGCCACAGGAATTATTGGATATGATGTATTTAGATGAAGATACTCTGGCATGGGCACAGGCAACCGGAGAAGGCGAAGATGATGAAAACAAGATTATTCACCGTGACAGTAATGGCGTTATTTTAGAGCACGGAGATTCTGTAGTTTTAATCAAAGACTTAAAAGTTAAAGGTTCCAGTATGGTCGCCAAACAAGGCACTGCCGTACGAAACATCCGTTTAGATCATGAAAATGCAGAATACATTGAAGGTAAAGTAGACGGTCAGCAAATTGTAATCATTACTCAATATGTGAAAAAGATATAATTCAGATTTTATATATTTATCTATAAACAACAAAGGCTATTCAGAATTGAATAGCCTTTGTTGTTTTATTTTGAATCAATTATTTTTGAAATAATTTATTAATCTGATCCTTTATAAACGGTTCAGAGATACTGCTTGTTACAGAAGAAGCATCTTTAGAAGAAACCATAAACTGAACTGTAGCTTTATCAGGGCTAACACTTCCTGTATAGTGCAACCAAATGTAATTATTAGGCAATTCTAATTTAATATCATATAAAGGACTTGCAGTAAAGCCGTTCATAATAATATTATAAAGATTTACATAATCGT
The DNA here is from genome assembly GCF_031457575.1 of Flavobacterium piscis. Taxonomy (GTDB): domain Bacteria; phylum Bacteroidota; class Bacteroidia; order Flavobacteriales; family Flavobacteriaceae; genus Flavobacterium; species Flavobacterium piscis_A. Next base: position 64,094 of record NZ_JAVDWQ010000019.1, on the reverse strand, counting down.
TATTAACGTTTTTAAATGCAAACTTTCTTAAACTTGAAGACTCATCCTCATTCTGAATACTAGTATAAAATACTGTATACTCATCTCCAATTTTTTGAATGTAGTTGTTGTTTACTTTTCCTAGTTTTTCAACTGGTACGGTCTCTAAAACTTTAATCTGTGCGAAAGACGCAAAACTCAAGAACAAAATGCCAATGGTAATAATTCTTTTCATAATTAATTTGGGGTTATTATTTGCTTGTGCAATAAACGCAGAAATTATGATAAATTAAAGTGTTAATCGTTAATTTATTTAACATTAAAGAAAATTGTTGTTCATAATTGAATTACATTCCATAAAAACACATTATAACCTTCTATAAATCAGATAAATAACACGCTATTAAAAAACATTAATTTAATGATAAAGTATCCAAATCATAAAATTACAACCCAGTAAATATGTTAAAAAAACAGATATTTTACTACAAATATCGATTATAAAAAGGCTGCTGGTTTTAGAATATTTGAAAAAAATCTTTAGAAAAACATCTGAAGTATTTAAACATGCCATACAAAATTATTTCTCCTCTTCTTTCTTTACCACTTTTCTGGCCACTTCAATCTTAAATTTCTTACCTTTCATTTTTTCATCCTTGATATTTTTAAGAAGATCTTTTACCTTATTATATTTTACGGCTGCAAAAGAAATAAAATCTTTCACTTCAATCAGGCCTAAATCGCCTTTTTCGAGTTTTCCTTTTTGGGAAAAGAAACCTACTATATCAATTTTATTCAGTTTTGTTTTTTTCCCGCCACTGATATAAATGGTTTGATATTCGGGAGGCTTTGGTAAAGCTGTTGTGTTTTCTACTTTCAGGACATCCATACCATAATCGATATAATCTAATTGCTTTTCACTTTCGTGGATAATGATATAGGCAGTTCCCGAAGCCAGCATACGGGCTGTACGTCCATTACGATGTGTAAATTCATCTTCTTTTAAAGGTAAATGATAATGAATCACATGTTTCATTTCCGGAATATCCAGTCCACGGGCAGCCAAATCTGTCGTAATTAAATAACTTACACTTCCGTTCCTGAACTGAATCAAAGCACGCTCACGCTCGTCCTGATCCATTCCGCCATGATAATACGTGGCATAAATTCCCTTTTCGTTCAACGTATCGCTGATACGTTCTGCAGCATCACGATGGTTACAAAATATAATAGCCGATTGTGATTTCAGCGAGCATATCAAATTAAACAAACTCGTTAATTTATCTTTTGTCGGTGACTCAATCATTTTCATAGAAAGATTCGCCTTCTCCTCTTCTTCCGGAATGAAATCTAAAATCGTTGGATTTACCACACGGGTATATTTTGGAATCTCAATATCTGAAGTTGCCGAAACCAAGACACGTTTGTTTAGTTTTGATAATTTTCCGATGATGAAAGACATTTGCTCATGAAAACCCAATTGTAATGACTTATCGAATTCATCTAATATTAATGTCTGAATTTTATCTGTCCTGAAAGTTTCCCTGTCAATGTGATCGGCAATTCTGCCCGGAGTTCCAATTAAAACAGCTGGCGGATTACTCAAATTCTTGATTTCGGTATCAATCGAGTGGCCTCCATAGCAGATGTTTACTTTATAAGCAGTTCCCATTTTTTTCCAAACCTGCTCAATTTGCAGGCCTAATTCACGCGAAGGCACTAAAATTAAACATTGAACTGAAAGAATTTCAGGTTGTAATAATTCTAACACTGGCAGTAAAAAAGCCAATGTTTTTCCTGATCCTGTTGGAGAAAGAAGCAAAACATTATTCTCGTTTAAAATAGCATCCTGTGCAGCTTCCTGCATTTCGTTAAGGCTCTGAATACCTAAGTTCGAAAGTATATTGTTGGAATGGTGATTTTTATTCATTTTGCAAAAATAGGAAAATTAGAGTTGAGATTCGTCCATTTTTAGGTTAACAGTGAATTCCCCTCATTACTTCAATTCTTTTAGTCATAAATTTTATTGTATTATTTACATCCATTTTAACTATTTTTGAATAGCAGCAATCTACGCAATTTTCAATTTAACTTAAAAAGAACTATGGAAAAGCATAGAATATTTACAACTTCTTTCGCAAGCGTATATCCGCATTATATCAATAAAGCAGAGAAAAAAGGTCGTACAAAAGCCGAAGTTGATGTTATAATCTGTTGGTTAACAGGATATTCTCAACAACAGCTAAAGCTACTAATAGAAAACAAAAAAGACTTTGAAACTTTTTTTGCAGAGGCTCCTCAATTAAATGAAAATGTTATAAAAATTACCGGGGTAATTTGTGGTTATCGGGTTGAAGAAATCGAAAACAAGCTCATGCAAAAAATTCGTTATTTAGACAAGTTGATTGATGAGCTGGCCAAGGGAAAGGCAATGGAAAAGATTTTAAGAAGTTAGAGAAAATCAATAATATAATTACGAATAAATTAAATGATTGGCTAACAACAATATTGTAGTAAAAAACCAGACCACTCTCTATGGGTTAAAAGTCCATAGATTTGATTGGCAGACTGAAGTCTGCAAGGTTGAACACTATTTATAAGAAGCTAAAGCAAAATGTACTTAAAGTACATCGTTGTAAACTATATCTGAGGCCAATAAAAATTACTTATAATGTATCAATGATAAATTTATCGAAAAAAGAAAAACAAATTTAAAAAACAGAATCATCGAACAAGAAGAAATATTATTCAGACATTTTGAAGAATACATCAGGCTAAATAATGAATTGAAAACTGCTTTAATCAATAAAATCAGTTTTGTTACTTTTAAAAAGGGTGATCTGATACATCATGCAGATAAAGTATGTACAAAATCCTATTTTATCCAAAAAGGACTATTTCGTACTTATTTTATTAAAGACGGAAAAGAAATTAGTGAATATTTTCCGGCGGAAGGAGAATGGAGTAATTCACCAAAAAGTTTTAGAACAAGAACTTTGGACATTTATTATATTGATGCCATTGAAGACACCCGGGCATTTTGTTTACAGGTGAATGATTTGATGTATTTATTTGAAAATTTTCCTGAGATGGAACGTTATGCAAGATTGTCAATGGGAACCATTTTTGGGCATTTGATGGAGAGAATTACGTCAATGCGCTTTACTACTGCAAAAGAAAAATACAACCACTTTATAGAAACTTATCATGACATTCATCACAGAATTCCATTGGGGATGATCGCCTCCTATTTAGGTATAACTCAGGAAACTTTGAGCAGAATCAGAGCTGAAAAATGATTTTTTGATATAGATCAAAAACTATTCTGTCTATTTAATTCAACTTTGTGAAAACTTTAATTATTTAGACAGATGAATATTTCAAAATTAGTAAGTATCGCAATTTTCTCAGTTAGTTCAATATTTGGTTATACACAAGACACTATTAAAGCAAAAAATGCAGAAGCAATCTTATATCTTGGAAAAGGAGAAAAACAACCATTGATAGTTGGACTTGGGGGCTCAGAAGGAGGGAATGTATGGACAAAAGACTATTGGAAAAAGACAAGAGATGAATTTACAGAAAGAGGATATGCTTTTTTAGCTATTGGATATTTTGGATGCAGGAATACACCAGAAATTTTAGATAAAATTGCAATCGATGCTATTTATAATGCAATTGCTGAAGCTTCAAAAAATAAAAGAATAAATAAAAAGAAAATTGCAGTAATTGGAGGTTCCAGAGGCGCTGATTTAGCTTTACTCCTGGGCACTTATTACAAAGATATTACTTGTATTGTAGGCATGTCAACCAGTCATGCTGTTTTTCCCGGACATACTCAGGAATTCAATTCTTCCTGCTGGACATTCAAGGGAAAGGAACTCCCTTATGTACCGGTAAATGAAGAAGCCGTTCCTTTCTTAATGAAAAGAGATTTGAGAGGTACTTTTGAAGCAATGCTTAAAGACACGATAGCAGAACAAAAAGCATTGATAAAAGTTGAAAAAATTAATGGCCCTATTCTACTGCTTTCAGCAACAAAAGACGAAATAATACCGGCAGTAGAAATGGGAAATAAAATCACGGCCAGATTGAAAGAATACAATTTTAAATATCCTTATAAACATCTGGTTCTTGAAGGGACACATACAGAACCGACTCAGCATTTTGATGAAATTTTTAGTTTTTTGAATAACAACTTCATCAAAAAATAAATACAGTTTCAGTTAAAAACACTAACTGGATCAAATATAATTATGTACTTTTCCAGAACAAACCCCGCAAAAAACCTGATAGTTCCTCATTAGGGGCAAGTAGCGCGGATAGCCCAACACCATTTAAAAAAACCCCCCAATGAACTTTGCGTTCATTGGGGTTTTTTTTTAAATGGTGGCAAGCACTTATCAATACTAAATTTCAATGGCAAAGATTAATATTATAAATTCTAATTTGAAATTGGGAGCTGATATTGCTATTGCAATTGATTTTCTTTTTCAAATAATAATTTGATATTTTCGTAAGAGTTTTTTAAGGCTTCTTTGATTTGTTCCGGATTAAGCCAGGCCACTTTTTCTATGCCCTCTTCGAGCTGTCCTTGAGGAATTCCTTCAAAATCAGATTGCATTTCGAACCAATGCGTAATTTTTAATTTATATTTTCCGTTACGTTTAAAAACATGGTAAGTCTTTTGAAGTTTATTGATAATTTGAAGTTTACCTACGCCGGTTTCTTCTTCAACTTCTCTCATAGCAGTCTCTTCAATCTCTTCGCCTTTTTCTATTCCGCCTTTCGGCAAATCCCATTTTCCATTTCTAAAAATAAATAAAACTTCTTTTTTATTATTATAAACAAATCCTCCTCCCGCTTTATTAACAGGAATTTTAGCTTTTAAAGTTTTCATAATCTCCTTTTCGTCAGGATGATATAAATAAGCCTTTTGAATTTTATTTTGAAACATCTTGACAATAAGTTGTTCAATATCAATACTCTCTAATAGAAACAATTGAAAATCGGTCTCCTTTGAGATTTCATTTGTCAAAAAAAGTGGTTTGTCGTTCACAAAAACTTTATACATTTGTACTATGATTTTTAATAAAGATACTGCCGAAAAAACAGCCGAATTGCTTTTGCAAATAAATGCAATTAAATTGAATCCAGGAAATCCTTTTACATGGGCTTCAGGATGGAAATCACCTATTTATTGTGATAACAGGCTAATACTCTCGTTTCCAATGATAAGAAATTATATCAGGAATGAGTTTGCAAAGAACATTGAAAAACAATTTGGAAAACCGGATGTTATTGCCGGTGTTGCTACAGGAGCGATAGGAGTAGGAATTTTAGTGGCCGAAAGCCTTGGATTGCCCTTTGTTTATGTACGCCCGGAACCAAAAAAACACGGAAGACAGAATCAGGTTGAAGGCTTTTTGCAAAAAGGCCAGAATGTGGTGGTGGTCGAAGATTTGATTAGTACCGGTAACAGCAGTCTGATGGCAGTAGAAGCATTACGTAACGAAGGTGCAAATATTAAAGGGATGGCTGCAATTTTCACCTATGGTTTTAATGTTGCCGAAGAAAACTTCAAAAATGCTAATGTTGATTTATACACATTGAGCAATTATACTAATTTATTAGAATTGGCGGTCGAAAAACAATACATTTCTGAAGATGATCTGACTGCTTTACAGGAATGGAGTGTTACCCCGTCTACCTGGGGACAGGAATAATTGTAGAAACAAACAAATAAAAAATATGAACTTAGAAAGTCCGAAAGTTACTGTTCAGAAATCAGCTCAAGAATTATTTGATTTATTGTCTGATGTTAAGAATTTTGAAAAACTAATGCCTGAAAATATTGCTAAATTTGAAGTAATTGGCGAAGATGCTTTTATTTTTGGACTGAAAGGGATGCCTGAAATAAAACTGAAAATGAAGGAGAAAACAGCACCAAACAAAATTGTTTTAGGAGCTGCAAGTGATAAACTTCCATTTACTTTAGTTTCTAATATAGAAAGCACCTCTGATTCATCAAGTGAAGTACAATTACTTTTTGAAGGAGAATTCAACGCAATGATGGCTATGATGATTAAAGGTCCAATTGGAAAATTCATTGAAACTTTGGCAAATAATATGACAAAGCTATAATTGTTAATGATTGATTGTAAATTATTAATTAAAAGTCCGATTTGATCGGACTTTTTTTGTTAAAAATATAGGATTAACCTTTTGTTTCAAGAAGGTTTTCCAGATATAAGCAAAATTTTTAATTAAACCTTTGCCACTTTGAACCCTATTCACCAACTATCAGTAAAGCATCTGAACCTCTTTTATATCAAATTCTGTAACAGAATCATCTTCAAGTAAAATTTGTATTTTCCCGATTGGAGAAACGCCCTGAATAATTCCCATGAAATTTTGATTTTTGAGGTCCTTAAACGGCATTGGAACTCCTTTTTTAAATAACGAATTAAAATATTCTTTCCAAAAAAAATCTGAATCTGTTTTCCATGCTTCTATCCTCAATTCCAATTTTTCAAGAATTAAAACTACCAAAAAATCTTTATCAAATTCCGTATTACTAACCACTGCTAATGAAGAAGCATTAGGAAGATTTTCAAAATTGGTTTGGTTTACATTGAGACCAATTCCAACAACTGACACGATCCTGCCATCACTTTTTAAGGCATTTTCAATTAAGATGCCACCAATTTTTTTATTGTATGACATAATGTCGTTAGGCCATTTTATGCTCAAATCAGGAATATTCAATGATTTTAATGCATCGATGACTGATAATGAAATAACAATGCTCAGATTAAATACCTGTTCATTATCAAAAAGAAAATCTTTGACCAAAACACTCATTGTTAAGTTCTTACCTGACTCCGTAAGCCATTGTGCCCCCATCTGTCCTTTTCCTTTGGTCTGATTTTCAGCAGTTACTACTGTAAAATTATCGGGTTCATCCTGACTTGCCAATGCTTTGAGGAAATCGTTTGTAGAATCTATGGCATCGAGTTTGATTAGTTTCATTAAAGCAATTTAAATAACTTAATTTAATATTTTGTTAAGGTTCAAAATTAATGACAAAATTTGGTAACTTTACAAAATCATATAAAATAATTCATGGCGAAAAAGACTATTAATAACGATGTTCTGTTGGCGAACATAATCAAAGGAATTGAAGAAGTAAAAGGAAACGATATTGATATTCTTGACTTAAGGGAAATAGACACTGCTGTTTGTGACTATTTTGTAATTTGCAACGGAAGCTCTAACACTCAAGTTAACGCAATTGTAAATTCAATTCAAAAAACAGTATCCAAAGATTTAAAAGATAAACCCTGGCATGTAGAAGGAACTGATAATGCTGAATGGGTATTAATGGACTATGTGCATATTGTAGTACATGTTTTCCAAAAACATATTCGTGAATACTATAACATCGAGAGCCTTTGGGGTGATGCCAAAATAACTACAATCGAAAACAAATACTAAAGAAACTTTCTTCTAATGGCTAAAGATAATAATCCAAATCCGAATAAATTTAAAATAAGTCCCTGGTTAATATATACTGCAATACTTTTAGTCTTTTTATTTATAAGTTTTGCAACCGGAGGATCCAGTTTAAGCGAACCTATACAATTGTCTCCACCAAATTTCAATACGCTTTTACAAAAAGGTGAGGTTGAAAAAGTGATTATTTACAACAAATCTGAAACTGAAGTTTTTTTGACTGAGGCTGCGCTTAAAAACCCGGCTAATAAAAAAGTTGCCAAAGATATGTTTAACGGACTAAATAAAGGTCCACATTATATCGTTAAAGTCGGAGATATTCAGAATTTTGAAAAATCACTTAAGACAGCGGTAGATGAAAAAAAATTAAAAGATTATTCTTTTCAGGAAAAAAACAACTGGAGTGACATTTTGATTAGTCTGCTTCCAATCATCATTATTATTGGTGTATGGATTTTCATTATGCGTAAAATGTCTGGCGGAGGTGCCGGCGGAGGCGGACAAATTTTCAACATAGGAAAATCAAAAGCTAAATTATTTGATGAAAAAACAGATATCAAAACTACATTTAAAGATGTAGCAGGTCTTGAAGGTGCAAAAGAAGAAATACAGGAAATTGTAGAGTTTCTTAAAAACCCTGAAAAATATACTAATCTGGGAGGTAAAATTCCTAAAGGAGCTCTTCTTGTAGGACCTCCGGGAACTGGTAAAACATTATTGGCAAAAGCGGTGGCAGGAGAAGCACAAGTGCCCTTCTTCTCATTATCAGGTTCTGATTTTGTTGAGATGTTTGTTGGTGTTGGTGCATCCCGTGTTCGTGATTTGTTCAAACAAGCAAAAGAAAAATCTCCTGCTATCATTTTCATTGATGAAATTGACGCTGTTGGTAGAGCAAGAGGAAAAAGCAATATGTCAGGCGGAAATGACGAAAGAGAAAACACTTTGAACCAGTTATTAACAGAAATGGATGGTTTTGGCACTAACTCAAACGTAATTGTGTTGGCCGCAACCAATAGAGCTGACGTTCTTGATAAAGCTTTAATGCGTGCAGGTCGTTTCGACAGACAAATTTTTGTTGACTTACCGGACATTCGTGAAAGAGCTGAAATATTTGCCGTTCACCTGGCTCCTATCAAAAAAGTAGAGGGTCTTGATTTAGATTTCTTAGCCAAGCAAACTCCTGGATTTTCTGGTGCCGATATAGCTAATGTTTGTAACGAAGCCGCCTTAATTGCTGCCCGTCACAACAAAGCTGCTGTTGACAGACAAGATTTCCTTGATGCTGTTGATAGAATCATTGGTGGTCTTGAAAAGAAAAATAAAATTATTACTCCGGACGAAAAGAGAGCAATTGCTATTCACGAAGCTGGTCACGCAACTGTAAGCTGGATGTTAGAACATGCTGCGCCTCTTATTAAAGTAACTATTGTTCCTCGTGGACAAAGTTTGGGAGCTGCCTGGTATCTTCCGGAAGAAAGACAAATCGTAAGAACTGACCAAATGCTAGACGAAATGTGTGCAACTATGGGAGGAAGAGCTGCTGAAAAAGTAACTTTTGACAGAATTTCTACCGGAGCTTTGAGCGATTTGGAAAAAGTAACACGTCAGGCTCGTGCAATGGTTACCATTTATGGTTTGAATGATAAAATAGGAAATGTTACCTATTATGATTCAACAGGACAAAGCGAATACAATTTCTCTAAACCATATTCTGATGAAACTGCAAAAGTAATTGACAAAGAAATTTCAGAATTAATTGAAGGTCAATACCAAAGAGCCATTCATATTTTAGAAGAAAACAAAGACAAGTTGAATCAGCTTGCCGATATTTTAATTGAAAAAGAAGTAATCTTTAAAGATGATCTTGAAAACATTTTCGGAAAACGTACTTTTGATAAAAATTTGGGAGAAGTAGTCTCATAAACTTTAACTAAATATTTAATATTTTTTAAAATCTTAATTCAAAACACCCTTTTGAATTAAGATTTTTTTATCTTTGAACGTTTTCAATTAACATGTAAAGTATTTCATATATAATGAGTTTTTTCAAAAAAATATTTGGTTCTGGAAGTGCCTCTTCAGATGAAGAACATGAAAGTGAATATGCAGGTACCCCAAATTCTGATAGTCATTTATCAATAGACGAAAAATTCATTTTTAATTTTAAAAAGAATGGAGGAAAATTTTTGTATTGCGAAAACAAACAAGAAGTTGCTGATCAATTTGAAAACATATTAGAAGAAAACGATTGGTTTGAAAGTGAAGTTTTATGTTATGAAACTGCTCTTTTTAATTTGTTAGATGAGAACAAATTACTTTACACTTCCCCATCAAATCCAAAATTCTTATTGGCAAGCTGTGAAAACCTAATTGGCGAAGAAGGTTCTATTTTATTTTCATCCAAACAAATAAAGCAAAACAAACCCAACGAATTACCTGTAAATATTGTAATTATTGCAACTACTAGTCAAATTGTTCCTATGAAAAGCGATGGTCTAAGTGCTATAAAGCGTAAATATGAAAGAGACTATCCTACCAATATTACGACAATAAAATATTTCGAAAAAGCAAAAGAAGAAGATTTTACCCAATACGGAAGTGTTGCCAAAAATCTTTACTTACTGCTCTTAGAAGATCTTTAAGATGAATGAAACACTAAAGAGAGCCACTTCAGGTGCTGTTTATATTGTATTGCTACTAACATCTATTCTGTTTTCTACTGAAAGCTTTATTGCGCTTTTTGGAATTTTTCTAGTTATTGCCGCTTATGAATTTTGTAATTTAGTCAGGATTAATAAAATTATTTCGTTAACCTTTTCCTTTTTTCTTTATTCAGCTATTATTTTACTCAGTTTCTACAAAATGGAAACTGAAAATTATTTAAATATTTTTCTTAAAGACAATATTGAAATTATTATAAATGTTGATCACTTATATATTGTGTTACTTGTAATCACATTAATAATATCTACAAAATGCATTGTATTTTTGTTTGACAACACACAAGAAATAAGTAACATATCCAAGTATTTATATCTTTTAGGATATATCATACTCCCATTTATTTTTATTATCAAAATTTCTTTCGGAATTAAAGATTATAATCCTAAAATTATTATTGGCCTGTTTATTCTTATATGGACAAATGATACTTTTGCTTATATAGTAGGAAAGTCAATAGGAAAACATAAATTATTTGAGCGTATCTCTCCAAAAAAAACAATTGAAGGTTTTATCGGTGGAGCTATTTTTGCTGTTCTTACCGGATTTTTGATTTCAAAATTATACATCAGGCCAAATCCGGATTTCAGTCAAAAATCAATTTTAATATGGACTATAATTGCTTTAATTGTCAGTATTTTTGGAACAATAGGTGATTTGATTGAGTCAAAATTTAAACGTATTGCGGGAGTAAAAGACAGCGGTGCCATAATGCCAGGACACGGAGGTGTATTAGATCGATTAGATAGTGTTATATTTGTAGCACCAGTTATATATTTATTTTATCAAATTTTATATTATGTTTCATAAAGAAGGAGCCCAATCAATTTTATTAGGTACAGTTTTTACTGTAGCCGTACTTTTAATTGCTGACAAGTTTATTGATATTTATTGGCTAAGAATGGCTGTTCAGATAGCTGCCCTATTGGTCTTGATTATTATTTTGCAATTTTTTAGAAATCCTAAAAGAATAGCTGTCAAAAATACTGATCAGATACTTTCTCCTGTCGATGGCAAGGTTGTAGTAATTGAGGAAGTATACGAAGGTGAATTTTTTAAAGACAAACGTTTACAGGTTTCCATTTTTATGTCTCCAATTAATGTGCATGTAACACGTTATGCAATGGATGGGATCATAAAATTCAGTAAATATCATCCCGGAAAATTTCTTGTTGCCTGGCATCCAAAAGCAAGTGAGGAAAACGAAAGAACCACTGTGGTTATTGAAAATGAAAGCTTTGGACAAATTTTATATCGCCAAATAGCAGGCGCATTAGCACGCAGAATTGTCAATTATGCTCAGGAAGGAATGCAGGTAGTACAGGGTACAGATGCCGGTTTCATAAAATTTGGTTCCAGAGTAGATTTATTTTTACCTTTAGGTACTCCAATTAATGTAGTATTGAACCAAAAAGCAATTGGTGGCAAAACTATTATTGCTACAAAAGCATAAATGACAGGAAAAGATTTAGATATTCGTTTTTCAGAGGCAGTTGAAAAAGCTTTAAAAATGACACAAGCCTCACTGCCACAAGATGTGCAGTTAAGATTATATGCCTATTACAAACAGGCAACATTTGGAACTACCATTTACAATCAATCTGATAATTTTGATTTACGTAATGCTTTTAAAACGAATGCCTGGATGCAGATTAGCCATATTTCAATAGAAGAAGCTAAAGAAAACTATATCGAAATCATTAATTCCTTAACATCAAAATAATTATTATGAAGAATCTATTTAATCGGCTTTGGCTTTTTGCTTCATTAATTACATTATTTTCTTGTAATGATAAAAAATTGACTGAAGTTGTTGAAGTACCATTACCTACTAAGGAAGAAAAATTAACAATCGGGACTCCAGAAGACGTAAAAGCCGAACCAGGATCTTTCGAGCTTACTAAATTACCATTTTCTTACAATGCATTGGCGCCTGAAATAAGATCGTTGACAATGGAAACCCATTATTCAAAACATTATTTAACTTATACGAATAACTTAAATAAAGAAATTGCTACAACTGAATTTGAAAATGCCCCTATTGAAGATATCTTAAAAAAATTAGATCTGAATAATGCCAAACTCCGACAGAATGCAGGTGGTTATTACAATCATACTTTATACTTCAATATTTTAACACCAAAAGAACAAACCCCAAAAGATACTTTATCCGGATCTATTAATAAAGAATTCGGGTCTTTTAGCAATCTTACCAGTCTATTCAAAAATGCGGCCAATAAACAGTTTGGTTCAGGCTGGGTTTGGTTAGTCGTTGACAAAGCAGGCAAACTACAAATTACAACAACCGAAAACCAGGACAACCCTTTAATGAGAAATGCTCTGATACCCGGAACACCAATTTTAGGTATTGATTTATGGGAACATGCGTACTATCTGGATTACCAAAACAGAAAGAAAAGTTATATCGATGCTTTTTACAAATTAATCAATTGGGAAAAAGTAAACGAAAATTATAAAACTGCCCTGACGAAGGTAAAAAAATATTAAATTTATTTTCAATTATAAAAAAGTTTGATGGATTTTTGTTCATCAAACTTTTTTATATAATTAACAAGCTTAAATGCCGGCAATAACTTTTATCTCATCAATAATTCGCAATGCCAAAACATCAGCTTTCTCCTGAGATGGAGCTTCAGTATAAATTCGGATAATAGGTTCTGTATTTGATTTTCTTAAATGAACCCATTCAGCAGCAAAATCAATTTTAACACCATCAATTGTGGTGATATCTTCATTTTTATATTTTTCAGTCATAGCTATTAAAATTGCATCAACATCAATTTGTGGTGTTAATTCAATTTTATTTTTACTCATATAATATTCAGGATAGGAAGCTCTCAATGCAGAAACCGATATTTTTTTATGAGCCAAATGCGTCAAAAACAAAGCCACTCCTACCAAACTATCTCTTCCATAATGCGACTCAGGATAAATAATTCCACCATTTCCCTCTCCTCCGATAATAGCATTATTTTTTTTCATTAATTCAACCACATTCACTTCGCCTACTGCACTGGCTTCGTAGTTTCCATTATGACCAACTGTTACATCGCGTAATGCACGGGATGAAGACATATTCGAAACTGTGTTTCCGGGAGTTTTACTCAAAACATAATCGGCACAAGCTACCAATGTGTATTCTTCTCCAAACATTTCTCCGTCTTCGCAAATAAATGCTAAACGATCTACGTCCGGATCAACAACTACGCCTAAATGGGCTTTTTCTTTTACTACCAATTCAGAAATATCAGTTAAATGCTCTTTTAAAGGTTCCGGATTATGAGGAAAATGCCCATTTGGTTCACAGTATAATTTCACTACCTCAACCCCCATTAATTCAAGTAATTTTGGAATAATAATACCACCTGACGAATTTACTCCATCAACAACCACTTTAAATTTAGCCGATTTTACAGCTTCAACATCTACTAAAGACAAATTTAAAACCTCGTCGATATGAATGTCCATATAAGCATCATTTATCGTGATTTCTCCCAAATTATCAACATCCGAGAAATCGAAAGCCTCAGCATCGGCAATTTCTAAAATTTTAGCGCCTTCATCTCCGCTCAAAAACTCTCCTTTTGCATTCAATAATTTCAAGGCATTCCATTGTTTAGGATTATGAGAAGCGGTTAAAATAATTCCGCCATCTGCTTTTTCCAAAGGAACAGCAATTTCTACAGTTGGCGTTGTTGAAAGCCCTAGATCAATTACGTTAATTCCTAAACCAATTAAAGTGTTTACAACTAAGTTATGAATCATTGGGCCGGAAATTCTGGCATCACGACCAATTACAACCGTTAATTTTTCTTTTGAAGTATTATTTTTCAGAAAGGTTCCGTAGGCCGATGCAAATTTTACAGCATCAACAGGAGTCAGGTTATCTCCTACTTTACCTCCAATAGTTCCACGTATTCCTGATATCGATTTTATTAAAGTCATTTTTGTGAGTTATGGTTACCAGTTACAAATATAAAAAAGTTGATGAGTTACTTAGGTGCTATGCTACTAAGATTTCAAAATAATATTAAATGTTAAGTTTAAATACTAAGCAGGCATTCTAAAAAATGATTTAAAAAAGTTTTTATACATTTACAAGAATGAATTTAGCGACTTAGCTTATCAGAACCCTTTAGTACCTCAAAAAATGAACTTTCTAGCCCACATATATCTTTCTGGTGATAATGATTTAATAAAGATTGGTAATTTTATGGCCGATGGAATTCGCGGGAAGCATTTTGAGCATTTTCCTGAGGATGTTCAAAAAGGAATCATTTTACATCGTTTTATTGATACTTACACCGATTCTCATGATGTTTTCAGACAAAGCACCAAGCGATTGCACGAAAAATATCATCATTATTCCGGTGTGATTGTAGATATTGTATATGATCATTTTTTAGCCAAAAACTGGACTAAATATTCTGATGAAAAACTGGAGGATTTCATTAATAGATTTTACAAATCATTACATGAAAATTATGATATTCTGACGGAAAGAACTCAGGGAATGATGCTGTATATGATTGAACAAAATTGGCTTTTGAGTTATCAGACAGTAGGTGGCATTCATCAAATTTTGACACAAATGGACATGAGGTCAAAAAATGTATCAAAAATGCAATTTGCAAGCGAAGACCTGAAAGAATTTTATTCGGAATTTGAACAGGAATTTACGTTGTTTTTTGAAGACATAAAAACACATTCCAAACAAAAATTACTTTCATTATAAAACATTATTAGCTTTTTAAGCTCAAAATCATACGATTAATAAATTAGAAAAGATTGCTTGTAAGCCGATTTTGGCAGATTATAATTTTAAATAGATTTATTATAATAATTTCAAATCTTTAAAGCTAAATTTGCAGTACACCTAACTTTTTAAAGATAATGTTAAGACTTTTTTTTCGGAAACTAGAAAGCATTATAGCTTTGGGGCAATCTATATTGACCCCAAAACAATTTATCTTTTTATCGAGTGTTTTAGTAGGTATATCCTGTTCTCTTGCAGTAATCATCTTAAAAACATTTGCCCATAGCGTTTTTTCGTTTGCAACTTATATCAACGGAATTTTAAAGTTGAGTTTTATCAATAGTATTTTACCCATAATTGGTATTTTGCTGACTGTTTTTGTTGTTAAAAAGGTTTTACACGGAAACATTCAAAAAGGGACTTCTCAAATTTTATATGCTGTCGCTAAAAAAGCCAGCATCATTCCGAAAAAGCAAATGTATGCTCAGATCGTTACAAGTTCCCTGACAGTTGGTTTAGGAGGTTCTGCCGGACTGGAAAGTCCTATTGTTATTACAGGTGCTGCATTTGGATCAAATTATGCTCAAAATTACAAACTGCCTTACAAGGACAGAACTTTACTGATTGGCTGTGGTGTTGCCGCAGGAATTGCTGCCGCATTTAATGCACCTATTGCCGGTGTTCTGTTTGCAATCGAAGTTTTATTGGTAGATGTTAGTATTTCAGCATTCACCCCTATTATGATTTCTGCTGCTACAGGCGCATTAGTTTCTGCAATACTACTGGATGAAACTATTCTTCTTTCCTTTAAAAAACAGGAAACATTTGATTACAATAATATTCCTTTCTATGTAATTTTAGGAATACTAACGGGACTGGTAGCAATATATTATTCCAGAAATTTTCAGAAAGTGGAGCACTATTTTTCTACATTAAAAATGAATCCTTATAAAAAAGCTTTATTTGGATCTTCAATTTTGGCAGCTCTGATTTTTATTTTCCCAACTCTTTTTGGAGAAGGTTATGAAAGTATTAAAACCTTATCTGAAAATGATCCGGGACAATTATTGGATAATACTTTATTTGGCGATTTCAGAAATAACCAATGGGTTTTACTTCTTTTTGTAGGATGTACTATGATGGTGAAAGTTTTTGCTTCAGGATTAACTATTGGAAGCGGGGGAAATGGAGGGAATTTTGCCCCATCCCTGTTTTTAGGCTCATATTTAGGCTATTTTTTTTCAAAATTTATTAGTCTGACAGGCTTATCCCAATTACCAATCAGCAATTTTACCATGGTAGGAATGGCAGGTATTTTAAGTGGATTGTTTCATGCACCGCTTACCGCAATTTTCTTGATAGCAGAAATTACCGGAGGCTATAGCCTTATGATTCCTCTTATGATTGTTTCATCTATAAGTTTTGCGATATCAAAACGCTTCGAAAAATATTCTCTTGATGTAAAAAACCTGGCTAAAAAAGGACATGCCTTTACGAGTAATAAAGATTCGAATATTCTTTCAACTTTAGATATTAATCGCATAATTCAAACCGATTATTTAACGGTTTCACCGAATGAAAACCTAAGCAAACTGGTTGATCTTATTTCCCATTCCAATCAGGTTGTTTTTGCTGTCGTAAACAAGGAAAATGAACTTGTTGGTGTTGTACATTTTAATGATATCCGGGAGATTATTTTTAATCCGTATCGTGTAAAATATACTATGATTAAAGATATTATGAAAACTCCTGCAGCCACAATTTATTCATACGATAGTATGGAAATTGTCATGCGGAAATTTGAAATCTCTAAATCCGCATTTCTACCCGTTTTACGGGACGATAAATACTATGGTTTCATTTCCAAATCTATAGCGCTTGAAGCTTATAGAACCAAGTTGCGTTCTATGACAATTGAATAAATTAATATCGGATAAGTAAATTTTTTTGTTATCCGATATTAAAAAGTATTTTTGTTGGGTAATGTGGAATATAGACCTGACATATAGAACCGAATTTCAATCAACTTTTGACCGATTGTACCAAAAAAGGCTGGATTTGCAAAATAGCAGACCACTGCCAAATATTGCCTTGTATAAAATTCGCGAGAGTTTATCCTTAGAATGGACTTACAATTCGAATAGTATCGAAGGAAACACCATGAGTTTGCGAGAAACCCAAATGGTTATTCAGGAAGGAATTACTATTAAAGGAAAATCGCTTCGGGAGCATTTTGAAACTTACAATCACGATAAGGCTATTGATTATCTCTATTCAATTGTTGATGATACCTACAAACTTCGAAGCATTGATATTCTTTCGATACACGGATTGGTTTTGCGCTCTATTGAAGATGATTTTGCCGGACGATTGCGTAATGGTGGAGTTCGAATTTCAGAAGCTAATTTTATGCCTCCAAATGCTAATAAAGTTTCAGATTATCTTGATGAATTAATTGATTTTAGCAATACCAATCCATTAGGCTTAAACGATATTGAACTGGCTACGATTTACCATCATAAATTAGTCTGGATTCATCCTTTCTTTGAGGGAAATGGCCGAACAGTTCGCTTGAGCATGAATTTGTTATTAATGCGTTGTGGTTTTCCTCCTGCTATCATTCTTAAAAATGACAGGAAAAAATATTATGAAGCACTCAATCAGGCGAACAATGGCAATTATCAAAAACTAACGCTTTTGATGTGCCAGGCATTAGAACGCACACTTAATATTTATTTGAACGCAATGCCTGATAGTGATAATGATTACCAGAAAATATCAGATATTGTGAGTGAACCAAGTGCTCATTACGGTCAGGAATATGTTAGTCTGTTAGCCAGAACCGGTAAAATTGATGCTTATAAGGAAGGTCGAAATTGGTATACCACCAAAGAAGCCATTGAAGAATATATGACGAATAGAAAACGAAAACGCTAGCATAGACTGGCGTTTTTTGTTACAATTTTTAACATAAACTTCTCTACTCTAGGGTAAAAAGAATAAATCAAAATGGTAACTTTGCGTTTTGCTCAAATTTATGTTAGAAAAAGACAATACTATTGAAGTTCTTGGCGCAAGAGTTCATAATCTAAAAAATATCGATATTTCAATTCCGAGAGAAAAACTGGTTGTTATTACCGGCTTATCTGGCTCAGGAAAATCATCTTTGGCATTTGACACTATTTATGCTGAAGGACAGCGTCGTTATGTAGAAACTTTTTCGGCTTATGCCAGGCAGTTTCTTGGCGGTTTGGAGCGTCCGGATGTTGATAAAATTGATGGACTTTCACCAGTTATTGCGATTGAACAAAAAACAACCAGTAAAAGCCCGCGTTCGACCGTTGGAACTATTACTGAAATATATGACTTCCTAAGATTATTATACGCCCGTGGCGCTGACGCTTATAGTTACAATACTGGCGAAAAAATGGTTTCGTATTCTGATGATCAAATTAAAGATTTGATCATGCAGGATTTCAACGGAAAACGAATTAATATTCTGGCTCCGATTATTAGAGCCAGAAAAGGGCATTATGCCGAATTATTCCAGCAAATTACCAAACAGGGATTTTTGAAAGTCCGTGTTAATGGCGAAGTGCAGGATTTAGTTTCGGGAATGAAATTAGATCGTTACAAAACCCACGATATCGAAATTGTAGTTGACAGAATGTTGATTGAAAACACAGAAGACAATCAAAAGCGCTTGTCTGAAAGTATCAATACAGCAATGCATCACGGCGAAAATGTCTTAATGATTTTAGATCAGGATTCGAATGAAGTGCGTTATTTCAGCAGGAATTTGATGTGTCCTACAACTGGAATTTCGTATCAGAACCCAGAACCGAATTTATTTTCGTTCAACTCTCCAAAAGGAGCTTGTCCGCATTGTAACGGATTAGGAACAGTTCACGAAATCAACGTTAAGAAAATTATTCCGAATCCTAAACTATCAATCAAAAGCGGTGGTTTTGCTCCGCTTGGCGAATACAAATCATCCTGGATTTTCAAGCAATTAGAAGTTATTGGAGAAAAATTTGGATTTAAAATAACAGATGCTATTGAGAAAATTCCGGAAGAAGCCATGACAATGATTCTTCACGGTGGAAAAGATAAATTCGTTGTAAATTCAAAAGATTTAGGCGTAACCCGTGATTATAAAATTGATTTTGAAGGAATATCCAATTTCATAAAAAATCAATTTGATGAAACTTCATCTACAACCATAAAACGTTGGGCAAAAGATTTCATGGACGAAGTGAATTGTCCGGTTTGTGATGGTTCCCGTTTAAAAAAAGAAGCGCAGTTTTTTAGAGTTAATGAAAAAAATATCACTGAATTGTGTGATATGGATATTTCAGACTTAACTGTCTGGTTTCAGGATTTAAACAGTCATTTATCAGACAAACAACTTTTGATTGCTTCTGAAGTAGTCAAGGAAATAAAAGACCGTTTGAACTTCCTGATGAATGTTGGTTTAAATTATCTGGCATTAAGCCGAAGTTCAAAATCACTTTCTGGTGGTGAGGCACAACGTATTCGATTGGCAACACAAATTGGTTCGCAGTTGGTTGGTGTTTTGTATATTTTGGATGAGCCGAGTATTGGTTTACATCAAAGAGACAATGAAAAACTGATTCATTCATTAGAACAATTACGTGATATCGGAAATTCCGTTATTGTTGTTGAACATGACAAGGACATGATAGAACGTGCCGATTATGTAATTGATATTGGACCAAAAGCCGGAAAATATGGAGGAGAGATCATAAGCATTGGAACTCCGGCTGAGACTCTAAAATCGAATACGATTACCGCTCAATATTTGAACGGTACAATGAAATTAGAGATTCCGAAAGAACGTCGCAAAGGAAATGGCAAGTTTTTAAAACTGACGGGAGCAACCGGAAACAACCTAAAAAATGTTTCTATCGAATTACCTTTAGGGCAATTAATTTGCGTAACCGGAGTTTCAGGTAGCGGAAAATCGACTTTGATAAACGAAACGCTCTACCCTATTTTGAATGCTTATTATTTTAACGGTGTGAAAAAACCACAACCGTACAAAAAAATTGAAGGTTTAGAACATATTGACAAAGTAATTGATATTGACCAAAGTCCGATTGGAAGAACGCCACGTTCGAATCCGGCGACTTATACCGAAGTTTTTACCGAAATCAGGAATTTGTTTACGATGACCTCTGAGAGTATGATTCGTGGTTACAAAGCCGGACGTTTTAGTTTTAACGTAAAAGGCGGACGCTGCGAAACCTGCGAAGGGTCAGGTGTTCGAACTATCGAAATGAACTTTCTTCCTGATGTGTATGTAGAATGCGAAACCTGTCAGGGTAAACGTTTTAACAGGGAAACATTAGAAATTCGATACAAAGGAAAGTCTATTTCGGATGTGCTGAACATGACGGTTGATGAAGCAGTTCCGTTTTTTGAAATGATTCCGAAGATTTACCGAAAAGTAAAAACGATTCAGGATGTTGGTTTAGGATATATTACGCTTGGTCAGCAAAGTACAACGCTTTCGGGTGGTGAAGCACAACGTATAAAACTTGCCGGAGAATTGTCTAAAAAAGATACCGGAAATACTTTTTATATTTTGGATGAACCTACGACAGGATTGCATTTTGAAGATATTCGCGTTTTGATGGATGTGATCAATAAACTGGTTGATAAAGGAAATACCATCTTAGTAATCGAACATAATATGGACGTTATCAAACTTGCAGATTATATTATTGATATCGGCCCGGAAGGCGGAAAAGGCGGCGGACAATTAATTGCGAAAGGAACTCCTGAAGAAGTAGCAAAAAATAAAAAAAGCTATACGGCTAAATTTTTGAAAAAGGAATTGGAATAACAGGATCTTCATTATATCTGCAAAGGATCGAAAAAACAGGCTGTTGCAATATTGATCTGCCTCATGGATCATTTTTGTTGTGCGAATATTTTATGACGGAATAAAATCCGTCACTACAATATGAATCGAACCGATGGCCCTTTATTTGTCTGTGTCTAAATTATGAGGAATCGAAATCCGTTGGGAATTTTTTATACGCAAAATTAGTTGAGTTCCATTGCAACGATACGTATTAAAAATTATAATTAGAGATTTCACTTATTGTAATTATTTGATAATGAAATAAAAACCTGGATTTCACCATTATATCACCATTACTTTTAGATTATAAATTTACTTTTTGTAACAATTCTCAAAAAAAGCAGTAATTTAGTACGCCATTTTTGTCAAAGTTTTTGATTTTGACATAATCTATTAAATAAAATCTATGAAACTAAAAGAAAAATTCAGCAGTGTTGAGCATTACTTTTCACCTAAAATAATTGATGAAGTGAATGATCAATATATTAAAGTGGCTAAAATAAAAGGTCAGGAAATACCCTGGCACAATCACGAAAATGAAGATGAATTATTTTATATTGTAGATGGTGAGCTTTTAATGGAAATTGAAAACCAACCATCGTTCACAATGAGTAAAGGTGATTTGCTTGTGGTAAAGAAAGGTATAAATCACAGGATTTCATCGGTTGAGGAATGTTTAATAATGCTCATCGAATCTAAAACTACAGAGCATACCGGAAAAGTTATAAGCAACATTACCAAATCAATTGAAGAACAAAAGTATTAATTCTTTTTATAAACCGAATTCAATTAAAAACAGGTGCCCTGGCCAGATGAGAGCAGTATCCTTTTGTGGCGGTCCCGATGCTATCGGGAGCACAAAGGATATAGCGGACAGCAGGAACAGCTCCTGAAAAATATAAATTATAAAATACCTAAAATGAGATTAGAAGATTTTGATAATGATGAAGATAAAGTAATTCAGGACCGTTTGAAACAAAAATCGTGGCATGAAATCAGAACCAATGACAGTTGGGCAATTTTTAAAATCATGGCTGAATTTGTAAACGGCTATGAAAGCATGGGACGTATTGGTCCGTGTGTATCTATTTTTGGATCAGCGAGAACAAAACCGGACGATAAATATTATTTATTGGCCGAGAAAATTGCTTATAAAATTAGTAAAGCCGGTTATGGCGTAATAACGGGCGGGGGTCCCGGAATTATGGAAGCCGGAAATAAAGGCGCACACTTAGGCGGCGGAACTTCAGTTGGCCTGAATATCGAACTGCCTTTTGAACAGCATTTTAACCCCTATATCGATCATGATAAAAACCTGAATTTTGATTACTTTTTCGTAAGAAAGGTAATGTTCGTAAAATATTCGCAAGGTTTTGTGGTGATGCCGGGTGGTTTTGGAACTTTAGACGAAATGTTTGAGGCGATAACCTTGATTCAGACTAAAAAAATTGGAAAATTCCCTATTATTCTGGTTGGAGTTGAATTTTGGTCAGGACTGATCGAATGGGTAAAAACAGTTTTGGTGGAGAAAATGCAAACTGTCAGTCCGGACGATTTGAACTTATTCAAGATCGTTGACACTGAAGATGAAGTAGTTGACGTTCTTGATAAATTCTATAAGAAATACGATTTAAGTCCGAATTTCTAATGTTTTTTTCTACTATATAAGTCATATAAGCTCATTTAATCTTTGTGTTGAAAAAGGCGTAACTTATATTTTCTTATATCACTCATATGGTAAAATTACAAAAAATGAAAGCTGTTTTTTAAACAGCTTTTTTTATACTATTTTTACACTAAAACCAAAACAGCCATAAGTCCGTAACTTAAGTTATATTCTAAAATTTTAAGCCCTCATTGAAAGCATTTTATAAAATTATATTTTTCCTTTTCGTTTTATTCAGCTCGATAAAACAGTACGCCCAGCATCAGTCTAAGATGGAAGTGGCGGTAAATCTTGAGCTTAAAACGTTGAATGTAAAACAGGAAATTGCGTATCATAATACTTCAAAAGACACACTTACGACAATTGTCCTGAATGACTGGAACAATGCTTTTTCTGATAAAAACACACCTTTGGCCAGACGTTTTTCTGATGAATTTTATCGCGGTTTTCATTTGGCTAAAGCCGAAGAGCGTGGAAGTACTACAATCCTGAATCTGACAGATGCTGATAATTTAGCTTTTGAATGGGAAAGAACCGAAAAAAATCCTGATTTTATTATCGTAAAACTGAAACAAAAACTTTATCCCGGTGAAAAAATCAATCTGGACCTTACTTATATTTCAAAAATCCCGAGTGATAAATTTACGCGTTACGGATACGACCAAAATGGTGGAATGAATTTGAAAAACTGGTTCCTGAGTCCGGCCCGTTTTGAAAATCATGAATTCATAAAGTACAATAATTTCAATCTCGACGATATTGCAAATACTAATTGTAATTACACCATTTCAATAAAAATACCAGGTAATTATTCCATTACAACAGATTTGAATTCAGTTGCTACAGATGCAACAAATGCTCAATTTACTACTTATTTATTTTCAGGAAATCACAGAACCGATTTTAATTTGTTTATCGAGAAGCAAAACAGTTTTAAGAGCTATGAAAACGGTTCAATAGAAATCCTCACTAATCTAAAAAACAAAAAACTCGATGAAATTCAAAAAGCGATTATTATTAATCGGATTGTGACTTTTGCGAGTACAATGATTGGAAAATATCCCCATCAAAAAATAACAGTTTCTCAGGCTGATTATGATAGAAATCCGTTTTACGGACTTAATCAGTTGCCTTCATTTATCAGTCCGTTTTCGGATGAATTTGTCTTTGAAATTACATTCTTAAAAACCTATCTGAATAATTATTTAAAAAACAGCCTGCGTTTAGATCCGCGAAAAGACAACTGGATTTATGACGGAATTCAGATTTATACCATGATGAAATACATGGAAGAAAACCATTTGGACCAAAGAATGCTGGGGAACCTTTCGAATATGAAAATTCTGAAAAGTTATAACGTTACCCATCTGACTTTTAATCAGCAATACAGTTATTATTATATGCTGATGGCCCGAAAAAATCTGGATCAGCCAATCGGAAATCCAAAAAACACTTTGATAAAATTCAACGAACAAATTGCCGGTAAATACCGGGCTGGTTTAAGCCTGAGCTATTTAGATGATTACCTTAATGATGATATTGTACTCCGAAGCATTCAGGAGTTTTACGGCCTGAACAAAACACAACAAGCGGACAGATATGATTTTGAAGAAATCGTAACGAAAAATTCTCCCAAAAATATTGATTGGTTTTTTAAAACTATTATTGAATCACGCGACATTATCGATTACAAATTTTCGGATGTATCAAGAACAAAAGACAGCATACAGTTCTCTGTAAAAAACAAAACGAATGTATTTGCCCCGATTCCGATATACGGTCTCCAAAAAAACAAAGTAATTTTTAAAAAATGGATCGAGCCTAAAAATACTGATTCGATTTATACATTTGAAAGACAAAATGCAGATAAAATAGTCCTGAATTATAATAATGAGGTTCCGGAATATAATTTAAGAAACAACTGGAAATCATTAAAAAGTGTAAAAATAACGAATCGTCCTGTAAAATTTAACTTCCTAAAAGACCTGGAAGACCCATATTACAATCAGGTTTTATACATGCCTACACTTACCTATAATTTATATGACGGTTTTACACCGGGAATACGATTTCATAACAAAACGATATTAGACAAACCCTTTATGTTTGATATCAATCCTGCGTATTCTCTTAATACAGGAACAATATCAGGTTCTTCTGCCTTTTCATACAACCACAATTATCGAAACAGTACATTATATAATGTAAGATATTCTGTAAGTCAGAACTATTTTCATTACGCACCGGACGCCACTTATTTCAGATTAAATCCAATGGTGCAATTGCGAATTCGGGAAGAAAATTTCAGGGACAACAGAAAACAGCTTATTATGTTACGCCAGGTAATTGTAAATCGAGAAGCAAGCGAATTTATAACAGATAATTCAAAACCAAATTACTCCGTTTTCAATGCCCGTTACATCAATACAAAAACCGAATTGATTAATCATTTTAGTTTTATGACAGATGTGCAATTTTCCGGTAATTTCGGAAAACTGTCCGGAGAAATTGAATACAGAAGGTTATTTGATGATAATCGCAGACTAAATCTAAGATTATATGCGGGAAGCTTTTTATACAATAGAACAAATTCAGATTATTTCAGCTTCGGTTTAGACAGACCAACAGATTACTTATTCGACTATAATTTTTATGGCAGATCAGAAAGTACCGGTTTTTTCAGTCAACAATTTGTAATGGCTGAAGGTGGATTTAAATCAAAATTAAATCCTTCATACACCAACCAATGGATAACCACTTTGAATGCCAGTTATTCGCTTTGGAACTGGATTGAGGTTTACGGAGACATTGGATTCCTGAAAAGTAAACATCAAAACGAAAACTTTGTTTATGATAGTGGTGTTCGATTAAATCTGGTTCCAGACTATTTTGAGCTCTATTTTCCAGTCTATTCTAATAATGGATGGGAGGTTTCTCAAAACAAATACAACGAAAAAATACGATTTGTTATCACATTATCTCCCAAAACATTAATCAATCTTTTTACCCGAAAATGGTTTTAATTAATTAAAATTTAAACAAAAACATAAACTATTATCACTAATAATCCATTTTAGATACAAATAATCTAAAAAAAATACGTAGTTTTTAGAATTTACATACAAATAATTAAATTATATTTATTTTAATGAATTATGATTATTGATAGTTTTTGAGTAATTTTGCAATCTAAACATGACCCATTCCAGATTATGATTACAGAAAAAAGCAATACAACATTAACCTTCGAGGATTTCAAAACTGAAGTATTAAATGACTACAAAATTGCTGTTACCAGTCGGGAATGCAGTCTTTTAGGCCGCAAAGAAGTATTGACAGGAAAAGCCAAATTTGGAATATTTGGTGATGGCAAAGAGGTTCCGCAGCTTGCCATGGCAAAAGCTTTTAAAAACGGGGATTTTCGTTCCGGATACTACCGTGACCAGACTTTTATGATGGCAATTGGCGAATTTACTCCAAAACAGTTTTTTGCAGGTTTATATGGTCATACTGATATAGAATCAGAACCAATGTCAGCCGGAAGACAAATGGGCGGACATTTTGTAACACACAGTTTAAACGAAGACGGCACCTGGAAAGATTTAACAAAACAAAAAAATTCAAGCGCAGATATATCACCAACAGCCGGGCAAATGCCAAGACTATTGGGATTAGCGCAGGCTTCTAAAATTTACAGAAATGTTGAGGACATCAAAATCAAAGACAAATTTTCTGTAAACGGAAACGAAGTAGCCTGGGGAACTATTGGAAACGCCAGTACTTCTGAAGGGTTGTTTTTTGAAACCATAAATGCTGCAGGAGTTTTACAGGTTCCGATGGTAATGAGCGTTTGGGATGATGAATACGGAATTTCTGTCCATGCGAAACATCAGACTACAAAAGAAAATATATCTGAAATCTTAAAAGGATACCAACGCGACGAAGATTCTAACGGATATGAAATTTTCAGGGTAAAAGGCTGGGATTATGCAGAGTTGGTTTCAACTTATGAAAAAGCTGGTGCCATTGCGCGTGAACAACATGTTCCGGTTTTGATTCACGTAAACGAACTGACACAACCACAAGGGCATTCAACTTCAGGCTCGCACGAGCGTTACAAAAATGGAGAAAGACTTGCCTGGGAGAAGAATTACGATTGTATCCGACAAATGCGATTATGGATGATTGCCATCAATATTGCATCACCAGAAGAATTGGAAGAAATTGATGCAGAAGCTAAAAAAGAAGTTTTAGAAGCTAAAAAAGAAGCCTGGAACTCCTTCATCAATCCGATTATTGAAGATCAAAAAAATCTTTTAGCTTTATTGGAAGAAATTGCCAGTGCAAGTATCAACCATAAAGATAAAATTCAAAAGTACATATCGGAATTAAGTGCCATTAAAAATCCTTTGAAAAAGGAAATGCTAATGATTACGAGACGAATATTGCGTTTTGTAGAAGTGCCTAACAACAAGGTTTTAGTATCAAATTGGATAACGAACTATATTGCCTTAACACAGCCAAGATTCAGCAGCAATTTATACTCTGAATCAGAGTCAAATGTTTTTTCAGTTAAAAAAGTACTGCCTGAATATGCAGAAAATGCAAAACCTGATTTGGATGGCCGAATGATTCTTCGCGATAATTTCGATGCTTTGTTTACCAAATATCCGGAAACGCTGATTTTTGGTGAAGATGTAGGAAACATTGGCGATGTTAATCAGGGGCTTGAAGGTATGCAGGAGAAATACGGAGAACTTCGTGTTGCCGATGTCGGAATTCGTGAAGCCACTATTATTGGACAGGGAATCGGAATGGCTTTGAGAGGTTTACGGCCGATTGCTGAAATTCAGTACTTAGATTATTTATTATACGCGATTCAAATCATGAGTGATGATTTGGCTACACTTCAATACAGAACTGTCGGGAAGCAAAAAGCCCCCTTAATTATCAGAACCCGCGGCCACCGTTTAGAAGGCATCTGGCATTCTGGTTCACCAATGGGAATGATCATCAACGCCATTCGTGGTATTCACGTTTTGGTTCCGAGAAACATGACACAGGCAGCAGGTTTTTACAACTCCCTTTTAGAGTGTGACGAACCGGCTTTGGTAATCGAATGTTTGAATGGTTACCGTTTAAAAGAAAAAACACCATTGAATTTTGGTGAATTCAAAACACCAATCGGCGTAATTGAAACGCTAAAAGAAGGTTCAGATATTACTTTGGTTTCCTACGGCTCAACTTTGAGATTGGTTGAACAGGCCGCAAACGAATTACTGGAATTAGGAATTGATTGTGAAGTAATCGATATTCAGTCATTGCTTCCTTTTGATGTCAATCAGGATATTGTAAAAAGTATTGCCAAGACAAACCGTTTGCTGGTAATCGATGAAGATGTACCAGGTGGCGCCTCAGCCTTTATTTTGCAGCAAATTATTGACCAGCAGGATGCTTATAAATATCTGGACAGCAAACCACAAACCCTTGCTGCAAAAGCACACAGAGCAGCTTACGGAACTGATGGGGATTATTTCTCAAAGCCTTCTGTCGAAGATATTTTCGAAAAGGTTTATGATATGATGCATGAAGTCAATCCTTCGAAATTTCCTGTTTTATACTAAGAATTTATTCAGTATTACTATAAAAAAAGCTCCAATCAATTATGAATTGGAGCTTTTTTAGTTTTGGAAGACTAAGGTCAGGAGCTATTTCCCGCTATCTGTTGCAATCTTTTATGCTCCCAATAGTATCGGGACCGGCACGATTTCCACGTCTATTAGGGCTATGATACTCTATTATATAAGATTTTTTTATATGTTAATCATTGAGGAACGAAACAACCACACTAACATAACATGTGATTCAGCAAATGGGATTGCTTCGTTCTTCGCAAAACGAAATCCGCATCAATCCGCGTTTTCGCTTAGCGAATCCGTAAAAACTCATGTTCATCTCAGCATTTATTTAGAATTCAAAATTGCCCTCGCCTTTTCCAAATCTTCAACCGTGTCAATTCCAATTCCTACATGGGTCGTTTCAACCATTTTAATACGTTTTCCGAATTCCAAATAACGCAGCTGTTCCAGTTTTTCGGAAGCTTCCAGAGATTTCATCGGCAGACTGTAAAAATCTAATAAAGCCTGTTTTCTAAAAGCATAAATTCCGATGTGCTGAAAATAACGTACACCAACATCCTTGTCCCTCGGATACGGAATTACAGAACGTGAAAAATACAAGGCAAACTGCGACTGATCAACAACCACTTTCACATGATTCGGATTATTGATTTCATCTTCATCAGTGATTACACGCATCAATGAAGCCAAATCTATTTTTTTATCCGGGTCATTTTTAAAGACTGACAAAACCTGTTCCAACGGTCCGGCTTCTGTAAAAGGTTCATCACCCTGGACATTCACCACGATATCAACATCTAAATTAGCAATAGCTTCGGCAATTCTGTCGCTTCCTGATTCGTGTTCCTTAATACTCATAATGGCTTTTCCGCCATGAGCAATAATTTCATTAAAAATTAAGTCAGAATCGGTTACTACAAAAACGTCGTCAAATAATTTTGTTGCGACAGAAGCTTCGTAGGTTCTTAAAATCACGGTCTTTCCTCCCAGATCCTGCATCAGTTTAGCAGGAAACCGTGTTGAGGCATATCTTGCCGGAATTACAGCTATTATTTTCATTCTATAGTCATTGCGAGGAATTAAGCACTCTAGCGCAGCGAACTGAGCGCAAGCTAATCTCATCCTCAAAGTTAATTTTTTTTCTTTTGCGAGTCTTAGTGAAATCTTTGTGCAGCTTTGTGTTATCGCTTTTTCACAGAGAGACACAAAGATTTCTCGGAGATTCACAAAGTATTTCTACATAATTTTTACCGAAGTCATACTCAATGAACCTGCCAGTAATTTATCATTAAACAAGGTCAGCTCTTCTGATTCTTCTTTTAGACCCAAAGTGTAAAGCAAAGGCAAGTAATGTTCCGGAGTTGGAATCGCCAATTGAGTTGCTTTATTCATTTTTTCAAAATTAATCAAAGGCAGAAAATTTCCATCCAATAAATGATTATTAATAGTTTCCCTGGCTTCAATTGCCCAATCGAAACCGTAATTATCTTTATCAAAATTTCTGAAATCAACCAAACGTAAATTGTGAACGATATTCCCGCTTCCGATAATCAAAACACCTTTATGACGAAGCGACTGAAGTTTCTGAGCCAACTCAAAATGAGACTGACCTGATTTTGTGTAGTCAATACTCAACTGAATTACCGGAACATTCGCTTCAGGATATAAATGCTTGATTACACTCCAGGCGCCGTGATCCAAACCCCAATGTTCATCTAAATCTACATGAACAGGTTCTAATATTTTTTGAGTTTCCAAAGCCAGTTCAGGACTTCCTGCTGCAGGATATTGCACATCAAAAAGAGCCTGCGGAAAACCTCCAAAATCATGAATGGTTCTTGGCACTTGCATTGACGTTACTTTTGTTCCGTTTGTAAACCAATGTGCCGAAATACACAAAATCGCATTGGGCTGTGGCAAAGTTTTAGCCAAATTTCGAAAACCAGCCACAAACTGATTCTCTTCAATAGCATTCATCGGGCTGCCATGTCCTAAAAACAGCACCGGCATTTTATCGGTATTCGAAAAGGTTGACGATATTGAATGTAAGTCGTTTAATGTTGTCATGATATTTATTCTTCAAAATTCTCATCCTTAAATCCTATCAAATATAATTTATTTTTGGCACGCGTCATAGCGGTATAAAGCCATCGGATGTAATCGCGGTTTATTCCGTCCGGTAAATACGGCTGTTCTATAAAAACAGTATTCCATTGTCCTCCCTGCGATTTGTGGCACGTAATAGCGTAGGAGAATTTTACCTGCAAGCCATTAAAATATTCGTTGTTTTTTACTTTTTGAAATTTTTTATATTTTGTCGATTCATCTTCATAATCTTTCATCACTTCTTCATATAATCGGTTGGATTCTTCGTACGTTAATGATGGGGATTCACTTTTAATGGTATCCAATAATAAAACCGTCTCAAAAGGTTTCTGATCCGGATAATCGACCATTCTAATTTTTACTCTGGCAAAATTAAAACCATATAATTCTTTGATTCCAAAGAGTTCCAAAACCTCAATAATATCTCCATTAGCAATAAAACCAGCTTCATCTGTTTCTTTTAGCCAGAAATAATTATTCTTAACCACCATCAGGAAATCACCAACAGATAGCTCACTTTCCTTAAACAAAATCCGGGTTCTGATTTGTTCATTGTATTGATTGGCTCTTTTATTCGAACGGACAATAAAAGCCGTATCCTCGATACTATAATTACTGTAAGCGGTATTTATGGCATCCTGAATATCGTAACCATCTGTCAAACGAACGATATCCCTGAACTTTTTGACATTGAATCTAAACTCTGTAATAAAACTTTCTTTCAGTAATTCACGTAGTTCCGTTGCATTGAACAAAATCCCGGAATTTTCTTCCTGACGCATTACTTCGTCCAATTCAATATGTTCAATTTCCTTATCGTAATGCACTCCTAAAGTATGAATATCTAATGCTGGGCTAATATCCAGATTTACAGGCGGTAACTGAGCGGTATCTCCCAAAAGAATCATCTTGCAATTAGTTCCGGAATACACATACGAAATCAAATCATCCAGAAGCGAACCGTTATCATACAATTTCGAATCGGAATTGCTGTCAGAAATCATCGAGGCCTCATCTACTATAAAAATGGTGTTTTTATGTTTGTTAATCTGCCTGGTAAAAGCCACTCCTCCACCAGCCGATTTTTTAGGAAAATATATTTTTTTATGAATTGTGAAAGCAGCTGTATTCGAGTAATTGGCAATTACTTTAGCAGCACGGCCAGTTGGCGCAAGCAAAACAAACTTTTTATTAATGTCTCCCAGATTATTTACGATTGTCGAAATCACGGTTGTTTTCCCCGTTCCGGCATATCCTTTTAATACAAAAATGGTATCGTTATGTGTATCGGTTAAGAAAATAGCAATTTTTTGAAAAAAGATATCTTGTTTGTAAGTTGGAGCAAAGGGAAATCTTTTTTGTAAAACGCTGTAAAACAAAGATGAATTCATAAAGTAAAATTGAGAAACAAAGTACGGTCTTTTTAATGGCAATTTCAATGGCAATAGCCAAAAATCAATGTCAATTTCAATTTGAAAAATCATCACGAATATTCAGTACAATTAAAAATCAACAGCATAAAATTTATTCGATTTTGAAATGATATTCAATGTTAGCATTGATTATTATTGTTCCTTTTAAATTTGTAAGTTTGTAATCGAATTAGATATTCCTGAATAATGTTAGCATTCAGTGAATCGTAAATCAAAGTATGTCATTACAAAACATGAATATCACAGCCAAAAAATATAAAAAACTTTCAATTCAGGTATCCCTGACCGGATTGTCTTTTTGTTGTTTTGACACTTTAAACAATACCATAACTTCATTAAAAGAAGTTGATTTTGGTACGTTTGACAAAACAATCAAAATTGAGGAATTGTTCGCAGATACTTTTAAAAAACATCCTGAACTAAAAGATTCTTACGATGACATCATGGTCATTCACAACAACAATCTCTCTACTTTTGTTCCTACGGCACTTTTTGATGAAAATTATTTAGGCAGCTATTTGCAGTACAATACCAAGGTTTTTGAAACTGATTTTTTTACTTATGACCAGATTTCAAACTATCAAATGAATGCTGTTTATATTCCGTATGTGAATATCAATAATTTTTTGATTGATACTATTGGTTCGTTTGATTATAAACATGCCAATAGCATTTTGATAGAGAAAATTTTAGATGCCTCAAAAAACAATGACGAAAAAAAAATGATCGTCAATTTTAATTATGGCCATTTTGAAATTATTGTTGTACAAAACCAGAAGTTATTATTATTTAATTCTTTTGAATATCAAACTCCCGAAGACTTTATTTATTATTTGCTTTTTACAGCAGAACAACTAAGTTTAAATCCTGAAAGTTTTCAATTAGAATTACTCGGTACGATTCAAATGAATGATCCTTTTTATATCATTGCGTATAAATACATCCGTAACATTTCCTTTTTTGATGTCAGCACTTTACAACAAAAAAACAGCTTTTCAACTGCTCAGAATCAAAAACATTATATCCTATTTCAATCATGAGAATCATTTCAGGAAAATACAAAGGACGGCGCATTTTTCCACCAAAAAACCTTCCCGTGAGACCCACTACTGATATGAGCAAAGAAGCATTGTTTAATGTTTTGAATAATCATTTTAGTTTTGAAGGGTTAAAAATTTTAGATTTATTTGCAGGAACAGGAAACATCAGCTATGAATTCGCTTCACGGGGAAGTGCTCCTATTACTTCAGTTGACGGTGATTTTGGCTGTGTAAAATTCATCAAGCAAATAGCATCTGAATATGATTTTGAGATTGCAGCAACCAAAAGTGATGTTTTCAAATTTTTGGATAACTGCAAAACCTCCTATGATATCATTTTTGCCGATCCTCCCTACGGATTAGATCAGACTACTTTTGAAAAAATTGTTTTAACTGTTTTTGAAAAAGAGTTATTAAATGAAGAAGGCATGATGGTTATCGAGCATTCAAAATACACGAAAATGGAGCATTTGAGTAATTTTTCATTCCAAAAAAATTATGGCGGTTCGTTTTTTAGCTTCTTCGAATTGAATTCTACAGACGACGATGAAGAACTTGATGATTTATCAACTAAAGCTACAGAAGAAGACGAAGGATAATTAATTCTTCTTTATATACAAAACCCCTTGAAAATTTCAAGGGGTTTCTTGTTTTATCTAATTCTATATGAATTTTCATTAACGACTTTTTCTTTGAATTCTGTTTCTTTTATTTTACCAAAAGAATATTTAAGTGTAATCGAAACTTCATTGGCATCAACTAAATAACGTGCTCTCGAGCTTATATTATTAATCGTAAATCTTTCTGTATAAATCGTATTTCTAAAAACATCATTATAATTTAAAGTACAATTCCAGTTTTTACCAAACGCTTTTGCGAGCGACATATCAAAAATCAAATTTGCACCTCGTTCAAAAACGCCTTCTTTTTGCTTTGTTGTGCCCCAGAACGACAGAACGAATGTAAAATCTTTTGGCAGTTTAAAAGTATTATTGGAATAATAATACAAATAGGTTTTTGAAGAATTAAATATTGCCGCAGGATCTTCTATTTTATTTCTCGCAAAAATTAAAGAATTTGTATTTGTCCAAATTTTATACGTAAATGGTAATGTAAATTCAATATTATAACCTGATTCTTTTTGAAAATTTTTCTCAGTAAAAGTCAAAACATAGTTTTGATTATCAAAAATAAAATCAGCATAAATTGGATTTTTGTTTTGATATAATGTGAATTTTACAGATTTATCATGATACTGAAAAACAGTCGAAATTACATTGCTAAAAGTTGGTCCTAAATTGATATTATTGCTATAAATAAAATACGGGTTAATATAGGTTGCAATCATACTCAAAGAAGAATAATTTGGTCTCGAAATACTTTTAGAGTAATCAATACTTATACTTTTTGTACTGTCTATTGTAAAAGAAAACTGTGCTTTCGGGAAAAAATTTGTGTAGTTTTTATCAATTAACGCTGAATTGTCTGTGCTGTATTTACTTTTGACATTTGTGTTTTCCATTCGCAATCCAATCGAAAAATCGACTTTTTTAATTTTTCCTGAAAGCTGTGAATAAGCTGCTGAATTGGTTTCTTTAAAATCATAATCAAAAGTTGTAGGTTGATTTTTATCATAATCAAACACATCATAATTAGATTTCGATTTTGCAGCAGAATAAAGCCCGCCGTACTCCCAAGTTATTTCATTTTTAAACTTTTTTTCTAAATTAAAACGCCCCGAAAAAACATCAACATTAAATCTCTGATCCCTATTTTGTGATAATCCCAACGCCGCATCATTAAAATTATTTTCGACTAAACTCCATAAATGCTGATTAAAATTGGAACCCTGAATACCAATAAACAATTTTGCATCAATCGCTTTAAGTCTTTTTGAATAATTCATAAATGAGTTAATAAAATTCTTTTCGCTGGAATTATCACTAAGCGTAAAAACATTATTTTCCTGATTTTGATTTTTGTTAAAAGTAAAGGTATTGATATCAAAAGCATCAGCTTTCATTTTTCCATTTATATTCATTGAAAAATAATCCTCTTCATTTATTTTATAAAACAAACCGGCACCAAAAATATATTCTTTTACACGGGAAATTGCAGTAACATCATAATTAGAAACAATAGCTGCCTGCGGAATTTGATAAGCAATGCTATGATTTTCCCACGGATTTCGTCGGTTGTAATTGAAGTTAGCTTTCCATTCTAACTTATTCTTTTTGAAACTGGAATTAAAGCCTAAATAATTATTATAGTTCTTTTTAAAAGAAGCCGTTTCAGAAATATCAGTTTTAAAACCATCTTTTCTGCTTAGTTTTCGAGCAATTAAAATTACGGCGCGCCCCTCAGCTTCATACTTCGAAGAAGGATTTTTAATAATTTCAATTGTTTTGATATCGTCGACAGCCAAAGCATTCAAATCATTCATTCCTACTCTTTGATTGTCAATATAAATAAGCGGGCTTCCTTTACCAACAATCGAAATAGTTTCGCGATCAGCACTTACTTGAACTGTTGGAAGTTTTGAAAGCAAATCAACAGGATTTGGAATCGAATTGTATATCGAATTGGCTACATCCAATTTTATATTTCCGTTTTGATTCGAAAATGCTTTTTTGCTTTGAGTAATAATAACTTCATTAAGTTTATTCGAAATACTGTCTTTTGGAGTTTCATTTTGTGCTTTGGCAGCTAAAGAAAGAAAAAAAAGCAGCAGAAATATAAGAAGTTTTAAAGGCAGATAAACATTCATTTTGAAAAGATTTTAGATTGATCTGGTGCAAAAATGCTTCTAAAAAAGTACTGCGAAAGTTAATTGGAGGTTAATGCAGGGTTAAAGGCCGAAATGTATCACAAAAAGGCTATTTTTGCGAAAGAATTTAGAGTTGTATGAAGCAAAGAATCAATTTATTAATAGCTTTTTCGATAATGGCACTGATTGTTTTGTCTGCGGTGCAATGCTATTTGGTAAAAACCGCTTATGACTATAAAGTGGCACAGTTTCATATCGAAATCAAAAACGAGATCGCTCAGATTTCGAATAATTACAGCGACATTGATTCGGTTATCGTTTCCAAAAAAGAGCAGCTGTACAAACAATTATCAGAAAATTATATTCAGGGAAAAAAGAGCAAAATTGACATTAAAAATAGCGTTCTTGAAAATGAATTCAGCGATGTCTTAACGCAAAAAATCAAACGGAAGTTCGAAAGGGATTTGCCTAATTTTAAAATCGATTTTGCGATTGTACTAAATAAGTTCATTCTGTACAAAAATACTCAGAAAGCTGATACAATATTTTCAGAGAAGCCTTTTATACAAAACAAATTGTACGGCAATTTAACTTCTTTAAATCATTCTTTTCTGGTTCGGAATTATGTTGGAACAACCAACGGAACCTTTGAAAATCAGGACTACAGATTACTCACAGAAGATTCGATGTACATTTCTGTTATTGATTGGGAAATGATTATTTTAAGGCGAATGACTTTTATCCTGATTCTTTCACTTCTTTCGATTTTAACGTTGATTACGCTTTTTGTAATTGCTATAAAAGCTTTAATCAAACAGAAGAAAGTTAGCGATGTCAAAACTGATTTTATCAATAATATTACGCACGAACTCAAAACGCCTTTGGCAACTTTGGGTATTTCTACAAAAATTTTGGAGCAGAAAAACATCCGTGAAAACGATGATAATTTCAATGCCATTGTCAATACGATTTCGCGTCAGAACAATCGTTTACAAAATTTGATTGATCAGGTTGTGGCGAATTCACTGGCAGAAAATGAAATTGAATTACAAAAAGAAAAGATAGAAACCGAAGATTTTCTGCTTTCTATTATAAATGATTTTAAAATTACATTTCCGAAAATTAATCTTAAAACCGATTTTAAAACCCAGAAAACAATTTTGATATTGGATAAATTTCATTTGACAACAGCTTTTTTAAATGTTTTGGAAAATGCTGTAAAATATGGCTCAAAAACGATTACAATAAAAACCAGAATTATTGAAAATCAGTTTTCTATTAGTATTGAAGATGACGGAATTGGAATTGAAAAGAACAAACAATCACTTCTTTTTGACAAGTTTTATCGCGTACAACAAGGAAACCTGCACAACACAAAAGGCTTAGGTTTAGGTCTTTATTATGTAAATCAAATTATAAAAGCGCATCATGGCACTGTTAACGTTGTGAGTGATTTAGGAAAAGGAACACAGTTTACTATTTTATTAAAAGTTTAATTACCTTATTTTGAAAAAATTACTTTTAGCTGAAGACGATTTTGATTTTGCTGCCATTTTAAAACAATATTTAGAACTGCATCAATTCGAAGTGATATGGGCAGAAAATGGAGAAATAGCTTTAGACTATTTTAAAACCCAGGATTTTGATATTTGTGTTTTTGATGTAATGATGCCCAAATTAGACGGATTTTCACTGGCCGAAAAAATAATTACAATCAATCCCGAAATTCCATTTATTTTTCTAACGGCAAGAAAGTTAAAAGAAGACAAAATCATTGGATTAAAGTTAGGTGCAGACGACTATATCATTAAACCTTTTGAAGTCGATGAACTGATTCTGCGGTTGCAGAATATTCTAAAGAGAATCGAACAAAAGAGAAGTCTGGACGGAAATAATATAATTGAAATTGGTTCTTATATTTTTGATAATGAAAGATTAACCCTTAATAATAAAAATCACGTTCAGCAGCTCACAGAGAAAGAAGCTTCTCTTATTGAATATTTATACCTCAACCATAACCAGTTATTAAAGAGAGATCAAATTTTAATGTCTGTCTGGAAAAAAGACGATTATTTCTCTGGGCGAAGTATGGATGTTTTTATCAGCAGGCTTAGAAAATATTTTAATTCAGATCCCAAAATCAGAATTGAAAGTGTTCGTAATATTGGATTGGAATTTAAAATAGAAAAAACATAAGGGATCAGGTTTAATACTGTGTACTCATTAAATTTAGTTTTAATCAGTACCAAATCAATAAATTTCAATATAAAAAACAATTTTAGTAAATAAATAACACTTTATTTGGGAGCTTTCTCCACACAAAACTTTGATTTTCATCACATATAACTTCATCAAATAATACTTAATAAATCTTTTTAGCTAGAATTTGAAACTTACTATTTATTCCTGTTAAAATAATCTTATATTTGGCTGCTTTTAATCTCTTCAATTAATCTCAAATATAATCTCTAAATAATAAATTTAACAAGTCAAAAAATTTGAAAAAAACTACTCCAAAATTTTCTTCTTATATATTAATTTTTCTTCTATTTCTTATTAGCAATGTTAATTTTGCAAATACTGGCAATGATACAATTGTTGGTCAAAAGAAAAACCCTCCTGTTATAAATGGTATTCCACAAAATGATAAGGTAACCAATTTTTCACAATACACACATAGTGAAAGTGAATTTACAAGTTCTTTTATCAAAAAGAATTTTCCTGTTGCTACAGAAACAAGTGATGATTTGAGCAAAGCAATGGCTACTTGTGCAGAAATCGATAAGAATAGTAATCTGACTGATTTTTTAGAGCCAAAAAAACTTTCGATGCTGCCTTTAGGCATTAAAAAGACAATAGGAGGCATACAGTATATGTTGGGCATCAGTAATGCAAAATTTACACCTGAATATACAGAATTAACAGCTTTTGTAAGAATTATTATCCCACAACATGATTCAGAAGGCAAACCAAAAGAGTTGTTTTTTGGAGCTAACAATATAAAACTTTCACACAAAGGAGGCTTAGTTGGAGATACTAATTTAGTGTTGCTTGGCGATGTTCCAATAAAAATTAATGGTGAGAATTTATTATTAGTTTTAAAAGGGGGCATGACTATGGCTACCGGAAAAGTTGAAAATAAAACGTATGTCACTATAGATTGTAACGGATTCAAAGAACTGGGTATTCAGGCCGATGTCGTTTTTTCAAGAAATTTATTAGAACCCGTTGATACCAGTTATAATGTAATTGCATCTCCTCAAAGAGTACATGCTGAGTTTAAAACGATTATATCCAATTGGAATGACATTCTGGTAGAAATATCACTTCCTGCTTTTCAATTAACTAATTATAAAGGCACCTGTTTTGAATTAAATAAAGCCGTTATCGACTTTAGCGATCTTCATAACTCCAATGAAGTTGTATGGCCAAAAGATTATCAAAAAGATTATTTAGTTCCTGGAAATGAAAATTTATGGAGAGGTTTATATGTAAGCTCCTTAAAGGTGGTTTTACCATCTCAATTCAAGGAAAAAGGAACTAATAACCGAATTACATTTAAAGCAACTAATTTGCTGATAGACCGAATGGGCGTTTCGGGAAATTTCTCAGCTGATAACATTTTAGATTTAGGAAAAGGAAATGCCTCAGGCTGGCAATTTTCTGTCAATCATATCGAAATGGGGTTCAGGGCTAATTCATTAACATATGCCAGATTTGATGGAGATATTGTTTTACCGTTATCTGATCCTTCCAAACAATGCAAGCCAGATACAAGAAGCGAACTTGGTTACAAAGCGGTTATTAACCCAATTGATAATGAATATCTTTTAAAAGCAGAGGTAAAAAGTGATATTTGTTTTCAGGTATTTAAAGCAGATGCCAAAATTGAGAAAAACTCATATGTGGAGTTAAAAGTAAAGGAAGGTGTTTTTCTTCCTAAAGCTGTCCTTTATGGAAGTATTGCTATAAATGGAAGTAATAAACCAACGCCTGACGCATCTCAAACAAATGTTACCCAAGAAGGATCAGATAAAAAAGATGCTGTCGCTTTTAAAGGTATAACTTTTCAAAATCTCCAATTACAAACAGTAACGCCTTATTTTAAAGCTGATTATTTTGGATATAAAAACAATGCTGAAACTGATCCTGAGTCTTCTAAGGTATCCAATTTCCCTATAACTATTCATGAAATTGCCATCATAGCTGATGATGTATCGGCTTCCTTGAAAATAGATATAGCCGTTAATTTGATGAAAGATCAATTTAATGGAAGGACTAAATTTAATATAGTTGGAAAATTTGGTAAAGAGGAAGGAATTCAAAAATGGAAATTTGATCATCTAAAATTTGAACGAATAGATATTGCTGCCGATTTAGGAGGAATGAAATTTAAAGGTAGTATTACTATAATGGATAACGATCCTGTTTATGGTAACGGCTTTAAAGGGATGCTGGGAGCTGATTTTACAGGAGGAATATCTGTAGAGGCAAATGCAATTTTTGGTTCTACCACTTTTAGATATTGGTATGTTGATGCCATGGTTGATAATCTAAATATTCCGGCTGGTGCCATTACTTTTAAAGGTTTTGGTGGTGGTGCTTATTACAAAATGAAAAAAGATGGCTTCAGTAACAGATTTGTTGCTTCAGGTTCTAATTATGTTCCAGATGCAGATTCAAGTCTGGGGGTTAAAGCAATGATAAAATTTGCCGGAACTGCTACTGCTGATGCTTTTTGGGGAGGTGCCGGTTTTGAAATTGCATTTAACAATAACTCCGGAATCAACAGAATCAGTATTTATGGTGAAGGTCATGTCATGCAGCCTTTTGAAATTCCGGGTGCAGAAGCATTAACTGAGGCTTTAAAAGTGGTTAGTGAAAATGAATCGTTAATGGGCGCTGTAGCAATGGAAGCACTAAAAACATCAAATTTATCTGCTGCTGCTGAACAACTGTATCCTAATGATGTAAAAAATTCTATGGGTATCAATGCATTTGCTGCGATAGAATATGATTTTAGAGCTAAAACTTTACATGGCTCCTTTGACTTATATATTGATACTCCGGGAGGTTTTATAAAAGGCCGCGCATCTGAAAACAGAGCCGGATGGGCAGTTTTACATTTTGGTCCTGACAAATGGTATATCCGTATGGGAACACCTACTGACCGTTTAGGATTGAAAATGGCAATAGGATCTATAGAAGTAGAAGCAGGCGGTTACTTCATGCTTGGAGATGATATTCCGGCAAGTCCTCCACCGCCTTCCATTGTAGCGCAACTTTTGGGAGTTGATGTTGCCAAACTGGATTATATGCGTAATGAAAACATGGTTGCAGGAGGGAAAGGTTTTGCTTTCGGATCTGACTTTAGCTTAAAAACAGGCGATTTAAGTTTCCTGATGTTTTATGCTAATTTTCAAGCCGGATTTGGATTTGATATTATGGTAAAAGATTATGGCGAAGCAGCATGTAAAGGTTCTGGACAAATTGGTCTAAATGGCTGGTATGCCAATGGGCAATCTTATGCTTATCTACAGGGAGAATTAGGTATTAGGATAAAATTATTCTTTATAAAAAAGAAAATATCAATTATTAAGGGAGGGGGAGCTGTTTTATTACAAGCTAAATTACCTAACCCTGTATGGATTCGTGGTTATATGGCTGGTAATTTTAGTATACTTGGTGGTGCTATAAAAGGAAGTTTCCGATTTAAATTACAGTTTGGAAAAGAGTGCGAATTTATAAATGCAGATCCTTTGGCTGGATTAAGATCAATTGCAGATATAACACCAACCGAAGGTACGAAAGATGTAGATGTTTTTGCCATTCCTCAGGTAGGTTTTAATATGCCTGTAGATAAAAACTTTACACTTGAAGATGACAAAGGAACAAAAACATATCGACTCAAACTGGAAGAATATACTATTAAAAAAGATGGTGTTCCTGTAATTGGTACATTAACAT
Organism: Flavobacterium piscis; assembly: GCF_031457575.1. Taxonomy (GTDB): domain Bacteria; phylum Bacteroidota; class Bacteroidia; order Flavobacteriales; family Flavobacteriaceae; genus Flavobacterium; species Flavobacterium piscis_A. The sequence continues at coordinate 22,594 of NZ_JAVDWQ010000019.1, read as the reverse complement.
GGAATACAACCAAAGATTTATTAAGTTTTAATGCTACTGAAGTACTACCTCAAAACTCGAGTTTAACATTAACTGTAAAAGTAAGTTTTCAGGAAAATATAAATGGTACTTGGAAGACCATTTATGACGAGGGTCAAATTGCTATGGAAAATGAAGTGAGAAATTTTACTACAGGAGTCGCTCCAAATAATATTCCTGTACAAAATATTGCTTATTGCTATCCCGTTTTTGACCAAAAATATGTTTATCAAAACGAAAGTAAAGAGGCCTATATTGTCTTAAAACAAGGACAGTCTTATTTATTTGATTTAAAGCCCGGTCAATCGCAGAAAGCTCTTTATAAAACCGGAAATAAAACAATTAACAGTTCTATGAGATATAATGTTGACTTAAAAAAGGTAATTGTTGATTTACCTGTTTTAGAAACAACAAAGCCCTATAATTTATCATTGATGACATTGGAAAACCAAAATGCTGCAAATGGTAATTTAACCGAAAATTACCAAACGCAAAATTTAGAGGATAACAATAATATCGATGTAAAAGACAATCAACTTAAAGAATTGGTTTCCGGAGCAGAATCAATTGAGCTGATACAGTACAATTTTAACACAAGCCAATACAATACATTTAAGGAAAAAATGGCTGCAAAAAAACCCAAACAGACATTGGTAGAAATTATTTATACGGACGTACATGCTTTACAATCATTAAATAATTCAACAGAACCTTTTGATGAAATTGAATTAATTGGTAATGCTAAAACGTTATTCCTGCCATTAATTAAGACTGAAGCAATACTAGATGATAACTATTATAAAAACGAAATCTATCCCCTAATTTATCAGGGATATCCTTTAGAAGCTGATCTAACACTTAGTAGAAATACAACTATATTGGGTGTTCCTCCAGTTAGGGGTGTAGAAACCATGGCATGGTATCAGGATTATATCTTTAATAATCCTATTAGCTTTATGCTAAAAGAATACCTGCCTTATCGTTACAACTTGCCATTTCATTTTAAAACTGATTTTATCGATTTGCGATATAAAATTGTAAACAAATATCTGAATTCATCAAATCAAACTATGATAGCAAAATACAATTATATCATCAATGGCGAGTTTCCTTACATCAAAAAAGGAACTTACAATGTTAAATTGAATTATACACTTCCAGGCGGTCAGACAGGTTCAGGTTCCGTTTTTACTTTCAACAAATCAAATTAAGCATGAAATTCAATTTTTTAATTATATTATTTTTTATAATGGCTGTCAATTGTTTCTCCCAAGCTAAAACGGAAGAAACTATTACTGTTGAAAAAAAACCTGAAATACAAGTAATAGCAAGAGTACAAAAAGATAAAATATTGTTGCGTTGGGCTGTGACTAATCCAATTGCATGGAAAAAATTAAATAAGTATGGCTATATGCTGGAAAGATATACTGTGACCAGAGATGATAAAACTTTACCAAATCCTGAAAAATTAATTTTAACCCAAGCTTTAAAACCTGAACCTCTTGAAACATGGGAAAATTTTATTGAAAATAATGATAATGCTGCTATTATAGCTCAGGCAATTTATGGAGAAGACTTTGCTGTAGAGGGAGGTGATAACTTACAAAATATTGTAAATCTTTCTGAAGAAACTGAGCAACGATTTACATTTGCTTTATTTAGTGCCGACAAGGATTTTGAAATTGCAAAAAAAGCAGGTTTAGGTTTTGAAGATAAAACCGCAAAAATAAATGAAAAATATGCCTACAGGGTAATCTCAAACGTACCCGAAAACGAAATGAGTATTGATTATGGAGGGATTTTTGTGGGATTAAAAGAATATGAAGCCTTACCAAAACCAATGGACTTCACAGTTCACTTTACAGATAATAGCAGTATGCTAAGCTGGAATTTTAAAACATTAGCAAGGGTTTATGACAGCTATTATATAGAACGTTCGAATGATAAAAAAGCTTTTGAAAGAATTACAGATAAGCCCTACACCAGCTTAAATCAGGAAAACGAAAATAATAACCGTATTTTCTACATTGATTCTATTGCGAATAACAAACCTTACAGCTATAGAATACAAGGAATTTCTCCATTTGGGGAATTAAGTCCATACTCCGATATAGTTACCGGTAAAGGAACTTCCATATTAAAATTTGTACCTCATCTTACTGTTAAAGAATTTAAAGATGATACTACTGTTACATTATCATGGGAGTTTCCTGAAGAAGGTAATAACGAAATTACCGGATTTGAATTAAATCGCTCCGATAGCGATGATGAGAAGTATACAACTGTAGTAAAAAATATACCAGCAAAAAATCGTTCTGTAACCTATAATAAACTTTCTTCTACCAATTATTTTACACTTACAGCGATAGGAAAACAAGGAAGCAACAGGATTTCCTTCCCGATGCTCGTTCAGCCAGTTGATTCTATTCCACCTGCAAAACCTATTGGTTTAAAAGGTGTAATTGACAGTTTGGGAATAGTTAAAATAACCTGGAATCCTAACAAAGAAAAAGATTTACTGGGCTATCGTATTTATAAAGGAAATACAGCCGAAGAAGAATTCAGTCAATTAACAGTAAGCCCAAGTGAGTTAAACACTTATGAAGACAAAACAATTATTAAAAGCTTAAATCCAAAAGTTTATTATAAAATTATCGCTGTTGATTATCATTATAATATGTCTGCCTTCTCAGAGGTATTAATTCTTAAAAAACCAGATGTAATCCCTCCTACTTCACCTGTTTTTACAAATTTTGAAATAAAAGAGGGCTCCATTTTTCTGGAATGGGTAAACAGCCAAAATGAAGATGTTGCAAACCATCAGTTATACAGAAAGGAAAACGATCAAAAAGACTGGACACTTATACTGGACACAAAGAATAAGGAGGAAAAGTATCAAGACAAAACGGTTATTGAAGGCAATACCTACAGATATGCCATTTTTGCCAGGGACGAAAGTAACTTGACTTCTAACCCATCGCCTGAAGTAGCGATGTTTGTCCCTAAATATTCGGTAATGCCAGCTGTTAAAGGATTTTTTGCACAGGCTAATAAAACTACCAATACCATAGATTTATCATGGGAGTATAGTAATACTGATGTAGACAGTTTTGAAATTTACAAAGCTTCAGATACGGATCCTTTGCAATTGATTCAGGTACTTACAGGAAAAACAAAACGATTATCAGATCCTACAATTACAATTAATACAACATACAAATATGGCATCAGGGCGTTATTTAAGGATGGAAGAACTTCTAAAATGGATTTTTTCACTTTAAAATTTTAAGAATATGAAGAAAAAATATCTGCTCTTTTTTATTTTCTCATGGTTTAGTACTTTTAGTGAAGCAGATTTAACGTACACTGCCAATACTAATTTTGGAAACCACGCTTCTTGTCAATGGCTAAATCCTCAAGCTCAAACGAATCGCACTTGTCATTCAACTAAATATAATTCAACAAACTGGAAACCAACATAGAATATGAAGTAATTCCTATCTTTTAATTTTTATATCGACAATATAAAAACAGCAGTAGATATTACCAAGATTGCCCCATTACACTTTAGAATAAATGGGTTAATACAAATCAAACCGGTTATAAATTTTAAAATAACTAATAAAAATGGCTACATTAAGAAATAAAACATATAAAATTATAAAAAGAAAATCACTTTTTTTTTGTTTTTTATGACAAGTATTATTTTACATGGACAAACAAAATATGGAGTATTGGTAAAATCATCATTATCTCCATTTCTTGGTTGGGGTGGTAGTCATTCTGGGAATTTAAGTGTTAAAATGGGAATTAAAACAATTGCAAAAACCAGTAATACAAGTGATGTTGAGAAAGTTGAATACAATTTTTTTTATGTAACTGATAACCCTTCAGATATAAAATATACAAGTCGTACTGCTGGTAATCGAGATGATGCAGATTGTTCTTTGAATAAAACAACCTTATATAATCCTGAAACTTTTGATACTGATTCATTTTATGGATGTATTGGAGATTTTACCTTATTTGGAATTTATTTACCCCAACCTGCTGACTCTAAAAGATTTATAAATCAGACAATTAAAAATAACTGTATAGAAAAAACACTTTGATTATATGAAAAAAATTATACTATTATTTTTTGGATTTGTTTGCTGCTACATGTTTGGACAGGCTCCAACTTACACAATGAAATTAAGTTATCAGTCCCAAAACTTAAATGGATGTACACCCAACTTATGCTCAGGCTGCCAAAGAAAAGATAAATTTTGGAAAATGGGTAGTTATGTTGCTCCTTACAATCAAAATGGTTTTGCCAAAACTTTAGTGCAAGGTACTTATAGTAGTAATTTAAATATTGCAATAGAGGTCATTGAAGATACAGGAAGTTATAATTTTTATGCAGATGGTATTGCCGTTATTGCCGCAAAAAATCAAATTATTGGGTATTATTATATAGCTGGATTAATCCCAACGGCAACAAACATCATTAAAGTACTTGACACTAATTATTGCTTTTAAAAAATATGAAAAAATTGTTTTTATTCTTACTGTTAGGCTTTTGGCAAAATGGAATTGGTCAAGTAACTACTTATTCTATAAAAGTTAGTTTTTCTGGTCGATTTTACTGTGAATATAATAACTTCAACTGGAGATTATACAATGGTGCAAACCTAATAGGTGCAAACAGTGGTACAAGCGATACGCAGGAAAAAACATTTCCTAACGTAACCTCTTTCAATTCATTTAATTTTTCCTTAGATGCAAATACTTCTGTAGAACCTTGTTCATCAGCGCAAGATGAATGCATAAGAAATACAAGTGTTTCAAGTTCTTCAGCAGATTTAATAAAATATCCGCATTTACAATTAGGAGGCTGCGATTTTATGGTAGGAATTTCTGAATTTAAGCCTAATGTTACGATTAAAAATTTAGATACTAAAACACCTACAGAAATATGTTCAGGAACTCAACTTAGTTTGGCGGCATTTCCAGCAGGATTTCCTGATGAAGCTTATCATTGGCAATATTCTATAGACAACCAACTAACATGGATAGATGTCCCTCTTAAAATTAATGAAAAGACAACCAACAATATAGCAATAACTAATTTTCATATGGAAGAATTATTGGGAGTCAATTTTCAAAACTATCATGAAAAACAAATTTATTTCAGACTTGGTTATGAGAATAACAGAAATTTTACCGCTCCTCTATCTTTAAAATATTCATCTTGCGCCCCAACAATAAACAAGATTGATTATATAGGTCCAATTTGTTCTGGAGACAATGTGAATAATGTTACTGTAACTTTTAGCAGAAACTTGCTTGACGGAGAAGAAATACGATATTTTCAACTAAGAGCTGTAAACCCCAATACAGATATTCCGGTTGGGACGCCGGGCATATCTCTTCCTAGTTTTACTAATGATGATCCTAGGAATGGTTTGATCACAAAATTTGATGAAAAAATGACAGGCGTATTCAGCTACACCTTCAAAAATTTTAGTGGGCTAAATCCAAATGCTACTTATCAGGTACAATATCAAGCGTTTCAAAATAATTTGACAAGAGGAATTACTACTTCTCCTGTACAACAAAATTTTAGATACGAAGAACCTGAACCTCTAACTTTTAAAATTATAAAAGCAGATAACCCCAAATGTATCAATGATCCTGTAGAAATTTCTATAGCGGTAACGGGCGGTAATGATGAGTATAGATTTTATGTAGACGGAATTGAAAAGACAAACCCAAAACCTATAAAAGAAGCTGATGGCTATTATCATATAAAAGGATTAATCCCTACGGCAATAAACAATATTAAAGTAATGGATGCAAATGGCTGTATTGAAAAATAACTTTGATTATATGAAAAAAATTATACTCTTATTTTTTGTTTTTTGTTTTTCCAAAAGTTTGGGACAAGATCTCTATTATAAGATTGAAGTACTCCATTATAGCAGGGGTTCAAACAACTATGGTGGTGGGTCTAGTGTTAGTGGTTGTGATGAAAATACCTATGTCTGGAATTTAAGTGGACAAAATTATAATTCAGGTGATGTTTATTTCTCAAAAACCTTTCCAACTTTTAAAACTACTAATCTTACAATACCTGCAAGATTAAATTACACTTTAACTTCTAAAGGAAATTGTGACTGTGTACAAAATCAACCTACATCTGGTATTTGCACAAAAAATATAATTCAACAAATAAATGAAAATTCAAGTAGTTACAATGGATTTTTGAGCACAAATGATGGTATAAATAAAGGCATCGCTGGCGGATACGCTCTTGGTCCTAATCAAGGGCATCCATTTGGAATAATAATAATTCAAAAAATTACTCCCGTAGGTATTACGGTTAACAGAATACAAACCACACCCGTTTGTGCGGGCGAAGCTATTGAATTGCAGGCATTAGTTCCTAGCACAACACAAAACTTTCCCGATGTTGCTTACCACTGGCAATATTCCTTAGATAATGAAATAACCTGGATAGATGTACCAAATAAAATAGTAAACGGAGTGGCTATAAACGACACAAAGGTCTCTAATTTTACTATGTACGATATTTTAGGAGACGATCATATTAATTATTTTAGGGATATTTATTTTAGAATAGGATATTCAGGAAGGCCTTTTTCTGCTAATACTATAAAAATAAATTATTCCCCATGTGCCCCACTTGTAAGTAATGTTGATTATGTTGGTTCAAAATGCAACGGCGATGATATACAAAAACTAGAAGTTACTTTTGACAGGCCTTTGGATGCTTCAAGAGGAGAATCAATATATCAATTATATGTTAAGGAAACCGCAAACAATACTGCCCCAATTAAAACATTGCCAATGTTTTCTGTAATCGATATAACCTATCCAAACGATTCCAAAATTTATTCATATACCAACATGTCACAGTTTTCAAGTTTAGAAAGTAGTCGTGAATATGAAATAATATACCAGGCACAAGTTAACCACCCGCTTGATGCCTCAAAAAAAATACCAAAAGGAGTAATGGTTTCCGCAAAGAAATTTACTTATTACGAACCCGCCCCTTTAAAATTTGAAATAAAAAAAGCAACTAACCCATTATGTACTGATGAGACTGTAGAAATTGCAATTGATGTAAAAGGTGGAACGGAAAACTATAAGTTTTATGTAGACGGAATACTCACTACAGCAACAAAAAATCAAACTGATGGATTTTACTATATAAAAGGATTAACTCCTAAAGCAACAAATAATATAAAAGTGATAGACGCAAATAATTGCATTGAGCACTAATCATACTTAAAAATAGATTATGAAAAAACTTTTACTTACACTATTTCTTTTTATAAGCATATTGGGATATTCACAACAAGCAAATGTAGGCATTCTTGATAATGGTTCCAGAACTGTTACGTTTACTAATCCTGCCCCAATCGAGGTTGATGGAACACCTATAATTAAACCAGCAACAGGATTTAGTGTAGCAAATGGCGGTATAAACATTATATTTAAAGGTGGAACCGGGTCCTATACTTATATCTGGATTAAAGATTTACAACCATTTACCCCTACATCCTGGACTGCCCTGGAAGCAGGAAATTATACAATAACTGCAATAGATACCTCAATACCAACTGGCTGTTCAAGTCAACCTTATCTTTTTACAATTACTCAGCCAGACAAACTCGAAGTTTTTATTACCGGTAATACAATCTTATGTTATGGCAAAAATACCGGAACACTTTCAGAAGTAAAAACACAAGGAGGAACACTAGGATATACTTATGAATGGTTCAAAAAAGATGGTAGTAATACCTTTGTTACAACCAATTTTACCGGAAAAACTGTATCTGGCGGACTGTATGCAGGTGCTTACAAAGTAAAAGTAACAGACAATGCCTCTCCTGTGAATGCTGCATGGTCTGATGAATTTATAATAACCGAGCCTTCAGCTCCTATAACTGTAACAGAATCCCAAACAAATGTAAGCTGTAATGGTGGCAGTAATGGTACTATTTCCCTTACTATCAATGGAGGAACATCAGGATATTCAATCCTTTGGAACAATACAATTACAACTACCCATGTTGCTGGACAGCCTAACAGAACAGGATTACCAAAAGGAAGTTATTTTTATACAATAACTGATGCTAATGGATGTCAATATAGTAGTGCCAGCAATATACAAATTACTGAACCTGCTAAATTAACTATTACCTCAATAACCCAAACACAACCATCGGGAGTATCAATTAAAGATGGGAAAATAGTTATTAATGCCACTGGAGGAACAGGTCCGTATACATACTCTGTTATAAAAGATAATGTAACTACTAATTATAGTACCAGTACAATCACCAATTTAGAAAACGGTACTTATGAGGTCTTTGTAAGAGATGGTAACAATTGTACTTCTTCATCTTTAACAATAAAATTAGAGGCGCTTGCAATAACACTCGTTAATCAGGAAAATGTAAAATGTTTTGGAGAAAAAACCGGAAGTATCGTTATTAAAGCAAGCGGAGGTACACTCGCCAATAACTCCAATTATAAATATCAATGGTATAAGGATTCTAATATTATTACTAATGAAACGAATACAGAAATAAAACAAATCGGTACAGGAAATTATACCGTACAAATAACAGATGATAATAACATACCTCTTACCTCGTCTATCTATAATATTACAGAGCCTCCCGGAATTCTGGCAATAACAAGTAGTGCAATACAGCAACAAAATGTATCTTGTAACGCAGGAAATGACGGGGCTATAGCTATTACTGTTACAGGAGGAACACCCGGGTATACCTACTCATGGAATGATGGTTCTACAGCTAAAAACAGAACTAATTTAGTAGCCGGAGTTTATTCTGTTACCGTTACTGATGCTAATGGATGTACAAAAACTCTAAATAATATTACAATTTCAGAACCTTCAAAAATAAGCATTCCGGCTCCCTCAATAAAAGATGTTGCAATAAACGGGCAAAACACAGGTTCTGTAGTTTTTTCATCCAATCCTACAGGTGGTAATGGCGGTTATACATACAAATGGACATCGGGTACAAATACTAATTTTTCAGCAAATACCAGAGATTTAAATAATTTAACTGCAGGAACTTACCAATTAATAATTACAGATAACAAATCCTGCGAATCGACATTATATACTTTTACTGTTCAGGAAAAACATAAATTGATAGTTAATATAAATAAATCTGCCCCTATTAAATGTAATGGAGATTTAAATGGTGAATTAACCGCAGAAGTTACAGGAGGCGTAACTCCATATAAGTATATATGGAAAAAAAACGGACAGGTTTTATCCGGGGAAAATCAAAAAACAATTTCAAACCTGGGTTTTGGCAATTATAGCGTTTCTATAACAGATACTGCAAACCCGGAACCAACAGGCCCATATGCTCAAACTGAACAATTAAATTATAATTTAACGCAACCTGATAAATTAATTGTATCCCTAACAAAACAAACTAATGTTTTATGTTACGATGCAGAAACTGGTGCCATCGAAGTCACTATTGAAGGTGGAACTGCACCTTACACACAACAATGGACAAAAAACGGTGCAAATTATTCTACCCAAAAAGATTTAACTGATCTAAAAACAGGTTCCTATAATATTACTGTTACAGATGCATTAGGTCATAACTGTACCGCAACACTGGAACATCCTGTTGTAATTGCCCAGCCTGGCCAACCATTACAAATTACAAGTGTAATCAAAAATGATTTAACAGGTTTTGAAACCAATAATGGGAGTATAGCAGTTACTGTTTCCGGAGGAACACCGGCTTATAAATACGAATGGCGTAAAGATTCTTCTCCTGTTGTTATTGGTACAGCTTCTTCAATTAGCGGACTAAGTATTGGTACTTATCATTTGATTGTAAAGGATGCTAATAATTGTGCTCTTCCTGAAGTTGATTATAGTATTACTCAACCTGATAAGCTTGAAATTACAAATCTGGCTCAAACACCATTTACCAATATTATTTGTAATGGGGAATCAAATGCGGAATTTACAGCATCTGCTACCGGCGGTGTAAAAGAATATGATTTTGAATGGCTCAACACTACCACCGGTGTAAAATACAGTTCTATCGAAACTATAGATTCTGCAGATCCAGATGTAACTATATCAAAAGCCTCAAATCTGGGAGCTGGTGATTATGTTGTTTCTGTAAATGATGCAAAAAATAATATTTTGTTTGGTAGTAACACATTTACTATTGCACAACCTGAAAAATTAGCTTTCACTTATATAAAAGAAAATGTTTCCTGTCATGAAGGAAGCAATGGTACTATAAAACTAAATATTACCGGTGGAATAAAAGATACTGACATTTTAAATCCTTATACTATCTTTAGCAGTGGAGGAATAATCGATAATCAAAATGGTATCGTTTCAGGATTGACTGCAGGAACTTACATTATAAAAGTAAAAGATATCAATGGATGCCAAACTGATGAGCAAACAATTAAAATTAGCGAGCCTGAAAAATCAGTTTATGCAGAAAGTGAAATTATTACTCCAACCACTGGTTTTGGATTAGCTACAGGTAAAATTGCTATAACTGCTGCAGGTGGAACATCTCCATACAATTATCAATGGAAAAATAATTCAGGTTCAGTTGTTGGTACAGACAGCCCAACTTTAGCAAATGTTATTGCAGGTACTTATACTGTATTAATAACCGATGTTAAAGAATGTTCTTTTTTAAATAGTTACAGTATTGAAGAGCCTTCTAAACCTACACTAACTGCAACGCCTTTTCAATCAAAATGTAATGGTTTACTGGGATCACTAGAAGCTGTTGCAAATGGAGGTGCTGCTTTCAACCAAAATCAATCAGATAAAATATATACCTATAAATTAAAAAACCAAACAAGCGGAATCACAACTGCAATAACTGGAAATCTTGCCAGCTTTACCAATATCGCAGATGGTAATTATAGCCTTACCGCTACTGATGTGAGTGGAATTGATTCTAATACAATTGATGTGCAATTTATACAGCCTACGCCAATTGTAGTTTCTTTAGCTTCTAAATCCAATGTCAAATGTTTTGGAGATCAGGATGGAACGATTGCCATTGCTGTTTCTGGTGGAACTCCACTTTTTATAAATGAAATTCCTGAATATACCTATCAATGGAAGAAAAAAAATACTGCAACCAATAATTACGAAAACTTTGCACCAACATCATTGAATACCTTACCTGCAGGCACATACGCTGTTGAAGTTCGTGACGCAAATTATAATACTGGAAATGCTACTTATTGTATTGGTGTTTTAGAGAATATCGAAATTACACAACCTGCAGATTTTAGTTTTGACATCGATAAAATCACTTACACTAATCCTTCAGCAATAAATGGAAATGATGGAACCTTACATTTTGAAATTACAGGAGGAAAATCAAACTACGAATATAAGTTTTATACAAAAAATGCAACAGGTAATGAAATAGTTATAAATACGATTTCAAACAGCTCACTGAAAACCACAGACTTTAGCGGTTTGATTAAAGATCATTATTATATCTCTGCTAAAGATGATACAGGCTGTATAAAGTATGCTGATTTTGATTTTAGGGATAATCCGTTAACTATTAGTATTAGTCAAACTCAACAGATTAGTTGTTACGATGCTAATAATGGCGTTTTAAATGTAAATATAAATGGTGGTTTTGGTAGTAAAACAATTTCATGGTACCGAAACAATACCTTATTATCTAATGAAAAAAATGAAAATCTTTTAAATGTAAAACCGGGCACTTACTACGCTGTTATAAAAGACTCTAATAAAGTTGAAGTTACCAGTAATACGATTAATGTTGCCCAACCAGAGCCAGTACTATTTTCAATGACACAAGAACCTGTAAAATGTATTGGTGACAGTAATGGACAAATTACTTTGACTGCCTCGGGAGGAAACGGAAATTTCAGTTATCGCTATTTTTATAAAGGCACATTAATTGCTGACTGGCAAAATTTCTCAAATGGAGCAAACACAACTATTTCAGATTTAGCAGAAGGTGAATATACCATTCAGGTACAAGATACACAGCAATGTCAAAGTACGGATACCACTATAAAAGTTACATCACCAACGGTATTAACTATTAGTAATACCGTATCGGTTCCTGCTACCGGAAAAGGACTAAGCAACGGTTCAGTTGCCATTACTATCCAGGGAGGTAATGGCAGCTATACTTATAATTGGTTTAAAAGCGACAATACCAACATTAACCAAAATACAAATACTGCCGGAAATTTATCTGCCGGAAAATACTATGTAACTATTACAGATGCTAAAGGTTGTAACCTGACTTCTCCTTTATTGGAAATAACAGAACCACCTCTTTTAGAAACTGGTATTGCAGTTCAAAATGTCATTTTGTGTAATGGGGATAAAAACGGAAGCCTAAAACCAACCACTGTTGGTGGATTTTTGAAACCCGGAGATAATTATACCTACAAATGGTACGAAGATGGTAATACTACCCTATTAGCAACAACCTTAATTTTAAATAGTATTGCCAAAGGTTCTTACTATGTAATAGCTACCGATTCTAATGGCAATGTGGCAAAAAGCAAAAGTTTAGTTGTAACCGAACCTGCAATTCTAACCAATACATTATCCTCAGATTATACGCTATGTGGAGACGGGAATGATTGGACAATAAATGCAATGCCATCTGGAGGAACTTCTCCTTATAGTTATGTATGGAATACAGGAGTCAAAACAGCCAGCTTGCAAAACGTTCCGCCAGCAAATTACTCGGTATTAGTGACAGATAAACATGGCTGTAGCATTTCAAAAAATATTACAATAACAGCTCCAATTCATTTGGCTGCAGCCGAAAACATTACGATACCAACCTGTTATGGCGGTTCTGATGCTACAATTGAAGTTACTTCTTTCGGAGGAAAAGCACCTTATGCCTATCTATGGAATACGGGAGAAAAATCAAATATTCTGAAAAATGCGGCGGCGGGAGACTATTTCGTAACCATAACCGATAGTAAGGGTTGTATCATCAATCATAATTATAGTATTGTAAATCCTCCAAAAGATGTCATCAACCTTGGAGAAGATGTTACCTTATGTTTTGATCAGACCCTGACTATCAACGCAGCAATAGATGATGACAAAGCCACTTATTCATGGAAATCTGACAAAGGTTTCTCCAGCACTAAAGCGATGATCACCATTTCGGAACCTGCAAATTACACAGTAGTGGTAACCAATAAATTAGGTTGTGAAGCTACAGACACCATCAAGATATCAAGTCAAAATACCGCTATCAGTGCTGAGTTTGCTGTGTCCAGTCAGGTATTTAAAAATGAAAAAATAGTAATTGTAGATATCAGTAACCCAATTGCCGATGAGATCGAATGGATTTTGCCAGCTAACGCCACTATTATAACCAAAAACAAAGATTATGCTGAAATAAGTTTCAGTGAAATAGGGCAATATGAAATTACCCTGAACACTAAAAAAGGAGATTGCACCGCTTTTCAAACGAAACAAATATTAGTTACGGAAGGAGAATTTGAAGAAAACAATCCTGACGAAGCTAACATTCAGAAAAAATTTGATCTGAAAATTTATCCTAATCCATCACAGGGAATTTTTACGGTAGACATAACACTTGATAAAATTATGCCTGCACACGTTAAGGTTTACAATTTGAACAACAACCTGCTTATAGATTCTAAATCACAAGATGGTAAAGATAATTATCTGTTCAACTTTAGCTTAAGCGGACTTCCGGCAGGGCTTTATTTTGTATTGTTTGAATCACAGCAGGGAAGTAAATTGAGAAAAATAATCATTCAATAAAGAAGGTAATCTGTCTAATAAAATTTCAATTAATAATGAGAATCAAATCTGGACTAAACTTCAAAACTGATTTCCATAGAATATAAAGAATGATTTTAAAAAAAATACTTTTTAATACAACACTGCTCTTATTGAGTACTTTTGGTTTTTCGCAAAACTTTAATGTACAGGAATTAGGCAAAACCAAATTAGTAAACGTCAGTGGTGGTGCATCGGCCAATACTATTTTCTATTCCGGCAATGCTGAAAGAGATCCGTTTAGTTATTTTCTAAACGGAAACATCAACATCAATATAGCAGGACTATACAATTTGCCCTTTTCGTTTTCATACACCAATCAAAAATTTGGATATGGCAAGCCGGTATTGATGAATCGTCTGAGCATACATCCATCCTATAAATGGATTACAGCCCATATTGGAGATGTAAGCATGACTTTTTCTCCTTACACTCTTAGTGGTCATCAATTTTCCGGGGTTGGGGTTGATTTGACCCCTCAGGGAAATTTTAAAATCAGTGCGATGTTTGGCCGATTATTAAAAAGCAGTGAATTTGATTCTGCATACCCGGATATGGTACCTACCTATAAAAGATATGGATACGGTTTTAAAACATCATACGCTTTTGAGAAAGTAAACTTAGGGGTTACATTATTCAAAGCAAAAGACGAAGCAGGCTCATTATCAAATCCGATTCCTTTTGAGTTGGGTATATCGCCTAAAGAAAATGTGGCTGTAAGTTTTGAAACGAGTTTTGCCCTGCTGGGAAAATTACAGTTTTTTACGGAATATGCGAATAGTAGTATTACAGAAGATACCCGAACTACAAATAACGGAAAGGCAAAAGGAGTTGCATCATTTCTTTTGAATCAAAATAGTACCTCAACAAGTTATGATGCTTTTAAAGGCCAGCTTGCTTACCCTGCCGGAAAAGGAACCCTGGGTCTTGGTTACGAAAGAATCGATCCTAATTACAGGACATTAGGAGGCTATTATTTCAATAATGATTTAGAAAATATCACCGTTAATGCAACACAAAATATATTAAAGGATAAAGTTTCATTAGCTTTAAATCTGGGACTCCAAAAAGATAACCTGGAAAAACAGAAACAAAGCCAGATGAAACGACTGGTAACATCACTAAATGCTGATTTCAGGCCTAATGATAAATTAAACCTGAGTGTAAACTATTCTAATTTTCAATCTTACACCAATAGCCGAAACCAGTTTGACTACATCAATCAGGTCTCTAATTATGATTATTTGGATACGTTAAATTTCAGACAGGTAAACCAGAATGCGGCTTTAAACATAAATTATTTATTAAGGAATGACAAGCGCTTAAAGAAAGCTATAAGTGCCAACTTTTCTATGCAGGACGCCGTTAACCAACAACAGGGCCAAACCATAGCTGGAGGAGCTTCTACTTATTATAATTCTGCGGTTTCCTACAGTATTGGCTATCCGGAAAAAGATTTGAGTTTTAATGGTTCCTTAAATAATACCTATGGAAAAACTGATTCCGGAAAAAATATGATCTTCGGACCAACAATTGGGGCTTCCAAACTCTTTTTTGATAAAAAATTCACCGCCAATGCCTCCACAAGCTATAATACGAGTTACAATGATGGCGAGAAACAGAATGATATTTTTAATATAAGGCTTAACGGATCCTACATTTATCTTCAAAAGCATAATTTTAATATGGGTGTAATTTCGCTATTTAGCAATTCATCAGACCGGAAAAATAATGATCTGACCGCTACCCTCACCTATTCTTATTCATTTGATAAGATTAAAATGCGTCCGAAAAGAGAGCCTGTAACAGAAGAAGAAAAAGTAACCTCTGATCCTATTTTAAAAATAAATTTCAACGATAAGATTTTTGAAGGGACAAGAGATGAAATCATAGCACAACTAAAAGATTTACAACTTTCTATACATCCTTTACCAGCTGAAACAAATGCCAATTTAGAGCATCTGCTTACATTGGCGACATTAACACCGGATGAAAAAGAGTTAAAAGAAAAAGCTCTGGATTATCTGGACGCTTATTCTGCAGCGGCGAAAACGTTAGAAAAATACAACGGCTATTTCATCGAAGCTTCTCAAAAGCTGGAAAAAGAAATGAATCAAAAAGATGAAGGCTTGGAAAATGCCTATGTAATTGCTATTGGAAGGGTAAACAACCATAATTTACACGGCGTAAGTGAAACAGATATTACCAATAAGACAAGTTATAATTCGTATCTGAAATTGGCTGAAAGAAGCAACAGCAGCCGCAATCAGTTAAGAAATCACAGATGGATGCTGCGTGAAATGGCTGCAGTAGCTAAAACACCTTCAAAAGAAATTCAGCAAAACGAAAACGCAGCCGAATTCAGCAAACAAAATATTGACGAAGTTTTTAAATTGATCAAAGACAAAAAAAGTGCAGCCGAAATAGTGGATACCATCGAAATAAAAATAATTCCGTTTTATCATGATTTAGCTGTTAAAAACACAGCTGATGATGAAATCGATTTAAAACATATTCAAAAATAAAAATAGGCCGAAAGGTACTAAACCAACAAAATAATGGATAAATTTCAATTACCCGAAATGCTAAAAAAACTACACATTTACCTATTGCTGTTATGTTCTCTGATTGGACTTGGAGGCTATGCACAAACCTATCCTATTTCGATAACGACTCAAATCACACAGCCCTCGCCTATTTACCTTAGGAATTATGCGGATGCCACTACTGTCAACAGTCCGATAAAAATACAATTGGTACTAAACGATTTGACCATCTCGAATCGACAGGTAAAACTGAAAATTTATTTTCAGGGAAATAGTATTTCTTTCAGTACAAACGACTTTGTTGCAGGTGCACGTCCGTTGTATCTTGAAGGAGGTTTTCCGCTTCAGTTAACCAACGTTGATCTGGCTCCTTATTTTGAATATCAGAATCTGTTGGGTCTTAATCCAAATCAATATGCACAGCCTTTACCGGAAGGAATCTATAATATTTACGTAGAAGTGTACGATTTTGCTACAGGAAAAAAACTGTCTAATAAAACAGGTACAACTACTATTATTTTTCAAAATGAACCACCCTTTTTAAATCTTCCTCTGCATAATGCATCCATCATGCAGCAGAATATTCAAAATATCATTTTTAGCTGGACACCACGAAGCATTAATGTCAGCAATGTAGAATATGAATTTTCATTGGTAGAAATCTGGGATAAATACACTCCTGTTCAAAATGCATTTGCTTATTCTCCGCCCTTATATACAACGACAACAAGAGCAACTACCTTGCAATATGGCATCAGCGAACCTCAGCTGATCCCCGGTAAAAAATATGTCTGGCGCATCAAGGCAAAAGCAATTTTAGGAGCCGAAGAAATAGGAGTTTTTAAAAATAACGGTTACAGTGAAATTTTTTCCTTTGATTACGAAATTTTCTGTACTGCACCAATTGCCATAAAAACTTCAGGCGTTAGTGAAAATCAGGCAAAAATAAACTGGAGCGGTAACATCGATAATTATGATTATCAGGTAAATTACCGCGAAAAAAACGCCAATTCAGAATGGTATAAACTCGTTACACCAAGGGAAAACATAACGCTCAGTAATCTAAAACCAAATACCACTTACGAATATACAGTAGGTGCTTCCTGCGATGTTGGTAAATATATCCATAGTACAATTAAGGAATTCAACACAATTGCCAGGGACGAAATTGCTTTTGCGGGTTGTGGAATTCAACCGGATCCGAAGGATTTAGCAAATAAGACTCCGCTTCCGGAACTTTTCCCGAACGATGTGGTTACTGCGGGCGATTTTCCTATTGTAGTATTGCATAGTACAGGAAGCAATGGCAAATTTTCAGGAGATGGTTATGTAACACTGCCTTTCCTGGAAAAATTCAGGAAGCTGATTGATGCAGCCGATGCTTTAGGAGGTGAAAAGATTAATATTGGTCAATTCTCCCGTATCAGAATCACTTTCAACAATATTGGTGTCAATACTGATTTCAAATTGATTTCGGGTGAGATTATTGCCAGCTATGATCCTGATTGGAAAAACATTGCTGATTTAGATGGCGTGGTAAACGATGCATTCGGTGATGCGGGTAATGTTGTCAATCATCAATATGACTTATCTATAAAATCGGTTGTAAAAAACTCTGACGGCAGCATAACGGTGACGAGTACTACAGGAGTAACCTCTGTATTAGAGAAAACTGTAAATGATATTGTCATTACAGATAAAGACGGTAAACAATTTGCTGTTCCTGCCAATGCTCCCTCTGGAGATATCAAACAAACAGGACAACTGGCCCCAGGTGGAATCCCAACCCCTAAAAATACAAACGGAATGGGATCTGGTGGTAATGTTACTGAGATTTCTTCACCGGATGTTAATGTTATTTTTTCTAAAGGAGATGGAAAATATGCTTTTGATACAGCTCCAACAGCCGAAAATGGAAGTTTGGCCAAAACCTACCAAACAATACCGAAAAAAGGCGGTGGTACTTATAAAGTAAATTATAAAGCAATATCAGACAATCCTAACACTGATGTTGTAGTGGCAACAGTTGATTTCAAAAACGGAAAAACGAAGAAAGATCTTATCTTTAAAACTCAAAATGGTACAGCAATAGACAGTACTCAAATTGCATGGAAAGATAATGTTGTAACACTAACCCTAAAAAAGACGTTAGACTTTGCGAAAGAAACAATCATCGCAACGGTAAAACCGGCAACTCCAAAAGATCCGAAAGAAGCAACTGGTAAATATGACATCGCGGGAACAATTGATTTGTGGCATTTGACGAATAAAAAAGTGAATGTTACCTTGGTAAGTGTTAATAACGCAAAAATACCAAGCGATGCTCAATCTCAGTTAAATGCTATATATGAGCCTGCTGGAGTAACATTTAATGTTAGTACCGTAGATGTAACTTTAGACAACACTTGGGGCGAAAGTATTGAAACCAGTGAAAGTGGTTTACTAGCTACTTATACAAGTGAACAACAACTAATTACTACCAACTTAAAGCAAAAATTAGGCTCAGATTATAAAAAAGATACTTACTACATAATTTATACTGATGCTCCATCCAGTAAATCTAATATATTAGGTTTTATGCCATTGAAGCGTCAATATGGGTTTATTTTTAATAAAATTAATATTGTTCGCACATTAGCGCATGAATTAGGACATGGTGTTTTTGGTATAGAGCATCCTTTTACAGAATATAACACTTCTACAACAACTGATCTATTAATGGATTATGGAACTGGTGTTCTTTTAAGTCATAATGATTGGCAGGTTCTTCATGCGCCTGGATTGCAGTTGTATCCTTTTATTCAAGGGGATAGTGATGGGGAGGATAGAAAAGGTGATGGTATTGATTTACTTGGTAATATAATTGTTAATTTAAAGCAAAGTAGTGAAGAGCAGAAAAAATACTTTATTACAGGAACTTTATCAAAGGATCTACCATATCTAAGAGCTGGTTATGATGTTTATGAAATAAACGACGGAGTTGTATCTAATACGTCAACTTCTTATATTGCATTAATAGAAAAAAATAAAGTTTTATATAAGACAAAACAAGGTAAACTTTTCCCATTTGAAATTGAAACTGCTACCAATGGTATAGCTACAGTAAAAACTTTAGATGACAATAATACTTGTGTATTTAAATCACAAGAAATTACTTGGGAAAAACCAGCTACATCAAACACTTCAGAAATTTCTGAAAAAATTTCTAAAAAAATTAATGGATCAAACTGGAAATATCAAGAATTGTATAATTCAAATTGCCTTGAAAAATATTACAAAGAAAATCTAAACGCTAATTCTGCAAATTGTTTAGCCAGATCAGTTGCTCGTGCACAAAAAATTATCTCAGTTACAGACATTAATAGTATTGCTATTGGATTATATACTGGAGCTGTAGAATATGGGATATGTATGACAGAAGAGGACAAACTAATTTCTACAGATACTTATCTTACCAAATTCTCATATGGATTTGTAAATGAGTTTTTCCATACTATAGATCTTCACGCTATGGGTGAAACTATTAGTAAAGTTACAGTTGATCTTTTAATTAAAAATTTTAATTGTCTTATTGATAAAAGAGCATCTACATTAATGATCATTGGCCCAACAGAAGATCAATTAAATTATAATCTGAAATGTGCTGGTCCGATATCAATGGCTCCAGAAGATATTGAAAAATATAATAAAATGATTGATGCCGCTTGGAAATGGGCTAAAGCAAATTATACAAATCCATATGTACATGGTAAAGCTACATTTTTCATAGCTAGTATTGTTATTCCAATAATTGGAGAAGCAAAAATTCTTAAAACAGAATCAATTCTTTCAAAAATAAGTAAAACAGAACCTTATTATGATGATTTCGTAAGAATGTCAAAAGAGCTAAGCGGAAAGAATGTTGATGAAGCTATTGAAATATTGAGTAAAGAGAAAGTAGTTGTTTCTGAAACAGAAAATCTTGTTCTGGAAATTTTAAACAATTTAAAATCTAGAGGAATATCTACGGTAGATGCTGAAAATATAATGAAGCGAGCTAAAGAAATAGATGATGTTATCGGAAACAATCAAATGACTAATGTAATAAATAATTTAGCTAAAAAAACTAATTTCGAAAATCCAAAAGATATGATAAATTGGTTCAACAAGGGAATTATTCAATCTGATGGAACTGTTGTTTCAAAAGGAGAACCTGCAAAAGATTTATTAAATGAATTGGAAACGGGGTTGAGAGAGGCACAAGGAGGGTCTGAAGTTACAATATCTAAAATAGTAAATGGAGATGAAATAGATGTATTAAATATAACTCAGAAGAAGATAATTGAGTGTAAAAGAGTACGTACTGAAAATTATAAAAATGTTGAAGATCGATTGAATGACATAGTTAAAAAATTTACTATGGAAAGTAAACTAAATAACACTAATAAAGGTTTATATAAAAATCATGAAGGACAATTATTCATAGATAATGTATCTAATCCTTATTATAATATGAATAAAGATGAGTTTATTAATGCTTTAAAAAATGCTGATGGATTACCAAGTGGAACATTTCCAAAAATTGGAAACGATCCAGGTCAAATTCCAATTGAAAATATTAAAAAGATTCATACATTAACTGTAAAAAATGGTAAAGGTGAATTTATAATAACAAAAGAAATGTGGTAGTTATGAAAAAAGGTACAAAAATTAAAAGATCAAATGATTTCTGGTATTATTATGAAGATGGAGAGTACGGTAATTGGTATTTTGAATATGATAGAGCTATAGATTATAGCGACTATTATGATTACTATATAGATTGTTTCATTAAACTATCACAAAAGTATGGTATCCTGATACCATTTATAACTTTTAAAATTAAGGAATTTAGTGTGCAAAGTATTAAAGAATATGTAAAAGAGAAAGAACAAAAAGGTCAATTTGGTTTAATTTATTTATATGCTGCCTCTTATAATGATACAATAGACTCTACTTTAGTTTTATTTCCATCAAATTTGTATGTGTTTGAGAATAATAGTATCATACTAAAAACTATTACAAGTTTGGGTAATATTAATGCTATCGAAAATATGGAATGTGAAGGAAATCCTGTTGTTAAACTACTAGGAACTGGTCAACGTTCAAAAGCTAATTTGCCAGATACTCATATAGCATTAAGAACAGATGCTTTTTTTGAGTTGTTGAATAGTAATACTATTGAGAATGAGGATTTATATGCACAAGAAGATTTGATAAAATTTAAAGATGCATGTGCTAATGGCATAGATAATAGCGAGTTAGCTTATCTAAACACGCCAAGATTTAACAGTTTTTTGAGAGACATTAAAAAATTAAATAAATTCTGTGGAAGAAAATTGAAATTTGAAGGCTCTGACGAAAATGTTAATGACAATGGAATTTTGCTCGATGAACAAATTATTTATTATGAGGATATTTATAAATCATTACCAGACCCTTATAAATATAAAAAATTTGAAGAGATAGTAGTAAAAATTGATGATATCAATTATAAAAAATTCATAGAAAGTGAAATGTAATTTGATGGCTTGCCCTGAAATCTGAAACCCCCAGCTGGCGCAAGCATCTTACTCGTGAACACGAAGAAGGTCAAGTATCTAAATAAAAATGTAGAAACGGTTTATCGAAAGATATTTACTCCCGTTCCCCGAAGTGTTCCTCATGAAAAGCTGCGCAAATGTCTCTGACTTTGCGCAATTTTTAATGCTCTTGTGAATGGTAAATCTCTTAAAAGTCTCCTGACTTTTTACGAAGTATTCTTAAATAATAGTCGTTAGAATAAATTAGTTATTTTTATAAAAAGTTGAGATGAAAGAAAAATAGCTAATTATTCAAAAAGCCGATAATCCAATTGTTGATGTTTTGAATTCAAAATCATTTACAAGATATAATCAATATTAACCCCACTCGTCCTCGTGTGTCATCATATCTGGTGCTCGTTTGCAACGAGTACCTACCTAAAGTTAAAAAAGCAAATCGTAGCGTTTGCAACGCGGCTCACAAAAACAGGAGTATTTTTAAAAAAAATATTTTGAGTTACACACTTAATATCTGTTTTATGTCTTTTTGATATATCGGTTTGGCATTTACCATTCTTTCTATGGATTTATGAAAAATAGTTGTT
>NZ_JAVDWQ010000018.1:0-112726 GCF_031457575.1 Flavobacterium piscis | reverse complement strand
AGAAAAAATAGTTTATAAATCGTTTAACAAAAATCAATTGCGGTTATCTTTCGAGTAACGCGATACCTCGAGGCTCTGCCTCGGGGTAATTCATTCAATTGCTCTTTTTGTAATATCACCAAATGCATCAATTCTCCTGTCCCTGAAAAATGGCCAGTTCTGACGAACATTTTCCTGTAAATCTAAATCTACTTCGGCAATCAAAATTTCTTCCTGATCGTGAGAAGCCTGTGCCAGAATTTCACCCTGCGGGCCTGCAATGAAAGAAGCTCCCCAAAACTGGATACCGTCTGTTCCATCAATATATTGTTCTAAACCAATTCGGTTGGCAGCGGCAACAAAAACACCATTGGCAACGGCATGACCTTTCATTACATTCATCCAGGCGCCATATTGATTTTCCCCATATTGTTCTTTTTCTTTTGGATGCCAACCAATTGCTGTTGGATAAAACAATACTTCTGCACCTTTTAAAGCAGTAATACGGGCAGCTTCAGGATACCATTGGTCCCAGCAAATAAGCGTTCCTATTTTTCCTTTTTTAGTTTCAATTGCCTGAAAACCTAAATCACCCGGAGTGAAATAAAATTTTTCATAGAAATGAGGATCGTCCGGAATATGCATTTTACGATATAAACCTGCTTCTGTTCCATCAGTATCGATAATATAAGCGCTGTTATGGTAAATTCCAGCCATTCTTTTTTCGAAGAAAGGTACAATAATTACAACCCCTAATTCTTTTGCCAATTCGCTGAAAGCAATAAATGAAGTACTATAAAGAGGTTCTGCTAATGCAAAATTGTCTACATCTTCACTTTGGCAAAAATAATGACTACTGTATAATTCAGGCAATAAGATAACTTCAGCGCCTTTGTTGGCAGCATCTTTTACCCAACTGATACATTTTTTAAGATTATTTTCTGCAACATCGTTAAGGTTTAACTGAACAACGGCTATTTTATATTTTCTTTTCGGCATGACATAAAATTTAGTGTGCAAAAATAGTGATTTTCCACTTAGAAGCAGAAAACCGTTTTATAAATATTTCTTAACTAATTTTCCAGCTGAAAGAAATATTTATAAAACGGTTTAAAATATATAAGCCCTGAACTTAATCTACTAGAGCCTGTTTAAAATCTAAAATATTTAAATTTTAAACAGACTCTTAAAAAAATAAATATGTTATTCTATTATAACTGTTTTAGTAATAAACTCCGTTTCTGATTTTTTAAACTTTATATTAAAAGTTCCTTTTTCTGCCGATTTAAATTTGTAAATAGCCGTTTGTAATTCAGGAACCATTAAAATACAAACTTCAGATTCATATTTGGTTAGAATTTGAAATCCTTTTTCTGTACCGATAGTAGTTTCCGTAAATTTGTCAAACTTTCCACAAGGATTTTCTAAATTATAGGAAACCTCAATGTTTACATCCTCATTTACTTTGCCTTTTTCCGGACCTTTGACCTCTGTCGCAAAAGCAACTTTTATAACAGGTTTCGTTGTTGCCTTGTCATCATCATTATCACATGAAATAAATGCTGTTGCTAAAAATAATACAACTAAAACCGATTTTAATTTTAATGTTTTCATAAAAAAATATTTATTGTTAATTATTATGAAGATGGAGTTATATCGTTATAGTTGCTTTGTTAAAATGTTAAATGTTTTTTGAAAATGGTAAAGGACTGGTAAGTAGAAGTATAACATTTGATGAAAGAACAAAAAAAACACCAGATCTACAAAACTGGTGTTTAACTATTAAAAAGCAGTAAATTGATATTTATTGTTTTCTCACTAATATAACATTCCCATAATTAGAGCTGACAGCAACTTTATTCTGGCCTTTTTTCTTATAATAGCCGCTTATTCTTTTGGAGTTGCTTTTATTTTCGCTTAACGAAATTTCTAAATTGCCATCGCTTTTAATGTTTCCGTATTTAGTATTAATATCAAAGTCAAAAGCATAATTGATATTATATCCTAGTGAAATATTAGTGTATCCGGTATTTATGTTGACATCTTTAGATTTATCATTCAAAACAGCAACATTTATTTTAGAATAATTACCATCAATATTCAGATTATTTGAGATTTCATTAATAGAAATTGTTAAGTAATTTCCCGAGCCGGTTAGGGAGTTTATTTTTTGAAATTTAAAAGTCCCGTAATTACCATCATATTTTATATTTTGTCCTTCTTCAATAGTCACATCAGTATAATTGGCATCCAGATGCAGATTTCCGCAGTCATTTATTTTTAAGCCAGAATAACGTGCTTCAATTTTTCCATTTTTAATGTAATCAATACTGGAGTTCTGGCAGTATCCAATTTCAATTCTGTTATTAGGACCATTGAGTTTGCCCAATATTACTTTTCCATATTTACAGGAAATATCTGTTGTAGATTCTAAACTTACTGCGTTGATATTTCCGTATTTATTAATGATTTTTACGGTTCCGTTTTTAGGAATTTTAATAACATAATTTATCTCAAAACTATTGCTGCTGCCCTTGCTTTTTAATGGAGAATTTGCAATGTTGGTTATTGCTGTAACCATTGATTTTAATGCCGTAATATCAACATCAATGCTGTTTAATTTTTCGTTTACCCAATTTTCATTTCCACCAGTTACTTTTATTGTAATATCAAGATCAATTTTATCTTCATCCCAGGTTGATACTGTAATATTTCCGTATTTGTTGTTGATATTAATCCCGGCGTTAGAGTTTACGATGTAAGTTTTTTTGATGTTTTTTTGTTTTGATACAAAATTATCATCATTTGAAAATCCTAAAAAAGGAATTAAAATAAATAAAAGGAGTATGTTATAATGTTTTTTCATCAGTGGTGTTTTTAAATTTTTCATTTTCTTCTATGCGTTGTAAAACTGTTTGTAAAAAAGAAATCCGGGTTTGTAAATTGCTTATCATGGCATAAATAATTTGCTTATTTTCTCCATTTTTTTGAACCTCTTTTATAATTTTTTCATAATCGGCATCAAAAACTTTCATTTGTTTGAGTGCATCATTTATTATTTGTTCGTTTTCAGGAGAGCTTTTTTCTTTTAATTTAACTAATTCATTATCAATTAAAATGCTAAAAATGGAATCGGTTCTTTTGGTTTCTTTTGATGCAAACTTGAATTCTTTTGGTTTCTCATTATGGTAAAAAAAAGATATTCCTAACATTACTATAATTGAAGCTGCAATTGCAGTTACAAACCAATAATTTTTCTTTGGCTGCTTTCTGTTTAATTTATTTAAGAAATCAACCTGATGATCAGTATTCATTTCCTGAAAATCCCATTGATTCTTAAATTTTTTAAATAATTGGTCTAAATCGTCATTTTCCTTTTTCATATATCTGAATTTTATTTTTAGTGGTAATATATGGCCTCACCTTTTTACCCATTGTTTGTTGGCACAAACTTTTTCTGGTGGTGATTTCATATTTCCTCTAATTTTTTTCGTAAACTTTCTTTAGCTCTGCTTAATGTTGTTCTGCAATTGGCATAACTGATATTTAAGATTTCACTAATTTCTTCCTGGTCATAGCCTTCAATATAAAAAAGAGTCAAAACCATTCGGTAGTTATCTTTTAAACCTGAAATTGTATCTAAAACCTGCTTCACTTTAAGTGAGTTCAAATCGATACTTTCAGGTAAAACGGCATCGTTCTCCTCAATTTTATAAAGCGTTTTGTTCAGGTCTTCCATCTGAAAAGCATTATTCTTTTTATAAAAATCAATACTGTAATTAATAATGATTTTTTTAAGCCAGGCTCCAAATGCTACTTCCTGTCTGTAATCGTTAATTTTTGTAAAAGCTTTCAAAAATCCTTCCTGCATGACGTCTTGTGCAAAATGTTCGTCTTTTACAATTCGGTACGCCACATTATACATGGCTTTACAATAACGATTGTAAACTTCAAATTGTGCTTTTTGATTGTTTTCTTTACAAAGTTTGATTAACTCTTCGATATTTTGATTGGTTGTATTCAACTAATAATTGCTGGTTTATTATAATGACTTGGATTTTTTTGGTTTGTTACAGTTTTGATAAAATTAATTGTAAATTTTAATAAATGCCCGTCATTCTTTTATGAAGTAGTTTTTGAAATCAAATTTCAAAAGAAATGTCTTTGTTTTTGGCATAATGATTGTCTATTTTTATGGCCTGACTTTCAAAGACAATTATTAGCCGCATTTTATTTAAAATACCGCTTTTTTTGTTTGTATTTGAGATTAGAATAAATCTTTTAATGACAAAACGACTTATATATTATTATGTCAAACCATAAAATACTTACTATTGACAATCTGTCACTTCAGGAATTTGATTCCGAAGCAGAATTAATTCCATTATTAACTCCTGAAGACGAAGAGGAAATGAACAATGAAGAGCTTCCGCTTTCGTTGCCAATTTTACCTTTACGTAATACTGTTTTATTTCCGGGTGTTGTTATTCCGATTTCAGCAGGAAGAGATAAATCGATAAAATTAATTAATGATGCTAATGCCGGTGGAAAAATTATTGGTGTAGTTTCTCAAATTAATGAAGAAGATGAAGATCCGTCTAAAGATGACATTCATAAAATAGGGACTGTTGCCAGAATTCTTCGTGTTTTAAAAATGCCTGACGGAAATGTTACGGTTATTTTGCAAGGAAAAAAACGTTTTGAAATTGATGAAGTCGTTTCGGAAGATCCTTATATGACAGCTCATATCAAAGAAGTGTCGGAAACACGTCCTGACGAGAATGACAGTGAGTTTACAGCTATTTTAGATTCTGTAAAGGAATTGGCTATTCAAATTATAAAAGAAAGTCCAAACATCCCATCAGAAGCAACTTTTGCGATAAAAAACATTGAAAGTCAGTCGTTTTTGATCAATTTTGTTTCTTCTAATATGAATTTATCGGTAAAAGAAAAACAAGGTTTATTATCGATAAACGGATTAAAAGACCGTGCGCTGGAAACTTTACGTTACATGAATGTAGAGTTGCAAAAATTAGAATTGAAAAATGACATTCAGTCAAAAGTTCGTTTTGATTTAGACCAGCAGCAGCGTGAGTATTTCCTTCATCAACAAATGAAAACCATCCAGGAAGAATTGGGTGGTGTTTCGCAAGAGGAAGAAATCGACGAAATAGGGCAGAAGGCAAAGACCAAAAAATGGGACGAGAAAACACAGAAACATTTCGAAAAAGAATTGTCTAAAATGCGAAGAATGAATCCGCAATCCCCAGATTTTGGAATTCAGCGTAATTATTTAGAGTTGTTTTTAGAATTGCCCTGGGGTGAATTTTCTAAAGATAAATTTGACCTGAAATTTGCTCAAAAGATATTAGATAAAGATCATTTTGGACTTGAAGAAGTGAAGAAAAGAATGATAGAACATTTGGCTGTACTAAAACTTCGTAACGATATGAAGTCTCCAATTATCTGTTTAACAGGGCCTCCCGGAGTTGGTAAAACATCTATCGGGCGTTCAGTTGCTGAAGCTTTGGGACGTGAGTATGTACGTATTTCGTTAGGTGGTTTGCGTGACGAAGCAGAAATCCGTGGTCACAGAAAAACCTATATTGGAGCAATGCCGGGCCGAATTATTCAGAGTTTGAAAAAAGCCGGAACTTCGAACCCTGTTTTTATTTTAGATGAAATTGATAAATTATCAAGTGGTAATAGTGGTGATCCGTCTTCAGCTTTGTTAGAAGTCTTAGATCCGGAACAAAACAATTCTTTTTATGATAATTTCCTTGAAATGGGTTATGATTTATCTAAAGTGATGTTTATTGCAACTTCGAATAATATGTCAGCAATTCAGCCAGCATTACGTGACAGAATGGAAGTAATTAAAATGTCAGGTTATACAATTGAAGAAAAAGTTGAAATTGCAAAACGCCACCTTTTTCCAAAACAATTAGAAGCCCACGGATTAACCTCTAAAGATTTAACAATTGGAAAAAAACAACTGGAGAAAATTGTTGAAGGATATACACGTGAATCCGGAGTTCGTAATCTGGAAACTAAAATAGCTCAGGTAATTCGTAATGCCGCCAAAGCAGTTGCAATGGAGGAGGAGTACAATAAAAAAGTGACAGACGAAGATATCGTAACCGTTTTAGGTGTTCCAAGATTAGAGCGTGATAAATACGAAAACAATGATGTTGCCGGAGTGGTTACAGGTTTAGCCTGGACGAGTGTTGGCGGAGATATCTTATTTATTGAATCTTTGATTTCTGAAGGAAAAGGAACAATGACTATTACAGGAAATTTAGGAACTGTAATGAAAGAATCAGCTACGATTGCTCTGGAATACATAAAAGCAAATGCTAAAAAACTTGGGCTTGATATAGGATTGTTTCAAAAGTACAACATTCATCTGCACGTTCCGGAAGGAGCAACACCAAAAGACGGACCAAGTGCCGGTATTGCGATGCTGACCTCATTAGTATCATTATTGACACAAAAGAAAGTAAAGAAAAGCCTGGCTATGACGGGTGAAATTACACTTCGTGGAAAAGTATTACCGGTGGGCGGAATTAAAGAAAAAATCCTTGCAGCCAAAAGAGCCAATATCAAAGAAATTATTTTATGTCACGAAAACAAAAGTGATATTGATGAAATTAAAGCAGAATATTTAGAGGGTCTGACTTTTCATTATGTGAAAGAAATGAGCGAAGTTTTGACTTTAGCCCTGACTGATCAGAATGTAAAGAATGCGAAGCAATTGAAATAAAGCTTTAAAGTTTACATTCTAAAAAATATAAAATCCAAATTCCAATCTGATATTCTTCAGTTTTGGAATTTGGATTTTTTTTATTGCTTATTTTTCTCAAGTACAGCAAGTCCGAAGCGAATTTTATCGTACCCCATTTTTTCTTCAAAATGGTCAAAATATGGTTTTAAAGCACTTGGATTTTCAAGTTTAATTTGGGCCTTTTGTAATTGTTTGATTTCTTCATCAGAAACAAATTGGCTGACATCAATATCAACTCCGTCCAAATATAATTTTGCCAAATGCGAAATGACTGTTGAAAGTCCGAGTTTTCTTTTTTTAGCTATTTGTTCTACAGAAATTCCGGTTTCAAACATTTCTAATGTAGTTTTATAGGTAGTACTTTCCTTCTTTACCTTAGTATTTGAAATTTTACTTTTCTGAAATTCGATAATAGCGTTGATGAATTCAGAACCATACTTTTCTAGTTTTGTTTTTCCAACACCATCAATTGCCAGAAATTCTTCATCGCTCATTGGTCGTAATGTTTCCATTTGCCTCAAAGCGGCATCACTAAAAATGACATACGCAGGAACTTCATCTTCCTTTGCAATTTCGTAACGTAATTTTCGAAGGGTTTCAAAAAGAGAGTTTGCAACTGGCTTCACTTTTGCCTCTTTGATTTCGTTTTTGTCAATTACTTTTTTAATGACAGTTGTTAATTTTACTTTTTCGCCTTCAAACAAAACTTTTTTTGCAAAAGGAGTTAATAAAATTTTATTATGCTGATGAAAGGCAATTTCGCAATATCCCAAATTTATTAATTGAATAAGATATTGATTCCAATCGTACCACGATATGTCAGCCCCAATTCCGTAAGTTTTCAGATCCTGATATTTTTTTTCGTAGATATAGGCGTTTTTTGAGCCTCTTAAAAAATCAACAATTACAGCCAATGGTTCCGATTCTTGTAAACGGGTGATTGCTGACAATGCTTTTTGTGCTAAAATAGTGCCGTCAAAAAATACTGGTGGCTTTTTACAGATGTCACAATTGCCACAATTTTCGGTAACGAGTTCTCCAAAATAAGAAAGCAGAATTTTTCGTCTGCAACTCAATGCATCGGCATATTGTTTCATTCGGTCTAATTTTGCAAGCTGAACATCTGAGTTCAAACCTTCCGAAGCAAATTTCTGAAGCTGAATCACATCTGCATAACTTTCGAATAAAACCGTTTCTGCAGGTAATCCGTCACGACCAGCACGACCAATTTCCTGATAATAACCTTCAATATTTTTGGGCAAATTATAATGAATTACCCAACGTACATTCGACTTGTCAATTCCCATTCCAAAAGCAATTGTGGCACAAACTACCTGACAATCATCATTTATAAATTCATCCTGTGTTTTTGCACGAATTTTATTGTCTAAGCCAGCGTGATATGCTTTTGCAGTTACACCATTTTTCTGTAGTTTTTCAGCTAGTTCTTCAGTAGTTTTTCTGCTTAAGCAATAAATAATGCCGGACTCGTTGGGTTTGTTTTCAATGAAATCTATAATTTGTTTTACACGATCCAGCGCCGGACGGACTTCCAGGCTTAAATTTTTTCTGTCAAATGAAGAAATAAAAGTTTTTGAATTGTTTAAATTTAGTTGTTTTGTAATATCGGTTCGCGTTGCTTTATCTGCTGTGGCAGTCAAAGCCAGAATTGGAGTAGAAGGGAAGCGGTTTTTTAAATATCCTAAATTAGTGTAAGCCGGACGAAAATCGTGTCCCCATGATGAAATGCAATGTGCTTCATCAATTGCAATCAGGCTAATTGTTAACTCATTAAAAATGACATCCAGATAAGATAAACTTTCCGGCGCAATATAAACGAGTTTAAATGTATTTGATTTTAAATTTTCGATATAAAATTGTTGTTCTTCACTGGACTGGCTGCTATTAATATAACAAGCTGAAATTCCGTTGGTTTTCAAACTGTCTACCTGGTCTTTCATCAAGGCAATCAAAGGGGAAATAACAATGGTTATTCCGGGTAAAACTAATGCAGGCAGCTGAAAACATATTGATTTTCCTCCGCCAGTTGGCATAATTGCCAAAGTATCCTGACCGGAAAGGATAGTGTTTATTATAGTTTCCTGATTTGGTCTGAATTTTTCAAACCCAAAATTTTCTTTTAGTTTGGCGTGTAATATTTCTGAAGTCATTTGGCAGATAATTAAGTTTATTTTTATAAATAAGAATTTGTAAATATAATATTTTTCTTATAATATTTAAAAAAAAATAAATAGAATTAATTTTGTTTTTATCAACAAAAAAGGAACCCGAATAGAGTTCCTTTTGTATATTTAAAAATATGAATTAGTCTTCATCGTCTTCATCATCATCTTCGTCAGTAATATCATTTTTATCTTCATCGTCGTCATCATCCCCCCCGTCAATATCCGGTTTATCAAGATTTTCATCTTCATCTTCATCATCAATATCATCATCAAGATCAAGACCTTTTACTGGTTCGATTGTATCAACATCAACGTCGATATCATCATCTTCATCGTAATTTTCAATTCTGTCAGCAAGTTTGGTACTAATTTTAACTAAATAAATAGTGTCTTCAGTTTTAACTTCAACAGCTTCGATTAATTCGTTTTTAGCATTTCTAAAACGGATAACATCCGAATCATCATATCCATCAGGAAATTTTTCCACCAAAAGGTTTAAAATTTCGTGGGTAAGTTTAGCGTAGTCTACTATAACTCTTTTCATAAATATTCTATAAATCTAATAAATAGGCAAAAATTAACGGAGCCACAATTGTTGCATCCGACTCAATAATAAATTTTGGAGTTTTTATATCTAATTTACCCCATGTAATTTTTTCGTTAGGAACTGCTCCTGAATAAGAACCATAACTGGTTGTTGAATCAGAAATCTGACAGAAATAACTCCAAAACGGAATATCATGCATTTCCATATCCTGATACAGCATTGGTACCACACAAATAGGAAAATCTCCTGCAATACCACCACCAATTTGAAAAAATCCAACTCCTTTAGTACTGTTTTTAGGATACCAGTCTGCAAGAAATGTCATGTATTCAATTCCTGATTTCATGGTAGATGCTTTTAATTCACCTTTAATAACGTATGAAGCAAAAATATTCCCCATAGTACTGTCTTCCCATCCCGGTACAATAATAGGTAAATTTTTCTCAGCAGCTGCATACATCCAACTGTCTTTTAAATCAATTTCATAATATTCTTCCAAAACACCTGATAGTAACATTTTATACATGAATTCATGAGGAAAATAACGTTCTCCCTTGTCATCTGCATCTTTCCAGATTTTATAAATGTGTTTTTGTAAACGACGAAATGCTTCATGTTCAGGAATACAGGTATCAGTAACACGATTTAATCCTCTTTCAAGCAAAGCCCATTCATCTTCAGGGGTTAAATCACGATAGTTTGGCACTCTTTCGTAATGAGAGTGTGCTACTAAATTCATGATATCCTCTTCTAAATTAGCTCCGGTACATGAAATAATTTGCACTTTATCCTGTCTGATAATTTCAGCAAAAATTTTTCCAATTTCTGCTGTACTCATTGCGCCAGCCATACTCACCATCATTTTAGCACCATTTGCCAATTGCTGTTCGTATGCTTTTGCTGCATCAACAAGGGAGGCAGAATTAAAGTGTAAATAATGTTTTTCAATAAACTGACTGATTGGTCCTTTCATTTTTTTGTTTTTGTTTTTTGTTTTTTTTTTGAATTAAAAGTTTAACCTTTTAGATGTTACTGCAAATTAATGATTTTATAAATATCAATTTTTTTAATTTGCATTTTTTTTATATTTTTTTTGTGTAACCTAAAATCTTTAATACATCATCAGAAGTTTGTTGTTCTGAGAAAACCCCAGTTGCCAAAATTCCGTTTTCATCGCGATCTATTAGAATGTGTTTTGGCTGTGGAATCAAACAGTGGTGCAAGCCTCCGTAACCTCCAATAGTTTCCTGATAGGCTCCTGTATTGAAGAAACCAATATATAAAGGCTTTTCTTTATTATATTTAGGCAGATAAATGGCGTTCATGTTCTGCTCTGAATTGTAATAATCATCACTGTCACAAGTCAATCCTCCTAATAAAACCCGTTCATAAGTGTCATTCCAGCGGTTCACTGCTAACATGATAAAACGTTTGTTTATCGCCCAGGTATCCGGCAAAGTGGTAATGAACGATGAGTCTATCATATTCCATTTTTCCCTGTCATTTTGTTGCTTTTGATACAAAATTTGGTAAATGGCACCACCGCTTTCACCTACAGTAAAGGATCCAAATTCAGTAAAAATATTCGGAACATCAACTTCGGCTTCATCACATGCAATTTTTATCTGATTGATAATTTCATCAATCATATATTGGTAATCATACTCAAAAGCTAATGAGTTTTTTATCGGGAAACCTCCTCCAATGTTGAGGCCATCAAGGGTAGGGCATTCTTTTTTAAGCGCAATATATACTTTGATACATTTTACCAACTCATTCCAATAGTAAGCTGTATCATTTATTCCGGTATTGATAAAGAAGTGAAGCATTTTCAATTCTAATTTATCATTTTCCTGAATTTGTTTTTTGTAAAAAGAGACTATGTTTTTGTATCCTATACCTAGTCTTGAGGTATAAAACTCAAATTTAGGTTCTTCCTCAGCAGCAATACGGATTCCAATTTTGAATTTTCCTTTGATTTCTGCCTGAAGTAAATCCAGCTCTTCATAATTGTCAATAATCGGAATAGTATTTTTATGTCCGTTATTGATTAATCTTGCAATATTGGTAATGTATTCATCTCTTTTGAATCCATTGCAGATAACATAAGTGCTTTTGTTGATTTTGCCATTTTCAAGCAGATTTTCTACAATATTAATGTCAAAAGCAGATGATGTTTCAACATGAATGTTATTCTTGAAAGCTTCATTCATAATGTATTCAAAATGAGAGCTTTTTGTACAATAACAATAGTAATATTTTGCTTCGTATTTGTTTTTTTCCATCGATTTTCTGAACCAGGCTTTTGCCTTGTTGATGTTTTCAGAGATCTGTGGTAAATAGGTAAATTTTAATGGTGTACCGTATTGTTCAACCAATTTCATCAAATCGATATTGTGAAATAAAAGATTGTCTTTATTTAATTTAAATTCTTCTTGTGGGAAATAGTATGTTTGATTAATCAGGTCAGAATATTTTGTATTCATTTAGTTTCAATATTTAGGGTTGTGAGCTTAATTTAGTAAACGTGGCTAAATCATCAATTCAAACCCTAATATTGGCAAATACAATTTCCAGTTTTTCATTTTCTGCCTTTGAGCATAAAAAAACATCAGAACAAAATTGACTTTTATTATAATAAAAACGTTTCAATATCCTTAATAAAGAACTATTGAGACGGTTTTTATAAGAACTAAAATGTCTTTGTTTGTTGTTTGTTTTCATCTGGGCAAATGTAAAAAATAATATATACCAAAAGCAATGCTTTTTATTAAAAAAGTTTAAGATTTATAATCCTGAAACGCATCCAGAATTAATTTATTTTCAACCAATTGGTTGATTTTTATTTTTCCGATTCCTTCAATCAATGCAAATTGAATCAAACCGTATTCATTTTTCTTGTCGTGAACCAGTAATTCCAGGATAGGTTCTATGTCATTTTCATCAACCCTGACATCATCATAAATGCTTTTTATAGCCGTTTTAATTTCAGCATACTCTTCATTTGTAATTAAATTTTTATGGAGTGAAATATAACTTTCCAAAATCATTCCTATTGCAATGGCTTCTCCATGTAGCAATGTTTTTTTGGTTTCACTTTCCAGAAAGTAACTTTCGATAGCGTGCCCTAATGTGTGTCCGAAGTTTAATGCTTTACGGATATTTTTTTCGGTTGGATCCTGAATTACAATTTCATTTTTGATTTCAACCGAACGATATATTAATTCATCAAAATCAGCATAATCAATGGATTGTAAATTTAAAAACTGCTTCCAATAAGGTGCATCATAAATTAAGCCGTGTTTTAACATTTCGGCAAGACCGGAACGCATTTCACTTTGAGGTAAAGTTTCAAGATATTGTGTGTCAATCAAAACCATTTGTGGCACATTAATAACACCAATCTGGTTTTTAAGATTTCCTAAATCCACACCTGTTTTTCCTCCAACGGAAGCATCCACCATCGATAATAAGGTAGTTGGAATATGAATAAAATCTACGCCTCTTTTAAAAGTTGAGGCAACAAATCCGCCTAAATCGGTTACAACGCCACCGCCAAGGTTAATAACCAGCGATTTTCTGTCAGCACCCAATTCAGTAAGCACGTTCCAGATTTGAATGCAGGTTTCTATATTTTTATTGACTTCTCCTGATTCAAACTCTATAATTT
The DNA here is from genome assembly GCF_031457575.1 of Flavobacterium piscis. GTDB lineage: Bacteria > Bacteroidota > Bacteroidia > Flavobacteriales > Flavobacteriaceae > Flavobacterium > Flavobacterium piscis_A. Next base: position 99,560 of record NZ_JAVDWQ010000018.1, on the reverse strand, counting down.
CGATCGTTAAATCGGTTTCAAGTAAAGGCAAAAACTTAGGTAAACAATGCTCATTTGTTTTATCATCAACTATAATAAATAAATTGGAGTATTTGTTTTCTTTTAAATGATTGTTTAAGGCTTCGTATGCACTTTGGTTAAAATGTACAAGATAATTATTGGCTTGAATAGATTGCATAATTCTTCAGTTAATTGAATCCGCAAAATAAGGCATTTTTAACTAAATAATATTCAAATCCTGATTCAAATTTGTTTAAAAATTAGCTTAAAATTTCAAAATAAATCTCAATTGATTATCGGAATAGTAATTAAGTTTATTTAAAAATAAATTTTCTTATTTAAAATCGATTTGTAATTGGTTCAAACTGTTTTGTTAAATTTTAATTAAAGCTCTTTTGTTAAAGATATTTAAAAATTGGACTCTTTTTGTTGAATAATATTCAAAACACTCTTTATCTTTGCCTAAAAACTAAACTTAATGGAAAAAATATTCGATAACACTCAGGTTGCATTTTCGTTAAAAAGCGATACAGAACTTGACAGAGCTTATTTTCTTTTTAAAATGATTGACAGCCAACCTTTAGTGAGGATAGGTACAGCTGTTACCAATTTTGCCTTAAAAGCAAATCTTCCTGTTGAAGGATTAATTCGTGCAACGGTTTTTGATCATTTTTGCGGTGGTGTAAACGAAGACGACTGTATTACGGTGGTTGACAAAATGTTTACTAAAGGTGTTTCATCTGTTTTGGACTATTCAGTTGAAGGAAAAGAAGAAGAAGAGCAGTTTGATGCTGCCCTGGAAATGACTTTAAAGACAATAGAGTTTGCCAAAGAACGTCTGGCAATTCCGTTTGCAGTTTTTAAACCAACAGGTTTTGGCCGTTTTGAATTGTATGAAAAATTAGGAGAGAAACATACATTATCTCCTGCAGAGCAAGAAGAGTGGGACAGAGTAGTTGCCCGTTTTGATCATGTTTGTAATGAAGCCCATAAAAAAGATGTTGCTCTGTTAATTGATGGTGAAGAAAGCTGGATGCAGGATGCTGCCGATGATTTAGTAACGGATATGATGCGCAAATACAATAAAGAAAAAACAATTGTTTTCAATACGTTGCAAATGTACCGTTGGGATCGTTTGGATTATCTTAAAAAATTGCACGAAATTGCTAAGAAAGAAAACTTTTTCATCGGAATGAAATTGGTTCGTGGTGCTTATATGGAAAAAGAGAATAAAAGGGCAGAAGAGAAAAACTATGTTTCACCAATTTGTGTTTCTAAAGAAGCAACAGATGAAAATTACGATGCGGCTGTACTTTATATGTTAGAGCATCTGGACGCCATGTCAATTTTTGCAGGAACTCACAACGAATTGAGTTCATATAAACTGATGGAATTGATGCAGGAAAGAGGAATTGCAAAAAATGATAACAAGATTTGGTTCGGACAATTATATGGAATGAGTGATAATATCAGTTATAACTTAGCCGAAAACGGATATAATGTTGCCAAATATTTACCATTTGGACCTGTAAAAGATGTGATGCCCTACCTGATTCGCCGTGCCGAAGAAAATACTTCGGTTGCCGGACAAACCAGCCGGGAGTTATCAATGATTAAAGCAGAACGTAAAAGAAGAAAAGGAAAATAAATTCTCTTAAATACAAAAGGCAGTTCAAACGAACTGCCTTTTGTATTTAAGAGAAAACTACTGTTTTATTACTGTAAACCATCGTCTTACGTTCTGCATGCAATTTTATTGCCCTTGCCAGCACTATACGTTCCAGATCACGTCCTTTCATGATAAAATCATCAACGGAGTGAATATGGGAAACACGTGCAATATCCTGTTCAATAATTGGGCCTTCATCTAATCCTTCCGTAACATAATGACTGGTTGCGCCAATAATCTTTACACCTCTTTTAAAAGCTGAATGGTACGGTTTTGCACCGGGAAAAGCAGGTAAAAAAGAGTGGTGGATATTGATGATTTTATTTTCATACAGTGAAATTAAACCAGGTGTAATAATTTGCATATAACGCGCCAAAACTATAAAATTGATTTGAAACCTTTTTAGCAGCTCAATTTGTTTGGCTTCTCCTTCATCTTTATTGTCTTTTGTAAAAGGAACACAGTGAAACGGAATATCAAAACGTTCAGCAATCGACCTTAAATCATTATGATTACTGATAATCACCGGAATCTCAACATTTAATTCCCCAGCACTGTAACGTCCTAAAATATCAAACAGGCAATGATCGTATTTAGATACAAATAACGCCATTTTTGGTTTTTGTTCCTGATTATATAAATCCCATGACATGTTAAAATCAATGGCAATAGTTTGGTCAAAATCAGATTTCAGGTCTTCAATGGTAGTGCGGTGATTGGATAATTCACATTCCAATCGCATAAAAAATACATTTTGTTCCACTTCAACATGCTGGTCAATGTATGTAATATTTCCTTCAACTTTAGCGATAAAAGTGGTCACTGCGGCAATAATTCCTTTTTTGTCTTTGCAGTGAATAAGAATGGTTATTTTTTGCATTTTAATTTATTGGTTAATCGTTTGTTTAATCGTTTATACGTTTTGTCCGGTAATTTCGATTACACAGCAAAACGAAAAGAATTAAACGACGAAATTATTTTCCGTCCTGCATAGCAAAAACACTTTTTAATAACGGACTGGTTCTGGCACTAATATTATTACGAATCTCTTTTTCTTCTACGGCAATCATTTTAAAAACTCCTGCCAAAGCCTGATTTGTTGTATAATCAGTCAGATCAGGATTTACTTTTTTAACTAACGGAATCGTATTGTATTTATTAATGATTTGCGTCCAGACAACATCTGCACCTACTTTTTCAAACGAACTTTTAATTACCGGATTAAATTTTCCGTACAAAGCCGTTGTGGTACTGCTTTGCAGATAGCTGGTTGCAGCTATGTCATTGCCTAATAAAATATTTTTAGCATCGGTAAAAGACATATTTTTAACAGCCGAAACAAATATAGGAGTGGCTTCCTTAACTGCATCCTCAGCAGCACGGTTCAGCACTTTTATTCCTTCATCAGCAAGAGAACTAAGGCCTATTTTTCTTAGAGTAGCATCTACCTTTTGTAATTCGGCAGGCATCAAAATTTTTACGGCCTCATTTTTATAAAAGCCATCAACGGCGGTCAATTTGCTGACTTGTTGTGTAATTCCTTTATTCAGGGCTTCTTTTAGGCCTCCTGCGATATCAACGCCGCCAGTTCCGGGAATCTGTGAAGACAATTGTGGTAATTGATTTAGTGTTTGTTGTACCTGGGCACAAGATGTAAGTGAAAATGCAACGACTAATAATAAAATCTTTTTCATATTGGGTTTTATAAGTTTCAAAAATACTATTTATTCAAAAACAAAGCCACAATTTTATTTCAGGAGAAGAAACAATTTGTTTCATAATTAACACTGGTCCCGCTATCCGTTTCAAACGAGGTTCACTGGACACCAAATGTGTAATTTGTGGCTAATAAATAGTGCTACAATCTTGCAGACATTCAGTTTGTTAACCAAGGACTTTCCCGTCCATAGGAGTGGTTTATTTCTTCAGTAAATCGATTTCTTCTTTTGTTGCATCAATATAGACAGACATTTCATTGTATTTCCAATCGCCTCTCTTTTCTGCAACAACAAATAAAACTCCGGTTCCCTTTGAACCTTTTATCGGAATTTGAAGATCACAGTTTCCTTTACTGCCACTGACATTAATACTGCCAGAAGTAATTCCGTCAGGTTCAATCGGACTTCCGAGTTTTTCGATAACTACTTTATTATGCTGTACCTCAGTCATGGCACCTTTATAGGCATCAGATTCTTTTATCATCGAGGTAACCCCGAAAAAGATCCCTGCTATAAACAAACCAAAAAGGATCAAAAGACTTAAGCACCCGGTTGGAACCAACCATTTCCAGTTTCTGTCCCACCAATTCTTCTTAACTTCATTGTAATTTTCTTCCATACAATTTTCTTTTTTTTAATTCCTGAAAGATACTATTTTCTCGTAAATGTCATTATTAATAATTTTTCAAAATTTCAAAAAATAATCGATTAGAAGTGTAAATAATACTAAATTCTTTTTTGTTAACATAAAGCTATTGTAGTAAACAAATATTAAAATATTTTGTAAATTGCGCCTATAAAATTATCATATTCATAAAATGGAGCAACAAAAACCATATAATCCTAAAAATAAAGTAAGAATTGTCACAGCAGCATCTCTTTTTGACGGGCATGATGCGGCTATTAATATTATGCGCCGTATTATCCAGTCAACTGGAGTCGAAGTAATTCACTTAGGTCATGACCGCAGTGTTGAAGAGGTGGTTAATACTGCTATTCAGGAAGATGCAAATGCCATTGCGATGACATCCTATCAGGGTGGCCACAATGAATACTTTAAATATATGCACGATTTGCTTCATGAAAAAGGAGCGGGGCATATCAAGATTTTTGGCGGAGGTGGAGGCGTAATTCTGCCAGGCGAAATTTCAGAATTGCAGGAATATGGTATTACCCGTATTTATTCGCCGGATGATGGCCGTTCTTTAGGTTTGCAGGGAATGATAAATGATTTGGTGGAACAATCAGATTACCCAATTGGAGATCAACTTAACGGAGAAATCGACCATATTGAAAATAAAATTCCAACGGCAATTGCACGTTTGATTTCGGCAGCTGAGAATTTTCCTGAAATTGCAAAACCCGTTTTCGATCAGATTCATAAAAACAATGCTGATTCTAAAATTCCGGTTTTAGGAATTACAGGAACGGGCGGTGCCGGAAAATCATCTTTGGTTGATGAATTGGTTCGTCGCTTTTTAATTGATTTTCCTGAAAAAACTATAGGATTAATTTCTGTCGATCCTTCGAAAAGAAAAACCGGAGGAGCACTTTTGGGTGACAGAATCCGAATGAATGCTATCAATAATCCTCGTGTTTATATGCGTTCACTGGCTACACGTCAGTCAAATTTGGCATTATCTAAATATGTAGCAGAGGCTATTCAGGTTTTAAAAGCCGCAAAATACGATCTGATTATTTTGGAAACTTCAGGAATCGGACAATCAGATACCGAGATTATGGATCATTCGGATGTATCCTTATATGTAATGACACCCGAATTTGGAGCTGCAACGCAATTAGAGAAAATCGACATGCTTGATTTCGCTGATTTGGTAGCGTTGAATAAGTTTGATAAAAGAGGTGCTTTAGACGCAATTCGCGACGTTAAGAAACAATATCAAAGAAATCATAATTTATGGGATAAAAATCCTGACGAAATGCCTGTTTTCGGCACTATCGCTTCGCAGTTTAACGATCCGGGAATGAACACGCTTTACAAAGCGATTATGGATAAAATTGTCGAAAAAACAGATTCAGATCTGCATTCGACTTTTGAAATCACGCGTGAAATGAGCGAGAAAATCTTCGTGATTCCGCCACACAGAACACGTTATTTATCTGAAATTGCAGAAAATAACAGAAGTTATGATGAAAGCGCACTTTCACAACAAAAAGTAGCTCAGAAATTATACGGAATTTTCAAAACCATCGAATCGGTTTCAGGTAAAATTCCACAAATTACAAAAGCGGGAATTGATGATTCAACTTTTTTGCCAGGCGGAATTGCCGAACATGACGAAAACAGAATCTTCTTAAACCTTTTACTGAATCAGTTTGATAAAGTAAAAATGGACTTAGATCCATACAATTGGGAAATTATCCTGAATTGGGACGAAAAAGTAAACAAATACAAAAATCCGGTTTACACGTTTAAAGTTCGTGATAAGGAAATTAAAATTGCGACACATACCGAAAGTTTATCACATCTTCAGATTCCGAAAATTGCTTTGCCTAAATATGAAGCGTGGGGCGATATTTTACGTTGGAATTTACAAGAAAATGTTCCTGGGGAATTTCCGTTTGCTTCCGGATTGTATCCGTTTAAACGTGAAGGCGAAGATCCGTCGAGAATGTTTGCGGGCGAGGGCGGACCGGAAAGAACGAACAAACGTTTTCATTATGTAAGCGCAGGATTGCCGGCAAAACGACTTTCGACGGCTTTTGATAGTGTAACTTTATACGGAAATGATCCCGATTTGCGTCCGGATATTTACGGAAAAATTGGAAATGCCGGAGTTTCGATTTGTTGTCTGGATGATGCTAAAAAGCTGTATTCGGGTTTTGATCTGGTTCATGCCATGACTTCGGTAAGTATGACCATCAATGGGCCAGCGCCAATGTTATTAGGCTTTTTCATGAATGCCGCAATCGATCAGCAATGCGAATATTACATCAAAGCTAATGATTTAGAAAAAGAAGTTGAAGCAAAAATCAATAAAATATATAAGGAAAAAGGAACCGAACATCCTAAATACCAAGGTGATTTACCCGAAGGAAATAACGGTCTTGGGTTAATGCTTTTGGGCGTTACCGGTGATGAAGTTTTACCTTTAGAAGTTTATAATGATATAAAAGCCAAAACATTGTCGCAGGTTCGCGGAACGGTTCAGGCCGATATTTTAAAAGAAGATCAGGCGCAAAACACTTGTATTTTCTCTACCGAATTTGCGTTGCGATTAATGGGCGACGTTCAGGAATATTTTATTACTAAAAACGTTCGTAATTTTTATTCGGTTTCGATTTCGGGATATCATATTGCAGAGGCAGGGGCGAACCCAATTACACAATTGGCCTTTACGCTTTCTAATGGTTTCACTTACGTGGAATATTACCTGAGCCGTGGAATGAGCATCAACGATTTTGGACCTAATTTATCTTTCTTCTTCTCAAACGGAGTTGATCCTGAATATTCGGTAATTGGCCGTGTGGCACGTAAAATCTGGGCGAAAGCCATGAAAAATAAATACGGAGCCAACGAAAGAGCGCAAATGTTGAAATATCATATTCAGACATCTGGGCGTTCTTTACACGCACAGGAAATTGATTTTAATGATATCCGTACAACGTTGCAGGCTTTGTATGCGATTTATGACAACTGTAATTCATTGCACACGAATGCGTATGATGAAGCCATTACAACACCAACAGAAGAATCGGTTCGTCGTGCCATGGCGATTCAGTTGATTATTAATAAGGAATTAGGCTTGGCGAAAAACGAAAACCCAATTCAGGGATCATTTATCATCGAAGAATTAACCGATTTGGTAGAAGCTGCCGTTTTACAGGAATTTGACCGAATCACAGAACGTGGCGGAGTTTTGGGTGCGATGGAAACGATGTACCAGCGTTCTAAAATCCAGGAAGAAAGTTTGTATTATGAAACTTTAAAACATAACGGAGATTTTCCAATTGTGGGTGTCAACACTTTCCTAAGTTCAAAAGGTTCTCCAACCGTAATTCCGGCAGAAGTTATTCGTGCCACCGAAGAAGAAAAGCAATACCAGATTACGATGCTCGATAATTTACATCAATTCCACGAAGAAAAAGTAAACGAGCATTTAAGTAAACTGCAAGAAGCTGCCATTAAAAACGAAAACTTATTCGAACATTTGATGGAAGCTACAAAGGTTTGTTCTCTGGGGCAGATTACTTCGGCTTTGTTTGAGGTTGGTGGGCAGTATAGAAGGAATATGTAATTTTTACTATTTTATATTTATGGAAAAACCTCTCAGAAATGGGAGTTTTTTTATTATGGCTTGAAGAGATGTTGTTTAAAATCATCAAAAAAAGTGAATTAATCCCGTTAATTTACTTTTAAAAGGTATTTTTGGTTAAATTTGCGCGTAAAACTAAATAAAAAGATAATGATTATTCGACTTAAGATAAAAAACTTTAGATCTTACAGAGAAGAAACGGTTTTTTCATTAGAAGCAAATTCTTCATCTCATAAGCAAAATAATGTTTTTGAATTAACAAATGGAAAACAAGATTTCCGGTTATTGAAATTAGCAGTAATTTATGGAGCGAATGCATCAGGTAAATCGAATATTATCAGAGCTTTATTTGAATTAATTCATTTAATTATAAATAAACCAATTATAGACGAACGAATTAGAATCCATGAACCTTTTTTATTTAATAGTCTGTCAAGCAACATGCCTACTGAGTTTGAGCTAATTTTTATTGGACCTAATGATATTAAATATGAATATAAAGTTTGTATTCACGGAAATATAGTTTTAGAAGAAAATTTAAATTTTTATCCTAAAGGGAAAATTACTAATGCTTTTTCAAGAAAAGATTTTGATCCCAACTCTCCCATACAAAAAGGTGTTTTAGGGGATTCTTATGGAAAAAAAGAAATTAATGTTTTTGAGAACCAGTTAATTTTGTCAAAATTTGGAGATGATGAACCTCATGAAACATTGACAAAAGTTTTTTTATATTTTAGAAATTATAATATAATAAATGCGACTAATAGAAATCATCGTCAATTAATAGAAAGAGAAATAACGGATTATTTATATAATAATGATAATATAAAAGAAAGATTGTCTAAATTAATAAAAGGCGCAGATACTAAAATTAATGGTATTATTATAAAAAAAAATAAAGAAGATAATTCGAGAAATAATTATAATATAACTGCTAAACATGATGTTTATGATGATACAAAAATTGAAGGTTTTTATGAATTATCTTTAAAAGAAGAATCTGTAGGAACTCAGTCATTATATACTCTTGGAGCAGAAATTCTAAAAGTTTTAGATAAAGGCGGAGTAATGTTGGTTGACGAACTGGACACTAGTCTTCATCCTTACTTGACAAAAATGTTTGTAATGCTATTTCAATCAGAAAAAACAAATCCTAAAAATGCACAATTAATTTTCACTACTCATGATGTTACTTTACTTGATAGAGATCTAATTCGTAGGGATCAGATATGGATTGCTGAAAAAAATGATCAGGGAATGTCAGAATTATTTTCTTTACAAGATTTTGAAGGATTACGTGAAGATACACCTTTTGAGAAATGGTATTTGGCTGGAAAATTCGGCGGTTTACCACAAATAAAATCAATTGAATCCTTATTCGAAGAAGATGAGCAAATCATATCGTAAAAACATTTTAATTATTTGCGAAGGAGAGGGGACCGAACCAGATTATTTTAATGAAATTAGAAACATTTTATTAAGTGAGAATGTTGATGTTTTTATAGAAATTAAACCACGCCCAAAAGCAGAAGCCAAAGAGGAAGAATTTAAAGTCAGAATAGGAGGGAAAAAGCGTAAAATAAAAAAACCAGAAATAGTATTACCCATCAGTGAAATTGAAGATATTTATAAAGCACAGCCTACTAGATATGTAAGGGAAGCTCAAATTGGGCTAGAAGAAGATCAATATGACGAAGTGTGGGCAGTTTTTGATAAAGATGGTCATCCAAATCACGAAGAAGCTTTTGAATTAGCTAAAGTAATTATAAGAGGAAAAAAGGTAAATATAGCTTTTAATAGTATTGCTTTTGAATATTGGATATTGTTGCATTTTGAGAATAGCACTAAAAATTTTTCAAAATCAATGTGTCGAAAGGGAAAGGAACCTTTATATTGTGGATCCAGTTTAAATAATGAGGATAACTGCAAAGGAGATCTTTGTGTTTGTGGTAGGATAGCTACACAGGGATATTTAGCCTATGAAAATGATAAAAAAAGTTTTAGTTTTAAAAGTTTTCATCACAATGTTAAATATGCAATTCAGAATGCAATTCAATTAAGAAAAACAATTGCAAACATAAATCCAATTTATGATAAAAATCCTTACACAGATACAGATAAGTTGGTATTTAAATTGCTTAATTTAAATCAATTTGATTTGTTTTGGTTTGAATTTAATAAAAGTCAGGTTCATAATGTACTTGGATTAGAAATTGAATTTAACAACAAAAATCCAATTATTGAAATACATATAACCAAAGTTGTGGAAACAAGTGTTGTTTTAAATGAAGATTTATTTTGTTTGTTTAATATAGATGGGGATAAATTAGATGTTATGAATAGAAAAGTGCTACAAGATAATCAATTTGTTTTCTCTTTAGATTTGTCTATTATTAACTTTAATTATTTATACTTAGGTGTTAGAAAAAGTGAAATGGAATACTTAATTACAGAATTACCTATCTAATAAGAAAGTAACGAAAATTACCCGATCGCGCATATCTACTCAACGTTAGCGCAGAATTTCATTCTGTGCCCGCAAAGTAAGTAAGGCAGACAAAGCATATAAAATTGGGCTATACCAATGTTGTACTTCTTATATTTGTAAGAATAAAAAAACAATATGTCAACAAAATACAAGGCAACAACTATAGAAGAAGCTTATTTTATTACCATTACAACAGTCGGCTGGATTGATGTTTTTACAAGACTCAATCAAAAAAATATTCTAATTAATACATTGCAATACTGTCAGGAAAACAAAGGCTTAGAAATTTATGGCTATTGTATAATGAGCAGTCATATACATTTATTGTGCAAAGGAACAGAAGGTTTTATATTGTCTGATATTATTAGGGATTTCAAAAAATTCACATCAAAGAAAATAGTTCAGACAATAATTGATGAACCGGAGAGCAGAAGAGAATGGATGCTGGATTATTTTCAAAAAGCCTGTGAGCATTTAAAAAAGAAACAGACTTACAAGGTTTGGCAAAACGGTTATCATGCAGAACACATTTATAGCAATACTTTTATCAAACAAAAAATAGATTACATCCACAACAATCCTGTGAAAGATAAAATTGTGACTTCATCTGAAGATTATTATTTTAGTTCTGCTCGAAATTATGCCGGTTTAGAAAATGATTTAGATGTGGTATTGTTAGATTTGTTTTGATATTTTCAGAAATTAAAAGACACAATATTTTTTCTTTACTTTGCGGGCACAGAATGCAATTCTGCGCTATCGAATCTAAAAGCAAATACATTTAAGAATAATATTCAATCCCCACCAACAACCTCCCCAACATCACTTAAAAACTCCATTTCCTCCAAAGGAAACAGCTGAAGCACAGTTTCTAAAATGACACTTACATTTATTGGTTCATTTTTATTTTTCTCAGAAACTTTAGGTGTTTCCGGATCCAGCGCCAAAATGCATAATTTAAGCAGGTCGGTAATAATGCAGCCCAGCTCAGCATAATTTGAAACCTTAATTTGAGCGATATAGGTCTTTGATGGATCTTCGGTCGGTTTTAGGGTATGGAAAGATCGGGCAGCTAATTTTTTGAGAGTGTCTAAATTTTTAATTTCAGTTGTTTCCATAATAGGATGTTTTTTAATTTTCGCAGTTATAATGTCTTACAATTTAATTTTTACAATTTATTATTATCAGAAAAACTGTATTTTTGTTTTACTCACTGCAAGAAAGAAATTGATTACACGGTATCAAATCATTTTTAGACGTATGGTACATCGTTAAATATGTTTTTTACATATTTTTTGTTATAAGAACTTAATTATTATCTTTGAATTATGAGCACACTAACAAAACCAAATCATATAGGGCGAAAAATCAGCCGTATTCGTGAACTTCGGGATATGAAGCAGGAAGCTTTGGCACAAGCTTTAGGAACAAACCAACAAGCGGTATCTGCTATTGAAAATAGCGAAACCATAGATGAAGAAAAACTGATTGAGATAGCAAAAGCACTTGGTGTAACTGTTGAAGCCATTAAGAATTTTTCGGAAGAAGGTGTGATTAATTATTTTAATAGCTTTAATGAAGTTGTAAATAATAGCCATTTTGGAAATAATAATTACTGTACTTTCAATCCATTAGATAAATTAATGGAAACAGTAGAAGAAAATAAAAAGCTTTACGAACGTTTGCTTCAGGCAGAAAAAGACAAAATTGATTATTTAGAAAAATTGCTTAAAGGAAAATAATAAGCAAAATAGAAATAAAAAAAAGCAGCTCCTGGTACGGGCTGCTTTTCTGATTTTTAGAATATATGACAATCCAACAATATCTTGACAAAATAAAAACCTTATCTATTTCAGGAAGCATAGGTAAGCATTCAGATTATGCAGATTTGGAAGATACTGTCATTGAAATTTTAGCAGATAACAATAAATCCTATTTTAATCTTTTTGATTTGGAATTTAGAAATGATAAAAAAGAGTGCAACGAGGAAATTATATTAAACCCAGAGATTATAAATCAATTTACAGATTGTCTGGGTTTACTACTTATAAATGAAAAAGAAACAGAAGGAAATATTTGTTTTATCAATAGTACAGAATTACGTCCTGAATTCAGGCAAAGTTTTACAAGTATAGATTTGCTGGATTATTGCAATGCTCTTTTGTATTCGGCATTCAATAAGTTTTCAGAAATTAATGCTGCCAGGATTCCAATTACATCTGATTCTTCTGTTTTTTGGAAATTGGTAAATTACGGAAGCGGGTTGCGAAACAACAATTCATTACGATAAATTATAATCTTCATTTTGGGTATAACAAAAAAAGCAGCTCAATTAAGAGCTGCTTTTTATATTGGGACAAAAAAATCAATAATTAACGACGAAACGCGGGGCTTTCGTTTACTGAATTATCAATTTTAACGGTTTTTGATTTCTTGTTTGAAACAATAATTTCATGTTTTACAACTTTGTTGTTTTCCTGTACTTCTAAATAATAAGTTCCGGCAGGATATGCCTCTAAACTTATAGTTTTTGAAATTTCTAATTCGTTTGCAGAATGTTCTCCTGTGTATAACAAATTATGGCTTCCATCATAAATAGTGAAATTTGATTTTGTAAGGGTGTCTAAAGTAAAACTAACTACTTTTCCATTTCCGGTTTTTATATACAAGATATAATTCCCTTTTCCATCAATTGCATAAGTACTAAGTGTTGTTAAAAATACAGCTACAACTAAGCTTAATTTAAAAATTTGTTTCATGTTTTTAATTTTAATTTTTAATTTCTGATTCGTGGTACGGCAAAACTACAAATACTTCTCTAAAATCAAAATTTTTCTGATATAAATTATTAACACTAAGTTGTTGAATTAAAGGCAATTCGGTTGTTTTGTTAGTGTAGATAAGGGTTTATTGAGTAATTGGATTTGTTTTTTTGAAATATTTTTAAAGTTTTAACAATCAGCTGTTTATATTTTGTTAAGTATTTGATTATTAAAAAACAGTTTTTTATATTTTTTCAATATTTATGTCGAAGATTTAAAACAAAAAAACAGCTCAAGAACCACCAGGAGCTGTTTCAAAAACCATTAAGTTTTAAACTTTACTAACTATCTAACCTCATTTTATACTGTATGCGAGTATAAACTTTTTTAGCGTACTGCTACGCTTGTATTGTTTGCAGAAGAATCTGCTTTGTAAACTGATGAAACTGCTTTTGATGATAATACAGAAGTATTGTTGGTTATTACAATTTCGTGTTTTACTTTTTTTACTTTATCTTCTACCTCTAAGAAATAAGTTCCTTCAGGAAATTCCTCAAAGCTGAAAGTTCTTAAAATTCCATTTTGTCCTGAAGCATTTTCAGAATAAATTAAATTTCCTTCTTTATCATATATTGCTAAGCTTGCTTTTTTTACATTATTTAATGCAAAACTAACCAACTTACCATTTCCTTTTAAAACATGAAGAGCAAAATCTCCATTTCCGTCAATCGCGTAAGTACTCATTCCTGTGAAAAGCACTGCACATACTAAACTTAATTTTAACATCTTTTTCATGATTATATTTTTTTAAATTGTTTGTTCCAATTTTATACTGCTAAATTACTTCAACAGAGGAGTAAATTGCACAACCCTATTTGCTAATATATGTGCTATATTCTCATTTACGAAACCGTTATAGGTTAAAATTTGAATTATTAATATTGTTTATGTTAATTTGATTATTATTTAATAAAGCATTTAGGTAAATTACAGGTAAGACATATTTATATTTCATGAGAAATTTTCATTAAAAAAAAGACATAAAAAAACAGCTCGAGAACCACCAGGAGCTGTTTCAAAAACCGTTAAGTTTTAAACTTTACTAACTATCTAACCTCATTTTATACTGTATGCGAGTATAAACTTTTTTAGCGTACTGCTACGCTTGTATTGTTTGCAGAAGAATCTGCTTTGTAAACTGATGAAACTGCTTTTGATGATAATACAGAAGTATTGTTGGTTATTACAATTTCGTGTTTTACTTTTTTTACTTTATCTTCTACCTCTAAGAAATAAGTTCCTTCAGGAAATTCCTCAAAGCTGAAAGTTCTTAAAATTCCATTTTGTCCTGAAGCATTTTCAGAATAAATTAGATTTCCTTCTTTATCATATATTGTTAAGCTTGCTTTTTTTACATTATTTAATGCAAAACTAACCAGCTTACCATTTCCTTTTAAAACATGAAGAGCAAAATCTCCATTTCCGTCAATCGCGTAAGTACTCATTCCTGTGAAAAGCACTGCACATACTAAACTTAATTTTAACATCTTTTTCATGATTATATATTTTTAAATTGTTTGTTCCAATTTTATACTGCTAAATTACTTCGATAATGTAATGATGGGCACAACTCTATTGGCTAATTTATATGCTATATTCTCATTTACGAAACCGTTATAGGTTAAAATTTAAATTATAGTAGGTGATTTAGTTAATTTGATTATAATTTTTCAATAAAACCACATGAATTGAGAATGTGATAATGCAACAGGCAGTTTTGTTTATTTGTTATAATTTTAGGTGTAAAAAAAAATATATCCAATAATTTATCTGAAAATTCAGAATAAAAAAACAGCTCAATAACCACAAAGAGCTGTTTTAAAAACAAGAAGTTTTGTATTTTAATGCTATTTTACCTCATTTTTATATTTATTATAGTAAAGTATAATTTTCTAACGTACTGCTACATTTGTATTTTTAGCAGCAATATTTGTTTTGTAAACTGATGAAACGGCATTTCGGGATAATGTACTTAAATCATCAGAAATTATAATTTCATGTCTTACTTTTTTAATTTTATCCTCTATTTCTAAAAAGTAGGTTCCTTCCGGAAATTCTTCCAGATTGTACGCTCTCAAAATTCCCTCTTTACCTGAAGCATTTTCAGAATAAATTAGAGTGCCGTCTTTATCATAAATTGATAAGCTTGCTTTAGTTACTTTGTTTAAAGCAAAAGTAATTAGCTTTCCGTTTCTTCCTTTTAGTACATGAAGATTAAAGTCTTCATTACCGTCAATTGCATAGGTACTTGTTCCCGCAAAAAGTACTGCGCATACTAAACTTAATTTTAAAATCTTTTTCATGTCATTAGTTTTTAAATTAATAGTTCTAATTCTCTGATGCTAAATTACTTATGGAATAGATGATTTTAAGCAACCCTGTTTGCTGATTTCTATGCTGTATTCTCATTTACGAAAGCGTTGTAGGTTAAAATTTGAATTATTTTAGGTGTTTTTGTTAAATTTGCTATTATTTTTTAAACTTTTGAAATGAAAACAATAGCCCCAGCTCTTGAAGTAATGTCAAACTCGTACGGAAGCTCTTTTACTTATACTAAATATGCCCAGAGGACGAATAGTAAATCGCATTTATTGCATTACCATCCTGAAATTGAAATTGTTTTTGTAAATGGCGGAGCAGGTAAAAGACAAATAGGAAGCCATATTTCGTATTATACTAACGGTTCTTTGATTTTGATAGGCTCTAACTTGCCACATTGTGGGTTTACAAATGAAAAAACAGGCAATAAGGATGAAATTGTCATTCATTTTAAACCCGAATTTTTGGGAGCTGATTTTTTTGGTGCCCCGGAAATGAAAAAAATCCAGAATCTTCTTCATCAGGCAAAAGCAGGAATCGCATTTGGAGGGGAAACGAAAAAGCGAATCGGGACGAAAATGGAATTGATGGAAAATAAATCGCCATTTGAGCGTTTATTAACACTTTTAAGCATATTGGATGAATTAGAATCTTCTGAAGAATATACGATATTAAATGCTGATGGATTTTCGCTCGAATTACAGGTGCAGGATAATGACCGGATTAATGTTGTATTTAATTATGTGAAGGATCATTTTCAGGAACCTATCTCAATTGATGAAATTTCGAGTTTGGTCAGCATGACAACACCGTCGTTTTGTCGCTATTTTAAAAAAATCACTAATAAAACCTTTACAGAATTTGTAAACGAATACCGCTTGGTTCACGCTTCTAAACTTTTGGCAGAAAAACCAATAAGTATTAATGATGTCTGCTACGAAAGCGGTTTTAATAATTTTAGCCATTTTAGTAAATCTTTTAAACAATATACAGGCAAAAGTGCTTCGCAATACCGTCTTGAGCATAAAACAACTATTATGTAAAACTTTTTGTACCTCTTTTATAACCCGACACGTTGCTGAGGCTTGTCGGGTTTATTATTTATTTTAGTTTGAAAAAAGTATATTTACATTCCTAACTCAATAAACTCAATAATGAAAAGTTTTAAAATTTTAGTATTCGTATTTATTCTGTGTTCTTCGGCAATGTCTTATGCTGCCAAAGTCGATTCTTTAGAAGTTGCCAGCACTGCAATGAACAAGACGTATAAGGCTGCGGTTGTTTTGCCCAATTCATATTCAAAAAGCAAGACTTCGTTTCCGGTTCTTTATTTATTGCATGGTGCTTATGGGCATTTTGGGGATTGGCTAAAAAACACACCTAATAAGGAGGTAGTGAAAAATTTAGCAGATCAATACAATATAATTATAGTAATGCCGGAAGGGGAGACGTTTAGTTTTTATTTGGACAGTCCTGTAAATAAAGAAAGTCAGTTTGAGACTTTTATAACCCGGGAAGTGATTCAGAAAGTAGATAAGACTTACAGAACCATCAATAGTAAAAACGGGCGTGTGATAACAGGACTTTCAATGGGTGGTCATGGAGCCTTATACTTGTCAGCCAAACATCCTGATTTATTTTGTGCGGCCGGAAGCATGAGCGGTGCAGTCGATATGAGTGTTATGTTAAACAGAGATTCATCTGCTCAGGTTATAAAATTGATGGAGCCGGTTTTTGGGGACAAAAGCAATGATGTAAAAATGTATGAGCAATATGCCGTTTTAAATATGGTAGACAAAATAAAAGCCAATAAACTCCCGTTGATTATTGATTGCGGCATTGATGACTTTTTAATTGAACCTAATAAAGAATTGCACAGACGATTGGTATATAATAAGGTAGAACACGATTATACAGAAAGACCGGGTGCACATACCTGGGAGTATTGGGAAAATGCATTACCATATCATGTATTATTTTTTAGTAAAATTCTATTTAAAAATCAGGCAGTTGTAGGAAAATAATAAAAAAATCAATTAAAAGGACTTCAATTATTTTTTTTGGTTTAATTTTTGGAATACCTTTATGTATAAACTTTAAATATAAAAAAATTATGAAAAAGATATTGATACTTTTCGCAGTTGTTGGATTAACAGTGTTTTCAAGCTGCGAAGGACCAGAAGGGCCTCCGGGAGAACCAGGATATAATATAGTAGGTACAGTTTATGAAAACGTTGAACCAAATTATTATAATTTTGTTGCTAGTTCTAATCCAGCTAATAATTATAGAGTTAGATTTACTTTCCCAGTAACATTAGTTGAATCTGATGTTGTTTTAGTTTACCGTTTAGGAGGAGTAGAAAATGGCAGAGATGTTTGGGAATTCTTACCAGAGACTTATTATTTTGATAATGGTACAAGAAATTTTTCTTTTGACTATACTTTTACTAAATCATACGTTGATATTTATTTGAATGGTAATGATCTTGGAAGTGTGTTAAATTCGTATCGATTAAATCAGATTTTTAGAATAGTTGTGGTACCGGCGGATTTTGCTGCTTCTGTTAATAAAAACAACTATTTAGATGTAATGACTAAGATGAATTTTAAAGAAAATCAAATACAAGATATTAAATTTTGATTCTAACTTAGTTTAATTAATAGTTCATAAAAAAAGGAAATCTTACGATTTCCTTTTTTTATGAACTAAAATTAACTCTTTATGAACGTAAATTGTAGAAGTTTTCTTCTTCCATTTACAAGAGTTTGAATGTTAATAAAATAAGTTCCAGAAATTAAATTTGAAATATTGATGCTTATTAAATTTGGATTTGTGAATGTAAAGTTATTAGAATTCACTTCGATTCCGCTTATATTCACAATGCTTATTTTAGTATCTATTGCACTAAAAACATTTTCCTTGTTTTCTATATTTATAATTGACGTTGCTGGATTTGGATAAACAATAATGGATGATGATGAAGGTCTGTCATATGAAGGACTTACGCTTATTTCATTACTATAAGATGTTTCTCCACCATAGTGACTTGCCCGAGCTATTCGTCTATAGCTATAATCTTGAATTGAACTTCCTCTAGAGTTTAAAACATATTTTAAGGCAGAAGGTAAATAATCTTTAGAACTTGCTCCTTGTATATCTGACCAGGTGTCAATACTTTCTCTATTGTTAATACGCTTCTGTTGCCATTGATATAATAAGATATTATTTTTATCTGAAACAGCTGTTGAGCCAATAATTATTGAAGGCTTTTCTATTTCTTCTGAGGATAATATGTTAAGTTTTTGATCGCAACAAATAGTATTGTTAAGACGAATAGTTCGCAATACTATTTTTAAAGTATTACTTACTCTTTTTATGTTTTGATAAATAGCAATTCTTCTTAATAAGTAATAATTATCTTCTGTATTTGAAATTTCTGACGGGTTAAAAGATTTTAGGAAATAATCATTTTCTCCACTAATCGTTGTCCAGTTTTTTATTCCTCCTAATCCAGCATTTGTTTTAGTATATTCCCATTCAAATTTTTCAATATTTGCACTACTATCACCTCTTTTTGGAATATGGAAAGGATCTTGTAGGATATTTAAATTTACTTGTGAGTCATACATTGTTCCAGAAATTTGTTTAGGATTCGTGTCTGTTATTTCGTAATAACCTTCAGAATTTATTGGTGTATCAATAGAGATTTCATTTTTAAGTATTGGAGAAGGAACTACTTTAATTGTAACAGTGTTACTTTTATTGGGAAACTCACCCCCATATAAATATCCAAGCTCTCTAGTAATTGTCAGGTCTTTTAACTCTGTGATGTAATCTAAATCTAAGATTTTATTTATGTAATCTAAGCTCAAAACAATATTATTAGCATTTACGCTCCATCGTTGATTGATACCATATGGTTTGCCTTCGTAAGGATTTAAATGTTGTGAACCAATTATTGGAGCGGGTTTGTCCCCTAATCTAATGGTTTGATTACAGCATAACGTGTTAACAATATTTTTTGGGTTAGGAGCATCTGCAGGAGGATTTAAGTTTGTTCCTGAAGTCATTGTCGAATTTTTTATTACAGAAATGTTTGAACTTTTATAAACTACTGTAGTACTATTTTTATATTCTGCATAAATGTAACCGCCAGAGGTTGAAAAATCTCCCCAATTTAAGTTTATAGTAAAATTTCGCGTTGCGGTTTTCCCTCCTCCAAAATACAATGCACCGCCATCACCACCAATAGCAATATTTGATCCCAATGCTGTACCTTTTGAAAAGTAAATTTTTATAGTACCTTGATCTCCCACGGTTGTAGATGGAACTTCTACTTTTACAGATAATGAAATAGTAGAATTAGGTACGGATGCTAAATTAATAGAACCACTACTAAAGCTTACTCCGTTAACAAGTGTAGGGGTCAATGTAACTTTCTGCCCTAACATTGAAATAGTTAAGAAGAGCAGAATAAGAAGATAACTGTAATTTTTTCTCATAATAAAAATATTTTTAATTAATGAGGTAAAAGTAATACAAAATCAGTGTATAGTTTGTTTTTTTAATGTAAATTATAAGATTTTATTTGCTTATTGAGATGGTAAAACAAAAAAAAGGAAATCTTGCGATTTCCTTTTTTTATGAATATACTTTTAGAAAAAATTATTCTTCATTTGTATCAGTAAGTTCTTTTTCCTCTCCAAATTTTAAGGAAACTAAAATTCCTATCAAAAGCGAAAGGGCAATAAATCCTAAAGAAGCCCATTCAGGAAGATGAATAAAATCATGAAGAAGCATTTTTAGTCCAACAAAGCTTAAAATAGCGATCAGGCTATACTCTAAATAACTGAATTTAGCCAGCATATTAGCAAGGAAAAAGTACATGGAACGTAATCCCAGAATGGCAAAAATATTCGAGCTGAATACTAAAAAGGGGTCGGATGTAATTGCTAAGATTGCAGGAACACTATCTACAGCAAATAAAACATCCATTACTTCAATTACAATTAAAGCTACGAATAATGGAGTAGCGGCTTTTTTTCCTTTTTCGTTTAAAATAAAAAACTTTTCATGGTCCATGTGTGATGTAATCGGAATAATTTTTCCAAGAGCTTTATATACTAATGAATTTTTAGGCTGAAAATCTTCTTCTTCTGAAGAGAATAACATTTTTAGGGCAGTAAAAATCAGGAAAGCGCCAAACAAATAAGTAGTCCAGGTAAATTTATTGATAAGCATTACCCCGAAGAAAATCATTAAACCCCGGAAAACAATGGCCCCAAGAATTCCCCAGAACAAAACACGATGCTGGTATTTTTGTGGTATTTTGAAAGAAGTAAAAATAATGGCAATCACAAAGATGTTGTCAATACTTAAAGATAATTCTATTAAGTAGCCTGTAATGAATTTCATAGAAGCTACAGCAGGTTTTAGATTGTCAGGATTGTCAATATAATCTGTGGTGTAAAGCCAATAAATAACGCCAGAAAAAAGAAACGATAATGTTACCCAAATCAATGTCCATTTGCTGGCTTCTTTTGTGCTAATAATATGAGGGGTTTTATTAAAGACACCTAAATCTAAAGCAAGAATAAAAACTACGGCCAATAAAAAGAAAATCCAGACTATCATGATGGTTTTTTTAAATGATTTGCAAAGATAGGTTTTGAAGCCTAATTTAAAAATTAATTATAAGAAACTTGTTTTTAAAATTTAGATAACGTTTAAGTTTTGCATGTTACATTGGGCGAAGCCGAAATACTAAAAGATTTACAAATTTACCGCAAATTTTGTCATCCGGGAAACGAGGAACGACAGACCATGAGGTATTACTTTTAGCAAAGAAGGTACAGTTAGAAAATAAAAAAAGTGCCATCAATTAAGAGGGCACTTTTGTATATATAATTTGAAATTTGAATTATAATGCTGATTTTACAGTTTTGATAATTCTTGCAGCAATTTTGTATGGATCACCGTTTGATGCTGGTCTTCTGTCTTCTAACCAGCCTTTCCATCCTTTTTGAACAGTAATTAGCGGGATTCTGATTGAAGCTCCTCTATCTGAAATTCCGTAAGAGAAATCATGGATAGATGCAGTTTCGTGTTTACCAGTTAAACGTAAGTCATTGTAAGCACCATAAACAGCGATATGTTCAGCAGTTACAGGTCTGAAAGCCTCACAGATTCTTTCGTAAGTAGCCTGATCCCCACATGTTCTTAATACATTGTTAGAGAAGTTGGCGTGCATACCAGAACCGTTCCAGTCTGTATCTCCAAGTGGTTTTGGGTGATATTCGATATAGTAACCATATTTTTCAGTCAGACGATCCAGTAAGTATCTTGCGATCCAGATTTCATCACCTGCTTTTTTGGCACCTTTAGCAAATAATTGGAATTCCCATTGTCCGCAGGCAACCTCCTGGTTAATACCTTCAAAATTTAGTCCTGCAGCAATACATAAATCAGCATGCTCTTCAACTAATTTTCTTCCGTGCGTGTTTTTTCCGCCTACAGAGCAGTAGTACATACCTTGTGGAGCAGGATATCCTCCAACAGGGAAACCTAAAGGCAATAAAGTTTTAGTATCCATGATGAAATATTCTTGTTCGAAACCAAACCAAAAATCATCATTATCATCATCAATTGTAGCTCTACCGTTAGAAGGGTGTGGTGTTCCGTCAGCATACATAACCTCTGACATTACTAAATATCCATTGATACGGGTTGGATCAGGATAAATTGCAACAGGAACTAATAAACAATCTGAAGAACCTCCTTCGGCTTGTTTTGTTGATGAACCATCAAATGACCAGTTTCCAAGTTCTTCTATCGTTCCTTTGAAATTTTCGTGTTCTTCAACTTTAGTTTTACTTCTAAGATTTTGAGTCGGTTCATATCCATCTAACCAAATGTACTCTAACTTAATTTTAGCCATAATAATATAAATTAATTTTTTTTGTTTTTTTCGTTGTGCCAAATATAGATTTATTTTTTTAGTCGTAAAAATTAGGGGGGCATTTTGTTTATGGAACGTTTATTTTTTGCATAAGCGCAATTTTGACAGGGGTATATTTGTAAAAAGGCAATTTTTAACACGTTTAAAAAATAAATTCGTAATTATTTTATACGTTTTCCGATTTTATTTGTTACTAAATTATTAAGAATTGTTTATTTCCTGAATAATACTGTAGGAATTTGTTATATTTCTCTAAAACTAATTCATTATTCTTCGAAAAATGTCTGATCTATTGAAAACCTCATCGTTCAAAATTCTCAAAAAGATCTTTTAAACAGGCTTTTTAATTGTTTATATTTGTTTTTACAAATTTGAAAAATAAGTACAATTTAAAAAATATATACATGTCAACATTACGTTTTCAAGCTTTGAAAGAAGCTTCTGCAAGAAAGCCAATACATTTTGAAGAAATAGACAGGAAATCTACCCTTTTTGGCTCTAATGTTTTTAATGAAAAAGCAATGAAGCAATATTTAACTTCTGATGCATTAAAAGGAGTGAGGGATGCTATTCAGCACGGAACTAAAATAGACAGAAAGCTGGCGGATTACATTGCTATGGGAATGAAAGAGTGGGCATTGGCAAAAGGAGTTACGCATTATACACACTGGTTTCAGCCTCTTACCGGTACTACTGCAGAAAAACATGATGCATTTTTTGAGACTTCTTATGACGGAAGCGATCCGGTAGAAAAATTTGGTGGTGCACAATTGGTACAGCAGGAACCTGATGCGTCCAGTTTTCCGAATGGCGGTATCAGAAATACTTTTGAAGCCAGAGGATATACCGCATGGGACCCAACATCGCCGGCTTTTATTTATGGAACTACTTTATGTATCCCAACTGTTTTTATTGCTTACACGGGTGAAGCCCTGGATAATAAAATTCCGTTATTGAGAGCCCTTTCTGCAATGGATGAAGCAGCAACGGAAGTATGTAAATATTTCGATAAAAATGTCAAAAAAGTAACGGCAACTTTAGGGTGGGAGCAGGAGTATTTCCTAATCGATAAAGCACTGGCTAATTCCCGTCCGGACTTAATGATGACAGGAAGAACATTATTAGGACATACATCTGCAAAAGGGCAACAATTGGACGATCATTATTTTGGTTCTATTCCAACCCGTGCCTTAACCTATATGCGTGATTTAGAGCAGGAATGTATGTTGTTGGGAATTCCGGTAAAGACACGTCATAATGAAGTAGCGCCCAACCAGTTTGAGCTGGCCCCAATTTTTGAGGAAACCAATCTGGCAGTAGACCATAATTCATTATTGATGGATGTGATGCAAAAAGTAGGCGAACGTCATGATTTTAAAATTTTATTCCATGAAAAACCGTTTAAGGGTGTTAATGGTTCAGGAAAACATAACAACTGGTCTCTGGCAACTGATACCGGAGTTAATTTATTGAGTCCGAGCAAAACACCCATGAGTAATTTGCAGTTTTTAACCTTTTTCATCAATACAATTAAAGCGGTTAATGAATATGAAACTTTATTGCGAGCTTCTATTGCCACGGCAAGTAATGATCACAGGTTAGGTGCTAATGAAGCTCCTCCTGCAATTATTTCGGTTTTTATTGGTGAGCAATTAACGAAAGTTTTGTCTGAATTGGAAAGCGTTACTACAGGAAAATTATCTCCCGAAGAAAAAACAGATCTGAAACTGAATGTAGTAGGTAAAATTCCGGATGTGCTTTTGGATAACACAGACAGAAACAGAACATCGCCTTTTGCCTTTACAGGTAATAAATTTGAGTTCAGGGCTGTTGGTTCAAGTGCCAACTGTTCAAATGCCATGACCACCCTGAATACAATTGTAGCGAAACAATTAAAAGATTTTAAAATTGAAGTTGATTCTTTAATCGAGTCGAAAGACATGAAAAAAGATGATGCTATCTTTAATGTTTTAAGAGAATACATCAAACAATCCAAAAAAATTCTTTTTGAAGGTGATGGTTACAGTGAGGCCTGGGAAAAAGAAGCTGCCAAAAGAGGATTGAGTAATTTTAAAACTACTCCGGAAGCGATAAAAGCCAAAGTTTCTAAACAGGCATTGGATTTATTTAGCGAAATGGGAATTTTGAACCATGTGGAAGCTGAAGCACGTTATGAAATTGAATTAGAAGAATACACTAAAAAAATCCAGATTGAAGGAAGGGTTTTAGGGGATATTGCCAGAAATCATGTTATTCCAACTGCCATTCGTTATCAAAATACCCTAATTGAAAATGTAAAGGGGCTAAAAGAAATTTTTGGAAAAGAATTTGAAACCATTGCCAAAGAGCAAATTGTTCTGATTAAGGAAATTTCAGGCCATATTGAAGGAATCAATTCAAAAGTATTGGCCATGACCAACGAAAGAAGAAATGCAAATCATTTAACCGATGCTCAGCTAATGGCCGAAGCATACTGCAATAAAGTAATACCCTATTTTGAAGATATTCGTAATCACTGCGATAAATTAGAATTATTAGTAGATGATGAAACCTGGACTTTAACTAAATACAGGGAGTTGCTGCTCACGAAATAAAATAGTTACTGTACTATTTAAATGCCTTTCCGGTTTTGGAGAGGCATTTTTTTTATTTTCAAGTTTAGGGGTAACAATTGTAAATGAAATCTGATATAGAGGTGTGTGTTTATACATTTTTATTAACCTCAAAATATTTTATTATGAAAACAATTGTACATCTAATTACGGGATTATTCATTTTAATGTGTTGTTCTGTTTCGGCACAGAAATATCAGGACACATTAATAACTGTCAAAAATGTTAAACTGCATTATGAATATGATGTAAGCTGGACTAAAGAAGTTAAAGCGAGGAATATTGAACAATTTATCAAAAATCAATCAGAGTTTTCTATTAAATCTTCTACACAAATCCAATCAATTTTACAAAATATAAAAGTGTCTAAAGATCCTTGTGTCAACTCGGGATTTGAAAGCGGTTATAGCGGATGGACGGGTTTGAGCCTGAAACACGGAATTCAAACCCTTCCGATAGAAAATGGCTTAACATTAAACCCCGGTGTTTCGGCATTGCCTTTTACTGGTACAGGATACGGACAGAATTTTACTTCAATCGAAACAACAGGCACAGATGCCCTTTTATTGGCTTCCAGCCCTTCTTTTTCGATGTCTAAAACAGCCCCGGGATCCTCCGGAACTCAATCACTTCGTTTAGGAAATGACCAGCCAGGCTACGGAGCAGAAGGTATTGCGAAACGTTTTGTTGTGACAGCAGCAAATGCAAAATACTATTTTCAATATGCTATGGTGATGGACAAGAGTCACTCTAACGCAAATGGAAGCGCAAACGGTTCTGAAGTTTTTTTTGTTGCTGAAGCGGTAGATATGACTGGAGTGACTGTTGATAAAATGGTAGATATTGCAGCTCCGTCTAATCCTTTTATCAGTGCAACTAATTCTCCTACCGAAGGAGTGAAGTACTACAGAGACTGGCGTTGTACGTATTTAGACTTATCAAGCCATATTGGGAGAGAAGTGGTGATAATGTTTATTAACTCGGATTGTTCCGCGGGTGCCCATAATGGATATACCTATATTGATGATACGTGTACGACTTGTAAAAATACTTCAGAGGGAGTTATTGATTTAGATTTAAAAGGACGGGATTGTATTGAGCCGAAGCAGACTTTTAATGGGACATTTACTGTTCCTGCTCAGGCTACCAATGTTCAGATTAGTTTTGAGATTTACCAAAACGGAACATTATTGAATACCATAGCCGCTACCACAGTTGCAGGTTCCAATTATACTGTTGATGTAGCCTCAACTGATTTTCCAAATCAAATGCCGGGTACTTGTTATGATGTAGTGGCAAAACTGACTTTTAATTTAACTGACCTAAACGGAAATGTACAAACAGTTGTTCAGTATTCTGCAAATCCTGTTTTGGGGATACAATACGGGCAAACGCCAGGTTTTAATAATGACATCTGTTTTTGTGTCAATAATTTAGGTTCCTATTGCTGTGATTCAGAAAATTTGGTCGTTAATGGTAATTTTGAGGCTGGAAATACAGGTTTCTCCAGTACTTATACTTTAGATGCATCTACTTATCCCGGACAATACAATGTTACTAATTCCGCAGCAGCTTTTGGGGCAACAGTAACAGATCATTCGTATTGTGCAGATCCAGTAGCGTATGCTTCAAATACTAAATATTTGACAGTTAACGGAAAAACACAACAATCCGGTTCTTCTGTGGTTTGGGAGCAAACAATAACAGGATTAAGAAGAGGAGTGAACTATCGTTTTTGTGCCAATTTCAAGAATATGAAACAATGTACTTTTGATATTCTCCCACAAGTTAGAATAGAAGCGGGAACTAGCAGCTCAGCTGTGTTTACAGTAAATATGCCTACAACTAATGCTTGTGCCTGGCAAAATATAGATGTAGTTTTTACAGCAACAGGAGCCAGCGAAACCGTTCGAATTTATCTTGACGAAACAGGAAATGGTGATGGAAATGACCTGGCAATTGATGATATTTATGTAGGTGCTTTAAGCGATCCGGGGCTGGCCATTACCGTGCAGCATAATGGAACGAATAATGCAATTATTGCATCGGTTAATAGTATAGCGACAACAGATGACAGTATTAAAGGAGATTGTCGAAAATACCATTGGTATGTAGCTGAAGTAACTTCATATCCTTCTATTGTGATTGACTGGAGTACTTTTGCCCACGGAAATAATACCGGAAGTAACCTGCCTCCATTTGCAGGAACTTCATCGGCTACAGCCTGGGATCTTACCACTACTTTTCCGGGTTATACTTTTGTAAATAACAAATTGTATATAATTGGAATGTACACACCGGAATGTGATTGTTATGATAGTGATTTTACCTACCAATTAACTTTTAATACCACAGCGAAAAATGCAAATACCGGTAGCATTACAGAACAACAAAAGGCAGCAATTATTGATGCTATCCTAAATGGATTATCACAGGAAAAAATAGATTCGTCAACTACAAATGATGTCAAGGCAGAAATACAAAGTAATGTTGAACTGTATCCAAATCCTGTAGCCAATGAATTGACTGTTGCAGTTTTGAACGAGCTAATTTCAGAAGTGGTAATTTCAGATTCAGCAGGTAAGGTTGTTAAAACGCAATCTTTCTTATCTCAAAATGCTATTGAAAAAATCAATGTATCAGGCTTAGCTCAGGGACTTTATTTTGTAAAAGTGATAAGCGATAAAAATACGTATGCATCGAAATTGATTAAAAATTAAACATTCAGGTTTATACTGTAAAATGGGCTACCTAATAATTATTTAGATAGCCCATTTTCTGTATATAATATTGTGTCTGATGCCACGTATCTGTCAGATTAGATATAAAATCATTATTTATAGTGATTCCTTTCGTTTTGGTAAAAATTAAATTTGCTCAGACATATTAAAGTTAGTAATCTGTTTTTCTTAGGAAATTAGAAATTGTTATGATAAAACTTTAATATAACTAACTCATTTGGTATTTATTAAAAAAACATCACCAAAAAACAATTACACCCAACGGATTGCAACTAATTTATAATTTACTTAATGAAAAATCTTTTACTCCCTTTATTTCTTTGTTTCTGTGTATCCAATTATGGTCAATATACAACTATAACAGAGACAACTTTAAAGTTTAATAAAGACATAACAGCAGATTATAAGGAAATCGGTTTACATTCAAAAGATGATTGTCTGTTTGCTAACATCCTTATTAACCCAAATAGTGTAAAAGGTTTTGTAAATATTAAAAATGCAGTTTTAGACAAAATAACTGTTTATGATAATTCAGGAAGATTGCAAAAAACATTTGTGATTTTGACGAATGGAGAAGACCATGTAATGGATTTAACGCAGCTATCAAAAGGCGTTTATTTTATAGTTCTGGAGAGTGGAAAAACAATTGCCAAACGAAAAATCATCATTAATTAGAATTGATTAAGAAATTAAACATATCAATCAGGTCAATAAATTTAAAAGAAAAATTTAAGGACATCCATCATGTAGAAATTACAGGAATTAGTTCTTTCGACAATGAATATGCTGCTCTTTTAACTATTTGGGATACCGAAGAATATAAATCCCTATTCCAACAGATTGTTGTATTTGATAAACTACAGATTATCAACAAATACAGATTATCAAAAAACTTAAAATGGAATTGTATTTATAGTCTTAATGATGGCTCCTATCTCTTAGGAAGTAAATTTTCGAGCTTGTATTCAGGAGCTGCATTAGCCTTATTTAAAGATAAGACAATTGTAATGTCTAAGAAATTTGATACCGGATATGCTACTGAAATAAGCACAATACAAGCGGATAATGATGGTTCTCTTTTAATTAAAGGAAGCTGGTATAAATGTGTTCCTTGTGGAGGCCATGATGATTACTTTCCGGAACCATGGCAAAGAAAAATAACGATTGAAAGTTCTGGTTTTATTGAGGATGACTTATATAATTCCTATCAAAACTCAATCAGGCATTCTATTCCTGATTCAGATCTAAATCCGGAAAATTATTATGTGTTAGAGGATTTTGGTATTTCAAAATATAATAATGATGATCAATTAATGTGGAATCAGGGTCTTGGTCACATTGGTTCTGAAAGTTTACAGCCAATTCATACAATTGTTCCGTTTTTTAAAACTCAAAATGGAGAAACAATTCAGGATGGTGTTTGGTTTTCCGGAGCAGATCACACCAATTCTGACAGAAGTTTATCAGAACCTTTATTTGGCAGAATAACAGCAGGCGGGACTATTCAATCTTTTAAAGACCTACTATTCAATTTTCCGGAGATTTATAAAATCTACACTATAATCCCGGGCATGGATAATAATTGTCTACTGATAGTAGAAACCCTAATTATTGGAGAAGGAAGTGGTTTGTGTTTGTTTTATAATCATTTTTCAGAAGGAAGCTGGCAGCAAGACATAACAGTATATCAATTTTAGTAAAACAGGTTTAAAATTAACCATTCAGGATACACCGGAATTTTATAATTGCTATCTGGATATAAAAAAAATAGACCCTCAAAGTGAACGACTCGAAGATTTGAAGGAAATCATAATTTTTGGAAATGCCAGTCATCTTCGCAACCGGGATAATGGAAATGTCTGGTCACTCCATATAAAAAGTAATTGTTTTAACTCTTTTTTAAAATGAAAAAGCTCCTTTTACTCTTTTTGCTTTTTAACAGCACAATTATCAACTCTCAAAATAAAAATATGGAAACGGAATACAAGTATGATCAGGAAAAATTAAATAGTGCAGGGCAACGCGAAGGCGAATTAATTCACACATCTTATGATGGTATTGTTGACTACAGGCATTTGTATAAGGAAGGAAAACTAATTTGGGCAACACACTACCGCTATTCTGTAGAAGGAATCAGGCCATTAGTTGGGAAGTACAAAGGCGGAAATCCTTTTGATGGTTACTTTGTTTATAAAAATGAATTAGAAATTCCAATTATAGATTATTACGAAAAGGGAACTTTCACCTTTCAATATACTTGCTCATTGCTGGACTTGATAAGTTCTGAAGGACAGGAATTTAATTTAAAATTTACTAAGACAACCTTTAAAGACAACAAACCTCAGGATGGATTGGTTCATAGTGATGAGACTAAGTTAGGAAGTTCGCATCTTGTAGCGTCTGAATATTATAAAGATGGAAAAATTACAGATGTTGATATCTGGATTATGGCGATGCATTATGCAGAGCTTATCAAGCTTAAGTTTTTACCAAACGGTTATAAAATTTATAAAGAAGTCATGCCAAACGTTGAAGATCCTGTTATTGATAATAAATACAGGAGCATTACAGTCGAGTTTAAAAACCCGGAAAATGGAAGTATTCTGTTCGAGGTTGAAAACCAACTAATATTAAAATACGACTTTAGTTATACAGACCTATCTAAAATTACAAAAACATCTCCCGGATTGCTGTTTTATTTTTTAACAAATGATAAAATTATTGTGGGACAATATACTTCTCAGGAATCTAATAAAGAATTATATGAAGAAGCTTATGGCAATAATCCCAATATAATCAGCAGCATTTTTGAAAGGATGTACAGCCAGTTATTGCCTTACTTTTCTAATGCAGGAAATAATGATTATTCTCTGATTATTGGATTAGACAAACGTATAACAACTATACCATTATATAGAGATGAAAAAGGCAGCGCCATTACAGGATTTTTAATAGAAAAAGCAAAAGAATCAGGTTATTACAACTACATCCAATATGAAGATTCTAAAATAATATCCCAAAAGGAGGCATTGAAATTAGAAACATTGAAAGAACTAAAATTTTAAAAGCACAACAACATTAAAATGGAAAATTTTAAAACAATAATTAATCGGGAGGTAACAGATTTTGCAAAAGAGCATCCCCAAGAGTATAAATTAATCATAGATAAAATCAGAACTTACTTCAGTCGTAATTTCCCAGATGTAGAATATTGGGGTCATTTGTCATCATTTATTAATGAGCTAATAGACACCTACTTTAATCAGGCTTTAGAAGCATACAATATTTCCAGAAGCAGAAGTCTGTGTACAGAAATTATAGAAATTGCAGATTATTATCTGGACAGGCGCTATGATGTAATGATTGCTCTTGATGATGAAGAAGCATTTCAAAAAGTTTTAGGATATGCCACTGATTTTTTGAAAGGTGGGGATTTTCTATTTGACCAACAACTATATGTAAACAGCCAATCTTTTTACGCATTGGTTGAAGCGTATTACAATCCAAAGTTTAAGAAAGAAGTAGATGTGTTTTTTAAAACGGCTTTTGAATATGCTAAAGTGTATGCCAAAGAAAAAATTGAATACGGCAAACAAGCAAATGCAGATCCTGATGCAGAGACATTATTGGAATTAGCACAGGCAATCTCCTCTTTTAAGGAAGAAGACAGGGAACAATTTGCTGATATAGTTTTTGAAATTTACACGTTCAGCAGTGATGAGAAAAGAAGTTATTCAATGAATCAGGCTTCCGGCTTTATTGCTATCCAGTTAACGTATTTTCAAACGGTATTTTATACTGCTGTACTGCATAAGGCAATTACAGAAACAGGAAAACATTATGAAGACAGTGTTTTTGTACATCAAACGTTGTACACTAAATGGTTTTTGGAAAAAAATACAAAGGAACCGCTTCTTTATTTACAAAATAACGAGAATGAAAATCTCATATTCGCTGTTTTTGCTTTAACCGATTTAGGTTGTAAAGAGGCACTGCCACTACTTGTTGAAAAGCAAAAAGAAGAAAAAGATCCTGTAATATGGGAAATCTACAACGAAGCGATTCAAAGGCTTGAATCAGATTTTATTCCTGTAGATCAAACAGAAAGA
The DNA here is from genome assembly GCF_031457575.1 of Flavobacterium piscis. Lineage (GTDB taxonomy): Bacteria > Bacteroidota > Bacteroidia > Flavobacteriales > Flavobacteriaceae > Flavobacterium > Flavobacterium piscis_A. Next base: position 67,846 of record NZ_JAVDWQ010000018.1, on the reverse strand, counting down.
ATGATCTGGCTAAACGGAAACTTAACCCCAACACAAAGGGCACTTGGCGCAGAAAATGACAATGTTTTTGTACAACGTGCCAAGCAAAAATTTGCTATTGATGACAATGTCTATGAAACTGATAACAATTAATTATAAAAATGAAACAAAACGAATTAACCATAGATTTAGCCCAGGAAAAATTTAATTTTTCTGAACTTCCCAATTTGAATGAAATTACAGAAATCAGATTTGATAATTATACCGATAAAATAGAAATTCCACTTGCTATAAATGACTATCCGAATATTACTGAATTGTACTTTTCAGGAAAATCCAGGGAACAACTATATGAAACGCCCGATAATCTTGAAAAGTTTGTTCATATTAAAAAATTAACGCTTTGGAGTTATTGTGATTTTACTAAAATGCAGCCAATGCACCATTTGGAAAAATTGAATATTGTTGTAAAAAATACAGAAGCCGATACAAGAAATATTGTCGCACTTTTTCCGAATTTAAAGCGAATGGAGGTTTGGGGCAGTCATTCAGAAAATCAAAATTTACCAGATGAAATAGGAAATTTAACCTCTTTAGAATCGATGCATCTGGTTTCCTGCGGATTAAACGACCTGCCCAATTCTTTTAGCAATTTAAAACAGCTGAAAGAATTAAATCTAAGAGGCCTTAGTATGGATACTTTTCCTGAAGAGATAGCCCAATTAGAAAATTTAGAAATTTTAGAAGTTCAGCAGCCTCTAACGAAATTACCTGATACTTTAAGTAATTTAAAAAAACTAAAGAAACTGAATCTAAATAGTGCCTTAAACGGAGCTAGTATGGATGTTTCTGGTTACTTTAAGGCAAAAAAAATATATTTAAAACCGATACCCGATGTTATAGGAAAACTGGAAAACCTGGAAGATTTAAATTTAGGTGTTTGCGGCGTTTTTGATATTACACCTATTTTACCCCTAAAAAAATTAAAGAAACTGAATTTACAATATTCGGCTTTAAAGAATTGTGATGGTTTTTCAAATTTTTCAATGCTGGAAGAACTGGATCTGGAAACTAGCTATGATTTAAAAGATTTAGAAGGATTAAAAGGATTACCATTAAAAAAACTCAGTATTTCATCAAATTATAATAAATCAATCAGTATAATTTCTTCTTTAGAATTATTAGAAAATTTAAATATAAGAGGATGCAGTTACATCAAAGATTTTTCTCCACTTTATAATCACACAGGGATTAAAGAACTGAAAGCGGATGAAGAAATAATTAAAAATTGGAAAAAAAGGGAGAAATTTAATAAATTACTTCCAATTAATGTAATTCTTAATCAGATTGATACAGACGATCTTCTGCAATTTGAAGAAAGCATTTTTCATTTATCCAAACATGTAGATGCCAATTATAGTGATGAGAACAATCCTTTGGCTGGTTACTTTGATGATGAAGCCGAGGAAGAAGAAATTACGGATATTGAAGTTTTAGACAGTGCTATTCAAAAACATATTAAAAGCCTTTCTGAAAAATCACTTGTTACTATTTTTGGAATGACTTTTAAATCCGTTGGGGATGATAATTATAATGCAGCGTTACTTGTTTTGGAAGAAGTGATAAATCGAAAAAATATAGATACGCAACTTAAAATCATTAAGAAATTCAATAAAGCCTGTAAATATTATGATGCAGGACACCGCTATTGGAGTTGTACTGTCCATGATCAGTTGATTGATACGTTATTTGCGCAATTTACTTCTGAAGCGCTTTACAAACTTCTCAAAAAAGCATCGACTGATATGCTAAATAGCGAAGGTGGAGATGCTATGGATGAGCTATTTGTTCCAGCGTTTAAAAATACAACAGACATAAAATTACAAGAAAAACTATTGAATGTTTTTTTTGAATATGAAAAGGAAGCAAGGACTTATTTTGGGAAAAAATATTTTGATGCATTATTGCAACAAATAAAAGATGTCGCTTCGCCTGAACTTAAAAATTTGATTTTAGCAAAAAAAGAGGAAGGCAAAGAACAGGAAGAATGGCTTACGTTGTTAGAAAATTTAAACGAAGACAATTTCCCTGCTGTTATTGACCAATTTATAAACCAAAAAACATCGGAAGATATTAATGAGGATGATTTTGAGAAGATTATACGCGCTGCCCAAGAAACAGTTTTGCCTGAATCAAGTCTGATAACTTTACTGAATTTCATGGTAAAAGAAAACGATTTACCAGATGTTCTTATTTTTCAGTATCATAAAAATAAAAAAACGCCTGAAAAAATTATTGATTTTCTGAAAGCCCAATTAGAGGAAAATAATCTTGATACTTATGATGTGACAAATACAGTAAGACGTATTATTAAACAATTATCAGAGTCAAATTCCCCCTTGCCAGAACTTGAGATATATGAAAATTTTATGGCAAAACATTGTAATATGAGTTTTGACCAAATTTATAATATACAAATAACCAGTTTATTAAATTATTATTTTTTTAAAGATGCAAAATTCCCTTGGGATTATGAAGCTATCAGCTGGACGCTCGAAACCGTAAAAGCAGTCGCTTTAAAAATGAAAGGAAAAATCAGTTATGTCGATTTGAGGATTAATACTTATGGATTGGTAGATTCTGGAAAATATGAAAAAGTGAAACAGATTTTTGAAGCTTTGTATCCTAAAGTTAAAGAAACAACAGAAGAAAGCGTTTTATTTTACAACATTATTGCGTCCATAAAATTAAATGATGAACCTTATTTTAATTTGCTTTTTAATGAAGTTCAGCAGTTAAAAAAAATAACCGAAGTCCTGCTTGCTTTTAATTTAGCCTGTGGACTTGCTCATTTTGGCAGAAGGGATGACTTGTTGCTGTACATTAAGGAAGCGATTAAATTAGGAAAAACAAAACAGCAATTTTTGGATGACACGGATTTTGAAAAATATTGGGAGGATGAGGAATTTTTAGAAGTGATCAAAGAAGGATAAATGTCAAAATACGATACTTTTTTTGGGAAAAGCAACAGAATGAAAATTGATTTCTTCCTAAAGCTGATTTTGATTTTTAATACCTGTATTTCATTTGCCCAACATACAAAAACATATAATATGGAATATTTGAAATCGAAGAGCAAACAGGAACTTATAGAAATTGCAATAAAAATCCTGAAAGAGAAACAACCCTCCTTAATAATCAATTTCGATGAATTTGAAGGTACAGCTTGGGGAAACAGTAAAGAAATACTAGTAAAATTTAGAAGATACATCCGCTTTATTCCGCTAAATACTGAGCCATATCAATATTATGACATATCCGTAAACCTGGTTACAAAGCAAATTCTGCCATTCGAATCGGGATATAATTTTACATTTTATATTCCTTCAGAAGAGGATAAAAAGAAGCTGAATTTCATAAAAGAAAAAGCGAATTTCCCCAGGCAGTCCGATTTTGATATTACCATTACTGAAAATGAAGATCATTACTGGATAAGCAATACTAGTAAAACTTCTTTCAGTAAGTTTTTTATCAATAAAAAAACAGGCTTAAAATCAGGTGTAATAGAAGGTTCCTATTCAGTGAATCGAGTCAAACCTGTACTGGAATCAATTTATGATCGGGAAGAAACAATAAAACTTTCTGACGAAGATGAAATTTCGCAAAAAACAAAAAAAGAAATTATTCAAATGGCAATTGCTGCACTTAAAAAAAAGCACCCTCTATTGGTTTTGAATTTTGATGATTATGCAATTTCGGTATTAGGTGACAGTAAAAATACACTGGTCGAATTTAAAAGAATTATACGATATGTTCCGTTAGGTACTGATCCTGAAAAACGTTCTTCATACGATATAACAGTGAATTTAAATACCAATGAAATTTTACCATTTGATGATACTTTTAAAACTGAATTTTATATTGAAACCAAAGAAGACAAAAAGGCAATTGAATTTGTAAATAAAAATTTCGGTGGATTTTTTTCTGATTCCGAAAATATAATTTATGAGGGAGAAGAAGATTATTTTATAGACTTACAAAATCAGTATTCTTTCGGAAAATATGTAGTAAACAAAAAAACAGGTATAGCAAAGCCTGAAATCCAGGGATCTTGGGATCCGCCGACAAAACCTAATTTGATTGAAGATTTAGATGTTCTTACTGAAATTAAATAATTAAAAATGAAAAAAAATTGCAGCTTTTATAAAAAAACAGAAGAAGTTTATTTTAGTACAGAATTAGCTTTTCTAATTATACCTATACTAATCGCTTCTGCTATTACCTATTGTTTGCTTTATTTTTTTAATACTACAGTCGCTATTCTGTTTAATGTATTTATTTCTTTTTGTGCTAACCTTTATATTTATGCTTTAGGTAGTTCATACTCAAAAGTACCTTTTAGCTTATTAATTAGCACTATACTTACTTCCGCTTTATTATTATTTGTGAATTACGGAGTTTATGCGCTGGTAGTCTATCAAGATACGGGTGTTTTTAATGAGCATTACTTCCAAATATGGTTAGCTATTTTATTTGGAGCTCCAATTTTATATTATGTTTTTCAATATAGCCGCTATTATTTTAGGGAACGGTCTATGGCAGTAACTTATCTTAAGGTATATCTGACTGTGCATCATGACAGGGAATTACTTACGGTTATTGATCACGTACAGTTTGTAAACACCTCAAATCGTACCATGTCAGATATTAAATTAGAAAAGCCTCTCACTTTTTATTCGGAAGAGGAATTGTTCAAATTGAGAAATGATATGTCCATTGAAAATTATTTAGAAAAAAATGTTTTTAGCGGCAGGGTTCAGATGCCTTTTGGAGCAGATGTGCTTTTTATGTCCTGGTATTCCGTTATAGAAGACAAATGTTATGATATAGAAGTGCCATTTCCTTTTGAAAAACTGGTTATTGAACAGGAAAAATATCCTACCAATGTATCGGCAGTTCTGAGAGGTAAGAAAACCAAACCGTTAAAGTTACACATTCATGTCAATGGAGGAATTCGGCTTTTCAATGAGGATACGATATTAATTGATCTTCCCGAGAGTGCTCCGGCTGCTATTAGTGATGAAGAACGGAATAAAAAAATAGAGTTCCACCGCGATTCGCATGAATATTACAAAGATCCAAAAGCATTTTCGGATTTAATTCAAAAAATAAGAGCTTCTAACGGAATAGAGGAACGTTTTTTAATAAATAACAAGCAGATTCCCTGGAGTTTCAATGTTACGGGGCTTAAAGGGGAAAATTATCTGGAAATATATGATGTTTTATTTCATAAATACAAAATAGAAATAAACGAGATTGAAACTGCAGCATTAAGATTTTTGCCGCGAAAAATTGAAATTGTGTACAGAGGACATCATTTATGCGATTGGCTGATCTTATTCATCGATTATCAAAAACTCTATCACGCCATATTAGAAATAACTGAAGGAAATGAAGAAATTCCTGTTGTGTTTGATCTTATTTTTGAAAACTCGCCAGAAACAAGTTTAAAATTCAGTATTGCATCCAATGATAAAACAGTGGTATTTAATGATTGGAAAATTAAAATTAAAAAGGATCGCCACCAAGACATGACAGACCATCTTCTGGATAGAAATGAAGATGAACAAAAAAGAACCTTGTATAAAGAAGCGTGGGATTTGGTTGCCAGTAAACAATATGATCTGGCTCAGGAAAAATGCGACAAAATTAAAGCAATAGATCCGAGGTTTGGTTTTGCCTATTTTCTAGAAGCTAGACTGGTATGGTACAAAGAAGGTTTTGAAGCGTGTTATGCCAAAAAAGATTATTTTATTGCTAAAACCCAACATGAACCGGCAGCCCTGGCTCATATTTATAACAGCTACGGCTGCATTTTAGATCAGGAACTTCGTTTTGAGGAGGCGGCCTCTTTTTTTGACAAAGCCATTCTTACCAATAAAAAAGAAGGAATATATTTATCGAATAGGGCAGAAATGCATTGTAAGCTAAAAGATCCCAAAAGTGCCGTAAAGTTTGCACGCAAAGCAAAAGAAATTGGTTATGAATCAGCAATAGTAGCGGCTATTTTAAAAAGCGGCGGGCTGCATTATTCGTAGAAAAATCATTACAAATAGTGATGTCTGAGAAAACCAATTGCTATAAATTTGGTTTCAAATTGAATGATATCATCATATGAAAACATATAAACGATATAAAAAAGTAGAGCCTGTTTGTTTTAATTTTGAGGCATTACTGAGTTATATTATTTTACCCCTGGGGATAGCTTCCTATATTTCCTATCCGATTTTGTATTTTTTAGGAACAAAAGCAACAGTTATTTTTAATATCATTCTTGCTTTTGTTGCCACTTATTTTTATAAAGGCTTAAAAAGATTCATAACAATCTTAAATAACAATATGGATGATTTAAGATTTAGTTCGGTTTTATTCCGGTTTGTTTCTTTCTTAATCATATTAGTTGTTTTACTGATCGCCAATTTTGGATTTTATTTATTGGTTGTATATCAGAAAAATAATGAATTCAATATATTTCATTTTTATTCCTGGCTCCTGATTTTGTTTGGGTTACCGCTGTTGTATTATATTCAGAGATTAAGTTATTACTACTATGTAAAAAGTTCACAGGAAATTGATTTTGTAAACGTTATCCTGACAATCGATTTTGATTTAAAATTGTTTGTATCCATAGATAACATTCAGTTTGTAAATACCCTAAATAGAAAGTCTTCGGATATAAAAATCAAAAATAATATAAAGTACTACTCCCAAAAAGAATTTCTTGCACTGAAAACAAAAAACAGAGAATATTATGACAAAAAAGGATTTAGAGAGTTGGTGCAGATTCCCCTGAATGCAAATTTGCTGTTACTATCCTGGTTTTCGTTTGCAGAGGGTAAATATTATACGGTAGAAATTCCTTTTCTATTTGAGAAACTTAGTGTTGAAGAGGAAAAATATTTGGTAAATAATTTAAAGGTCAGAGTAAAACAAACAAAAACGTTACAGCTTCATTTTTACCCAAATGGCGGTATAAAACTTTTTAACAGAGATAAGATACTCATTGATTGTCCTGATAATAAAGAAAGTTCAATTAGCGAGGAGTATAAGAAATTAAATTTTTTAGCAAACTACTGATAGAATGATAAAATAAAAATATTGCGATCATAAATTAAACATCTTTCTTCTTTTTAGTAATGTATTAGAAAAGAAATGGTCAATAGAGGGTTTTAGCGTCCGCCACGCTTTTATTTTCTATTAAATTAAATTAAAAAACATATAATTCAAAAAAAATGCAGCTAAATCTTGAATCAGAAATAGAAAGTGAACTAAAGCATATTATTCAGGAAGCTATTCTTTCGGGAAGTATAAATCCTGACTCGTTGCGAATGCTTATACTCTCGCCGGATAGTTCCTATGAAAAATTGCGGGTATACATCTTAGACGAATGGAGGGATTATTTTTATGAAGATGACACTCCTATTATTGGTGAAATCAACATCTCGAAATGGCTGGATGTAGCAGATGAAGCATTGGAAAGGCAGCTTGACCTGGACACATCTTATATAGAAATCGCGAAAGGGATTGACAAAAAATATCTCTTAACGCCTCCTGCTATTGATTTCAAGCACCTGGAAATTCTTGAGGAAGCTTATTTAGCATTTTTAGTTTGCTTGAGGGAAGAGCTTCTTTCCCAGATTGAAACTGCTCTATCAAATGTTGCCATTTCTTTTTCACATGCCGACTTTAAGAATATTGTTGGCTTTTTCACACACAAATTAACCTACAATCTGGAGGATGATTTATTGCTGCATGCCTTCAACAACCCAGAGGGTGGAAAAGGTGATTTCTATAAAGTAGAACTTGGTTTGCCTAATTACACGAACTCTGATCACTACTTACGTTTTCTTGAAAGCGGCATCCGGCTATTTTGTGTAGAGGGCACACAACTAGAAAAGTATAGTGAGAAATCAGAAGTTTACAGCTATGACATTTCTGATATAGCCTTTGTTTATTTTGAGGATAAAAAAATACATTTCAGGCTAAATGATGAGTTCCATAACTGGACGCTGGCACCTGGCATCACCAAAGTTGAAAAAGGGGATAAATCTGATGAGGATTTTTTACAAGCCCTCGGGCAATTTCTCAGCAAATTTCCAGATAAAATATTCAGTCCTAAAAATATTCCTCACCCGATAACTGAGAATGAACAATTTCAAGAGTGGCTTGATAAAGTTTTGGAATATAACCTGGAGATTTACCCCGTACACTTCGAAAAAATTTACAACTTTGGAGAAGCTGCTTATAGATATTATCTTCAACAAATCCCAAAAACCAGTGATCAATCTGAACGTGCATCACGTTTCCTGGCAAGTAAACTTTTTTATTCCGGGCGATTTCAAGAGTCCCTGGATATCTATGAAAATGCGTTAAAACTCGCCAATTATGAAAAGATCAAATGCCTTTGTGCGATGTTGTTTCTTCATCAAAAAGAAAAATATGGTATACTTCACTCCAGTATTGACTCTAAATCTGAACAAATTACCCTTGAGCTACTAGACACTCTATGGTTGCTTCGCAAACCTCTGGACGTTGATGCATTAAAAAGCATTGAAGAAAAAATCACACCACAATTAAATGCCAACAATCGCAGCGATACTTATTTAGTATCTGTTGTTTGCACCAAAGTTTATTCGCTTCTGAACGAGAGAGAAAAAGCCTTGCTACACCTGCAATCGGTACCTACCCGTGATACATTTGAGAAAGCAATTTTGGAGCAGGAACTAAAGCATGTTGATTACATCATGCAAGCATATGAGGAGTTACAGCAAAAAAACGAACTAAAAATCGCATTCGACAAACATGTAGAAAACCATTCGCTGGACACATCCCAAAAGAAGAAGGTTACAAGAGAGAAATCTACATACGATCATAGCTATTATGTAAACCATAAAATCGAGTTTAAGGATAACGTGTGGGTCTATCCACTCAGTGCGGAGTCGTTTGTTGCTGTTCGTGAGGAAAATGGCTACGAACTGGTCCTGGCAAAAATTTCCTCTGATAATTTGGTGGAAATAGTTCAGCAAATATCCCTCCCGGAAACCAGTAAAGTAAGATCGTGCCTATACTTAGATGGTATTGTGTACATGGCAGATGCGGAAAATGGGATTACAAGGTATAAGATATCAGAAAAATCAATTGAGTTAGATAATATTGTTTACAAAAACAAAAAATCTAAAGCGAAATACGAAACCTTTACGATTTCAGATGGATATTTATTTGCCAGCAATAATGAATATCTGGAGATCTTTGAATTAAATAAACCAGACGCAGCAGTGGTCTCCGATTCATTGTATATCAGAAATAGCTACCATTTGCTAGTGCGCCATAACCTGCTTGTTGTCGGAGCTGGTTCAGGTTTCTTATTTTTGGTTGACATTTCAGACAAAAAAAATCCTGTTTGTTTATCGATGATACAAGAAGATTCTACGCCCGAAAGTATGCACGTAGAATTTATTGACCATTATATGGTGAGCAGATCGGTTTATGATATTAAAGACCCTACGGAACCAAAGTGGATCAGCTATGTGGGTCATGATTTCGCATCAACTTATTATTTCGTGGAAAAACCTAAAGTGCCAATAATAAGTACAGGTTCAGAATTTCTATTTACGACCTTGAAACTTGAAAATGGTACACCAGTTTACACTAACTGGCTGGAAAGTCTAAACGCTGAAACTCTCGATTACGAATGTGCAATCTATAACATAGCTACCGCCTATTTTGGAGAAAAGTTGATCTCCTATACCCAGGATGAAATCATTTTTTGGGAGAAGGGGTCAAGTCCAGCCATAGAAAAAATAGATATACACAAAGCAGTTGAGACAATGGTGAAAAATTGTTTTCAATTCATCGTAGACGAATATCCAACATTTAGTATCGGGAAAGTAGTTTTACAAAAACCACTTTTTCAAAATCATATCAAGATTTTCTTCCATAAAAGTTCTAGTTTAACAATTCACAACGATAGCATCGAAGTACAGGCCTTACCCATTATTTCCAGTTCATTAGCAATATACAAGTATTACGAAGTGGAACTAAAGAAACCACTTGGCTCATCAAAAATGCAATTTGAATACGATGGCGAGGCTATCATAAAGCAGCTCTTACAGGACCGCAGATTCGAGGAACATGCTGCTCGGCACATGCTTGCATTAACGGATAAAGAAACTTCATACTTATTTTTTCCCACAAAACCATGGAAGCCATTTAGGGTCAATACCACTCAAAAACCAAAAGAATCAATAAAAGACATCATCCTTAGCAAGAATGATAATCGAATTGATCTGCTCATCGAAGAAATTTCAGAAAGCAAGGCACTTTTAGAAGAGCTCTTGGGTATTTTAAATATGAAAATATTTATACCAAAGGTTGTTCCCAAATTAACCAATAAGTTTACCATGCCTGAAGGGTCTGCTGAGATCACAGCTGAGCATCAAGAACCCGATGTGAAAACAAATTTGTCTAAAGATGATGTTGCTGAGGAGCAAGTGGAGCCAATAATGTATTCATCTCCTGTATACATTGTTGATCCTGATTATACACCGAAAGCAGAAACAGAGGGAGAGGCAAATAAAATCCCCGAAGGCTTTCTGGCAAATACCCCGGAGACGAATGATTTAAAATTCAAAGCGTTTAAAATCCTGTGTTTTCTTCCCGATAAAGTTCTTGTCAGAAACATTCTTTTCAATGGGATGAAGTTCGGCTATCTGCATTACAACCTGGATGTTATGCCGGATGATGGGCATTATGACGAGCTATTAATATCAAAATTCTTGAGCGACTATCACGATTTGTGGGAGGACTTCGGAAATGATGAGGAAATAAAGTTCTTTTTACTTTCCATATTAGATAAACTGTTAAATCCGGAATTGCAGGCACGTCTTGCCTACAGGTATAAGCAATACAACCACCCTTCTATTGCCACGCATATTCGAAGACTGCTAGAGGTTGGCTTCTCCTATAATACCTATGTTGGTGAAGCCACAGATATTGATCTCTCCACTCTTCCTCCTGAAGTTATCAAGCCCTTTAAAGCAGTTTTATTAGAGAAATTTGAAACCTATGAAAAAGCAGCAGATGACAATCTTAGAATTGAAGCAGAACAACAACTCGTTTTTTGTTATGCGCTTTTAAATAAGCTTGGGTATGAGCAAATACCCGAAATAGTTAACAACAAATTGTTGCGAGCTGTAAAAGAACGTGAACAATATGAACAAATATTTGAAGAGGAGGAGGGAGAGTACGAAGATGAAAGCATTTTTCTGGTAAAATTATACAGAAAGGCAAAAGTGAAACGCCTGATTGAGTATTACCAGACACCTTCCGGGTCAGTGTGGCCTTTGGAAGAAGCTCCTGAACTCTTTAGTGAATCCTGGAAACAGACTATAAAAACACTTTTAGAACAAGGTACGCTAAGTTTTGGTGACGCTTTTAAAACAGACTATATAAAACGTTTGGAGGAAAATATCCCTCTGGATAAATCGTATGAAAACGATCGCGAATTTGCTTATCAACTTATATGCTACACCTACAACCATATACAGAAAAAACCGGAAATGGCTTCTTTGATAGAACCATTGATGCTTGCTGTTGATAAGAACAAAGAGGCATTCCGTAACAAACTTGACATCCCGGCACTAAAAGATAAAAACAAATACACGTTGTTGCAGGCGGCATGGAACGATCTGAAAAATCAAAACTTTGATGTCGCAGAACAAAAAGCAGATGCCGTATTAATAATGGATCCTACAATGGGACAAGTACATTATTTAAAAGCAAGATTGTTGTGGCTAAGAGAGGGCATTCCTGCTTACTTGGCGCAACAGCAATATTTTATGGAAAAAGTAGCACACGATGTGGGTGCACAGGCACAATTGTACAACCTAAGTGGCTGCGCACTGGATACTGAAAAGAAATACGAAGAAGCATTGGCTTATTTTAATAAAGCGGCCTTATTGGCTCCTACAGATCCAATTTATATAGCCAATATTGCCGAAATATATTACAAGTTGGGTAAACCCAAAGAAGCACTTAAACATGCGAAAGCATCTATTGCGAATGGTAATGAGACAGCAATACTATTAGAAATTATTGAAAACAGTGGGGTTTTAATTTAACTATATTCATCAAAATATGAAAACAGAAAAATACAAAATTATAATTGAAGGGGAAGGATTACAGCATGTAAAGATTTTTAAGGCAGAGGGAAAAGGGTATGTTAACGATTGGAATTTCCCACTAATAGGAGATGAGGAACCTATCGTTTTTTCAGAATTTTACAATGAAACACAATTTATTGTAATGAATTGGGATGGTTGGATCCGTGTATATGATACTGGTACAAAACAACTTTTACTAGATCATAAATTGAATGGCAAGGTTGGTGCAAGAGCAATACTTTCTTTGGATAAATCGACCTTATATATTGCCTTTTCTATTGATTCCGGACAAAACTATTTAGCACAACTTTCTCTGGGTACTTTTGATTTAAAGACATATGAATTACCCCGAATTATTTATAAAACGATACAAATTAGAAATGACGGAAATCTTTTATTTTACCAGCACAATTGGAAATATGTAGGAGATAATAAAGTGTATACACATGGTTATTTGGTTCTCGATGTCAATACTAAAAATATTGAAGAGTATGAGTTGCCATATGCCCCGCAATTTTCATTTGAAATTCAGGCTCCGGTTATAGACCTTGAAAGAAACAGGGGGATTATGCCCTGGTATGATGTTGAATGCAAAACCGATGTTTTGGGAGCAACCGTTTTTGAATATAAAATCGTATTTTTTGATCTTAAAACATTTCAATTACTAAACATTTTATCTGTCAGGGATTTTACGAAAAGCCAATTAGGCAGTAACGATTATGATTGCGAAGAAATGGAGGAGTATTTTCTTGCTGCTGAAAAAAACAGCGGATATAATAATGCGTTAAGGGATTTTCACGAAAACCTGACAACTATTAAAGTAGTATCCGATGGTATCTGGTTGTGTTGGCGTAGTGGTATTCTTCGTAAAATAAATACAGATCAAATACTTTCTCCATTATTGGTAACATCTTCTCTACCAAACTCGACTATAACAGGAATGTTCAATCATGCTTTTTTTTATTCTCATTTATATCATATCGATAACTCAATTATTGTTTTTACTGATCATTTGAATTTTTTTAAAATCCCGTTGCCTGAGTTTGATTCTGAAAAGACAGAAACACTTATCGCTCTGGAATTAGAGAACACAAGTTTAGATGAATTTTATGCATTATATTATTCCAGTGAAAAACAAAAGGAAATTGAACAAAGGGACTATCAGCAAATTGTTGCCAATGACCTGCCTTTGAAACAAGGCTTTGTAGATGCATTACTTCAAATTGAAACAATAGTTTTAAATTTAAACACGTTAGGTATTGGCCCTAAATTATCATTTGTTATCAAAAATGCAAAAGGAGATATTATGTATGAGCCTGAATTCTTTGCAGAGGCAATTAACCATGATCCTGAACGAATCAAATCAATAATTGAAAAATTTATTGAATACCCCAAAATAAAATATGTTTATAGAAACCAGGAGGAAACAGCATTATGCCATGCAGTATATGAATTGGCAAAAAAAGAGGATATATACTTCACGACAGTACTCAGATACTTGGCTGCTATCGATTTGGATCATGATGTATTTAATATAGAAAACGTAATTCCATTATTAGAAAAAACATACACATCAAAAATTTTGTTAAAAAAGATAAAACCTCTATCAAAAGAATTGGCAGAATTGTATGAGGATTACATAGAGGAGAGAGAGGAATAACAGTTTTTAAAAGAATCCATAATTAACAGCAAAAATTATGTATACACTTCAACAAACTTTTGAGAAGTCTTTGGAAGAATACGAAGGCGAAAATGCAGAATTATTATCTATTGATGATGTGGTTACAAAACTTTTAAAGGAACTACCTAACATTTTACCCTATGGATGGAGGATGAGTATCTGGCTCTTATGATGGAAAAGGTAGCCCGCTTAGATATTTTCATAGAAATCCCTAAGCAGAAGGGGTTCACCACCATTTAGTACCTATCATGGCGCTGTATGGCTGATACATTGCAATGATTTCATGACCTATATAGGTAACTGGGAACATGAAGACTTCGTTGAAAAATCTCCCAATGGAAATGCTCAGGAGTATTATGACGAGATAGTAGATAATTATCACGGAGACGATTTTTATGAAGAACAATTTAGTCCTAATAAGTTGGAATACGCAGAAAGTTTATTCTATGCATTTGAATGTTCAACTTGTAAAACTCATAGAGGGTATGTGGAATAGAATCAGTAGAGATATTGCAGTATCAATCATTATTTATAGTGACTGATAATATCTTTTAATGGACTTACTTTGAAAAGTAAATACAACACAAGAGACATTGGTAAAAAACAGAACAAATGGATATAGATGAATACAAAGAACGTTCGCTCGCAATCGGTCAAGGGTTTCACAGTCTTTTAGACGATATGTATGCTGCCATAGACGAGGACGCCCCATTAGATGAAGTAACTAAATTACTAGAACGTGCCAACCATAAAATAGAACAGTACGAAAAGTTGTATTCGGAATCTTCTAAAGTATGGAGAGAAGAGATGGAATACGACCATTTAAAGTTGATAGAAGAAGCACATGATTTTATAAAGCAGTTGAAAGAGAAATACCTGGAAAGTAATTAACCGATGGGTAAGTAAAATAAGTATGTACCACAATTATAAACAAAGAAATTTATGGCGTATTATATGTTAGAATGCTACGGGATGGATGCTGAAGAAGAAGCTGCAGCACTCGGTTCCTGGCCAAAGTTTGAAGGTGTAAACTGGATGTTGGGAAGACCGGTAACAAAAGAAATCCCTACACCAATTATAATAGAGTTAGACCCCGACAATCCGGGGCTTATGATGCCTATGTTTTATTCAGGCGTTCTATTATTCAGCGATGAAATGATTGCCATATTGCACAAAATTGGCGTTACCAATTTTCAATGTTTCGATACCATTATCCGTGATACAGTAAAAGAAATAGACCACACAAATTACAAACTGATCAATATCATTGGGCTTGTTGCGGCTGCAGATTTTGAAAAGTCGGATTATGACACTCATGGAGGTACTGCCCTGATTGATACGGATTTTGATTCATTATCCATTGATGAAAACAAAATAAATGGACAGCGTTTGTTTCGTCTGGCGGAATCCGTAAATGGCATTGTGATTCATGAAGATGTAAAAAAGGCACTTGAAGAACATGGTATAGAGAATCTCGATTTTGTATTGCCTGAAGACTGGATAGGCTAAAAAAATGACATTATAAAAACTAAAAAAAATGGATATAGATGAATTTCAGGATCGGTCGTTGCAAGTTGGTCGCGGGTTTCACAGTCTTTTAGACGATATGTATGCTGCCATAGACGAGGACGCTCCATTAGATGAAGTAACTAAATTACTAGAACGTGCCGACCATAAAATAGAACAGTACGAAAAATTGTATTCAGAATCTTCTGAGGTTTGGCAGGAAGGTCTGAGAAAAAAGTATTTAGAGTTGATAGAAGAAGCACATGGTTTTATAAAACAATTGAAAGAGAAATATCAGGATATTTATTAGAAGAGTTCATGATGAAAAGATTATTCAAAATTTAAGTTTGGTAAATAAACACTGCTAACATGAGTATAAACAGTAAATCATTTGATGAAGTTTTAAAAATTGCGGAAAACGAACTTACACTTCCATATTTTTATTCCACACCCGAAAATATATATGCATTAAGCGGATTCGGGAATGATCCCTTACTCAGGCCGAAAATAATCTCCTTCTTAGAAAACAGTTTTGATATTCTGCGAAAAGTAGCCTGCGATAAAAAAACAGAGAAAGACAAAATTTGGAATTATGACACTCTTGTAATGGTTAACCATGTAATATTTGGTGCAATAGGCAGAACAGTCGGAATGCTTAACGCAACAGAACTTGCCCCACTGTTATATAAAGAGTTTGTGGACATGGAAGATTCAGTTTATCGGATTAATTATGAAGAAAAAGGAACTTTAGCTATTGCACTGAGCATACTGGGATATCAGGGAGAAATAAAAGAAATTCAGGATACGCTGGATGATGCAGTATCTAATGAACATTATATTCTGGAAAGAGAGGATATTCTTGAGATGTTTTACGCTTTCTGCATCTTAAAAAATGATAAAACAAGGGCGCTTGACTATCTGAGCAATCATAAACGAACTAAAAATTTATCACTTGTTGCCGCTGCGCTTGCAGATCTTGATGCTAAAGAAGGATTGCCTGTCCTGAAAGAAAGACTTCTTCAACTTAGTAGTCCATTTACTAAAGAAGCCTTTCTTGAAGCCATACATAGACTTGAAACACAAAAGGAGGCTCCTGCTCCTAAAGATCGTATGATCTGGATGTTTGGAAAACGCAGTACTACAGAAATTGAACTCGGACATGAACCGGACAATGCGTTTGTTTTGCGGGCAATAAAAAAGAATGGCAGCGAAGAGTTTGAAGAGTATTATGAATCATTCTATTAAAATCATTATGATTGATATATTTGCCTGCAAAGTCTTTTTTCGACCTTACAGGTATTTGAATACACGAAGCAATACCTACAAAATTTTTATCCAGCCAAAAAACACAATGCTTAAAATGATAAACCTTTATATTTTAGCCCCTGTTTTATTATTGGGATTTTTACTAGTCGCCCAAACCCAAAATACTGCGAAGTATAAATACATGTTTCGGAATACAATACTAAGCAAATCTAAGAAATATGAACTGGCTCCAGTTCTTCGTGGACGTGTTTATTATCCTCGTTATTTCTATATTCCGTTATTAAAACAATATATGGTGTATTCGGATTTAGATGAATCGGGAGATTATAGAGTATCAAAAATGGAGATTAAACCGAACGGAAAAACATATTCGTTATTGGATGAAAACGGAAACAATCTTGTTGTTTTAAAAACACCTTTGTCATTTTCTAACAGAAGCGGCTGCTTTTATGGTCCAACTTCATACATCCCTTTATTACAAACGGGCAAACCAGAAGAACTTCCTTATGATCAAATCCATAACTCAGCCTTAAATCTGGGGCAAAGAGATTTTGAAAAACTTTTTATACAATTATACACTTCATCAGAATATATAGAATTTATAAATCTTCGGGTTTTGGGTGACCAGGTTCATGAAGCGGGAGTGGTTTTTAAACGTCAGGGAAAAATTGAGATTTTGCTTTCGGGTGTTAGGGACAGCCGTATGGTTCGCCGATTTCAGGAAGACACAAAAAGAAATAATTTTGATGATTATTACCTGCCGGATATTTCAAAAAAAGAAACCTTTCCACAATCAGAACCCGCAATAGAAATGATCTGGCTGGAAACAACAAATACGAACCCTTTTGTACATTGGAGAATCGGCTTTAAGCGTGAATTTAGTATCGAAAAATACAAAACCCAATATTCATCAGGTTGGCAGGGTATTATGGAACTGGGCGGTATTCCCATATATGCGCCCGGAGAAGCATCAGGTACTGCTTATGTACGTTTTAAAACAAAAGGGGAAACATTCAGGATTAAGATTTTAGACGTTGAAAAAGCAAGCCTTATCCCGGCATACAATTTAGGTCTTCGCACTTTTCAATTGCCAAAAATTATCAGAACCAAAAATTCACTGGTGTTTATGGAATCAGTTCAAAATGGTGGCAGCAATCGTTTGGGTGGTGGTGTATTTGTGGTGCGGCCCACTACAAATACTAATCCATCTGCCGACATTCCTTCTGATATGACAGAGCAGCATTTTAATAGTTTGCCAATCACTTTGCAGGAAGCATTGTTGGATCTGGATAATACCGGCGGTCTAAAAATAACATCCAAACATATAACCAAATGGATTCCGGAAATTGAACGTCTAAAAAACCTAACTCATTTGGAGTTAAATACTGCAATGGCAGATATTCCGGATGAAATTGCAACCTTCACAAAATTAAAAGAGCTAACAATCCAACATGGAAAAATATCTCGTATTTCATCAAAATTAAGCGAACTTAAAGAATTGGAGAACCTGAATTTATTTTCAAATAAGCTTACAGAATTTCCTAATGTTATTTTAGAGCTCAAAAATTTAAAAAGATTACAAATTGGTGCTAATAAAATTTCAAGTTTGCCTGAAGAAATAAATCAATTAGAAAACCTGGAAAACTTAGACATTGTCCTGACCAATATTACCACCTTACCAAGCTCGATGATTGAGATGAAGAAACTTTATATATTTGACGGGCAAGTATTAGAAAATAAAATGCCAGCTGAGTACAAACACTTGTTTGATTATATGAAACACATCAAATACAGTCCCATTACATAAATAGTATCAACATGTATGTTATAAAAATCACACAAAATACAGAGGCGTGGCTCATGGCTATCTGCCAACACAAAAATGATGCTCTGACATATTTAGAAACTTTGTCTGATGAAATACAGGGTAATGCTTCTTTTTATGAAATCGAAATTAAAAAGTTTCCCCTTGTTGTAATTGAGAATATAGAAAATCCTCACGGATCAGCATCTTATTTTGAATTTTGCACAATAGAAGAGCTTCAGGCACGAATGGATTTATTACGAATACAAATTACAGATGATCCGGAACAGATTTATTTTAAATATTATTTTATTGATGAAGAATACTTTCAGGGAGTATCTGAACAAAATTATATGCAATACCTAAGGCATACTTTGGTAACAAATCAAGTTCTGGAGGAACCGTATGTCATTACTGTTTTTCATGAAGAAATAAAGAAATACGTTTCTAATTATGATATAGATGGCTTGGATAAATTGTTTGAGAAAACCAAAAACAATCCCACTTCAAAGCTTGAAAAAGAAAATCTCGCCATAAATGGATATGATAATTTGTTTTGGGAGATGAACTATGATCACGCCTGTGGTAAACTTACTAAAACCGGTATCGAATATTTATTGCCAATGGTTGAAAATATGGAAGCTTTGCTGGAAGAAAAAAAATGGCAACACCGGAGTTTTGCATTACATATTTTATTAGAAGAAGCATGCAAAGATACCCCGGAAACAGCCCTGGTGATTTTAAAAGATACTGTTGAAGCATTCGAACAGTATCTGATTTCACATCCGGAAGAAAAACTGGAGATTCATCGCTTACTTTCATTATCCTACCGCTGGATGACAGGAACTGATAAAGATACAGCCTTTCCATTCTGGCAACTAGCTGTGCAGGAATTAGAAAAAGCAATAGACTTTGATCCGGAAAAAGCCTCCTGGGCTTCCTTGTTGGAACTGATTTATATACCTTTTTCAGAAGATCAGA
Source organism: Flavobacterium piscis (assembly GCF_031457575.1). GTDB lineage: Bacteria > Bacteroidota > Bacteroidia > Flavobacteriales > Flavobacteriaceae > Flavobacterium > Flavobacterium piscis_A. The sequence continues at coordinate 48,408 of NZ_JAVDWQ010000018.1, read as the reverse complement.
AAATAAAAGAGGGACAAGCTGAGGCTCAAAAGTTGTTTATTACCAAAATGAAAAACCTGGAAACAACTCTAGGGACGACAATCTCCTATCAGATAGCTTTGGCCTACCAACACTTGAATGAGCTTCCTGAATGGAAAAAAATTGAACACATCTTTCCTGAAACTTCGTTATTGCATTGGGCGGAGAAAGCAATTGCTTACAATCCGGATGAGATTACACGCATTGATTTATATCAGTGTGCCCAATTTTTTAATAAGATTGGATTAAGAACCAAACGAATTGATTTTCTGGTAAAAACAATTTCGTTGTACGAGCGTGTCCTGAAAGCCACGGATGATTGTGCGATGGAAGTGTACTACATCGCGAACCTTTGGAAACAGATTGCCGATATCCATATCGAAAATCATGCGCAGGCATTGGCTGACGAAGCGATCATGGAGGCCAAATCGCTGTATGAAAAGCATATCGATCAAATAAAAACAAACTCCTCTGCGTATTTGCACTATGTTGCGTTTCTGGATTATTGTTACACCTATGAAGGGAACACAGATAAACCTGCCCTGGCAGAATTGAAGATCAGCGCAAGTGAAGTGGAAACTCAATCAGAAGGATTCCTGAGCTCCCCATACAAGCTGCTCATGCATCTTGCATTGTATGAAGATGACGAATTTCAAGCCATAGTGCAAGCCACCAAATGTTTAATATTGCACGAGTTATGTGCTGATTCTACCTTTTATGCTCTTTATGAAGAATTTAAAGATTCGGATTTCAGTCGTCTAAAAAAGTTTTTAAAGGAAACCAAACAGTTTATGGAAGAGGTTGATAAAAATTATTACTATAACCCGGAAATTAATTGGAAAAAGCTAAGCAAGATGTCGGATGAAGAATTGCTCGCTTACTGGGAAAAGAGAAAAGAAGAAATAAGAAACAGGCCTCTGCATAATATTGAATAAGTTAAAAATTATGAACCATTTAATATTATGTCCCGATAGTTCATCACCGAGTTTAACATTTTTGAAAACATCCTGTGAACAATGGTTTGGGAAAGTGGGGCATGAGTTGGCATAAATAAAAAATACTATGACAGATACAATTAGCAAAGCCATTTTATCAGGAGATTCATTGTTCTTGAATTCCTATCTTAATCAAGGGGGAAACTTTAACAAAATGACACTTACAACACCAGATGGATATGGGGCTCCAGCCATTAAACTAGCTGTTCTGGCGCAATTGAAATACAATGTACCTAACGAAATCACTAGATTAGTTATTGAAAATTCGAGTATAGAAGACAAAGCTAGCGCACTACGTTCTTATTCGTCTGAAGATAAATACCTCAGAGAGATGGATATAGTATTAAAAAATGGAATTCCAGTTGATCTTATGTTTAAAAATCAGTCGGCACTTCAATTAGCTACCGGAAATGGAAATCAAAAAATGGTACATTTATTACTAGTTCATGGTGCAGATCCAAACTTGGAAGGAGAATATGGGAGTGCGTTAGAATCAGCTAAAGAAATACATTACGATCGAACTTTTCAACAGATGATGGAATCTTTTTTGATTGGTGAACAAAAATCACCATTTGATCTTGTAGAAAAAGAATCAATCATCTCACAAATTAATTCCTGGATCAGCTCATTAATTTCCTTTGCTAAAAAACACGCTAATCAAACATTTTATGTTTTAGCTATTGATGCGGGAAGATTAAAAGCCAACTCGGAAGAAAAATTTCTTTCTACGCTTAAAAAATATCAAGAAGAATATCCTAATTCTTACAATACTGCCGAAAAAATAAATAATCTAAAATTCAACCCTGGTGATTTTTCATTTCATTCTATTGAGGAGGAAAAAGATGAGCCTTTCATAGACTATAGTAAGGAGCTGGATGTATCGTTTTTGATAAGAAAAAAAGACGATAATAGAACAGCTAAAGATTTACTATTTGAAGGGTTATTATTGAATCAAAAATATTTTTTAACTGAGCTACGGGTGACAACTGATTTTAAAATCAAATCTCCTAATCATATTTATTAATTAGGATTACCCTTATTGATGGTCATTCATCGAATAATTATTTCTTGATTTCTTCAAGTGTGGCTGTTTTTCATTGCAACAACATTTGAATTTTTCATATTGAGAATACAGATGACAAAGAGTCTCAATTTAAAGCGCAAATCAACATAAATAGTGATTTTGTGTCCCCCTAAACATAATTTTTGAAGAGGAATAAAAAACATGAAAACAAAACTAAGCGGAAATTTTTACAAAAAAGTGAACCATGTTATTGACGAAAAGATAGAAAATGTAAACAACAAACCAATCATTAAAAAGATAGATTGGGAAGAGTTATCCTTAAGTTGTTTTAACCAAATTATATCTTTTTTTGATACGGTATCGGTTCAAAACTTAGAAGATAATGATATTGATAAGATCGGTGCAGTTAGTTTTAACTGGAACCAATATGACGGAAATATTACCATCGATTTTTCTCCGGATAATAATGAAGATACAGCCTTTGATGAAGGTTACATCATGGCCGACACTGCAATTGACAATAATTCCTTCTTTCAGAAATATTTCGATTGTACTGGAGAAAATAGCTTTGAAACTGTTGGAGATGACTACACCGTCATCATCTACCTCTTTCAATTAGTGATTGAAAAAATTATTTCGGAAATAACACAAATGGATGTTTTCAATAAGCTCCCAAGGAAATCACCATGCCATTTTGGGTTTAGCGCTTTTGATGATGAACTTCCTGAAATCTTTTATTCATTGTAATGTTATTTTCTTATAAGAAAGGTTCATTACCGTAAAATAGCAATACTCATATTGTTTAATGTATTTTTCTTAAATGCACAAATTAACTCAGGGGATTTTAAGTTACATCACCTTTCAATTTTTTCCCAACCGCATTACCCTGATCCTTTTGATGAAATTAAGGATTAATTCTATTTCACTATTTATGGTGATTCCTTAAAGTCTGTATTTAATTAATTTTGTAATCAAATAATTATAAAGAAATAATATGAAAACCCATAAAGCAATAATTGATTTAGCAAAAGAAACTTTTAATTTTTCAGAAATATTAAATCCACACGAAATTGAAGAAATCCTGTTTGACAATTGTACCGAAAAATTTGAAATCCCACTTATTATAAATGAATATCCCAATATTACGAAATTAAGTTTTCATGGTCAATCAAGAGAAGAATTTTTTGAAACCCCAAATAATTTAGAACTGCTTATTCATGTTAGATATTTAACACTTTGGAGAAATTGTGATTTTACCAAACTAAAACCAATGTCTCATGTAGAAGAGCTTGATACTAGTGTGAAGAATGTAGAAATTGATACTAAACAAATAATTATTTTATTCCCTAATCTAAAAAAAATTAAGGTTTGGGGGAACTTCCTGAAAGAACAACGATTGCCTGATGCAATTGGTAATCAAAATTTATTAGAATCCATAAACTTAGTTGAGTGTGGATTGAGCACTATACCTAATTCTATAGTAAATCTAAAACAGCTTAAAGAATTAAAACTAAGAGGGCTACCTTTGAAGTCATTTCCAGAAGTCATTACTCAATTAGAAAATTTAGAAGTATTAGAAATTGATAGTTCCTTAATAAAATTACCCAATGATTTCAGCAATTTAAAAAAACTTAAAAAACTTAAAAAACTTAATTTAGACGGCTCTCTCAATCATGGTGATACTCGTGAGTCCAAATATTTAAAACCGATACCTGAAGTTATTGGAGAACTTAAAAGCTTAGAAGAACTAAGCTTAGGTTCTTGTAAGGTTTTTGATATTACTCCTATTACTCCCCTTAAAAATTTAAAAAAACTTGATTTACGATATTCTGCTTTAAAAAATTGTGCTGGTTTTTCAAATTTTACCCGGTTGGAAGACTTAATCCTGGCAACAAGTTATAATTTAGTAGACATAGACGGTCTAAAAGGTTTGCATTTAAAAAAATTAGAGCTCACTTTTAATCCCATCAAATCAATTGAAATAATCTCCTCTTTAAAGTTATTAGAAACTTTAGGCATCCAAAATTGTCGTTATATTAAAGATTTTGGTCCTGTTTACAATCACTCAAATATTAAAGAATTAGAAGCAGAATATAAAATTTCAGAAAACTGGAAAAAAAGAGTTGAAATTAGAGAATTACCCACAATAAATACTATTATAACCCAATTAGAGAGTGACGATATTTCAAAATTTGAAGAAGCTATTTCTTATTTATCCAAACTAGTAGACGCTAATTATAATAATAAAGAAAACCCTCTGGCTGATTATTTTAATCTAAAAATTGAAGAAGAAAAAATTACAAAAATTGAAATTTTAGACAATGCGATTCAGAAACACATAAAAAGTCTTTCCGGGAAAACACTAATTACGATTTTTGAAATGACTTTTAAATCTGTAATCTATGATAATTACAATGCTTCTTTGATTGTTTCAGAAGAAATTATTACAAGGAAAAATGTAGAAACACAGAAAAATATGGTTGAACAATTTTATAATGCATGCAAATATTATGATGCCGGACACCGCTTATGGAGTTCTACTGTTTATGACCAATTAATTGATGACTTATTTCCTCAATTCACTTCAGAAGCATTATATAACCTCTTGGAAAAAGCTTCCACAGATATGCTAAACACCAATGGTGGTGATGGCATGGAAGATCTTTTTATTCCAGCTTTTAAAAATACCAATGATGATGCACTACACAAAAAATTATTAGAGATTATGTTTAAATATCAAGAAGAGGCGAGAACTTATTATGGAAAAGAATATTTAGATGCCTTATTACAACAAATAATAGATATTGCTTCACCAGAATTAGAAACATTAATTTCAGCAAAAAAAGAAGAAAATAAATAGCAAGAAGATAAGATAACCTTCCTAAAATAATTGAAATGTTTAGGCAGTAAAATTCCTGAAAAATTAGAAAGTGAATATCTTTATGAAATTGTAAAAACCTGCAAAAAATAATATTAATAAAAAAGCAGTAAACCAATTACTAGTTTTTCTAATTAAGAAAGAAGAAATAGCCGAATTACTTCAATATAAATGGCACAAAACGAATCCTGAAAAAAATATTTCAATATTAAGTCAATCATTAACAGATAATTCATTTGATAAAAATGAAGCCTATAATTTGGTACGAATAATTATTACAGATTTAGTTCCTATTATCATATTGAATAAATAATATGCACGATACATTATATAGTAAAATACAAAAAGAATTCGATTCAATTGCTGACACCTTTGTTGAGAGAGAAATTGATGTTTTGTCAGATGAAAATCTGATTACAATTCAGTCAAAATATAATTTGCATGAAATCCAGCCTTTTTTTGCAGAGCTTTATAATCAGGTCTTGTCACCAGATGCAAAGCTGACAATTGAATCTGAGGATGATTTTAATCCTGAAACGGATGATTTATACGAATACAAAATCAGTCTCAAAAACAGAAAAGCCTATCTTAAGAGGGAACATCACGGTGGCGGTATTTTTTACAGTACACTTTACGAATATACAGATGAGTACTACAAAAGTTATGAAGTATATCAAAATCAGGAGAGTATAAAAGCAATCAGCTTGCATTATCTCTATTTTAAAGAAGGAATGCCTTATCAGTTTGCAGAATGTAGTGAATACGGTATGTCGCTTAAAACCTATACATGCGAAGGAAATTTTATTAAAAGTTATAAATCAGAATGGCCTAATCACGATCATTATTGCATTGGTCAATTGACTTATGATGCTGAAGGAAATTTGGCAAAGATTACAGAAACTGCTTCAGATGGAAGAATCCGTATTGTCTATGATGCAAAAGTATCGGATCAGGATATTGAAAAAGTAGTAGCTGAATTGGAAGATTTTCTGGTTGAAAACATTGCAGACCAGATTCTGGAAAAGATAAAAATAGCAGAACCGGTTTATTGCATATTGTTTGAATACAGCATGCAGGGGCCTTTTCCGCCAACAATTGCTTTTGGAATAACTTCGGAGATAGAAGGGAACTTCGAGGATAAAGAATTGTATGAATTATACAATGCACCGGATATGCAGTATTTTTCTGAAAATGATGAACCTAACCCAATTGATATTGATTTTTATCCAATTGCAATCCAGTCCAATTATTTGATCACAACTTCATATGGAGAAAAGATTTCAAGGCTGGACGATGAGGCATGCGAATTATGGGAGAAACAGGTATTTGATACCTATTTAAGGGTTTGCAAGCGATTGATGCATTTTGATTTTTCGAAATCATTTACCAAATCAAAACACTTTTTGGTAATGGCACGTGATTTTGAAAAATGCAATGAAGAAGATTTTTATAAAGAAATGCAGCATTATAAAACAAAATAAAAATCCTGATTTCTATCTTAACCAATATTCTACATATTCTTTTGGCATAAGATGATCTGGCAATTCCGCATCAGGGTCTAATCCCACTATTTTTCCACAGAGTTGAACTAATTCCTGAAAGGCGGCGTAATATTCATTAAGTGCCTGATAATGTTCAGGACTACCTTCTGATGAAGACCTATATTGAGCGGCAAGATTTCCTAATTTGATCTGTAAAATATCTGCATCAGTGTTATTTTTCATAGTAATTCGGTTTAGCTTTTTGATTATGATACAAATTCATTTTCTCTGATAAAGATACATTTCTAATTATTCAAATTAAATAGTTTTTTATTACAAACTCAAATTTCATTATAAGTAATGATTGCAAAAAAACAAACCCGAATTATATTTGTTCTTAACTTAAACTGATAAATATAAAGAAATGCATAGTGTACCAATCAAACTCCAAACAGAGACATGGATTGCTGCAATATCTGAGCACAAAGAAGAGACTATTAAATATAGTGCAACATTGTCTTCAAAAATACAAGCAGCTGCTTTTTAATATGAAATTTCATTTGAATATTAACCATTTATACTTATTGAGATGCCTGGTAAAAGTAATTTATATAAATTTTATTTGTTGCCGACTAGTATCTTGAAATTAATTATTTTGAATTATGAAAAAACAAAACATTCCACCTGCTGATGCGCCCAATTTAGATGGGCCTTATGATTATGCATGGTTTAAAATTCACCATTTAGAAAATTTGAAAACACAAGCGGAAGCTATAACAAATTTTTATGAAGCACTCCCGGAAGGAGAGGGTTTAACCCAGGAAAACATCACAGATTTGTTTGTATTAATGGATCAATTCATTGAATTTTTGCCTTGGCTTCCTGTTTCTGCCGGTGGACAAGACGACATGAAGGACTTTATTAAGTACCGCAAAAAAATCAAATCTAATTTTCAAGGAAAACAGATAAATGATGATAGCTATTGGGAAGTTCAGGAAATTGAAATGATAGCATCGGGTATTTTTGATTATATGGATGCCGTCTGTGAAGATGAATAATGCGACAACAGCATTATTCAAATGGGTGAATACGCTCCAATAGTCGTAGGTGAAATAGAAGGATTAAAAACAGGCTTAGTTACCGATCTTGATTTGTGGTATCTAACCCGTGATTTTGAGTATGAAAAACTCGAAGGGGAATGGTTAGTTGGTTTCGGTGTTGGATTTACTAAAGGGCAACGTCTTAGAAATCAAATACGAGAAAACGCTTCATTAGAAATTTTCTCCGAAAGAATCCATGCCGTTTTGGGCTTTCTTGAAGTGAATTGCTATTCCATTTTTATTTCTTCAATAGATTCGTATATAGAACATATTGATAACTGGAATTATAAAAACCTGACTCTTACTGTTGTTAAGGAAGTACAGACACTATTAGAATCAAATAAAATACAACAGGCGTTACAAACACTGGTTGATTATTATGAAAAGAATTTTATGTTGATTGATTTAGTGAAATTTGAAAAAATAATTGGACGATTAAAGGAATTAAGAAAACAGAAACAGCATAAACGGATAACAACAATCCAGTACAATGATATAAAACAACAGATTGCAACAGATCTAAAACAATGGATCGACATATTAGTTACCAACAAATAAATAGAATATTTGAATTAAATAGTGATTATATATGCCTAATAAAAAATATACGTTCCCATTGGAAAATACAAATGGGAGTGTAACGCTTGTTGATGACAAAATACATTGTAAAGGAAATTTGTACTTTTCCAATAGTGAGGTTACAATTGATAGAATTCAATATGTGTATGTGGTTGTAAATGCTAAGAAGGAATCCCTTCTGTTTATATTTGATCATCATCAACATACCATACCTACAACAAGCACTGGCTTTGAGGTGGTATATACCGAACTTTCCAAACGTTTTTTGTTTGATGATGCCCTATTTTTTGAAACAATTTCCAAACAAGAACAAGCAAAAAAACAAATTTGGAGACGTACTTATGTACCTACCTATGCAATCCTTCAGGCGCAGCATAGTGACTATCATTTGGGGTTTGAAATTTTGTCACCTGAACCTCAATTTATTTCTTGGGATATAAGCTTTGCTGCTTTAGAAAAAAATGATTCCGTATTTCGTGCTACCTCTCCATATGGACAAACGTTACTGACATACAAATATCCCATACGTATTGGAAGTATTAAACTTTACGATGTTGCATCCTACTTCGATGAAGTGCGCATGGATGCTCCTGTACTTGAATTTCATACCGACTGTTTTGATCAAAAAGGCAGCGATAAAAGTTATAGTGATTTGAAAGAAGTATTGGTCCGTGATCTTGGACTCAATGCAAATAAAGCAGGTTATGAACGCGCCGATCAAAAAAACATTCATTTTGATGTTGATAATATGAGTGTATCTATTTGTTATACCTACGATTCAGCTCACATGTATAATGGCGGATATACTTCGTTTACTATACAAAACCGCAGAACATATCCGGAATTGCTTGTAAATGCAGCCTATGAAAACAAACTTGTAGTGAGCGCTTTTTTACTTATAGGCGGAAGCGTTACTATGCGCAATGACTATAAAAAAAATGATAAAATAAAAAGACGCCCTCCCATAATTGCCAATCAATTTAAAGATAAAACAATTATATGGATGGATGATGTAAATGATAAAATTGGATTTGCAAGTGGTGCCTTTTCGCAGGTTTATTCCAAAGACGAAATAAAAGCATTTAGCATACGTAATACACTGCCAGCAAGAGGCAGAGGAGGCAGTACTTTGGCACTTATTTTAGAACAAGATGTGAACCATTACGAAATATTTTCACAGGAATGTCATTTTTTTAATCGTCTTGCAGATACAATTATGCAGTTGACAAATAAAGAATTGACCTTTGAACCAGAATATTACGATTGTTAAGTGATTTACTTTGAATGTATCTAATTAAATAGGCTATTATGAATAAAATTTCAAGCTACATCATTTTCTTTTTTATTCTGAATGCCTGTTGTTTTCAAAAAAACAGAACTATGGAGAATCCGTATATCGATATTACAAAAGAGTTTTCACCAAAAGAATTTCAAACGATTGTCGCATTTGTTTTGAAACAGGGCGATCGACGATTCTATTGTAATAAGTATAACAACAGTCCGCATTATAAAGTAGATACTTTTGATGTGTATTTGGATCCAATCCATCCGTCTATAAACGTCACGAATGAGAATTTGTCTGAAAAAGTGTCCGACTATAATACCATTGTGATTCATGATGCCCAGAGTGATTTGCAATATTATGATGTAGTATTGAAAGATACGGGAGTATTTTTAGACTGCCATAATCAGAAGGATAAAAGACTTGTTCTAAAACTATTTTTAGACAAGTATCTTCCTAAGATTAAAGATATAAAAGAGAAATAATACCCTTTAAAAATATAAAATAACCCGCAGATTTTAGTATAAAAGACAATCGATTTTCTCTGATAAAGGGATAGTTCTAAATCATTTAAAATTAAATAGTTTTTTAGCACAAAAGCCAAATTTCACTATAAGTAATGATTGCAAAAAAATAAGCCCGAATAATATTTGTCTTGTTGTAACAACTGAATCAATATAAAAACTTTGCAATGAAAGATTGGCAGTTTTTAGGATTATCCACATTTTTCAAATACAAAGGGAAGTATGAAAACTTTTTTGAAGTTTCTATCTATCTTACTTACACTACTATTAAGAAATACGAAATATTAACCAAATAAATAATAAATATGATTCAATTAAGCAAGGTAACTTCCTATACTGAAATACCCGTGATGGTAAGCCAGCCAGAAGAAATTATAGGTCATGAAGTGGAGAAAAATTTTTCATCATGTCTTTTTTTTGAAGAGATACTTATAAGCCGACATCCTAAAAAGATAAAAATTTGGGATCTAAAAAAGTTACCAGAGATACAAATGATCTCTTCAATTGAGATTGATTGGGCGGGCGAGTCCATTAAAAAATACGGTAATTTACTGTATGTGGGACAAAATGATCACATCAAAGTTTTTGACCTGGCAGATATAACAAACCCAATACTTGTGAGAACAATTAAATTACCTAAGTATGTAAACTTCCATGTAGCAGATGAACTCTTATTTGTCATGATTGAAAAGGCCATTTATACTATTGATGAAAAAGATGTTCTTGTTAAAATTATTGATTTGTCATCCTATAATCCAATGATGTTTGGTTATCCGATGGATATGAAGAAAGTAGCTAACAACTTATTTATGGCTTTCAGGCATTGTGGTTTGTATGCTTATACTCAGTCGGAAGAGACAGGTACTTATGAATTCAAATGCAATGATAAGCCAGTTCACGGTTATACACCAACATACATTCAATGGCAAACTGAAGGGGAGCAGATGCTATTATTGGGTAATGACAATGTAGTACAATATAATGTATCGAATACCAGCAAGCTTAAACGTTACAAAGCAGCAAAGATAAAAACAGTTGATATTTGTGAAGGTTTAGTTGAACGTGACAATGAATTGTTAGTTCTTGGAAAAACGGCGTCTAAAAGCAAATTTGTTGTTGCTGTACTATCATCGGATGAGAATGGTATTAAAGTTTTGCAAACTCCTAAACTAGAATATAAACCTAGAGTAAAGTTTGGAGAATCTCCGAGTGGTATAGCAGTAAAAGATGATTATTTACTAATAGTAGGTAGAGAAACTGGTTTCTTTTTATTTGAAGCGGGAGCGTAACTGATAACAATTGTTGATACCCCGAGTTGTATTTATAAAACAAACAATCCTTTGGGTTAGCGGGAATATCATTATAAATAGTGACGGTAAAAAAATAAGCCAGAATTATATTTGTCGTGTTACACAAACCGGATCAATATAAAAACTTCACAATGACAGACCAGCAATTTTTAGGAGTAAATTCACTTTCGGACAAAACGGAAATAAAAAACGCCTTAATTAAAAAAATCTCAGATTTAGATTTTGAAATAGATATCGAACTTATTTTAAAATTTGTGCATTGCTCACAACGGCTTATACAAAAAAAAGACCATTTGGTTGAAAACGATGAAGCAGTATACAGCGAAGAATATTGGGACTTAATCAAAGATTTAAATACTGAAGAAGGTTTTGATACACCAGAAAAACTGATAAACCATTTTAATGCGTTGTACGAGAATGTGTCAACTCGTTTTAATTACTCCCTTTGGAAATCTGCGATCGAATCCTTAAAATGGGATGACTCCATAAAACTCAATGATTATGTAAAGCCTGTTATTGATTTTCTAAAAAACAACCCCTATCTGAAATCGGATGTATTAATTTTATTAGCTGATAGATTTCCGTTTGGTCATTTTTTTTCACGTGCAAGAAATGAAGAGAATAAAGAGTTTTGGCAGCAATACGGATTTGTGCATAAATTATTGGAAATTGGCAATTTTGATTTCGATTTACATGCTGATGTACTCAATAATGGGCAATTTACTTCATCGCAATTAGATGACTTTTTTGCCAGATTGATGAATTCATCCTATTATTATCGTAACGGTTTATATCCTCAGGCATTCAATTCGCTGGCAGAAGGAATTCCTGCTGATGCAAAGCCATTATTGTTCTGGCACCGTGAACTCAATATTTTATATAAAGCTGTTTTTGTTGAAAAGATTGAAAACATTACCGATCTTTTTAAGAACACGCTTAATAGTGCACTAATTTCATTTCCACAGGATGAACAGCTACTGTATATGCGTGCTAAATTTATTTTTCAATTATATAAACCTGAGGTTTTTAAGAAAGAAATTATAACAACTTTAAAAATAATTCCAAATCACGAAAAATGCCTTTTTCTGTTAGGGAAATGTTATATGAAGCTTGGAATCCCAAGAGCTGCACTGATTATCTTTGAAAATTTGAAAAAAATCAGTCCGATTAATATGCGGTATGTCACTTCTGCAGCTGTTGCGAGTAGGCAATACATTGATTTTTGCATAAATGAACATGATCCGAATGATAATGATAAACAGTATTATATTAAGATGATCGATACGCTTATCGAAAAGGGAATGTTTGATGAAGCTGCTGTTTTTGCTGCCGGAGCCCCAAAAGGGGATGGTGATATTGAAGCTTTATTGCTGTATTCCGAAGATGTAGAAGGGTATTTATTAACAGGCAAAAAAGATAAAGACAAACTAATGGAGGCTTTGTCGCGTACCACAGACAAGGAGATAGTTAGAAAAATAAAACAGCACTATCTTAAGGATTTTCCTAATTGGTCGGATATCAAAGCAGAAAAAGATTTTATAACCGATTATTACAAAAGTTATCCAAACGATTCTATGGCCAATTACCAGATGGGAATGTTTTATTTTGCTGAAAGTGATATTGAAAATGCGTATGAGTATTTCGTAAAAGCAAAAGAAATAGATCCGGACAATATAGATATCTATTTTAATCTGGCAAGAGTTACTTCAATGCTGCAATTGCATTCTGAAGCGATTGAATATATTAAGATCTATTTGCAATATAATAAGTATAATGTGATTGCAAATGAAGTGTATTGTGATTGTACCTACTCATTAAGAGACTACTATAGTGCGCATAAAAATGCCAAATGGCTGCTAAGCATCTGTAGAAGAAATGAATTTGACCCTAAATATTTCTTTTACTTTACAACGAGTTTATCGTATTACATGGATAAGACCGAAAATAAATATTATAATCTGGAATATATAATTTCGGCATTAGAAATATTTGACCAATACCCTAAGCCTGCGACATTCTGGACAAATGATAATGGGTCGAGATCGATGTATTGGGCAGCCACTATCTGCTACAAAACTGGTCATTACGTAAAAGCGGTAGAATACCTGGAGTGCATTTTTGTAAATGTAAGAGAGTACAATTGGGACCTTATGGAAAAATGTAAGTTTGAATTACTCCCACAATGCTTATACGAACTGCAGCAGCATGAAAATCTGATACAATCACTGGAAATCCCCACTCAGGAAGTACTTAAAAGTAAGCTGTATGATCCTTCAGTTGGGTCATCATCTTTTTATATCTCTCATGCCTACGGAATGCTCGGAAATAATATAGACAGAATGCAATGGGCGTTGACATCTGTAAAATGCCATATGAAGATGGTTAACCCATCAATTGACTGGGTAGAGAATTATATTTTGAACAATTTCGAAGCTTGTCTGGAATTGCAAATGGAGGACTATATAATTCTTTTTGGAGAAGCCTATTTGGATTTTATCAGGCTTCCCAATAATAATCATATTTGGATAACTCATACTATCGCAAACAGGTATTTGGCAGCAGGACAAAAGGATACTGCATTGCAATATCATAAAAGCTGCCTTGAATTTGGGAAAATAGTCTCGATGGATTATCAGGAAATAAGGGATTCTGAAGATTTTATCAATTCATTCAATCAATCCATTCTTTAAACAAAGCAAGATGAGTACAATTACAACATACAATAAATTCGAAAACCCGACAAATTTAAGTAAATCGCAGTTGTGGCTTATAGCGACTTCGGCTATGCTTACAGAATTAAACAGAGAGTTTCATGATACTTTGCTGCCACATCATATTTATAGCACACCCGAATTGCTTAAAGACAGTAAACAATGCCTGCTTCGTGATTGGGAGACTAAAGATCTTGCTGATTTAAGCGATACACTAAAATACCTGCATAACGAACAAACTTTTTTGCCTGTACAAAATAGCTGGGAGTTTTTAAGTGAATCAGAATTTGGCAAAACCCAAAAATTTGGAAATAATATGCTGGAATTGCGAAATTCTATTGATATGGCAAGAAATTATCAATATGATTTAAAAGGCAGTGACTCTGCCTGGCATTACGGACGTTGTGCATGGGTTATCAGACATGCTTTTTACAATAGTTTTATTACAGAAGAAGAGGCATGGAATCTATTGGAAGAAAATGGCAAGCTTATTAAAAAAGCATTTGATTCCTGGGAAAGTTTCGGTTTGTCCTACTTAGTAGGATCACAATATTGGACAAGAAATGAATACAAGGAGGTAACCATGAGACAAACAACAAATAACATCACTTATTTGCTTACTAATAAAAATTCCCCATGGCTTAACATCAATTGGAAGGACTTTGAATAATGTGGAAGAAATGCTACTTGGAGGCAATTATATTTATATCCAGTTGCTGTTTGTTTGTGCATTATTAACAGTAATATTGTTGGTTTTCAGATTTTCAGAAACTGCTATAATCAAATCCGGAATCTATTTGTTTGCCGTATGTCTGACTGTCAATTTTGTACTTTCATTTTTTTCAGAAAGGTATTGGTATTTTGTTCTCTATTGGTTTTTATCATCTGTCTGTTTCTTTATTGGTCTCAGAAGTAGTTTAAAACTATGCACTTTAGTGCATTTAGCTTTAGCTTCTAAAAATATTTTAACCACAAATTACACAAATTAGCGCTAATTAATTTGTGAAAATTTGTGCAATTTGTGGCTAATAAATAAGTACTGCAACCTTGCAGACTTTTAGTCTGCCAACCAAACCTCTGCACTTTCAGTGCAGAGTGGTTTAGTTTTTGGTATCTGGCAATCTATATCTGTGAAAATTTTGGACGGCCCTATTCCGGAGACAGAGCGATGGTAATGGTTTTGCCGGTTTATTTTTTGCCTTTAGCGATACTTATTTCTGTAATAATCAAAAGTGTAATGGTTAGAATATATTAATAGAAAACTATGTCAATATCAAACAACAATGCTGATTTTGAACAAGAATCAGACAGACTATGCGAAGAGCAGAGCAAGTATTATGACAAGCTCGATTACCACAAAGTTTTTTCGGATAAAAAGGAAGTTATTCGTCATTTCATCGAAAGTGAAGATGTAGCCAAAGAATATGTTTTTCAGGGAAAATTTTATCCAATGGCACACTATGAAATAGCTAAAATACTTAAGACAAAAATGAAAGGTTTTGATGAGAATGAAATTGTAAAAACACTCTATCATACACTACGTCTTGGTACTTTATATAAAATCGATGAGGTTAACTATCCGCATCTTCAAAAAGCAATGACTTTATTATTACCCGATTTAGAAACTTCAAAATTCCGTGTCTGTGGAATGAACAGACAATTAGCTTATTTATTATTTGAAGTAGTAAATGAAAAAGATATAGATCAAATACAAAAAACAAATTACACAGAATATACTGCTATTAAAGAATTTATTTTAGAGGTAAGTAATTATAATCAATTTTATGAAAACTTATTAGATAAACATAAAAAATTCAATTGCTTTCTAAATGATACATTACTTTTAAAAAGGGTAAAAAAGGCTGTGATTATTTTTTCGGAAAATAAGTTCCATCAAAATATAGGGCCTAATTTTTATTTTGCAGCTTGTGTGTTGCTTTTATTGTTGAGCGAGGAGGAAGAATCAAAACAAACACTTTTACAACTTCATCAAAAAAAAATATCCAATCATTTGGTTTGGGTTTTGGGAACTTTTTATAAGGATTTTCAAAATACTGAGGCGAATAAGAAACTATTAATTAATCTTTATGAAATATTTCCGCATGATTGGATAAATGAATATCAGGAAAAAAAGTATGGCTGGCAGAATAATTAAACACAAAATTAAATATAAATCTAAAATTTAAACACATGAATAATGATACAAGGGAATTACTTGGAATGCTAGTCATTGTAACAATTGTCATTGCTGGCGTTCAATGGTTATTTGTACGATTTACACACTGGTCGGTTGCATTGGCGGTTACGGGTTTGATAGCGCTTTTTATTTCATCCATCTATGTTTCATTAAAACACGCCACGCCAAATGGAGGAAGCAATGGCCCGGACGGTTCAGAATATATTACACCAATGATTGTAGTTTTTAGCGCATTGCTATTGGGACTTTGGACGGTTTGTTATTTAACAAAACAGCAATTACCCAAAATGGTATTCATGATTCCGTTGTGCTTCATTATTGTTTTTTTAAGTGTTCGATATGTATATGAATACGTGTATAATGTCAGTATGTATTACGAACTTTTTAGTAATTGTGAAATAGAGGTACAGGACAAAACAGGAGGTGAATCAAATATACGCGAGATCTATTTTCAAGATTCATCTTCACTCATTAGTACAGTCGAACTAAATCCAACCGACAAGTCCGAAACAAGAATTGTCCGGTCAGCAAACAGCATTCATTTTCGTTATTTAACTAAAAAAACGAATCGTTTAATCGAACAGGGTTTCCCGTTCGACTACAGCTTGTGCAAGGAAGAGAAACAAGGAAGTGCAGGAATCTGTTTTTGGGTGCATCCTAGAGTGACTTTACCCATGAAAATTATTCTTCTGCCTAACAATGCAGTTGATTTATTAATTGGAAATGTTGTAGTGAACTATCAACTGAATAAATAAATCGATACTATCAGAGTTATTGTTCTATGAAATTAACAGAAAATCACCATCAAAAGAGATCAGCAACTCTAATACGCTATGCTCCAATCGGCAATGATGAAAATTAATTCCCTCAATATAAAATCTGAAAAATAAAATCATTATTTCTAGTGACTGTTACTTAAAAACTCAGGATTAAATTTGCAATATAAAATTATTAATCAATTAAAAATAACTCATGGGATTAGCAGAAAAACGTTTAGCAGAATCGATTAAAGTGGATAAACTTCCTCAATTTGAAGCAAAACTAAAAGACAAGGCCGGATATGATATAAAAGTAGACATTGACTGGAATACTTTTACAGCTTATGATGAATATCCGCTTTCAAGATTAGATATTATTTTTGATGATTTAGAATCATTCGTTAAAAAAATATGTAGCGATGATATGGGGAAAGAAGCTTTGAAAGAAAAAATGACCACCATTAAACTTACGAATACAGAAAATAATGATGAGGTTAAAATGGAACTAAAAGATAACACTTTGTATTTGACGGTTCAGCTTGTTCAGTCTTCTTTTAGTTCACAAACTGATTCGCAAATCGCAACGTATGTAGAAGGTTTACTATAATCATGATTGAAGCATATAAAAAAAATCTGTTTATAGAATTTTCAGGCTGGTTTACAAAACTTGCTGATTTGGCTGAAAATAATGAAGATAATTCCAGTTTACCCAAACTGGAATTATTGTTGCATACCGGAAATATAATTCGGGGCAGTATTATTGGATATGATAAAACCGGACAGGAAAAATTATTAATGGTTTTAGGAATATCCGATTCTTATTCAAAATCTGAAATAACTTTAGTGCATGCTTCTCAAATAGCAGCTCTGACCCTTATTGATGCTAATAACTATTTAAAAACTTTTGCAGCACTGGAAATTCATCCGGTAGTTAGTGTTTTAGAATTAAAACGTACGGCTAAAAAAATCGAAGAAGATTTAGAAAAAAGTACAGGCGAGAAAATCAATTTAGTTTTAGAAACAGATAATTATCCTGAAAAAGACAGGAGTTTCGTTTTTGAAACCATTAAAATTTTACCATCCATTTTTGAATCTTTGATTGAAGATGAATTAGGAAAGAAGTCAGTTGTTGAAAATATAAAAAATATTAAAATTTCATTAACGGAAAACAATAATATTACTTTAAATAATAAAGAACTTCATATCGAAAAAAGTTCCATTTCTGAGTTTCCAAACAAAGAAAAAGAAAGAATTAAAAAAGAAATTGAAAGCGTATTGTAAAAAAATACTTTTTAGTTGAGGGCTTAAAGGTTATTCTGGAAATATTTTCGGAATAACCTTTTTGCTTTGTAATCATTAATAAAACATGATATTATTAAAATAAATCATTATTTATAGTGATGTGTAAACTTTTTTCCAGATATATTTTTGCAGATAATAAGGAGTCAAAAAAATATAGTATCGTATAATGGAAAATTTTAAAATTGCATTAAAAGTAATAACAAAGATTCATATCATCTTTATTTTGTTGGTAGGAATGTCTAATTCTTACAGTCAGGATAAAAAAATTGAGGCATCGAAAACAAATTCTAACCATTCATCTGCTAAAGGTGCAGTTTATATTGGTAAGGATAATAATCTTACAGTTAGCTCCAATAAAACTATTGCAAGTTTTAATAAAAAATCCTCGAAAACTGCAAAACCTGCTGCAGATACAGAAGCTCCTGTTTTAATATGTCCCCCCAATCAGCAACTTGCATGCGGAAGTTTAGTTCCGGATTATTTTAGCATATTAACCGTTACCGATAATATTGATACAGAAATTGATGTAACCCAAAATCCGGGTGAAGGTTCAGATTTTTACGATGGAATGGAAATTAAGTTTACAGCGACCGATGATGCAGGAAATAAAAGTGAATGTAGTATTATCGTAAACGCATCATCTCCTGACGTAACCCCACCAACATTTACGTGTCCTACAGGATTAACATTGAATTGTGGTGATGTAATTCCGAATTATGCTGTCAATCCAATGATGAATTTAGATGATGATTGCAGTATTGCCTTGAGTTATATCATGACCCCCGGACCAGGATCCGATTTTTTTGACGGTATTCCGATTCAAATAGAATATTTTGACAAATCAGGAAATAGGTCTGTTTGTAATTTTACTGTTGCGATGGCTGTACCGGATATTACAAAGCCCGTAATTACTTATTGCCCGGGAACTCAAAGTTTAGCTTGTGGCTCAATTTTACCAGATTATAGAGGTTTAATAACAGCAACTGATAATTGCCTCGAAAACATGACAGTTTCTCAAAGCCCGACTGCAGGCAGTACATTTGTTCCCGGCATGACAGTTACAATGACTGTGAGAGATGCAGCTAATAATGCCACTACCTGCAGTTTTGTAGTGAACGCTGCTGCAGATACGACCAAACCAACGATAAACTGTTCTGGTAATCAAACATTAGCATCTGGAGATTTACTACCGGATTATTCTGGGACAGTTACGGTTTCAGATAATTGCGATACGAATTTAACAATTACCCAAGCACCTGTTTCCGGAAGTGCTTTTGCAAACGGTATGACGGTAACGATGCGTGCTACAGATGTTTCGGGAAATATTGATACCTGCAGTTTTATTGTCAATGCTTCAGGCAGCGATTTACCTCCAACAATAGTATGTCCATCAGGCCAGGAACTGTATGCAGGTTCAACTTTGCCGGATTATGTGGCATATTTACCCAATGTGACCGATGATATTACAGACAACATGGATTTGGTTTTTACGCAGAATCCACCACAAGGTACTTTGTTTACAGCCGATACCAATGTTACAATTACAGTTAAGGACGAATCCGGAAATGCAAATTCCTGTTCATTTTTGGTCAAACTAAAAACAAATACAGCGGATATTAATTGCAAGACAACTTCTTTCAGTGTATCCAATCTTAATGGAACTACTGGTTTTACTATTCATGGAGAAAAGCTAACCAGAGAAACAGGTTTTAGTGTTAATAATGCCGGAGATGTCAATGGAGATGGCATAAGCGATTTGATAATTGGTGCTAAAGGGGACTATGACCCTTGGTATGGTGTTAAAAAAGAATATAAGATTATAAAAGGTGCGGCATATGTTGTGTTTGGTAAAGCTTCAGGATTTTCCCCGAATATTGATTTAGGGCTGCTTGATGGGAGTAATGGCTTTGCTGTTCGAAATGATAATATAAGTACAAATTTTCCATGGACTGGTTACGATGTTAGTAGTGCAGGCGACATAAATGGAGATGGAATTGGTGATTTTATGCTGAGTGATCCTTACAGACATTCCTCATATGGTGTTGAAATAGGCCATACCTATTTTATTTTCGGCAAAAATTCTGGTTTTCCTGCCGAATTTAATTTGTCAACACTCAATGGTAATAATGGTTTTGCATTAATTGGGATCTCTAATTTCGAAAGCTCAGGTACAAGTATTGCCTCAGTTGGTGACATAAACGCAGACGGATACATGGACATAGCGGTTATAACCTCTGGTTCAGGGGCAATAAATGGTAAGTGTTATGTTGTTTATGGAAAAAATGGAGGATTTCCCGCAGTACTTAGAACCAATGAACTCAACGGAACAAACGGATTCATTATAGAAGGTGACGCGACAATGGGAAAAATTGGTCGATCAGTAGCTGGTCTGGGAGATATTAATGGAGACGGAATTTCAGATATTGGTATGGGTTCTTATAATGATACAGGACAAAATCGTAAATATGTTGTTTTTGGGCGTTCTTCAAACTTTCCCGCAATTTTCAATATATCCGCATTAAACGGAAGTAATGGTTTTGTGATAGAAAACTCAACAACTCCTCTAAATTCTTATTTCGGGGTTGAAAAAGCAGGAGATATCAATAATGATGGTATAAACGACATCGCTGTTACAGGACAATATATTGTATTTGGAAAAACAGTTTTTCCTGCCGTATTCGATTTAAAGAATTTAGACGGAACAAATGGTTTTACGGTTAAAAAAGCCAGTATTGGAGAAAAATTTGGGTATGCCGGAGATTTTAATGGTGACGGAATTGATGATTATTTCTTTCAATATTATGGTTCTGCTACAATTTTATTCGGTAAAAAAAACTGGGCTGCAACTGCTGATATGTTTACAGAAAAAAAAATAGTAATCTCAACTTCTTTTACTCAGGGATATAGTGCAAATTTTGCGGGTGATGTTAATAATGACGGTATAAGCGATATGATTATCGGTACAAGTTTTGATTCTTACGCAGGCAATATTAAGGTGAATCAAAATCCGGGAATGGCGTATGTTATTTACGGAAAAAAAACTGCCGATACTGAAAAGCCCGTAATAACAAATTGTCCTGCTGATAAAATTTTAACTATACACGATCCAGTTCCGGATTATACTAAAGAAATCACGGTAACAGACAATTGCGATACTAAACCAGTTATTACGCAGTCACCAGTTGCCGGAACTGTTTTTAACGGAATAGCTAAAGAAGTTATTCTTACAGTAACTGATGTAAATGGTAATTTTGAAACGTGCAAATTTAATATTTCAAACACTGTAGATACTGAAGCTCCAGTTTTAACTTGTCCTGCGGATCAACAATTAGCCTGCGGAAGTTTGTTGCCGGATTATCTGAGTTTAGTGACCGTTGTTGATAATACAGATCCGTTACCTGTAATGACTCAAAGCCTGGTTGCAGGAAGTCTTTTTACTGATGGAATGACAGTTACAATCACTGCCAAGGATGCTTCAGATAATGAATCAACTTGTAGTTTTAAAGTTAACGTTTCCTCAGATGTTACTAAACCTGTTATAACTTGTATTGGCAATCAAACATTATCATTTGGAAATGTTTTGCCAGACTATTCAGGTTTGGTCACAGCAACAGATAATTGCGATTCCGCACCCGTAATAAGCCAAAACCCGGTTGCAGGAAGTGCTTTTATTGATGGGATGACAGTTGTCATTTCAGCCGAAGACGCTTCGGGAAATGTAGAAAACTGTTCTTTTGTAATAACAGAAAACCCAGACACGGAAGCTCCTGTAATAATATGTTTAACAGATCAGAATGTTGCTTGTGCAACATCTGTAATTCCGGATTATACAACATCAGTAATTGTGACCGACAATACAGATTCATCACCAACAATCACTCAGAGTCCAGTTGCAGGAAGTTTTTTTACTGATGGAATGACAGTTACAATCACTGCCCGGGATGCTTCAAATAATGAATCAACTTGTAGTTTTAAAGTGAATGTTTCTGCAGATAATACTAAACCTGCTATTACTTGCTCGGGTAATCAAACATTAGCATTTGGGGATGCATTGCCAGATTATTCGAGTTCAGTAGTAGTGTCAGATAACTGTGATACTTCACCAATAATTACTCAAAATCCTGAAGCGGGAAGCGCTTTTATTGACGGAATGATGGTTACTATTTCAGCTAAAGACGTTTCCGGAAATATAGAAAGCTGCTCTTTCATGATAACAGAAAACCCAGATACGGAAGCCCCTGTAATAACATGTTTAACAGATCAGAATGTTGATTGTGCAACAACTGTAATACCTGATTACACGACATTGGTAACCGTAACAGATAATAGGGATAGTCATCCAATAGTTACTCAGAACCCTGCAATAGGGAGTCCTTTTATTACTGGAATGACAGTTACAATTACTGCCAAAGATGCTTCTAATAATGCTTCAACCTGTAATTTTAAAGTTGATGCTTCCGCAGATGCGACTAAACCCGTTATTATCTGCATCGAAAATCAAACATTGACCGCTAATGCAACACTTCCGGACTATAGAAATATGATTGTAGTTTCGGATAATTGTGATGCAAATTTAACTTTAATTCAGACTCCTGCATCAGGCAGCCTTGTTAGCAATGGAATGATTGTTCAGATGACGGTTTCAGATGACAGCGGAAATGAATCGAATTGCTCTTTTATTATTAATACTACGGGAGATACAGATACAGAAGCCCCGGTTATTACTTGTTTGCCAAATCAACGAGTTTCGTGCAGCACAAATAAAGTTCCGGATTTCACATCGATTGTATCAGTAACGGATAATAAAGATCCGAATCCGATCATCAGGCAAAGCCCAATTGCAGGAAGTTTTTATACAGATGGAATGACCATAAACATTACTGCAACTGATGTTTCATTAAATGCTTCAAATTGTTCCTTTCAAATTCATTCAGATGTTGTGCTTGTAGATGCCGGAAATGATATAGAAATAAATGAAGGCGAATCAGTACAATTAGAAGCCATTGCCACAGAAGAAGGAAACTTCAAATGGAGTCCGACAAAAGGAATGTTTAATGCATTGGTTTATAATCCTGTAGTTTATCCTGCTGAAACTACTAGTTATACGGTTTCTTTCAAAAATAAAGAGGGGTGTGAAGTTCAGGATTCTGTTGTTATTTCGGTTATATCAAAAGAAAAAGATGAGACTAAATATGGTATTTCCCCAAACAACGATGGTATTAATGAGTTTTGGGTAATTGACAAAATTACAGAATATCCAAACAACAAAATTTCAATTTATAATCGTTGGGGTGATTTGGTTTTTCAGACGACAGGGTATAATAATACCACAAATGTGTTTAGCGGAATTGCCAATAAAAGAAGAAATCTTGGAGCAGATGAGCTTCCTGAAGGGACCTATTTTTTCGAAATTAATCCCAATTCAACACATCACCATTTCAAAAAACTAAAGGGATACCTTGTTTTAAAACGTTAATTCATGAAAAGTAAAATTGATATAATTTCAACAGCATTACTCATAGCTTTTTTTTCTAATACAATCACAGCCCAGCAAACACCTGTTTTTTCCAGTTACAATTATAATACTGTCCTTATAAATCCTGCTCATGCCGGATATTATGAAGATGTTGATATTGCTTTGACAACGAATGGATATTTTAATTCGGTTGACGGAAGTCCAAGAAATTTTGATATTTCTGTAAATGCCTTAACAAGATCAGAAAAAATTGGCTTGGCAGCAGGAATTTCGCACGATCAGATTGGTGTTACCAATACTATGAGCTTTTTTAGCTCCTATTCATATAAAATTTATTATGATTCCGATTATAAATACGGAAAATGGTGGGCATATGATCCCAATATTATCTCGTTTGGAATAACTGCGGGGGCGATGATTTATAATGAAAATTTATCCGAACTAGGTTTAGAAAATGATCCCGAGTTTCAGGAGGACATAAATAGTTTTACCCCCACATTCGGAGTAGGATTTTTGCTCAATAAAGATGCTTTTTCGTTTGGTATATCAGCTCCAAATCTATTAAGCAGTACTTTTAATTCTAAAAACAACACCAGTTTAAAAAATACATATTATAGCTATTTCGGGTATCGTTTTTTTACCAGTCTTTTTGAAGAAGTACTTATAAATCCGAGCTTTTTGGCAAAATATACAGAGGGAGCACCATTTCAGGCCGATATAAATTTATTGGTAAACTATAAAAACAAAATTGAATTAGGAGGAGGTTATCGTACTTCAAATGCTTTAAATTTTTTAGCGGGATTTCATATAAACTCAAATTCAAGAATAATTTTCACATACAATAAATCTTTGGAAAATGTTGCGCTTCCTGATACCTTCGGATTAGTATTGAATTACCGTTTAGGTAACGGTTTTGAGAGATAGGTTTTTAAGGCATTAGGCTTTACTTCAACAAATAAAATTATGTTAATTAATATTGCTGTGGGAATGTTTTATAGCAAATTTGCAGTCAAATTGCTGAACCAATATTAAAATAAACAACCAGAACAAAATTGTTGAAAAATATATTTAAAAGAACATTACATTTTTATTTTTCACTTGGGATTTTTATTATCTCGATAAGTCTTTTTATATCCTTTAAGCAATCTGGTGATTTGTTTAAAGGAGATGCTTCAATCAAAACCAGTAGTAGCTATATCTCGAATGTTTTTTTTCAAAAAAAGCCAATTCTATCAAACGCTTTATCCAATAAAAAACAAAAAGGCGAGAAGAAAAATTCTCATAATCATAAAAAATCCAGGGTTCATAGTTTCCTCAAAAAAAAGAACCTGAAAATCCAGCTAGCGAATCTTTTTGCTGGTTTAATTGTTTTTGGTAATCAACAAAACAAAACGCTTTCTAAAAGCACCTGTTATTCTTTCAACCTTATTTCTTCTGTCTTTCGTCCACCAATTCTTTAATTTAATTATCCGCTAAAACCTTTAGTTCAAAAGCCAAAGAACAGTCAAAACAGATTAATCATGAAGTAAATTTCGATTTAATCTTTTGTCTGAATGTTCCTTTATTGGTTTTTTTTTAAAGAAAATGCACAAAAACTATAATTAAATAAAGATTTAAAAATTTAAAAAGATGAAAGCAAGTATCAAAAAAATAGGTATCGCATTAATAGTAACAGTAATGTTTATTTCTTGTAATAAAGAGGAATCGAATGAAAATTTGAATTCGGAATTTCCAGAAGGAATAGTAAGTTATAATTTCCCTCTTGGAACAACCAATATTCAGGGACAATCACCTATTAGCATCAATACAAGTGATACTGAAAAAATGAATACTACAGATCCTGTTATCCATTATAATGCAATAACATTAAACAGTGTGGAAAATACAAACGAAAACCTAAGAGTTAATCTGTCAACTACTGATAAAGCAAACAATTATATCATGATTAAGGGATTGAAATATGAATTACAACAGTTTCATTTTCATCGTCATAGCGAGCATAATGTAAACGGAGAATATGGTACAATGGAACTTCATTTTGTAAACAAATCAGAAACAGGAGCTTATGCCGTTTTAGGGGTTGTTATCAAAAGCGGATCGGTTAGTAGTGCCATGAAAACCCTTATCGACGCATCTCCAGCAACTACAGGAATAAATACGATGACAGACATTTTTTATTTGAATTCTATCCTGCCTTCAGATACTGGAAAATATTATAGCTACAACGGTTCGCTTACAACTCCAAATCTGGATTCAACACCAAACCAGGGACCGGTAACCTGGATTGTATTCAAGAATAATATCGAAATGACAGATGACCAGTTAGAGAGCTATGCAACTAAATATGAAGAAGAAAATTTCCGTGAAATACAACCGATAAATAACAGAACGGTTTATGAAAACATCAGATAAACTATTATTTTAAAAAGTCATACTAAATTTATAATGGTATAGGCTTAAAAAAAACTTTAATAATATAATTTTATAAAATCTACTAAATCTGCGCACTTACATTATTCCGCGCAGATTTGGCAGATTTAGTCAGATGTTTATGAGGTACTATGGAAATTAATTTTCATTTCAAATCAGTAATAATTTGTTAATCAACTAATCCATTTTCAACCGCATATTTTACAAGTCCGGCTGTATTTTTAGCATTCAGTTTTGACAATAGATTACGACGATGAGTATTGACAGTGTTAAGGCTAATAAAGGTCTTTTCAGCAATTTCAGCAGTATTGTATTCATGGGCAATTAAAACTAAAATTTCTTTTTCACGGGAACTTAATTCCGTTAAATTTGAAATTTGTTTTTCAATTTTCTGATTGTTACTCAGATATTGCTCTTCTACATCTTTAGAAAAATAATTTTTGCCTTCCGCAATAGTATAAATTGCTTCCAATAATTCTGCTTTTTCAGCATTTTTCAGCAAATAGCCATTTACACCAATCCTGATTAATCTTGAAATTATTTTCGCATTGCTGTGTGTACTGACGATTATAATTTTTATAAATGGATACTCTTTTTTTAAGATTTTGCTCAATTCAATTCCATCCATTTCAGGCATGCTGATATCCAGGAGTATCATGTCTGCCTTTTGTATTTTTAAGATATTCAAAACCTCAATACCATTTATTGCCTTGCCAATTATTTTTATTGAAGATTCATGTTCTATTAATGAAGTAATTCCCTGAAGGAACATCGTATGGTCGTCGGCAATAATAAGTTTTAATTTTTCCATTGATCAAAGATATTTTTGGTTATAATTTAGTCAGGTTATCAAGTTGTTTTTTTACATTAATCCCTTTTGTCATTTCACTTTCAGTATTTGATATTGATAAAACCGGAATCTCAATATTGGCAATAGTACCTCTTTTAAGTTTAGAGTCTATTACAAATGAACCGTTCAATTTATCTATGCGGCTTTCTAAATTTAGAAAACCAATTCCAGGTTTGTGATTATCAGTATTAAAACCAATTCCGTTATCTTCAAATAAAATGTTCAGTATATTCTCAATCAGGTTAAGCTGTAAATCAATTTTTGAAGCGTTCGCATGTTTTATTGTATTGGTTAGGAGCTCTTGAATTATTTTAAAAATTTCAATCTGAATTTCTTCATTCAATGTATCAATATCTTTTTTGGGATAAACAGTAAAAGTGGTTTTTACATTACTGGCTTCCCCAATATTAGTGAGATAAGATTCTAATACTTCACAAAATTTATGGTGTTTAAATTTCTTTGGTATCAGAGTGTGCGATAGATTTCGAACCTGCTGATACGTTTCATCCAATAAAGCAGTAAGGTTTTTAATTTTTGGTGAACTGGAAATTACTAAATGGTTCAATTGCAGTTTTATTGCTGCTAAATTCCCTCCAATACTGTCATGTAATTCTTGTGAAATACGCTGTCTTTCCTTATCCTGCCCACTAATTGATGCCTTGATTAATTTTAATTCCTGGTCTTTTAAAAGATTATTTATATTTTGTGTACTTATTTCAGCTTGTTGGATATTGAGTAAACGTTGTGTCTTTAATCTTTTGTAATATTGAAGTAATAATCCAATGATAGGAATCAAAACAATTAAAAACCCAAAAATGGTTAATAATTTAGTTTCTTTTTGTTGATTGATTTCTAATGACTTAAGCTGTTGGTCTTTTTTAAGTAAAGATATTTCGCTCAGTTTTTTTTGAGATGAATTCTGAAAAAACAATATGGTATTTTCAGTTATTTTCTGGGAAATCTGTTCCTGAAGATTCATATTTTCAATAGCCTCTTCCTGTTTTTCAAGTTTTAATTTCTTAGTAGTATTATCAAATTGTAACAGCCTGATTTCTTTTTCTCTCTGAGCAGTTTTATATTTGATTTCTAACTCGTTAATTTCTGTAATCTGCTGGGCTTTATTTATTGAATCTTTTAATTTGGTAGATTTATTTAAATACGCAAATGCAGATTTATAATCATCTTGCAAAAGAGCGATTTTTTTTAATTCATCATAAAAATATACCTGATTGTCCAAATAGCCAAAAGTAATGGCTTTTTGTAATGCTGCCGAAAAAATATCTTTTGCCTCTTTATATTTTTTTAAATCAATATAAGTATCCCCAATATTACCACGTGCTATTAATCCTATTTGGTTTAATTCATTTTTATCAGCTATGGTCACAGCTTCACTATACATGCTAATAGCATCATTTACTTTTTGCTGTAATTGATAATTTGCTCCAATACTAAGTGTAATCACAGCTTTCGCTTGTTGATTATTTGTTTTTTCACTTAGTTGTTTTCCTTGATTGTAATAATAATTGGCTTTGTCATACTCTTTTAAATCAGAATAGATGTTGCCTATATTGATATAACTGCCCAAACATATTTCTTCATCTTTTTTATACTCTAAACATTCCTTGTATGATTTTAAAGCATTTGCATTGTCTCCTAAAGCATTATAAACGCCGGCCAATCCATGCAAATGAGTATAATATAAATTGGTTTCTTTATATTTTTGTGAAACTTCAAGCCCTTTTAAATGCCATTTTTTACTAATGTCAAATAATCCTTTCTTTTTATAATTCAGTCCCATTAAATTATAGCCCAAAGAAAAAAGTCTGTTTTTTAAGGAGTCATTAGTTATTTTAGTATTGTATTTTAATGCTTCGTTAGTGAAGTAGATTGAAGAATCTAAAATAGCCTTTTTGTCATAATAATAAGCTTGTAATAAAATAACGCTGGCTTTATTAGCAGGATACTTCGCTTTTTTTAAAAAAGTTTTGGCATTATTAAAAGCTATTTTTTCCTGTCCCTTGTTATATAGGGTATATAATCCTGTTACCGTTTTTTTTTCTTCTGCTTCCAATGATTTTTTTTCAACAGATAATGGTTTTTTATCATTACTGTCTATTTGTGAATACAAAGAGATTGTGAATGATAAAGAAACAAATAAAAAAAGAGATTTAAAATTAATTACCATGCGATCAGGTTATGCATAAATAAATTTAGAGCCTTGTAAATCTGAGGATTAAAATAAATTTTATGCTTTAATAAAGCTGTTAAAATTAACACAATAGAATTTAAATTTATTCTTTTTATCTAAAATATATTAACAAATTAGTTAAATAAAAGATGTAGAAACGATGTGACAATCATAATTTTAAACTAATGAAGAAATTTTCTTACCTGATTGAATTATAATTTTAATACTTTAACTTTAAATTATATAAAAATTAAAAGATCAATTATATTAAATTTGTACTATTCAAACAGAAAAATTATGAAAAAATATTTATCTCTATCGGCTTTTGTATTACTGATAGCATTCTCTTGCGCAACAAACCCTATTACAGGAAAAAAAGATCTTAATTTTGTTTCCAATAGCGAATTATTTCCATCATCTTTCCAACAGTACGATACTTTTCTAAAAGAAAATAAAGTAATATCAGGAACTGCTGATGCTAAAAAGGTAGAAAATGTTGGAATGAGAATCAAAGCGGCAGCTGAAAAATACCTGACTTATTTAGGACAAACACAATATCTTAAAGATTATCGTTGGGAATATAAATTGGTTGATAATAAAGAAGTAAATGCATGGTGCCTGCCAGGAGGTAAAATTGTTGTTTATTCAGGAATTTTACCTATTACACAAAACGATGCAGGTTTAGCAACAGTTATGGGGCACGAAGTTTCACATGCTTTGGCCAATCATGGTGCTCAAAGAATGAGTGCTGCACAATTGCAGCAATTAGGAGCAGTTGGTGTAGCAGTTGCAACAGGAAGTCAAACTGCAGAAAAGCAACAAATGTGGCAAAAATATTATGGTTTAGGTTCTGAAGTGGGAGTTATGCTGCCTTTTAGCAGAAGCAATGAAAGTGAAGCTGATAAAATTGGATTAACACTTATGGCAATAGCAGGCTACAACCCGGATGATTCTATTGCATTTTGGACAAGAATGTCTGCTAAATCAGGAGGAGGGGCCGGAACTCCGGAATTTTTAAGTACCCACCCGTCTGATGCAACAAGAATATCTAATCTAAAATCATTAATACCACAAGCGAATGCAACGGCAGCTAAAGTTGGAATTATTAGAATATAAACTCTTTATCATGGTTTATCCACATTCCTTTTTTACTGATTACTAAATTTCTAATGAGTATTTTATTTTGAATATATTCTCCATAAGACATGTTTTTATCAAAAGAAAATATAATTTCATATTCATGTTCAATTCGTAGATTATTTAGAAAATCTTCTAATTCTTTTTTAGGAAAATCATACTCATTAGATTCATGAAATTGTATCATTCCATTTTTTTTAAAATGTAAAAAACTATACAATTTCGATGGTTTTTCCATTTTATAATACACTTTGGTGAAAGGCAAAAAAGCTAAATTTTTACTTATTGAATCTGCATAAGAGTAATAATTTTGGGCTTTTTCATTTTTATGTGCCTTTTCTGCCCGCTTTTTTTCCTGAAGTTTTATTACTTCAGGAATTATTAGTTTTAAAGGTAAACGTTTGTCTATATTGAAAATCCAATTGGTTGAAATAATGCTGTTTTTACGATTTACTTCTGCAAGAGTATCTTTACCTTTTGATTTAAAAAAAAGGTAGATAGGCGAGAGGTCTTCAACATTTTTAACTATCGAAACATTTGATTTTGGCAATAAAATATCTTCTTTGTTTCCACAAGAAAAAAGTAGGCAAATAAGCAGTAAACTAAAATATTTCATAATTCCTATAAGTTAATTTTATTAAACAGAGTCACACATTGTATTGCCTCTTTTACATCGTGAACGCGAAGTATTTTAGCGCCTTTTGTCAAAGCAATTGTATTAATGACGGTTGTACCATTTAAAGCTTCCTCAGCTGTATTATTTAATGTTTTGTAAATCATGGATTTTCGCGAAATTCCTGCTAAAACTGGTAATTCCAAAAGATTAAAAAAATCCATTTTTTGTAAAACTTCATAATTCTGATCAGTGGTTTTAGCAAATCCAAAACCAGGATCGAGAATCAGGTCATTAATTCCAAAACTTCTGGCTTTTTTTACTTTTTCAGAAAAATAGAAGAGCATTTCTTTTACAATATCGTCATATTGAGTGAGTTTTTGCATTGTTTGCGGGTTACCGCGCATATGCATCATTATATAAGGTACATTATACCGCCCAATAACATCAAACATTTTAGTATCTAATTCTCCTGCAGAAATATCATTTATAATTGCTGCACCATTATCTATACTTATTTTTGCAACTTCAGCCCTAAAAGTGTCAATAGATAATATTACATCCGGAAATTGCTTTAATATTAATTTGATAACACGAACTATACGTTCAGTTTCTTCCTGTTCTGAAACAAATTCGGCATTTGGTTTACTTGAATAAGCTCCAATATCAATAAATGTTGCACCATCAATAAGCATTTTATCAACTTGTGAGATAATTTCATCATCGCTTTTATATTTTCCCCCATCAAAAAATGAGTTAGGGGTAATATTTAAAATCCCCATTACTTTAGGAATCGACAAATCAATAAGCTGGCCTTTACAGTTAATTGTCATAATTTTGTTTCAGGTTTTCTTTGTTTCAGGTTTAGGAAGCTTTATTTCAAAAAACTTGAAACAAAGAAAACCTGAAACTTGAAACTCTTTAATATTATCCTTATTTTTGAAGAAATTTTAGCAAATATACAGCAATAAATGAAGAATACTTCCCTTGAATATGATAATGTAATTACGGTTTGCCGTACCTTATTTATCAATAAAATGAAAGATTATGGCAGTGCCTGGCGTATTTTAAGACTGCCTTCGCTAACAGATCAGATTTTTATAAAAGCGCAAAGAATAAGAAGTTTACAGGAAAATGAAATCCGTAAAGTGGATGAAGATGAAAAAGGAGAGTTTATCGGAATTATCAATTATTCTATTATGGCTTTAATTCAATTGGAATTAGGTGTGGTTGATCAGCCTGATTTGGATGTAACAAAAGCAACCGAATTATATGATGCTAAGATTAAGGTAACCAAAGAATTAATGGAAGCCAAGAATCATGATTATGGAGAGGCATGGCGTGATATGAGAGTAAGTTCCTTAACCGATTTGATTTTGCAAAAACTACTTCGAGTGAAGCAAATTGAAGACAATAAAGGCAAAACGCTGGTTTCAGAAGGAATTGATGCCAACTATCAGGATATGATCAATTACTCAGTTTTTGCTTTGATTTTGAATCCGCTTGCACCAAAACAATAATTTCAAATTAAATCCCAAATTATAGAAATGAAGAATATCATTACCCAATTTTCAAGATTATTTGTCGGAATATTATTTATCATTTCCGGATTGATAAAATTAAATGACCCTGTTGGTTTCTCTTATAAATTAACCGAATATTTTAGCGAGCCAGTTTTTAACATGCCATTTTTAGAGCCTTTAGCTTTAGGTTTAGCAATCTTTCTGGTGATTTTCGAAGTAGTTTTGGGTGTCATGTTACTGGTTGGGTATAAAACAAAAATTACAATTTGGGCATTATTACTTTTAATTGTCTTTTTTACTTTTCTTACCTTTTATTCAGCTTATTTTGATGTGGTAAAAGATTGCGGCTGTTTTGGAGACGCTTTACACTTAACACCTTGGCAGTCATTTACTAAAGATATTGTTTTATTATTCTTTATTCTGATTTTATTCTTCAATCAAAAATTAATACAACCATTATTTTCAACCCCTAAAACTAATTTTACAGTTTATGTGAGCGTAGTTCTGTGTGCATTTATGGCCGTTTGGGTTTTAAATCACAACCCAATAAAAGATTTTCGACCTTACAAGGTTGGATCAAATATTGAAAAAGGTATGGAAATTCCTGAAGGGGCACCAAAAACAGTTGTTGAAATGATTTTTATTTACAAAGTAAATGGTGTTGATAAAGAGTTTACAGAAAAAGATTTGATGAATATTCCGGAAGGTGCAGTTTTTGTTGATCGAAAAGATAAAATAATCACGGAAGGTTATGTACCTCCAATTCATGATTTTACGATGACTAAAGAGGATTCAGATTATAAAGAAGAGTTATTGAAGGAACCAAAATTATTAATTTTTGTTGCCTACGATTTGACTTTGTCTGAAGCGTCCGGCATGAAAAAGCTGGAAAAAGTAAATCAGCAAGCAAAAGCAAAAGGGTATAAAGTAATTGCCATGACAGCTTCCGGAGCGGATGAAATTGCAAAAGCAAAAAAACAATATGGACTAAATGTTGACTTCTATTTTTGTGACGCAACAACTTTAAAAACAAT
This sequence comes from Flavobacterium piscis, assembly GCF_031457575.1. GTDB lineage: Bacteria > Bacteroidota > Bacteroidia > Flavobacteriales > Flavobacteriaceae > Flavobacterium > Flavobacterium piscis_A. The sequence goes on along the minus strand of NZ_JAVDWQ010000018.1, from coordinate 14,998 downwards.
CGAAAGGGCAAATCCCAGTATAGTTGTTTTACAAAAGGGAACTGTAAGCCAGAAAGTGCACTACAATGATATTGAAGATTTGAAATTGTAGAAATATAAATTTATTGGTCTCAGACATAGTTTACAATTATGTATTTTAGTGTATTTTGCTTTAGCCTCTAAAAATAATTAGTGCTAATTCGTGTAATTTGTAGCTGATAAATAATGGCAGGCGTTCAGTCTGCCAGCCAAATCTTTAGACTTCAGCCCCATAGGTTTAGTTAATTTTAAGAAATGGCTTAAATAATTAAAGTTTTTAATCGGTCTTTTTTAGTTTAGGGCATAATTTTTATTTACACCTCAATCTCGAATTTATATGATTTTAATTAATTTTATAGATTTATAATTTTATCTTCGCAGCTGCGTTTTTATACAGTAATAGCTCCTAATAAACATGTTAAAAAAACTTGTTTTGATTTTTATATTTTTTGTTTGTTCGGTTTCTTTCGGGCAAATAGGAGGACGTTACACGTATCAATTTTTAAACTTAACCACTTCTCCGAGACAAGCAGCTTTAGGTGGAAAATCAATTACACTATATGATGATGATGTTAATCAGGTAATGTTTAATCCCGCTACTTTAAATCCCGATATGGATAATCACCTGGCAATGAATTACGGGAATTATTATGGTGAAGCATCATATGGTACAGCTTCTTACGCATACACTTACGATAGACATGTTCAAACTTTTTACGCCGGAATAAGCTATATAAATTATGGTACTTTTGAAGGTTATGATGAAAATGGACAAGCAACATCTGATTTCACGGGAAGCGAGGGAGCTCTTTCTTTTGGATACGCTTATAACATTCCATATACCGATATACATGTGGGTGCAAATGCAAAATTAATTACATCAACTTTAGAAAATTACAATTCTTTTGGTGGTGCGCTTGATTTAGGATTTCTTTTTATTGATGAAAGAAATGATGTGAACTGGGCTTTTGTAATCCGAAATATTGGAACACAATTCACTACTTATTCTGGAATTAATGAAAAATTGCCTCTCGAAATTATAGCTGGTGTTTCACAAGAATTAGATCATGTCCCTGTTCGCTGGCACCTATCACTGGAAAACTTGCAGCAATGGAATATTGCCTTTTCTAATTCCGCACGTGGAGTGACTAATATAGATGGTTCTGTAAACGAAGAAAAAGTTTCGTTTGTAAACAATGCCTTAAGACATGTCGTTTTTGGAGTAGAACTTTTCCCTAAAAAGCCATTTAATATCAGATTGGGATATAATTTTAGAAGAGCCGAAGAACTAAGAATAGAAGAACAGCGAAATTTTTCAGGAATTTCATTAGGTTTTGGTTTAAAAATGAATCGATTAAAATTCAATTATTCGTATTCAAGATATACTTTGGCAGGAAATACAAGCCTGTTTGGACTTGTGTTGAATCTTCAATAAGGATTGAAAATCATTTACCATAAAATAGTTAACTTTAAAATAAAATTACATTTTGAAAAATATTACCATTGCAATTGATGGATTCTCATCAACAGGAAAAAGTACTTTAGCCAAACAATTAGCTAAGGAACTATCTTATGTATATGTTGATACTGGTGCAATGTACCGTGCTGTTGCTTTATTTGCAATGCAAAATCAGTACATTAAAACTGATTTTTTTGATAAAAAGGCTTTGATAGAGGCTTTGCCAAAAATTAAATTAGAATTTAAATTTAATACAGATCTGGGTTTTGCAGAAATGTATCTGAATGATGTAAATGTTGAAATACTAATCAGGACAATTGAAGTATCCAATTTTGTAAGTAAGGTAGCCGAGGTTTCAGAAGTTCGTACTAAACTGGTCGAACAGCAGCAGGAAATGGGAATCAATAAAGCTATTGTAATGGATGGAAGGGATATTGGAACTGTAGTTTTTCCGGCAGCCGAATTAAAAATTTTCATGACAGCCAGTGCTGAAACACGTGCCCAAAGACGTTTTGATGAGTTACAGCAAAAAGGGGACGACGTATCATATGAAGAGGTTTTAAAAAATGTGGTTGAAAGAGATTATATTGATACGCACCGTGAAGATTCACCTTTGATAATTGCCGATGATGCGATAGAAATTGACAATTCTTATCTGAGTAGGGAAGAACAATTTGCCATTGTTTTAGAATTGGTAAACGAAGTTGTTAAAACAGTTTAATTTTTTGTAGATCTCATTTTTAATGGTAGTTTTACCGCTTCATTTATTTTAAAGACAATTCATCCTATGGGAATTAAAAACAGATTGATTGTAATGAGTTTTCTTCAGTTTTTTGTTTGGGGAGCCTGGCTTATTACTATTGGAAATTATTGGTTTGGAACGAAAAATTGGGAAGGGACACAATTTGGTCTTGTTTTCGGTACGATGGGAATTGCCTCTTTATTTATGCCAACTTTGACAGGAATAATTGCCGACAGGTGGATAAATGCAGAAAAATTATATGGTGTTTTGCATATTTTATATGCAGTTGTTTTATTTGGTATTGCTCAGGTTACTACTCCGGATAATTTTATATATGTTATGCTTGCCGCAATGTGTTGTTATATGCCCACAATTGCTTTAAGTAACTCAATTTCATATACTTCGTTAAAATTAAATAATAAAAATATAGTAAAAGATTTTCCACCTATTCGTGTTTGGGGGACTATTGGCTTTATTGTGGCAATGTGGATTACTAATTTAACAGATAGTAAAGCAACTGAATTTCAGTTCTACATTGCAGGAATTGGAGCTTTAGTTTTAGGAATTTATTCTTTTACATTACCAAAATGCGAACCACAACGTCTGACAAAAGAAAATGCTTCGTGGGTTGAAACTTTAGGACTGGAAGCTTTTAAATTATTTGGAAATTATAAGATGGCTTTGTTTTTTATATTCTCTATGTTTTTGGGTGGAGCTTTACAATTAACAAATGCTTATGGTGATGTTTTTCTTGATGAATTTAAGCATTTTCCAAAATATGCAGATTCTTTCGTCATTAAATATTCGACTATTATTATGTCGATTTCTCAGGTTTCTGAAACATTATTTATTTTGGCAATTCCATTTTTCCTAAAACGTTTCGGAATCAAACAAGTAATGTTAATCAGTATGTTAGCCTGGGTTTTACGTTTTGGGCTATTTGCTTTTGGAGATCCGGTGAGTGGTTTATGGATGATCATCTTATCTTGTATTGTTTATGGGATGGCATTTGATTTTTTCAATATATCTGGTTCATTGTTTGTAGAAAGCAATACCGATTCTAAAATCCGCTCCTCTGCGCAAGGCTTATTTATGATGATGACAAATGGAGTGGGAGCAGTTCTGGGAAGTTTGACATCAGGTTGGGCAATTGATAAATATTTTACTAAATCTTTTACAACATCGTCTGAGTTAGCGTCATTTTTACAAACAGAAGAATCCAATTCTAAAATGTTAAATTTTGTAAAATCCCAAGGAAATTCAATTTCCACAGATGGTATTTTTAGTAAGGAAATTTTAATGAAGGACTGGCATAACATCTGGTTATCTTTTGCTGCTTATGCTTTTATTATTGCAATAGCCTTTGCAATTTTGTTTAAACACAAACACGATCCTAAAGAATTAGAAAATTTAGGACATTAATCATTTTAATTCGGGATTAATTTATGAAAATTTGTGGCTAATAATTAATATAGTGTTAGAATTTTGCAGCCTTTCAGTTTGCAGAAAAACAAATAAGGTGCTGTATTTAAAAAATGGAATTGATTAAAAATTATTTAGAGCGTTGGAATTTTTCAAGTGATAACAATGCTTGTTCATTAATCTTTTTCTGAAAAAAACCTGTCCATCCTAGTAAATATCCTGTAAACCCAAAGGCTTGTTTTGACCATTTCCAAACATCAAAACTATCTGTATGCTTGATAATGAGCCCATCCTGAAATATAAATTGAGAGGAAATTTTATTAACAACTTTTCTGTTGGTCTTACTGAAATAATAAGTTGCTGTCCAAAGGGCAGATCCTGTAAAATCGTCTGCTTTAATATCTGAAAATTCAATTTTGATGTTTCCTTTGCTTTTTAAAAGTAACATTTCCCACATCTTAGAAACCTGTTCTCCTTTTAAAAGTCCAAAGGCAGGATCGACAAAATGAATTTTTGGATGATAACATTCATTCATTGTTTTTGCATCAGCATTTGCAAAAGCTGTGTAAAATTTAGCGATTAGATTTTCGTTTGAATTCATTTTGAGAAATTTGATTATAAAAGTAATATTTATTTTGATAATCAAACTCTTATAGAAGGCTAATTTCTGCTGCGGTGTCAAAAGTTTTCTTAGATTTATCAAAAGCAGTAGAAAAATAATTTTTTCTATTTACCGCAGTAAAATATCCGGTTTGATTTCCAAATGCTTTTGAATTTCCCGTAATAATAAATCTAATAGATTGTATATCTGTTTTTTTTAGTTTTGTAAATTCTGAAGGGGTAAAATAGTAATATGAAGTCGTTTTTCCATCTGTTGTTTCTTTCACATTTTTATCAACACAGGCAATTGCATCGCCATCAGCCAGATCAACATACACTCCACCGGAAATCATGGCTTTATCATTTGGTACTGAAATAGTTAATTTTAAAATTCCTCCTTTTTCTGTTTTTGCAATTTGTACATAAATTTCTCCGGTATAAACATATTTTTCACAAATAAAAATATATTCTTCAGTTACCGGGTAAGGTTTTGAACCTTTGACACTCAGTGTTTGCTGGGCTTTTGCAAAAGTCGAAATCAAAATAAAGAAAAGCAGGGATAATTTTAAATTCATAGTTTTTTTAGTTATCAATTATTTTAGAATCAAATTTTTCATCCCAATCCATTGATTTAATAGCAGAGATCAAATTTTCTTCATTCACAAAAACACGAAGTTCTTTGTTTGCTACCTTTTTTGTATACAATGCGCGATAGCGATAAATCGTCTCCTGTTTGGTTTTGTAAACTCCATCTAATTTCAAATCAACAAAACTTCCATAATATTGTCGAAACCTCTGGCAGGTTTTTGTCAGACGATCTTCTGTAGTATTATCCATTACAGACTTTGTAACTTCAGTTTCGTTAAAGGGTTTAAATTTAGAAGTATTGCATGTTTCTAAAACGCGTTTCCCTAAATCATAGGCTTTTTTTTGCTGATTCGAATTAATTTCAGGAGATGAAACCCTTTTGATTTTTAAATCATCAGTATCCCTGCTCACACTTTTCGATTTACAACCAATTAATAGCAACAAACATATAATCAATCCTGCTTTCTTCATAACTATTTATGTTATTTTTAATAATAAATTTGGATCCGGGCAATTTTCAATATAAAAATTCAAATCGTCTCTGCTGCAAACTCCGGGATAATCGCCCCAATAATTTTCAATATTCTTAATTATCTGAAAATGTAAATGAGGTGCGTAATCACCATTCACTTGTGAATTTCCAATTGTCGCAAGTTTTTCTCCTTTTTTATAAAAAGTGCCAACGGTAAGATTCTTTATACTTTCTAACGATAAATGTCCATATAAAGTATAAAATTTTTCATTTTCTATTTCATGTTCTAAAATAATTGTTGGACCATAGTCGCCTATTCCGGTATTATTTTTAAAACTGTATATCTTTCCGTCAAGAGCAGCCAAAACTGATGTTCCGGCATTTATCCATAAATCAAGACCAATATGGATATTCCGTTCTGAAATAGTATCGTTTCTGAAAATATTGCTTCTCTTGTATATATTACGGCCTTCGATGTAACCGCCATAGGCCACTTTACCATTGTTTTTTTCTAAAAAATTTAAAATAAAAACTTCGAAATCTTCAGAATTTTGGAGACTGCTTTCAGCTAATTCCTTATTAGTAACAGATAAATCTAACGGAATATACTTTGAATAATCAATATCCGGATCAATAACTTTTGTGGGAGGTAAAGATTTTAAGATAGAGGAAAAGGTTTTCATAAAATGGTATTAAGCTAATTTTTCAATAATTATCAATTCGTTGTGTACTTCTATACGGGGCAGCATTTTTGTTGGGTAGGCTTCCATATCAATATTAGCAATATATTTTCTGTTTCTGATATTATGGCTCTCATCAAGAATCATTGTATTAAAAAGAACAAATCCTTTCGTATTTAAAAGAGAACAAATTTTATCAGTAAAAAAACTTTCAAATAAAAAATTAGGCATATGTGTATCTTCAAAAATATCAATTATGATTAAATCATATTTTTCCCTGGTTTTTAAAACAAAATCAAAAGCATCATCAATAATAATTTCTAATTGTTTGATTTCATTTAAATTAAAAAACTCATTTGCAATCTGAATCATATCCGGATCAATTTCAACACCAGTTATTCTGTCTTTATACTCTATTTCATCAACTAATGTTTTAATAACACTTCCGCCAGCAACACCCAATAGTAAAATGTGATGCATATTCAGGATATTTTGGTAACCAATATTTCGTAAACCATATCTTAATATTCTTTGCAGGCTACCGTAAGAGTAATTTGTGTTTTCAGAATCTAAAACCAATTCTCCATTTGCCCACGTAACTTCAATTATTTTACTGCGTATCGATTTTTTTTTAAATATTTTTATTGGAATAAAATAACTAAATATTTTTTGAATCATTTTTAAGCTTTTTACCAAATTTAATATTTAAATCTTTTATTTTGCCAGATATATTAAATTTAAATGAAGAAAAAATTATATAAATTCCTTTTTTTTAAGCTAATGGGCTGGAAAATAGCAGGGATTGAAAATGCTGAAGTAAAAAAATGTGTGATGATGGTAATGCCCCATACAAGCAATCATGATTTTTATCTGGGAATTTTTACAAGAGGCATATCCGGATTGGAAATGAATTGGGTAGGAAAAAAAGAGTTATTTAAATTTCCGTTTGGGTATTATTTTAGAAGTGTAGGAGGTGAGCCTTTAGATCGTTCCGGAGGATTGAATAAGGTTGATGCAATTGTTTCTATTTTTGAGAAAAAAGAAATTTTTCGTTTGGCTGTTGCACCCGAAGGCACCAGAAAGGAAGTAACAGAAATCAGAAGCGGGTTTTATTATATTGCCCTTAAGGCAAATGTGCCAATTATTCCCGTTGCATTTGATTGGGGCAGAAAAGAAGTAAATTTTGGAAAAGCTTTTTTTCCTACCGGAAATTACGAAACAGATTTACAAAATTTAAAAAAACATTATATTGGAGTGGTGGGCAAAATTCCGGAAAAAGGATTTCAAGTATAAAATCGCTGAATTTTTAAACTTTCGTGAGAATTGCTTAAATGAAAAATAAAATAAAAAATTTTCAAATGTGGGCTAAATTTTAAATTATGGTATGTATACCTTAAATGTGCCATTTTTATAAAAAAAAACAATTCTTTCAATTTCCTCTTCAGCTTGTCGATTATTGGAATCTTTAATTTCCATATTACTATTGGATTGTATTTTTTTGTCATCTTCAAAATTAATTTTTGAAAATAAATCTTGTTCTGTAAAATTTTCATTTGGGAAAGCAGGAGCAACTGGTTTTATTATATCTGAAAAATTTTCTTTTTGTTGTATTATAATTTGTTCATCCTTTTTTGGAAAATCTCCCTTACCGTTTAAGATCCAATACAAATCAACATCGGGGAAAACCTCTAAAATTTTCATTACAAAATCTAAACTAGGTTTGTTTCTGCCTGAAAGCAGGTGAGACATACTGGAACGTTGTACACCAATTTTATCAGCAAAAGAAGATGCATTTAATCCATAATAATCAAGTATTATTTCGAGCCTTTTTATAAAATCGTCTATGTTTACCATTGTAAATTATTTTTGAACAACCCATTGTTTACAAATGTAATTAAAAGAAAGTAATAAACCAATTTTACAGTTGTAAATTATAATTTTAAGACTAAATAACTTAAATTATACGTGTAGATAATGATTCATAACTAATTGATTATTACAATTATGTAATAATATTTAACAATAGGTGTTAATTGTAAACAGGCAGTGGTAATAAGAACCAATTGAGGGCTAATAAAGTGTTTACAAATCTAAATTAATTAATTTTTCGGCAGTTTACAATTGTAAAAATAAAGATGTTTACTTTTGTAAACAAATCAAAACACAATGAATTTAGAAGAATTATTCAATCAATACAAAGAGCAGTCTATAGGGGGGCGTTATTTGACATTACACCACATTAAGCCATTATTGGATAAATTAAATATTGATAACCGGGTTAAAATTATAGGTCAGTCTGTTTTAGACAAACCTATATATAGTTACGAAATCGGGACAGGAAAAACACGTATTTATTTATGGTCCCAAATGCATGGAAATGAAAGTACTACTACAAAAGCCTTGTTTGATTTTATCAATCTATTAAATAGTGATAGTGATTTTGCAAAAAATATGCTTAAAAGTTTTACTTTTTACTGTATTCCGATACTAAATCCTGATGGAGCGACGTTGTATACACGTGCAAATGCGAACGATATTGACTTAAATCGTGATTCTCAGGATCTGACTCAGCCGGAAAGTAAAGTTTTACGTCATGTTTTCGAAGTTTTTAAACCTCATTATTGTTTTAATCTGCATGATCAACGAACAATTTTTGGCACTGGTGATTCCGGCAAACCTGCAACAGTTTCTTTTTTAGCTCCTTCTTTTAATGAAGAGAGAGAAATTAATGAAAACAGATTGAAAGCAATCAATTTAATTGTAGCAATGAATAATGAATTGCAAAAATTTATTCCCGGCCAGGTTGGTCGTTTTGATGATTCATTTAATATCAATTGTATAGGTGATACTTTTCAATTTTTGGGAGTACCAACTATTTTGTTTGAAGCAGGTCATTTTGAAAATGATTATTCGCGTGAAATAACAAGGAAATATATCTTTTTCTCATTTGTAACAGCTTTTAAAACACTTTTCGAAAACGATATAGTTGATAATGGAATTGTTGATTATTTGAATATTTCACAAAATAAAGCGGTTTTTTATGATTTTATGTATAAAAATATCAAAATAAATTATGATGGTATTGAAATTATTACGAATTTTGTCGCACAATACAAAGAAGAATTGATTGAAGATGAGATTCATTTTAACGCCTATATTGCAGAAGTTGGTGAATTAGAAAATTATTTAGGTCATTATGAATATAACGGTGAAGGAGCTGTTTATTCAGATGATATTGATGATTTTCCGAAAGTGAATCAAAAAGCAGATTTTTATTTGGATAAAAACATAAAATTTGTTAATGGATTGATAAAAAGTTAATTTTTATGTGAATTTGTTATTTTTTATATATATTTTTATCCTTTGTAACAGCAAATTAGTAATATTAATTAAAGAATTATGAGTAAATTTCGTTTAGATGAAGTAGATCACCAGATTTTAGATATGTTAATAGACAATACGAGAGTTCCGTTTACTGACATAGCCAAAAAATTGTTGATTTCTGCTGGAACTGTACATGTTAGAGTAAAAAAAATGGAGGATGCAGGTATAATAATGGGGTCTTCACTTGCCTTAGATTACGATAAATTAGGATATTCATTTATTGCTTATGTAGGTGTATTTCTTAATAATACATCTCAAACTAAATTTGTATTAGAACGAATTAACCAAATTCCATTTGTAACGGTAGCATCTGTAACTACAGGAAAGTTTAATATTTTCTGCAAAATCAGGGCAAAAGATACCAAGCATGCAAAAGAGGTGATTTTTATGATTGATGATATTGAGGGAGTTTATAGAACTGAAACCATGATTTCATTAGAAGAAAGTATTAACGATAAGAAGCGTTTGATGCATACTATCTTTAAAAACATGTAATATTCTTGAATGCTATATTAAAATATAACCTCAAGTTGTTGCTTGAGGTTTTTTTATGACTAATTAACCAACCAACTACAAAAAGACATGTACACGTTACCTAAAATTGAGCGTTTCAATCAGGATGTTCTTTCTAAATATCATATTTACAATAGTGTATTTATAACATTACCTTTTGATTCTATAGATAATACAGGGGTTTTGCTGCCTTTATTTACAGAAACTTGTGAGACTGGGTTTAAAAAACAGGAAACTCCAAAAGAAATTTTTGATTTTTTTTCCAATAAGTTTTTAAATAATGCTTCAGAAACGGAAAGGATTGATTTAATGTTTCGTTTTATTCAATATATTGAGCGCCAAATCGTATTATTTGATGCTATTGAGGATGCTGCTTTTCCGGCAGTAAACAATATGGAAGGACGTGGTTCTCTTCGCGACATTAAAGAAAAATCAGACGCAAAAGAAAAAGATGATGAACTGATTGAATTCCTTGAAAGTTTCAACGTAAGAACGGTTTTAACAGCGCACCCAACACAATTTTACCCTGGCCCTGTTCTTGGAATTATAAATGATTTGACAGAGGCTATCCGTTCCAATGACTTATTAAAAATAAAACAACTGCTGGCTCAATTAGGTAAAACTCCATTTATACAAAATGAAAAGCCTAATCCTTATGATGAAGCAGTGAGTTTAATATGGTATTTAGAGAATGTTTTTTATGAAACCTCTGGTGAAATTGTTCATTATTTACAAAAAAATATCTTACAGGGGAATTCTATTAAAAATCAATTAATAAAACTTGGATTCTGGCCGGGAGGAGATCGTGATGGTAATCCTTTTGTTACAACAGAAATTACTTTAAAAGTAGCGGAACGTTTACGTACTTCTATTTTGAAATGTTATTATATTGAAATGAGGAGTTTAAAAAGAAAACTAACTTTCTCTGGTGTAGATACTTTGGTTTCTGAACTTGAACATAAACTTTATAGATCTGTTTTTTATTCTAAAGGTGAAATTTATATTACATTAGAGGAATTACTCTCTCAATTAAATAAAATTCGGGCAATTATTATTGAAAAGCACCAATCATTATATCTGGATGAGTTAGAAGCATTTTTAGTTAAAATTAATTTATTTGGATTCCATTTTGCTACTTTGGATATTCGCCAAAACAGTAAAATTCATAATGCGGTATTTAAGGACGTTGTGAATTTTTACCTGAATTCTGGTTCAAATATATTTCCTAAGAATTACTTTGAATTGACTGAAGATCAAAAAATAGATGTTTTATCAAAAGTAAAAGGGGATTTAAATCCTGGTGACTTCGAAGATGAAATAACAAGATCTACTTTAGAATCTGTTCAGGCAATTAAAACGATTCAGGAAAATAATGGTGAATTTGGCGCTAATCGATATATAATCAGTAATAACGAAAGTGCATTGAATGTAATGGAGACTTTTGCCATGATCCGATTAAATAATTGGGAAAATCCAACAGTTGATATTATTCCGCTTTTTGAATCCGTTGACGATTTGCAAAATGCGCATGATATTATGGAGCAATTGTATACAAATCCTGAATATTCAAAGCATTTAGAGGAGAGAGGAAATAAACAAACGATTATGTTAGGCTTCTCAGACGGAACTAAGGATGGTGGATATTTAATGGCAAACTGGAGTATTTATCAGGCTAAAATATCGCTTACAGAAATTTCAAGAAAATATGGAATTAAAGTTATTTTCTTTGATGGACGTGGTGGGCCTCCTGCACGTGGTGGCGGAAAAACACATAAATTTTATGCTTCTTTAGGGCCAAAAATAGAGAATAACGAAATTCAGATTACAGTTCAGGGACAAACGATTAGTTCTAATTTTGGAACGTTAGATTCCTGCCGTTATAATATTGAAAATTTATTAAGTGCCGGTGTAACAAACCAGGTGTTCAGTAAAGGAAAAAACGAATTGAGTTCTGAAGAAACACAGATTTTAACGCAATTGGCTGGTTTGGGTTATGAAAAATACTTAAGTTTTAAAAATCATCCAAAATTTATTCCGTATCTGGAAAAAATGAGTACGTTAAAATACTATTCTAAAACGAATATTGGAAGCCGTCCGTCAAAAAGAAGTAAATCTGAACAGTTAGATTTTGCAGATTTAAGAGCAATCCCTTTTGTTGGTTCATGGAGTCAGCTGAAACAAAATGTACCGGGCTTTTTTGGCGTAGGATCGGCTCTAAAACATTTTGAGGAAACTGATCAATGGAATAAAGTGAATGATTTATACCATAACTCCCTATTCTTTAAAACGCTTTTAGAAAATAGCATGATGTCATTAGCAAAATCATTTTTACCATTAACAGCATACATGAGAAATGATCCTGAATTTGGTGAATTCTGGCAAATAATATATGATGAATTTTTAGAAACCAAACGTCTTCTACTTAAAATTGCGGGTCATAAAACCCTGATGGAGAATTATCCTGATGGTATAGCATCTATTCAGGTAAGAGAACGTATTGTGCTGCCTTTGTTGACGATACAACAATACGCTCTTCTAAGAATTAATGAATTAAACAAAGAAAAAGCGGTTAACGAAGATTTGGTAAAAGTATATGAAAAAATCGTTACGCGTTCTCTTTTTGGAAATACAAATGCAAGTAGAAACTCCGCTTAAATTTTAAAATTATGCAGGCTTCAGATTTAGTATCAAATGAATATTCTGTTTTTAACGCAACCTATATAAACGCAACTGAAAACAAGACCTTATTGGAAGGGCTTATTGATGGTTTGCCACAGTTAATCAATTTTGTAAAAAAAATACCTTCGGATAAATTAGAATATCGATATGCGGAAGGAAAATGGACAATCAAGGATATTGTTTTGCACATGATGGATACGGAACGTATTTTTGCGTATCGTGCTCTGAGGATTAGCCGTGGTGATAAAACACCCTTACCGGGGTTTGAAGAAAATGATTATGTTCCGTTTGCATTTGCCAATAACCGTTCAATTGAAAGTTTACTTTCAGAATATGAAAACGTCAGAAAAGCTACAATTAGTTTTTTTAAAAGTTTAAATGAAGAACAATTATTATTTTTAGGTACAGCTTCAAATACCAGTATTTCAGTAAGAGCAATTGGTTTTATTATTACCGGACACCAGAATCATCATTTGAGAGTAATTTCAGAAAGATATTTGTAATTAATCTAAAGCACGTTTAGTTACAAAATAACGGTATCCAATAATCGCCATTTGCCATTTTTTGGCTTTTGAAATATCTAAACCTTGCTTAGTAAAACTGGGTAAAAGGACTTTATTTATTTTGGCTAAAATTTTATACATCACGATTATTTTTTTCAAAGATATAAAAAAAGACTTTGCAGTTTCGCAAAGTCTTTTTGGTTTACAGAAAGTAACAATAGAATTATGATCGTTTACTTTCTTTTTGCATTTTTTTTAATTCTTTTTCATGAATCTTCATATCTTTTTCATGTTGCTTCATATTTTTCTCGTATTCTTTCATATGGATCTCATATTGCTTCATATCCTTACCGTACTTTTGTTCAAGATGCTGGCTGTATTTTTGCATATCGGCATCAAACTTTTGCATGGCGATATCATATTTTTCCATTTCTTTTTCAAATATAGCCGAACGCTTTTCCATCACTTCTTCGATTTCTTTTTCATAAGCTGACATATCGGGTACAAAAGCTTCCATTTTTTTTTCAAATTCAGCCATTTCTTTTTCAAAATTCTTCATTGCGACTTTGTCGTTATGATTTGATGGCGCTACCGGAGGTTTTGGCATTTTAGACATATCCGGCATAGGTGCAATTGGCATTGGTCCATTAGGAAAAACAGGAGGTGTTGGTGGTGTTGGGGGAGTTGGTATTGTTAAATTTTCATTGATGTTTTTAATTTCTTGATTTTCTTCGTTTGTTTCGGCAATTTGAAATTGATCATCATTTGTAATTATATTGATTTTTTTCGAACCTTTATTATCTGTAATGACTATTATTCCGCAACTTTTAATTGCATTGCTACCTTCAATTTGGATGGTTTGGTCTCTTCCGGTACCTTTTTCAACGTCTACTTTAATCGCAGTTAATTCATTATTAGAGTTTCTTTTTACATCAGATATCACAATGTCTACATTATGATTTTGCTTTAATTTTTCAGTAAATTCTTTTAATTCCTGGTCGGTGGTGTTTTTTCTGATTTTGTAAACATCAATAGATGATGTTTTTTCAGAAACTTCTTTAGCTATCTTTTTTTCCTGCGCGATTGTTTCAATTTGAAATAATAACACAAAGCCTACAAGTGCTGGAATTATAGCATAATACTTCCAATAATTCCCTTTTTTTGATTGATTTTTGTTTAACATAACAATTCGTTTTTTGATTAATGATTGATAAAAATGATTGGTGATTGCAACACAGCTTTCATGTGTTGTTATTTTTAAAAGCGTGTATTGATATGCTTTTTTGTCGGATATTTTTTTAGCAGCTTCATTGTCTGCGATGAATTCAAGGTTTTGAAGAATGGCTTTTTTGTATAACCAGATAACAGGATTGAACCAGAATAAGACACAAAACAACCTTGAAATTAAAACATCCATAGTGTGATTTTGATCGCTGTGCACTTTTTCGTGTTCCAGAATATTCTCCAGTTCAGAATCAGTATACATTGATGAATTGTATACGATGTAATCAAAATAGGAGAAAGGAGCAATGTTTTCTTTTATATCAATGAATTTAAAATCAGCCTGCTGTTCAATTTTTTTACCTTTTAAAATTAAATTTAAACTATAAAAATCGATTGCAAATTTTATCATAAAGGCCGAAAATCCTATAGCATAAATGATTAATGAAACCATGTCCCAATTTATTTGAAAAGAGTCTTCTGTAATGGCTTGTGGTACATAGCCAGAAGAAAAATTCCAATTTGGAGTTGGAGTAGGGTCAACCCAAATAATTTTAGTGTAAACCAAAAATGGCAAAACAACCGAAGTAACTAATCCAGCCAGTAAAAACCATCTATTGCTAATGAATTACCCCGAGGCAGAGCCTCGAGGTATCGCGTTACTCGAAAGATAACCGCAATTGATTTTTGTTAAACGATTTATAAACTATTTTTTCT
>NZ_JAVDWQ010000017.1:0-135601 GCF_031457575.1 Flavobacterium piscis | reverse complement strand
GTTTGAAAAGGTGTTCGCTCATCCAACAAATATACTAATCTTTCTATTTTACGCTAAACCCCGAGGCAGAGCCTCGAGGAATTCTTTTGATTAAATTCAGTATTAC
The DNA here is from genome assembly GCF_031457575.1 of Flavobacterium piscis. Taxonomy (GTDB): domain Bacteria; phylum Bacteroidota; class Bacteroidia; order Flavobacteriales; family Flavobacteriaceae; genus Flavobacterium; species Flavobacterium piscis_A. The sequence goes on along the minus strand of NZ_JAVDWQ010000017.1, from coordinate 135,495 downwards.
TAATAAACAAAGAGCCAAAATCTAGATTTAGATTTTGGCTCTTTGTTTTATGTAAAAAAGACCGTTTCAAATTATTGAAACGATCTTTTTAAAATTATTATTTTACTATAAAAGTAACTCTTCTTACGATTTGTCTTGCTTCTTTAGAATTTTTGTTCACTGAAGCATCTTCACCGTTTGCAATTACATTTAATCTTGAAGCATCAATTCCGGCATTTGTAGCAATACTTTTCACAGCTTCTGCTCTTTTTCTTGATAACTCGCTATTGTAGCTTGAGCTTCCAATTTCATCAGAATAACCTATAACATCTGCAGTTTTACCTGGGTTGTTTTTCAAATATTTAACTAAGAAATCAACACCAGATATAGAAGCATTTGTTGGTTTTGAAGAGTTAAAGTCGAAATAAACATTTACATATCCTCCGTTGATTAAATCTTCAATAGTACTGTTTGTAGCACCTTTACCGTTTTGACCATATGTTTTTTCCAAATAGCTTTCCAGTTCATCCGGTACACCATTTTGATTATTATCAATAGCTTGTCCTTTTGTATTAACTGCAACTCCGCTTACTGTGTTTGGTTCTAAATCATACAGATCTGCAACTCCGTCTTTATCTGTATCTAACAGACCTGTTTCAATTGTTGCCACTCTTTGTTCCAGTTCATTGTATCTGTCCTCTTCTCCAACCCAATCAGCATGTTTTTCATTTTTACCTAAGTAAAAAGTCAAACCAACAGATGCATTTATTAGAACACCATCAAAAGAACCAGTAGTTGTTGGACTCATTCCGTCAAAGTTATGATTTTGTCTTCCATTCACTATACCAGTTAAATCTCCTGTCAAAGCAATACTATTGCTTAGTCTGATTTGTCCGGTAAGCCCAAGAATACCATGACCCATATAATCTTCACCATCAAAACCTGAATCGGAAGTTAATTGAGAAACTCCAACCCCACCATGGGCCAAAAGTCCAAATGTGTTTGTCCAGGTTTCAAAATTTAAAACTCTTCCAAGATTAATAACACCTTGCAAACTTGTTCTTAATTGTCTGCTTTCAAAAGGAGCTGTATCATCACGTTCCTGAAATTTATCATATCCAAAATCCCATTTTAAACCAAATTTAGGATTAAACATATATCTTACACCCAAATCTGCGTGAAAAGGATTAAGAGTAGCAGTCGAATAACCAGGAGTCAATGCTCTGGTTGGTTTATTTACACCACCATTTAATTCTAAAGACCATTTATTGTATGGTGTTTTTTCTACATTGGATTGAACTGAAGTGGTTGACATATCTTGAGCAGCAGCTGCTAGTGATAGTAATAAAAGTGAAACTGAAGCTAATTTTTTTTTCATGATATCTAGTATTAGTTTGATTGTAAAATATTTGAATTTTTAAACTCATTGCAAATTTATGGCAGTGAATTCGCAATTAAGTTCTATTAATTCCACCTTCCGTTACATAATTCCCACATTTTTGGAAATATTCAAGCAGATACATCAGTAAATACAGGGGGTTGAAAAATAAAATAGGGAATAAAATATCCTTTTATCCTCTTCAATATATTAATGAAATAATTACTTAAAATCCGGCGAATAAATTTACAGTTCCATCTCTTTTGCTGCTTTTACAATTACTAAACTTCTATTATTCGGCATTTTAGAAGTCAGGAATAAATAAAATTCCTTCCTGAATATCCCTGCTTTTACAACTTTCAAATATTGAGGCGAGGCAGGATTAGTTACATCATACGTCATAAAGGCATCATATCTTTTTAGTTTATTTTCGCCAAATGGAATTATATAGATATGGAGCGTGTATTAATCTCTAATTTAAATTTATTATTTTTTACAAATGTTAAAGAAATATTGAGTTGAAATCTCTCTTACTATTTCATAATACTTACGAATGATTATCTTTGTACTATTTAATTTATAAACTTTTTATGACAACAAATAATAGAAGATTTCCGGCAGAATGGGAAAAACAGCAAGGAATCGTATTGTGTTTTCCTCATAATGGAAATGACTGGCCGGGGAAATATGAAGCAGTTCAATGGGCATTTGTTGAATTTATTAAAAAAGTAGCCCATTTTGAAACTGTTTTTTTAGTTGTATCCGATGAAAAACTAAAAGAAAAAGTGAACGAAATGTTAGTAAGAGCAGTTGTTAATATTACTAATGTTTCTTTTATTATTCATAAAACAAACAGAAGCTGGATGCGTGATTCCGGGCCTATTATTGTGAAAAATGGTTTAGAGAGAGAAGCGCTGAATTTTAATTTTAATGGATGGGCAAAATATAAAAACTATCAATTAGATAAATATGTTCCGGCTAAAATAGCTGATTTTATTGATGTTCCGTTAACACAAGTTACTTATAAAGGAAAACCCGTTATTGTTGAAGGCGGAGCAATTGATGTAAACGGAAAAGGAACTTTATTGACTTCTGAAGAATGTTTGATGCATCCATCTATTCAGGTTAGAAACCCTAATTTCACGAAAGAAGATTACGAAGCGGTTTTTAAAGAATATCTTGGGATTACCAACGTAATTTGGTTAGGAAACGGAATCGAAGGCGATGACACACACGGACACATCGATGATTTAAGCCGATTTGTAAATGAAGATACAATTGTGACAATTGTTGAAACTGATAAAAATGATGCCAACTATAAACCGTTGCAAGACAATTTAAAACGTTTGCAAAATGCAAAACTGGAAGATGGAAAATCGCCAACAATTGTAGCATTGCCAATGCCAAAACGTGTTAATTTTGAAGATTTACGACTACCGGCAAGCTATGCTAACTTCCTGATTTTGAATAAATGCGTTTTAGTGCCAACTTTTAACGACAGCAATGATAGAGTTGCTTTAAATATACTATCAGAATGTTTCCCCGACAGAGAAGTAATCGGAATTAGTTGTATCGATTTCATCTGGGGATTCGGAACTTTACATTGCTTGAGTCAACAGATTCCGGCATAATTTTAAAAATAATCTTGCAAAGTCACGAAGACGCAAAGTTTTAAGTCAATTTAAGGGCTTTAACCAAATGCACATTTTTGGCTAAAGCAGGAGGCAATTTAAAACAAAACTTTGTGGCTTTGCGAGATTCTAACATAAAAAAAATATCTTAATTTATAGACATAAAAAAACCTTGTTAGCATAATAACAAGGTTTTTTTCTATAATTTATCTGCTCTTCATGGTCTGATAAATGGAGGTAAAAGCTGGCTTGTAACTTCTCCAAAACCAATTCGTACTTCTTTGCTTTCGCAAAAACCTCTCATGATTACCGTATCATTATCTTCGATAAATTTACGTTCAGTTCCATCTTTTAATTTAATCGGATTTTTTCCTCCCCAGGTCAATTCTAACATCGAACCAAAACTGTCAGGAGTTGGGCCAGAAATAGTTCCGGAACCCATCATATCACCAGAATTAACGCGACATCCGTTTGAAGTATGATGCGCTAATTGTTGTGCCATTGACCAATATAAATATTTGAAATTCGATTTAGAAACAACTGTCTCTTCTTGATCTTCAGGTTTTATTGAGACTTCTAAATGAATATCAAATGCTTTTTTTCCTTTTGTCTGTAAATAAGGCAGTGGTGACGGATCTTGTTTTGGTCCTTTAGCCCTAAAAGGCTCTAATGCATCCAAAGTCACAATCCATGGAGAAATTGATGTTGCAAAATTTTTGGCTAAGAATGGCCCAAGTGGCACATATTCCCATTTCTGGATATCACGTGCACTCCAGTCATTCAATAAAACCATCCCGAAAATATAATCCTCTGCCTCATACGTTGGGATATTTTCGCCCATTACATTTACATCAGTAGTTATAAAAGCTGTTTCCAGTTCAAAATCAACTAAACGAGACGGACCGAAAACTGGATATTTTTCTCCAACCGGCAAAGTTTGTCCCATTGGCCTGTGCACCGGGATTCCGGACGGAACAATAGTTGAACTCCTTCCATGATACCCCACCGGAATGTGCAACCAGTTTGGTAATAACGCATTTTCAGGATCGCGAAACATTTTTCCAACATTGGTAGCATGTTCCTTACTTGAATAAAAATCGGTGTAATCACCAATTAATACAGGTAATTGCATCTCGACATCATCGATTTTAAAAATAACAACATCCCTGTCTTTTGTGGAATCTCTAAGTTGTGGATTAGTAGCATCAAAAATATCAGCTATACGGTTACGAACTAAACGCCATGTTTTTTTTCCGTCTGAAATAAAATCATTTAGCGTATCCTGCATAAACATATCATCAGTCAAATCTATTCCTGAAAAATAGTTTAATTGTTGTAAAGCTCCTAAATCTATAGCGAAATCGCCAATTCTTGTTCCTACAGTAACGACATTTTCTTTGGTAAGAAATACACCGAAAGGAATATTCTGAATAGGGAAATCACTATTCTCTGGTACTTCTAACCATGATTTTCTTTTGGTATCGTTGGCGGTTATTGGCATGTGAATGTTAATTATTTGTTGAAAAATTCTATGTCAAATATATCATAATCTAACAGTTTCACAAACGTTTTTTTGTATTTTTGCAGGAAATTAACGAAAAACGAAAAAATGCAACGCGACGAACAAATTTTTGACCTTATACTAGAGGAACAAGACAGACAAATTCACGGATTAGAACTTATTGCCTCGGAAAACTTCGTAAGTGATGAAGTAATGGAAGCAGCTGGTTCTGTTTTAACTAATAAATATGCTGAAGGATATCCTGGCAAAAGATACTACGGCGGTTGCGAAGTAGTTGACGTTATTGAGCAAATTGCAATTGACAGAGCCAAAGAATTATTTGGTGCTGAATATGCAAACGTACAGCCTCACTCAGGCTCTCAGGCAAACTCATCTGTATTTCATGCTTGTTTAAAACCTGGTGATAAGATATTAGGATTCGATTTATCTCACGGTGGTCACCTGACCCATGGTTCCCCTGTTAACTTTTCAGGGCGTATTTACAACCCAACTTTTTATGGTGTTGATAAAGAAACCGGAAAATTAGACTATGATAAAATTCAGGAAATTGCTACTAAAGAACAACCAAAATTAATTATCGCAGGAGCTTCTGCTTATTCCCGTGATATGGATTTTGAGCGTTTCAGAAAAATCGCTGACAGTGTTGGAGCTATTTTAATTGCTGATATTTCTCATCCTGCAGGTTTAATTGCAAAAGGATTATTGAATGACCCAATTCCTCATTGTCATATTGTAACAACTACAACTCACAAAACATTACGTGGCCCAAGAGGAGGTCTGATTTTGATGGGAAAAGATTTTCCAAATCCAATGGGTTTAACTACTCCAAAAGGTGAAATCAGAATGATGTCTTCGTTATTGGATTTAGCTGTTTTTCCAGGAAACCAAGGCGGGCCTTTAATGCATATTATCGCTGCTAAAGCAATTGCATTTGGTGAAGCGTTAAAAGATGAATTTTTTACTTATGCTATGCAATTGCAAAAAAATGCAAATGCTATGGCAGATGCTTTCGTAAAAAGAGGATACAACATTATTTCTGGAGGAACTGACAATCATATGATGTTGATTGACTTAAGAAATAAAGACATTTCTGGAAAAGATGCTGAAAATGCATTGGTAAAAGCAGAAATTACTGTAAATAAAAATATGGTTCCATTTGATGACAAATCACCATTTGTAACTTCAGGAATCCGTGTTGGTACAGCTGCAATCACCACTCGTGGCCTGGTTGAAGAAGATATGGAAACTATCGTTGCCTTAATCGATAAAGTATTGACTGATCATACCAATGAAGCAATTATCGAAGAAGTAGCCAACGAAGTAAATGAAATGATGAGCGAAAGACCAATTTTCGTTTATTAAATATTAGTCATAAAGTCTTAAAGTCGAAGGTCGAAAGTCTTGAAATAGAATATGAATTTCTGTTTTAGTTTTGATCTTCGACTTTTTTTGACTTTACAACTTTATGACTTTCTAACTCTAAGACTAAAAAAATGAGCGTACTACGACTACAATTGCCAACCGACCCAAGATGGGTTAATATTGTTGAGAAAAATATTGAAGAAATCCTGACTGATCACGCCTGGTGCGAACAAAAGGCAGCAACCAACGCAATTACGATAATTACCAATAACTCAGAACATCAGGATTTGGTAAAGGATTTATTGGCTTTAGCCAAAGAAGAAATCGATCATTTCGAGCAGGTTCATAATATCATTATCAAAAGAGGTTTAAAATTAGGACGCGAGCGAAAAGACGATTATGTAAATGAATTGTATTTGTATATGAAAAAAAGCGGTGACGGAAGCCGGGTTTCCGGTTTGGTTGAAAGATTGTTATTTTCAGCCATGATTGAGGCCAGAAGCTGTGAACGTTTTAAAGTTCTGTCTGAAAATATTCAGGATAAAGAATTAGCTGTTTTTTATAGAGAATTAATGGAAAGTGAAGCGGGACATTATACCACTTTCATCACCTACGCCAGAAAATACGGTAGTGGAATTGATGTTGAAAAACGTTGGAGAGAATGGCTGGCTTTTGAAGAATCCATTATTACAAACTACGGAAAAGGGGAAACTATTCATGGATAATTTTCCCAAGACTTGTTATTATGACAAAATGATAAATTGAATAATCAGATAATTAAAAAAAGACAGCCGTAAAAATCCAGAAATCCTTTATCGTTGTTTTTTATATAAATAATTACAATTGATGATTTAACTTTATACTATTTTTAATACTTTTTAAGTTCAATAACTTTAAATTGCATTAAAATTAAAGTCAATTATGAATAAGATAAAAATACTTTGGGTCGATGATGAAATCGATCTTTTAAAGCCACATATATTATTTCTGGAGAAAAAAAATTACGAAGTCACTACCTGCAATAACGGATTAGATGCGATTGGCTTATTTGAAGAAGACAATTTTGATATTGTGTTTTTGGATGAAAATATGCCCGGAATGAGCGGTTTGGAAACACTTTCGGAAATGAAAGAAAAAAAATCAGCCACTCCCATGATTATGATTACCAAAAGTGAAGAGGAATATATCATGGAGGAAGCAATTGGTTCAAAAATTGCCGATTACCTTATAAAGCCTGTAAACCCTAATCAGATTTTACTGAGTTTAAAGAAAAACCTCGATCATTCAAGATTAATTTCAGAAAAAACAACTTTAGATTATCAAAAGGAATTCAGAAAAATTTCAATGGAGTTGGCAATGGTCAATTCTTTTGAAGACTGGGTTGAATTATATAAAAAATTGATTTTCTGGGAATTAGAATTAGAAAACATCAACGATCAGGGAATGATCGAAATTCTGGAATCACAAAAAGTCGAAGCCAATTCACAGTTTGGGAAATATATAGAACGGAATTATGAAGACTGGTTTGCACCAAAAGCAGATAAGCCTATTCAGTCTCATACTTTATTCAAAGAATTAGTCGTTCCTGAAATTAAAAAGAAAGACAAACCTATTTTGTTTGTTGTCATTGATAATTTACGTTATGACCAATGGAAATCTTTTGAAACTGTAGTATCCAATTATTACAAACTAGAGAAAGAGGTACCTTATTTCTCTATCCTTCCAACCGCTACACAATATGCCAGAAATGCCATTTTCTCAGGTTTGCTACCTACGGAAATGGAAAAACAGTTTCCGGAATATTGGAAAAATGATGTGGAAGACGGTGGAAAAAACCTTTATGAAGCCGAATTTCTTAGCGCTCAATTAAAACGCTTGGGACTGAATATTAAGGAGGAATATTTTAAAATCACCAATTATTCAGGTGGTAAAAAACTCGCAGAAAACTTCAAAGCATTAAAAGGAAATGATCTGGTAACGGTTGTTTACAATTTTGTAGACATGTTATCACACGCTAAAACCGAAATGGAGGTAGTAAAAGAGCTCGCTTCTGATGACAAAGCCTATCGTTCCCTAACTTTAAGCTGGTTTAAAAATTCACCTCTTTTAGAAATTATTCAACAGGCACAACTTTTAGGTTTCAAATTAATTCTGACTACTGATCATGGAACAATAAACGTAAAAAATCCTTCTAAAGTGGTTGGTGATAAAAATACAAGTCTAAATTTACGTTATAAAACCGGGCGAAGCCTGACCTACGAACAAAAAGATGTATACGTAGTAAAAGAACCTAAAAAAATTGGTTTGCCTGCTATAAACATGAGCAGTTCTTTTATTTTTGCCAAAAATGATTTGTTTTTAGCTTATGTAAACAATTACAACCATTATGTGAGTTATTATAAGAACACGTATCAACATGGCGGAATTTCGTTAGAAGAAATGATTATTCCGTTTTTGGTATTTAATCCGAAATAAAAATGAGTTATCTGTCTCTGTTTTCAGCTTTTCAATTGAGGCCTGAAACCGTAACAGAGATTTATATAAAATAAAAATTAGCAATGAATATCGTTTTTTCATTAGATCAAATTCAGGAAGTAGCTGAACAAATTATTGCCCATAATCCTCATAAAATTATTCTTTTTAATGGAGAAATGGGTGTTGGAAAAACTACTCTCATTAAACAATTATGCAAAAGTTTAGGTGTTGAAGATGCCACAAGCAGTCCTACCTTTTCTTTAGTTAATGAGTATTACACTTCTAATAATCAAATCGTTTACCATTTTGATTTTTACAGAGTAAATAAAGAAACCGAAGCTCTTGATATGGGAGTTGACGATTACTTATATTCAGGAAACTGGTGCTTTATTGAATGGTCTGAAAAAATTGAAAATCTGATTCAGGAAGAACATTCTATCGTTACAATTGAGTTATTGGCGAATGGAAAGAGAAAATTAGAACTAGTTTAAAAGCATTAAATGAATACTGAAAAGCATATTGAAATTATCTCTTTTTCTAAAGATTTAAAAGAGTATATAAAAACATTAAATATTGAATGGCTTACAAAATATTTCAGGGTAGAAGAAAAAGATGAGCTGCTGCTTTCCAATCCGCAGGAAGAAATTATAGATAAAGGCGGAATGATTTTTTATGCTAAACATGACAATGAAATAATAGGAACCGTATCGTTAATGAAAGTTGACGATACCACTTTTGAACTAAGTAAGATGGCCGTTTCTGACAAAGCCAAAGGTCTCGGAACTGGCAACAAATTGCTTTTGCATTGCATCGCTGTTGCCAAAGAAAACAATATCAAAAAATTAATTTTATATTCGAATACAATTTTATTACCCGCTATCCATCTATATAAAAAATTTGGTTTTGTTGAAGTTGCTCTTGAAGAAGGACTTTACGAAAGAGCCAATATCAAAATGGAAAAAACAATGTCATAATATCATTGTTCAGTATTAGTAAATTATTTACTAATTTTAAAACTTTTTACGTAATTTGTACTCTTAATTTTTGCTTAGCCACATGTCTATAACCTTAACTCCATTTACGAAACAAGAATTGCTGCCGCAAGAAGAAAAGCTTGAAGTTGGCCGACATAAGAGAGAACTTTTCATAGGAATCCCTAAAGAAACAAGTTATCAGGAACGTCGTATTTGCCTTACACCCGATGCCGTAAATTCGTTGACATATGCCGGACATCGTGTTATGATTGAATCGGGAGCAGGTGAAAGTTCCAGTTACACTGACAAGGAATATAGCGATGCAGGAGCAGAAGTTACTAAAGATACCCGGAAAGTTTTTGGCTGTCCGATGTTATTAAAAGTTGAACCTCCCACTTTGGCTGAAATTAAAATGATTAATCCTGAAACGATTATCATTTCCGCAATCCAGTTAAAGACAAAAAAGAAAGCTTATTTTGAAGCCTTAACTCAAAAAAAAATAACCGCACTTGCTTTTGAATACATTAAAGACGAAGACGGTTCCTATCCTGCCGTAAAATCATTGAGCGAGATTGCAGGAACAGCTTCCATTCTTGTTGCTGCAGAATTAATGATTACAAATGAATTTGGAAAAGGATTGCTGTTTGGAAACATAACGGGTGTCCCTCCTACTGAAGTTGTCATTTTAGGTGCAGGAACCGTTGGCGAATTTGCCGCAAAAACTGCAATTGGTTTAGGTGCCAATGTAAAAGTATTTGATAATTCGATTACCAAATTAAGACGGTTACAGAATAATCTTACTCAGCGTATTTTTACCTCTACCATTCAGCAGAAAGCGTTGCTAAAAGCCTTAAGACGTTGTGATGTCGCTATTGGGGCGATGCGAGGAAAAGAACGTTGCCCGATTGTTGTGACAGAAACTATGGTGGAACACATGAAAAAAGGTGCCGTGATAGTGGATGTAAGTATTGATACCGGAGGCTGTTTTGAAACTTCTGAGGTAACAACCCACGAAAAGCCTACTTTCATAAAAAGCAATGTTTTGCATTATTGTGTACCTAATATCCCTTCAAGATATTCTAAAACCGCTTCCCTTTCTATAAGTAACATCATTACTCCTTATCTGTTGCAGATAGCAGAAGATGGTGGATTGGAAAGTGCCATCAGGTGTAATAAAGGTTTGAAAAACGGAATTTATTTATATCATGGAATCCTTACCAACAAAGCTATTGGCGAATGGTTTGATTTGCCTGATAACGATATCAATTTACTTGTGTTTTAAAAGAACTTTAATGTACCTTTGCAAAAAATTTATTTCATGAAGTTCGTACATCGTTTTGCTTATTATTTGATTGGTTTAGTAATGGGATGCTTTTTTGTAGCCCTTGTATTTAGTGGAAAAGATACCCGATGCAACTACTTTCCGAACGCCAGGGTTTTAAACAACTTAAGAACAAAACCTTTTCAATATTCTGACAAAGCAATTCAGATTTTAAATGAAAAATGGATTGATAGTGCTGACATCAAAAACACATTAACATTTGGTGATGTTGACTTTGATCAAAGCAATGTTAATTTCAATAATGGAAAATTATACATTATTGAAGGTAAAACAGCTAAAAATCAAGAAATTATCCTAAAGGTAGTGAACTATGAAAAGAAAGCAGTTTTAGAAGAAATCATAAAAAAATAGTACATCAAACAAACCACTCCTATTGGCAGACTTTCAGTCTACAAGGTTGAGTTTAGCCACAAATTACACGAATTAATTCGTGTAATTTGTGGCTAATATTTTTTAGAAACTAAAGTACATAGTTGTAAACTATATCTGAGACCAATAAAAAAGGGATTGCTAAAACTATTCTCTTTTTATTCCTGAAATCCCGTATTTTTTTAGATTAAAGAACATCTTTAGAATTTAGGAATAAATAGATTGTCTTTACGGTAACTTAACTTCATAATGAAAAACTGAAGCCCTGATGGGAGTGTCATCCTTTTGTGCCGGGGTTCGGCATAAAAGATACAGCCGACAGCAGGGAAACAGCTCCTGATTTTTCAAATTCTAAATAAAAAAGGTTCAATCTATTACAGTTGAACCTTTTTTGGATGAATTAATAATTTATTTTTTATAATGTTTTCGATACGACGGATACGTTATGGCGCCAATTAAGGCGATAGTTCCCATTGAATACCATATCCAGTTTAATGAATGTGCCTCACCACTTGCATACGAGTGCAAACCTACTAAGTGGAAGTTTACACCGTAATACGTAAATAAAATCGAGATGAAAGCAAACATACTCATTACATTGAAGAACCATTTACTGCGAAGCGATGGAACAAATCGGGCGTGAATTACAAATGCATACACCATAATCGATATTAATGCCCAGGTTTCTTTTGGGTCCCATCCCCAGTAACGTCCCCAACTTTCGTTGGCCCATTGTCCTCCAAGGAAGTTACCAATGGTTAACATGACAAGACCAATAGTCAGTGACATTTCGTTGATATACGTTATTTCTTTAAGGCTTAAACTTATTTTTTCCTTATTCTTTTTGTTGGTAAATAAAATTAATAACAAGGCCACAAATCCTAATATCATTCCAAGAGCAAAAGGTCCGTAACTTGCTACGATTACTGCTACGTGAATCATTAACCAATACGAATTTAAAACAGGCTGCAGGTTAGCTATTTCCGGGTCAATCCAGTTCATATAGGCAGCCATTAAGATCATAGCCGTTACGAATGCGGATGAAGCTACGGTTAGTTTTGATTTTCGGTCAAAAGCCAATCCAAAAAACATGGTTGCCCATGCTACATAAATAATCGATTCGTAAGCGTTACTCCAGGGTGCGTGACCTGAAATGTACCAGCGGGCAATAAGCCCTAAAGTATGCAATCCGAATAAAATTCCGACAATGACATGAAATCCATTAACGGTTATACGAAGCCATTTCTTCTCAAAAAAGATGTTTACAATCGTAAAAATCAACATAAAAATAGAAACTGTAATATACCAATAAGGTAATTTCTTAAATACATCGTATTTGTTGTAGGCAATTTCTGCATCAATTTTTTCTTCACTTGGACGCACTTTGCTTCCAAATTTCTTTTGAAAACCATTGATACTTTCTACCAATTCATCAGCAGTTTTAAAATCTTTGGATACAGAACCATTATTTATAGCTCTGAAATATAAAGGCAGAATTTGTTTCGCATAAGTAGCATCCATGCCTTTTAAGCCTGAATGATCAATTTCTAAGTAGGAAATCCATTTATTATTTGGATCATTTGGAATCGGGAAAATTTTCAAAATACTTCCGCTTAACGCAGATTCCATTAAATTTACTTTTTTATCCGTTTCGATAAAGTCTTTTTCAAACTGATTTGGATTTGCTGTTTTGTAGGCTGTTTCCAAATAAGAAGACAACTTATAATTTCCATTGGCATCAAAAAACTTTACAAACGGCGCATGTTCAGCATTTTTTTCTACTCCAATGATTTTACGGATACTATCATTACCTGATCTTAAATAAATAATAGGGACCTGAATCCAAACCTGTGCATATTGCGTTATCGATAAGAAAACCTGATCGGAATTCATTCCATTATACGTTTCACTATGGCTTACTTTTCTCAATAATTCTGACGAAAAAGTATTTACAGGTTTCATTCTACCCCCGGCATCCTGAATAATTAAACGACCAAATTTGGCAGCATGTTCTTCAGGCGCTTTGTAAATCGTCAATAAAGAATCTATCTGTTTTTTGCTTGGTGCGGCAGTTATATGGCTGGCATGATCATTTGGATTTTCATTATCCTTATGATCGTGATCATTGGTATGTACGTGCGGTGCCTGGGCAAAACCGCTAATACTTAGCAGTAAAACCAGCATTGTGATTAATTTTTCTTTTTTCTTTTTTACGACATCCAGTTTACGTTTTAAATCGGCAAAACGGGAATATTTGGTAAACATAATCGCCATCATTCCGAAATACAATAAAAAATATCCCAAATACGTTATTGAAGTTCCCCAGAAATCATGATTTACTGATAAAACTGTTCCTTTTTCGTCCGGATCAAATGAGGATTGAAAAAAGCGATATCCTTTATGGTCCAAAACATGATTCATATAAATATCAGCATCAAAAGTTTCTGTAGAATCCTGAACTGTAACTTTACTTTCAAAAGCCGAATAACTTTTCTCTGTTCCCGGATATTTTGTTGCTATAAAATCGTTTAGTTTTATTTTAAATGGCAAAATATAAGCCTTGCTTCCGTAGAATAAAGTATAATCAATGTTACCAATTTTTACAGATTTTGGTTCTCCTACTCTTCCTTTGGAACCTAATAGTGTAACTTCTTTTTCCTGTCCATCCGCTTTGAGTTTAACAATTAATGCGTCATTATGCGACTTTGCCTTGAAGTCCTGATTCGATTCGTAAACAATTGTTCCTTTCATTGCCGGATCAGGAAATACGATTCGGATATCGCCAATACTATACAAAGAACGCATCATTAAGGGCTGTACATTGTCTTTGGTTACTGTTCCCTGGAACTTATCTGCCATTCGCATAAAATTTCCTTCAAAAGGTGTTTGGATAGTATATTTTTCTCCTGTTGTATTGATGTTGATTGCACCATCTGTTGGTTTGTTCAAGGCAAACAAAACATTATGGATATTTTGAACCTCTCCTTCTTTCAGGAAATGTTCTTCACGTCCGCCCTCACCTGCTTCAACCAACTTTAAATATAAAGTTCCGTTGGCATTCGGTTTTACCATCTCTTTGGCTCCCATGATATAATTGGAATAAGAAACTTCAAAAGGAGTCTGGTCAAATTTACCAGAAATACTGAAATTATTATTCGTAACAGGCGATAACAAAAGACTTTTTTCAAAAACCCTGCGTTTCATTTCGCCTTTGTACTCTCCATCTGCAAAAATAGTCAGGAATGTTTTTTCTGAATAAATCTGATTTTCCGCAGCACCTTCACGAATTGGCATTACGCCTTCGTAGCTGATATAACGTGTTATGAATGCGCCAAGAAGAATAAAAATAAAAGCCAGATGAAGAATCAAAGTAGCCCATTTCTCTTTTTTAAATAATTGATAACGCTTGATATTTCCCAGGAAATTAATCATAAAAAACACCATTATAGCCTCAAACCACCAGGTGTTATAAACTAAAATTCTGGAAGTATCAGTATTGTATTTGCTTTCAATAAAAGTTCCGACACCCATTGCGATTGCAAATGTTAAAAAAAGAACGGCCATTAATCGTGTAGAAAACAAAAAAGAGAATATTTTTTTATCCATTTTTAAGGAATTACATTGTGTAAAAAGTGCCACAAAAGTACTTAAAAATGTTGAGTTCCAATATTTGGCATTTGTTAATTATATCCAAAAAAAGCCCCCTGTTTTATTAATTCCATTTCTTTTGCAAACAATTATTTGCCAAATAATAAGTTTTAAGGAAATCAAGTCGCTTAAAAAAATAATGCTAATTTTGCGTTATGATTCAAATAGCATTAATTGGTTCCGGAAATGTAGCTCAACATTTAATAAAAGCTTTTGCTAAAAGTGAGTTTATTGAAATCGTACAGGCGTTTTCCCGAAAAAAGGAAAATTTATTACACCTGTTGGATTCAGATAAAATTACAACTGATTATTCAGATTTAATAGAGGCTGATTTATACATCATAGCCGTTACGGATGATGTTATCAATGAAGTTTCAAAGCAAATACCATTTCAAAAGAAACTTGTTGTTCATACTTCAGGAACATCATCAATTGAAATTTTAGATAGTAAAAATCGTAAAGGCGTTTTTTATCCATTACAAACTTTTTCAAAAAATAAAGCCGTGGATTTTTCAGCAATTCCAATTTGTCTGGAAACTGAGGATCAAGGTGATTATATTATTTTAGAAAAAGTGGCTAAATATATATCAAATGCTGTTTTTAAAATTAATTCTGAACAGAGAAAAGCTTTACACGTTTCTGCAGTTTTTGTGAATAATTTTACCAATCATTTATATCAGATTGGACAGGAAATTTGCGCAGAACATCTGGTACCTTTTGAAATTTTAAAGCCTTTAATTGAAGAAACTGCAGACAAAATAAAAACACTAAACCCTGATGAAGCTCAAACCGGTCCCGCAAAACGGAATGATTATGGAACAATTAAAGCACATTTAGAATATTTAACAAACGACAATCAAAAAAATATTTATAAAATACTAACTCAATCTATTCAGAATAATGGCTAAAAGTTATAAGGAAATAATGAATGACATCACTACTTTTATTTTTGATGTTGACGGTGTACTTACAGATAGTTCAGTTTTTGTAACCACGGATGGCGAAATACTTCGTACTATGAACATTCGTGATGGTTATGCACTGAAAGCTGCTGTAGAAAGCGGCTATCATGTTTGTGTTATTTCCGGTGGAAGCAATGAGGGTGTCCGTGTCAGATTACGTAATTTAGGAATTACGGATATACATTTAGGAACTCCTGATAAGGTAAAAACCTATAAAGAATATACCGATATTTACAATATAAAACCTGAAAATGTGTTGTACATGGGAGATGATATTCCTGATTTTCACGTAATGAAATTAGTTGGATTACCAACATGCCCTCAGGATGCAAGCCCGGAAATTAAAAATATCTCTCGTTATATCTCCCATGTAAAAGGTGGAAGGGGCGCTGCAAGAGATGTGATTGAACAAGTGATGAAAGTACAGGGAAAATGGATGGAATATTTTAATGGAAAACATGATTAGTTGTAATTAGCATTTAATATTAGTTTATATAAATTTAATCCATCGGAATCTCAGAATTTTAAAAAAATGAAATACCTCAAACTCATTCGGTATCAAAACCTTCTTATGCTTGCCTTTATGCAGGTTTTATTCCGTTATGCATTCTTAAAACAACAAAATATACCCTTAGCCCTGACCGACTGGCAATATGGTTTATTAGTTTTAAGTACCGTTTTAATAGCTGCCGCCGGTTATGTAATTAACAATATTTTTGATGTTGTGACAGATACTATCAATAAACCAAATAATGTAGTTATTGGCAAAGGTATTTCTGAAACAATGGGCTATAATCTATACATTATACTTAACATAACTGGGGTGGCAATTGGGTTTTACCTCTCGAATGTCATTCAGAGGCCAGGATTTGCAACCCTTTTTATATTAATTGCTTCTCTTCTTTATTTTTACAGCACCTCATTAAAGCAAATTATGATTTTGGGAAACATAGTTGTGGCTTTTACATTAGCAATGAGTGTCTTAATCATTGGAGTATTTGATATTTTTCCAGCAACAATAGCTGACAATCGCACTCAAATGGCAAGTTTTTTTTCTATCCTGACAGATTATGCCCTATTTGCTTTTATGATTAATTTTATCAGGGAAATAATTAAAGATATTGAAGACATAAACGGAGATTATAATCAGGGGATAAATACATTACCTGTTGCAATTGGCACAAACAGAACTGCTAAAATTACCTTAGTGCTTACTATAGTTCCGATTACATTATTACTGATTTACATCAAGAGATATTTCATTGAAAATAATTTATACATGGCTACTTTATATGCTTTTGCATTTGTATTAGCACCTCTGATTTATTTTGTAGTAAAGCTTGTTAATGCAAAATCCCAGAAAGATTTTCATCATTTAAGCACTATTCTAAAACTTGTATTATTATTTGGAATTATATCAATAGCAATTATCACCTTTAATATTCGTTACAATGCTTAAAGAAAAGCTGAAAAAACATACTCTTATACTGGCTTCGGGTTCCCCTCGAAGACAGCAATTTTTTAAAGATCTTGATTTGGATTTCGAAATTCGGTTAAAAGAGATTGAAGAAATTTATCCCACCGATTTAAAAGCTGTTGAAATAACCAATTTTTTAGCCAAATTAAAAGCGGATGCATTTGATGGTGAATTAAAGCCAAATGAAATTTTGATAACAAGCGATACTATTGTCTGGCATCAAAATAAAGCATTAGGAAAACCAAAAAATGCGGAAGATGCTTTTGCCATGATAAAATCAATGTCGGATGCTACTCATGAAGTTATAACTTCTGTCTGCTTTAAAACAGATATTACTTCAACTCTTTTACACGATAGTACAAAAGTGACATTTAATGCTTTATCTGATGAGGCTATTTTATATTACATAGAAAATTATAAACCTTATGATAAAGCTGGTGCTTATGGCATTCAGGAATGGTTTGGTTTTATGGCAGTTGCAAAAGTTGAAGGATCTTATACAAATGTTATGGGACTGCCAACAGCTAAAGTATACGAATATTTAAGTAATTTAGTATAAAAATTTATTTATGTTTTCTTTTAAAGAATATAGTCAGGAAATATTTGCAACCGGAATTCTTATTTTAGCATTAATCTCATTACGGGTTATTGTTGCAAAATTAATTCGCAGTTATGCTAATACAAGTCATTTATTTGAACACAGAACTAATTTAGTCATTAAGTATGTGCATTTATTGATGAATATATTGGTTATCATTAGCCTAATTGTCATTTGGGGAGTTGAAACTAAAGATATTTTTATAACCGTTTCCTCTATAACAACTGTCATTGGTGTTGCAATGTTTGCTCAATGGTCAATCCTAAGCAATATTACTTCCGGGATGATTTTGTTTTTTTCTTTTCCATTCCGAATTGGTGACACTATAAAAATTCATGATAAAGATTTCCCTATTGAAGCAGAAATAGAAGATATTAGTGCCTTTCATGTGAATTTGAAAACAAAAGAAGGAGAAAAAATTATTTACCCAAATAACCTTTTATTACAAAAAGGAATTTCAATAATGCCGACATATTATCACGAAGAAAAAGAATTTGTTGATTAATTAAATCTAAATGGGAATTTTATAAACTAATAGAGGAAAATTACAACACTATAATTTGATTAATATATCAAATTTGTCATATCCTATTTTAGTTCATCAAAAACCCAAAAACATGACAGAAACAGTAAAATTGCCTTTCTATGCAAAATTAACTTGTGTCCTATTAATATTAATTAGCATTGGCGTTGTGGCATATATTGGAAGTGACATAATAACTCCTGTTTTGCTTGCATTTTTATTTACTGTTTTACTTTTGCCTTTACATAGTTTTTTATCTATAAAACTACGTTTTCCTTCTTATCTTGCCTCTTTTGTGACTGTAGTAGTCTTTGTTCTTTGTATAGCTGCAATTTTAACCTTTATCTCCTTTCAGATAACTGATATTGCGAACGAATTTGATATTATCAAGAAAAATGCAATCTCATTTTTCAACAATACACAGTCCTATATTCATGAAAAATTTCAGATAAGTATTTGGGAACAAAAAAGATATATTGAAAAAGTAACCAGCGATACTGTACAAAATGGTTCTGGAACAATAAGTACCGCAATAGGATCCCTTAGTGACGTATTATTTGACAGTATGCTTGTAGTTGTTTTTACGTTTCTTTTTCTTTTATATAAAACCCATTTTATTCTTTTCTTAGCCAAATTATTTAATAAAAATGACCACGGGAAATTAAAAGAAATTATTACCCAAATAAAAATTTCTGTAAACAATTATATTTTAGGGCTCATTTTTGAAATGTTTGTTGTTTCAATTTTAACTGGTTTAGGTTTATGGATAATAGGGGTAAAATATTTCATACTACTGGGACTTATTACAGGAATATTAAATCTTATTCCTTATATTGGGATCATTATTGCAGGAATACTAACCGTTTTGTCATCGCTTACAGGAACTCCCGAAATATCGGTATTTATAGGTATACTTGTTGTTAATATAATTGTGCAGTTTATTGATAATAATATACTGGTGCCCTTAATTATCAATTCAAAAGTTGAAATTAATGCATTAGTTTCAATAATCGGAATTATTATTGGTGGCGGAGTAGCAGGAATCTCAGGAATGTTTCTGGCAATACCTTTATTAGCTATTCTGAAAATTATTTTTGACAGAATTGAATCTTTAGAACCCTGGGGTTATGTAATGGGTAATCATATGCCTAAAAAATTCACATGGAGAATTCGTAAAGCAAAAGTTGAGAACTAAAAAAGATCCTCATTTCTTGAATACTCCTAATTATTTAGTTTATATTCATAAAAAATCTACAGTAAGCAAAAATATTCGAATGTTTCGAAAACTAAAAATAGTTGCCCTTATTTTCTTTTGCATTTGTTCTCAAAGCTCATTTTCGCAGGATCACAAAACTATAAAAGACAGTACCGAAAGATATTCGAAACTCAAAAAAATTTCTAAAAAAAATAAATTTACAACCTTTCTGAATAAGGCAATTTTCAGGCCAACAAAAATAAAAAAGAAGGACAAAACGTTGGTTGAATCTAAGCATCTTGCAAGTGCTGAAGGAAAAATCATTAGAAATATTAAAATTATTACCCTGGACCCTTTTGGTAATTCTGATACTGATTCAACTATGGTGCCTAACAATTGGGGAGAAAGAACAGGAAACAGACTTCATCTTAAAACCAAAAAATTTGCAATTAAAAATTTATTACTTTTTAAAAAGAACACTCCTTATAATGCCTATAAAATTAGCGAGTCTGAACGTATTATCAGATCGCAGCGATATGTGAACAAAGTCAATATTAGCGAAAAATTAATCGGCACATCGAATGATTCTGTAGATGTTACCGTGCGCGTTTTGGATGCATGGAGTTTATTACCCAAATTTTCAATTTCAAGTTCAAGGGTTTCTGCTGGGTTTAATGATAGAAATATACTGGGTACTGGTCAGCAACTCGAATATAGATTTAGAAACAGGTTTGACGATGGACGAAATGCACATGATGCCATATATACTATCCCTAATATTCAAAATACCTTTATTAATACAAGAATCAGATACTTTATAGATTTAGAAAGAAACTACGGTAAAAGTATAAATATTGAACGCCCATTTTATTCTCCTTTAACCAAATGGGCCGGAGGTATAACTTTGGGACAGAATTTTAGAAGAGATACTTTACAGGCAAAAGATTTGCATTATGAGTTTCAGAATTTTAAAAATAATACAGAAGATTATTGGCTTGGAAAAGCATTTAATATTACTTCTGATACTCCAAAAAAAGACAAGACAACCAATATAATCTGGTCAGGACGATATTTAAATATTGATTATATAGAAAAGCCTTCTGTTGAATATGATACTATTAATTTTTTTTCGGATGAAAAGCAATATCTAATGGGAGTTGGTATTAACACACGCCAATTCGTAAAAGATAATTATATATTCAGAAACGGTGTTCCCGAAGATGTCCCTATTGGAAGAATCTTCGGAATCACTTTCGGGTATCAGCAAAAAAATGAGATCTGGCGCCCCTATTTAGGCGGTCAGGCTTCTTTTGGAGATTATTATAAATGGGGCTTTTTAAGTACCAATTTTGAAGTCGGAACTTTTTTTAATGAGTCTAAAACCTATCAAACCTCTTTTTCGCTTCAGGCCAATTATTTTACAAAGTTAATGGAAATTGGAAACTGGAAATTAAGGCAGTTTATAAAGCCGGAAGTCATAATTGGAATAAATCGCCAAAACTCTATTGGAGATCAGCTTACGATTAATGAAAATTATGGTGTTTATGGATTTAATGCCCCATTATATGGGAAAAGTAAAATGGTTTTAACTTTGCAAACCCAAACTTATGCGCCAAAAGAAATTTTAGGGTTTAGGATGAATCCCTTTTTAAATTATTCAATTGCCGTTTTAGGCACAAGTAATTCCGGGCTTTTACAAAACAAATACTATTCAAAATTAAGTCTGGGACTTTTAATAAGTAATGACTATTTAGTATTTAGTTCTTTCCAACTTTCTATGTCCTATTACCCAACAATACCATTTGAGGGAGAAAATATTTTTAAAACAAATACTTTCCAGACTACTGATTTTGGATTACAAAGTTTTGAGTTGGCTAAACCAAGAATAGTGGAGTATAAATAGTGAAATTTTACTATTTATACTCCATTCCAAACTCAATTGATAATCAGCACATTCCAATTTCATCAAACCATTTTCAGTCACTAAAGAGTTATTTTTCATTTATACCCCTAGTTTTTGGCATAGTATATGAATATCCAAAAATAGATTAACATAAAACCCGTAAAAATGAAAACAATTAAAATAGCAATTCTTGGATTATTTCTTTTGGTTGCAAACTTAACACAAGCTCAGGTATCTGTAAATATTAACATTGGGGCAACTCCTGATTGGGGTCCTGCAGGTTATAAAAATATTGAATATTATTACTTACCGGACATTCGGTCTTATTATGATGTAAGAGCATCTCAGTTTATTTATTTCGGCGGAGGTAAATGGGTAAGGTCAAAACGACTACCTAACCACTATAGAAATTATGATTTATACAATGGCTACAAAGTAGTACTCAATGATTATCACGGCAGAACCCCATACGTTCATTACGATAAACATAAAGTTAGATATTACAAAGGATACCATAGAGAACCTCAAAAGTGTTACAAACCAAGAAAAGAAAATAAACACTATGCTCACACAAAACATAAAAACCACCATAATAAACGTGATAATCATGGCAGACATAAACGTGACTAAAAAACAAATAATTCATTTGTTTTATCAAATAACTGATTTATAACAAAAACAGAGTATCAAAATTTCGATACTCTGTTTTTGTTATAAATTAATCCAAGTCAAAAAAGTTAACTTATCCAACATATACATTAATATAAATTTACAGCCACAGCTTAAAAAAAGAATTACGAAGAGTTATTTTATTATAGTTTTTGATTGTATCTCTTTTTTACAACTGACAATAATAAGTAATAAAAAAGCCGTCTAAAAAAATATTTTTAGACGGCTTTTTATTTATTTTTTTTAATTAACCTTTTGCTTTTAATGCTTTTGCTTCAGCAGTCATTTCCAAAGCACTATAAACACCTAATAAAGTTTTCTTTACGTCTTCGTTTTTTGGATCTAATTCATTAGCTTTTTTAAGGTAAGGAATAACACCTTTAAATACACTTTCTCTTTTTGCCTTTAAAACATCATAACGTTTCATATCTTTATCAGAAGTACCTAATTTATTCATTTCATCAATAATAGGTCTTTCAGCTTCTAATTTTAAGGCAGCTAGATTAAGATATGCATTTGCATAATTCGGATCTATTTCGATAACCTTAAGATAATATTTTTCAGCATCCTCAGGATTGTTTGCATTTGCACTAATAACTCCCAGATTAAAAATTAGTTCTTTATTGTTTGGATCCTTTTGCAAAGCTTCTCCAACTAATTTTTTATATGTATCAAAATCTTTTGTGTCCAGATATAAATTTGCTTCTGTAAGAATTAAGGAAGTATCCTCAGGATTAGATTTTCTTGCATCAGCAATCGCTTTTTTAGCCTCTTCAGTACGCCCTTTTTGAACTAAAATTAAAGCAAGGTTTTTATAAATTTCGCCTCTTTTAGAAGGAATTGCTTCTGTTTTAGGATTTTCATGAGTACCTAATTTCACTGCCATATCTCTTTCACTGGCAGTATTAAAGCCATCTTCATTACCTGAAACTTTGCTCACTGCTGTGTAACTCGTTCCTTTTCCTGAATAATTTAATTTTTTTAATTCCTCATAAGTAGTAAGCGCTGCATCATAATCCTGTGCATTTACATAGGTCGAAGCTGCATAATACAAATTAATTGTATCTTTTTGATCCAGTAAATAAGCGTCGTACAATTTTTTTGCACCTTCTGCTTGTTTATTAGCCTGAGTATCTGCGATAGCCTCATTAATCAATTTACCTTTAATTTGAGTAATTGATGTAGCAGCCT
Organism: Flavobacterium piscis; assembly: GCF_031457575.1. Lineage (GTDB taxonomy): Bacteria > Bacteroidota > Bacteroidia > Flavobacteriales > Flavobacteriaceae > Flavobacterium > Flavobacterium piscis_A. Next base: position 112,297 of record NZ_JAVDWQ010000017.1, on the reverse strand, counting down.
GAGTTGAATACTTCTGCTTTCCAGACGCCTTTTCTAAGTCAATTAATTTTTTATAACTTTCTGCTGCCAGAGACAGGTTTTTTCCTGTTTCTACACTTTTATTAGCAAGCTCCAGGAAAGCATTACCTTTCACAAAATAGTATTGTGCCTGCTCAACATCTTTGGCATTTGCTACCATGTTTTCAGCATCTTTTAATATCGTAATTGCTCCTTGGGCATCTCCGCTTTTTAAAGCTTTTTCAGCACTTTTAATCTGATCTTTTTGAGCAAAAGTAGCTACTGAAATCAATAATGCTGACGCTAGTATTACATATTTACTTTTCATAATATTCAATTTGTGTATTTAATTTTAATTTTTGTTGCTTATTTATTCTTCAGACTCTTCTTCCTCTGAGTCGTCTTCATCTTCTACTTCTTCAGTATCATCATCTTCATCATCTTCGTCAGAAGTACCATCATCTTCAAGAACTTCTAAGTCCGGTTTAATTCTTTCAATCGCAGATTCGATAACATTGCCATCTTCATCAACAACTTCTGCTACATCATCTTTCATGACTTTTGTAACTGCCGCTATAGAATCTTTACCTTTCAAATTAATTAATCGAACGCCTTGCGTTGCACGACCCATTACACGCAGATCTTCAATTGCCATTCTGATGGTTAATCCGGATTTGTTGATAATCATCAAATCATCAGCATCCGTTACAGCATTTATAGAAATTAGCTTTCCTGTTTTCTCCGTAATATTAAGAGTTTTTACTCCTTTTCCTCCACGGTTGGTAATTCTATAAACATCTTCACCATCTTCGTCAACTAATTTGGTACGTTTTCCGTATCCATTTTCAGTTACAACTAAAATTTGTGAATCATTAATGTCGTTTTTATCAACAGTAACCATACCAATTACTTCATCAGTATCATCTTTTAAGGTAATTCCTCGAACTCCTGAAGCAGTTCTTCCCATCGGACGTGTTTTGGTTTCTTCAAAACGAACTAACTTTCCAGATTTAACAGCCAAAATAATTTGACTTTCCCCGTTGGTTAATTTTGCTTCCAGCAATTCATCACCTTCCTTAATAGTAATAGCGGCAACACCATTTACTCTCGGTTTAGAATACTTCTCTAAAGAAGTTTTCTTGACCTGACCTAACTTGGTAACCATCACAAGATTGTGACTGTTGATATAATCTTTATCTTTTAAATCCTGTGTACAAATGAAAGCTTTTACTTTATCATCACTTTCTATGTTTACCAAATTTTGAATTGCTCTGCCTTTTGCCGTTTTACTTCCTTCCGGAATTTCATAAACACGCATCCAGAAACATTTTCCTTTTTGAGTAAAAAACATCATATATTGATGATTTGTTGCAACATACATATGCTCTAAGAAATCCTGATCTCTTGTTCCTGCACTTTTTTGTCCGACACCACCTCTGTTTTGTGTTTTGTACTCTGTTAAATTGGTACGTTTGATATAACCTGCGTGAGAAATTGTAATAACTACATTTTCATCTGCAATTAAGTCCTCAATACTTACATCCCCACCGGAATATTCAATTTGAGAACGACGCTCATCACCATATTTGTCACGAATTTCTTCTAATTCTTCTTTGATTAAATTGGTTCTTAAATTTACATCTGCCAATAAAGCTTTCAAATGCTCAATTAATTTCATCAACTCTTCGTACTCTGCTCTTAATTTGTCCTGTTCCAGACCTGTTAACTGACGCAAACGCATTTCTACAATCGCACGAGCCTGAATATCTGACAACTTGAATCTTTCGATTAATTTCTCACGGGCTTCTTCAGTGTTTTTTGAACCTCTTATTAAAGCAATTACTTCATCAATATTGTCAGATGCAATAATTAATCCTTCTAAAATATGGGCTCTTTCTTCAGCTTTACGCAATTCAAATTGTGTTCTTCTAACAACTACATCATGACGGTGCTCAATAAAATAATGAATCATATCCTTTAGATTCAGCATTTGTGGGCGACCTTTTACTAATGCAATATTGTTTACACTGAAAGAAGATTGTAATTGTGTAAATTTATATAATGTGTTTAAAACCACATTTGGTGTAGCATCACGTTTTAAAATATAAACGATACGCATACCATTTCTATCCGATTCATCTCGGATATTAGCAATACCTTCAATTTTTTTATCATTTACCAAATCCGCAGTACGCTTAATCATATCAGCTTTATTAACCTGATACGGAATTTCGGTAACAATTATTGACTCTCTTCCGTCTACTTCTTCAAAACCAACTTTAGCACGCATTACAATACGTCCTCTACCAGTTTTAAATGCTTCACGAACACCTTCATAACCATATATAATACCACCTGTTGGAAAATCAGGAGCTTTAATATGTGTTATTAATTCATCAATTTCGATATCGTTATTATCAAGATACGCAAGTGTCCCATTGATAACTTCAGTCAAATTATGAGGAGGCATATTAGTAGCCATACCAACTGCAATACCTGTAGCCCCATTAATTAATAATGTAGGTACTCTTGTAGGCATTACTTTTGGCTCATATAAAGTATCATCAAAGTTCAACTGAAAATCAACTGTTTCTTTTTCAATATCTGCCATGATTTCTTCCGAAATCTTCTTCATTCTGGCTTCAGTATAACGCATTGCAGCGGGACTATCCCCATCTACAGAACCAAAATTTCCCTGACCATCTACCAAAAGATAACGCATGCTCCACTCCTGCGCCATACGTACCATGGCATCATAAACCGATGTATCTCCGTGCGGGTGATACTTTCCTAAAACTTCACCGACAATCCTGGCGGATTTTTTATGGGCTTTATTCGAAAAAACTCCTAAATCATACATTCCGTAAAGCACTCTACGATGCACTGGTTTCAAGCCATCTCTAACATCAGGAAGTGCTCTTGATACGATTACTGACATCGAATAATCGATGTAAGCTGATTTCATTTCATCTTCTATGTTAATAGGAATTAACTTTTCTCCTTCAGACATAAGTTGTTATATTAAATAATTATATTAGTTTCAAAGCGTGCCAAGATACGTTTTTTTGAAATTTTTATAACTATTTTCACACACTTATTTCAATGATTTATTAACAACATTATTTTATGTTTTGGTTAATAAATTAAGCCTTTTTTAACTGTTTTATTATTTTTTTTTTTGTCTCTTAGCTGACAGGTGTTCCTGAAAGGTATGGTTTTTGTTTTTCAAACACTAATTCACTAAATTTACAATACCTAATTATATATTATGGATGATAATTTTTCACCAAGAGTAAAAGATGTTATTACCTACAGTAAAGAGGAAGCCTTACGTTTGGGCCACGACTTTATTGGTACTGAGCATCTAATGCTGGGCATTTTAAGAGATGGTAACGGAAAAGCTATTCATATACTTAATAACCTAGCAGTTGATTTAGACCATTTACGCAGGAAAGTAGAAGTACTAAGTCCGGCCAACCAGAGCGTTGAAGTAAATGCTGAAAAGAAAAATCTTCATCTTACCCGCCAGGCGGAAAGGGCACTGAAGACAACCTTTCTGGAAGCTAAAGTATTTCAGAGTTCGTCGATTAGTACGGCCCATTTGCTTTTATGTATCTTAAGAAATGAAAACGATCCAACAACCAAGCTATTGAATAAGCTAAAAATAGATTATGATATAGCTAAAGAACAATATTTAAATATGACTCCAAACGAAGAAGAATTCTTAGAAAACTTGCCAAAAAACGAATCGTATAATGATGATTCAGGACAAGATGACAGTCTTAAAGAAAGTAGTTTTAACAATCCGGCCAATAAGTCCAATAAAAAATCAAAGACTCCTGTTTTAGATAATTTTGGGAGAGATTTAACAGAAATGGCCGAAGAAGGAAAACTTGATCCGGTTGTAGGACGCGAAAAAGAAATTGAACGCGTTTCACAAATCCTAAGCCGTAGAAAAAAGAACAATCCGCTTCTTATTGGAGAACCCGGAGTTGGTAAATCTGCTATTGCAGAAGGACTTGCATTACGCATTATTCAGAAAAAAGTATCACGTATTCTTTTCAACAAGCGTGTAGTAACTCTTGATTTGGCCAGTTTAGTAGCCGGAACAAAATACCGTGGTCAGTTTGAAGAGAGAATGAAAGCTGTAATGAACGAGCTGGAAAAAAATGATGATATCATTCTTTTCATTGATGAAATTCACACTATAGTAGGTGCTGGTGGCGCAACAGGTTCCCTTGATGCTTCAAACATGTTCAAACCTGCTTTAGCAAGAGGCGAAATCCAATGTATTGGTGCAACTACTCTTGATGAGTACAGACAATATATTGAAAAAGATGGTGCTTTAGAAAGACGTTTTCAGAAAGTAATTGTTGAACCAACTTCTGTTGAAGAAACAATAGCTATTTTGAATAATATTAAAGATAAATACGAAGATCATCATAACGTAATTTATACTCAGGAAGCAATTGAAGCTTGCGTTAAATTAACTAACCGATATATGTCGGAACGTTTTTTACCGGACAAAGCTATTGATGCCCTGGACGAAGCGGGTTCTCGCGTACATATTACTAATATTGATGTTCCTAAACAAATTTTAGATTTAGAACGTCAGTTAGAAGAAGTACGTGAAAACAAAAACACGGTAGTTAAAAAACAAAAATATGAAGAGGCTGCCAAACTTCGTGATGATGAAAAACGCATCGAAAAAGATTTAGCTATTGCACAGGAACAATGGGAAGAAGATTCTAAAAACAACCGAATTGAAGTTACAGAAGATAATGTAGCCGACGTTGTTTCGATGATGACTGGAATTCCCGTTAATAGAATTGCACAAACAGAAAGCAATAAATTAGCCAAATTACCGGAATTGATTCAGAATAAAGTAATTGGTCAAAACGAAGCGGTTTTAAAAATTGCACGTTCTATTCAACGTAACAGAGCCGGGCTTAAAGATCCTAACAAACCAATTGGTTCATTTATCTTCTTAGGTCAGACAGGTGTTGGAAAAACTCAATTAGCTAAAGTTTTAGCAAAAGAATTATTCGACTCTGAAGATGCGTTAGTTCGTATCGACATGAGCGAATACATGGAAAAATTTGCTATTTCTCGTTTAGTTGGAGCCCCTCCGGGATATGTTGGTTACGAAGAAGGTGGTCAATTAACTGAAAAAGTTCGTAGAAAACCCTATTGTGTAGTACTTTTAGATGAAATCGAAAAAGCACATCCAGACGTATTTAATATGATGCTTCAGGTTTTAGATGACGGGTATTTAACTGACAGTTTAGGTCGCAAAATCGACTTTAAAAATACGATCATTATCATGACTTCGAATGTTGGAGCGCGTCAATTGAAAGATTTTGGACAAGGTGTTGGTTTTGGAACTGCTGCAAAAGTGGCTCAGGCTGATGAGAATTCAAAAAGCATTATCGAAAATGCATTGAAAAAAACCTTTGCCCCAGAATTCTTAAACAGAATTGACGATGTAATTGTTTTTAACGCTTTAGAAAAACATGATATCGATTTGATTATCGAAATTGAGCTTAAAAAACTATATTCTCGTATTGCAGAATTAGGTTATACTTTAAATCTGACTGATAAAGCCAAAGCATTTATCGCTGAAAAAGGTTTTGACAGACAATTTGGGGCAAGACCTCTAAAAAGAGCAATTCAGAAATATGTTGAAGATTTGCTAGCGGAAGAAATTATCACTTCAAAAATACATTCAGGTGATGAAATATTAATGGATTTAAAAGATGATTCTCAGGAGCTTTCTGTAGAAATACATAAAGCAGAAGAGCCGACAAATCAATAAATCATTCTTAAATATTATAACAAAGATAACAAACCCGTTACGTTTTTATAACATAACGGGTTTATTCTTTAAGTCAAATTTTATATTTATCAAAAGGAAATAGCTACTTTTGATATAAATCTATAACAATAATGTATGTTTCAAAACAAGGTTATTTTAGGCAGTGAAGAATGGTGTTCATTTCCAGAATTAGGAATTCCGACAATTAAAGCCCGGGTAGATTCTGGGGCTAAAACATCAGCAATGCATGCGATAAATATAGCTCCTTTTATAAAAAATGATGTCAATTGGGTAAAATTCGATATTAATCCCATTCAGAATAATACTAAAACTATTATTCATTGTGAAGCTCCGTTAGTTGATAAAAGAATTGTAAAAAGTTCAAGTGGTTTCAGGGAACATCGTTATGTAATTCAGACAAGCATTAAACTCGGCGATATAAAATGGCCTATTGAAATGACTTTGACCAATCGCGATTCAATGGGTTTCCGAATGCTTTTAGGTCGTGAAGCCATGAGCGGACGTGTATTGGTTGATCCTGAAGAAAAATACCTCTTAGGGCAACCTTCAACTGAAACTTTAAAAGAATTATACCAAAACTCTGAAAAAGCTACTTCTGGTTTGCGAATTGGACTTTTAGCCAGCAATCCAGAATTATACAGTAATAAAAGGATTATGGAAGCTGGCGAAATGCGCGGTCATGAAATGCATTTTTTGAATATCAAGGAATGCTATATGAAACTGGATGCCAAAACGCCGGAAATACATTATCGTGGAGGAAAAATATTAAATCAGTTTGACGCTATTATTCCCAGAATCAGACCAAGTATCACTTTTTATGGCTGTGCTTTAACCAGACAATTTGAAGCCTTAAAGGTTTTTTGCTTAAACTCAGCTTCAGCGATAACGCAATCGAGGGATAAATTATATTCTTTGCAATTGCTTTTAAACAGCGGAATTGACATTCCCACAACTGGTTTTGCCAATTCACCATTAGATACGGATAATTTGATCAAAATGGTTGGCGGATCACCTTTAATTGTTAAGTTATTGGAAGGAACCCAGGGAAAAGGTGTTGTGTTGGCTGAAACAAAAAAAGCAGCAGAAAGTGTTATTAATGCTTTTAAAAGTTTAAATGCTAATATTCTGGTTCAGGAATTCATTAAAGAAGCTAATGGAAAAGATATTCGTTGTTTTGTTATAGACGGAAAAGTAGTTGCAGCCATACAGCGTGAAGCTATGCCTGGTGAATTTAGAGCTAATATTCACCTTGGAGGAACTGCTTCTGTAATAAAAGTAACTCCAGAAGAGAAAAAAATCGCTATAAAAGCCGCAAAAGCTATGGACTTAAAAGTAGCAGGTGTTGATATTATTCGTTCTTCAAAAGGTCCATTGTTATTGGAAGTCAACTCATCTCCAGGTCTTGAAGGGATTGAAGGTGCAACTAATAAAGACATTGCAGGAGAAATGATCAGAGCAATCGAAAAGAATTTTAAACTGTAATCTTTCAAAAAGATTCACTTCAAATTAATTATTTTAGCAGCTTTGTCAATGGTTTTAAACTCTTGACAAAGTTTTTTTTAAAAATTTAAAAGACAAAAATGACACTATTCCCTTATTTAGATATTATTTTAAGGAGTGCTGCTATTTATTTTTTTATGACAATTGCGTTGCGAATTTTTGGCAAAAAAGAACTTTCACAACTCAATACTGCCGATATTATTTTGATTCTACTGATTAGTAATTCGGTACAAAATGCCATGGTTGGTCCGGATACCAGTCTTTAGACAACGAATTAAAAGAAGCCATGCGCGAACATGGTGTTGAACATTATGCAGATATAAAGCTATGTATGTTAGAAATTGACGGTACTATCAGTGTTATTTCTCAAAATAACAATCTAAAACAAACACATTATAAGCGAAAGCACAATCATAAAAACCTCAGAAAGTAAATTCGTTTAAAACAGAATTCTTTTCACAAACAAAAAAGCTGGTTTCTTGATTTGAAACCAGCTTTTTTTATGTTGACTAAATGCGATTTACCTCTCACATTTTACAAATATCATTTACTCTTAGATAAAAACACTCAGTATAAAATAAATTAATCCCGCCAGAATAGCTGAAATAGGAATCGTTAATATCCATGCCCATATTAAACTTACAGTAACTCCCCAACGAACGGCAGATACACGTTTTGTTAATCCAACCCCAATAATCGAACCTGTAATGGTGTGTGTTGTACTTACGGGAATTTTTAAATGTTCAGTAAAATAAAGCGTTAAAGCACCTGCAGTTTCAGCAGCAACACCTTCAAACGAAGTTACTTTAGTGATTTTAGAACCCATTGTTTTTACAATTTTCCAGCCACCACTCAAAGTTCCGGCAGCAATAGCAGAATAACATGCTAATGGAATCCAGCCAGGCATTACACCTTTTACACCTAAATCATCATTTGGTAATACAACATCTAACCAGGAAGCCATATGAACTCCTGGATTTGCATGGATATAAACCGCAACAGCAGCAGCAATAATACCCATTACTTTTTGCGAATCATTACCTCCATGGCCTAAACTAAAAGCGGCAGAAGATAATAATTGCATTTTTTTCAATGCAGCATCTGCCTGATGAAGATTTAAACTACTGAATATTAAACAAAAAACACTTACTGTTAAAATAATAAAGGCAACTAAAAACCATTTAATATTGTGCGGATCAAAAGCTACACTCCAAAAATGAGAATCAAATCGGGGTTTATCAATTTCTGTATAAGGAACCATTAGATTGCTTACAAACCAAATAGTTGCAATCATTAAAGCTGCTGTAAAAATTTTAGGATAAATACTTTTACGGGAAGCATTTAACAGCCAGATCGAAATTAAATAGGAAGCTAATGCCCCTAATAATGGAGCTAAAACAATAAAAGCAATAATGATAATAACTCCCGAAGGCATTCCACCATCCTTTCCTGCTTTGTACCAGCTTACTATATCAAACCAATAATGTGTTGTTCCGTCTTCTCCAACATAACCTGAAAAACCGTGTACAGCAATGGCATGTGCAATCGCTGCCCCTGCAAAACCTCCAATCAAAGTATGTGAAGAACTTGAAGGAATTCCTAACCACCAGGTCAATAAATTCCAACAAATTGCTGCAATAACTCCAGCCAGAATCACAACAAGATTAATTTCCATGGTGTGCGCTGTTTTTGCAACAGTATCTGCAACACCAAACCCGAAAACCCAATAAGCCAGAAAGTTAAAAAACGCTGCCCAGACAACGGCCTGAAAAGGCGTTAAAACCTTTGTAGCAACAACGGTAGCTATAGCATTTGCCGCATCATGAAAACCATTGATGTAATCAAAAATTAAAGCTAATACTATAATAATTATAAGTAGCGTCATAAATTATAACTTCAGAATGAAATAAATTGAATTAAGAATGTTTTACAGAAATAGATTCCAGTATGTTGGCAACACTCTTACATTTATCTGTTGCAGATTCTAAAACAGATAATACCTCTTTGTATTTTATGATATTTTTAGCGTCTGTTTCGTTTTCAAAAATTTCAAAAACTGCTTTGTTATAAACGTTATCTGATTTGTTTTCCAGTTTATTAATTCGGGCACAGGCATCTTTTATGACTTTGAAATTCTTTAAATTTCTCAGCTCTTTTACCGCACTGTCAATGTTTTGACATGCTTCAAGGTTGATTTCTGTCATTTTTCTGATTGATTTTGTAATCTTATCAACCTGATACAATCTCATTCTGCTTGCTGCACCATGTAAATAATCGGCAACGTTATCAATAGAAGTAATCAAAGTGTGAATATCCTCTCTGTCAAATGGCGTAATAAAGTTTCTGCTTAATTCAAGATTGGTTTGACGTGTAATATCTTCTCCTCTTTGCTCCAATTCGTCAATTTTCTGAAAAAGGACTTCTCTTTCTTTCAATGGAAGGTTTACAGCTTCATGTAAATTAGAAGCTAATTCAATTAAATTGCTTGAAGCTTCTTCAAAGAGTGGAAAGAATTTTTTGTCTTTCGGCACTAAAAATTGGAAAATACTGTTTATTGACATTTTTATCTTTTTAATAGTGCAAAATTACTTCATTAATCGTTTGATATGTTAAGCCATTGTTAACAAATCATTTTCTATTTGAAAACTATTCAGAAATGAAACTGTTTTTTCAATGTCATAGTGCAAGATTCTGTCTTCTTTTACTAAAGGCACAACTTCTCTGTAACTGCTTAAAAACATTTCAATGAAGTCACTTGATTTTAGAGGTTCTCTGTAAGCAATCGCTTGAGAAGCATTCAATAATTCGATTGCTAAAATACGTTCTAAATTATCCATAACACGTAGGGCTTTTGTGGCACCATTTGCCCCCATACTTACATGATCTTCCTGTCCGTTACTTGAAACAATACTGTCAATACTGGACGGGGTAGCCAATTGTTTATTTTGGCTTACGATACTGGCAGCCGTGTATTGTGGAATCATCAAACCCGAATTTAATCCCGGATTATCTACCAAAAATGCCGGAAGATTTCGTAAGCCCGAAATTAATTGATAAGTTCTTCTTTCTGAAATACTGCCTAATTCAGCCAAAGCAATTGCCATAAAATCTAATGCCAACGCCAAAGGCTGTCCATGAAAATTTCCTCCTGAAACAATCTGATCACTTTCAATAAATATATTTGGATTATCGGTAACCGAATTGATTTCGGTTTTGAATACTTTTCTGACATAATCGATCGCATCTTTTGAAGCACCGTGAACCTGTGGCATACAACGGAAAGAATACGGATCCTGAACATGTTTTTTCTCTTGTTCAATAATTTCACTTCCTTCCAAAAATTCATTAACCCTTTGTGCCGTTATTATTTGACCTTTATGAGGGCGAATGAAATGAATCAATTCATTAAAAGGCTCTATTCTACCATCAAAACCTTCGAGAGAAATTGTTCCTATTAAATCTGCCAGATACGAATATTTATAGGCTTTCATTAAAATATGGACACCGTAAGCACTCATAAACTGAGTTCCATTTAATAATGCCAGACCTTCTTTGGACTGCAAAACAATTGGTTTCCAGTTAAAATGTTTTAAAACATCACCTGAAGCCATTTTTTTTCCTCTAAAAAGTACTTCTCCTTCGCCTAATAAAGGCAATGATAAATGTGCTAATGGTGCCAAATCTCCCGAAGCTCCAAGTGAACCCAGGGTGTATATTATTGGTAAAATATCATTATTATAAAAATCTACCAAACGATTCAAAGTTTGTAATTGAATACCCGAATGTCCGTAACTCAAGGACTGAATTTTCAGCAGCAGCATCAATTTCACAATTTCTGCCGGAACCTCCTCCCCTGTTCCGCAAGCATGAGATTTGACCAGGTTTTCCTGAAGTTTTGACAAATTCTCATTCGAAATTTTCACATTACAAAGTGATCCAAAACCAGTGTTGATTCCATATATAGGTTCAGAATGTGAAGCCATTTTTTTATCCAGATAATCCCGGCATCTCTGTACATTAACCTTTGCCTCATCAGAAAGTTCTAGTTTTTTCTGATTTACAATTATTTCCTGCAAAGATTCCAGGTTTAAGGTTTCTGTACTTATATAATGGATATCGCTCATTTGATTTATATTTTAAGATGCCAAAATTCAACAAATCAATATTAAAAAGCAACATTTTATAACAATAATAAAATATTTAATCTTTCTGATCTTTACATCTTGATTATTTAGAATAATAAACAGGTGGTATTAAGTAGGTATATTTATTGTTTTTAATTTTTACTATTATAAATTTTACAGAATAGCGTTTTTACTTAACAAATCTAATCAGACTATTCATTTTTAAACTCTATATTTAATAAAACCAATAAACTAATTAATTACAAACATCTAAAATCGAGGTTAAATATACGAATAAGTCATCTTTGCATATTAAATTTTAACAAATGCTCAATATTAAATTTCTCTCATTTGAAATATTGAAATATTCGCAAAAAGAAAATAAAGGTTTTTAACTTTTACAAAAAACTGTACTTTTGAAAAATCAAAAATGAAAAGTAACAGCAAAAAATATCAATCTACAATGACAGCCCAAACAAGTGCTGTAACTGCTGCTACAACAATTTCTACTACAACTACTACCCCTTAGGGGTATACATTTTTACATATAATCCTGATTATCTATACTTTTTTCCCGAAAGAAGAAAGGCTTTGGATACATAAAAATATTTGCATCAAAGAAAAAAAACATCAAATGAAAGTATTAAAATTTGGCGGAACTTCGGTTGCCAATGCACAAAATATAAAACTCGTTCTCGAAATTATAAGTCAAAATTCAAAACAAGGCAAAGTAGCAGTTGTTGTTTCTGCACTAAGCAAAGTAACAGATATGCTACAATTAGCTGCAGCAAAGGCCGCCGCCAATGATGAAAGTTTTAAAGATATCGTAGCCGAAATCGAGAAAAAGCATCTTGACACTTTAAAGGAATTAATACCCGTTAGTGAACAAAGCAGTTTATTGAGTCACATAAAAAGAATCATCAATCATTTAGAGACATTATTAGATGGTTGTTTTTTATTAGGGGAATTATCTCCAAGAACCGAAGACACAATCCTGAGTTTTGGAGAATTGCTTTCTTCCTATATAATTGCTCAGGCATATCAGCAAATCGATAAAAATTCAGCATATAAAGACAGTCGCGAATTAATTAAAACAAATGCCGATTTCGGAAAAGCAGCCATAAACTTCGATATTTCAAATCAATTGATTCAGGAATATTTTACAGAAAACCAATCACAAATCAATATTTTACCTGGTTTTATTGCTTTGACTCTTGACGGAATCACCACTACTTTAGGTCGTGGCGGTTCTGATTATACTGCTGCAATTATTGCCGGAGCACTTGATGCCAACCAACTTGAAATCTGGACTGACGTAAACGGAATGTTTACTGCTAATCCAAAAATCGTAAAACAAGCGCAGCCAATTGCAAATATTTCCTATCAGGAAGCGATGGAATTGTCGCATTTTGGTGCCAAAGTGTTGTACCCGCCAACGATTCAGCCGGTTTTAAGAAAAAATATTCCAATCTTAATCAAAAATACTTTTGAGCCGGAAGCTGAAGGAACTTTAATTTCAAGCCAAATTTCACCACAAACTACTCCTGTAAAAGGAATCAGTCATATTGAACATATTTCGTTGCTGACACTTGAAGGCCCCGGAATGATTGGAGTTTCTGGTTCATCAAAACGTTTGTTTGAAGTGTTGTCACATGAAAAAATCAACGTTATTTTTATCACTCAGGCCTCTTCTGAGCATTCAATTTGTATCGGAATTTTAAATTCTGATGCTGAAAATGCCGAAGCAGCTATTAATAAAGCTTTTGAGGTTGAGATTTTACAAAACAAAATTGATCCTTGTATTGTAGAAAAAGACCTTTGTATTATTGCATTGGTGGGTGAAAATATGAAAAACCACCAAGGTTTGAGCGGTAGGATGTTCAGTACTTTAGGAAAAAACAACGTAAATATCCGTGCGATTGCTCAAGGAGCTTCAGAAAGAAATATCTCTGCTGTAATTAACGAAAGAGATGTTAAGAAAGCATTGAATACATTACACGAAAACTTCTTTGAAGAAAACACAAAACAGCTGAATTTATTTGTGATGGGGGTTGGAAATGTGGGTGAAAAATTTATCGAGCAAATTCACAACCAAAAGAAATTCTTAAAAGAAAACCTAAAGATCAATGTTCGTGTGATTGCTTTGTCCAACTCCAGAAAAATGCTTTTTGATGAGGACGGAATTTCTTTAAAAGACTGGCAAGCCGATTTGGATAAAGGAGAACCAGCAAATAAGGAAGCTTTTATCGAACGTGCGAAAGAAATGAATTTACGTAACAGTATTTTTGTGGATATTACAGCAAATGCAAGTGTTTCTGAAACTTACGAACAGTTCCTGAAACAAAGTATTGCCGTGGTAACCTGTAACAAAATTGCGTGTTCCTCTGCTTATGACAATTACAAAAAACTAAAAAGTTTATCACGCCAATACAACGCTCCGTTTTTGTTTGAAACGAATGTTGGTGCAGGATTACCGATTATTGATACGGTAAAAAACTTAATAGCTTCAGGCGATAAAGTGCATAAAATCCAGGCGGTTTTATCGGGAAGCCTGAACTTTATTTTTAATAATTTTGACAAGGACAATTCTTTTCACGATGTGGTTAAAGAAGCCGGAGTTCAGGGATTTACAGAACCGGATCCTAAAATTGACTTAAGCGGAATCGATGTTGCCCGTAAAATCCTGATTCTGATTCGTGAAAGCGGTTACGAAATGGATATTGATGCTATTGAAAACGAAGCTTTTTTGCCTGCCGAATGTTTAGCTACAACTAATAACGAAGACTTTTTTGCTTCATTAATCAAACATGCTGCTCATTTTAATGGAATTTACGAAGAGGCTTTAGCCAAAGATTCCCGTTTGAAATATGTGGCGAAATTCGAAAACGGAAAAGCAAGCGTAGGCCTGCAATTCATTCCAAAAGACCACCCTTTTTATAATCTGGAAGGAAAAGACAATATCGTGTTGTTCTACACCGATCGTTATGTAGATCAGCCTTTATTGATCAAAGGAGCCGGAGCCGGTGCAGCCGTTACCGCTTCAGGAATTTTTGCAGATGTAATTCGAATAGGAAATATATAATTTTTTGTTTCAAGTTTCAAGTTTCACGTTCCAACAACCTGAAACTTGAAACCTGAAACCTGAAACAACAAATAATGGAAGAAATAAAACTATTTTGCCCGGCGACTATTGCGAATCTTTCGTGCGGATTTGACGTGCTTGGACTTTGTTTAGACACTGCGGGTGATGAAATGATTATTCGGAAATCAGATCAAAAAGGTGTTCGAATTACTAAAATTGTGGGTGCCGATTTACCTTTGGAAACAGAGAAAAATGTTTCCGGAGTTGCGGCTTTGGCAATGTTAGCAACTTTAGACGAACTGGATTTTGGCTTCGAAATTGAAATTTATAAAAACATTAAAGCCGGAAGCGGAATCGGAAGCAGTGCTGCAAGTTCTGCCGGAGCAGTTTTCGGAATCAACGAATTGCTAGGAAGACCTTATTCCCGAAAAGATTTGGTGCAATTTGCTATGCAGGGCGAAAAATTAGCCAGCGGAAACGCGCATGCAGACAACGTTGCTCCTGCCCTTTTAGGCGGATTTACTTTGGTAAGAAGTTATGCTCCGCTTGATATTATCCGAATTGACAGTCCTGAGGAATTATTCGCAACGGTGGTTCATCCACAGATTGAATTGAAAACATCGGATGCACGTTCAGTACTAAAACAAACGGTTTCCCTAAAAAGCGCCATTATGCAGTGGGGAAATGTTGGTGGATTAATCGCCGGATTATATACTAAAGATTATGATTTGATTGGAAGATCTCTTCATGACGAAATCGTGGAGCCATTACGAAGCGTTTTGATTCCGGGTTTTGATCTGATCAAACAAACGGCTTTAGAAAACGGTGCTTTAGGCTCCGGAATTTCAGGTTCAGGTCCTTCAATCTTTGCTCTAAGCAGAGGAAAAGAAACCGCAGACAAAATAGCAAAAGCCATGAGCGAGGTTTACGAAAAGATGAATTTACCATATGAAATTCACGTTTCGAAAATCAATCCTGACGGAGTAAGAATTATTTAAAAATGAGTGCTTAGTACATAGTAATTAGTCCTTAGTTGTGAAAAACTAAAGGCTTAAAAAGACTAAGGACTAAGGACTAAGAACTAAGAACTAAAAAAAAAATGAAATACTATAGTTTAAACCAAAATGCCCCAAAAGTTTCTTTTCAGGAAGCTGTAATACAAGGATTAGCGAGCGATAAAGGATTATATTTCCCAGAGAATATCACGGCTTTAGATCCGTCTTTTTTTGAAAAAATAGAAAGTTTAAGCCACGAGGAAATTGCTTTTGAAGCGATTCAGCAATTTGTGGGTGATGAAATTCCGGCTGCCAAATTAAAAGAAATTATTGCCGAAACTTTGTGTTTTGATTTTCCGGTGGTGAAAGTAGAAGAAGGAATTTATTCGTTGGAATTATTTCACGGGCCTACAATGGCTTTTAAAGACGTTGGAGCGCGATTTATGTCACGCTGCCTGGCGTATTTCAATAAAGACAAAAAAGACGCAAAAAACACAGTTTTAGTAGCGACTTCGGGAGATACCGGCGGTGCTGTTGCCAGCGGTTTTCTTGGTGTTGAAGGTGTTGATGTCGTGATTTTATATCCAACAGGAAAAGTGAGCGACATTCAGGAAAAACAATTGACCACTTTAGGACAAAATATTAAGGCGTTGGAAGTGGATGGTGTTTTTGATGACTGCCAGGATATGGTAAAAAAAGCTTTTTTAGATGAAACTTTAGCGCATAAAAACCTGACTTCGGCGAATTCGATTAATATTGC
Source organism: Flavobacterium piscis (assembly GCF_031457575.1). GTDB lineage: Bacteria > Bacteroidota > Bacteroidia > Flavobacteriales > Flavobacteriaceae > Flavobacterium > Flavobacterium piscis_A. Next base: position 96,003 of record NZ_JAVDWQ010000017.1, on the reverse strand, counting down.
GCGCTGGTTACCGCAAATGTTTTATTTCTTCTTTGCCTATAAAGCTTTGAAAAGCCAAAACAAACCGTTGATTTTCTCTTGCCCAAGCGGAAATTTCGGAAATATCTGCGCCGGAATTATGGCAAAGAAATTAGGTTTGCCAATTGCCCATTTTGTAGCGTCTACCAACGTAAACGATACCGTCCCGAGATTCTTAACAAACGGAAAATACGACCCAAAACCTTCTAAAGCAACCATTTCTAACGCTATGGACGTTGGAAACCCAAGCAACTTTATCAGGATTCAGGAATTGTACAATAATGACCTGAAAGCTTTCGAAAAAGACTTCTCTTCTTATAGCTATACCGATGAAGAAACCCTTGTTGCTATGAAAAATATTCATAACATCAACGGTTATATTGCAGAACCACACGGTGCTGTTGGGTATCTAGGCTTGAAAAAAGAACTGCAAAAAAACGAAAATGCTATTGGTATTTTCTTAGAAACGGCTCATCCAATTAAATTCCTTGATGTAGTTGAACCTGCTTTAGGCATTACCCTTCCTATTCCAACACAAATTGAAAGTGTTATGAATAAGGAGAAAGAGAGTGTTAAGATTGGAACTTATGAGGAATTGAAGGTGTTTTTGGGGTAAAAATTATTATCTAAAAAGTGAGCTATAAATAATTAGTATTTATAGCTCACTTTTTAATTTATTAAAAAAAAATTAAAGTTTCTATTTAAGTGCATCATTGTAATTTTTAAGAAGTTCTCTTGTGTCTAAAATAGGCAAATAAAACTTATTAATAAATGCACCTGCTGTTTTTGCTATAATTATCCCTCGACCAGATGAAATAGCTATCCCTGCAACAGTTTCTAAAATAAAATTTGGAAAATTAAGAACTTCATTATCTATTTCAACTAAATTTTCAAGATCTTTTATATGAAAATCAAACAATCCTTTATAATCTAATAATGAAATTTTAGAATCATCTTCATTTACTTGATAATCATAAAGTATATGTAGATGTACTGATAATAATTCTTTATCCAAATTATGTGAAAATTTTAAACCGATAGCAATCTTTAAAAATTCATCATCAAAAGAATTAATAAAATCTTCTTCAGGTTCTTTGAAATTAATTTCTTCTATTTTTACTTTACTTAATTTTAATGCAAATTCTAAATCAGACATAATTATTTTTTAATTATAACATTTTTCTATTTTTGTGACATTGGAATCATTAAGAATACTCAATTTTCCACTATAGATCAATATATTTGAAAAATCATTTTTAGGTTTTTTATCTTTCGATTTTTCTTTAATAGAATAAGGAATTGAATAATTCAATTCAATATTCACTTGCTTTTTTAGTTCTGTTTTTAAGCCTAGAGAATCTTCTAATATATAATTATTAATATTCTCATACTCCAAAACAGGCACTTTGTCAAATGCTAAAGACAATTCTACCAGTTTACTTATTTTATGATTAAAATTACCATTCAAAATTTGACTTATATAACCTTTAGAAACTCCAAGTTTTTCAGCAAGTTGAGTTTTATTAAGATTATTTTCGACTCTGTAATTTTCAATCATTTCAAATAAATCTAATTGAATTTTTGTCATCCAATATTCTTTACTTTTTAATAATTCTTTTCTTTTCATAATTATCAATAATACTCTGAGGCTTAAAACATTAATTTTTTATAGATTACTTTTTCTTTTGAATTAAGGATTCTAAATATAGTTTTTTTAAAGAACGAAATTTATTGATATCCTCTTTTTGATTATTTTTAAATCCACATAAGACTATTATTTTTCCATTCATTTGTTGAATTGCATAAATTCTCAAATGCTTGCTTTTAAATTCATACTCTTTTACTTTTTGTTTTTGAGGTGTAATATCCTTGAACTTAGTATGTGGCAATGTTCTATTATTAGCTACGTACTCCATATAGGTTAACAAAGTACCAAACTCAGAAATATAAGTTGTATCTTTTAACTCAGTTTCGAAGATATCAAGTTGTTTTTGATCATTTACTTCTAACTGATTAAAGGTTTGTTTACCATTAATGGCTTCTATATTACTTAATGCAAATTTAGGCATAAAATGTTTAGTTACAACTAAACTTTATTATTTTAATAAAATTTTAATTTATTGCAATATAAAAAAATATAAAAAATAATTGTAAAAATATAATCAATATATTGAACTTAACGTCTTCAAAGATGCTGGTGTTACCATCAAGAAGACATTATTAGGAATGATATAATCCATGCTCTCCCGCTAGCGCTAGCGCAATGTCATTAAGTTAAGGAGTTAATTGTTTTATTTTGAATATTTTAAGGCTTTCTAAGTTAGTTTGTTTATATTATTTTTCTTATGTTTAAATTGTAATTTTACAGATTTTAGATATGCCCAAGAATTCAATTTTAATAATTAAAAAATTGAGAGAAGAGATTTTTAGTAAAGAAATAATATCCGCTTATAGAGTGAATGAACAGGATTTTACAAGAAAAAGAAAGCAGCCTTTTGGCCAGGTTGTTTTATTTATGCTGAATTTATTAAGGAAAAGTATGGTCATAGAAATTAATAATTTTCTGGAGCATTTGAATTCAAAATTAGATTCTCAGAAAGTTGAAAATTTCACATCAAGTGCTTTTGTTCAAAAAAGAAAAAAAATAAAGCCAGAGGTTTTCAATTATCTATCATCAGTTATTATTGATAATTATTATGTACAAAGCAATGAAAACATTAAGAGGTTTAAGAATTTAAGGATACTGGCTGTTGATGGTTCCAAAATAACTCTGCCATTTACAGAGGAATTAAAAATCTCTTATGGCGAATCCAAAAACCAGACTAATACTTCAATAGTTCAGGCAAAATCATCTGTATTGTATGACGTGTTAAATCGATTAGTTTTAGATTCAGTTTTAGAAAACATAAAAACTGGTGAAAGAGAGTTAGCCTTGAGGCATAAGCCGTACTGGAAGGAAAATGATTTAATAATTTATGACAGAGGATATCCATCTTATGATTTTAAATATAAGCATATTAAAGCGGGTATTGATTATTTAATAAGAGTACAGAAAAATCATAGTAAGATCGTAAATTCATTTATATTAAGCGAGAAAAGAACTTTGATTGTTGATGTTTTTCCACAGGAAAAGCCCCCTGCTGGCGCGAGCGTCCCGCTCGTGAACACAAAGAAATTAAAATCCATTGAAACGTTCACGAGCGGGACGCTCGCGCCAGCAACTAGTAATTTAATTTCTCTAAATAAAAAATACAATGGCAGTTTGGCAATATCTTTTAATCGTAGTTCCTGAAAATTCTATTGATAGTAATTATCAGTGTATTTTTAAAAATAATAAAACAGAATTTTTACCTAATACAAATTCATTTTGGAAAAATTTTGATGGAGATATTTCTTTGATAATTTCTGAACTTGACCAAATTATTCCAAAAGCTGATTGGGGTGATGATACTTTTATATGTTGGAAAGGTAATGAAAGTAGTAAAGAAGACAATGATGCAAGTATTTGCTTAAGTAATGATAAAACAAGAATTGAAGAATTTCACTTTCGAATTGATTTAAGAAAATCATCAAATATTAATCATGTTCTTCAATCAATTTTAAATATTTGTAAAAAAAATCAGTTTATTTTAATTGATATAAAAGGAAATATTTTTAAACCACAATTAGAAGATATTCTCAAAAGCATGAAAAGGTCTAACGCGACAGCTTTTCTTAGTAATCCAATTAAATTTTTAGAAAACTTAAGCAAAAAACATTTCAAATGAAGGAAGAACATAAACTCATACTGAATTTAATAGAATCATATTTAGAAAAAAATCCAAACCAAAGATTTGGACAGGCACTTTTTAATCTTGGCGTTAATGAATTTCAGGAAACTACTGATCCAAGAAATCCAAACTATAATATAAGAGATATTCATGGTGATAGTGACTTGAAAATCGCTGAAAGAATTAAAAACCGATTGTCTTTTTTTGAATCTCAAAAAAAGACAACATAACGATTTATTTCCTCGTCCCCTGATTACAAAGTGTTCCTTCTCAATTAAGATAATCGCTGTGCGAAGTCTCCCGACTTCGTACCCGCTCCAATAAGCAACGCAAACGGAATATAGCAGTGTGTAGCATAAACGATAATAGCTCCGCTATCACGAGCGTCTCGCCCGTGAAGACAAAGAAATTCAGCACATAATAAAAAAAAGATCTTAATTAAGATCTCTTTTTACTACTAATGTATGTTTAAAAACATTATTTCCCGTTTAGTAATTTCTCTAAATATTCAACTTTATCTTTTTCTGCACCAAACGCTCATAAAGTTCAATAACTTTATCTAATGGATTAAAAGTACAATTGAAATTACCTGTCGTCGTTGAAAGTGTACCATGATCTTGAATGGTATTTCCAATAATGTTAAAAACTGCTTCTTCCGAAAAGTTTTTAATTGCTTCAACAGAAACCCCAAGAGCTTTTGCTACTTCAATTAGTTTTTGTTCGTCTACAGTTTCGCTGTTCTCAATAGCAGAAATGGCCTGCTGGTTTGTTCCTAAAGCCTGTGCCAGTGCTTCCTGTTTCATGTCTTTAAGCTCTCTGATCCGGCTGATATTTCTTCCGATATGTTTTGGTTTTGTTGCTGTGCTCATACTTCAAAGATATTTAAAATTCTTAAACGAAAATAGATTTTAGTAAAAAAACAAGACTGCTTTTGTAAGATCCCATTTTCATAATTTATATAATCTGTTGTTTATCTTGCCCGCACTGGCAACTTAAATTAAATAAATCTAAAAATTTTACTTCTTCGTCCCCAACAAATACAAAATCTTAGTAAGTCCTGATTTTACTTTAGCAATTTCCCAATTAAAATTTTCTTTATTATTTAAATTAGAAACCAGTACATTCATTTCGTCAACAGAATAGGTTCGGAAAGAAGAAACTACGCCATCCCATAAAATTAAAATGGGTACAATCGGAATAAGATAGGTAAAAATAATTCTGCCAATTTGAAATGGCCTAATAAATGGAGTTGTCAGTAAAACACTAATCGGCGAAAAGATCATAGCCAAAATACTTTGAAGACTTCTTTCCTGACCTTCAAAAATAGCAATCGAACTATTGGTATCAACAGCGTTTTGGAGAATTTGCTGAGCTTCTTTGGGTTTAAAATGATGCAAGGACAAAAACTGTGTTCGGAGTCCGTTTAGGTTTTCGGGAACGTTTCTCGCATCGATTGGTGTGGGTATAAATTCAAAATTGTCAGCCTGTTTTTGTGTATGTTCAAAAGCGGGAATATTAGGGTAATAATCCGTCAGGAGAATTTTCAGATTAGGATTCTCTTTTCTAAGTTCTTTGTTGAGCCAAATAAGCCCTCCTCCACCGCCCGATCCTAAATCTATTATCTGATTAGTATTACTTTCTTTCAGCCCTTTTTCGATGATTGGAACGATGCCTTTGTACATTCCGGTTTTATTGGACAGAAATTGTAAAAAATCAGTCATATAATTTCTTATAAATTCTGGCAGCCATTGCTGATCTTCAAATTCGAATAAATGAATTCTGCTCATACTATAATCTAATTTACAATTCTATACAAATTTCAATGTTTTTTTAGATAAATATTTACACATATTAAAAAAAAATGAATAGCCTCCTTCTTTAGCTGGAGGTTTACTTTAAAGCTAAATTCGGCTTTATCCAAAAAACGCAAAAGATTAGGCTAAAGCCATATTCTAATGTAATTTTGTTCCTCCAGCTAAAGCCGGAGGTTATTCAAACGTTTCTTCAGCTAAAGCTGGAGGAACTAAACCACTATGGACTGAAAGTCTGCAAGAGTAGCACTTATTTGTTAACCACAAATTACACAAATTAGCGCTAATTTAATTTGTGTAAATTTGTGTAATTTGTGGCTAAAATATTTTTAGAAGCTAAAGCAAAATGTACTAAAGTACATAGTTTTAAACTATATCTGAGACCAATAAACTTAAAATCTTTATAATTACAGCATCGCATACCATGATTACAAAAGCAACAATACAAGACATTCCGGCATTAACAGTCTTAATCAACTCAGCTTACAGAGGCGAATCTTCCAAAAAAGGCTGGACTACCGAAGCACATTTACTTGAAGGCAAAAGAACGGATGAGCAGGAAATGACTAAAACAATTCTGGATCCTAAAAATACAATTCTGAAATTTACTGAGAATGATACCATTATTGGTTCCGTATTATTGGTTCAAAAAGAACATCAATTGTATTTGGGAATGCTGACGGTTTCGCCTGAACTGCAAAATAGCGGAATCGGTAAAAAGATGTTGGCTAAAGCTGAAAATCATGCGAAAGCTTTGGGCTTGTCCAGTATTATTATGACAGTTATTTCTGTTCGTGAAGAACTGATTGCATGGTACAAACGTCATGATTATGTTGATACGGGTGAAAGAGAAGCTTTTCCTGAAAGCGAAATTCACATTACGATTTCAAATGACCCTTTGGAATTTATCTTTTTGGAGAAAAAGCTTTGAGTTTTCCGCAAAGTTTGCAAAGGGTTACGCAAAGATTCGCCAAGTTTTTCTTTTTTAATCTAGCAAAGTCGAGAAGTCAAAAAGTTGCTTAAAATAGCGTTAAAAGGATTAAACTAATTTTGTTTCACGCAGATTCTACAGATTTGAGCAAATTAAAAAAAGATGATCTGCGCACATCAGCTTAGAGCCTGTTTAAATTTTATTTAATTACTTTTTACGGATTATTTTCCGCTATATTTCGTTAAATTTACTCAAAAATAAGTCTGTTATTCTTTCAAAATTTGCCTCATCTATCGAAAAATAATCTCATAAAAATCTAAACATTTAAATTTTAAACAGGCTCTAAATCTTTTTTAAAATCTGCGTGAAAAAACTTTACGCCTTTGCGAGGTTCTTTTTAAAACCTGAACATGAATTTTTATAAAAACCTCATAAAATCCAGAGCCCTGATGGAAGCGACATTCTTTTGTGCCGGGGTTCGGCACAAAAGATATAGCGGACAGCAGGAATAGCTCCAGAAAAACATTAATAAATTACTTCTACCCGACCTAAATTTTATATTTTTTCTTGATTTTGGATAAAAATTCATGCGAAACCCCAAGGTATGAGGATAAATTCTTATTGTTGATCGTTTGTGTTTTATGGGGATATTTTTGTATGAAATCGAGATATCTCTGCTTGGAAGTTTTGTTTAAAACATCTAAAAGCCTTTCCTGTATGGCTATATTGGCCCTTTCGACCATGAGGATGTGAAATTGAATCAATTTTGGCACTTCCTTAAATAATAACATTTTATTCGACTTGGTAATAACCAGTATTTCACTGTCTTCTATGGCTTTTATATTGTATTTGGTTGGCTTTTGATGATAAAAGCTTTCCAGATCGCACATCCATTCATTTTCGAATGAAAAGAAAATAACACTTTCAGTACCGTTTTCGTTTAGGATGTATGTTTTGAAGGCGCCTTTTAAAATAAAACCTTCGTAAGAATTATTTGAATCCTGAATCTGCATAAACTCATTCTTTTTGAGTTTAATGAATTCTGCTTTGCTTGCTATGGTATTCCACTCCTCATCAGTGAGGGGAATCTTGCGTTCTATACTTTTTCTTAGGGCTTCGTACATATGCTTATTTTTTTCTTCTTAAATTTTTATTAAGTATTCAGTGTAATAAAATAAAAATGTAATCGATTACCGCAAAAGTATAAAAATTATAGTATATGTAAAAAAATAAATAATAAATAATTAAAAAAACAAAATTTTAATACAAATATTGAACTTGTTCAACTTTTAATTGCTTTTTTATGAATTATTTTGCCTTATTAAAATAAAATAATCCCAAAATCAAAATTATGAAAATCAAATTAAAATTATCGGTGTTGCTTGCAACATTGGTTTTCGGTTTTACAAGTTGTAATACAGAAGAAATCGCTAGTGTTCAAAATGACGAAAGCAGTGCTGTAATTACCTCTCAAAATCTGACAGCAAAAGTAGGAAACTGTTCTGAAGTTCCGGGTTGGGCATCACAAAACGGAGGAACAACAGGAGGAGGAACTTCTACAGAAACCACAGTGACCACTTATGCCCAATTAAAAGCAGCTATTGAAAACAGTGCTGTAAAAGTAATCAAAGTAACCGGTACTATTACTGTTACTACCCGCTTAACTTTGCAGGATCAAACCGGAAAAACTATTTACGGTACCAGTGGTGCCAAATTGGTTTCTACCAATCAAACCAAAGACGGTTCGGGAATCATCAATATCAAGAGATGTAAAAATCTAATCATCAGAAATCTTATTTTTGAAGGACCTGGTGCTTATGATACGGACGGTTGGGATAATGCCATTCTGGATGATTGCCAAAACGTATGGGTTGACCATTGCGAATTCAGGGATGGTGTTGATGGAAACTTTGACATCAAAAACAAATCGGATTACATCACCGTTTCGTATTCAAAATTCGGTTATTTAAAAGCTCCAAAAGCCGGTGGTCCAGGCGGATCTGACGATCACAGGTATTCAAATTTAATTGGTTCAAGCGATGGTGCTACTGCAGATCGTGGAAAGCTGAGAATTACATTTGCCCGTTGCTGGTGGGCCTCAGGTTGTAAGGAAAGAATGCCACGAGTACGTTTTGGAAAAGTACATTTAATCAATAATTACTTTAATAGTTCTGTTAGCAATAAATGTGTTGCAGCAGGTTTTGAAGCTAATATTCGTGTAGAAAACAACGTTTTTGAAAACGTTAAAACACCAATTGATTTAATGACAGGCTATACGGCCGTTACTGCTGTTGGAAATTCTTTTCTCAATACTACTGGAAATCAATTGGGTAGCAATACTGCTTTTACGCCTCCATATTCTATTATAACATTGCTGGCTACTGCTGTTAAATCAGATGTCACTGCAGGAGCTGGTGCAACTTTTTCAGGTAATATCTGTGGTTCTTTCTAATTGAGGAATATTTATTAGTTGTATTAACCACGAATTATATCTATTTTAATAGTGTAGTTCGTGGTTTTTTTTATAAAACCAGCTCTTCAAACAAACGTTGTATGGTTTTTTCGAGATCCTGACATAATCCGGAATGTGGTCTTGAAGTTTGTATGGCTGAACTCCGAATAGCTGTGAGCCATCGAAAACGTGATGGAATATCCATTTCGGCAATTGGTCCCCCATCTTTGGCCCCGTTAGCAATTTTTTTGAGTGCGGTAACATTGCAATGCAATTGTTCGATATCAAAATCATTGGAAAGGGCTTCGATTTTAGCATCGTTTATGTGATACAAAACCTTTATAAATTTTGCTCTTTTGCAAAACATAATGATTCCGATATTCAGGAATTCTTCACGCTCGACTCTTGGCACCACGCGAATCACGGCATACTCATATAAGTGACTATCTTGCATTTTGGGCCTGGTTTACAAAGATTTCGGAATGATTTAATCGGGTCTGCAAAAACTGCAAATATACATTTCGCAAGCCTTCCGGCGTTTCGTCAGTATCTTCCCATTGCAGCCATTCGAGCGGAATTGTATTTACAATTTTTTCCAGAATTTCATTGGTTAAAAGCGTTTTGAATTCGGTATCGACTTCTTTTAAAAGCGAGGCCTGAGGCAGTAAAACATGATCTTTTATCAATGCAAACGGACTTTTGGCATGCTGCTCCCAATTGTTCCAGGAATGGTGAAAGTACAGGCAGGCACCATGATCAATCAGCCATAATTCTTTGTGCCAGATCAGCATATTGGTATTCTTGAACGTACGATCTACATTGGTAATATAAGCATCCAGCCAAACAATCTGCGAAGCTAATTTAGCGTCAACAGTTGTCACAACAGGGTCAAAAGTAATCGCACCTGATAAAAAATGAAGTGCCAGATTCAGTCCCTGGCTTCCCTGTAGTAAATCCTGAATTTCCTCATCGGCTTCAGTTCTTCCAAATGCTTCGTCAAGATTAGCAAAAACTAATTCTGGAAGCTGTAACTGTAATGCTTTGGCAATTTGTCCGCCTACCAATTCGGCAATCAAAGCTTTTACACCATGACCGGCACCTTTAAATTTCAGGACATATTTAAAATCGTCATCGGCTTCCGCCAAAGCAGGCAAAGAACCACCCTCGCGTAAAGGTGTAATATAACGCGTGACATTTACCGCTCTGAGATTGAAATTATTTATCATAAAGAATGTTTACTGGAATACAAACTTACTAATTTAGAATTTTAGACTTCTTAGAAAATTAGATTTTTAGATTGTTGAAAATTATTGGTGTAAATAAATCGCAATTCTGTTTATAAATTTCATTTGTTATTCAGAAAAGAATCATTGGGGTTATGTGACTATTGATTGTTGAATAAAATGTCAAATACTAGTAAGATTTGCCCCAAAAGATCGAGATGAACGTTGTCTGTAAATTCTAACAATTAAAAAATCCAAAAATTGAAGAAGTCTAAAATTTTAAGGGGTCTAATGATAAAAATGCTTTGCCCAGATTTTCTATAATATCGGAAGCTATAAAAGATTGATATCCTTTTTCCGGTAAGGCAATATCCGCTGTTAGTCCGTGAAGATAGACGCCTAATTGTGAGGCCTGTTCAGGTTCGTAGCCTTGTGCAAGTAAACTGGTGATGATTCCGGTGAGGACATCACCGCTTCCTGCTGTTGCCAATGCAGCGTTTCCGGTGGTATTTTGAAAGATCTTATTTTTATTGATAATGAATGTTGGTGCACCTTTCATAACGATAATGACTTTGTATTTTTTGGAAAAATCGATTGTTTTTTGAAATTTTTCGGAATCCGAATTCCAATTACCGATTAAGCGTTCGAGTTCTTTCGGATGTGGTGTCAGGATTGTTTTTTCAGGTAACAATTGAAGCCATGACTCATTTTGAGCCAGAATATTCAGTCCATCGGCATCTATAACAACAGGTGTTTTATTAGTTTTTATGAATTGAAGCATTGCTTTTTGGGTGGCAGGCTCCTGCCCCATTCCAGGACCAATTCCGATAGCTTGTGGCAGTAACGGCAAATTTATGTTGGCAATAGAATTTGAATATTCATCTGTAACCACCATAACTTCGGGAATAGCGATCTGGAGAATCTGATAACCACATTTTGGAACAAAAGCTGTAACGAGTCCGCAACCCGATTTGAGCCCCGCTTTTGAGGATAAAACCGCTGCTCCTATTTTGCCATAACTTCCTGCTATAATAACGGCATGTCCCTGAATTCCTTTGTGTGTTTCAGGGTTTACCTTTTTATAAAACTTTAGGATTTGCTGTTTGGTAATTAAAACCGGAGCTTTCATTTTCATGGCTTTATAATTTAAAATTACATAAAATTATTGGATAATGAAGGGTTGGTTCTTTCCGAAAAGCCCTAGCCCGGATGGAAATGGAAATCCTTTTGCTTTTTCCTTTAAAAAGTAAAAGATTGGAATGTACAGCCGGAAATAGCTCCTTAAAATTATTGATTTAATAATGAGAATGTATAAAATATGATAATTTTTGAATAAATTTGCGTCACAATTTTATAAAAAAGATACAATGAAAAATACTGCGCTTACGCACATACATGAAGGTTTGGGAGCCAAAATGCTTCCGTTTGCAGGTTATAATATGCCTATTACTTATGAAGGTATTAATGCAGAACATGAAACGGTTCGTAACAATGTAGGCGTTTTTGACGTTTCGCACATGGGAGAATTTTTACTTACCGGACCAAATGCTTTGGCTTTGATTCAGAAAGTGACTTCGAATGATGCTTCGACCTTAACCATTGGAAGAGCACAATATTCCTGCCTGCCCAATAATGATGGCGGAATTGTTGATGATTTGATTGTGTATAAAATGAAAGAAGAGCAGTATTTACTGGTTGTAAATGCTTCGAATATTGAGAAAGACTGGAACTGGATTTCCTCCCATAATGATTTGGGGGTTGAAATGAAAAACTTATCAGATGATTATTCTTTATTGGCAATTCAGGGACCAAAAGCCGTTGAAGCCATGCAGTCTTTGTCATCGATAGATTTATCTGCCATTGCCTATTATCATTTTGAAGTAGCTGATTTTGCAGGTGTCGAGCATGTTATTATTTCCGCTACAGGATACACAGGTTCTGGTGGATTTGAAATTTATTGTAAAAACAGTGAAGCAGAACTGATCTGGAACAAAGTTTTTGAAGCCGGAGCAGCTTACGGAATCAAACCAATTGGACTGGCTGCGCGTGATACTTTGCGTTTGGAAATGGGTTTCTGTTTGTATGGAAATGATATTAACGATACCACTTCACCGCTTGAAGCAGGCTTGGGATGGATTACGAAATTCAATAAAGATTTTACTAATTCAGAAAATCTAAAAAAACAAAAAGAAGAAGGCGTTTCTAAAAAATTAATTGCTTTTGAAATGCAGGAACGTGCCGTGCCAAGACATGATTATGAAATTGTTGATGCCTCAGGAAACACTATCGGAGTTGTAACTTCTGGAACAATGTCGCCATCTATGAATAAAGGAATTGGTCTGGGATATGTTGCAGTAAACCATAGCGCTGTTGACAGCGATATTTTTATCAGAATCAGGAAAAATGATGTTCCGGCTAAAGTGGTAAAATTACCTTTTTACAAGAAATAGTTTTTATTCGTAAGAATCAATATGTTTTAAAAATATTCAAATGCATTACGCTGAAAAGTGTAATGCATTTTTTTTAAGCATCAATTTTAATATTAGCATCCGTTTAAAATTCAATTGTGAAATTTGCATCTAAAATTTTAAGCATCAATAAAGTAAGTAATCGTTTGTTTTATTTATGGGAAATTCCAACGTTTTTCTAAAAAAATAAACGTAAATTTAATTTAAATGATGACTTTTTGTTTATGAAAAAATATTTCCTCGCACTTCTTTTGACAACAGCTGCTCTATTTAGTCAGAATAGTGCGGAAACATGCGAAACGCTTAATAAAATAAATATCCTTATACAATCTGAACATATTAAACCTAAGCTTGTAGATGACAGCTTATCCGTTTTTGTTTTTGATAATCTTATTGATGAATTAGATCCATCTAGAAATATTTTTTTAAAAACAGAATATGATGAAATATCAAAAAAATATCGACTGAATCTGGATGACCTAATCCTTAAAAACGACTGTAGTTTTCTTGCTGATATTAATGCCAAATATATCGAAGGACTTCAACGCACAAAAAAGGTACTTGAAAAAATTCAGTCAGGGCCAATTGATTACAGTGTAAAAGATACGATTCGGTTTTATAAAAAAGCATTTGCCTTTTATCTTAAAAGTGAAAATTTAGAAAAAGTCTGGCTTAAAAAACTGCGCTATCAGATTCTGGATGAAATTTCAGAATCAGGAAATAATCTGGATTCTGTTAAAACCCATTTCAAGTCTATTGAATCAACAGCCAGACAAACAATTCTCTTTAATGAAATTTGTAAAATTGATGCACTTTTAGAAGCAAAACATACACAACAGGAAAAGCTCTATAATTTCTTTTGTATTTATTTTGACCCGCATACAGCCTATTTTAGTAATGATTCTAAATCAAGTTTTATTGCTTCATTATCCAAAGAACATTTATCCTTGGGAATGAGTGTGAACCTGAATGAAAAAAATGAAATTATCATCGCCGAAATTGATCCAAACGGGCCTGCTTTTAAAACCGGACAAATAAAAAAAGGGGATCAGATTGTTTCTATCTCCAACCAAAAAGAAACTTTGCAGGTAGCATGTTCATCACTGGAATCAATTTCTACCATGATCATGTCAGAATCCAATAAGAGCATTACGCTTACGCTGAAAAGAAATTCGGGCAAAAGTTTCGAAGTTTATATCGAAAAGCAAGTGATGAAGGATGAGGAGAATTCGGTTTTCAGTTTTATCATTGGTCAGGACAGCAAAGTCGGTTATATCAAAATACCGAGTTTTTATGCCGATCTGGATGGCAACAGCAGAAAAGGCTGTGCAGATGATGTCGCCAGGGAAATTATAAAATTAGAGCGTGATAATATAAAAGGTCTTGTTATTGATTTGATTGATAATGGCGGCGGTTCAATGGAAGAAGCCATCAGACTGGCAGGAATGTTTGTTGATTATGGGCCAATTTCGATTGTAGTTGACAATAAAAAAAGGGAATCCGTTATAGAGGACCCCTACAGAGGTTTGATTTACAAAGGACCTATTGTGATTCTAATTAATAATAACACGGCTTCTGCAAGTGAATTTTTTGCCTCAATATTACAGGATTATAACCGTGCTTTGTTATTAGGCAGTACTACACTGGGAAAAGCAACTATGCAGACTATTCTTTCGCTTGATGAAAATAAAAATACTGATTTTTTAAAAATTTCAATTAATAAATTTTACAGGGTTACAGGTAAAAGTCACCAATATATTGGTGTTAAGCCAGATGTGACTCTTCCCGAATTTTATGAAGGAGTTTATCCAAAGGAGAGCAGCTATACAACTGCCATTAAAAATGACAGCATTCATACTACATTAAAATACAGACCATATGTAAAAAGAAATCTTATCAATAAATTAGCTAAAAACAGCTCAGCCAGATTAGCAGATAATTTCTATTTTAATGATATTAAAAAAATTAACTTGAAAATTGAGCAGATGATTAATATTCCAAAGGCAGAAATTCCAATGACTTTGGATGCCATTTTTGAACAGAAAAAAATCAGGAATTCACTTTGGACAGAAATCAACACCTTTAATGATGAAAACAATCCGCTGGATGTTTATAATTCAACTGTGAATCAGTTTTTATTAGGCGTATACCCTACTGAAAAAACCATAAATCAATATAAAATTGACAACCTGAAAACCAATCCTTATCTGAACGAGGCAGTCAATATTATTAATGAATTTAATACGGCTAAATAGATTTTAGATTTTTTTAGAGCTTTCAACTTTAAAAAAACAGATAAAAAATTCAGCCATTTATGGAAAAGTTAAATTATTAAACTTTCAAATAATTGACCTGTCATTTATCAAAAAAACAGAATTTAAAAAAGAATAGAATTTGAGTTTGGAAAAATAAGGAATAACCGTATTTTTGCATCTCAAAATAAAAAATCAGTAATGGGAAGAGCGTTCGAATTTAGAAAAGGAAGAAAAATGAAACGTTGGTCAGCAATGGCCAAAACATTTACCCGAATTGGTAAAGATATCGTTATGGCTGTTAAGGAAGGTGGTCCTAATCCAGATGCCAATTCCAGATTAAGAGCTGTAATTCAAAATGCAAAAGCGGCTAACATGCCTAAGGACAATGTTGAGCGCGCTATAAAAAATGCAAGTAATAAAGATACCGCCAACTATAAAGAAATTTTGTTTGAAGGATATGCCCCTCACGGAATTGCAATTTTGATTGAAACAGCATCTGACAACAATAACAGAACGGTTGCTAACATTAGAAGTTATTTTAATAAATGCAACGGAACAATGGGAACCCAGGGTTCTGTTGAATTTATGTTTGACCATACTTGTAATTTCCGAATTGCAAAAGGAAATCTAGATCCTGAAGAATTAGAATTAGAACTAATTGATTTTGGTGCCGAAGAAGTTTTTGAAGATGAAGACGGAATCTTAATCTATGCTCCTTTTGGAAGTTTTGGTGCTTTACAGAAAGAACTGGAAAACAGAAGTCTTGAAATTTTATCTTCAGGTTTTGAACGTATTCCGCAAATTACCAAAGAATTGACAGAAGCTCAAATCACTGATGTTGAAAAACTAATTGAAAAAATTGAAGAAGATGATGACGTGATGAACGTTTATCATACAATGAAAGAAGAATAATTTTCTGCCTTTAAAATATCAAAGCTCTGTATTTTCAGGGCTTTTTTGTTTATAATGATTTTAAACAAATTTAGAAAACATGCTAATCTTTTAATAACCCATATATTTGTACTCCAAAACAAAAATAATTTGATGAAAAACTCTAAATACCTTAAAATTGCCGTAATCATTATGGTGCTTTTGTTTCTAATTACCAGCTTTTTAGGCTGTAGCGTTCAAAATTCAAATTCACATCCCCGTAAGCATTCCCATTCACATCATTCAAAAAAAACACCACCGGGTCAGGCTAAAAAAAAGTCAGGAAGCAAAAGTGCAAAAGCATATGCTCCTGGTCAGCAAAAAAGATAATTATTAAAGCCTTTTTTAAGGCTTTATTCTTTTATAGAAAATTCTTTTGAAATAAAGTTGTAAAAAACTGTGATTCCCCTAAAGCCCAGCCCAGATAGAAACGGAAATCCTTTTTTGAGAAAGCCTGTTTTTTCAAGTCATTACAAGGCGGCCGCCAGAAGCTCCTTCAAAGATCAAGAAAAAAGAATTCAGAGAAAAAGACGAGATGAATAGCACGATTAGCTTCTTAAAATAATCTTAAATCTGCAACTTTAAATCGTAATTCATAACTATCTTTGCACTGTCAAAAAAACACACATATGAACTTACAGCATATTCCACAAATTAAGCATACTGAAAGTGGAAATTTCTTTTTACTGGCGGGACCTTGCGCTATTGAAGGAGAAGAAATGGCTCTCAGAATTGCTGAAAAATTAGTTGGTATTACCGACAAACTTCAGATTCCTTATGTATTTAAGGGATCGTTTAAAAAAGCCAACCGTTCCAGAATTGATAGTTTTTCAGGAATTGGCGATGAAAAAGCATTAAAGATTTTAAGAAAAGTTTCAGAAACTTTTCATGTTCCAACCGTAACAGATATTCATACCAACGAAGATGCTGATATGGCTGCCCAATATGTAGATGTTTTACAAATTCCTGCCTTTTTGGTTCGCCAGACTGATCTTGTTGTAGCAGCCGCTAATACAGGAAAAGTGGTTAACCTGAAAAAAGGACAATTTATGAGCCCTGAAAGCATGAAACATGCTGTACAAAAAGTATTGGATTGTAACAACGAAAATGTAATGGTTACAGATCGTGGAACTATGTTTGGTTATCAGGATATGATTGTAGATTACAGAGGTATCCCAACAATGCAACAATATGCTACAACGGTTCTGGATGTAACGCACTCTTTGCAACAGCCCAATCAAACTGTTGGCGTTACCGGTGGAAGACCTGATATGATTGAAACGGTCGCTAAAGCGGGTATTGCTGTTGGTGTTGACGGTATTTTTATCGAAACGCATTTTGATCCAGCTAATGCAAAAAGTGATGGTGCCAATATGTTGCATTTAGACTATTTTGAAGGTTTAATGACCAAATTGGTGGCGATAAGAAAAACTGTTAATTCATTCTAATTTTTTACATTCAATAATTGAAAAATAAATTTTCATTCTTGCCTTTTTTTCTAATATGTTTTGCTGTAAACACATTTGCTCAGGAAGAAATCGCAATACTAGATAAATATACAGCACACAATAAGGGTAAGTTCTTTATTTCATGGGGAGGCAACAGAGAAAGTTATTCTAAATCTGACGTAACGTTCAGAGGTAAAGATTATAATTTTACCGTTGAAAACATGTCTGCACATGATAAACCAAAAGGCTGGAATATCGATTATGTCAACCCTGCACGAATGACAATTCCGCAGACAAATTTAAGACTTGGTTATTTTATTAGTGATCATTACAGCATTTCTATTGGTGTAGATCACATGAAATACGTGATGAACCAAGACCAGATTGCGAATGTTACAGGCGAAATCAATTTACCATCTGTGGATGGAGCTGAACATCCTCATAATGGATTTTACAACAGCAGACCCGTTAATTTTACTGATAAAACGTTCCTGACTTACGAACATACTGACGGTCTTAATTACATAAACACGGAATTTTCAAGACATGATGATGTATCGAAATGGTTTAGGCTTCCTAATATTGATAAAGTACAAATTAATTTAACAGAAGGTCTTGGAGGTGGAATTTTGTATCCTAAAACAAATACCAAGCTTTTAGGAAAAGATCGTCATGATGATTTTCATGTTTCCGGTTATGGAGTATCTGCCAAAGCTGGAATCAATGTTACTTTTTTCAAACATTTTTATGTTCAGGGAGAGTTAAAGAGCGGTTATATTAACATGCAGGATATCAGAACTACAGCAAGTAATGATGATAGTGCTTTTCAGGATTTCTTCTTCTTTCAAAGAATCATTGCTTTTGGGGGGATTTTCAAAATCTAGAAATATTCTAAAAAATTTAAAAAGCAGAATTCAATATAAAATTTGGATTCTGCTTTTTTGTTTTTATTCCTCATTAAACATCTTTAACAAATTAGTAACCGTATTCCAGTTTCTGATTGTAGCGGTTACATTTAATTTTTTCTCAATATATTTTTGATCAAATCTTGTTTTTCCAGCTCCTACGGCATATTTAATAAAAATCCTGTTCTCATCAATACTGGCTTCATCAGGCTTGAACTGACTAATTTTTAAGTCATTTATATTTTCACTTTTTAAGGCAACTGAGATAAAGGCAACGTATAGCTTTTTAGTATCAACTTCTTTTACTTTTAAAAAAGGATTGTTTTTAAAACATTTTTCTAAATCCGTTTTGGCAATCACAACTGCAGGGACATCATGTCCGAAAACCTTAAAAATTTCCTGTTTAATCATAAAACCCACCTTTGATTCGCTTTCTTCTTCAGAATCTACAAAAACATTACCGGACTGGACATAAGTCCTAACATTTGAAAATCCAATATTTTCCAGCATTGTTTTTAAAGCTTCCATTTTGATCATGTTATGTCCTGAAACATTAATTCCTCTTAAAAGTGCTAAGTGCGTTGTCATTTAATATTATTTTATTCTTCAAAGATATTATTTCTAAACTTTAATTTTCAAATTATCTCATTTTCAAATTTCCTAATTAAAATCTATCTTCGCTTGAGAAAGAGAAAAGAGCATACAATATAGACTAAAACCTATACTCAATTTTCTTTATTCTAAAATCTAAGAAGCCAAAAAATCTAATATTTAACTCTCTAAAATAAAAATGTCTAACAATCTCCTTGAAACCCCTATAGAATACTTAAAAGGTGTTGGCCCGAGTCGTGGTCAGCTGCTTCGTAAGGAACTGGGAATCCATAAATATGGGGATTTAATTAATTTTTTTCCAAACAGATATATTGACAGAACACGTTATTATAGAATAAATGAGCTTCAAAATACAGGAACCGAAGTTCAGATTATAGGTAAAATCATCAACATAAAAACTGTTGAATTTGCTAAAAATAAAAAGCGTTTGGTTGCCACTTTCGTAGATGAAACCGGACAAATTGACCTGAACTGGTTTCAGGGGCACAAATGGATTCGCGAGAGTTTAAAATTAAATGAAGTGTGTGTCGTATTTGGAAAATGTTCTTTGTATGGAAGCCAGTTTAGTATGGCACATCCGGAAATAGAATTATTGATTGAACATGAAAAAAGCCTTCGTTCAGCTATGCAGCCTGTCTATCCATCAACGGAAACCCTAACGAACCGAGGAATTTCAAACCGAACTATCAATAAATTGATGGAACAGTTGTTTATTGAAACACAGGCTTTATTTACCGAAACTTTTCCTTCTTATCTAATTGAAGAATTGAAATTAATTTCGAAGAAAGCGGCTTTATTTAATATTCATTTTCCTAAAAGTACCGATGCTTTGGCGAAAGCACAATTCCGTTTAAAATTTGAGGAATTATTCTTTATCCAGCTTCAGTTAATTACCAAAAACTTAATTAGAAAACACAAAATAAAAGGGCATCCGTTTACCAAAGTGGGGGACTATTTTAATGAATTTTATCAGAATCATTTACCATTTAAACTGACAAATGCCCAAAAAAGAGTCGTAAAAGAAATTCGCTCTGACATGGGCAGCAATGCACAAATGAACCGACTATTGCAGGGAGATGTCGGTTCCGGAAAAACTATTGTAGCATTTTTAAGCATTCTTCTGGCAATCGATAATGGATTTCAGGCATGTCTGATGGCTCCAACTGAAATTCTTGCCAATCAGCATTTTATAGGATTATCTGAATTAGCCAAAACCTTAAATCTCAATATTAAAATACTAACAGGATCAGCCAAAACTGCAGCCAGGAAAATTATTCATGAAGAACTTGAAAATGGCAGCTTACATATCTTAATTGGAACTCATGCTTTATTGGAAGACAAAGTAAAATTCCAAAACTTAGGTTTGGCTGTTATTGATGAGCAGCATCGTTTTGGTGTGGAACAACGTTCAAAATTATGGAAGAAAAACGAAATTCCACCACATGTTTTGGTGATGACCGCAACCCCAATTCCAAGAACTTTGGCAATGAGTTTATACGGTGATCTGGATATTTCTGTGATTGATGAATTGCCTCCCGGAAGAAAACCCATTCAGACCGTTCACAGATATGATAGTAACCGTTTAAAAGTCTGGAAATTCCTTCGTGATGAAATTGCTAAAGGAAGACAAATTTATATTGTTTATCCGTTGATTCAGGAATCAGAAAAAATGGATTTTAAAGACTTAATGGATGGTTACGAAAGCATTTCCCGTGATTTTCCGTTACCCCAATATTCAATTTCAATCTTACACGGAAAAATGAAACCAGCAGATAAAGATGCTGAAATGAAACGTTTTTCAGAAGGAAAGACTAATATTATGGTAGCTACAACGGTAATCGAAGTTGGTGTAAATGTTCCAAATGCGAGTGTTATGATTATCGAAAGTGCAGAACGTTTTGGATTATCACAACTGCACCAATTACGTGGTCGTGTAGGCCGTGGAGCGGAGCAAAGTTATTGTATTTTGATGACAAGCCATAAGCTGAGTTCCGACAGTAAAACCAGAATGGATACAATGGTCCAGACCAATGATGGTTTCGAAATTGCCGAAGTCGATCTTAAACTTCGGGGTCCTGGAGATTTAATGGGAACACAACAAAGTGGTGTTTTAAATCTTCAAATTGCAGATATTGTACGTGATCGCGATATTTTAGCTTTGGCTAGAAACTATGCCATGAAAATTTTAAAAGAAGATGCACCATTACAAAAACCGGAACATGCTACACTAAAAACAGTTTTTATTGAACTGACGAAGAAAAAAAATATCTGGAATTATATTAGTTAAAATATACTATTATAATTTGCCCTGTAGCTAAGGGATCAGTGACAGACGAAAGAATAGACTTTGCCTGGTGAATGTAATTTGTTTTTAAAAGATATGAATCAGCCTTAAAAAAGCTCGCATATTAATCTAAAAAGAAAGGCCTTAAATTATTATTTAAAGCCTTGATAATAGTATAATTATTGAAATATTTAATTGAAATATTTAATTGAAATATTTCGTAATATATTCCAGGAGATTTTCATCACTCATTTTATTAGACGTACTTTCACTTGATACTGAGTTTTTGTATTGTGGCGTTTCGGCTAAAAATTTCATAAACTGTTCCTGGCTTTGTCCTGTTCCGGTTATATGAATTTGATCAATGTTGGGCATCACACTTGCAATCTCTTTGAAAAATTTTTGTGTCAGGCTAATTTCCTGATTGTTTGCATTTTTTTCATTCGAATTATTATCCGGTCCTGCATTTTTTACATATCCGAGTATAATAAATTCTCCTGTATCAACATCTTCTTTTCCAACGATTGTTGCGTTGTGCGAATCCATCCAAACTCCAAACGCCTTTTTGTTATTATCTGACATATTTTTATATTTTCTTAAAGATAACCTTCTGTAAATCAAAATATACCTTTTTGTGTAAACATTATGATTAACATACTATTATAAATTTGCAGCTAACAATCAAATAAGTTTACATAATTAATTTATATACGACTCTAAAAGCGGACAGTTATATTTTTTAAAACTTGCAGTTTTTGAATAAAGGGAATAAAAATTCACCAACTCCTGCCCTGCCTTAAAAGGAACAATTTCCTGTTCTGAATAGATATGAACAGCATAATAATTATAATAATCACATTCGAAAATCATTAAACTGGCCAACGCTTTTTCATTATTATTTTTAGACATTTTTAAAGCTTTTTCATAATATTGTCTGGCCATTGTCAAATTATAATAATTACCACTTTGGTACTTTTTTTCAACTTCCGTGTTATCTCCATAAATATAATCAATATAAGACTCCCCTGAAGTCCAGTCATAAGCTGTCATCATCCACGAATTTCCCAGATACGAAACATTAAAATAAGCATGTCCCAATTGTAAATTACTTGCAGCAGTATTTTGCCTTTTTAGTCGAATAAGCTTTGCAATGAATTCGGATTTGTTAAAGCGATAATTAAATTTACGCTCTTCCGCTTTTTGCAGAATTTTAGGTGTAAACGGATTTTCATTCAGATAATTTGTAAATGAATAATTCTTCTCCCAGAAATCTTTCGGCATACTTGAAAACGTAGCATAAGCCAACTCTAAATTATTATTTCTAAAAGCAAGCGTTCCTTTTAAATCTTTATAATAGTTTACATTGGGCGATATTGTTCCTGAACAAATGTATTTTTCAAAAGATGTTTTATTTTCTTTTTGCTGTAAAGCTATCAGCCGATCCATATCTTCTACAGTGGCATGACGGTCAAAATAACCAATATAGGTATAGAAATAAGGGGTATTATATCTCGAATACTCACCTTCGTTTTTAATATCTGATTTCATAAATAACAAACCTGCAAACACTGTATTTCCCTGCTTGAAAAATTCATTGCTGGCAATTCGATATAAACTGTATAGGGTTTTGAACAAACCTTTGTCGCTTTCTACCAAATTTTCTACAGCATTAAAATACTCAAAAAGTTGATTCTGAACTTTTTCGTTATGAAGATCACTCTGTTTTAAAGCAATTAAAGCCAGCTGAATATTCTTTTGCATTTGTATCGAAGCATTGGCTTTATCGGAAATCATATTGGTATATTTTTTTCCTAAATCAACTTCATCATCAATAAAACATAGCTGAGCTATTGCTGTTGTGAGATAATCCTTTTGCTCGCCAGCACTTTTATCAAGGATACTAATTAAAAAACCTTTCAACTCTCTTAAATACAAAATATCCTTACTGTAATTTTCTTGCTTTGCTTTAGCATAATCTTCATACCAATTCTCACCGTTTACTACTACTGACGGACCGCCACTGGTAAATTGTGGCGTAAAAATCCAGTCTTCCAGTTTATTGATTTCTCTTCCAATCAAAAAACTCAAATACAAACTATTCGGACTCAATGCATAAATTTCTTTTATTGCTTTTAAATCAGGTGCTGGATTTCGCAGGCTTTCTATCGCCAGGATCACACTTCGTTCTTCATCATTTTTAGCTAAAGCCAAAGTTTCTAAGGTCAGCTTCCAATTGTAATGTTGTAAAACGGCAAAAGACTTTTCTTCACAAGTCGCAAAAACCTTACTCAGCAAATAGTTCTGCAAAGCTGAATCTTCAATGCACAAAGACTTATAATACAAAGCCCAGGGTTCTAAAATCGTATTTTTATTTTGAGTAAAACAGGAGTCATATAAACGAATAACTGTATTTGAATCCTGACCATAAAAACTATATCTTAAAATTAAAAAGGCATAACGCTGCTTTAAAAATGCATCTTTTGCAGAAGTTATCTTTTGTTCAAAATTTTCTAAATCCAGCCATTTTTTTTCATTACTGCCTGAATCAATATTGTTCCAGGACTCCCATTTTTCAACCGGACTTCTTTCATATTCCATTTTTTTGGCAAATAAAATGTACTCTAAAAAAGTTTTGTTTTTTGGTAATAATAAAGTTTCAATAAAAGTGTTTTTAGCAAAATTTTTTTTTAAAGTCTTGTTCTCATAAGCACTTTGAAAAACTTCTGCATCTGTCTGATATAAGATAAGATAAACATCATCAGGGTTGATCTGATTACCTAACTTTTTCTTCCATTCCAAACAATTCAATTCCTGATCAGCATTTGAAATGACATCCGTAGCATAATAAGAATCTGCCGAATAATAAAACGGGGTCAATTTAAAAAACCCTTCACGTTGCGCTTTAAACAAAGATAATCTGCTGATTTCAGGCGAAATGCTCCATCCACAGGCAAAAGAAAGCTGAAAGCTAAAGGCTAAAATTAAACTGCTAAAAACGCGCATAATAGTCTGATATATTTTGGGTTCCATAATCGTTGATGTCTTTTTTATCAAATGAAAAAAATGTTACTCGGGTTTGATTGTCAATCTGGATTTTATCTTTTACAATAGAAATCATTTTATCCAGCTCATCATCAGAAATTTTCTCAATCCTGATTTCGTCTCCATTTCGCAAATATGTTTGTCCAAGCAAAATATCGTCTTGCAAAATATATTTATTTGATGCTGATTTTTTTAATTTAATACTATCATTCAGTAATTGATCATAATCTGATAAAATACCTTTAAAAGTATTTCCTCTAAAAAGAACAGCCCAGCTATAAAGCGGCAAAGCAATATCTAATTTAAGTTTATATTGATTATGTGTAATATATTGTTCCAGTTCTTCACTTGTACCAATAGAGTTTTTGGTTTGAAAATCGTCTGGTTTTGACAAATTATAGCACATTAACAGTCCTTTTTCAACTGGTGGGATACCCGCTTTTTTAGCATATTTATATTGCCAAAGGCGAATAGTAGCTGCAACTTTTGACGTGGGAAATACTTTCTTTATTTTTTGAAGTAAATAAAAATAATTTTCTTTTGATTTTTCTGACCAGTCACAATCAATTAAAATTTCTTTATAATCAACTTTTAATTTCGCTAATTCGGCAGATCTTACCGAATCATAACTCAGTACCCTAACATCTTTCTTGCTATGATTATTTTGCGAATAGACTATTTCATAAGCAATTGATTCTGCTTTGCTAATATTCATTTTATTACCAATTTGCTGAACCCGGTTGGAAATCTGTATTGCCAGGCTATCCAATTGTTTCCTGTTGGATTGCAGAACAACCTCATTTGTTATAAAAATACTGGGTGTAATTTCAGGATTACTTTCATTCAGCCTAATATCCCGAATCGTAGCAACCGGTAAAGGCTCTTTACTATACGGATTCCAATCCACATCAAAAAACCGGACATACATGTGTTTTATACCCATCTTTTTGATCAAAGAATCATCTTCTTTCTGGAAATACAAATCGGTTTTCCAATAACAAAATGATCTAATAACTTCATGTTCTTTTTCACAACTTCCTGAACTTAACACCACAAAAAGCAACATAAAAATAATATTCTTCATATAATAGATCACTTAAAAATTCTAATCAAAATTAACATTAATATTTGTAAGGATATTGATTATTTATAAACAACTTCTAGTTTCGATTCTTACCTTTGCAAAAAAAAAATCATTTATGTCAAATATATATTTAGGGTATCATTTTATTATTGAACCTAAGGAATCAGGATCAGAAATTTTAATTGCTGAATTAGGCGAAAAAGCGTTTGAAAGTTTTACGGAAACAGAAAACGGAATTTCGGCTTTTGTAAAGAAGGATTTATGGGACGAAAACATCCTGGATGACATTTATATTTTACAATCAGAAGAATTTAAAATCGAGTATACAATTGAAGAAATCGATCAGGTAAACTGGAATGAGGAATGGGAAAAGAATTTTGAGGCTATTGATGTTGATGGAAAATGTCATGTTCGCGCTCCTTTTCATCCGAAAACTGATGCCGAATTTGATATTGTAATCGAACCTAAAATGAGTTTTGGTACTGGGCATCATGAAACGACCCACATGATGATTCAGCATTTATTAGAAATTAATGTCGAAGGTTTGAAAACTCTTGATATGGGATGCGGAACAGCAATTTTAGCCATATTAGCAGAGATGAAAGGTGCTCAGCCAATTGATGCTATTGACATTGATAATTGGTGTTACCTGAATTCTGTAGAAAATGCAGAACGCAATAATTGCCACCATATTACTGTTTATGAAGGTGATGCAGCTTTATTGGATGGTAAAAAATACGATTTAATTATTGCGAATATCAACCGTAATATTTTATTAAACGACATGCAAAGTTATGTTGATAGCCTAAACCCAAAAGGAACTTTACTTTTAAGTGGCTTCTATGAAGAAGACATTCCTTTTATTGATGCTTCATGCACCGAAAAAGGACTGACGTATGTTAAAAAGTTTCAAAGGAACAACTGGGTTTCATTAAAATACGTAAATTAGTTAATAATTTTTACAACAGTACAAAAACCTAAAAACATGAGTACTAAAGAAAAGGTAAGAGAAAAAGTTCGCGAAAAGGAATTGACAGGTTTCAATAACGAAATCATTGTTTATAACGATGATGTAAACACCTTTGATCACGTAATTGATACTTTAATACGTGTTTGTAATCACACACCTGAACAGGCAGAACAATGTTCCTTAATTGTACATTATAATGGAAAATGTACAGTAAAAACCGGCCCTATGGACAAGCTGAAGCCACAATGCACACAACTTTTGGAAGCTGGTCTTAGCGCCGAAATTGTTTAAATATTAATAATTATTCAGAAACATTCTGTTTGTCAAAAGATAAGCAGAATGTTTTTTTTTTATTAAATTATTTTTTTTTCACAATATCTGAACATCATTATCAAAGTATTTAATATCAAAAATGTACTTTTCTCTCTTATATTTGTAATTCAAAATTTATGCAAAACATGAAAAAAATAGTTCTCTTCAGTATATTGATATTAGTTGTATCATCTTGTGTCAGCAGTAAATCGACTTTAAAAAATGTAGATGATACTGCCCCGGATTTGATTTTAAAGAAAGACAATACTTTTACTATTACTTTATTCAGCAAAGACAAAAAATACGGTTACAATCCAGATTATCCTGTTAATATATTTTATAGAAACACAAAAGATGAAGCCCTTAACGAAACTCGTTTTCTGAATGCTTTAGCCGGACCAAATGGAGAAAAAATAACATACACCAGATTAGAAACTTGCTGTCCGTTTCCAACCAAACGAAGTGACATGGGAGCTGGATTTTTAAACGTTTATGAACTTAAATGGGAAGGTCAGAAAAAACCAATTATACTCTATCTGAACATTTATGAAAAAGGAATTTTAATGGTTCCGTTAGGATTAACCTTAAAGGACTAGGAAAAATAAAGTATTAACTAAATAAGTCTATACTTCCATTTAAATTCAATAAAAAAATGCCTTAAGTAACTAATAAACTTAAGGCATTTTTTATTTATTTATTTTATGTTAAGAAATTCTCTCTTTCATGATTTCTTCAACAACTTCAGGATTCAGTAATGTTGAAGTATCTCCAAAATTAGAAAAATCCCCTTCAGCGATTTTACGTAAAATTCTACGCATAATTTTTCCTGAACGTGTTTTTGGCAAACCAGATACAAACTGAATCTTATCCAGTTTTGCTATCGGACCAATATGGTCAGCAATATATTGATTAATCTCTTTAGCTAAATTCTCTTTGTTACGAATTTCACCAGTTTCTTTCAATATCACAAACCCATATAGTGCATTTCCTTTAATTTCATGCGGGAAACCTACAATAGCAGATTCTGCAACAGCCTGATGTTCATTAATAGCATCTTCTATAGGCGCTGTTCCTAAATTATGTCCGGAAACAATTACTACATCATCTACCCTACCGGTAATTCTGTAATATCCTACTTCATCTCTCAACGCACCATCACCGGTAAAATATTTACCCGGAAAAGCTGAAAAATAAGTTTCTTTATAACGTTCGTGATCACCCCAGATTGTTCTGGCGATTCCAGGCCATGGAAATTTGATACATAAACTTCCCACTACTTGATTGCCTTCAATTTCATTGCGTTTTTCATCCATCAAAACAGGCTGAATTCCCGGTAACGGTAAAGTAGCATATGTTGGTTTGGTAGGTGTTACAAAAGCAATCGGCGAAATCATGATTCCACCTGTTTCTGTTTGCCACCACGTATCAACAACCGGACATCTCTTATCTCCAACATGGTCATTAAACCAGTGCCATGCTTCTTCGTTAATTGGTTCTCCTACAGATCCAATAACCTTAAGCGATTTTAGGGGATATTTTTGAATATAATCTAAACTTTCTTTTGCTAAAGAACGAATTGCTGTTGGTGCAGTATAGAACTGTGTAATTTTATGTTTTTCGATAATATCCCAAAAACGGCTAAAATCAGGATATGATGGTACTCCTTCGAAAATTACTGTAGTTCCGCCATTTAATAGTGGTCCGTATAATATATAAGAGTGACCAGTAATCCAGCCAATATCTGCAGTACACCAGAAAATATCATTTTCTTCGTGACTGAAAACATTTTTAAATGTATATGCCGTATAAACCATATAACCGGCAGTGGTATGAACCATTCCTTTTGGTTTTCCTGTTGAACCAGAAGTGTACAAAATAAATAACGGATCCTCAGCATCCATAATTTCTGCTACATTGTAATCAAGAGCTACATCTAATAGGGGTTGTAACCAGATGTCACGACCTTCTTTCATGTCTATTTCAGTCTCTGTTCTTTTTACAACCAGAACTTTAGTAACAGAAGGGCAAGTTTCTAAAGCCTCATCAACAATTCCTTTTAGGTCAATTGTTTTATTTCCACGGTAACCACCATCAGAAGTAATCACCATTTTACATTCGCAATCATTAATTCTTGCAGAAACTGCTGAAGCTGAAAATCCAGCAAATATAACCGAATGTATAGCACCAATTCTCGCACATGCCAAAACTGCTACAGCAAGTTCCGGAATCATTGGTAAATAAATACACACCCTGTCTCCTTTACCAACTCCCTGCTCACGCAAAACATTCGCCATTTTGGAAACTCTTTCGTATAATTCATTATATGAAATATGCAGAGCACTTTCAGAAGGATCATTCGGTTCAAAAATAATAGCTGTTTTTTCTCCTCTTTTACTTAAGTGTCTGTCAATACAATTTTTAGTAATATTAACTTTTGCCTCAGTAAACCATTTCACTTCGGCGTCAGCCATATTAAAATCTACAACTTTTTCCCATTGCTGATACCATGTAAAATTTTCTTCGGCTATCTTGCCCCAAAATTTTCTTGGCTCTCTTATTGACTTATTGTAATGTTTAAAATATTGTTCTAAATTTTCAATTTTATAATAACTCATAGCGGTTGTAATTTTTTTATAAAAGTATTAAATATCAGCGTATTCTTAAAATTATTTAATTCATAAATTTTATCAAAAAATAACACATAATAAATTAAATACGATGTATTTATGCATTTAATTTAAAAAATTAATTTTTAATGGAAATATGCATATTGCAAAAAAGGCATGATACTAAAATACCATGCCTCTTTAATTTAACAATTTCAGCAACAATTAATTTTCAGATATGTTGTACTG
Organism: Flavobacterium piscis; assembly: GCF_031457575.1. GTDB lineage: Bacteria > Bacteroidota > Bacteroidia > Flavobacteriales > Flavobacteriaceae > Flavobacterium > Flavobacterium piscis_A. Next base: position 66,633 of record NZ_JAVDWQ010000017.1, on the reverse strand, counting down.
TATTCATTTTATTTTGAAAATAGCAGCAACATTATTAATCATAACAGAAATTTCTACAAGTATATCTATCACTAAACATACCCCAATAATTAGGGATTACTTCACTTAACTCAAATTGAAAGTTAAGTGAATGTAACATGCCTATATCTGTTATTATCTTAATAAGTGCTTACTAATTCAAAATATTACATAAAACAAAGATACAGTGCAAATCCCAACACGCGTATGTGCGTAATTCCTAATATATTATCCAATTTTCTTCATTGCAGTCATAGACTCTCTTAACCATGCTCCTACTTCTTCAATAGGATGCTGACGAATTTCTTTGTTTACAGCAATTAAAACTGCATTATCTACTCCGTTTGAAGTTGAAAATGGTTTTCCAATTATATTAGTCTCCACTTTTTTCATGAATTCTGTCAATAACGGTTTACATGCATGATCGAATAAATAACAACCATACTCAGCAGTATCCGAAATAACACGATTCATTTCAAATAATTTTTTTCTTGCAATAGTATTTGCAATCAAAGGTAATTCGTGTAATGATTCATAATATGCTGATTCCTCAATAATTCCTGCTTCGGTCATAGTTTCAAAAGCTAATTCAACACCCGCTTTAACCATTGCAACCATTAAAACTCCATTATCAAAATACTCTTGTTCTGAAATTTCCGCAGTTGTTGGAGCTGTTTTCTCGAAATTAGTTTCTCCTGTCGCAGCTCTCCATTTTAATAAGTTCACATCATCATTAGCCCAGTCAATCATCATAGTTCTGGAAAATTCACCAGAAATAATATCATCCTGGTGCTTTTGAAATAACGGACGCATAATATCTTTTAATTCATCTGCAATTTCATAAGCTTCAATTTTCGCAGGGTTCGAAAGACGATCCATCATATTAGTGATACCTCCATGTTTTAAAGCCTCAGTGATAGTTTCCCATCCAAACTGAATTAATTTTGAAGCATATGCAGGCTCAATTCCTTTTTCAACCATTTTATCAAAGCATAAAATAGAACCTGTTTGTAATAAACCACAAAGGATAGTTTGCTCACCCATTAAATCTGATTTTACTTCGGCTACAAACGATGATTTTAAAACTCCTGCTTTATGTCCTCCTGTTGCAACTGCATACGCTTTTGCCTGATCTAAACCTAGTCCGTTTGGATCATTTTCAGGATGAACAGCAATAAGTGTCGGCACACCAAAACCTCTTTTATATTCTTCACGTACTTCAGAACCAGGACATTTAGGAGCACACATAATTACTGTAATATCCTTACGGATCTGCATCCCTTCTTCAACGATATTAAACCCGTGAGAATAGGCTAAAGTCGAACCGTTTTTCATTAATGGCATAATAGCAGTTACCACAGCTGTATGTTGTTTGTCTGGTGTTAGATTACAAACCAAATCTGCATTTGGTATCAATTCTTCATATGTACCTACAGTAAAACCATTCTCAGTAGCATTTTTGTATGAAGCTCTTTTTTCTGCAATTGCATCAGCACGCAAAGCATAAGAGATATCCAAACCAGAATCTCTCATATTTAAACCTTGATTTAAACCCTGGGCTCCGCAACCAACAATAACAACTTTTTTTCCTGCTAATGCTTCTATTCCGTTTGCAAATTCTGATTGCTCCATAAATTCGCAAACCCCTAATTGTTCTAATTGTAATCTAAGTGGTAATGTATTGAAATAATTTGCCATTTTCTTTTTTAATATTTAATGAATGTGTAATTTAATAATTGATTAATAAGTAAACTAAAATGATACTATTTGAATGTTTCTAACAATGTTGAAATTTCCATTTTTTCTTTAGAAACAGATATTCTGCCCGAACGTACAAATTGCATAATGCCGTACGGTTTAAACTTTGCATATAATTCTTCGATTTCAGAACGTCTTCCGGATTTTGAAATCACAAAAAAATCACGAGAAACTGTTACAATTGTAGATTGGCTTTCCTTGATGATATTCTGAATTTGTTTTTCATCAAACAACAAACCTGAAGCAATTTTGAATAATGCATTTTCTAAATAAATAGTTTCTTCATCTGTGTGATAAAATGCTTTGATAACTTCAATTTGTTTTTCAATTTGTCCTACTATATTTTTAACCCATTTCTCGGTTGTATCTACAACGATAATAAATCTTGAAACATTTTCTATTTCTGATTCTGAAACGTTTAAACTTAATATATTAATGTGACGCTTTAAGAATATTCCAGATATTCTATTTAATAAGCCTACGTTATTTTCTGAGTATACCGATATGGTAAATGTTTTTTCTTCCATAATTTTTAGCTTAATCTCATATCAGAAACCGAAGCTCCTGTTGGAATCATTGGGAATACGTTATTCTCTTTTTCTACCATAACTTCTAAGAAATAAGAATCTTTTGAAGCTATCATCTCCGCAACTGCTTCATCCAGTTCTTCTCTTTTCGTTACTTTTCTGGATTTGATATAATACCCTTCTGCAATAGCACAGAAATTTGGATTAATCATTACTGTAGAAGCATATCTGTAGTCAAAAAATAATTCCTGCCACTGACGAACCATTCCAAGGAATTCATTGTTTAAAACTACAATTTTTACCGGCACTTTTGTCTGATGAATTGTCCCCAGCTCCTGTATGTTCATTTGAAAACCTCCATCTCCAATTATAGCAACTACTTCTCTATCCGGTCTTCCCATTTTAGCACCAATAGCCGCTGGTAAAGCAAAGCCCATTGTTCCTAAACCTCCTGAAGTAACATTACTCTTAGTAGAATTAAATTTAGCATAACGACAGGCAAACATTTGATGTTGTCCTACATCCGAAACCATTATGGCATCACCTTTTGAGTGTTTATTAATCATTTCGATAGTTTCTCCCATAGAAATTCCTTTTCCATTTGTTGGAGCTAACTCTTCATCGATAACTGCTTCTAATTCAATTTTATATTTTTCTTTGAATTCATTATGCCAGGAATCGTGTGATTTCTTGTCAATTAATGGAATCAAAGCAGTCAATGCCTCTTTAACGTCTGCTAAAACAGCTACTTCCGCTTTTACATTTTTATCAATTTCAGCCGGATCGATTTCGAAGTGAATTACTTTGGCTTGTTTAGCATACGTAGCTAAACTTCCGGTAACACGATCATCGAAACGCATTCCTAAAGCGATTAAGACATCACATTCATTTGTCAAAAGATTCGGTCCATAATTACCGTGCATTCCTACCATTCCTACATTCAAAGGATGATCTGTTGGTAAAGCCGAAAGACCTAAAATAGTCCAGGCTGCCGGAATACCGGATTTTTCAACCAATCTCTTTAATTGCTCTTCTGCCTGACTCAGTATAATACCCTGACCAAAAATAATATATGGCTTTTTGGCATTGTTAATTATATCTGCAGCATCTTGTACTTTTTTAAGATCCAAGACAGGTTTTGGATGATAACTTCTAATCCCTGTACATTTTTCATAACTGAAATCCAATTCATCAAACTGGGCATTTTTAGTAATATCAATCAAAACCGGGCCAGGACGACCTGATCTGGCGATATAAAAAGCTTTGGCAATAATTTCCGGAATTTCGTGAGCTTCCGTAATTTGGTAATTCCATTTTGTTACCGGAGTAGAAATTCCAATAATATCTGTTTCCTGAAAAGCATCAGAACCCAATAAGTGTTTTCCAACCTGACCAGTAATACATACTAATGGTGTTGAATCGATTTGAGCATCGGCAATACCAGTAACTAGATTTGTAGCTCCCGGTCCCGAAGTTGCGATACAAACCCCTACTTTACCAGTAGCTCTGGCAAAACCTTGTGCAGCATGTGCAGCACCTTGTTCGTGGCGCACCAATACGTGGTGCAATTGATCCTGAAATTTATATAATTCGTCATAAACTGGCATAATAGCACCACCTGGGTAACCATAAAGCAAATCTACTCCTTCGGCTAATAAACATCTAATAACGGCTTCCGCCCCTGATATTTTCATTGTTTGTCTTTTTTTCAAAAATCAATGCCAATGGCAATTTCAAAAATCAATTTCAATATTAAAAATTAAACGTACTTGCAAATTTTTAAGATAACCGACTTTTATATTTTCATTGATATTGCAATTGATTTTCTTGATATTGTTATTTAATTAATTATTTGTCCGTAACGCATCCCTCAGATGCACTGGAGACCGAACGCATATATTTAAGTAAAACTCCTTGTTTAATTGGTGATTCCGGTTGTTTCCAACTAGCTTTACGTTTTGCTAATTCTTCATCGGAAATTTTCATATTAATGGTGTTTTTTACAGCATCAATCGTAATAACATCACCATTTTGTATCAACGCAATTCCACCACCTTCATAAGCTTCCGGAGTAACGTGCCCGACGACAAAACCGTGTGAACCTCCAGAGAAACGTCCGTCAGTAATCAAAGCAACTGTATTTCCTAAACCAGCTCCCATAATGGCTGATGTTGGTTTTAACATTTCTGACATACCAGGCCCACCTTTTGGACCACAGTAACGAATAATCACTACATTTCCAGGCTTCACTTCACCTGCTTGTATACCTCTGATTACATCTTTTTCACCTTCAAAGACTACGGCAGTACCTTCAAAAAATTCCCCTTCTTTGCCACTAATTTTAGCTACGCAACCTTCTGAAGCTATATTTCCGTATAAAATCTGAATGTTTCCAGTCGCTTTTAAAGCTTTTTGAATTTCAAAAATAACTTCCTGTCCATCATGTAAATCAGGAATTGAAGCTAAGTTTTCTGCTATAGTTTTCCCTGTTACAGTCAAACATTCACCGTGTAAGAAACCTTCTTTCAATAAATATTTCATTACTGCAGGAACACCACCTACATTATGCAAATCTTCCATTAGATATTTACCGCTTGGTTTCAAGTCAGCTAATAATGGTGTTTTATCACTGATATCCTGAAAATCTTTTAAAGTCAATTCAATCCCAACAGAATGAGCCATTGCAATTAAGTGCATAACCGCATTCGTAGAACCTCCTAAAACAGCCACCATCGTAATTGCATTTTCGAATGCTTTACGGGTCATGATATCCCTAGGCTTAATGTCTTTTTCTAATAATATTCTGATGGCTTTACCGGCATCAACACATTCTTGTTTCTTTTCCGGACTCAAAGCCGGGTTGGAAGAACTGTAAGGTAAACTCATTCCTAATGCTTCAATAGCTGAAGACATCGTATTTGCAGTGTACATTCCACCACAGGCACCTGCTCCTGGACAAGCATTTTGAATCACGCCTTTAAAATCTTCAGGTGTAATTTTGTTACTGATTTTTTTTCCTAATGCTTCAAAAGCAGAAACAATGTTCAAATCCTCCCCTTTCCATTTCCCCGGGTGAATAGATCCTCCGTAAACCATAATAGAAGGGCGATTAACTCTACCCATAGCCATTAATGCTCCCGGCATATTTTTATCACAACCAGGAACAGCGATCAAACCATCGTACCATTGTGCCCCCATAACAGTTTCTATAGAATCTGCAATTACATCACGGGAAACCAAAGAAAAACGCATTCCGTCATTTCCATTAGAGATCCCATCACTTACACCAATAGTATTAAAAATCAATCCAACTAAATCTTCTTTCCAGACGCCAGTTTTAATATCTTTAGCCAGGTCGTTTAAGTGCATGTTACAAGGATTTCCATCGTAACCCATACTTACAATTCCCACCTGCGCTTTTTTAAGATCCTCTTCTGTTAAGCCAATTCCGTAGAACATCGCCTGAGAAGCTGGTTGTGTTTCGTCTTGCGTGATTGTTTTGCTGTATTTATTTAATTCCATTATGTATTATTTGTAATTTTTTAATTTTATTCCTAAAAAAAACCTCCCAACTAAGTGGGAGGTTTAATATATATTTTTCAATTATATTTATACCATTCCCGATGCAGATGTGCTATACACATTGACAACAATGACAGAAGTAATAATAATTGAGATTTGCATTATTTGTTTTTTAGTCTCACAAAAGTATAAAAACTAATAGGGCAAAAAAAATAAATCTCAACATTTTAAATACTTCTTGTTATTTATTTCAACATTTAACAAAAAATCTTAAACAATCGTAGATTGTCCAATATGAACGTTATCATTATTAAAATAAAGTAAGTCGTCTTTGCTAAAAATAAAGTTTGAAACAAATTCCCCTACTTCATTAGTACCAAATTTTGAATCCGATTTTAAATCTGTAGTAACAACTTTAAATTCGATTGCTTTTTCTACTGCTCTGTAAATAACATTTGCTTCCTTAAATAACCCAAAATGCTCTAACAACATCGCAGCAGATAAAATAGAGGCAATTGGATTAGCAATATTTTTTCCTTTTGCTTGTGGATAAGATCCATGAATTGGTTCAAACAGTGCATTTTTTTCTCCTAAAGACGCTGAAGCTAATAAACCGATAGAACCTGTAATCACACTTGCTTCATCAGATAAAATATCCCCAAATAAATTTTCTGTCAAAATCACATCAAATTGTTTTGGATTTAAAATGATTTGCATGGCTGCGTTATCAACAAATAAAAAGTCCAAAGCCACATCAGGATAATTTGCGCTCACTTTCTGAACCACTTTTCTCCATAATCTTGAAGTTTCCAAAACATTTGCCTTGTCTACCATTGTTAACTTTTTACGTCGGTTTTGTGCCGATTTAAAAGCCAAATGGGCAATTCTGGTAATTTCTTCTTCTGAATACTCACATAAATCTGAAGCGTGAGTACCTTCTTCATTTAACGTTTTGGCTCCAAAATAAGCACCACCTGTTAATTCTCTGAAAATTGTAAAATCAGCACCTTCAATAATTTCTCTTTTTAGCGGAGAAGCATCAATTAGTGATTTATATGGTTTAATTGGGCGAATGTTTGCAAACAAACCCAATTCTTTACGCAATTTCAACAATCCCTGCTCCGGACGAACTTTTGCATTAGGATTATTATCATATTTAGGGTCACCAATCGCACCAAATAAAACAGCATCAGTATTTAAACAAAGATTTAAAGTTTGTTCTGGTAATGGATTTCCAGTTTTATCAATAGCAACCGCTCCCATTAGCGCTTCTTCAAAAACAAATTCATGATTGTACACTTCACCAATAGCATATAAAGCTTTTTTGGCTTGTAAAATCACTTCTGGCCCAATTCCATCTCCTGGTAAAACTGCAATTTTCAAATTCATAACGTCTCGTTCTTTATGTATTTAAATCTTTATTTTTATAAAACTAACTTCTTATTAAATCTCCCTGAATTTTAGATGCTTCAATAATTTGATGTATGTCTGCATCTAAAACTTCTTTTTTGATGTCAGCAAATTTCAAAAATTCAATATATACAATATCTAATTGCACCTTTGTAAGTTCATAACCCACTTTTTTAGCACGATATGCCAAAGCTGCTCTTCCGCTTCTGGCTGTCAATATAATAGAAGATTCATTTACCCCAACATCTAATGGGTCCATGATTTCGTATGTTGCTCTGTTTTTAATCACACCATCCTGATGAATTCCGGAACTGTGAGCGAAAGCATTTGCTCCAACAATCGCTTTATTTGGCTGAACCATCATACCCATACTCTCAGAAACCAAACGACTCATCTCGTTTAATTCTCTTGTATTGATATTGGTATCTAAATTTAAGTAAGGATGTTGTTTAAAAATCATCACCACTTCTTCAAGTGCTGTATTTCCTGCTCTTTCACCAATACCATTTATTGTACATTCTATTTGTCTTGCGCCGTTAATTGCACCTGCAATTGAGTTTGCAGTTGCCATTCCTAAATCGTTATGACAGTGGCATGAAAGAATTACATTTTCAATACCTTTTACGTTTTCTTTTAAATATTTAATTTTTGCTCCGTATTCTTCAGGCAAACAATACCCTGTTGTATCCGGAATATTCAATACTGTTGCTCCCGATTTGATTACTTCTTCGCAAACTTTAGCAAGGAAGGCGTTATCAGTCCTACCGGCATCTTCTGCATAAAACTCAACGTCTTCAACATATGATTTTGCATGGGATACAGCAAATTTTGCTCTGGCAATAATATCTTCTCTGGTAGTATTTAATTTATGGAGTATATGAGATTCTGAAGTTCCGATTCCGGTATGGATTCTAGGTTTCTTAGCATGCTTTAAAGCAGCTGCAGCAACATCAATGTCGTTTTTTACGGCTCTTGTCAATCCACAGACGGTTGCATTTTCTACAATTTTACAAATCTCAGAGACCGATAAAAAATCGCCCGGACTTGACACAGGAAAACCTGCTTCGATGATATCAACTCCCATTTTGTCAAGTCGTTCTGCGATAACTAATTTTTGTTTAGTATCTAACTTACATCCTGGAACCTGTTCTCCATCACGCAAAGTGGTGTCAAAAATTTGAACTTTCTCTCTATTCATATTCATTTATTTAATGTAATTTCACATCCTGAAACAAATATATATTGTACTTCTTCAGTATGAAATTCATTTTAATGAAATTATACTGTTCATAAAACAATTTATAAGTGATTAAATAATTGAAAATCAATAAGTTATATTATTATATTTTACAATGGCTAACCATCAAAAAGATTTCTTATTTGTTCTAATCAAATCTCTTTCTAAATCAGAAAAAAGACAGTTCAAAATTTTTGCAAGCCGTTTAGAAACGAGTTCTAATACCAAATTCATTGAATTATTTAATATCTTAGATAAGTCTGAGACTTACGATGAAAAACTTATCTTAAAGAGTGGAATCATCAAAAAAGTACAACTATCTAACTTAAAATCATATTTATACAAACAAATTTTAGTTAGCATCCGATTAAATATCCCAAGTCAGAATATCCGATACCAATTGCGTGAACAAATTGATTTTGCTGTTATTCTGTATAATAAAGGGTTATACAAACAGAGTTTGAAAATTTTGGATAAAACTAAAATTCTTGCACTTGAGAATGACGAAAAATTAATGGCGTATGAAATTGTAGAATTTGAAAAGCTAATTGAATCACAATATATTACACGAAGTATTCAGGGACGCGCGGATGAATTGGTTGTACAGGCCAAAGAATTAAATTACCGCAATACCATTTCAAGCAAATTATCGAATTTGTCCCTTCAATTGTACGGAATTATGCTGAAAACCGGTTATGTAAAAAGCGATGAAGAATATAAATATATCGATGATTACTTTAATAAACATATATCAAAGCTAGATGAGAGCAAGTTTGGCTTCCGCGAAAAATATTGGTTTTATAATGCTAATTTATGGCGGAGTTTTCTGGTTCAGGATTTTCTGGCGAGTTACAAATATGCTTATAAATGGGTAAGACTTTTTTATGATAATCCGAATATGATTTACCAGAATCCTGTATTTTTTCTAAAAGGAAATCATTATTTTTTAGAGTCTCTTTATATGTTGAAATATATATCGAATTTCAAAAAATATTTAACTCTTTTAGAAGAAACTATTCAGGATCCTAAATTTCCGGTAAACGATAATATTGCCTCACTTTCATTTTTATATGTCTACAACAACAAGTTAAATTTTCATATCCTGGAAGGAACTTTTGCTGAAAGCGAATATTTAATTCCTGTAATTTTAGAAAAAATAAAATTACACAACGAACATCTTGATGAACATCATGAAATGTTGTTTTATTATAAAATTGCCTGTATTTACTTTGGAAATGAAAAATATAATGAATCAATCTATTACCTCGATAAGATCATCAATAATAAAAATTTAACGATGCGCGAGGACTTAATGTGCTTTGCCCGCATCTTATCATTAATCGTTCATTACGAGTTAGGTAAAGATTATTATTTAGAAAATCATCTTAAAAACACTTATAAGTTTTTATTGAAAATGAATGATTTACATGAAGTCCAAAAGGAAATTATTAAGTTTCTGAAAAACCTGAATAATTTTTATCCTGCCGATATCAAAAAAGAATTTATAAAGATGCGTCAGCGTTTTATTGAATTGGAAAAAAATACTTATGAAAAAAGAGCTTTTTTATATTTAGATATTATTTCCTGGCTGGAAAGCAAAATAGAAAACCGAAAAATTGCTGATGTCATGAGAGAGAAAGCAAAACTAAATAGTCGTTAAACATGAAAACCCGATAAATTTCTATCCGATTTCGCTTTTAAGTCATTTTTTATTTAGTTTTAAAACAATTTCTAATGTTACACAATCTAACAAAAGTTATTTTATGCCACAGAAAGCTCAAAAAGGCATCTTAAAAAATCTTAACTTATGCTCAACAAAGTAATAACAAAACCTTAACAGCAAAACCTTTAAATATACCTGACCTTTGTAATGTAATAAACTGGTTATTTATTATTTTGGTTTTGGTTAGTTAAATGATGCCGGCGTCTTTTAGATGTCGGCATTCTTTTTTGCACAACTTGTTTCAGGTTTTCTTTGCTACAGGCTTCAGGTTACTTTACTTTGAACAAAGGCTTATTGCTAAATTCACTAAGATTTTCCGTAAAGTTTCACGAAGAATCCTGCTTTATCTAAAGCTGCGGTTACAGAATGCATAATCCAAAACCTGATACCTGAACAAAACGCAGAGTTAATCCTTTAATCTTTCGTGTAAAATTTTAAAGTAGGGAAAAGCTTTTAATAATCGGCTTCCATGCCAGGAAAACATTTCGCCATCTACAAAAATAGTTTTGGCATGATGGGTAAAACGACCTATTTCGAAAGCATCTTCTTCCTTAAAAGGATAAGGTTCTGAAGAAAGAAATACCAAATCAGGATCTCCTTCCAATCGCATTTTTTTGAGTTCAATTTCCGGATAACGGCCTTTGTCTGCGTATATATTCTGAAAATGATTGAGTTTTAATAATTCATTTATATACGTATCATTTCCGGCAACCATATAAGGATCTTTCCAAATAAAATAAGCTGCTTTTTTAAGGGAAATATCCTGAACATATTTTTTGAAATCGTTTAAAGCAAAACTCAATTTATTATTCCATTTTTGTGCTTCGGTCCTGCAATTAAAAAGTTGTCCAAAGTCTGAGATCATTTGAAAATTATCTTCAATAGAAATAATATTAGTTACCCACACAGTACAAATGGCACTTAATTGCTCCACAATATCAAGAGTATTTTCTTCTTTATTACAAATGATAATATCCGGCTGCAATAATCTAATTTTCTCTAAATGAACTTTCTTGGTTCCTCCAACAACCTTTTTCGTAGATTTTAGATGATACGGATGCACACAGAATTTAGTAATTCCGATAATCTTTTCTTCTAAACCTAAATCATAAAGTAATTCTGTTTGAGACGGTACTAACGAAATAATGCGTTTTGGTGATATACTAAAAGCATGTATGGTACCGAGCTGATCTGTGAGTTGTTTCATGTTTTTGAAGTTTCAAGTTTTTTTGTTTCAGGATTGAAGTTTGTTGAATTTCGTTTTTTTACACTAGAGATTCACAAAAGTTGCACAAAGGAAATAATTTAACATGGTGAATCTCTGTGAAAAAACTTTGCGAATCTCTGTGGTAGAAAAATTATGTTCAAAGTCAGGCAACCTGAAACTTTAAACCTGAAACCTGAAACTAAGAATTCCTTCCATTTCCTGTTGCACTTTCAATGCTTCTTCTCTTGCCTTTTCTGCAAAATCAGTTCCTTTAGAAGCATAAATAATCGCTCTTGCAGAATTTACAAGTAATCCAATTTTGTCATTCATTCCGTATTTGCATACTTCTGACAAACTTCCGCCCTGGGCGCCAATTCCAGGAACTAACAAGAAACTGTCCGGAACAATTTTTCTAATTTCTGCAAAATACTCTGCTTTGGTTGCGCCAACAACATACATTAAGTTATGGCTGTTTTTCCATGTTTTAGAAGTTTCTAAAACCTGTTTGTATAATTCTTTTCCGTTTGTAATTAGGGTTTGAAAATCAAAAGCCCCTTCATTAGACGTTAAAGCCAACATGATAGTATGTTTATTTTCGAAAGCTAAAAATGGCTCAATTGAATCTTTGCCCATGTAAGGAGCAACAGTTACACTATCAAAATTTAAATCTTCAAAAAAAGCTTTTGCATACATGCTTGAAGTATTTCCGATATCGCCACGTTTTGCATCGGCTATGGTAAAAATATCAGGATAGTTTTCGTTAATATAATTGATCGTTTTCTGTAAAGACATCCATCCTTTTATGCCATACGCTTCAAAAAAAGCAGTATTGGGTTTGTATCCTACAGTCAAGTCATGTGTGGCATCAATTATGGCTTTATTGAATTCGAAAACAGGATCTTCGGTTTCTAATAAATGTGTGGGTATTTTAGTTAAATCCGGATCTAAGCCAACGCATAAAAATGATTTTTTCAGAAGAATTTGTTCGTGTAGTTGTTGTGTTGTCATTCTTGATTTTTTAGTTCTTCTAATTCAAAGAAATTATTTTTTAGAAAGTAGGCAAAAATAAAAAAAGCCATTCAATTAAGAATGGCTTTTTGGTTTTATATTGTATTTAGATTATAAATTACCTAAATATACAATTTCTGTTCTTCTGTTTTCAGCTCTTCCTGCAGCCGTTTTATTAGACTTAACCGGTTTTGATGCTCCAAAACCTTGTGAAGTTAAATTAGAAGGGTTGACACCTTTTTCAATCAAAGCATCCATAACAACTTTTGCCCTGGCTTCTGATAATTTTTGGTTAGCCTTAGCATTTCCTACATTATCTGTATGACCGTTAATTGCAAATTTAGCATTCGGATAATTTCTCAAAATCTCCTTAATAGCATCTAATCTTCCTAAAGTTTCACCTTTATTAGCATCACTTAAAGTAGCTTTACCTGTTACGAAGAAAATAGATTTTGCTTCTACTTTCAATTGTTCTAATATAGCTTTTGTAACCTTAGGACAACCTTTGTTGTCTGCAGAACCGGCAATTAGCGGGCACTCATCATCTTTATCTAAAACACCATCTTTATCGGCATCTAAATCCGGGCATCCTTTATTTTCTACCAAACCAGGAACATCAGGACAGGCATCATCTTTATCTAAAACTGTATCTCCGTCTGTATCTGGCCACGGACAACCTTTGTTTTCTACCGGACCTGCAATTGCCGGGCAAGCATCAACGTTATCAAGCAATGTATCTCCATCAGAATCTTTCCAAGGACAACCCTTATTTTCAACCGGACCTGCAATTTTAGGGCAAACATCATCTTTATCAAAAACTTTATCACCGTCTGTATCAGGCCAAGGGCATCCGTTATTTTCTGCAGGACCTGCAACTTTAGGGCAAGCATCATCCTTATCTATTACACCATCTTCGTCTCTGTCTTTAAATTTCTTCTGATAAACCGGGATTTTAACTCCCAAATGAAAATCGACTGCTTTAGATTCTTTTGAAACTAAATTGGTAATTACAGAACCAGAACCAATAAAGAAAGCCCCGACACGTAATCCTGATCCAACCTGCATTCCGCTGTATTCCATCCAGGTCATCGGCACATAAAAACTAAACCACCGGCTCTCATAACGAGGCGTTAAACTTACTCTGTCAGCAATACTGGTTCCGTTTAATTTGGTATTATTAACCATACTAATATCCCCATTAAGGTTCAGGTAAAATTTATTATACATATTCCAGTCTACATCAGCATGAAGTGCGGTTGGCAAATTTGTTTTTACTCCTTTTGAAGTAGAAACAGGAGTATAATTATCATTTAAGAAATCGTATAAATTATCTGCGTCCTCAATCATTTGTTGAGTAACATTTCCATCTATATTGTAGGTATCAAGCCTTGATTTTTTATAATTTATAGAACCAATGTCAGTAACAGATAATCCAAAACGTAATTTATACTTGTTTAAATCCCTGAAGTTATTATCAGCTGGTTTCGCATTATTTAAATCGTATTTATCATAATCAGGTCTCCACTCATAAACAAACCCTAAGTCAAGACCAAATCCGCTTGAATTAATATCAAATTCATAGTCTTCATTAGTTTCAAAATCCTGGCTTGCACCAATAGTAAGTTCCCCTTTTGTGGTTAAAATTCCATCTTTAGGATTAATTACATTCTCTGTAAAAGTTACATCAACATTCTTCCCCTGAATATAACCATTAACACCACCTTGCAAGTATTTTGCAGTTAAACCTCCTTTTAAGAAATGCTGCTTGTTTTGATATAAAACTGCAGCATAGGAAATTCCTAATTCTCCCCATGAATTTGTAGCGCCATTTGGATTACCTCCATTAAGGTTAAAACTTTCAGATTCATCTAAACCGTCTTTAACCTGATCTATCAGATTTCCATTAAAATTTCTTAAATTAGTAAGTGTTCTGGCCCTTGTAAATACTGCCAACGTATGTTTTGGAGCAATATTAAACATAAATGACGGCCCCATGATATCAAAGTTAACAATACCGTTATTATTGAATGTAGGTGTGACTTTAGCCTGACTATCAAAATCATAGCCATCTTTATAAACATCAAAAAGTCTAACGCCATATAAGTCATTCCCTACCGATCCGCTCAAGGAAAACAAGTTTATATCAGTTTTAAAACGAGAGTCAGCTATAGATGCAGGATTAAAAAGGACACTTTGTACACCGGCATAGTTATCGTGAAAATAGCCTAAATAAGATTGCGCCTTAGACGCGAATGAGTTGATTAAAATTAACAAAATGAGTAATTGTTTTTTCATTAAAATTTGAATTTTAGGGTTTAAGTTGGCGGCAAAACTACAACATTACAATTGATAATAAGTTATCAAAACATTGAATTCATATAACATCTGCAATAAATTATGTAAGAAAAAAAACAAGTCTGTCTTTTAATTTTGTAACAAACATAAAATCAATTAATTTATGATCCCAAATATTGGAATTTCAACAAAGAATTTAAAGAAAAGCACAACTATATTAGCCACAATTTTATCAAACGAAATGACGTTATATGTAAAAACAAGAAAATTTCACTGGAATATTTCTGGAAATAGTTTTATGGAACTGCATAAATTATTTGAAGACCAATACCGAGTTCTGGAAAATAATATTGATGAAGTAGCAGAACGTATTAGTCAGCTTGGAGAAAAAACTATTGGAACCATGACAGAATTTATTGAAAATTCAACTCTCAAAGAATCTCCAAAAGAATACGTTTCACAAAAAAATATGCTTGAAGAACTTTTACAGGACCATGAGCAACTTATTACAGAATTCAGGGATTATATTCCTGTTTTTGAAGGAGAAAGCCATGATGTTGGATCTTCAGATTTTGTTACAGGATTATTGCAACAGCACGAAAAAATGGCATGGATTCTAAGACGTTATCTGGTCTAAAACAATAATCTGTGAATTATATAATATTTCAATAAATACATGTAATGGATTTACCTGAATAAAATCGGAAATTTACAATTCAATTAAAAAAAATACATTATGAACACTACTGAAATAAAAGGAAACTGGAACGAGTTGAAAGGGAAACTGAAACAAAAGTATGCTGATTTAACTGATGACGATTTAATGTTTGCCGAAGGAAAAGAAGACGAAATGTACGGAAAACTTCAGCAAAAATTAGGAAAGACAAAAGAAGAATTGAAGCAAATTTTTTCAGATTTGTAAATCCTTTCAAATTTACCAGTGTACCGCCTAATTTATTTAGGCGGTATTTTTTTGATTTTCAAACATTAATGTTTTCAGTTGCTTAAAAGCTTATATTAAATCCAAAAACAAAAAATAAATTAATTATCTTTAGCCATATTTAAAAAAAATGAAACTATTTATAAAATTTGACATCAACACAATTTGCTCTCTTTACTTAAAAGAAAAACTGGAAGAACAAAATCTAAATTTTTCTTCTTTGGGGTTTGGAGAAATTGAACTTGAGGAAAATCTTAGTATAGATGCATTAGAAGAACTTAAAAAAAAATTAAGTCCTTTTGGTTTCGAAGTTGTAGAAAATCAAAAAAGCGTTTTAGTTCAAAAAATAAAAGATGCTATTATTGAGTTAGTTTATACTGATGATAATAATAATTATAAAAGCTCTGCGTATCTGGCTGATAAGTTAAATCATAGTTATGGTTATTTGTCGAATGTTTTTTCTGAGGTAACCTATTCCTCTATTGAAAACTTTATAATCATACAAAAAATTGAAAGAGCTAAACAATTGATGCTTATTAATGAAATGAGCCTGACTGAAATTGCTTTTTTACTTAATTATTCAAGTGTTGCCCATTTGAGCACTCAATTTAAAAATACAACCGGAATAACCCCATCTTCATTTTTAAGAATTATTAAAAAACGAAGAGAAAATTTAAAATAAACCCAAACACCCATATCAATGCAAAAAAACGCATTACATATTTTATTAGCTGATGACGATGAAGATGATCGTCTTTTTTTTAAGGATGCTTTTGAAGAAGTAAAAGTACAAACCAAAGTTGAGTTTGTTTTCGATGGTTTACAATTAATGGAGCATTTGATGAATCCTGATACTAAATTGCCTGACATTTTATTTCTGGATTTGAATATGCCAAAAAAAACAGGGAAAGAATGTTTGATTGAAATTAAAAAAACAGAGCATTTAAAAAATTTAATTATTGCTATTTATTCTACATCATCTTCTGATGAGGATATTGAGGATACTTTTATTCATGGAGCCAATATCTATATTAAAAAACCAAGTGATTTTAATGCCTTAAAAAAGATAATAAATGAGGTCGTAACCTTAAACTGGCATTATCATACTTCAGGATTAAACCGGGATAATTTCTTGCTAAGCCTAAAATAATTGAATTATAATGAAATGGATACCTAATTTTAATTCTTCAGGATCATTGAGGGTTATTTTTATAATAGCCATTTTCATTTTATTGTTTCTTTCATCGATTGCATACAAACACAATCAGGATTTAAATGAATCCAGTAAATTGGTAATGCATACGTATGAAATTAACATTCAGTTAGAACAATTGATGTCGGCAATAAAAGATGCCGAAACGGGTCAG
This sequence comes from Flavobacterium piscis, assembly GCF_031457575.1. Lineage (GTDB taxonomy): Bacteria > Bacteroidota > Bacteroidia > Flavobacteriales > Flavobacteriaceae > Flavobacterium > Flavobacterium piscis_A. The sequence continues at coordinate 49,621 of NZ_JAVDWQ010000017.1, read as the reverse complement.
CGTGGTTACATGATAACCCGAAACAGCCGTTTCCTTGCACCCTATCTTTTTTCACGGGATAAAGTGAATACATCTTTTATTACCTTAAAAAAACTTACAGAAAACAGTCCGAAACAACAGGAAAACCTCAAAAAGCTATTCAAATTAATCATTCAACGGTACGTTTCGTTTGAAAATTGTTTAAAATACAGCGAACCCAGAACCTACGATAAAAGAAAATTGGACAACCATATGTTTGGCGGTCGGATTTTAATGGAAAATATTCGTTTTCAGGTTGATAAAATGAATGATATCGAGAAAAAGTTTTTAGAGAAAAGCTTAAAAAAATACGATGAGGAAATTTCACTAGGACCATTATTTTCAATCTCTTTATTTTTAGCTGCATTAACTTTTATTTTACTTGCTTACAGACAAATCAGTAAGGATATTGTCCGATTAAAAATTTATAATAAAAAACTTTTAATCTCCTCAGGTCTTATGACCGAATCTGAGGCGATTGGAAAGTTCAGTACCTGGCAATGGGACCTGGACACAGACAAAATTGATTATTCTGATAATCAATTCCGTCTTTTAGGAGTAGAACCTAAATCATTTGTTCCTAATAAGGAAAGTTTTTTAGATTTTGTACATCCCGAGGATAAAGAAGCAATCGAAGAATCTATGCAAGGTATTATTGATAATAAACACCTTCCTTTTATTTATTATAAAGTGATCCGTAAAGATAATCAGGTGAGACATTTTAAATCTACAGGAAAACTTTTAATTGATAAACAAGGCAGTAAAATTTTACTCGGCATTAATTTTGACATTACAGACGAGCATTTATTAAACATAAAGCTTCAGGAGCGTAATAAAGAACTAGAAAAAAGCAATCAGGAATTAGCGTCATTCAATCATGTTGCAAGTCATGATTTGCAAGAGCCCCTAAGAAAAATTCAAACTTTTATTTCCAGGGTTTCTGATGCTGACAGGGCTATAATATCTGATAGCGCAAAGGAATATATTACTAAAATTGAAACTTCAGCCAAAAGAATGCGGGTTTTAATTGATGACTTATTACTATTTTCACGAACGAACACTACTAAAAAGGAATTTATCAAATCAAACCTAAATGATTTGTTTGAGAATGCAATTGTAGAATTAGCCGAGGTTATTGAGGATAAAAAAGCAAAAATATCCGTTTCCAAATTACCTAAACTATTAGTTATACCTTATCAGATAGAACAGCTTTTTATCAACCTTATTGGAAATTCCTTAAAATACAGCCAACCAGATTTGATCCCGGAAATTAATATTGAATCTGAAAAAGTTTTATCAGCTGATAATCCGGAATTATTAGATCAGTCTATAAAGAAATATCATAAAATTACTTTTAGAGATAACGGAATGGGATTTGATCCTCAGTTCAGGGAAACCGTTTTTGTATTATTTCAACGCTTACATTCAAAAACAGAGTTCCCCGGAACCGGAATTGGGCTCGCCATCTGCAAAAAAATAGTAGAGAACCATAAAGGTTATATTATTGCTGATAGTGCCATTAATCAAGGTTCTGTTTTTACGGTATATCTTCCTGAATAAATCCTTTAAAAATGCCTTATAAAACGTTATATAAACCCATAATGGGAATTATATAACGTTTCTTTTTTATGCTGTAAAGTAAAACTTATGATTGCTTAGCATCTTTGTAATGTAGTAATGAAGTAACAATTAAATAATGCCTTTATCAAATACATCATTTTTAAAAACAGGCTTTATAGTGATAATATTAGGCTCATTTTTATCCTGTAAAAAGAATGAACCAATTGAAAAGACAACAACTAAAAAAGACGTTCTTACAAAAAACAGCAAGGAAGAAAAAGAAGCTTACTTTTTTATTGCAGCATCAAATGTAACTAAATCGATTATTGCAAAAAGTCAGTTGGCGCAACATAAAAGTTTAAAAAACTCAGTCAGGGAAATCAGTACAATAATAGAAAACAATCAAAATCTGTTATTACAGGAAATTAATAAAGAAGCCCTAAAAAAATTGATTATAACCACTGAAGTTAGTTCAACAGTTGCAAACGATGACTTATATAATTTGATTGATACCGTTAATGTGAAATTTGATAAAGCGTACATCAGTTCGATAGTAAAATCTTTATCAGAGCAAATTAAATTATTTGAATCCATTGCTAAAGAAACGCAGGATGCGTCAATTTTAAAATTAGTTCTTTATTATTTACCCAAACAATACGAGCTTTTAAGAGAGGCAAAAAAAATTCAAACAAACTTATAACCAATTATTAATTAAATTTTAAAATTATGAAATCAAATTTTTTATACGCCTTAGCCCTTTTTATGACAGCTTCATTTGGAATGCTTCACGCACAGGACGATAACGTAACTACTGAGTTTGGTATTAAAGGAGGACTAAACATGTCAAACTTTTATAAAGATGATGCAGACGACAACAATGTATTATTCGGTTTTAATGCCGGTGTTTATGCGACGTTGCCAGTATCTGATTTTATTGCCATACAACCCGAATTACTTTTCACGACAAGGGGTTCAGAATTAGAGTTTGACAATCCTGGTGATAATCAAAAAATTAAATTCAAATTAAACTATATTGAACTTCCTCTGTTAGTAAGAGTAAACATTACCAGAATGTTTAATATACATGCTGGGGGATATGCATCTTATCTAGTGAGTTCTAAAGTTACAGGTGAAGGGCCTCTTGATTTTGAAAACGAATATGACACTGATGATTTCAACAAATTTGATGCTGGTCTTGCTGCCGGTATTGGATTGGACTTTAACCCTTTAAGTGTTGGATTGCGTTACAACTATGGATTAACAACGATCGTTAAGGATGGTGACAATTCATCAGATTTAAAAAACAGCAATCTGTCTTTATACTTGTCATACAAATTAAATTAATCAATTATTAACCATAAATAATTAACACCATGTCAAATTTATTATACACAATTGCAGTTATCCTTGTTATTCTTTGGGCTTTAGGGTTCTTTGTATACAGCGCAGGAGGTATTATCCATATTTTATTAGTAATTGCCGTTATCGCAATACTATTCAGACTTATTAAAGGTCGAGGAATTTAAAAAGTAATTATTAAAAACAAATTATATTAATCATTTAAATCAAATATTATGAAAACGAGTAACACAATTTTAGGAATTTTAGGAGCTGCAGCTGCAGGAGCATTTATCGGAGTTTTATTTGCACCGGACAAAGGATCAAATACAAGAAAAAAAATCAAAGATAAATCAAAAGATTACAGTGATAACCTTAAAGAAAAAGTGGATGGTATCATAAGTACATTAAGTACAAATGGAAAAGATATCATTGAAGAGGGTAAAGCTAAATTCAATCAGGTAAAAGATGAGTTTAATGCTGCTAAAGATGAAGCTAAAACTGTAAAAACTAACTATTAAAAAAGTGAAATTTTTAATCATAAATACACCTTATTATGGAAACTAATGCAACAACAAACGAAAACATCTTTGAAAAAGCTGAAAACTATACCAGAACGAGTTTAGAATTAGTTAAACTCAGAACAGTATCTGCATCGGCAGATGTTCTTTCAACAATAACATCGAAAATAGCTGTTGGCGCTGTTGTTGCATTTTTTACCTTGTTTCTAAATATTGGATTAAGTTTATGGATTGGAAAAGAACTTGGAGAATATTACTATGGTTTTTTTATCCTGGCAGGATTTTATCTGATTGTTGCAATCGTATTACATACTTTTCAACATTCACTAATTAAAACTCCAATTGGAAATCTGGTTATTTCCAGTATTTTAAAGGAAACTAAAACTGATTTAAACGAAACTGATCAAACTCTAAATTAAACTGTTATGGGGACTGTTAAAGGAAATGTTTTTGATGTAGAAAGATTAAATCAGATGATTCGCGAAACAGAAATTCGACAAGATTTGGACTGGATTGCAATCAAAGATGAAATTAAAGAACTTAAAGAGAATTTAAAACCTCTTAATTTGATCCGAAACACGGTTGAAGAAGTCAATGAAGCCGTAGGTTTCAAGAGTGATCTTGCCCAATCAGCTATAAGCATTGGAATAGGTTACCTGGCTAAAAAAATAGTAATCGGAAAAACCAACTCAACTTTTAAGAACATCATTGGTTCAATTTTGCAACTTGCCGTAACAACGCTGGTTTCTAAACCATCACATCATGAATCTCAGCAAGAAGAATCATTACCAAAACAAAATGCATGGGAAAAGTAATTGTCTCAACTAAATTAAAAATATTATGGAAAAGATAAACGAAATAATAATAAAAAATGGTGTGCACATTTACTCTAATTTCTACAAATGTTTTGAATATACAAGAGTATTTTTAGGTATCTAACTCGTTTATACGTTTCTGCTATAACAAACGGTTAAACAGTTAATACTTCACTATAAATCTAATTATTCAATTAGAGCCTTAGAAGAAAAAGCAAAGTCTACTCTTGTAAACTTTGCTTTTTTGCATTAAATTATGGCTGAACAATAAAGAAGTCTAAACTTAACAAATTGTTATTTATAATTTTGATAGATTGGAAGTTTTAAACCAACATACAGATTAATACCTTTTGAATTGTTCGAAAATAAATTAGAAACAAGGGACCCCGAACCTATAAATAAAGGACCAGCCCTAAAACCTGTTCCTATTTGAGTACCGCTGTATTTCATCCAGGTCACCGGAATATAAAAGCTAAATTGTCTGGTTTCATATCGCGGTGTAAATGTAACCGAATTAGAAATTGCAGTTGCATTCACTTTTTCTGCACTTACCAATCCAAAATCACCACTCAAATTCAAATAAAATTTATTGTCTATGTTCCAGTCAAAATTGGTATGGAGAGCCGTTGGCAAATTTGCTTTTACCCCTTTTCGTGAAGAAGTAATTGCATAATTAGCATCGAAAAACTCAAAAATATCATCTGCATCATCAATATCATCCTGGGTAACACTTCCTGTAAGATCGTAAGTATTCTCGACAGTATTTTTATAGTTAAGCTTGCCAATATCAGTTACAGCTACTGCAGCTTTCAATTTATATCGGTTTCCAACACAGGTATGACAGTTGCCACGATACTCGTAGGTAAAGCCTAAATCAATGCCTAAACCTGCTGATGTGGCATCAAACTCAGGGTCTTTTCCATTTTCATAATCATAACTTGCAGACGTTTTTAATGTACCGGTAGTGTTATATTCACTCAAAGCCGGATCAATATCATTTTTATTGAATGCAATACTCAGGTCTTTTCCGTTGATATAACCGTTTACACCTGCCATTAAATATTTAAATGTAATACCGCCTTTTATAAAATGTTCATCCTTATCCAGTAATATAGCGCCATAGCCCGCTCCAATTTCTGCCCAGGAATTGCTAACGGCATTGGGGGTTCCTCCAGTAATCAAAAAACTGTTCGATGCATCAATATCCTGATTAAGTTCATCAATCAGCTTTCCGTTTACATCAATAAGATTGGTTATGCTTCTTACCCGGGTAAAAAGAGCTATACTATGTTTTGGTGTAATATTCATCATAAAGGAAGGCCCTAAAATATCTACATTAAAATTCCCTCTATTGTTCGTTTTAATGTCTTTCTTTCCCTGTGCCTCAAGGTCATATCCCCCATCCAGCACCTCGGCAAAATTAACACCATACAAATCATTTTGTCCCGTTGAACTCACAGAAAACAAAGTAACATCGGCTTTGTATTTTGAATCTACAATAGCAGACGGATTGAATAAAGCTCCCTGAATTCCGGCATAATTATCATCCCGAAACCCAAAATACGATTGTCCCTGAGCATAAAATATGCTCCCTAAAAAGCAATAAATTAGTAAAGTTTTTTTCATAAATTATTTTTAAACAGTTAGTTAGTATGCCTTTTTACATTTATACAGGCATGCAAATATTCTAAAAAAAAGCCATAAAAAAAACTTAACTAATTGTAGATTAGTTAAGTTTTACTATTTAAGTGATAATTCAGAAGCTTCTTTCAGTTTTTTTAAAAGGTTCTAAGATTCTAAGTTGCTAAGTTTCTAAGAAAAAAAACTCCAAATAGAAATGCCGCAAGCCTTCTTCTCAATCTCAAAAAAAAGAGACTGTTTTGCATCTCGCAAAACAGTCTCTTTTTAAATTCTTAGCAGCTTAGGCCCTTAGAACCTTAGCAGCTTATTTTAAAATACCTCAGAAGCTTCTTTCAGTTTCTCCATATTGTTCACCAATTGTAACTCGGCAACAATTTTCTGGATATCACCATTCATGATATTTCCTAAATCGTATAAAGTCAAACCAACCCTGTGATCAGTTACACGCCCCTGAGCGTAGTTGTACGTACGAATCTTAGCCGAACGGTCACCAGAACTTACCTGAGAGGTACGTTTTGTAGCATCTTCGGCTTCTTTCTTGGCCAGTTCCTGTTCGTATAAACGGGAACGTAAAACGCCTAAGGCTTTATCTTTATTTTTATGCTGTGATTTCTGATCCTGACATTGCGCCACCAATCCGGTTGGAATGTGCGTTAAACGTACAGCAGATTTCGTTGTATTAACCGATTGTCCTCCAGGTCCAGATGAACAGAAGAAATCTACTCGAACATCGTTCATATCAATCTGTACATCAAACTCTTCCGCTTCCGGTAAAACCATTACAGTAGCTGCAGATGTATGTACACGACCCTGAGTCTCCGTTTGAGGAACACGCTGAACGCGGTGAACGCCCGCTTCAAACTTCAAAGTTCCGTAAACATCTTCTCCCGAAACCTCAAAAATAACCTCTTTAAATCCTCCCGAAGTTCCTTCGTTCATATCGACAACCGAAGTTCTCCAGCCTTGGTTCTCACAATATTTAGTATACATTCTAAACAAATCCCCGGCAAAAATACTCGCTTCATCCCCACCCGTTCCGGCACGAATCTCCACCATCACGTTTTTAGCATCTTCAGGATCTTTAGGGATCAGCATAAACTTAATTTCTTCCTCCAGTTCAGGCAATCTTTCCTTTGCTTCGTCTAGCTGCATTTTGGCCATCTCGGTCATATCAGCATCACTTCCATCCGCAATAATTTCGTTTGCCTCCTCTATATTAGCCATCAAAAGCACGTATTCATCACGCTTTTCAGCCAATGCTTTCAGGTTTTTGTACTCCTGATTCAATTGCACATAACGTTTCTGATCAGAAATAACATCCGGCTGGATAATCAAATCCGAAATCTCGTCAAAACGCTGTTTTACTATTTGAAGTCTATCTAACATTTTCTAATTCCTTTTATTGGAGTGCAAATTTACGAAATTTTTGTTGAAAATTCTATCATTACCTATTTGAGTTTTTTAGCTAGAATTTTTAATGGAATTATGATGTTTTCAGGAGCTGATTCCTGCTATCCGCTATATCTTTTTAGGCAGAAAGTTATGGTTGAATTAGATGTTTCAGTTTACCAAAAAGGGATATAGCTTCTATCAGGGCTAGGAGTTTTGTTTTCCAAAAGAAGATTTTACGGCTTTCCGTAAGGTTTTGTGACTTAAAGAAATTATGTTTGATAAATTCATTTTTAATCGGTTTTTTCGGTGTTAATTTATCTGTCTTGAATAGATATTCTAATAATTTATTAAAATTTACCCGCTTTAATTTAATAAATATTTTGTAAGATTGCGTTGCTTTTCAAAAACGCAAAAAATAGTTATAAATCAATATAAATTAACTTATTTTTAAATTTTATCATCTATTAAAAATGAAGAACTTTTTCAAAAATATAATATTATTTACTCTTTTTTGCTCCCCCTTCGGGGGCTGGGGGGATGCATACGCCCAATTATATCCGGTGCAGTTAACACCAGTTTTTAATAGTCCGTACAGTGTCAAAATATCAGATTATGCTACCAGCATGGATACAAAAATGCAGTTGCTGATCAATCCTACTGATATTGCTATATCGCAAAGGCAGGTACGCCTGAAATTGTACATACAAGGAAACGGACTTAACATACAAAGCAGCGATTTTATACAAGGACAGCGGCCAATTTTTATAAATGGCGGTGAATTGCAGACGCTGACCAATACTGATATTTCTGCCCTTTTCAGGTTAGAGAACCTGCAGGGAATTTCTCCCGCGCAATATGCCAATGGCTTACCCGAAGGCATGTATAGCTTTTGTTTTGAGATGTACGATTTTGTGACCAACCAGAAGATCTCACAAAAAAGCTGTGCCAGTTTATACCTGATCTTAAACGATCCGCCGCTATTAAATACACCACAGCGAAACGAACAAATTGCCTCGACAGAGTTTCCGAATATTTTATTTACCTGGACACCGCGCCAGAGAAATGCAACGAATGTATCGTATAAATTTGAGTTAAAACAGCTTATTGATCCTACATTAGATCCTCAATTCGGGTTTCAAATGTCTCCTGTTTTATATGAGGAAACACTTTTTGGAACTGCTTTGCTGTATAATGTAAGCATGCCCATTCTTACTCCTGGATTGCGTTATGCGTGGCGTGTAAAAGCGATTTCTACGACAGGACTTTCGGAGAATGCTGTTTTTAAAAATGACGGATACAGCGAGATATATTCGTTTAAATATACCGCTTCCTGTGCTGCGCCCACCTTTTTATTAAGCGAATCCCAAAGTTCTAAAAGTGTAAAAATCACATGGGAAGGAGTACCGGAACACACTCGTTATCAATTACAATACAAAAAACAGGATGTTCGTAATGCGCAATGGTTTTCGACTAATAGCTTAAACACGCAAAGTTTAATCACCAATTTAGAGCCGGGAGTTACCTATCAATTCAGGGTAGGTTCAAGCTGTGATCCCGCAGCTGAAGGTGTTCAGTCGTTTACCTATTCCGGAATCAGCACTTTTACGACACCTGTAGAAAGCACCGGCGTTGCAGCCTATAATTGTGGAATTATCCCGCAGATAAATATTCAGAACCAAAAACCGCTTACGAATTTAATACAAAGCGAAACGTTTAAGGCCGGAGATTTTCCGGTAACTATTTTAGAACTCCAAGGTGAAAACAGCCCGTATTCAGGACGAGGTTATATTGTTGTGCCTTATCTGGGAGATACTAAAATTGCAGTTGAGTTTAATAACATCGTGGTCAATACCGATTATCAATTGATTAGTGGTGTTGTAGAAACAAGTTATAATCCGAAATGGGGAAATGTTGTTGATGTAAAAGAAATAATTGACGATATAAAAGGATTACTGGAAGAAATAGCTGATCTCTTTAATAAAGCCGATGAATTAGAAAAGCAAAAAGCGGCGGGTACAACTAGTGAAGAAGATTATAATAAGAATTGGAAAGAAATATATACTGGTCTGGAAAAAGCTAAGGAACAATATAAAACATTAGTAAATGCTCCTGATATTCCTGAGGACTTAAAGGAAAAAGTTGCTGATTTAGATCCAGTTTTTGTTGAGTTGGCTTCTAATAATTATACAACGTCAGGCAATCAAAACCAAGAGAATTTAGCAAAAACAAACGCAGTTTTTGATGAAGTAAATAAGTTTTTTAGCGAAAAATGTGATGCTTCTTTAAAAAGTATTGTAGCCTTTTTAGCAACAGAAAAAGTTAATTATTTAAAATTAGTAGCTAGTGAAGTTTCAAAAACGACGGCATCAGTTTCAGGTAGCAAGACATATATGACTTCTATTTATGATGAAGGAAAAGGAATTTTAAAAATAACTCATTATAAGGGGTGGAGTATTAGTAATCCGGTTCAGAATTTGTTTTTGATTGAAACCAATGATGCAGAATTAAATAAATTAAAAGTCACAAAATTTTGGTTAAGCTACGCTCCTAATAGTGTTGATGGATATGCAGCTGGAGTTGAGGTAGTGGTTTATTTTAAAGATCCTGTACCAGATGTGGCAGACCCTTTTTGTACACAAAAAACTACTATTGTCAAAGGTGTGTCTGCACAAGCCCAGTTTGCAGACGCTATGGGACAGATGGTTTTTTATGGAGCTTTAGGATTAGGTTCAGTAGAAGCATTAGCGAGCGTAAAAGCAACCGAATGTATTACAGGATTTACACTTGATGCAGGGTTTCAAATGGGTATTAATGCTATTGTAAAAACATATTTAAAAGAAAGCTTTACAACGAAACAATTAATGAAAGAAATTTCCCTGCCAAGTGCAGCGACAAGTTGTGCAACAGCTGCTTTGGTAAATAAATGTGGAACGGGATGCGCAGGTGTTAGTGGTTTTGTGGTCGGTTTTAGTGATGATGTTTGGAATCAAGTAAAAAGCGGAAAAAGTATATCAGAGGTAGAAATTAGCCAAAGTACTTTAAACGGTATAAAACTGGGGATTTTAAATATCCTGGTTCAAAAAGTAGTTACTTTTGGGATAGGTAAATTTTCTGCCTGGAGAGGTAAATATACATCAAAACAAGTCGAAGATGCTTTAGAAGATTTGCAGGCACATCCTGAAAAATATGGGGTTGAAGGTAATGTTGTAGCAAACACTTTGAAAAAGGTCGTTTTAGGGAGCGAAGATTTAAGCCAATTTGCTATAAAATTTAGAAAAACATTAAGTGTACCAAACCACAGAGGAAATGTTGCTGTATTCGAATATTTAGATACTAGTGGGAATTTAATTAAAAAAGCTTTTACTACTGAAGTAGGTAATGATACTCATGCAGAGCAATTGGCGAAAATTTGGTTTGAGAAAAATGGCATTTCCAAGAGTGTTGTAAAACGTATTTATAGTGAATTAGAACCATGTGAATTAGGATCTGCTTGTAAAAAAATGCTCAACGACGATTTTCCAAAAGCAGGAAAAAGTTTTTCTTACGATTATCCAGGTGGTGATAATGCGACTGTTGATGTTATTACAAAAAGGAGGAAAGCTTTGGAAGATAGATATAATGAATTAATAGAAATTTTAAAATAAATAACTATGAATTTTAGAGGACAAAAAATTATTTTGGCAGAAAATATAAAAAAAATATTGGACGAAAATACCATTTTTATAATTGAAAAAATCGGACTCCCAAAAAAAATTATATATAACGAATATCTTTATTTATCTGAACCATATCTAAAAGATAAAGTATACCTAGTATTAGGTAAAATCCCCAATACAAATACAGAACATTATCTAATTATTAATATAGAGACAAAAGAAGTTTTCCACGAATGGAACTATGATAATATTCAAAATTTAGTTTTCTTAAATTCAAGTATTGAGAAATCGTTAATGTGTCGCTTTACATATGATTTTTTTATTCGTCGTTTAATTTTATCAGAATCATTAGGAGGATATTATGACAATTGTAACTACGAAAAATATGCTAGTTTGTTAAAAGAAATGATATTTGATATAGATAAAGAAGCTACCGAAAAAGGAGCTTGGGCAAGTTTGATCAGCGAAATGAGTATGGGTGCAATATAATATGTGAACAGGAATTTTAACTATCGTAGTTCAAAAAGTAGTTACTTTTGGTATAGGTAAATTTCCTGCCTGGCGAGGTAAATATACTCCAAAACAAGTCGAAGATGCTTTAGAAGATTTACAGGCACATCCTGAAAAATATGGAGTGGAAGATTTGGGGAATGTACTGGAAGACGTAGCATTGATAACGAGTTCTAATGCATCTAAACAGGCTCGAATTGTAATGATTTCAGAATGGCTGCGAAATATGGGTAAAAAGAATAGTGAGATAAATAATATCATTTCTGGCAAAGTTGATTTATCAGCAGGAGTTTCAATAATTGAATTAAAAAAGGGTGCTAAGGTATGGAGATTTGAACGAACAGTTGGAAATATAGAACCTGAAAAGCATTTTTTTACTGATGCTTATGCAGCAGATGGGGGGGTTAAGGCAGTTGGATTTGCAGACCCATCAGGATACAAGTTAGTGACTTATGAAATTATGGAAAACACACAAGTTTTAAAGACCAAAATGAATACAGGATATATACAATATATTACTGATAAGTTACAAAACAATATAAAAATAATTCTAGAAGAAGGAGCACACTAAAAAATAATTTTATGGATAATTTAATTTTAAAAAAAATAGATGGTGTAATTCAGGAAATAAGAAGAAAATATGAATCGAGTGGCATTACTGCTGCAGATATATTTATCATTTTGTCTTTTGAAATGTTAAGATGTGAAATCGTTTTGAAAAAAGTAAGTTCAAATTCAGTTTCAGCTATAAGAGAAATTGCGTCTACAACATCACATTTTTATTACTTCAGGGATTACCCTTTTTTATATAATGTTGTACAAGATGTTTATATTGAGATAAGTAAGATTGATGGCAGATTTAATGACGCAGATTTTGAGAGTTCTGTTAATTTTGGATTAGATAGCTGGACAAGGCATGTATCTGATACTTCAAGTAGCTTATTGAAAGAACTTCCGATGTCATATTTCACAAAGTAATGAATAGATTCTTATAATAACTAATTAGTGTAGGAAAGGAGAGCCTGATAAAATTAATGAAATATTTGATGCTTTAAAAATAAATCCTAAACAGGAAATAGACGGTGCTAATTCATGGTTAAGAAATACAGACAGTGAATATAAGATGTTAAATAGATTAGCAAATGACTTAAATGTTATTAAAGGAAAAATTTATAAGGAAATAAGAGGAGAGCTTAGGATTGTATCAGAGAGACCTTATTGTCCCTCATGCCAAGGTGTAATTCAATAATTTAGTGAAATGTTTCCAAACGTAAAATTAATATTAATAGATGGAATTAAATAAAATAAAAATAGCTACAGGAAATCCTACTATAGTAAAAAATATTATAGAAGATTTTAATAAAAGATATCAAACTAACTTTTCAATTGAATCAATAGAAGATTGGGATGGAGTCGAATTCGTAATTGTTAATGTAAATTCTTCCTCATTAGATGATATTTATCTTTTAGGTTTCTTTCATGGAATGGAAATTCAAGACCTTCGTCAAAAAGGAGAAATTGACTACTGAAGAATTACTAGATAAAGCAAAATAGTAAATAACAATCAGTATATACCAGCAAGTAGTTACTTTTGGTATAAGCAAATTTTCTACATGGCGAGGAAAATATACACCAGAACAAGTTGAAGATGCTTTAGGAGATTTACAGGCTCATCCTGAGAAGTATGGTTTAAAACTAAATAATGTTTTTAAATATGGAAAGTACTTTTTTTCAAAATTGAAGTTAAATTCATCATTAACTGAAACTGAAAAATCTATTGCAGAAGAATCCCATCAAATATTAAACCCGAGCTGTGCGAAGTCTCCCGACTTCGTACCCGTTCCCCGATAAGCGTCAATACTAAGTATTGATCTGTAAGAAAAACAACTGTATTTGAGCAAAAAATATTGTGCAAGACGGATACAAAATAAGGGATTAAAAGTTACCACATTTTATTACAGCAACCGTTGTAGATTGGGTGGATGTTTTTACAAGAAAAAACTACAGAGATATAGTTGTAGAATGTTTAGATTTCTGCATTACAAGCAAATCCATATATTGGAGCGGGGAATTTTTAATGGAATTATGATGTTTTTTAGGAGCTGTTTACTTCGTCAGTTCGCTATTGCTCGGGTCCTGCTATCCGTTATATCTTTTTAGGTAGATTGTCTACGGTAAAATTAAGAAGTTTTCGTTTGCCTAAAAAGGATGTTGCTTCTATCAGCGCTACACTTTTTTCAGTAGGCGAATCATAAAAATTGTTCAAAGATGATTTGCCGAAATTATTCCTATTTTTTCGATGAGTTCCTACTCTTAAAAATTAGTCTAAATGTGTAATTAGAAACAAAACTAAAAAAGCCTGTAAAAATTTACAGGCTCCTTAAAATTAACTTTTTGCAACTTTATCTTTATTCGTTATAACATTTACTTCCATGTTCGTGAATGTCTAAACCATCAACTTCTTCTTCTTTAGAAACCCTGATTCCCATAGTTTTCTTCAAGATGAAAATCACTACAAAAGAAGCTCCAATAGCCCAGGCTCCGATACCCAAAACACCTATTGCCTGTACACCTAATTTTTCAAAACCTCCTCCATACATCAAACCACCATCAGTAGCAAATACACCAACTAATAAAGTTCCAAGTGCACCACAAACTCCGTGAACAGAAACAGCTCCTACAGGATCATCAATTTTTAATTTTTTATCAATAAATTCAATCGAAAACACAACAGTTATACCACATATAATTCCAATCAGGAAAGCACCAACCAGACTAACTGCTGCACAACCTGCTGTTACCCCTACTAAACCTGCCAAAACACCGTTTAATGTCATTGAAACATCTGGCTTTCCATAAATCATCCAGGCTACAAACATAGAAGCAATTCCTCCTGCAGCCGCTGCTAAATTTGTCGTGATTACAATTCCGGCTACAGCAGTAACATTATCTCCTGATATTGCTAATTGTGACCCCGGATTAAATCCGAACCATCCTAACCAAAGTATAAAAACTCCTAAGGCTCCTAATGTAATACTATGACCAAGAATTGCATTTGATTTTCCATCGGTATATTTACCAATTCTTGGCCCTACCATGGCAGCAGCTACTAACGCAGCCCATCCGCCTAATGAGTGTACTACAGTAGATCCTGCAAAATCAACAAAGCCCAATTTAGCTAACCATCCTCCGGGATTCCAAACCCAGCTTCCCGAAATTGGATAAATTATCAAAGTCATTAATAATGAAAAAATCAGGTATGTTGTGAATTTTGTTCTCTCAGCAATAGCTCCTGATACAATTGTAGCAGCAGTAGCAGCAAAAACAGTCTGAAAAAACAAACTGTGCATGTCTTTTGCACTGTCAAAAAACCAACCTGGTGTCCCTATAAACCCGGCAATCGAGTCTCCGTACATTAATGAATACCCAACTGCCCAGAAAGCTAAACTTCCGATACAGAAATCCATTAAGTTTTTCATGATTATATTACTTGTGTTTTTTGATCTTGTAAAACCGGCCTCAACAAGTGTAAAACCAGCCTGCATAAAAAACACTAAAATTCCGCAGATTAAAATCCACATTATATCCAATACAGTATTCGTATCCATAGTATATTATTTAAATATTAAAAATTTCTTGATTGATTAATTTACTGCGTCAGTTCCTTTTTCTTTGGTTCTGATTCTATATGTTTCCTGAATTTCAGAGACAAATATTTTACCATCACCCACCATTCCTGT
Organism: Flavobacterium piscis; assembly: GCF_031457575.1. GTDB lineage: Bacteria > Bacteroidota > Bacteroidia > Flavobacteriales > Flavobacteriaceae > Flavobacterium > Flavobacterium piscis_A. The sequence continues at coordinate 34,430 of NZ_JAVDWQ010000017.1, read as the reverse complement.
ATAAGCTGATTTTAATATAGCTTCAACAGTTCTTTCTAAAAAAGGATCCGAAACGACAATAGAAATATAGCGTCTTTGAATATCAGACGTACTATAAGAAATTCCTCTGTATACTTCGCCCTGTTTCTCGTTACCAACTCCGGTAACATCCCAATAGCTAAAAAAATTCACTTCAACCTGATGTAAAGCTTCTTTAACTTCATCGAATTTGGATTTTCGAATTACTGCTTCGATTTTTTTCATAATAAAAAGGTTTTTAGTTTTTGATTTCGGCAGTAAAAATATATATTTTTTAACATACCCCCATATTTTTTATACATGTATAGCTAAATTTTTATTATTTTCACAATTACACCCCTGTTTTTTAAGCCTGTTAATAAAATAACATGCACTTTTTTAACAACTATCCCTCTCGTAATTTTCTATAATACAGGTTTTCTAATAGAATGAGCTGTTTTTTAGTACAGAAAAAATATTAAATCATAGTAACAATTATTAATTCATTAAACTGAAAAAAACAGGAAGAAAGCAACAGGAGTATTACAATGAAATGTGCTAAAGCAACAAAAAAGTATCTGCGGAGAACTGGAAAACAAATAACTAATCTCCTCTAAATTCCAATAAACTATTAAATCTGAGAAAACTAAATTTATGATTTTTATCCGGAGCTGATTACTTCGTCAGTTCGCTATCGCCCGGGTCCTGCTATCCGCTATATCTTTTTAGGCAGATTGTTTACAGTAGAATTAGAAGTTTTCGTTTGCCTAAAAAGGATGCCGCTGCTATCCTACCGTCTGGACACAAGTATAAAAACAACACGAATTTCACAAATTGACACTAATTAGTTTGTGAAATGAATTTCACAAAAGTAGGTTACCCCATTAAAATTTGTGCAAATTCGTGAAATCCGTGTTCAAATTGAATTATAATATTTGTGTCCAGACGGTAGGCTGCTATCAGAACTCATATTCCAGGAATTACTTTAGGAAACGATTAAATCAGTTTTAAATTAATTCATATATTTGAAACCGTACCCGCAACAACAAGACACAATACTAATAAACCATCCTTACGGTCACTGTTACAAATCAACTTAAATTAATTACCAGATAACAATAACTCAAATATGGAAAATTTCAACTGGACATCCTTTACAAAAAAAATAGCGATCAAAGCCAGCCTTAAGGATATCTACAATGCCTGGACAAAAGCTGATGAATTAGAAAAATGGTTTTTAGAAAAAGTTTCTTTTTTTGATATAAATCAGGAACTGTTAAGCAAAGACAAAAATGCAGAAGAAGGCCATACTTATGAATGGCTTTGGTATTTGTATAATGAACCCATGACAGGAAAAATCATTTCTGCCAACGGGGAAAACGAATTGCAATTTACATTTGAAGGAAATTGCCTTGTGGATATAAAACTGAGTGAGGCAAATAGTTATACAATCGTAGAGTTACGTCATCATAATATTCCAACAGATGAATATTCGAAACAATACATCAGGTTAGGCTGTTCAAATGGCTGGCATTTTTATCTTACCAATTTGAAATCGGTTTATGAAGGCGGATTAGATTTACGAAATAAGGATAGTAACTTAAATCCTATGATTAATAATTAAAAGATAATAATCTCTTCCATCAAACAATATTTAAAATAAACCACTCTGCACTGAAAGTGCAGAGGTTTGGTTGGCAGACTGAAAGTCTGCAAGGTTGCAGTACTTATTTATTAGCCACAAATTACACAAATTCTCACAAATTAATTAGCGCTAATTTGTGTAATTTGTGGTTAAAATATTTTTAGAAGCTAAATCTAAATGAACTAAAGTGCATAGTTTTAAACTACTTCTGAGACCAATAAAATAACACCCAGCATGCCCTTAGATAAAAAATATAGTATAATCTTCATTATTCTTTTTGTCTTCTTCATGTTTTACAAACCTGCAGTTTGTTTTCTGATGTTGGGAGCAACATCATTGTTTTATGCAATTTATTGTATATTATCTTTAAATAAGATGGACAAATACGGAATCGAAAATCTTGGTAAAATTGTCTCTTATGAATCAGATAACGAAGGTTACAAAACACTGTCATTGAATATCAAATCGATGAAGGAAGAAATTTTTCAGGAAAACCGCTTTTGCACACATCATCAGATTTAGACAAATTTCAATCATATCACTCCCATTAACAGCAGTTTCAAAATTATGTTTCTAATTAAATTTCAGAAGTAATCATAAAAAACACCTCACACTAATTTATTCATACACCTTTTTCGAGTCTTTATACCTAAATATAAAAGACTCAATACAATTTTTCACAAGTCAGTTTCTGAATTGGTTACTTTCAGGTCTTCAAAAGAGATAACTAAAAAATTAACTAAAGAAACCCAAGATGAAAACGACAAAAAAGGTATTACTTTTAATTACGCTAATCTCACTCTGCGCCTGTAAAAAGGATGCAAAAGGAGAAAAAGATAATTATACAACTATACAAAATAGTGCCGCTGCTGCTGATTGTTTAGCACCTGCCAATTGGTTTACAATGGTAAACAACACCAGACAAACCCCTCCGCCAAATGAAGGGCCAACAAGCGTATTTGCCAACAATGCAACAGTAACCAATTGTGACTTTCACCAATGGTCGTGGCAAAAATTTCTTTGGCTCACCAATGAGGTTAATGGAATGCCATCCTTTATGACAAATCTGATTCAGGTGAATTCGGCAGGTCAGCGATTAGATCCTGCTAACGGAATCGTTTTAACGGATACTGCTCAGGCAAGTTCTGCCACTGATATTTTAAAAACACCTAATTATCCATCGGGTGTTCCTAAATCTACGACGGTTTATTATTCTATTTTTATGGATAAACTGATGTACACAACAATGCTAAAATATGGTCCGATAGCAAAAAATGACCCTTCTAAAGTGAAAGGTATAACCTTTCCTGTAGGCTCATTAGAACTTAAAACTTCCTGGATTGATGCAAGCGTTCTTAAAGATCCTTCTTCGTATTTTACTACTCAGGGCGTGATCAATGGGGTAAAAACCAAAGTGGCTCTTTTAGGAATGCATGTCGTAGGAGTTGTAGAGAACCATCCCGAATTTGTATGGGCTACTTTTGAGCATGAAAATCTTGCACCTTCTTACGATTGGTCAAAAGCGACGCCAACAACTGATGCACCAGTGACCAGTACTGTTGATTATCCTTTCTTTAATAAAAGCAGTACTGCAACGGTTACAAATATAACTTCAGGAAATGGAATTTATACCGATGTGTTTTCGGTTTATAAATATGGTGTTCCGGTTGAAAAAGCAATGAAAGGTTCTTATGATGTTCAGCTTTATATGAAGACCAGCCAAAATGGTTCGGAGAACTTCAATAATATCCGTACTCTAAATCAAAGCGTTAAGTCGCAGCTGACAGGAATCTGGAATAATTATTTTTACAATGGTTCAATATGGATCAATACTGAGGGATACAAAACTACTCAGCAACAAGCCGCTTTATTAGACTCGTTAAGTGGTACTCTTTCAGAATCTACTCCTGGAAAATTGACCAGAGGTTCTGTTGCTGCCTACAATATTACTATGGAAACCTATGTTCAGGTAGGATTTGCCCCTAAATCAATACACCAGACTACAGTGAATAGCCTTGTGAATTGTTTCTCCTGTCACAATGCTTCTCACAGATCAAATCTTTCTCCCCTTTTTATTAGCCATGTCTTTAATGGATATGTAGGAAGCCTGAAGGGCTTAACCAGAAAACAAATCAAACAGGAACATGTTAAGGAAATCATGGACGACTATAATTTGCGCCTAAAATTAAAATAACCAAATAGTAAACTACTTTAGTTTTTAAAGCAAAAGATCAAATTTAAAAGCGCAAAAACCACAAGCCTCTGTTTGTGGTTTTTATTGAAATACATTACTCCGATCTCTGCAATGTCTCTGGCTTTGTACATTTTTTTGCTCTTAAGAATTGTAAAAGTTAAAATGTCCCTGACTTTACATTTTACTCTCAAATAAACTATGACTAAAAAAAGAGTTGTACGGATTTCCGTAAAATTGTTAAATGGAAAGGAGTTACTTTTGAAAACGATTTAATCAGTTTTAAATTATTAATTTATACATTTGAAAAATAACAACGGCGATATAACATTCGCATACATACCCGAATATGTGGGAGATTGGCGAAATGGAGTTTCGTGTATATACTAGTTATGCCTTATTATAAAAAAACGAAGAGAATTCAATAACCTAGAGAACTATGCCGATACTAAATGACATAATTGATTGGGCGGAAAATAAGCCAGTTTTTTGGCAAATAGCAATTGACCGCTTAATTAGAAATAATGAACTTACTGAAAATGACATTTCAGAACTCAAAGAAATTTGCAAAGTGGATTATGGATTATCTGAAGTTGATTTTAATGAAGTTGATTTTGACGATTTAAGAAATTTCGCAAATAACTCAATTAGCAGTGATGATGTGATACTTTCTAAAATTTCCAATGTAGATAATGTAAACGCTCTCTCTAAAGCTAGTGAATTAGAATTTGCGCCAAAAGGTTTAACAATTGTCTATGGAGATAATGGTTCAGGAAAATCAAGTTATGTGAGTATTTTAAAACACGCTTGTAATACAAGAGGTCATAAACCAAAAATAAATGTCAATTTATATGACCCTGCTTGTTTTGGAAAAGATAAAAAGGCAGATATAGAGTACACAACTGATGGGACAAATTTCAATACAGTAAATCTCGTAAACGAACAAGTAAATGACTCTGTTTTAAAAAGTATTGATGTTTTCGATACATTTAGTGCAAATCATTACATTGAAGGAGAAGATGAAATTGCTTTTATTCCACAAGGTTTATCTATTGTCGAAAAATTAGCACTCGATATAAAAAGGGTTGAAAACGGACTAAATTCAGAGTTGTTAAGCCCTGCTTTACAGAAATTTGACCATACACTTTTGGAAGTCTCTGATTGTTCAACTGCAAAAAAATTTCTTGAAAACTTAAGTTCAAATTCAACACTTGACGAATTAAGGGCAGAATCAATTTGGAATTCAAGTAAAAGTTCTAGAATTGAAGAGTTAAATGTAGAAATTGATAAATTAAAAGCAACAGATCCGAAGAAAAGTTTAAAAGAAAATGAAGAAAAAATAAAGCGTTTCGAAATTTTACAAAACAAATTTCAAGCGCTAGAAAACAACTTAACCGGTGCAATTTTAATAGAGTTAAAACAAACATTAAATAATCTTGTAACAACAAGCGAAGCTCTAAAAGAATCTTCTGAAAAAGCATTTTCTGAATTGCCAATTGAAGGTGTTGGTAATAGTTCGTGGAAATTACTTTGGGAAAGTGCTCGAAAATTCTACAATGTAAGTACCGAAACAGAAAATTTTCCAGAAGTAAATGAAGACAGCAATTGTCCACTTTGTCTACAAGTTTTAGATGAAGATGCAAAAAATAGATTTGTGTCTTTTGAAAGTTTTATAAAAAATGACATTCAAAAATCTTATGATGAAGCATTTGATAAATTTGATTTAGCAAATGAAAGTTTAAATAGAATAGATTTCTCTTTTGAGGAACAAAAGCCTACAACTATTGAACTTGATGAAATAATTGATGATTATTCACAAAGTCAAATACAATATTTAGAATTGCTTTCAAATCAAAGGGATAATTTAACAGGTCTTTTTGAAAGGAAAAAAATAGTTGAAGTAATTGACTCAATTGAAATTGAAAATACGCCTAAAACGTTAATTCAAGAATTAATTAAAAGCTTAAAAGAAACAAATGAAAAATTAAAAGTTCTATCAATTGAAGAAGATTTAAAACCACTCAATAAAGAATTAAATCAATTAAAAGGAGAAAAAAAGATTTTCGATTTTAAACCCAAATTAGCTCGCGAAATTTATCGTCAGAAAAAAATAAAACTACTTAATCAGTGCATCAGTAAATGTACTACTCGAGCAATTACGACACATAGTAATGAGTTAGCGACAAAATATATCAGTCAAAATCTTAAACAAAACTTCAAAAACGAACTTTCAAAACTAGGTTTTAAAAATATTAAAATAGAAACCGAAACTAAAGGACAAAGAGGTAAACAATACCATTATTTAAGACTTGACGAACAAAATGCAAATGGAATTGTATTAAAAGACATTTTAAGTGAAGGAGAACATAGATGCATTTCATTAGCTACTTTTTTGTCTGAATTATCCACTTCAGAGCATAAAAGTGCTATAATTTTTGACGACCCAGTTTCATCTCTAGACCATAAATGGCGAAATAAAATATCAAAAAGAATTGCAGAAGAAGCTTTAAATCGACAAGTTATAGTTTTTACTCATGACATCACGTTTCTGCTAATGATTCAAGAGCATTCTGAAAGTCTGAATTGTAATTTAGACATAAAGAGTCTTACAAGAAAGAAACAAGAAACAGGACTAATTGCAAGCAATCCACCTTGGGATGCTTTACCAGTTGGAAAGCGTATTGGATTGCTAAAAAATGCATATCAACAATTAGAAAAAATTGAACGAACTGAAACTGAAGAAGTTTATAAAGAACAAGCAAAATATTTATATGGCAAACTTCGAGAAACTTGGGAACGTTTTGTTGAAGAAGTATTCTTAAATGGAGTGATTCAAAGATTTGGCAGAGCAATACAAACGCAACGTTTATCAAAAATTGTGGATTTAACGGATGAGGATTATAATCTAGTTGACACAAATATGAGTAAATGTTCTACTTATTTCACAGGACACGATACCGCAGGAACTTTAATTGAGGAAATGCCTGATTCTGCTGAATTTCTTGCTGATTTAACTATATTAGAAAATTATATAGCTGAAATTAGAAAACGTAGAAAATAACAAGGCATAATCGTCGTTTGGCAATATGGCGGGATTAGGCTTGGTTTGAAGATGGTTTTGTACTTGGAAAATTAGTCATTAACCGAAAGTTTAGACTTCTTTAATCCGCCACATCCCCAAGCAACCAAACGTCAGGCTGTGAAAAAACCTCTTTAAATTTAGAAAGTATCCAGAGGGCTACCGGAGAAAAATCTCAAATATGAGATTCTCATGAGGTCTATTTTAGTTTTTTCACAGACTGACGTTAGCGGTCTGCTCCATTAGAATCAAAAAAACTGAATAATAGACATTAAAAAAACAATTATTCAATAATTAAGACTCTTTAAAATGTATAATGAAAGTTTCAAAAATTTAGTGAATTTAGCCTTTAATAAAAGTATCGAATTCTATAAAAATGAAAATAATTTAAACAAACCTAATCCCTATTTTATTGGTTTTGGTAATTCAAATTCCAAAATTTTGATTTTAGGAAAAGAAAAAGGTTTTGATGAAAGTAATTTGAAACAATTACAATATGAAAGTATAGAAAACCCAAGTGAATGGAAAAACTATATTGAAAGTGGAATTGTATCGAATAGAACCAAATTTTACGATTCAGAACATTATATAAATGTATTCCGCCCATATTTAACAAAAATGAAAGGTGGACATACTTGGACTAAATATTACATGTTATTGAAAAATATTTATCCTCAAATTGAGAAAAATGGAAATGAGTTTTTAGACTATGCTTTTTTAAGTGAAATTAATTTTGAACCATCGAAATTAAGTAAAATCAAAGTTTTCAACAATTCTAACAGAATCGAATTACTAAAAAATGATTATTACAAATCGTTTAATGTAATAATATGTGCTTGTGCCGACTACTTAACAGATAATCAAATAGAAGATTTTTTTGACGTGAAATTTGAATCTGATTTATCAAATCCAAGTGAAAAATTAAAAATATTCAAAAATGAAAATCGAGTATTAATTAACACTAGACAATTAAGTATGAATATCAAAAATGATTATTTAATTAGAATATCAGAAGTTGCGAAAAAGTACTTGTAAAGCATTATAAATCAAAGAGCCGAACCGCTAATCCCCCGCTACCGCACGAATCCTTTCGTGTGGTACGTTCCTACTTAAACATCAAACATCCTAAAAACAATTATATCATCAACTAATCCTTGTCTTGAATAATCAATTGCACTACTATATACATAATCCTCTGCTTTATAGACTAATCCCTCTTCAACAGGATTGGTATGTACATAATCAATTTTTTGCTGTATAACCTTATTACTCCATAATTCAATTGGTTTATTATCGTGTTAATGCTTTACATTAGAACCCTTTCCTACTTCTTTTTAAAGAAATCTAATAAAATTCCTTCCTGCTTTCTCTCGTATTTTCTTGTATGCTTTTGGCAATCGATTGACTTGTAAATCTCTTTAAATCTTCTATCAATAATTCAGGATTTTGACCTTTTATACTTCTAAAAACCTAAATGCACATGATTAGTCATAATACATCACGCATGAATCTCCAAACCCTTATTTTTTGACAGTATTCTAAACTCTCCAGAAACAAATCTTTATACTCATTCCTTGTAAATACATCAAGCCACCCCACAACAGCAAAGCTTATAAAGTACAAACCCTCCGGATTATGAAACTTGTAATTCCTACTCATAATTACCTTTATTCTTTACATTTGACGTTATTGATCAACAGCCACACGAAAGGATTCGTGCGGGAGCGGGGGCCGTGGCATTGAAAAAGTTGTTGCTCCATAAACTAATTATTTTTTTTTATAAAACAATATTATAGATAACGGAAAATAAGCCAAAAACAGATTTTTTGCCACATTCCATAAAAAAATAGAGCTTCCTTCTATAAAAGCAAAAAATAAAAGAATCAATAAATAAAAGATTATTGGAAACAAAAAAAAGTATTTTCTTCTTTCGCATTCATCCCTAAAAAAAAATCTTAAAAATGAACTGAAATACAAAATAGTAAAGCAAAACAATTCCATAAAATAGACCAAACCCTCTTCTTTACTATGAAATCCTCCAGATAGATCTATTTTACATAACATGATAATTAATATAGATCCTACTATGTAGTTAATAGCTCCATAAAGTTTATACTTAAAAAAAACATAAAACATTAACACTACTATTATAATAATAAACAGTAACAATACTATTTCTAGCTTCATAACTTTCTAATTTACAGTTATTTTATATGCCTCAATATCAAATACGCCATTAATATTGATTTTTCTTTCCACCCCTTTAATCTCTTCTACTTTTATATTATTCTCAGAAATGCCTTGTTCAATTAAATATTTTTTTGTATTCTGAACTATATCTTTACTTACTTGCAAATAATCAGAAATTAACACTCCGTCTGCGGTTGCAAGTGCTCTTCCATCTGAAAAAAACACAGGGACATAAAATACTTTTTTACCTATTTTTTTTTGCAATTTCATAATCAATGATTCCTTTCATAGAACATTTATTTTTAGTAACAAAATAAACCATTCGACTGAAAATTTTCGTGTCTAACTTTGAATTATCCAATTTAAATTTTTCAGATATTAACCATGACAAATTTTTCATATAAAGAATATACCAATTTGGTCTAACATAAATTTGATCCGGATAACCTCCGTCAGTCAGAGCATGCTCTTGAAAGGTAAAAATAGAATTACCATACATAATAAAATCACTTGATTTATTTGTCAAATAAATATCCTTTAAAACTTGCTGAAGTGTCTTTCCTTTAAATATTGAAATTTGTAATTGAACGTCATCCAAAAAATCAATTCCATATTTACCTAAATAATAATTAAAAAACTTTATCCATGGTTTTACCTCACTCTGCAAAGAATTTTCAGATTCAATTTTCCATTCATTAGTATATTTTTGAATAGTTAATGAATCTACATTTTTTAAATCTTTATCTTCTAAAACATCTTCAGGTTTTAAATTACCAATTTTCGTATGAGCATAAGTATCTCCAAATCGATGCAATAATTTTCCTAGTTCATTAATATCATTGGTTTTCGGATTTAAAAATTTTATTGCAGTAAAAAACTCTTCAATTCCATGAAACCCTCCTGTTAATGAATGAATATTTTGCTGGGAACCATTCATATGTGCCCATGTATCATTCATCTCAAATTTCGTTTCACTATGAATTGTAGTATCTGGTGCTTCTGTTGCTTTAGCCAACTCTAAAGCTTTAGCAGGATTCATCCCTAACATAAGAGAAACTAAATAAACTGTAGAATAATGGCCATCTGTTTCATACTCCCCACTAGCCTGACTCTGAAACGCATACAATTTAAACACGGGATCATTAATCTGTTTCCAATCCTGATGATTCAGGACTGTTCCTGAACTATAATCCATCAATAAATCAGTGCTTGATTCAGTTGTTTTATACGTTTCAAAAGGATGCTCCAGTTTAAAGATTCCGTGACCTAATTCGTGTGCAGGAGTTTTCCCCCCAGTCCCCGAAGGGGGAGCAAATACATAACCAAACTGACCGTTCAGACGCATATAACCGCTTTGTCCGGTAGAAGCTTGTTTATCAGTTATAAAAAGCACATAACTATTGTCTGTTCCTGTGTATAATGCATTTATAGCCTGTTGTTCAGTACTGTAGGTAGAAGTTAGTGTATTCTTTTCAGTCTTAATTCTATTTCCTGAAACCACACTGCTAATATTCAAAACAGGCTGTTTTGTGAAATTGACTTTTACTCCTGCTTTATCATAAATTTTCTGAGTAATGGCAATTATTTCGTCCAGCTTATTCTTGGAAACGTCATCTGTAGGAACCAACGCCACATTCACCTCTTTTGATGAAATATGTACCAGCATAAAAGCGCCTATAACTTTCCACTTATCCCCTTGTTTTATAGTGACCAGTATTTGCTCTTCGGCATAACTAAGGTTTCCTTTTAATACTTAATATTGCTTTAAAGTTGATTTTGATACTGTTAGTTCCTTAAAACAAAACGTGAGTCGACTATTAAAATTTCAAGTAAAAACTTCTTTTTTTTCAGTATTTCAAAGAACAAGCGTAATATTTGTAAACTTTTATTGTAATTATTTCTTTTTATTCTAAATCAATTTCAAAGTGATTCATTTTTTTGATTATAATCATCCAAACAACAAATTGTAAAACTAAAAACACACCCATACTAATTAATTGAAAATGAACAGATCCACTATTAATTTCATAATAATAGTAAGTCCGTATATATTCAACCAAAACCCCATTCACATCATGCCAGCTAGTTACTGATTCCTTTGTGAAAATTTTATTGAGAAAGTTTATTAAATGAATTAGATTCAAACCGCTAAAAACTAAATATGATATTAATGTATTTTTTCTGATATCATATATGTTATAGAAAAAAATTGGTAAACTCATAAGAAGATAATACCAACAATATATTAGTACAAATGGAGATGAATCAATCATACTAGTAATAATCACAGAAAAAAGATATATTAAAAATAAGTTCTTCAACAAAAACAAATTAAACCTAAGTCGATTACTGTCCATACATTATTTTTTTAAATTGATTTCAAATGCAGCTGTTCTAAAAAAACCTGTATTCATATTAAATTTTATATTCATATCTTTTATTGGATTTACTACTATGTTTCTATAAACTCCATCCTTAGAAATATATAATTTTGTTTTATCTACAACATCAAGAGCTGTTTGATAATAATCAGTATTTTTCACTGCATCAAATGATGCGGCAATACGACTAGGATTAGAATATAAAACAGGAACATAAAATTTGACTTTTTTCATTTTTTTTGCTATTTCATAATCAATAATTCCTTTTAATGAACACTTATTCGAAACTGCAAAATTTGTCATTATTTCAAATAGCTTAATATCGAAATTAGAATCTTTTAAATTATATTTCATTGATAACAGCCAAGCTAAATTTTTTACATAATCTAAATACCAATCTGGTCTCAAATATATCTTATCAGGAAAAGAACCATCAGATTTCGCATGATCAAGAGTTGTACCTAAATATTTTTCCCCTCCATACATAATATATTTATCAGTCTCAGAAACTAAATAAATATCAGCCAAAGCCTCATTTAAAGTTTTTCCATTAAAAATTTCTCTTTGCTTTGTGAAACTTGTAAAGAACCCCATCCCCGATTTTTTTAAATAATAATTGAAAAATAAAATCCAAGGTTCTACCTTATCCTTTAATCTTACACTTCCTTGGCCCTTCCATGATTTAATCACTAATTTTTCATTTTCAGGATTTTCATATAAATTATATTTATTTAAATTATTAGGCTTTATATTATCCAACTTTGTATGTGCATAAGTATCCCCGAAACGATGTAGAAGTTCTCCTAATTTAGAAATATTTTCCTTTGGTGTATAAATAAATTGTATTGCGGTTAAAAATTCTTCCGTTCCATGGAAACCCCCAGTTAAACTATGGATAGTTTCTTGATACTCACCATCAATCCAAGTGTCATCTAATTCAAAATCTGTTTCACTATGAACATCAGTATCTGGTGCTTCTGTAGCTTCGGCTAACTGTTTGGCTTTATCTGGACTCATTCCTAGCATAAGAGAAACTAAATAAACTGTGGAATAGTGGCCGTCTGTTTCGTACTCTCCACTAGCCTGACTCTGAAATGCATATAATTTAAACACAGGGTCATTAATCTGTTTCCAGTCCTGATGGTTTAAAATAGTTCCTTCACTGTAATCCATCAACAAATTTGTACTTTTTTCAGCTGTTTTATAAGTTTCAAAAGGATGTTCTAATTTAAAGATTCCGTGACCTAATTCGTGTGCGGGTGTTTTCCCCCCCGCCGAAGGGGGAGCAAATACATAACCAAACTGACCGTTCAGACGCATATAACCATCCAGCCCCTTGCTTGAAGGTTTATTGGTTATAAACAGAACATAACTATTGTCTGTTCCTTTGTATAATGCATTTATAGCCTGCTGCTCTGCACTATATGTAGACGTAAGTGTATTTTTCTCCGTCTCAATTGTATCTCCTGCTTCATTATCTATATTTAAAACCGCTTGTTTTGTAAAATTAACTTTTACTCCTACTTTATCATAAATTTTCTGAGTACTGGCAATAATTTCATCCAGCTTATTCTTAGAAATGTCATCGGTAGGAACCAACGCCACATTAACATTTTTAGATGAAATATGAACCAGCATAAACGCACCAATTACCTTCCATCTATCACCTTGTTTTATAGTCGCTAATATTTGCTCTTCAGCATAACTAAGGTTTCCTTTTACTTTTATTGTAAATACTTTATCATTTCTGTCAAAGTCGATTTTAGCGCCATTTTGGGTTTTAAATACAATACTGTCTAATTTTATATTGGCATCTGTAACGATTACAGTTCCCAGTAAAGTATCTGTATCGCCATTTAAAACCGCTTTGTAAGGCAGTGCAACGCCACCTACTTTTTTATATAACTTTTCTAGCGCAACAGGTGGTTTCTCCGGCATTACATCAAAAGCATATTTACTTTCATTACCTGAAAATGAAATGGAAATTCCTTTGGCTGTAAATGCTGTTGCCTGACCGCTTTTATCTACACCATCAGTATTTTCCGGAGTTGGTTTTCCTCCCAAGGCAGGTTCTGTAGGCTCATTACTTCCGTTTCCGTCTTTGTCTACATTATAAGTATTTCCTTTGCTATCTGTAATAACAGTATCTTTTCCTCCGGGAATGGTTACTTGTTGTCCATCAACACCATTTACTACTATATCACCATTGGCATTGATAACAATGTCTTTTATCACAAACGGAACCGTTTCTTCGATCTGACCTCCTTGTCCCTCGCCAGTGAAATCTTCTACATCGGTAACATTTTTCCAGTCCGGATTGTAACTCGTCTCCACAACACCACTTATCAACTGATAATCAGTATTAACTACAATGTTATTAAACTCAACCGCAATTTTTGTATCGCCCAGATAAGGCACAATAATATAACCTCGTCCTGAATACGGGCTGTTTTCACCTTGGAGTTCTAAAATAGTGACAGGAAAATCTCCAGCTTTAAAGGTCTCACTCTGAATTAAATTGGTAAGCGGTTTTTGGTTCTGAATATTTATCTGCGGAATAATTCCACAATTATAGGCTGCAACGCCGGTGCTTTCTACAGGTGTCGTAAAGGTGCTGATTCCGGAATACGTAAACGACTGAACTCCTTCGGTTGCGGGATCACAGCTTGAACCTACCCTGAATTGATAGGTAACTCCCGGCTCTAAATTGGTAATTAAACTTTGTGTGTTTAAACTATTAGTCGAAAACCATTGTGCATTGCGAACATCCTGTTTTTTATATTGTACCTGATAACGTGTATGTTCCGGTACTCCTTCCCATGTGATTTTTACACTTTTCGAACTTTGGGATTCGCTTAATAAAAAGGTTGGCGCTGCGCAGGAAGCGGTATATTTAAACGAATATATCTCGCTGTATCCGTCATTTTTAAAAATGGCGTTCTCTGAAAGCCCTGTGGTCGAAATAGCTTTTACCCGCCATGCATAACGCAATCCAGGAGTAAGAATGGGCATGCTTACATTATACAGCAAAGCGGTTCCAAAAAGTGTTTCCTCATATAAAACAGGAGACATTTGAAACCCGAATTGAGGATCTAATGTAGGATCAATAAGCTGTTTCAACTCAAATTTATACGATACATTCGTTGCATTTCTCTGACGTGGTGTCCAGGTAAATAAAATATTAGGAAATTCTGTTGAGGCAATTTGTTCGTTTCGCTGTGGTGTATTTAATATCGGTGGATCATTTAAGATCAGGTATAAACTGGCACAGCTTTTTTGCGAGATCTTCTGGTTGGTCACAAAATCGTACATTTCAAAACAAAAGCTATACATACCTTCAGATAATCCATTGGCATATTGCGCAGGAGAAATTCCCTGCAGGTTCTCTAGCCTGAAAAGGGCCGCAATATCAGTATTGGTCAGCGTTTGCAATTCACCGCCATTTATAAAAATTGGCCGCTGTCCTTGTATAAAATCGCTGCTTTGTATGTTAAGTCCGTTACCTTGTATGTACAATTTCAGGCGTACCTGCCTTTGTGCTATAGAGATATCAGTAGGATTGACCAGCAGCTGCATTTTAGTATCCATGCTGGTGGCATAATCCGATATTTTGACACTATACGGACTATTAAAAACTGGTGTTAACTGCACCGGATATAATTGGGCGTATGCATCCCCCCAGCCCCCGAAGGGGGAGCACTGTAAAAACAGGATAAGTAATATTATATTTTTGAAAAGGTTCTTCATTTTTTAATACATTATAGGCAGATAAAAGGTTATAGAAAAGCGGGCTGTTTTACTTTGCAAAAGTTGTAAATAGTTCAATTCATCATTTTTTGCTAAAATACATTTTATCTGTAAAAGTAATCTCATTAATTAATTAATTTTGTTTTAAAGGCTTAACAAAATGAGTGCAAAAAAAAACATCATTCTATCTTGGTAAATGTTTTTAAGGAACATTTTTTTGTAAAAACCTAAACTCAAATGTTTAAAACTCTTATATTTTACTATTTATTTGAAATCAATTTTTGAAAAATTATTATTGATTAATTTTTCAAGCCTTGATATCATATTGTCTTTTTTCTTTCAGCATATACTCAAACAAAGCAATCTCTTTTTCATGCAATTGGATAACCTTTTCAATTGGATTCTAATTATTAATTATAAATCCAATTCCATTATCATTGTTATTAAATGTATTTGCAATAACATTTACTACTTGCTCCTCATCAAAATTCTAAAACGCTTTCACGAGAGTTCTTAACCCTGCTCCACGAAGTATTCTCTTTAAAAAATAGCGATAGCTGTGCGAAGTCTCACGATTTTGTACCCTCTCCTAATAATCGACAATACAAATTAAGATTGAATAAATCTCAAGCTAATCCTGTTACTTAAAAATGTACAGCATTTAAACCATGACTTTTAAAAAAAACTCAATTTTCATAAGGCTTTCAAATGAATTTTATGCAGATCATCTAATAAATCCATTTCATCATCTGGTAGGAGCTGCAAGGCAATTTCCAGTAAATTCACAACATTGGTATCCGTAACAGCGGTTAAACTGGACAAATTCCTGGCATCATCATTAAGCAAAATTATACTTGCTTTAAGGAGATTTGAAACCATCATATTCAATTCACTATAACCAGATACTTGTAATGTTACACTAAACGAATTGCGATTATCATTCTCTTGTTTTAATTTTCTGAATTTATTTACTTTAGTCATTGGCTCTATAAATTATGTTGCACTTTGATTATGTTGTATTTCCATCATTTAATTTATTAATTGCTTTTTTTCGGAACCGAAATTACAAGTAATAGTTTACATTTTTAGGATTGTATACAACCGATAAATAAATTAAAAATCATCCCTATAACTCCCCAGTTGTGCGATGTCTCCCGAGTTCGCACCGGATTTTATAAGCAATAATTATAAAAACAATGAAAATCAGGGAGCGATTCGCACCCCAGATCTGCGAAGTGTTCTTCTTAAATGTCACAGGTTGCTGTGCGAAGTCTCCCGACTTCGTACCTGTTTCAATAAGCAATTGCTACTTGGCAAGTATTTTTCTTCAAATAAGATTTAAACTTTATTGGACAGAGAAATGCAGAACGGATATAGCATGCGGGTACGAAGTCGGGAGACTTCGCACAGCACCCGGAGTTACAATAGGTGACGAAGGTTCAACGCAACTTCATGTAGAATTTGATACTTTATTGTGTAAGTAATAATTAAATCTTCGCCCGCTACACAAATTGTACTTGATGAAAAGCTATATTATTTGCATTTATAAAATTTTGCTGTGTCTTTTATTTATATTTAACTAATAGTCAGATACTTTATAATGTATTCGTTGGCAAGATTAATTTTTCTAGTAAAGAAAAAAAATATATTTTTAACTATCAAAAAATCAAATTAATAGAAATTATTATGAAAAAACAACTATTTATTTCATTAACAGCTTTGTGTTTTAGCATTTTAAGCAGTTGCAATTCAAAATCAACAACTCCCGAAGATACCGGTGTAATTACAACCGAAACCAATGAAATACCTGACGAGATTGTAAGCAATTCAAAACTGAAAGTATCCTTTAATTTTAACGGAAGAACCTTTAAAAATGATTTAAATCAGCCCAAGGAATTAAAAGGAATGCGAACCGACGGAACTAATTGGTTCATTGCGCTTAGTGGTGTTGAAACTGACAAAGAGATCTCTTTACAATTTGCAATAAATAATTTCAACTTAGAGAAAGGTGTTACAAAGATTAAAGTCTGTACACTCAATCTAATGGGTTTTGATGAAACTGAAGTAAGCGACGCAATTCTTTTTTCCAAAGAAACTATCTTTTTGGAAATTACAAATATTGAAAAAGTCAAGTCTCAAAGCAGCATGGGAACCAGCATGGAAGAATACAGTATCAGTGGAAAATTTCATGGCGAATTTAAAAACATCACTAATACTAAAACTTATAAAGTGGAAAATGGTACTTTTGAAAACTATACTTTAGTTGATTTTAAAAAAAGTTAGTTTGAAAAATTGAATCAAAAAAAAAAACAATGAAACTAATAATTGCCACCTTACTTTTAATATCCCATCCCCTCTTCGCACAATCCAATCAGTTCGTTGGTGATTATAATCGTACACTTGGTGAAGAAGGAAAACATATCATAGAATATAAATTGACCTTAAATCAGGACGGAACATTCCTATTTTATTCCTATTCAAAAATAAAAGGAGGAATTCCGCCTGAAGTAAATAAATACGGAAAAGGAAAATGGAGCACTAAAGATAATCTGATTACTTTTTCTTCCAATAAACAAGAAGACTTTGATGCAAAATACACCTTGAATTTTAATAATTCCACGGCGAGATTTGTAACTAAAAACCCGAGAGATAAAAGTGATAAAATAGTTAAAACAAAACTTATTTTTTTAGAATCAGAAATCTTTTGGCTACGAAAACTTGATATTTTTAAAATATAAATCCGCATTATAATCTGCTCTGTAAACTCTCCCAACTTCCTAACGACAAACAAACTTTGCAATTTTTCTTTGTATTATTTTTTTAAAATCATACAACAGGACACTCAATCTTTTTTTCTTGGATTATCTTCAAATCAATTATTTTTTGAGCAACGTCTCCTTTTTCAAATAAGCGAATAAATTTAAAAACGGCACTCACAAAATACCCTGGATTTGAAACTAATCTGGCAATTTTTGCGATTTTTTCATCTCTTTCCTGTGTGCAGGCTTCCCTTTGATTTTCTGGAATCGCTACAAATTCATTAGCAAATTTCCAGGCACCATCTCTGGCTGTTTTCATGCTAAAGTCAATAAAGAAGTTGTCTATTTTGCCTGATAATTTGAGTATAATCGTGAGTGTTGGCCAAATTTTGATTAAGCATTTTTCAACATGTTCTACCAGGCTGCTAAGGATAGCGTTTATTTGGTCAAAATCAGATTTTAAATCTTCGATATTTTCTATTGTACTGACTTCGGCTGAAGCTATTCCTAAATCGAGATTTACATGGGCATTAATTCCGAGCAGTAAATGCTGAACAACTATTGGCCAAAAGGTTTCTGCCTGTTGAAAGGAAAATTCCCAACATTCGGATGGTTTTTCTTTGGCTTTATATTGGTAATACGCCTTTAAATACCTATTGGCAAAAATGACATCGAGCTTTTCCATTCGCTCACCATTTTGAAAAGAACCATTGTTGATCCCCTCTTTTATTTTTAGTGTAACTTCACGGTACAGCATAGTAAACAAACCTATTGCACTTTGTTCTATTTTAGATATTTCTATTATTTCATCCAATAATTGAATGACCTCGTCTATAGTAGTAGCTTGTTTTATATTCATTTTATAGTTGGTTATGGTTAATTAGGAAGAGCGAATATAATTCTTTTAATCTTTTAAAAAAGATTATTTAGAAGTAATATCTTGTTATTTTTTAATACCATAAAGCTAAGTTAATGGCTGACATAATAATTGAATCTGCTTTTGGAAAAACTATTTTCACCTGGAATCATTCAAATATGGTAAAGGCTAACGAAACACGAGCGGAATATATAAAATCAATTAGAGAAGCAGACAAAGAAAATAGTGAACGATTAATTAATTTTGTCAGAATCTGACAAAGGTGTTTCGATATAAATAACTGTGTGAAATATATTTATATTTAAAAATACCTCTCACTTAATAAACCCCGTTTACAACTCCACAAAATTTCATTTCAATACCAATTTCTAAATTCCTAATTTGCACCTTCAAATCAAAAGTAAAAAATGAAGGTCTGTATTGCCGAAAAACCAAGTGTCGCACGAGAAATCGCATCCGTTTTGGGAGCCAATACCAAGTACGATGGCTATTACGAGGGCAATGGTTATGCCGTGACCTACACTTTTGGGCATTTATGCACCTTAAAAGAACCCAACGATTACAAACCACATTGGAAAAGCTGGGATTTGAACAACCTGCCCATGCTTCCTGAAAAATTTGAAACCAAAGTCGTCCAGAATTCGGGTATTGAAAAGCAATTCAAAATCATAAAAAGTTTATTCGACAAAGCCGAATTGGTTATCAACTGCGGGGATGCCGGGCAGGAAGGAGAACTGATTCAACGCTGGGTAATGAACGAAGCCAACTACAAAGGCGAAGTGCAGCGGTTGTGGATTTCGTCTTTGACAACAGAAGCTATAAAAGAAGGTTTTGAAAACTTAAAACCTTCTGTTAATTACGATAATTTATTCTACGCCGGATTTTCAAGAGCGATTGGCGACTGGCTACTCGGCATGAATGCTACACGTTTGTATACTGTAAAACATGGTGGCTACAAGCAAGTCTTGTCTATCGGTCGAGTACAAACTCCGACCTTAGCGATGGTTGTGGACCGTTTTAAGGAAATTGAAAATTTCAAGCCCCAACCCTATTGGGAATTACAGACTTTATACCGGGAAACACTTTTTAGTTATGAAGAAGGCCGCTTTCTGAAAAAGGAGGATGGAGAAATTTTAGCCAATAAAGTCAAAGAAAGCGAGTTTGAAATTGTTTCTGTTGAAAAGAAGAACGGAAATGAGTTCGCCCCAAAACTGTTTGACTTAACAGGTTTACAAGTCTATTGCAATACCAAGTTTGGATTTTCGGCAGATGAAACGCTCAAAATTGTACAAACCTTGTACGAACAAAAAGTAGTTACGTATCCAAGAGTAGATACTACTTTTTTACCCAATGATATTTATCCAAAAGTACCGGGGATTCTGCAAAAATTAACCAAATATGCCGAACTGACCCAGCCAATTTTAGAAAAGAAGATTAAAAAATCCTCTAAAGTTTTCAACGATAAGAAAGTTACGGATCACCACGCTATTATTCCAACGGGAATAGAAAGCAATTTGCCATACAATCAGCAGCAAGTGTATGATATTATTGTAAAACGCTTTATTGCCGTATTTTACGATGATTGTTTGGTTGCCAATACAACAGTAATAGGAAAAGCAGCCGATGTAATGTTTAAAACTACCGGAAAAGAGATTTTGAAAAAAGGATTTCGTGTTGTTTTTGAAGACCCGAATGTCAGGGAAAAAGAGGCAGATATATTGCCCAGTTTTGTGGTGGGAGAAAAAGGGCCACACGAACCTTCATTTTTAGAAAAAGAAACCAAACCGCCGAATCAGTTTACAGAAGCGACTTTACTTCGGGCTATGGAAACTGCAGGGAAACAAGTTGATGATGAAGATTTACGCGAATTGATGAAAGAAAATGGAATCGGCCGTCCGTCAACGCGGGCGAATATTATTGAAACACTTTTTAAACGTCAATACATTATTCGGAACAAAAAACAGGTTTTGCCAACGCCAACTGGCATTCAGCTTATCGATACGATTCAGAATGAATTAATAAAGTCAGCTGAATTGACTGGTTCCTGGGAAAAACAGCTGAAAGATATTGAAAAAGGAGCGTTTACCGCCGGAGCGTTTATAAAAAACATGAAACGAATGGTAGAAGCTTTGGTGTTTGAAGTAAGAAGTGAAACCAGACATGCCAATATTTCGCATGCAGGGAATGTTCAAAAAGAAGCGGTAAAAATTGAGAAAAAGAAAGCTGCCGGAATTTTGGCAGAAGTATGTCCCAAATGTAAAAAAGGGAATCTGATCAAAGGTAAATCGGCTTACGGATGCAGCGAATATAAATCGGGTTGCGATTTTGTATTGCCTTATGTTTTTGCAGATAAAAAGATTACAGAAAACCAGTATTTACGATTGCTTCAAAAAGGTTCGACAGTTAATTTAAAAGACTTTAAAACGGATTCCGGAACTGTAGAAGGTTTAATTCGTTTTGAAGAAGGCTTCCAACTTAAATTAGAAACAAAGAAAACAGCCCAAAAAGCAAATTCAGATACAATAGCAGATGCAATAACATGTCCGAAATGTAAAAAAGGAACAATTCTGAAAGGAAAAACCGCTTATGGCTGTACTGAATACAAATCGGGCTGTGATTTTAAAGTTACTTTTGATGATGTCAGAGCTAAATTAAAAGATCTAAAACCAACAAAAGAATTGGTTTATGCTATTTTAACGGAAAGTGTTTAAAGTTTTTTGCTACAGATTAAAATGATTGGCATAGATTTATTTTACTTCGATTTTCGCTACGCCGAGCGATAGCGAATAAGCGAAGCAATTCACAAATTTTCGCTAATTTATTTGTTAATCTAAAACTGTAAAGTAGCTATCTAAATCATTTTAATCCTTTGATCGGTGGTAAGTTTTTCGTATTTCAAATTCAGTAATTAATTCGTGTAAATTTGTGCAATTCGTGGCAAACTTTTTTTTCATACTTTAGTACTTCCATTTAACATCAAATACATATAGAATATGTTTCAGAAAATTACTCTTTTAGCACTTATTTTAATAGCTGTCTCTTGTCAGAAAAAAGAAACTGCTGAAAAAGATAAAATAAAAGCAGCCGACTGGCTTATCGGAAACTGGCAAAACACTTCACCAGATGGTGTTCTGACAGAAAACTGGCAAAAACTAAATGACAGTACATTTAGTGCAACCTCCTACTTTATAAAAGGAAAAGATACTTTGCATTTTGAAAGTATTATTCTGGCACAAAAAGGAGAAACATTAACTTACAAAGCAACCGTAAAAGGTCAAAATAATGACAAGCCTGTAGATTTTCCTTCGACCAGTGAAACCGAAAACAAGTTGATTTTCGAAAATCCACAACACGATTATCCCCAAAAAATCACGTATACAAAAGGTGCTAATAATACTTTGACAGCTGAGATTTCAGGAAAACTGCAAGGAAAATTGACTACGGAGAGGTTTATTTTGGTTAAGAAATAGGTATCCTGAAATTTTTTGTTGTTGCTAATAATTTCTTTGCATTAATATTTCTTTCTAAAAATAAAAATAATAAACCTACTCCTCCGCCCCAATCTTATTCACCATCATAATCATAAGTATTCCTAATAGTGACATGACCAAAAAGGCCCATTTCATACTTAGAAATTCTGAGATAAACCCCACCATTGGCGGAACCAACAAAAAACCCAGATAACCAATAGTCGAAATAGAAGTCAAAGCTGTGCCATTGCTTAATTTTGTCGATCTTCCGGCTATGCTGAAAACCAAGGGAACAACACAGGAAACGCCTACTCCAATTAAAACATAACCAAAAATAGTTGGATACACATACGGCAGTATAAAACAAACAAAAAATCCAATAGTAATTAAAATTCCGCTGTAAAAAAGGATTTGTTTAACTCCAAATTTCATTACGGCATAATCCCCTAAAAAGCGTCCTAAAGTTACGGCTGTCATAAAAAACACAAATGCTGCTGTGGTTAATTTTGGCGAAGCGTGCAATATATTTTGAAAGTAAATTCCGCTCCAGTCGTACATTGTGTTTTCACAGGCCATAGAAACAAAACAAATCATGGCAAACTTAACCATGTTTTTATCGGGTAATGTCAGGAATTTCTTTTTCTCCTGCGGTATAGGTTCGGTAAGTATCGCCATTGGATAAAAACAAGCCGTAACCGCCATCATGGCCACACTTATTCCAAGTAAATGATAAGACGGCGCTATATGTTGCGTTACCATTACATATCCTAAACCTGCCCCGGCAAATCCTGCCAGACTCCACACGGCATGAAATCGGGTCATGATTGATTTTGGATACAACTTCTGAACTTCAAGCGACTGGGCATTAATCGATAAATTAAAAATATTTCTTGATGCACCAAACATCAAAAGTATAATAATCAACTGCCATACAAAAGCAGAAAAACCGGGTAATGCCAGCATAATATTAAACATAACAGCTCCCAAAACCATACAAAATCTACTGCTGTATTTATTTAATAATTTTCCTGTAACCGGCATGGTAAACATTAATCCAATTGGGAAAGCAAATAAGACTGCCCCGAATTGAGCTTCGGTTAAATTCAATTGTGTTTTGATATCCGGAATTCTGGACGCCCAGGAAGAATATCCAAAACCTGAAACGAAAAAAAATACAGTATTTGCTACTCTAAATCCTTTAGGTGTATTCTGTATTTTTTTTAAGAAGGGAATAATCATTTAAGCAGTTACAATTTGAATTGGTTTGCAAAATTAAGGTTTTTAAAAACCAAATTAAACGAAACCTGCACTTTAATAAAAACTTAAAAGGGATTACCAATTGCATCAATTTATTGAAAAGAAAAACAAATTGAATTCATTTAAGGGCTTTCTTTAAAGTAAATTTTTACATTTACATAATTTTTAACCACTCCAAATAACCATATTTACTGACTAAACCATGAACTATTCTAATCAACGATTTCTCGTTTTTATTTTTACAATTTGTTTATTTCTAACGTCAACTATTAATGTTCTTGCCCAACAAAATTCTGGAAAAATAAAAGGAATTATAACCACTTCAGATGGCGAAATGGCAACGGCAGTAAATGTGATTCTAAAAAACTCAAAATACACCACAATTACTGATGAAGTGGGGAGTTTTGAATTTAATCATGTAAAAGCCAATACCTACACATTGCAAATTTCATTAACCGGTTATGAAACTACAGAACAGGAAGTAATTGTTTCAGATGGCAAAACCAGTACACTAAATGTACGACTAAAGGTGTCTGATAAAGAACTGAAGGAAGTAATCATTACCAATAACAAGGCAAAAAATTTCCCGAAACAAAGTGCCTATGTTTCCAAAATGCCACTGAAAAATATAGAAAACCCTCAGGTTTATAATGTAATTTCATCAGATCTTTTCAAAGAACAAGCCGTGACCAATTTCGATGACGCCTTAAAAAATGTGCCGGGTATTCAAAAATTATGGGAATCGACTGGTCGTGGCGGCGATGGAGGATCTTATTATACTTTACGTGGTTTTGAAGCTCAGGCCAATATTGTAAATGGATTACCAGGATTAACAAACGGTAGTTTAGATCCTGCAAATATTGAAAGGGTTGAAGTTATAAAAGGCCCATCAGGAACTTTATTTGGAAGCAGTTTAATATGTTATGGTGGACTTATTAACACGGTAACAAAAAAACCATATTCGGGTTTTGGTGCAGAAGTATCCTATCTTGCCGGAAGTTTTGGTCTTAACCGCGCTACTGTAGATGTGAATACCTCTTTAGATGAATCTGAAAATGTTTCCATAAGAATTAATTCAGCCTTTCAGACAGAAAATAGTTTTCAGGATGCAGGTTTCCGTACGTCTTATTTCATAGCTCCTTCCCTATCCTATAAAGTAAATGATAAGTTGTCTTTCTTAATTAACACCGAATTTATGCAGGAAGAAAAAACGACGCCTCCAATGTTATTTTTGGGAAGAGATAAGCCATTACAATTCGCTAATATGAAAGAGTTAAATTATAATACGAATCTCTCCTTTACCAGCGATGAATTATCCATAAAAAACCCTAAATACAATCTTCAGGGTCAAATATATTATAAAATATCTGATCAATGGACATCGCAAACAGCAGTATCAAAAGGAGCTACAAAATCTAATGGTTATTACGCATATGTTTATGATCAGGAAGATGACCAGGGAGATTTTGCAATTTATATTACCAAGGAGAATTCGAGAACCAAAACAATTGATATTCAGCAGAATTTTATTGGAGATTTCAAAATTGGAAATATGCGCAATCGAATTGTAATAGGTCTTGACTATTTTCAAAAAGATGTAATGTACGGAGGAACAGGATGGACAGGCGTTTATAATGTTACGCCTCAGGGAGAAATTAGGCAATATGACGAAAATAATCCAAATTATTTGACCCGGTCATCAGTTGACCAATTACTTTCAGCTACCGGAAATAGTGACTATAATTCAAGAGATAACACCTATAGTACTTATGCTTCGGATGTAATCAACATTACACCTCAATTACTTGCAATGGCAAGTTTACGTGTAGATTACTTTGACACTAAAGGTGATGTTACAACAAATGAAGATGATTATGACCAAACGGCATTATCTCCAAAATTTGGATTATTATATCAGCCCATAGAAGACAAATTAGCCATATTTGCTAATTATATGAATGGCTTTAGAAACATTTCTCCTGGCGAAGGAAGAGATTCTAATGGTAACTCAACAGGAATTCAAACATTTGAACCGGAACATGCCAATCAGTTAGAATTTGGAATCAAAGCAAATTTACTGAATGATAAATTAAATGCAACTGTAAGTTATTATGATATCAACGTTGCCAATTTGGTTACAAGCAATCTTAATTACAGTGTTCAGGGTGGTAAGGTACAAAGCAAAGGTTTTGAATTTGATCTGAATGCAACTCCTGCAAAAGGTGTAAGCATTATTGCAGGATACAGCTATAATGACAGTAGAATAAAAAAAGGAGATACAGATAATATTTGGTTAGAAGAAGGAAAAAGACCAATGTGGTCAGGACCTGAAAATTTAGTAAACCTTTGGGCAACATACAAATTCGATTATGGAACTCTTAAAGGGTTTGGTTTAGGATTTGGAGGAAATTATGCAAGTAATAATGCAATCCTAAATAGTGAGTTAACCGGAAAATTTGAAATACCATCCTACACTGTGATAAATGGTTCTGCTTTTTATGGTACAAACAAATTCAGAGTAGCACTAAACATTAATAACGTCGCTAATAAAGAATATTTTAATGGTGGATGGTCAACGGTAAATCCCCAAAAGCCAAGAAATGTTGTGGCCAGTTTTAGCTACAAATTCTAAAAACTAATCATGACAGAAGTAATTAGGTCTAATAATAGGAAACAAAAATCAATTCATTAGAAGTCAGTAAATTAAAAAAGAATCTTTAAATTATTTTTAATTATTCTAAATAAGACTTAAGTTTGTAGAAATTTAATTTATAACTTATAATACATCGGACCTATGAAATCAAATATATTAAAAAAAATAATACTGGTATTTTTACTATTAGTTGCAACACCATCATTATTTGCTCATGCCCTTTGGATTGAAACCAAAGCTACGGGCACAAAAGGAAAAGCGCAGGAAATTTCTGTTTACTTTGGAGAATTTTCAGATAATGATATTACCAAATCAGAAAAATGGTTTTCAGATTTAAAAGACTTTACGTTGGTATTGATTTCTCCTTCAAAGAAAGAAACTAAGTTATCGACAAAAGCTTTGGAAGATAAATATCAGGCTTTTTTCACACCGGATGAAGATGGGGTTTATACTGTAGTAATGCACCATAAAGTAAAAGATGTTTACGGGACTATGGTTTTAGATTACAACTCAAGTGCTACAGTTGTGGTAGGAAACAAAAAAACCGGCAACTATGCAACTGCTAATAATAATGTAATTGGAGTGTTTAGTGAAAATGCAGATATAGCTAAAAAAGATGTAAAAATAAATGTATTTGCATTATATGAAGGTGCAGCTGCAAAAGAGCAAAAAGTAAAAGTTATTGCACCTAATGGCTGGGAAAAAGAATTATGGACAAACGATAAAGGAGAAATATCTTTTACACCAATCTGGTCTGGAAATTATATGGTTGAATTTGCTCATACTGAAAAAACTTCAGGAGAACACAACGGAAAAAAATATGACGAAATATGGAAAATGGGAACTTATTTAATTGCTGTAAAGTAGTTCTCCGTTATTTCTGACAGCATTTTATATTTATCATTTTAAGCCTTGTTCTAGTAGTACAAGGCTTTTTTTTGCTTCAAAATAATACCAAATACAATTATTTCAAAGTTCAATTTTATCTAAAAACACATAGACATACCCACAGATACTCATTGCCTCTTTTTTACTATATTAAAAATAAAATCTTCAACATCTTCTAATAAATTATAAAACTTATTAGAAAACTCTCTTTTGTATTTTCCCCACATTTTTTCAGCTGGATTAAGTTCCGGACAAAAGATGTTTTTTATTTGGAAATTACTCTAACTCTTTCACTCCAAATACAGTACAACTGTAGATTTGCAGCCTATAAAACCTTCTATTATTGATCAATACGAAGCTCAAATACTGCTAATTTAAGTTTCTTCTGCACTTTATATTAAAAGGTATCTCTACTGAAGCAATCGGTAATTATATTGGAGATAGAATTGGCGGATGGAACAGTTAATATGATTCTAATATGGGATAGAGAAATTCCTTTAAAAGGTTACACTACGGTTGATATATCGGCTGGATAGACCTGGAAAAAATATCAATTTTAGGTAAAACATCAAACATTACAGATGAGTTGAATTATGCATTCATGAAAATTATAGTGTTAATCCAATAGCGCCACGTTAGCTAATGGTGAGCTTGCGGTATAAGTTATAATTTATTTACATTCGATTACCTACAATTAAAAAAAACTTTTTCTGCCTCTTTCCTTTTTGAAAAGCAGAAAAAGTATTTCTTTTTAAAATAAAAAGTATTTTTGCCAACAGAACTTTCAATTATTAAAAATCTTATTAATTAAAATATGCCTAGTCCAGTTTCAGAATGTCTTTATTGTCAAAACAATGACACTTTACAACAATTAATGATAAAAATTGGAGATTTAAAAGTATCTCAACTTTTTCTGTTTAAAGAGCAATCCTATACAGGACGCTGCAATGTAGTTTACAACAATCATGCTGTTGAACTTTATGAATTAAGTGAGGAACAACGTAATTTATTTATGGAGGATGTTGCTACTGTTGGTAAAGCTATAACAAAAGCATTCCATCCAACCAAAATTAATTACGGTGCGTTTAGTGACACACTATCTCATTTACACATGCACATTGTTCCAAAATATGAAGGTGGATACGGATTTGGAAGTGTTTTTGAAATGAATCCTCAAAAAGCTTATTTATCTGATACAGAATATGAAGCTACTATAGAAAGCATAAAAGCAAACTTATAAAAAACCAAATTGTTTTTTTATATCTTCAAAAAAACTTTTTCTGCCTCTTTCCTTTTTGAAAAGCAGAAAAAGTTTTTTGTTTTTATAAACTTATATAGAAATCTATTTTTACAATATTACTCTT
Source organism: Flavobacterium piscis (assembly GCF_031457575.1). GTDB lineage: Bacteria > Bacteroidota > Bacteroidia > Flavobacteriales > Flavobacteriaceae > Flavobacterium > Flavobacterium piscis_A. Next base: position 5,932 of record NZ_JAVDWQ010000017.1, on the reverse strand, counting down.
AATTAAGACAAAAGTTTCAATCGTATTTATAACTTTTAGAATTAGTAATTCTACTTCATTTATTCTATATTTACGTTAAGTCAATATTTATTTACTTGAAATTAGTGCTTAAATTTTGAATTTGATATATAATACTAAATTTCAGTTCCGGTAACGAGTTAATAATCATTAAAAAAAGTAATATGAAAATAGGATTAATCGGATTTGGAAAGACAGGTAAATCAGTAGCTTCTACACTACTTGAAAATAAAGGTTTTAGTTTAGAATGGGTTTTAAGACAAAGTACAGTTTTAGAACAAAGATCTGTACCTGAATTTTTTGGAATTGCTTCAGAAGAACCTGGTCTTATCTACTCTAGTTCTAAAACAAATATAGATGATTTGTTAGATAAACATCCTGTAGATGTAATTATTGATTTTTCGTCCAGTCAGGGAATTTATACCTATGGTGAAACAGCTGCCAAAAATAAAATTAAAATCATTTCTGCGATATCACATTACAAAGAAAAAGAACTAAAATTACTAAAGAAATTAGCAAATCAAACTACTGTATTTTGGTCTCCTAATATTACTTTAGGTGTAAATTATTTACTATTTGCTGCCAAACTTTTAAAAAAAATAGCCCCTTGGGTTGATATTGAAATTAACGAAGAGCATTTTAAAATGAAGGAAGGCACATCTGGGACAGCCATAAAAATTGCCGAAGCATTAGATGTTGAAAAAGACAACATCAATTCTGTCAGAGCCGGTGGTATTGTAGGCAAGCACGAAGTTATTTTTGGATTTCCGTATCAAACAGTAAGACTGATACATGAATCCATTTCAAGGGAAGCTTTTGGTAATGGAGTTATATTTGTTGCTGAAAACTTAAAAGATAAAGAAAAGGGATTCTATAATTTTGAAGACCTCTTATCCCCTTATTTTACAACATAATAAAAAAGCACTAAAATTTATAGGACTAAATTAAAATGGGGATTATTTATATAACTCCCATTTTCTGCATTAAAAAAGTAGCGCTCTTATTTTTACAAATTCCGTTACGAAGTTTATAATCAAAATGTAAATCATTATTTTTAATTTCAACTTCAAAACATTGGTTCGTCAGAATTTCAGGATATTCATTTGTTGTTAAACAAACCTCGATATCGTGTGTTGCTATGGCGCCAATTGCGTTTTTAGCTATAATTTTTTTCACTACTTCAATTGTTCCGTTTCTTTTATCATCAGAATTGGTTCCCCGCAAAATTTCATCTAACAAAACAAAAGCGGGTTTTTCTTCAAGAGCATCCATAATTTGTTTCAATCGCTTTATTTCAGCAAAAAAATAAGATTCACTATCCGATAAAGAATCAGACAGACGCATTGACACCAAAACAGGCAAAGGGTGCATTGTCGCTTTTGAGGCACAAACTACAGAGCCCATTCCTCCCAAAACCATATTAATTCCAAGGCTTCTTAAAAAAGTACTTTTCCCTGACATGTTTGATCCCGTTAATATCATGAAAGATTCCGGATAAAAATGAGTGTCATTCCCTACTCTGGTTTCCGGATTCAACAAAGGATGGCTTAAATTTTTAAAGTCAATTTTAAATTCTGAATTAATTTCAGGAAAAACAAAATCAGGATTATTGTAAGCTAAATTTGCCAGACTATTTAAAGTTTCCAATTCACCAATAACTCCAATCCACCTTTCAAGCTCTGAGGAATAATCTTCTTTCCATTTCAAAAGTGCTTTTAATACATGAATATTAAATAAAAATGTGCCATTAAATAAAAATGCAGTTACAAGATTGCCAATCGTATCCATCCTTGAAAACAATTCGGACAACTGTTTCAGGTGAATACTTGCTTTAGCATTTTTAAATAATAACTGCTTTTGTAAATCAATTAATTTTTTAGATTGAAAAGTTTCAGTTTCAATTTTTTGCACCAATAAACTATATTGCTTTATTATCTTATCTATATTATCTGCTTTTGCTATTTCAGCCTGAATGCGTTTTAAAGTCCTGCCTAAAACAATCAAATTAGCTATAAAAACATACGTTAAATAGTTAAGTAAAATAGTTTTTGAAGTAATAAAGTAAGCTGTTAAAAATCCAATAAACAAGGTAGGAAGTATATATGACAATGCCACAATAACTTTAGGTAAAGTATCATTTTTACATGAATTCCAATACATTAACGTTGTATAAGAATCCTTAGTGTCATAACTGACAGTAGCCAATGCCAGAAATTCCTGTCGCCAGTCTATTTTATATTTTAGTTCGTTTATAGCCTGCTGATTTTCAATAATGCTTTCATTCGTATTCAATGTCAATAATTGATTGGCGAGTGTTTTTTTACCGATAAAAGTAGCTGTTCTGTTTAGATTTTGGAATAAGGAATAATCTCCGAAAATATCTAAATCATACGCATAAGGGTGATGAAAATCATTAAATTCTATTCCATTCCCAAAAGGGAATTTTTCTCTTTTTAGAAAAGAAATTTCATTTTCATTAATTTTTAAAAGTGCAGAAGTAAGTTGTTTTTTAAAAGACAAACGGGAATGAATCCTCATTAAAAAAATAAAACCAACAAAAGATAAGAAAGCAGAAGCTAAGAATCCTATTTCATTTGTTTTAATGTAATTAAATAATAAAAACAAAAAGAGAAAAGCACTTAAGAGACGTAAAATACTAATGCTATTGTATCTTTTATTGATTTTTTGAAAAACTTTGGTATAGTGTTCTACTTTGCTTTTATATGCTTCCATTCTTTAAATTTAATGAAATACAAATATAAGTTTTACACTTCCAAGTTTACTATTTCATGCGAATTTTAGTTGTCATGCATTACTAAAACCGGAACTGAGACTTCTTTCGTTATTTTAGTACTGAAACTAGAATCAAAAATATCTTCAAGAAAGGATCTTTTGTGTGTAATAGTGGTCAAAATATCAATGTCTTTATAAAGTATAAAATCAAGTATGGTTTCTTTTACTTCGTCACTTGGCAATACTGAAAATTCGACATTATCGTTAGCAAAATCCCTTTCCCATTCTTTAATAGTTTCTGAAGACACATCTGAATAGCTTGTCTTTACATACAAACTACGAACTTTCGCATTTGTTTTTTTTGCTATTTCTAATACTTTACGGAGTTCTTTTTTGTCTTTTTCACGGTATCGGGTTGTAAATCCAATTGTTTTTATTTTTTTAAATTTGGCATTAATTGGCACACATAAAACAGGAACATCTACTCCTGAAATTACAGAACTGGTATTAGAACCTACAAAAAAAGTAGTCCAGTCAGAAACGCCGTTCGTACCCATAATCACAAAATCAACTTTATCTTCTTCTACCGCATTTTTTAAATTATAAATTAAATCACCATCCATGAGGCGGTGTTTAATTACAATGTCATCTAGTTTTCGTTCCGCTGCGATAGTTCGCAATTTTGGAATTTCATCTTTAAACATTTCAAATTTAGCTAATTCAATAGAGCTGTAAATGGCTGCATAATTTTCAGGAAAAAATTGGCTGTCATAAACGGGAATTTCAAAAGTATGAAGCAAAATAAGTTCTGCATTTACAATTTTAGCAAATTCTAAAGCATGGACAAATGCATTTGTAGCGGCTTCAGAAAAATCAGTTGGGAATAATATCTTTTTCATTTTGATTCGAATTAAATAGGTTGTTCTCTCAAATTTACTCATTCTACAAACAAAACAACCTGATAATTATCAGTTATTTAACACTTAACTATTTCTTAAAGTAAACTAAACCACTCCTATGAACTGGAAGTCCGTAGATTTGGTTGGCAGACAGAAAGTCAGCAAGGTTGTAACACTATTTATTAGCCACAAATTACACGAATTAGCACTAATTAATCGGTGTAATTTGTCGCAACTATTTTTTTAGAAGCTAAAGCAAAATCCACTAAAGTACACCGTTTTAAACTATATCTGGGACTAATAAAATTCTTTTGAAAGTCTGTTTTGAGAAATCCATTCGGCTCGCAGATTCAAGGCTTTTTTTATACCTTTGCTGTATGATAAATCAAGATTCTATAGTTGCATTGGCCACTCCCTCCGGAGCCGGAGCAATTGCCATCATTCGAATTTCCGGTTCTGAAGCTATTGCTATCGGAAATTCGGTTTTTAAATCCATCAAAAACAAAGACTTAACGAGGCAAAAAACACACACCTTGCATTTGGGTCATATTGTCGATGATTCAAAAACACTTGATGAAGTACTCGTTTCTGTTTTTAAAGGCCCCAACTCTTATACCGGTGAAAATACTATAGAAATTTCATGCCACGGATCAACTTACATTCAACAACAAATTATTCAGTTATTATTGAGAAAAGGCTGCAGAATGGCTGATGCGGGTGAATTTACCTTAAGAGCTTTCCTGAACGGAAAACTGGATTTATCACAGGCAGAAGCGGTTGCCGATTTAATTTCATCTGATAATGAAGCCTCACACCAAATTGCCATGCAGCAAATGAGAGGTGGTTTTAGTAATGAAATTGCAAAATTAAGAGAAGAACTTTTGAATTTTGCATCCTTAATTGAATTAGAATTGGATTTTGCTGAAGAAGACGTAGAGTTTGCTGACAGAACTCAATTTCATGAATTATTAAACCGAATTGAATTTGTCTTAAAACGCCTGATCGATTCTTTTGCTGTTGGAAATGTGATTAAAAACGGAATTCCGGTTGCCATTGTTGGTGAACCGAATGTTGGAAAATCGACTTTGCTAAATGCCTTATTAAACGAAGAACGTGCTATTGTTTCAGACATTGCGGGAACGACTCGTGATACAATTGAAGATGAATTAGTGATTGGTGGAATTGGTTTCCGATTTATTGATACAGCTGGAATTCGTGAAACCAAAGATGTAGTAGAAAGTATCGGAATTAAGAAAACTTTTGAAAAAATAGAGCAAGCACAACTCGTAATCTATTTGATGGATAGTTTCAAGTTTCAGGTTTCAAGTGAATCCTTCATCGTTGAAATTGAAAAAATAAAAAACAAATATCCTTTAAAAGAGATTTTAATTGTCTGTAATAAAATAGACCAACTAAGCGACCAAGAGCTTCAAGCGATCCAAAAACAACTTGAAACTTTAAACTTGAAACAAATTTTTTTGAGTGCAAAAGAAAACATTGGTGTCGAAGAATTAAAGAATCAGTTACTTTCTTTTGTAAATACAGGAGCATTAAGAAATAATGAAACCATTGTAACCAATACAAGGCATTACGACTCTTTATTAAAAGCTTTAGATGAAATACAAAAAGTAAAATTTGGTTTAGAAACTAATCTTTCAAGTGATTTAATTGCGCTTGATATACGTGAAGCTTTATATCAATTTGGGCTTATTACTGGTCAGGTTTCTAATGATGAATTGTTAGGGAATATCTTTGCTAATTTCTGTATTGGCAAATAAATAAGAAAAATCTTACTTTTTTAATCCAAAAATTACTCTTTATTGTAAGATAAAACTTTAAAAATAGCTATTTTTTTATCCATTTCTGTCATATTTGTACCATAATTGTACCTCAAATCTAAAAAATAGGTTTTGGGTCATTTTGGGGGCAAATAACGACGCTTAAATCCTCTTAAATCTGCTTAATATCTTTAAAAATGACCAAATTTGTAGGCAGAATAGCATCTTTCTTTGCATTTATTTTGTTTTATTTTGTTCAAAATTGTACCACGCTTTTATCTAAACCTGTGAGCTGTTGTAAATACTGGTTTGCTAATTTCTTTTACAGAAATTAGCAAATTTTTGAAACTACTTAAATAAATCAATAAACATAATTATTGGAATTGAAAGCGTTATATTTACTGGAGTAAATGAATTACCCCGAGGCAGAGCCTCGAGGTATCGCGTTACTCGAAAGATAACCGCAATTGATTTTTGTTAAACGATTTATAAACTATTTTTTCT
>NZ_JAVDWQ010000016.1:0-135686 GCF_031457575.1 Flavobacterium piscis | reverse complement strand
ACCCTTGATATTCCTATTATTTATTTTGATTTGGATAAATCATTTATTCGCAATGATGCTGCTTTTGAGTTAGAGAAAGTTTTGGCTGTACTGAAGCAGTATCCTAAAATGAAAATAGATATTCGTTCTCATACTGATAGTAGACAAACTGAAAAATACAATATAGTTTTGTCTAACAAAAGAGCCAAAGCAACAATTGAATGGTTTGTGAAAAAGGGAATTTCGGTTTCCAGAATAACAGGTAAAGGATACGGAGAAAGTCAACTGGTAAATAAATGTACCGATAATGTTACTTGTACAGAAGCTGAACATCAATTAAACAGAAGAAGTGAATTTGTGATTGTTTCAATGCAATAAGAACTTTTTAATATTTAAAAAAATAATGCCCTCAAAAATAGACACTATTTTTAGGGCATTTTTTTATAGAAAGAAAAGTGAAGTGCAATTATGAATTAAAACTTCATTTTGTAAATAAAATTAAAAAATCGTTCAAAAAGAAATGACGTAAAGTAACTCTGGGATTTATAAATCAAAACGACAGGCAATTTTAGGACAAAACAATTATATAATTTAATCATATGAAATTTTATTGGTCCCAGTATAGTTACAGCTATGTACTTTAGTAGATTTTGCTCTAGCTTCTAAAAAAATATTAGCCACAAACTATACAAATTAATTAGTGCTAATTCGTGTAATTTGTGGCTAATAATTCTGATTTTGTACCAAAGGGTTTACAAAACCGATCAAATGTATTTTTATATATTGATCGGTTTTTTATTTTTATATTTTTGAATTATAGTTGTTTAACTTGTTTTTGTGGATCAATTCTAAATCCTGGGACCAAGCCATTGTTTGCTTGTATCAGATTTTATTCTTTTCAAAATAAAGATAATTAGTACTATTATTACTTACATTGCGTAATCGTATTTGCGAATTATTAAATTCAAACAACTTCCAGTCATTATTCAATTTACTTAGTAATTCTGTACTGAAAGCTACTTTTAATTCTCTAACGTTATTTTGTATTGTACTTTCCCATTGACCCGTTTCTGAAATCATTCCTTTAGTTGCTACTACCGATTTGTCACTTTTAAAGACAAATGAATAGCCACTATAAGAGGAGGTTTTATTTGAATCATCAAAAAAATAAGGTATTACCCAGGAACCTTTTGTTATTGTTTCTACAAAATCAAGTGATACAATGTTATTTTCCGGACAGTTATCAATAGCATATTTGATAGCATTTTCGAAATCTAAATTATTTGTTATTGATGTTGTTTGATAATTGTAATCCGATACAGAAATAGGATATTTTAAAGAAATATACTGACTGTCATTTAAATTTTTTATAAAATTAAAAAAGGCCTGATCACTTATAATCGATACAGAACTTGCTATTTGGTTGGCGCTGTTATAGATAGTAATTGTTATAGGATAATTGATGTTTAGTCCATTGATTTTGGATAAAAGATCCGGGTAAAGATTCCAATAATCAATCAAGGAATTAAAATCAGTTTCATCCGGAATAAATTTTTCGATGTAATTGTAGTATACCATTGTTACAGGAAAATCTATTTTTACAATATCATCATCGGTAGTATATGCATTGATATTATCTATTACTTTTTGATAATCTGCAGTGGTATTAACTGAAATGTTTACATTATTAACAGTAACGGTATAAGGGAGTTTTACAGTACAATAACTAGACCCGTCGATTATATTATCCTGCACTGTCCGAACCATAGCGACCCTTTGCAAATAGGTAGTAAGGGGAGAAACATTTGTGACCGTTCCTTGTGTATTAGAACCTTGTTCTTCTGTTTCACTTTGGCAGGACACGAAGAACAAGAAAATCACTATTGATAAATATTTGTTTAAAGGGAACATATTTATATTTTTACAAAGGTAATAAAATTAAAAGAAACTGTTTCTTTTATAAATTGGACATCAAGTGTTTCGGTTTCATTTTTGTATCTCTAATTATCACAAGAAAATAATATGTAATACTTCTATAAAACAATCAGCTTTACTTTTACCCTACTTAAACTAAAAACAAATACTTTTGTAACATACAAATTGAAAAATCTAAATGCCAAATAAAATCCAATCAAACACTTGTGACGAAATAATCTTTTCGTATTTTTTTAAAAGTCAGGTAAAAGCACTTCGAAATTTTCTTTTTTACAAATTTGGCAATATAGACCAGGCAGAAGATTTAGCACAGGAAGCATTTATTAAACTTTGGCAAAACTGTGGTTCTGTACCAATAGAAAAAGCAAAATCATATATTTATACGATTGCAAATAATAGCAGTCTCAACGAAATCGCACACCAGAAAGTTGTTTTGAAATATGAAAAAAACTTTACTGGTTTAGATAAAACAAATGAAAATCCGGAATATCTGCTGGAGGAAAAACAATTTCAATCGAAACTATTGAAAGCTATTGAAAACCTGAACGAAAAACAACGTATTGCCTTTTTGATGCATCGAATTGATGGAAAAAAATACAGCGAAATTGCCTTGGAATTAAACATTAGCATAAAGGCAGTAGAAAAACGCATTCATTTGGCTTTATTAAGCTTACGTAAAGAAATTGAAATATAAAAGTAGGGTAAATTTAGTTCCAGTTGTTTAATAATATAATACTAGCATAATGAAAAAAGATCGCTTATTAGCAAAATGGCTTAATAATGATTTGTCAGAAGATGAATTAGCTGAATTTAAGGCAAGTCCCGATTTTGAAAAATACCAGAAGATAAAAAATTACACAAACCATTTGGAGGTAGATGATTTGGATGAAAACACCATGTTGTCGAACATTCTTAAGCAGAAAAAAGCGACTCCAAAAGTGGTTCCTTTATACAAAAAGTGGGTGTTTCGAGCAGCTGCTGTCTTTGTTTTAGCCCTTGGAATTACCTTTGCATTGAAAATTTTTGTACCCCAAACGCAAACAGCAAATTTTGGAGAAAAAACAACTTTTTCATTACCTGATAATTCCGAAGTGGTACTAAACTCCGGTTCTGAAATAAACTATAAAAAGTGGAACTGGAATAACGAGAGACACCTTGAACTAAAAGGAGAAGCTTATTTCAGGGTATCCAAAGGAAGACGATTTGAAGTACTGACCAGTCTTGGAAAAGTATCAGTTTTAGGAACTCAATTTAACGTTAAAGCCCGAAAAAACAGATTTGATGTGGTGTGTTATGAAGGACGTGTAAAGGTAAATTATGCAAACACCCAAATTCTATTAACACACGGACAAAGCGTTAGTTTTGAAAACGGAAAACAAATTAAAATGAGAATACATTCATTGAAACCAGAGTGGATGGACAATCAAATATGTTTTCATAAAGAAAATATTAAATCCCTTTTAGATGAAGTTCAAAGACAATACAATATTACGATCGAATTAAATACAAACGATACAACTTCCCTGTTTACAGGAAAATTACCTACTAAAGACCTGGATGCAGCCTTGCAAATTATTAGTACAACCTATCATTTAGAGGCTAAAAGAATATCAAAAAATAAAATAATTTTTGACGAAAAATAAATGTTGCGCCCCAAACAATTTCATTTTTTGTTTTATGTTTTTTTTCTTGCCCTGAACCTTTATGCTCAGGACAAAGGAAAAGTGATGTCTTTAAAAAACATCATAATTGAAATTGAGCAACAGCATCAGGTAAATTTTAATTACACTGAGGATAATGTTGCAGGCCTCCAATTAATTCCTCCCAAAAAATCATTTTCTTTAGATCAAAAACTGCAATATCTTGCCAAAAGAACCAATTTGTCTTTTGAAAATTTAGGAAATAAATTCATTAATATTTATAAAAAGGATAATGAATCCAAAATAACCTGCGGATACGTTTTTTCAAATACGGATGAAAAACCTATTGAAGATGCTAATATTCATTTGGCAAACAACACTCAGATTACAACAGATTCAAACGGTTATTTTGAATTTGAAAAAGGCTCTGGAAATAATTTTTCGATTAGTCACATCGGATTTAGAACTCTAAAAATGGTGAAAGGTAATTCAGATTCTAAAAATTGTCTCAAAATAATATTAGAACCTGAAGTTACTGAACTTGAAGAAATCAGAACCAATCCTATTCTGGCTTCAGGTATTTCTAAAAGCAACGATGGTTCTTTTGAAATTAAACCCAAGAAATTTGGTATTCTGCCAGGACTTATCGAAGCCGATGCCTTGCAAACGATGCAGCAAATCCCAGGTGTAAACAGCATCGATGAAAGTGTGTCGAGCATCAATGTTCGTGGCGGTACACATGATCAAAATTTGTTTTTATGGAACGGGATACGGATGTTTCAAACGGGGCATTTTTTTGGTTTAATATCGGTCTTTAATCCCAATTTGGCACACACTATTTCTATCTGTAAAAACGGGAGTTCAGCTTTTTACGGAGAAAGTGTATCGAGTGTAGTGGCTATTTCTTCTACGCCTGGAACAGTAGAAAAAAATACTTTTAGTGCAGGAATCAACATGATCAATGCCGATATTTATGCGAAATACAATTTGTCAAAAAAGAGTTATATTGAAATTTCAGCACGAAAATCCATCACTGATTTTGCAGAGACTCCAACGTATAAAGAATATTTTAATAAAGTATTTCAAAACACCACTATCACGGAATTTTCTCAAAACCAAAACCAAAATACCAATTATCAAAGTGATAAAAAATTTGGGTTCTATGATGCGACTCTTAAATACGCTCAAAAGATAGGGCTCAAAGATCAACTAATACTTGATTTAATAACCATACAAGACAATCTAAAGGTCTTTCAAAGTGCGACTTCGGACAATACAATCAAATCGGAAAACAATGTTCTGCGCCAACAAAATTATGGTGGAAATTTATCATGGAAGAGAAACTGGAATAACTTTAATATCACTAAAATCAATATTTATAACTCTTCGTATAAACTTTTGGGTACCCAGAAAACTACTAATGAAAACCAGATCGTTAATCAGGAAAATACAGTTAAGAATAATGGGATTAATTTGGAAAACAATCATACAATTAATTCTAAATTTAGCTTTAATGACGGATATCAGTTTAATGAAATAGGTATTATCAATTTTGAGCAGGTAAACAATCCTGATTTTTATCGAAAAACCAAAGATGTTTTAAGAACCCATGCCTTAATTTTGGAAGGCAAATACAATGATACACTTTCGAGAATAATATTGAATGCCGGAATACGATTGAATTATATTGAAAAGTTCCAAAAATATATTCCTGAACCGCGTATACAGCTTAACTATGGAATCAACAAAAGTCTAAATTTAGAACTGTTGGGCGAACTAAAAAGCCAAAATTCCCAACAAATTATTGATTTGCAAAAAGATTATTTCGGTATCGAAAAAAGACGCTGGATTATCTCCAATAATACCACAATTCCAATACAAAGAAGCAGGCAAATATCACTGAATTTATTCTACAAAAAAAATGACTGGTTGTTTGATATAGAAAATTTTTATAAAAAAGTGGCTGGAATTACAACATCGAGCCAGGGTTTTCAAAATCAATTAGAGTTTATTAAAACAACTGGCGATTATGAAGTTTGGGGATCAGAAATGCTGGTTCAAAAAAAAATGAATCACTTTCTTACTTGGTTAAGTTATACTTATAATCACAATAATTATCATTTTTTTAATTACGAGTATCCCATTTTTCCTAACAACTTTGAGGTAATACATACCGCATCGTGGGCAGGAATTTATGAGAAAAACAATTTTAAAATTGCTTTGGGGACAAAATGGACATCGGGCAGACCAAAAACTTCTCCTGATAACTCCCAAATTGACGATTCAAATCCTGTACTGGTTTATAACAAGCCTAATAATACCAATTTGCATATTTTTTCGCAGGTTAACTTTTCCTCAACTTATAAGTGGGAAACTTCAAATGGAATTCAATACAAATTAGGAATATCCATTTTAAATATCTTAAACAGAAAAAATGAAATCAGCGAATATTATAGAATAAGTTCTTTAACAAATTCTATAGAGGAGGTTGAAACATTTGCTCTGCAAAGAACTCCAAATCTGAGTTTTAGAGTTTTATTTTAATTTTTTTATACAAGGGTTTTAAAAAGACCTGTACTTCCCCTTAATTTTTTTTTATAAAATAACAATTCTTTGGTAGGGTAATCTGCATCAAAGCTGTTTTACTATTGAACCCTGTCAAAAGAATAAATTATGAAAAGAAAAAAAATAGTATTTGTAATTGTGTCCGTAGTATTATTGGCTTCAGCAGGCATTTATTTTTATTACGGATTTCTCTTTAAGGAAGCACGGAATATAGCATCAGAAATGCCGGATTTCAGTGTAGCAGCTACAAAACTGATAGAAGATTATAAATCAAATCCAGAAAAAGCAGATTCATTATATCTCAATAAAACTATTGAAATAACGGGTAAGGTAACAAAGGAAACAGATTCTGTGATTATACTTGAAAATGCTGTTTTCTGTTTGTTCACTCAAAAAATAAAAGAGGAACTTATAAATAATAAGATAACGGTTAAAGGCAAATGTATTGGTTATGATGAACTATTTCAAGAGGTTAAATTAGATCAATGCACTATTAATAAACAAAACAATTAATCAATTTATGAAGAAATTTTTAGTCCCAGTCTGCCTTTTTTTGGCTACCATGACATATTCGCAAGATGATTTACTGAACAGTCTTGATACAGTTCAGGAAGAAGAAAGTTATTCTACAGCAACTTTTAAAGCTTTACAGCTGGTAACATTACAGACAACAAAAATGCCTGCAAAAAAAGAGTTCTATTTTGTTGTCTCTCATCGTTTTGGCACTGTTAAAGATGGTCTGGATAGTTTTTTTGGTCTTGATAACGCCACTACAAAACTTGGAGGTATTTATGGAGTTACAGATTGGTTATCAGTTAGCCTTTCCAGACATACATTAAACAAAATGTATGAGACCGGAGTGAAATACCGAATGATGAGACAAGACGCTAATTTTCCTGTAGATATTGTTGGGTACAGTGTTGCGGATATTAATACATTTTTAGAAAAGGATCAATATCCCGGATTAAAATTTAAGCACCACATGACGTATGTGCAGCAGTTATTAATATCAAGAAAAGTGAATGAAAAACTGTCATTAGAATTAGTGCCGTCATTTTTACATAAAAATCTTTACAATCCGGCAATCGAAAATGATGATCAATTCTCATTTGGAGGAGGAGGTCGTTATAAAATTACCAAAAGATTATCACTCAACTTAGAGTATATGCACAATTTTGATAAACCTAATTTTTATAAAAATCCATTGTCAGTAGGTCTGGATGTAGAAACAGGCGGACACGTTTTTCAACTAATATTTACCAATTCACAATCCATGAGTGAGAGTGGATACCTCACAAATGCATCTGGAGAATGGGGTAAAGGAGATTTCTTTTTCGGATTTAACTTATACAGAGTATTTTAATAACCACAAACAAATAAAAATTATGAAAAAAATAATAGCCCTTACAATTTTACTGGCAGCATTTGCAAGCTGTAGTGATTCTGATACATTTCAGGATATCGAAACGCCGCCAGAAACAGGAACACCACCTCCGGGTCCGGATCCGGTAGTCACAATTAGCTATTCTAAAAATGTGAAATCAATTATTGATGGCAATTGTATAGGCTGTCACCAAAGTGGAAGATCTGCAGCTTTCAGGCCTTTAACTACTTATGCAGAGGTTAAAGCAGCAGTTGAAAATGCTGGATTATTAAATAGAATTCAACTGCAAAATGGTCAGCAGGGACTTATGCCTCAAGGAGGAAGAATGTCTCAGGCAAATATTGATTTAATTGTAAAATGGAATACTGACGGACTAAAAGAAGATTAATCATTATGAAAAAACTACTTATTAATTTCTTTGTATTACTGTTGATTATTGTTGTAAATACAGATGGGTTTGCACAAAAACTGATAACAAAAACAGGGAGTATAAAATTTCAGGCTTCTATGCCTTCCTATGAAGAAGTTGCTGCTGAAAATAAAAGTGTGTCTGCAGTTTTAGAGCAATCAACCGGAGATTTCGCCGCTTTGGTTCTTATAAAAGGTTTTCGGTTTAAAGTTGCCTTAATGGAAGAGCATTTTAACGAAAATTATATGGAATCTGAAAAGTTTTCAAAAGCAACGTTAAAAGGTAAAATAGAAGATTTTGATATTTCTAAAATTACAAATACATCTAAAAATTTTACTTTAAAAGGAGATCTTACCATTCACGGAAAAACAAAACCTGTGTCAGTTATCGTAAAAGTTTCGAAAGCAGCCAATGGAGTAAACACTATTGGTTCATTTGAAGTAAAACCTGAAGATTTTGATATAGAAATACCGGGTATGGTCAGAAAAAAAATTGCTGATAAAATAAAAATCACTTACAGTTTTTTATTGATTAAATAATCGTTTTTAATAGATTAATGTTTAGCTAATAGGTGTAACTACCCATAAATAGTAGCTAAATAAATTCCCTTTTTGATTTGGAAAATCTTTAAACATGACTAATGTTATGAGGTCAGTTCACACCAGGCTGACCTTTTTTTTAACAATCCTAACTAAATTTAAATGATTAGCAAAAATTATGTTGTTGCCGGAGAGGACGTAAATGATGTTATGGTAATGGAAAGTACCGCGTACATTTCATATACGCTTAGATTATTGTATCATTTTTTGTTTGATAATGGATTTTCAAAAGAGAAACTAAACGCTTTGCATCTAGGTTTGCAAGAAGGAAATCATGTATTGGTTTCTTATAAAAATCTGATGTTTACCGAACCTTTTTTTGTTAAAATGGAAAACTGCTATATAGACGACAAAATCAAAATTAAAAGCTGCTTTTTCAACTCAAAAAACGAATGCTGCGCAGAAGTTACTAAAGAAGTAGAGTGGTTTGACCCTATTCGAAGAGAAGTTATCGCCTCTCCTAAACAAATTCTGAAGCATTTTAATTCGAATACCAGATTGTAAGCCTCTTACTATTTTCGAAATACAAGCACTGGTGTTTTAGTGTCGAAGCCTTTTTCAGAAGTTTTAATGGATTGAAACAGCAGCTCAAACCAGCTTCGGTCTTCTTTGGCAAACATGGTTATTATAGATGGTTTGATTTTTATAATGTCAATCTGCAGGTGCCGCAATAAAGATATTTCAGGGTTTAGCTTCTTTAGATGAAAAGAAACCTTATCAGATTTAAATTTATGCTCTATTTTATTTAATTTTTTATGGATTTCATCCACTTCTGTAAAATAATCATAATGATATACAGTAATAGGGGCATTAAATGCAGCAGCAAATTTTTTGATCAACGGCAGCTCAATATTTATATTTTCAATATCAGAGGGATATAGAACAGAATTTAAATGCTTCATTCTGTAATATTTTGGTACGACCAGAACCGGAACCGGAGAATCGCGTAAGATTTTAGAAGTATGACTGCCTAACAGCTTATGCACCAGACCGCCTCCTCTTGTACTCATACAAATGTAATCTGCCTTAATTCTTTTTGCACAATCAAGAATAGCTTCATTTACATCTAATTTATTTTCTGCTATATAATTTATTTTACCAGGTTGCTTACTGGTTTGTTTGTATAGGGTGTGTATAAATTTTATGAGTTTTTGTTCTTGTAGTTTATTATGAGGTTCAGGAAGACCGATAAAAGTAACAGCTGCAAAGGGATCAATAATAAATGAAGTATTTACATACAGGAAAGTAAGTTCATATTCTGTCTGGGAGGCAAGTTGAATGGCAAAACGAATAGCTGCTTTGGAGTCGTAAGATAAGTCAGTTGTAACAAGTATTTTTTTCATGTTTTCGAAGATTTTTGTGCTGCTCATCGAGCCGATTTTTTATAAATTTAAGAGAAATATGAGTGCATAGTTAATGTGAGGCAAATTTCATTTCGTTTACATACAGGTTTAGTTTTTTCCATTGTTTATGATTGATTTTAGTGGTATCAATACCTGTAGTCCAGTCAAGTCCGGGGAATAATTTTAACCTGTTTATAACACGTTTTTTGTATCCAAAAGAAAAACGATCACCCCGCATCTGGAATTCTATAGCTTTGTTATCATTGGATATGTTTTGGTAGAGGATTGTTTGTGTTTTCCAGTCACCGCCCCAGGTTAAAAATGATTTTATAAAGCATAAAATCCCAACAATTAATGTTGCAAACAACCTTGATTTTGTATTTTTTAATTTCCCAAAAGCTTGTCCTATTATAAAAATAAATGTAATTGATGCTGTCAATAAGATTATAAAATGTACTATCGAATTATTAATATATAAAGCCGTGTAGCGATTCATAAATAGTATAGTTGTTGTAATTAAGAATACGGTGTAAATTGTCAGGGTTTTCATTGTTTGTAGTGTTTTATAAATTTTGTAAGTCGTAATTTAAATCTTTCTCGTAAGCTTTTCAGTCTTTCCTGTTTTGTCTGAACAGATAAATCATCATGATTACTACAACAATGCCAGTAAAGGTTAATATGATCCAGCTTGGTTCCATAGTATTTAATTTTTTTATATTTATGTTGTTCGCCTTAACCTTTAGATCTAAGGTAAGATTTTCATATTCAATGTAATTGTCTTTAAATTACTTTAGATTTATTTGGTAAAATTGCATTAAAACATAGAAATAGAAAATGATTTTTGATGTTTTTTTATTTATATCTAATTGATTATTAATATGTAGTGGTTTTTTTAAAATAAATATCAGTACAGAGATCATTCACTAAAAAGCATTCGGGCAAGATTGTTATCTCGATTGTATATGTCATTGTAAAACGCAATATTTTCGTTTTGATCTGCCCATGCAGTAAAATAGGCTATGTATACAGGAATTGTTTCTTTGAGTACGTAGATCGATTCTTTTCCTGAATGCATTGCAGCGTTTACTTTTTCAGGAGTCCATTTGGCTTCTTTTTCCATAATTGTCAATGCTAATTCATGTGCTTTTTCTACTCGTATGCATCCATGGCTGTAAGCCCTTTTTTCATTTTTAAAAAGAGATTTCATCGGGGTGTCATGCAGATAAATATTATTTGAATTAGGAAATATAAATTTAACAAGACCTAATGCATTGCCAGGCCCTGGTTTTTGTCTGATCCTTCCATTATGCCATTCCATATTTTGACTTTGTAGATAATCTGGATTTTTTTTGAGTTTAGGCAAAATTTCTTTTTGATAAATACTATTGGGCACATTCCAATAAGGAGCAAAGGCGATATAGCTTATTTTTCCACTAAAAACCGTGGTTTTATTAAATTCCTTTCCTACTATAACTTTAGATATAAGGTATGGTTTTGAGTCACGAAAATAGAACAGCCTGAATGAAGGTATATTAACAGCTATATATTCTTTAGCATCATTTATTTTGGGACTGATCCATCGGCATCGCTCCATATTTACAGAAATAGTTTTTATACGATCCTCTACAGAAACATTCAGCAATTTGATTAGATCAGGAGTGATTTTGTGTTCAAAATTTCGATTCTGGGTATTTTCATATTTGATGACTCCGGATAAAACTGTTTTATCGAATAACAGATTTCCAGAATCCAGATCTATATAACCTTCTGTAAATAATCTGGTTCTGACTTGTTGAACCGTTATTGAAGAATCACCTTCCTGTAGTGATTTAATGCCTTTATCAGGTTTGATTTGTATCCAGCCCCCGTTTTTCTCTATTTCAATATATTTTTTCAATGCTTTTTTAAGTGCATAATATTGATTAAAATAGTCATGGTTGAACTCTTTTTTAAATTCTAAATTTTTTATTATCGTATCCAGATAAGCATTATAAGGTGTTTTTTCTCTTGGGAGATGCCAGCCTGTTTGCGTACTATTTTCCTCAGTAAGTCCATTAAAAACTTTATCGGTATAAAAAAAATACATTGAGCTCATTAGTAATTCTGATTCAAGATTAATTTTGGGATCTGGATCGTATTGAAAAATCTGATCAAGCTCAGATTGATACGGGATATTTATATGAAGTCCCTCTTCATTAATCTGCCCAATACGGGTATAGAATGCATAGGCAAATTCACTAATGCCGTTTTGGTCATACCAAATGTAATTTACGTGTTTTTTATAAAGTTGTTTTACCTGATTTTGGAACGATCTTAATTTGGGATATTTTTTAAAAAATGCCTGAATTTTAGTGGTATCAATTTCATTTAAAATAATTTCCTGATTGTATTTAAAGGGCGCTTTTACTATGGTTTGTGAAGCCATTGAAAAAGTACTATAAATGAAAATGACTAATAAAAAGATATGTTTCATTTTTTAAGGGTGTAATTATTTTGGTCAAATGGTAACGTAATTGAATTTATTCAATTTTGTACTTTGATCTTTAAAAATTGTGTTGTTTAATTTCATATTAAAAGTAGACAGCAATGAGGAAAATAAAAATGATATTAATCAGGTTTTATGGAATATTTTATTAGCATAATGTAGTGAATATCATATGGTTTTATTCAGATATGAACTAATTTAGTTTAGTGTTTGCTCTGGCTAAAATCACTTCCCGAGAGTGAAATTATTTTCGGCAGTTTTTTAAACGAAAACTTATTTCGTATCTTTTACGGTAATTTAGGTAATACTAATTTTATCTAAAATATTCTATGAACACAAAAGAACAGGAATTAAAAGGACTAAGTTTTGATGAAGTAGTTGAGTTTAGAAAAAAATTTGGAATCAATAAGTATAGTTACAAAAAAGAGAATACATTTTTAGCTTTTCTAAAAAGCATTTTTGCAGAACCAATGGTTCTTTTATTGCTCGTAGCCTCAGGAATATATTTTATCAATAAGCAATACAGTGACGCTATATTTCTTACAGTCTCAATTTTATTAATTGTTGCAATATCACTTTATCAGGAAAAAAGGAGCCGAAATGCTTTGGTAAAACTTCAGGAATTTACACAGCCTTTATGCAAAGTTATTCGCGAAGGACAGCAATATATTAAAACGCAGGATATTGTGGTTGGAGATCTGGTAATTATTGAAGAAGGCGGTTTGGTTCCTGCTGACGGTGTCATCGTGCGTTCGAATGATTTTTCAGTAAATGAATCGATACTTACCGGCGAGTCTATGGCGGTTTTTAAGGATAATGAAAAAGAAGATAATAAGGTTTTTTCAGGAACTACCGTTGCCAGCGGATTGGCTATCTTTAAAGTAACTGAGATTGGAAACCAGACACGATTAGGTAAAATAGGCAGTAGTCTTGAGGCTATTGCTGAGGAGAAAACACCATTAGAACTTCAGATTGGGAATTTTATAAAAAAAATGGTTTTTGCCGGGGCATTGGTGTTCATTTTGGTCTGGGGTATCAACTATTCAAGAATAGGCAACGTTCTGGAGAGTCTTTTGATGGCACTTACATTGGCAATGAGCATTTTACCGGAAGAGATTCCGGTTGCTTTCACAACATTTATGGCACTTGGAGCCCGCAGACTTATGAAGATGGGCATTGTGGTTAAACAAATGAAAACGGTAGAAACATTAGGCAGTGCTACAGTAATCTGTACGGATAAGACAGGTACACTCACCCAAAATAAAATGGAATTGGCAAGGCTTTATCTGCCTTCAGGTTCAGAGGCTGCGGTACATACTTTTAGAGAATTAAAAGAAACAGAAGAACTCATTACAACCGCTATGTGGGCAAGCGAGCCAATAGCTTTTGATCCAATGGAGATTGCCCTGCATAAAACGTATAAAAAATTTACTGATAAAGATCTGACGGTCATTTTTAAAATGGTTCATGAATATCCTTTATCAGGCAAACCGCCTATGATGACCCACGTGTTTGAAGACGCAATTGGCAATCGTATTATTGCTGCAAAAGGGGCACCTGAAGCTATTTTAGAGGTATGCCATTTTTCATCCGAAGAAAAAGAAACTGTAACAATTGCTATGGATGAACTAACGAGTAAAGGTTACAGGGTACTTGGTGTTGCGAAAGGAAATTTGCAAGGGAATAGTTATCCGAAAACGCAGCAAGAAATTCCATTTATATTTAAAGGTTTAGTTGCTTTTTATGATCCTCCTAAAGATAATATTGCGCAGGTACTGCAGTCTTTTTATACAGCAGGAATAAAAGTAAAGATCATTACCGGTGATAATGCCCGTACCACAAATGCCATTGCTCAGCAGATCGGGTTTCGGGGTTTTGATGAGTCTATTACAGGAGATGAACTCATGAAGTTGAGCGATGCAGAGCTACAAAGTAAAGTAATGGATATTAATGTATTTAGCCGAATGTTTCCGGATGCCAAACTAAGAATTGTTAATGCCCTGAAAGCTAACGGACAAATTGTTGCCATGACAGGAGATGGTGTAAATGATGGACCTTCGCTCAAGGCAGCTCACATTGGGATTGCGATGGGAAAAAAAGGTACGGCAATAGCAAAAGATGCCGCTTCGCTTATTCTTGTAGAAGATGATCTTTCTAAAATGGCAGATGCTGTAGCCATGGGCAGAAAAATTTATACGAATCTAAAAAAGGCTATTCAGTATATTATATCGATCCATATACCTATCATCCTGATTGTTTTTCTTCCACTTGCTTTAGGCTGGATTTATCCCAATATATTCAGTCCGCTTCATGTAATTCTGCTTGAGCTTATTATGGGGCCAACCTGTTCGATAATATATGGGAATGAACCTGCTGAAGCAGATACAATGGAAAGGGGCCCAAGACCTTTAACGTCAACATTTTTTAATGCAAAAGAACTTATAATAAGTATTTTTCAAGGAATTGTTATCACCTTAGGAGTCTTATTTATATATCAGTGGTCTGTACATAATCACTGGGATGAAGACAGGACACGAAGTATGGTTTTTTTGACTTTAATAACAGCCAATATTGTACTGACGCTTGTCAACAGATCTTTTTATTATTCATTATGGGTAACGCTGGGATATAAAAATATCCTGGTTGGTATCATAATAGGTTTTACAGTACTTTTATCTATACTGTTATTTACAATACCTTTTTTACGTTATCTGTTTGATTTTGGAGTAATTACATTTTTTCAATTATTTTTATGTTTTTTGGTAGGTTCATTATCCGTATTATGGTTTGAAGGAGTAAAATATTTCAGAAGAAGATAAAGGAAGCTTAAATTTCTATTTCACTTCCCATTAATGGTACACTGCACTTGAAACCATAGTGATCCTGGATTTTAATTCGCAGTTCATCTGCCGGGAGATTTTCGCCATGAACCAAATAGATACATTTTGGGACATTTTGAAGGGCAGAAAGCCAGTTTAAAAGATCTTGCTGATCCCCATGCGCAGAGAGTCCTTCGATTTGTAATATCTTGGCTTTTACGGAATAATATTTTCCATATATTTTAATTTCAGCAGCCCCTTCAAGAAGTTTTCTTCCACGAGTACCTTCTGCCTGATAGCCTACAATTATAACAGTAGTTTTTTCAAGACCTATATAATGCTTAAAATAAGACAATACCCGTCCTCCGGTAACCATTCCGCTTGCAGCAATAATTACTTTAGGCTGAGGGTCTTCAATAATGCGCATGGTTTGTTCAACTTCAGAAACTATTCTAAACATTTTACACATTTCATGACAGTCATTAGCCGAGAGTTTATGCCATTGCATATTCTCCAGAAATATATCCAGCACACCAGAGCCCATTGGGGTATCAAGGATATAAGGGATATTTGGGATTCTACCCTCTGTTCTGAGCTGCCATATAAGGTACATTATTGATTGTGCCCTTTCTACAGCAAACCCCGGAATAATTACGGTTCCTTTTTGTTCTATAGTTGTATTGATATAAGTTTCCAGCTGTTTCTTTACATCG
Organism: Flavobacterium piscis; assembly: GCF_031457575.1. Classification (GTDB taxonomy): domain Bacteria; phylum Bacteroidota; class Bacteroidia; order Flavobacteriales; family Flavobacteriaceae; genus Flavobacterium; species Flavobacterium piscis_A. Next base: position 119,815 of record NZ_JAVDWQ010000016.1, on the reverse strand, counting down.
AGTTCAGGATGCAGGCGATTGCCATAGGTGCTTTCTAAAAAGAGATAGTCGGCCATTACAGGCTTTGTTGGCGGAAACATCAATACATCATCATTGCGTCCTATATCACCGGAAAAAACCAAAGTTTTACCCTCAAGAGTCAGCGTAATACTGCACGCACCTATAATATGTCCTGCTGTTGAAAAAATTGCAGCAATATCATTGTCTATGGCTACTGATATATAGGGCTGTATGACTTTAAAAAATGGAAAAACAGTTTCAGCCTGCTGTACTGTATAGAGTGGCTCTGCCTTTGCATGTTTAGAATAATGTTCTTTGTTGGCTTTATTGGCTTCCTCTTCCTGAATTTTGGCACTGTCTAAAAGAACAAGCCTGGCCACAGCTTTGGTAGGACCGGTGCAATATATTTTTCCTGTAAATCCTTGGGCAACCAGTCGTGGCAGCCAGCCACAATGATCAAGATGACCATGGGTAAGCAGGACATAATCTATCGTAGAGGGCAAAACAGGCAATGGCTCCCAATTGAGTTCTCGTAGTGCCTTTAGCCCCTGAAAGAGCCCGCAGTCAACCAATATTCTGATACCGTTGCTTTCTATAAGCGTTTTTGAACCTGTAACGGTTCCCGCACCTCCTATAAATTTTATTTTCATTTTAAATATAATTACAAATTTGTGAAGCTTCTTTCAATACATTTCTGATTCTATTTTGACTAAGCCCGATTTTATGAAGACTTTTGGAGTCATTAATAAGATCTTTTACAAATATTTGATCCAGAATAAGCAATTTCTCCTTTTCAGCCATTGATAGTGTTGTGAGACAGGTAATAGGATAGAGTCCTCCTTTATCTATTTTATTTTTAATGTTATTATCCTGAGGATAGTCCCAGCTTAAAAGGGAGATTCCACTGCAGTTCGCGAAATTTTCAGCATCTTTTGTAAATCGGTTGTTTGTAACTATTATGCAGTAATTAATAGTTTCGTTATTAGAAAAAATAGTATGCTGTTTCACTTTAAGATCATTAAAACGCGAAAGGATATACATAGGAACTTTCACATCCGAAGAACCTTCTCTGGTATTGTGAAATTTACATTCAATCATCCAAATCATATTATCTTTTTTCAGTATTACATCTACTTCATGCGAAACACATTTTCCCTGCAGGGTTATGTTGGTTCTGGTCTTAAATCCTTCGGCCGCATACAATCTTGAAATAAATTTTTCAAAGAAAAAACCAGCGGGGCCAAGCATTTGTAGTGAGTAGCGTAGGTTATAGCGTGCTGCATGTGCGTTTGATGCTTTTTTTAAAAAAGCAAACACCAATTTGTATATTTCTTTGGTTGTTATACCTTCATATATTTGGTTTTGTATTTGTTCAAGGGATTCTTTGATAAGGGCAGGGGCAGCTCCGGATTTTTGAAGAGAAAGTTTTAATTTTTCTATGTCGAAAGGCACAATATGCCCTGAGTCCTTAATTACTTTCATGTTGTCATTATATACTATCTAAATTAGACATTTATTAAATTCCTGAACCAAAATTATAGCAGATTATCGGTAGAAACCATGATAAAAATCATTTTATAAGGTAATTCTTATTATAACAAAGGATTGATTTCCTGTTTTTATTGAGTTTATTTTAAATTAGATTGCATTCTGTTCTGTTTGTTAATACTTTGTTGATTTTTTTAGGAAGGATTTAAATTTTAAAAATCTGATCTTTTTTATTCTTCCCGGATTACTACTCCTGCCGGTTTAAGTAATTTTTGTCCAATTATCACTTTAGAGTTTACAGGAACCGGGATTTCCTGATTTTTGAAAGAATAATTAAAACTATACCTGATACATAAGTGTTGCAATCTTACGGACTCTCAGTCTGCCAACCAAATCTAGGGACTGAAAACCCATAGGTTTAGTAATTGTGAGGAATTATTCATGATTACGGATAATTTTTTTAAAACTAAAACTTGTTAAACAATTATTAATTTATATTTTTGCACTGTTTTTATTTAGAATAAATAAAAATTAATACTAACCAAAATATGAATCAATGAAATACCTTAATTTAAAAATACCTGGTTTTTTAGCTATTATTGCTTTTTTACTTTTTGCCCTGAGTTCTTTTGCACAGCAAAATCATGGAAAGATTAAAGGCCGGATCACAACTTCTGACGGAAAATCCGCATCAGATGTAAATATTATACTTAAAAATTCAAAATATGGCACCATTACAAATGAAGAAGGGAATTTTGAACTTAACCGCGTAAGAGAAAATATTTATACTTTACAAATTTCACTTTCAGGTTATGAAACTTCAGAAAAGGAAGTTACCGTAGAAGATAACAAAACTACGATTGTTAACCTGCAGTTGAAGGTTTCGAACAAAGAATTACAGGAGGTTGTAATTAGTACCAAAAAAAGTTTACTGTCTAAAAAAACAGAAACTGTAGCGAGAATGCCTCTTAAAAACATAGAAAATCCGCAAGTTTATAATGTAATACATAAAGAACTTTTACAGGAACAAATTGTAATTGATGCTGCGGGTGCTGTAAGAAATGCGCCTGGAGTTGTGCCGCTTAATTATCCTTCTGGTGGATTTGCAGTTATTTTTAGAGGTTTTACAGTGGGTATTAACTCTCGAAACGGAATGGAAACCCTTTCAGGAAGATCAACTGTTGGTATTGCCAATGTGGAGCGGATAGAAATATTAAAAGGCCCTTCCGGGACTTTATTTGGATCAACATCATCATCTTTTGGAGGAGTTGTAAATCTGGTTACTAAAAAACCTTTTGAGGGAACAGCGACTGAAGTTTCCTATACAGCCGGAAGTTTTGGTTTAAACCGGCTTACGGTTGATATAAATACCCCATTGACTAAAGATAACAATGTACTTTTCAGACTTAATGCAGCAGTCAATAATGAAAAAAGTTTTTTAGATTATGGTTTTAATAAGACACTGTCTTTTACTCCAAGTATCACTTTTAAAGCAAGTGAGAAACTAACTTTCAATGTGGATGCTGAGTTGTTTAAGGTGAACAGTACAAAACCTTTATTCCCGACGGTTCCAGCTGCATCAGGAATTACAAACCCCGGAGATATAAAATTAGATTATAAAAAGTCATTGGTGCATAGTGATGCCGATGCAAAATCTTCAGCATCAAAAGCATTCGTTCAGGGTGAATATCAAATATCTGATTATTGGAAATCGACTACTTTGTTTTCTTACGTAAATGAAGAAGTAGCTTATAGTTATCAGGTTTTACCAACCTGGACTTCGCCTACTACAGCTACTATACGCGCAACGCTTTTTGGACCTATTTCAAGTAATTATACCAATATTCAGGAAAATATTAATGGTGAGTTTTCAACAGGAATTTTAAAACATAAGATATTGGCAGGTATTAATTACAGATATTATACAGATACATTTTCATCTACACCAACTCCTGCGACTCCGTTTAGGACAATTGACGTAACAACTAATTTTAATCCAATAAGAAGAAACGAAATTGATGACGTATTGTTGGCGCCGGTTATAAGAGCCGGAAGAGATGAACACACTTTTAGCGGGTATGCATCTTATGTATTGGGTGTTGCAGACAGATTGTATGCGATGGCAAGTTTACGTTTAGATAATTTTGACCGAAAAGAAAGCGGTACAACACCTGGTTATAGCCAAAATTCGTTATCTCCAAAATTAGGAATAGTATACCAAATTGTTAAAGATCAGGTTTCTATATTCGGAAATTACATGAACGGATTCCAGAATTTAGCCCCGGTTACACAACCCGGAGGTGAGCAGTTGATATTAGATCCGCTTTATGCAAATCAATATGAAGGAGGTATAAAAGCGGAGTTGTTTAATAAAAAATTAAGTGCTACAGTTAGTTATTACAATATTACTAATGATAATGCTGTAATAAGACAGGCAGATTTAGTATACCAACAAGAAGGAAAACAGGTGAGTAAAGGAGTAGAATTTGAATTTCTTGCTAATCCGCTACCAGGTTTAGATATTATAGCAGGATATGCTTATAATGATAATCGGATCGTAAAAACAAGTGAGGCCAACAAAGCTATCGAAGGCAATAAAACACAAGATGCCCCTGAAGATGTGGTAAACTTTTGGGCTTCTTATAAATTTCAAAATGTTTTAAAAGGTCTTGGTATTGGTGTTGGAGCTAATTATGTAGATAAAAGCTATATGTCTACTGCTAATACTTTTTATATTCCGTCGTATACTATTTATAACCAAACTTTATTCTACGAGCAGTCAAACTGGAGAGTGGGAGTTAAGCTGAATAACTTTACCAATAAAAAATACTGGAGTTCATGGGGTGCACCTCAGGCCCCGGCAAATTTCCTGGTAAATTTAACATTCAGGTTCTAAAATTTACTTCAATTAAAATTATAAAATCACCTCTATACTTAAATAGGGGTGATTTTTTTTAATAATTCTGGTATTCAGTTTACAGTATTCAGTCGCAGTATTCAAAAAAATACTTAGACTGAAAACCGAGACTGAATACTGAAAACTGCGACTATAAAACTGTGACTAAAAAAACTAAGCGTAATTCATTTCAAGAGATTCTTTTATCAACGGATAATTCACTTTTCCGTTTGCTGTTAATGGTACATCAGTCTTATGGATTATTTTTATCGAACTGGCATGCAAATGCAATTTTGTTTTTAAGGCTTGCACAATCATTTCTTTGTTTAAATTATGATCTGTATATAAAACAGCCAAATGTTTGTCATTCAGATCCAGACAAATAAAGGTTTTTCCTCCGAGGCTATCTTTTAGCAGGAGTTCGATTTCATCTAAATTAATTCGAGTACCAAATAACTTCACGATTCGTTTTAATCTTCCGGTGATATAATAATAACCTTCAACATCTCTTCGTGCCTGATCTCCGGTATGCAGTTTTTCTTCCTGATGATAAAATTGTAAATCAGCTCTTCTTTCTGCATAACCGCCAAAAATATTTGGACCGTAATAAACTAATTCTGAGGTTTCCTCTTCGATCTCAAAACGACCATTTTGAACAGGGAGCCCAATCGAAGCTCTTTTTCTCAATAAGTCTTCAGGAGGTAAAAAAGCCATTCGTCCGCTTGCTTCAGTCTGACCATATTGCGCAAAGAATTTTTTGCCATATCGTTCTGTGTATTCTGAAATTACTTCGATTAATTTATGATTGATTATTCCGCCTCCATGCGTAAAATATCGCAATGACGGATAATCTTTTTTAAAAAAGCCAATACTGTAAAGCATTTCATAAAAGTAAGGCACCCCACCAAGGGTAGAATAACCATAATTTTTTAAATCGTGCCAAAACTCTTTTTTAAAAACATCTTTGTCTGTACAGATAATTTGATGTGCTTTTATGCAATTGGTATTAAAAATGGACATTCCGTAAACAGAATTTATCGGAACATTAAGCGGTACAACATCATCATTTTTAACAGGCAGATATTCCAGAATTGATCTGGCATTTTCAACAAGGTTTTTATCAGACAGCCGCACAAATTTAGGAGACCCTGTTGTTCCGGAAGTGCTCATTAAAAGCTTAACCTTTGGGTGTATGGGATAGATTGAATTTTCAATACGTTTAAACAGTTGTATGGTATCTGAGGCATCAACAATACTGTATCCGTCAATTTTACTTCTGGACGGATCATAAATATAATATGGTGTATAATTTTCTTCTAAGTTTTTCTTGAATTCAGCATTTATCCCTAATCCTAATAATGCAATTGTAAACCGGCTTTGATAAAAATTTAAAAAAGTTTCAACTGCCGGCAACTGATTGTCGTTGTAAATAAATGCAACAGAACGCAGGTTCTCAATTTCCAGCGATTGATGCATTTCTTTTATAGATTTAGAAAATCCGGTTGTAGAATCTGTAAAGATTAAATTTTCATTTTTTGAGATTAAATCATATAATTCCATAGTCTCTGGTTTCTAATTAATTTCAAATCCGTATTTCTTCAGTGCAATTTTTATTTTTGCTACGCTGTTCATCTCCAGAATATCTTCCATTTCTATAGTGATGTTATAAGTGCTTTCCAGTTCTTCGACCAAAACCAAATGGCTCATAGAGTCCCATTCGGCAATAGCCTGATATTCTAATTGGTCGTTTACTTCTTCAACAGGAATTTCAAAAGCTCTTGCAAATACTCCGTGTAATTGTTCTATTGTATTCATTTTTTCTATTTTTTAAATTGATATTTTTTAAACTTTGGCAACTAATTTTAACACATAGGAGAAACATAGATTTTCTTTCTAAAAAAAGGACTTATCAAGAATATATTTCTTCGCATAGCTGCTATGGATACTTTTTCTAAGTTTTTAAAGCTATGTCTATGTGTTTATTTAAATCTTAGCATCTCACTAAATATGATATTATATTAAACTTTGGTATGTTTCCATTTTCCTTTTCGAAAGACAATTATACAGGCTACAGCCAATACAATTTCTGACAGAAGGATGGCTGTAAAAACACCATTTGATCCCAGTTCAAAAGAAATTCCTAAGGCATAGGCGAGAGGAATCTGAACGATGTAAAACATTAAAATATAAAGCCAGGTTACCACTTTGACTTCGCCCGCTGCGTTAAGTGCCCTTGAAATCACCATTGTATATCCCAGAAGAATATAAGCCATAGAAATAAAATGGATGTATCTTGTACTAAAAGAGATAACTTCAGGAATATCAGTAAAAATTTCTACAACAGGAGTGGCGAGGAAAATCCAGCAAATACCAACAAAAACAAGAAATCCCATGTTTAGCATTCCTGCTCTCCAAACTGATTTTTCTGCTCTTTCCGGTTGTCTGGCGCCAAGGTTTTGTCCGGTTAATATTCCGGCTGCATTGCCAAGACCCCAAGCTGGCATTGTGGCTATAGAAGTTACTCTTTGTGCCAGAATATATCCTGCTAATGCATTGGGGCCAAAATGTGACATAATTTTAATCATAAATACCCAGCTTGAAGCAGGAATAATAAATTGAACCGTACCTCCAAAAGCCAATTTCAGCACTCTTTTAAAAATAGCCAGGTTAAATGCTAACTGCGCCAGTCCTATTTTCATGACCGTTATGCCTCTTACCAGATACCAGGCCTGATATAATACCCCGATAACTCTGGCAATTATGGTTGCTAAACCAACTCCTAATAAACCATAAGCTGGTATTGGTCCCCAGCCAAAAATAAATATGGGACACAAAACAATGTTTATGGCATTCGAAAGCCAAAGTATTCTCATAGCAGTCGAAGCATCTCCGGCCCCGCGAAATATTCCGTTTATTACTATTCGAAGAATTAAAAATCCGCTTGACGCAAACATGACGATTCCGTACGAAGTTCCTTCCTGAACCATGGCAGCAGAAAGCCCCATTGCGCTCATAATGTTGGTTGCCCATATTGCACAAACTACACTTATTAGTATTGCAATTGGGGTTGTTACGTAAATAACCTGCATAGCGGTTTGCCCGGCGGCTTTAAATTTTTTCTCTCCAATTCGTCTGGAAATCATGGCAGATGCAGCAATACCAAGACCTATTGAAACCGAATAACAAAACGTAATAAAAGTAGTTGTAGCTCCAGCAATAGAAATGGCATTTGTACCTAATCTACTCACAAAAAAAAGGTTTGAACAGACAAATAAAGATTCCATCAGCAACTCGGCCACCATTGGCACAGACAACAAAATGATCGTTTTGTTGATACTGCCAGAAGTGAAATTACTTTCGCTTCCGGCAAGGGAACGCCTTAGAAGACCAAAGAAAGAGCGTGTTTTAAAAATGGCTTCTTTCATGAGTTTTCTTTGACTATTAATGATTCTGCATGGATCAGTTGATAAAGCGGATTCGGAATAAAGCCACTTTTTTTCATGTGCGGAAAACCAGCTGTTTCTTCATAACCATTATGTAAACGTCTACTATTGAAAATAAGACGTTTAAATTCAGGAATTAATAAATTGTATTTATCAAACATATCCTGCAGTTCCGGATGTTCTTCCTGAAATTCTGAAATAACATCGTGAACGCAATTCCAAAAAGAAACTTCAGAATAATTTACTGTCGTTATTAATACATCACTCAGATATCTGAAAAAAGCATCAAAAACGGCAATTAATAATACTAAAGGGGCATTTTCAGGGTTTGGCGAAGCATTAAACATATTGTCAATGAATTCCTGAGGGAGTTTTTTCTTTCCTTCTTCATTAATTAAAATATCGCCCACAAAATCCTGCAAAGCAATACGAGTTGGAACGTAATCTTTTAGAATAAGAATTACATTTTGCCCGTGCGGATCAATGCATAAAGAATGTTGGTAATAAATTTGAAGAACAGGTTTAAGATACGCTCTCATATAGGCTTTTAACCATTGCTCTGTAGAAAGTCCTGATTTTTTGATAAGTTCTTCTACAAGGCTTTTACCATGATCATCTACATAAAGCAATGCCGCCATTGTCATCAGGTTTTCTCCGTATTTTAGAAAATTGATCGGGCTTTCGCGCCACATTGCCCCTAAATATTCATTGTATTGATAAGGAGGATTTTCAATCTTGCTATAACCCGGATGTGTATAAGTAACCGAAACCATTTCACCTAAAAGCACAACGCCCATTTTTTGTAAATGAGGATCTTTTTTAAGTATATCTTTAATATATTCAGTAAGTTTTGGCGCAATCGATAATTGTTTTGGACACAAACCTCTAATGTGACTTGTGTTTAATATAGACATTGATGTTTTTACATAATGCTTATCGGGTTTGCTCTGGTTAAAAAAGGTACGAATACTTTGTTGCGGACTGTAAATATCTTCTGTTAGTTCTAACGGAATAAGATGTTTAGACGCAATATCATGAGAAAACTGCATGACCAGTTTATTCTGCCATTGCCATAGATGCACGGGAATAAAAATATAATCGTCCGGATTTACTTTTAACTGCGTTAACTTGTTTCTAAAAGCAGCTATTTTTTCAGGACCTATTTCATCTTCATAAAAAGTCTGCTCATTCATATCAGATTGAAGGCGTAAAGTCGCTCTGTTTTTATGAGCCGCAATCCAGAGCAATCGTGTTTGTTGACCAGATTCAGGGGTGTAATTTTCATAATCATCTGAGTCAAAACCTATTCGGCCTTTATTTACAATCACCCACGGATGACCATCCAGACTGTGTTCTATGGCTTGAAAATCAGCATCGGCTAATTTTGCTGCAGACAAACGACGTTTAGAATGTATAAAGGCATCAGCATATAAAGTATGCAGCAATTCCTCGACATAATGGGAGAGGGTAAAAGAGTTGATACCAAAAGTTTCCTGAAGTTCTATAAAGAAATTGGGAACATCAATATGATCTGATTTTACTTCGTCTTCAATTTTATGAATGCTTTCTTTGACAATATGCCAGTAATTCAAAAATCGTGGATAGGCAGAAAAACTATAGTAAATATTCTCTTTGTCGGTTTCCAGAATAAAATGGGTCAAACCATTATCTTCTTTGCTTGTTATTTGTGGTTTTGCCAAATCTTCCCGCATCAATTCTGCGATGCTTTTAGCCAGTAGGTTTCGATTTACCTGATTCCAGACTGATGTATTGAGATGCTGTGCGTTGAATGTATTTTCCGGGGTTATCATCGTATTGAATTTATTAAGGTCTAATTATTTAATTGCTCGTTTACTAATTCCATAACACTTGCTGGCGAAAATTCCGGTGTCGTCTTTTGTATACCAAATTGTTGAAAAGCAATTCGTTTCTCGACCTTATAAACTTCACGATTAGCAAGCTGATTAATGATGCACGAGTTTCTGTAAGCGCCCATTCCTAAATCCGGAGTCGAAAGGCCATGAGTATGGAGTTCTGCGTTCTGAACAAAAATATCAGTACCCTTTTTATCAATCGTGTAATTGCGGTGCACATTAAATAAACCATTCTCTAAGCGATTGATCTTTGCTTCAATTCCTGAGAGAATAGTGGGTTCTTTGTATTTATAACCTGTTGCCAGAATGATATAATCGCTTTGATCCTTAAATGGTTGTTCCAATTCTGTGTGAACGAAATCCATGGTATAAGAACCGTCAGTTTCTTCATTAACAGAGGTAAGGCGCATATTCGAACGCAATTCTACATTTAGAGGCTTATCGTCTAAACTCATTTCGTACAAACTATCAAATATTTCATTGATTAATTCCTGATCAATACCTTTATAAAGTCCGTGTTGTCGGTCTAGAAGCTGTTTTCGTTTTTCAGGAGACAAACTATGAAAATGATCAACGTATTCCGGAGAAGTTAATTCCAGCGTTAGTTTTGATTTATTGTCAAGCGGAAAAAAGTGAGAGGAGCGGGTAAACCATTTCAGTTGCAATCCGTTTTCGGTTGCGGGTAAAAGGTCACGAAAAACCTCTGCAGCACTTTGTCCGGAACCTATTACAGTTACCGATGCGTTTTGAGGAATACGGGATTTGAAATATAAATATTTTGAAGCATGAATAACATTTGGTAACTCTTCCGGATCAATAAATTCAGGAATATGTGGAGAAGTTCCAGTACCCAAAACTATTTTGTGGGCATAATAAGTAGCTGTTATGCAAGTCTGAGTATTGATCACCATGATTTTGTAAACACCGTCTACATGATTTATAGCTACTACTTTATGTGAGAATTTGCAATTGTGCAATTGTGCTGCGACCCATTTGCAATATTCATTATACTCCCTTCTGTAAATAAAGAAGTTCTCACGAATGTAAAATTTATACAAACGCCCGCTTTCTTTGATATAATTTAAAAAACTATACTTGTTTGTTGGATCGGCCATGGTGACCAAATCTCCTAAAAACGGAACCTGAAGCGTTGCATTATTCAACATAAGGCCCGGATGCCAGTCAAAGCCTTCCGACTGATCAAAAAATAAAGCTGATAGTTCCTCAACCGGTTCTATAAGAGCTGCAAGGCCAAGATTAAAAGGACCAATTCCGATCCCGATTAACGAATATATTTTTTCTGTATTCATTGTAGTATTTTTATGGATTAAACTTGAGGGGCTGAAACAGTATTGTTTTTAAAATCTTTGGCAGCAGGAAATTTCTCCCAATACCATTCTCTATAGCAAAAGTTCAGATTGGCTTTTTTGTGCGGCATTTCGATTACTTTTTCGATTTTAAAACCTACATGAGCCTTATTGATCATTGCAGCGAGAGAATCTACAGAACCTTCGCCAACCATTTTACCAACTTTTGGCTCTGCCAATACAAAATCCATCATAGATTGCGTTGCAGGCGAACCATATTTTAGTTTAGGATCAATTGGTGCTATAAATTGATGAGTTCCGTAATCTGAAGGCAGCGCATCATAATATTCACCAACGATGTCGCGGCTTACCCAATACACTTCAATATTAAAAGTAGGAACACCATTAGCCTCTCCGATAAAACTGTGTGAATGATCTCCCGGAAGCAACATTCGATAATAAGCTTCTAATTCGCGAATTGGCCAATTCATCTGCCATATTTTTAGTGCATGTTCACGATGAAACCATTCATGAAGTATCTCCAGATCTTTATCAAGATCAACCGGACGCAACGTTATGGTTACATTTTCTTTCTCAAAAAAACGACTGAAAACGGCATTATTCGCTTTTGGATTAATTAACTTTTTGGAGAAAAAGTGTTTGTTTAACGGATTAGGATAGGTTTTGTAAACCGCAGGATTCGTTCTTGGTGCACTGGCTTCATCCATATTGTTTAAACTGGTCAGCAGATTTCCTTTTACCATCAGTTTGACACTATTAGTAAAATGAGAAACCAAGCCTGTGGTGTCTGACTGTTCCTCTTTTTTAAAGGCTTCATAAATAAGGTTCAGAAGCGTGCTCTCCTCAGCAAGTTTATTTTTTCCTAAAATATTTACTACTCCAAACAAGTGGTTGATCAATAAGTAATACCCCCATAGATTAATAATTTTAGTTTCTGCAATAAAAGATCTGCTTTCTTTACCAAAATCGGGAATCAAGCGTTCCAGTTCCCCTACTATTCCCTGACGGAAAAAATAACCCTGGTTGTCTCTGAAATAGAGCTTTGACGGAAAAAGATTTTCATCAAATTCAACAAGTATATTCTGCTGATGAAATTCGGCTCCAAATCCGTATTTATTGAAAATACCAATCAAAGGAGTCAGGCTAATATTCAGATATTGTTTAAACCATGAAAGGGCAGTATCGGTTATAGATGTATCTTGTTTTTTGGCAGCTTTATTGATAAGATTGAGGATTCGTGGCGATTCGCCCAAAAAGCCGTCCTGACAAAGAGAAGCTACCATAGTTACATTTTTGTTTTTACCAGCCCCGTGAAAAAGATTCTGGCGTACGCTTGTGCTGAAACCATCAATAATTTTATCTTCATAAATTACGGCAATAAAAGCAGGATCTGTAATAAGCTGTATCTGGGGATAATCTTTCCGGATACCTTTTCCCCAATCGGTTTTCATGAGCTGTGCAGCATCATAACCACGATTTAATTCATGCAGGTAATTGACACGAAAAGAATTGGTGATTTTAACATGCAAAGAAAATTTATACATCCATTCACTTTCATCATTATAAACTGTACGAACAGATGATGTGGCTGTATAAGAAGGTCCAAATTGCCCTAAACTGAAGAGAAGTTGCCTGGATTGCATTTCTTTCACTTCCTTTTGGCCTAATAAATAATTGGCTTCCCACGGATGCGTTGGAACTACCTTGTATTGCCTATAAAATTCTAATAATTCTTTGGTCTGCTTATTTGCATATTTAGAAATCTCCTCTCTCAGATAATCTGTCATCAGGTAATCTTCGGCGCTTTTCTCTATTACATTTTCAGGATGTACCAGAAAAAAGTGTAAAGCAAATTTACCTCCGGTTTCAGGAGAATATTGAAGCAACTCCGCTTTAGAGAAACCTTCCCTGCTTTTGGGCAGTGGATGAACCGTATGTCCTAAAATTAGGGATTGTTCTGACTCAATAAATGTTTGTTCAGGATTGTTAGCATTCTGATCGCTGTTTTTATAATGTTCAAGATATAAAGCCAGATTGTCAATACTGTTTTCCATACGTTTTTGCGTGGGAAATCCATCTATTTCCGAATAGTCAGTTTTTGCATAAATACTAACAAGTTCAATAAACTCCATTGGGTTAATCTCCCTGATTTCATCTGAAGCAATATTTCTTGACACAACCGGAAAGCTGAAAGAATGAACACCACTTTCAGAGAAGTAAGTCAAAGGTGTAAAAACTTCCTGACCAATGATGGTAAAATCAAATCTTAGAAAAGAGCTATGATCAATAGCCTGCATAAAATCAGCCAGCGTGTGGTCGTATTTCGGTACACCTTCGTAACGGCTCCAATTACTGAATTCCCTACAATAGCAATTAAGCAGGGATTTGAAGTTTACCTGCTCTGCCAACTGGCGAAAATTAGTTAAGTCTTTGGTATTCATTTCCATTTTTTTTGATGAGGTTAAGGATGTTTTTGATATCATTTAGGGTTGTCAAAGGATTGAAAATGGTAAACTTCAGATAGAATTCCCCGTTTACTTTGGTACTGGCTACTAAAACTTCCCCGCTAAAAAAGAGTTTTTCCTTGATGTACTGATTGACTTCGCAAGAGTTAGATTCAGCCGGTCCATTAAGATATCTGAACACGAGGACGCCTATATCTGAACGGCATAAAAGTTCAAAGTTTTCATCAGATTCCAGATGTTCTGCTGTCTTTTGAGTAGTTTCTATGATGGTATCCGTAAACTGCCCTAGTTTTTCTTTGCCCATATAACGAAGTGTACACCAAAGTTTCAGCGCATCAAAACGGCGCGTACTCTGTATAATCGACTTGTTGATTTGTGCCGGAAGTGCATCGTAATTCTGCTCTTTGGGATTTAAATAATCAGCGTGGTGCTTAATAATATTAAGATGAAGTTTGTTTTTTACAATAAAAGCGCTGCTGCTTATGGGCTGGAAGAATGATTTATGGTAATCAATTGTTACAGAATCTGCCAGCTCTATTCCGTTTAAAAGATGTCTGTGTTTCTCTGTCAATAATAATCCGCAACCGTATGCAGCATCAACATGAAGCCATAAATTATGACGACCGGCAATATCAGCAATCGCTCTCAGCGGATCAATATTTCCAAAATCTGTAGTTCCTGCAGTAGCAGTAATCGCTATGGGAATATTGCCTTTTTCTATTTCCTGAGCGATTGCTTTTTCCAGTTTTTCGGGATCCATGCGATATCTGTGATCAACCCCTACATGTACGATGGCTTGTTCCCCAAGACCTAAAATCCAGGCATTTTTATGATTGCTGAAATGTGCTTTGTCAGAAACAAAAATTCTGAATTTAGAAGCATCCTCAGGAAGGCCCTCAAGTTTGATATTCCATTTCTGGTATTCTAAAGAATAATAATCCCGTGCCAAAAGCAGCCCCATTAAATTGCTTTGAGAACCTCCTGCGGTAAAAATCCCGTCCCCTTTTGTGTATCCAATCTGTTCACTTGTCCAATCGATAAGTTTTCGTTCCATGAAAGTTCCGCCGGCACTTTGGTCATAAGTATCCTGAGAAGAATTAATGGCACTTATCAGGACTTCTGCTGCCAATGCAGGTATTACAACTGGGCAATTTAAGTGTGCGATATATTCGGGAAGGTGATAAGCGGTGGCATGTTTGACATAAAGTTCGTCAATTTCATCAAGCAGGCTTTTATAATCGGGCAGGGGCAACGAGAAATCTACTTCTTCAACTTTGGCCCTAATCTCTTCCGGTCTTATTCCGCTAAATGGTTTTTGATTGTTTTTCAGGAAATTTGAAACCCGTTCCTGTGCAGATTTAACGGCATAGGCATATTCTGTACCAGAATTCTCATGAAAAATATCTTTATAAAAACCGCGGTCTGGCAAAAGTGTTTTATCCATAGACACTTCAGTATTGGTCAATGTGTTATTCATAATTGATAATTATTTAGGGATTAGTTATAATTTTATTTGAGATAAATTACTTTTTTTGAAAGGGGTGTTCTCTTTTTTCGGGACACTTTTAAATCATCAGGATAATAACCCAGATAGAGCAGCCCTAATGATTTTTCATTTTCGGCCAGGCCGAACTGTGCCACATATTCAACAGCTGCTCCTTTAGAACTCCAATAACTGCCTATATTATACGCGGTACAGGTTAGGGATATGTTTTGGACAGCTGAGGAAACTCCGGCAATCTCTTCCCATTCCGGTAGATTGATTTTTGTGTTCCTCACCATTATAACACCAATGAGGCAGGCTGCGTTGAGAGGATAACTCTCAAGATAACTGAGTTTCTCTTTTAAAGCCTCAGCAGATAATTCACTATAGAAATCCTTGTAATAATTAGCCATGAACTGCCCGTATTCTTGAAGATATTTACCGCTGAAAACCATGAACCGCCATGGCTCTGTCATTTTATGGTTTGGGGCCCATGTTGCATTTAACAAAATATCGTCAAGAATTTTAACTGGAATTTCTTGCTTTATAAATTCAAAGGCATAAATGCTTCGTCTTGAACGGATTATTTCAGATATCAATTTTCCTTTATCAGGAATATCTGATTCCTTTGCTTTAATGGGGTTAATCATATTATTCATATTTTTTTTAAATTTTTCAGGAAAAAGTGTTTTTATTTAGACTTAATAAAATATATTTGTAAGTAATTTTTATTTAGAATAAATAAAAACAATAAGAACAAATGTAGAAATTAATATCAATAAAAAAAATTAAACACAATAATTTTATACGAATGTCCGTACACCTCTTTTTTTAACCAAGAATTATAACAAGTGTATTGTGCTGATTATAAATATTTATGTGTTTTAATTTCCCCAATTTTTAATAACTAAAAAAGCATTGAAAAAATGAAATCACAATCCATAACTGCAGAGGCTCACGCTGCAAAAGAAAATTTCAATTATGAAATTCCTACAAAGCCTTTAATTGTTGAGATTACCCCTCAGGAGAGAAATATTTTATCCAATGTCGGTGGTCTTCTGGTAAAAGCGTTTGACCATTATGAGAATCCTGACTATATTGCGGCTCTTCATCTTTATGCTTTTCAATTACTCCCCGAAAGAATCAGCAGAATCTTAAGCCAGTTTGGGACTGATTTTTCAGCTGGTCAGTATGGGGCAATAGTGTTTCAGGGACTTTTGGAAGTAGATCAGGAAGATTTGGGACCGACACCTTCAAATTGGCAGAGAGCAGATTATAGAAAATTAAATAAATATGGATTTATTTGCTCTCTTCTTCATGGAGCAGTGCCTTCAAAACCCGTGCAATATTATGCTCAGCGAAAAGGAGGAGGGCTTCTGCATGCGGTGATCCCAGATGAAAAAATGGCAGCGACGCAAACCGGCTCTGGATCGAAAACCGATTTATATGTTCATACCGAAGATGCTTTTTTACTTAACCAGGCTGATTTTTTGAGTTTTCTGTATTTAAGAAACGAAGAAAGGGTGCCTTCTACTTTATACTCTATCCGCTCACATGGGAAGGTAAATGAGACCATGGAAAAATTGTTTAATCCAATTTATCAATGTCCGAAAGACGCTAATTATGACGATAAACAAGTAGTTTCTGGACCTACAGCTTCTGTTTTGTACGGAAATAAAGAACTTCCTTTTATACGTTTTGATGCTGCTGAACAAATATTCAACGAAAATGCCGGACAGACACCGGAAGCCCTTTATAATTTGACTGAATTTTGGAATGAGGCTAAGACACTAATAAATAGTGAATATATTCCGAATTCCGGTGATGTCATTTTCGTCAATAATCATTTGTGCGCGCATGGACGAAGCGCATTTGTTGCCGGGCAACGCGAAGAGAATGGTAAAATTGTAAAATGCGAACGCCGTCAGATGCTTAGAATGATGAGTAAAACCAGTTTAATCCATATGAGATCTGTAACCCAGACAAACAATCCGTATTTTGTTATGGAAGAGCATTTAGGAGAAATCTTTGATTTGGATAGTCTTAGGGATTAAATTTATAAGAACTGCAATTCTTCACTTTAATTTTAATATGCATTCATTTATTGATCTCAGAAATAGTTTATAACTATGTATTTTAGTGCATTTTGCTATAGTTTCTAGAAAATATCAGCCACAAATTTTCACGAATTAATTAGTGCTGATTCGTGTAATTTGTGGCTAATAAATAGTGGTGCAACCTTGCAGGCTTTCAGTCTGTCAGCCAAATCTATGGACTGAAACCCCATAGGTTTAGTTTAATATTAAATTTCTTAAAGCAGTATAAAATATAATAACCAGTTGGAGGTAATTTGTTTTTAATGATACCAACATCTGATACCTTTAGTGTAATATCAACTTTATAAATCAAAACCTATAGAAAATTGCCAAACTCTGTTTTGTGCTCTCCCTTCGTCATATAAATCCCCTAAACCTAAGTGGTAACGTACTCCTAAACTTATACCGGAATTTGTTTTGAATCCTCCGCCAAAGTTAAACCCCCAATCAAAACTATTAGGGTCATATTTTTGTGAAGTATTAAAAAGGCCATCATATTCTTCTTTATGTGAAACTGCCAGCCCAATTTGCGGACCTGCTTCCAAAAAGAAATTTTTAGAAGGATAGGCTTTAAGCATTAATGGTAAGTTTATGTAATCTAACTTTTGCGTAAAAGTTCCGCTGTTATTTGTTATTTTATATCCTTGTTGAGAATATAGTAATTCAGGTTGGATAGAAAAGCTTTCGCTAATAAATGACTCGCCATACACTCCTATATGAAAACCATGTCGTTGTCCAGTTTCTCCATCTCCGTCAAAACTTACAGCTGCTAAATTATAACCTCCTTTTATTCCACCGTTCGATTTGGGAATAGTGTTATCCTGTGCATTTATTGTTGTTATTGCACCAAAGAATAAAGCTGTTATTAAAAATTTTGTTTTCATCTGTTTTATATTATAATTGTATTTAATTAAATTTTTATTTTCCTCCATTGGCACGAAGGTCCGCAATACATTGCGCATCTAATTGTGGTGCTGTACCACCTGAAACCATATTAGAAATACCTCCGCCTGTTTCTGAAGACCAATACATTAAACATGTCTTTTCAACACAGTGTTTTGGATGTTCTGTATCTTCATGATTGCTTTGCAGGGCTGTCCCAAGGTTAGTTAATCCTAATATATGCCCAAATTCATGGGTAATTACTGTTGTCTCCAATAAACTTCTGCCGGGCTCAAACGGGCTGTCACTTAATCCCTGAATAGTTTGCTCAAAAATAACAAAAGAAGTATTTCTGTAAGCCGTTCCAAGAATAACAGATGTTCCGGTATCCTTTGAAGATTTCCCATCTGCAAAAAATGCCCAAACTGCTATTTCATCAGAATTGTTATATTTTGTACGGTTAGCATCTTCAATACTTACAATCTCCTCATTTGTATAAGATAAATTTCCTGGAGATGGTATAGAACGTTTTATAACATTAATACCGTTTGGTTTGTATGTTCTGGCTGTAAGAAAATTTACCAAATTATTAATTGCGGTACTGCTTGGTTCAAAACCGGCTACATACACCACTTCAATAACCATACGCTTAAACTTTCTATCAGATAATAAATCGTTAGAAGAACTTCCTGTTTGCTGTTTATTGGTATTAGGATTTACTGCAACTAAGTTATCTGTGCGATCATCTTCTTTTGAACAGGATGCTATTGAGATAAACAAACAGATGGTCAGTAGAGTAATTGCTTTTTTCATTATTATCTTTATTTATTAAGTTTATTTATATAAGAACAGCTGTGTTTTTTCAGGCAGCTGTTCTTAATAAATGACTAACTTAAATCCAGTTATATTTGTTTCAACACTAACGTTACAGCAGCATTAGTCTTACTTTGCAATGTGATGGTTGTAGTTGTAAAATTGGTTATTTTCCAAGTATTATTTAATAATGTAAACGAAGCATGACCTGAAAAATTTAGTTTTAGAAAAACATCTAATTCCGAACTTACGGCATAAGTTCCATTCACAGTTGTATTCAATAGATCCACAGCTTTTATAGATAAATTATTTGCAAAATCTATCGTAAAATCTTTATAGTCATTTGCAGAATTAACTCCAGTGTTTATAAATGAATCTACTTTAAATTTTCCTTTAACTAAAATCGTTTCTAGTTTTTTTCCGTTTTGAACCGCTGTGGTCATCGCTTCTTCTGTCTTTAAAGATGCATTGATCGCGGTTTGTAATTCAGCATCACTGGAAACTGTTATTTTGGTTCCATCCGCAATTGTCACTGAAATTGGGTATTTTACTGAATATAATTCCGTAGCACTTACATTAGACATATACGTATATAGTTGTTGTTCAGATGTGATGACAACACTTCCGGTTTGTTCTAAACTTAAATTATACGTTAAAATTGTAATTGGGAAGGTAATATTTACTGAAGAAATAGCATCCTGACCTGAAGTTTCTGCTGATGTGCAGGCATCAAGAATCGCATTATACTCAGTTTGATTATTAACATCAACCTCTGTGTAGTTACTTAATTTAACTTTTAAAGGAAATTGTAATATAACAGTATCCTGATCATCGTTAAATTCCCCAAAAATAGAAATAACCTGTTGGTAATCTGCCTGGCTTAGAATAGAAACCTGAACGCCATTTACTTTAGCAGTAACTGGTAACAAAATTGAAGAACATGATGCTCCATCCAGGAAATCATCAAATGAACCATCGTACATCGAAGTACGTTTCAGATTATTTGTTGTAGTCGAATTTGCTGAATTTGTATTTGAATTTTCTTCTTTTACGTCATCAATTTCACTTTGGCATGATGTAAAACCTATTATAGCCATCAATGCGATTCCTGTAACAATTTTTAATTTTTTCATAATTTTCAAATTTAATGTATTTTTATATTGACAAGCGATGTTTTTACCGCCATTCTGTTAGTAAGACAACCATGCTTATTTTTACCCTATATAAATTTTAAAAAAAAATATAATTTTTTATAAATAAATACATAAAACCTTAATAATCAATAATGTATTGGTTGGTGTGTTTTTCAAAAAAAAAGCAATTATAATTAACGTAACTGCCTTTTCAAAAAATAATTTACATTTACAACCTACAAAAAATGAATTAATACTCAATGGACGACGAAAAAAGTACACTTTGCGAAGAAAATCACTTTAAAGACTTTTACTTAAAACACGTGCAATCAGCAACTAATTTTGCTTATTATAAATGTGGCGATGATCAGGCTGCCTTAGATTTGGTACAAGATGCATTTACCAAAATTTGGGAGAATTGTTCTAAAATTGACTTTAGTAAAGTCAAAACGTATTTGTTTACCAGTATTAATAATTTATTTCTAAATACGGTAAAACATCAAAAAGTGGTATTAAGGTATGGTAAAGATGCGCCTAACTTAGATACAAATAATCAAAGTCCTGAATATTTATTTGAAGAAGAAGAATTCAGACTTAAACTCACACAAGCTATTGCATCATTAAGTGAGGTACAGCGCGAAGTATTTTTATTGAATCGAATAGATGGAAAAAAATATAGGGAAATAGCAGAGTTACTTGATATTTCTCAAAAAACCGTAGAAAAAAGAATGTCTGGTGCCCTGCAATTATTAAGAGCCCAAATAGAAAATATATAAGTAGTCATTTAGTATAGGGTAATTTAAAAGTTAGTTGTCTTATAAACATACAGATGTAAAATGGAAAAAGAAAAAGAGATATTAAAATGGTTAAATAATGAGCTTTCAGGCAAAGAAATTGAAGATTTAAAACAATCTGAAGATTTGCAAACGCTTGAAAAGATTGCTTATTATGCATCGCAATTGGAAACTCCAAAAGTAGATGCCCATTCTGCTTTGGAAGCTTTTAAAGAAAGAAACCATTCTAAAAAGGAACCAAAAGTCAGAACGTTAAACTTCAGGGCATTTTATAGAGTTGCTGCAGTTTTGGTTATTATGTTAACCTCTGCATATTTTTTGTTTTTTAACAACACCAAATCTTTTGAAACCCAAATAGCGCAAACAAAAACAGTAATGCTTCCTGATAATTCGGAAGTGATATTAAACTCGGCTTCAAAATTAAGTTTTAACGACAAAAAATGGGCTGATAAAAGAGCTTTAACTTTAGAAGGAGAAGCTTTTTTTAAAGTTCAGAAAGGGCAGACTTTTAATGTAAATACAACTGCGGGAGTTGTTACCGTTTTAGGGACACAATTTAACGTAAAAGAGCGCAAAAACTATTTTGAAGTGAATTGTTACGAAGGATTAGTAAGCGTGACGTATAATAATGCTACTATTAAATTACCTCCCGGAAAAACATTCCGGGTTATAAATGGCATTATCGAAAATATTGAAGATTTTAATGCCCAAAATCCTTCGTGGATTCAAAAAGAATCAAGTTTTAATAAGATCCCGTTAGATCAGGTTATTGCAGAACTGGAGCGTCAATATGATATAGAAATTAAAGTTGAGGATGTGGATACTTCAAAACTGTTTACGGGAAGTTTTACACATACTGACAAAAAAATAGCGCTTCAGGCGGTTACAATTCCGCTTAAATTAAGTTACAGGATTCAAGGCAAAACCATTATATTTTACAATTATGGTGTTAAATAAATGGCTGGTTTATTTGCTGCTTTGCATTGGAGGTATTTGTTATGGACAAAATATCCCTGAAAAAGTTCATTTAACCGAGGTAATTATTTCCATCGAAAAACAATTCAATATTAAATTTTCGTATGCCGTTGAAGATGTAGCCAACATTGCAATTGAAAAACCAAATGTTTCCTTCACGTTACAAGAAACGATAGATTATCTAAACTCGAAAACGCTTTTGAATTTTAAAGCTTTAGACGATCGGTATGTTACTGTTTCAGTGCTAAACAAAACTATATCCGTTTGTGGAATTGTTTTTTCCGATGAAAAAAAATCTCGTTTAACTGGCGCCTCAGTAGTTGTAAATAACATCGGAAAAAGCACAATAACCGATAAAAACGGTGCATTTAGCCTCCAAAATATTCCAATAAATGCAACGTTAACCATTTCCTATTTGGGTTTTGAATCCAGGCAGTTTTCTGCTAACGAATTGTTTTCAGCGCAAAATCATTGCAAGGAAATAGTGCTTTCCACAAAAAATGAAGAGTTAAATCAGGTCCTGATAAATGTCTATTTAACGCCCGGTTTGCAAAAATACCTGGATGGAAGCACCGTTTTAAATACTAAAAAATTCGGAATTCTTCCCGGCATGACAGAACCAGATATTATGCAATCCATACAAGTGCTTCCCGGTGTTGAAAGTACCAATGAAAGTATTGCCAATATCAACGTTCGCGGTGGGACCAACGATCAGAATTTAGTGCTTTGGGATAATATTAAAATGTATCATTCCGGTCATTTTTTCGGGTTAATATCTGCTTACAATCCTAATCTTACCAGCAAAGTTATCGTTAGTAAAAACGGGACAAGTGCTGAGTACAGTGATGGTGTTTCCAGTACGATCAACATGTATACGAAAGATCTGGTTACCAATATCTTTTCTGGTGGTGCTGGAATTAACTCCATTAGTGCCGATGCTTTTTTAGAAATTCCAATAACTAAAAAAATAGAATTGCATATTTCAGGACGCCGTTCTATTACTGATTTGTTTAAATCTCCTACATACACTAAATACTTTGATCGTAGTTTTCAGGACACTGAAATCAATGCGGATAGTGATCAGAATAATACCTCTTCTGATTTTTACTTTTATGATTATACCGCTAAATTACTTTTCGATTTGAATGAAAAACATCAATTCAGAGCGAATATTATTGGTATTAATAACGCTTTGGATTATTCAGAAAGCCACATTACAAATTCAAACGAAACCCAATCTAAAACCAGTAGTTTATCCCAGAAAAACATTGGTTACGGCGGGAATTGGAAAGCACAATGGAATCCAAAATTAAGTTCAAACTTCATCACTTACTTTTCCAGATATAATATTGGTGCTATAGATTACAGAGTGGAAACTGATCAGCGCTTAACCCAGGCTAATGAAGTACTGGACACTGGAGTTAAACTCAATACCTATTACAAAACTAATGACAACTTAAATTTCTTATTTGGGTATCAATTCAATGAAACGGGGATGTTAAATCAAACTGTTGTTAGTGCTCCGTTTTACTCCAGTACTAAAAAAGATGTTTTATTGAATCACGCCTTATTTTCTGAGGTTGAATACAATAAAAATTCTACCTATTTGAGAGTTGGATTGCGTTTGAATTATTTTCAAAAATTCGAAAAGCTTTTGGTTGAGCCAAGAATAAACATTCGACAAAAATTATCAGATCAATTTGCTTTAAAATTAGAAGGGGAATTTAAAAATCAATCTACTACTCAAATCGTGGATTTTGAAGATGATTTTTTAGGTGTCGAAAAAAGGCGTTGGGTTTTAGTAACAGATAAAGACATCCCAATTGCAACAAGTAAACAAGGCTCTTTTGGTGTAGAATTCAATAAAAATAAACTGAATATTGAGGCTACAGGTTTTTATAAAATTGTTGACGGCATTACAGCTTCTAATCAGGGTTTTTACAACAATTTTCAGTTTAATAACGCAAATGGAAGTTACACGGCCAGGGGTTTTGAATTTTTAGCCAATAAAACAGCGCGCCAATACAGTGTTTGGGCAAGTTACACATTTAGTATAAATGACTATGAATTTGATGCTTTTACACCTTCAACTTTTCCTAACAATGTAGATATTAGACACTCTGTATCACTTGGTTTTTATTATGACATCCTTAAAAATCTAAAAATTGCTGTTGGTGGTATCTGGAGAAATGGCCAGCCCTATACAAAACCAATTGAAGGTAATGAAACCATTCAAAACGGAAATTATATCATGGTGAATTATGACTCCCCAAACAGCGAAAATCTGGATAATTTCATCCGTTTAGACGCTTCTTTAAATTATAATTTTAATTTATCGGAGTCTGTTAAAGCTTCGATTACTGCGGGTGTAATTAATGCTGCCAATCGAAATAATATTATCAACAGGTATTACAAAGTCAATCCAAATGACCCGGATGCTGTTATTCAGGTAGACAACAAATCACTTGGTCTGACACCAAATATAAGTTTTAGGGTGAATTTTTAATATTTTCATCCTGAAAAGGGTAGTCAATTTGAAAAACAGCCGGTAATTTCAATATCCTCTTTTAGAATTACACACAATAGAAAAGTTTACACCTTAAAATTCTGGAATATCAACAGCATAATTGTATTGGAATGAGCAAAGAAAAGAGTTGCATAAAGCCCACTCTAATGCAAAATTGCTGAATATTGAGGATCAAAGCAACTTAAGGTAAACAGCTATTTTGGAACTAACTAACCACCATCAAATCAGGTTTAATCATAGCCAAAAAGTTACTTGAAGCAGACCTTATATAGAAACTGATTCTTGTTCAAATTTTTCCTTTGTTGATTCTGTCGTAGCTGTTATAGTTGAAACTTTTTTGGATGAATCAGGAATCTTAAAGATTTATAAGGTGTTGTATATCAGTAATTTTTTTAAAAAAATTAGAACAAATTATGATAGATATTAATATATGTGACAGGAACAAAATTTAAAATATAATTGAAGTTTTTGTTCCTTTATCGTGTATTTTTCATTAAATTTATTATCAATTAAATATATCTGTTATGACTGTAAATCAAATATTAGACGTAAAAGGAAAAGAAGTCCATTCGATACTTTCTACTATTACAGTATATGAAGCATTGAGAATAATGGGAGAAAAAAATATTGGGGCTCTTTTAATAATAGAAAATAATGTTTTAAAAGGGATTCTGTCTGAGAGGGATTATGCCCGAAAAATTGCTTTAAAAAACAAAGCTTCAAGAGATACTTTCGTGCATGAAATCATGGATAGAGATGTGATTACTGTAAAGCCGACGGATAATTTAGATCATTGTATGGATTTGATTACCACTAAAAGAATCAGGCATTTACCAGTTTTGTCTGATGACCAAGTTGTGGGTATTGTCTCCATTGGTGATGTGGTAATGGCAATAATCGATATTCAAAAAAATACCATTGATCATTTGGATTCCTATATCACCGGCACTAAGAAATTAGATTAATTGACCCTGAATAATAAATGAAGTTTATAAAATCCAGAAAAAAACAGGAATGTCAACAACATTGTGAAACTTTTCAATAACGATATTTAATTATGGAAACGATCATTCTTTCAATTGTTCTTTTAGCTTTTGCCATTGCGGGGATTGCCATTAAAATAGTAGTGAAAAAAGATGGAAGGTTTTCCGGTACTTGCAGCAGTAATAATCCATTAATGCAAAACGAGGAGGGAACCTGCGGTATTTGTGGGGCAAAGCCTGAGGAGAAATGTAAATCTTAGTGCAGTTCCTTTATCCACTTTTTTAAACTTTCAGAGGCATATGTTTTCCAGTTTCCTTTTTCATCGTAAATAAAATATACTTCCAGTTTTAAGTCTTTGTTGTCTTCTAAAAACTGAATCGACTTTTTCAATCCCATTACCATAAAAGCAGTAGCATAAGCGTCTGCAGTAATGCCGTCATCTGCAATTACCGTGGCACTTAATAAATTTTGTTTGGCGGGGTAGCCGGTTTTTGGGTTGATGATATGAGAAAATTTTTGGCCGTTTTCTTCATAAAATTTTCGATAATTTCCAGAAGTAGCCAGTGCTTTATTGTTTAAATTTATTACAGCTTCAAGTTTTCTTTGAGATGTTGCTTTTTCATCGGGTTTATCAATGCCAACTTTCCAATTTTCATTTTCTTTTTTTCCTTTGGCTTTAAGCTCTCCACCTAGTTCAACCAAGTAATTGTTTATTCCTTTGTTTTCAAGATAATTGGCCAAAATATCTACTGAATATCCCTGTGCAATGGCATTAAAATCAATTTTTATCCCTGGTTTCGCTTTTATTATTTTGTTTCCCTCAAGTTTCAACATTTTGTAGCCCACAAAATGAAGCAAACTATCAATTGTGGTGCTATCCGGAGCAGCTTTTTTACTAAAGCCAAATCCCCAGGAATTGACCAAGGGACCAACTGTTACATCAAAAAGACCATCGGTTTTTTCTGAAACTTCAAGTGATTTATGAAACACATCCATAAAATATTGATCGACCACAACACTGTTGTCGTTATTGTTTATTCTTGAAATAATTGAACCGGGAAGCCAGGTTGACATGGATACGTCTATCTCTTTTAACAGTGAATCAATGGCTGTTTTGTGATTGATTCCGTCATCAGATATATAAGAAATGTGGTAGCTGGTTCCCTGCGCATTTCCTTCGATCTTAATTAAAGATTTTTTATTGGAGTTACAGCCTGTAAGGAAAATAATGGATGCAAGAATAGGGAATAGGAATTTCGTCATAATTGTTTTTTATCCTCCAAAATCATCAAAAGCAATATTTTCAGGCGGGACACCAAGTTCGTCAAGCATTTTAAAAACAGCAGTGTTCATCATAGGTGGACCGCAAATGTAGTATTCAACATCCTCTGGTGCTTCATGATGCTTCAGATAATTTTCATACAGCACATTATGAATGAAACCTGTATGACCTGTCCAGTTGTCTTCAGGGAGCGGT
Organism: Flavobacterium piscis; assembly: GCF_031457575.1. Lineage (GTDB taxonomy): Bacteria > Bacteroidota > Bacteroidia > Flavobacteriales > Flavobacteriaceae > Flavobacterium > Flavobacterium piscis_A. Next base: position 93,157 of record NZ_JAVDWQ010000016.1, on the reverse strand, counting down.
TCTGAGAGCGCAATATTGTATTGAAAATTTGGAAATTCCTTTTCGATGTCCCGGAAATGATCGGTATAAAAAACTTCCTTTAATGATCTTCCTCCGTACCAGAAAGTAACTTTTCTATCCCTTTCTTTTTGGGTATGAAAAATATGAAATAGATGGGAACGCAACGGTGCCATTCCCGCACCGCCACCAATGTAAATCATTTCTTTTTTTGTAGGCTTGATATGGAAGTCGCCAAATGGCCCTGCTATATTCACTTTGTCGCCTGGCTTTAAGGCAAATACATAAGAGGAACAAATCCCCGGATTTACCTTCATAAATCCACCAGATTTCCTGTCGAATGGGGGAGTGGCAAGACGGATATTCAGCATAATAATGTTTCCTTCGGCGGGGTGATTGGCCATGGAGTAAGCGCGGAAAATGGGTTCAGGATTTTTCATTTTCAGATCCCATATTTTAAACTTATCATAATCTTCCTTAAATCGATCATCAATTTTATAAAGATCTTTAAAATCAATTTCACAAACAGGTGTATCTAACTGAATATAACAACCCGACTCAAATTCCAGAAATTCATTTTCGGGTAATTTTACGATTAATTCCTTAATGTAGGTAGCCACATTGTCATTTGAAACAACTTCGCATTCCCATTTTTTAATTCCCAGTATTTTTTGAGGAATGGTTATTTCCATATCCTGTTTCACTTTTACCTGACAGCCCAATCGCCAGTTTGATTGCTGTTGTTTTCTGTTAAAGTAAGGGGTTTCTGTGGGTAAAATACTGCCGCCACCAGATAATACCTGACATTTGCACATGGCGCAGGTTCCGCCGCCGCCGCACGCCGATGGTAAAAATATTTTTTTATCAGCCAGGGTGGTCAGCAGAGTTGAACCAGCTTCAGTTTCAAGCACTTCTTTTCCGTTAATGATTATTTTGACTAATCCGGAAGGAGTTAGTTTTGATTTTGCATACAGGATAATATACACCAGTACCAAATTGAATCCTAAGAAAACAATTATGCTGCTAATAACTGTTGTACTATTTATACTTAAAATTATCATTTCTTTTATTTGATTATAGATTTATAACGAAATCCCCATAAAACTCATAAATGCAATAGCCATTAATCCAGTTAAGATAAAAGTAATTCCCAAACCTCTTAAAGGTGCAGGAATATTTGAATACCTTAATTTTTCCCTAATAGCTGATAATGCAACTATCGCCAGAAACCAACCCACGCCAGAACCGAATCCAAAAACGGTTGCTTCCCCTAATGTGGCGTATTCCCTTTCCTGCATAAATAATGCGCCACCCAAAATAGAACAATTTACAGCAATGAGCGGTAAGAATATACCTAAGCTTGTGTATAGGGCAGGGGCAAATTTTTCTACTATCATCTCTACCAGCTGAACAATGGAAGCAATGGTTGCGATGAACATGATAAAACTTAAAAAACTAAGATCGATTGTTGCAAAGTCAGGGGACAGCCATTTTAATGCACCTGCTTTTAAAGCATATTTCTCCAGCATATAACAAACCGGCACGGAAATCAGTAAAACAAATATCACTGCAAAACCCAATCCTACAGCACTTTTTACGGTTTTTGAAATGGCCAGGTAAGAACACATGCCCAGAAAATAGGCAAATATCATATTCTCAATAAAAATTGCTTTTATAAAAATATTTACATGTTCCATAAAAAAAAGTTTAAATAACGTTGTTTTTTAATCGCTGTCAGTAGAATTATTTGGACTCTATTAATTTTTTGTTCCTGCTGCGTTGTATCCAAATCATAATTCCAACAATAATAAGTGCCATGGGTGGCATAATAAAGAGGCTGTTATTAAAATATCCCATCTTAAAAACGGATTCCGGTATAATTTGAAAACCCATCAATTCACCGGAGCCAAATAGTTCTCTTGCCATGGAAACTATGACTAATATTAATCCATAACCAAATCCGTTACCAATACCGTCTAAAAATGATGGCCAGGGTTTATTTGCCATAGCAAATGCTTCTAACCGGCCCATAATGATACAATTTGTAATAATTAGCCCAACAAAAACGGATAGTTGCTTGCTTACATCAAACACGAAAGCTTTTAAAAACTGGTCTACCAGAATAACCATTGTAGCAACTACGGTTAGCTGGACAATAATGCGAATGCGGTTTGGAATAATGTTTCTGATAAACGAAATGATAACATTCGAAAAAGCACATACCACTATTACCGCAATGGCCATAACAATAGATGGTTCCATTTTCACTGTAACTGCTAATGCCGAACAGATACCCAATACCTGTACGGTAATTGGGTTATTATCGTTTAACGGGTCATACAAAAGCCGTTTGTTTTTTGGTGAAAATAAACCTTCCTTTTGTGCTTTCGGTTTTGCAGGAGTTGTTGTTTTTGTGTTCATATACTGCTATTTAAGTTTATCAATTACGACCTCTTTTACTTTTAAAATAAGGTATATAATTGCTAAGTGTTCTTTTAAACATTTCTGTAACACCATTACTGGTTATTGTTGCTCCTGAAACGGCATCCACACCATGCATATCAGTTGGAGATGCACCACCTTTAATAACTTTTACCGAAACAAAATTTTCTGATTCATCAAATATTTTTTTCCCGATGAACTGCTGCTGAAATTTTTTTGTTTCAATTTCGGCGCCAAGCCCGGGTGTTTCACTTTTGTGTCCAAAGCTGGCCCCGTAAATAGTGTTCATATCGCCTTCCAGGGAGATGTAACCCCATATTGGTCCCCACAATCCCTTTCCCCGTACAGGAATGATATAAAAAGATTTTCCTTTTTTATTACAAATGAAGAGAGGAAATAATTGTTCATCCGTTTTACCTGTTTTGATTTTGTCCAGTTCTTTTTTAAGGTCTATATCAAACGCAACTTTGCCGGTTACTTCTTCTCCTTTATTATTTAAAACAATTTGTTTGGTGATATATTGGTTGAAAAACTGCTCTGCCTCATCGGTTTCTGCAGATACAGAAACACTGGTTAAAATGTTTTTCATTTTTTCTGTCCTGATATTTTTTGCCTGATACGGAGCAAGGCTAATAGCAGTTACAGATAATAGTATAGCAATAACTACCACCATACCGGAGGAAAAAAGAAATGTGGCCTTATTGCTGTCTTTATGCATTTTCATTTTGTACGGGCTTTACTCTTTTTAGTCTTCGTTTAATATTTGCTGCAACAATATAATGGTCTATTAAAGGGGCCATTACATTCATAAATAAAATGGATAACATCATTCCTTCAGGATATGCCGGGTTAAAAACCCTGAACAGAATGGCAAACATTCCTATTAAAAAACCATAGATGTATTTTCCTGTATTAGTTTGTGTTGCACTTACCGGATCAGTGGCCATAAAAATGGCACCAAATGCGAAGCCGCCTAAAACTAAATGATGTTGTGGTGTTAGCTGCATTAATGTATTCGATCCAAACAGATTAAAAATAAGTGCCATTAAAAATCCACCTGCAAAAACGGACGACATGATACGCCAGCTGCCAATACCTGTGTATAATAAAATAGCCGCACCAATCAAACAGGCAATTGTAGAGGTTTCGCCTATGGAGCCGGGAATGGCGCCAATAAAGGACTCCATCGTTCCGGGAATTTTATCGGCAAGACCTGCAGCAGCGTCTCCCAAAGGGGTAGCACCACTGTAAGCATCTACTAAAGTCTGCCCTTTGTCCATGCTTGTGTTTATCCATACTTCATTTCCTGACATTTTGGTTGGATAAGCAAAAAATAGAAATGCCCTGGCCGTAAGTGCCGGATTTAAAATATTCATACCAGTGCCGCCAAAAACTTCTTTTCCGATGATTACTGCAAAAATTGTTGAAACTGCGACCATCCATAGTGGTACATCGACAGGCATTACCAATGGAATTAACATACCTGAAACCAAAAAGCCTTCGTTAATGGTATGTTTTCTTATGATGGCAAAAATAAATTCTGTTGATAAACCGGCAGCGTAAGAAACAATAATCAACGGCATTACTTTGATTAGCCCGAAAATAAAATTATCCTGTAAGGAAGCATCCGTAATTCCCAAAGCCTGATAATGCTGGTAGCCAACATTCCACATACCAAATAAAAGGCAGGGAACTAAGGAAAGTACAACCAATATCATGGTGCGTTTTAAATCTATCGCATCACGTACATGGGTACCTTTGCCTGCAGTGGTGTGATCGGGAACAAAAAGAAAAGTTTCGAACGCATCGAATGCCGGATAAAATTTTTCCAGTTTTCCCCCTTTTTCAAAGTTGGGTTTTATAGTGTTCAGTAATTTTCTAAGTGGCTTCAAATTCAATTATTTTTAATGATAAAATTCAGATCTCTACTTGTTTTAAATGAGGTTAAACTCATTATAAATCAGTGTATTAATAATTATTTAACGATGTGTTCTATTTGTTTTGAATAAATAAATAGTTTTCTATTTAAAAATTGATTTGAATTAAATGTAAATCAATTGGTGTCAACTGAATTCTTTGCGTATAATATCAAGTCCATGACGTATGATTTCCTGTGATTTTATCTTAGATGTACAGACCAATTCACAGAGTGCAAAATCTTCTTCCACTACTTCGTAAATGCCCAGCTTTTCCATCATGTCTATATCCTCAATTAATATTGATTTTAAAAGATATACGGGGTAAATATCCATTGGAAAAACTTTTTCATATTGCCCGGTCATTACAAAAGGGCGTTCTTCGCCATGCAGGTTGGTATTCAGGACGTGTTTTTTATTGGGTGTCAGCCAAGAGAAAAAAGTACGGGACACACTGAATTTATTAAAGCCGGGAGTCAGCCACCCCATAAATTCAAACTCATTGCCCTCAGGAATAACGGTTATTTGCGAATCATAAAAACCTAAATAGCCATCAGGTAAAATTTGATTACCCGTTAAAATAGTACCACTGATAATTCTGTTTTGTCCCTTTTTTAATCCACCATCAGCAATGATTTTTTTTATAGAGCAGCCTATAGTGGTTTTATAATATTTTGGTTTATTAATCTGTGAACCGGTTAATGCAATCAATCTTGTTGCATCAAATATTCCTTCATTAAATAATTTTCCAATGATTAACACATCCTGTGGATTGATGTACCAAACTACTTCTCCCTTGTTTAAGGGATCAATATGATGTATCTGTATGCCCACATTTCCCGCAGGATGAGGACCAGATATTTTGTTGATTTGCACCGACTTTGCTTGTGCAAAAATAGAAGCAGGAGCAGGATTGTCCCTTACATTCAAATGTATTTTTCCATCAGTTAATTTTTTTAATGCATCCAAGCCAGTTTGAAAATCAATTTCTTTACCGGACATGATAAAATCATTATCGGGAGCCAATGGATTACTGTCAAAAGCAGAAATAAAAATAGATTTTGGACTTTCACTGGGATTGGCAATAATACCATAAGGACGCTGACGGATAAATGGCCAAAGGCCGCTGTCCAATAATATTTCAATAACTTCTTCTTTCCTTAAATTATTAGGATTTGATTTTTTAAATGAGGCATATTTAATTTCCCTGTCTGCCAGTATTTTAATTTCCAGGATCACTCTTTTTTCTCCACGAAGAATTTCGACCACTTCGCCACTAACAGGAGAGCTTACTTTAACGGCTTCATTATTTTTGTTATAAAACAAAGGGGTGCCTGCAAATACAGCATCGCCTGCTTTGACCAGTAATTTTGGATCGAGACCAATAAAGTCGGTTGGTTTTATGGCTAATATGTCAGCTATGGGCATGTCCTGAACAAACTTCACAGCTTCCCCTATCAGTTTGAGATTTAATCCCCGCTTAATTTTAATATATTCACTCATACATTAATTTATTTTATTTGGGTATTATTGGTGATTTCCTGGTATTTGGATGAGGTTCTGGTTACTCAATGAGTTCAGGCATTTTAGCCGTTACCATTTGATTTAGGCAAAAATCAAAGAAGCAATTTAGTGATTTTACCTTAAAATAGCAACAAAAAATCTAATTTTAGTAAAAAACGATTGCATATAGCCGGAGAAATTAGGATCTGCAGTGAAGATGTATTAATTTGATGTTCAGTGTTCTGTTGCATCAGTTTAATAAAATGCAAATATTAAAATCATTCGAATTTAATGTTAAAAGATTATTCTAAATAGAACTAATTGTGAATTTTGTTAAAATATCACTAAATTCAGGTATTTCGTACCTCTAATATTTGGTGTATTCTTGTCGACAACTAATCGACTCAAATTGACCTTACGTATTTCTTTAGACTGGACACCTACAATCTTATTGTTATTAGCTTTAACAATGGGATTAATCACTACAGATTTTTTTTATGATCCAACCAGTTTCGCTTATTATGGTTTTTGCATAACAACGTTCCTTTTTGCAATCATATGCTCTTTTTTTTATTTGCGGAGCTATAAAGCAATACTGTTAAAAACACCAATTCTCTTTTTTGGTTTGTGGTCTTCCTATATTTTTTTCCAATGCCTTAATCACTCAGTTGTTCCCTTATTTGCGATATACTTTTTTACTCTCTTTTTCTTGCTGATCAGTGCAACTACCTTATTTAGTTTGCCAGAATTTAAGTTTGGCGTTTTTTTTTACGGCATAATACTACTCTCCATCATTGAATCACTCTATTGTATTTTACAATCCTTAGGAGTATTTAAAAGCCATAGCCTGCTTTTTTTGGTTACCGGAAGCTATAATAATCCAAATGTGACGGCAATCTTTTTAGCCCTGACAACCCCTGCTTTTTTATATTTCTTCAGGAAAAAATACAAGTGGTTGATCCGTATTTCCTTTTTCATTCTGGTAATAGCCTTGTTTCTGCTTAAATGCCGTGCAGCATTTATAGGTACAATTGTGTCAGTAGTTGTTTTTTACAGTCTGGAATATAATATGGCTTCCTGGATAAAAAAGAACAAGAACAAACCCATATTAAAAGCCCTGTTTATTTTAAGCTTTCTGATCATAATCCCACTCAGTTCGTATTTGTATAATGCCAAAAAGGATTCTGCTGACGGTCGGAAATTTATTTGGAAAGTGTCGACCGTTATGGCACTGGAAAAACCATTAATGGGTTATGGATATGGTTATTTTGAAAAGGAATACAATTTATATCAGGCCGATTATATAAAAAAGGGAAAAACCACACCGGAAGAGCTTAAGAATGCCGGACCTGTAATTATGCCGCACAACGAATTGCTGCATAATTTAGTTGAAGGCGGCTTCATTGGACTTATATTGACCGGGCTGTTTTTTGGTTCCCTTTTCTTTGCTGTAAAACGGCGAACAAGAACTGATGGTGAAAAATCAAATGGCTCTGAAGTAAAAAACAGTTATTTTAATATAAGTTATTCAGGAGTTATAGCATTTATCGGAATGTCTATGGTCAATTCTACGGTTCAAATCATGCCCATAATGGCTTTATTGATTATTTATGCCGCTATTATCTGCAGTAAATTAAAACCTTTACAGCTTCCTTTGTTTCTCAATTTTCGTTTGCATAGTAATGCATTTCCAATTCTCTATAAGACAACGATTATTGTTTTAAGTTGTTATCTGCTCTGTATTGTTTCTGGAATGGCTATAGCCGACAGAGAAAATAAAAAAGCATCAATACTTCAAGAAGAGAAGCGATATAAAGAGGCGTTGCAGATAATGCATGGTCTGGAAAATTATTTAAGTGACGATCGGAATTATTGGAAAAATCTGGGCATTATTTACATCAAAACAAAAAACTACCAACAGGCGATTGACTGTTTTAGTACAGCAAAAAAATGGAGTTCCCTCCCTGATTTATATTTTGCTCCCGGTATGTGTTATGAAAAGCTTCACGATTACCCAAAAGCTATAGCTGAATATAAGCAACTCGTACTTTTACTGCCTTCAAAATTTGGATATCGTTTCAGATTAATGCAGGCTTACTTCAAAAACAAGGATATTGTCAATACCGCAATAACAGCCAAAGAAATTTTAGCACTTGAACCCAAAATTCCATCAGCTAAAGTAAAACAATATAAGAAAACAGCTTGGTACTTATTAAAAAAAATAGAATCAGAAGAAGTCACCAGAAAAAAAAGTTAATGGAACCAATAGTCAGTTCATTGCACTACCATTCAAAATTAATAAACCTTAAAAAACATTCTGATGTTTAAAAATTTTACTGGAAAAATATCACAACACACTAAAAAAGTAATTTTTCTATTATTTCCCTTTGTATTACACGCCCAATACCCGGATGCTGTGGAGGCCGTTTTAAAAAAATCCGGAAATAACAGGACAGAACTTGAAAAAGCACTTCAATACACCGAAAAAACAGCAGACGTATTAAAAATAAAAGCAATGCAGTTTTTAATCAGCAACATGGATATTCATTCCTCCGCCGATTATTATTGGGAAAACGAGGCAAAAGAAAAAGTCGACTACAATGAGTTAGCCTACCCTGATTTTGGGCAGGCAAAAAAGGCTCTTACAGCGATTAAGGAAAGAAATCCGGAACTACAGCCCAAACCCGTTCTGTATCAGGATCTAGAAACTATTACAGGTGATTACTTAATTCAAAATCTTGAAAAAGCCTTTACAGCCTGGCATTCTTCTGCAGTGAAAAATATCTCATTTACTGATTTTTGCGAATATATTTTGCCTTACCGCGTGAGTGAAGAACCTTTACAGGAATGGCGCCCTGTTTATTCCGATAAATTTAAGTGGATCAGTGAGCAAATCCCATCCAAAGGATTCAAACCCGTTTTATTTTCTGTAAAAGATGATTATGAAACCTGGTTCACCAATACCTGGGGGGAGACACGAAAAGAACCTTTACCAAGGCTCAGTGCTTTGCAATTATTGTTTAGAAAAGAAGGCCCTTGCCCGGACATTGCAGACCTTGGAGTATTTATTATGCGTTCACAAGGTATCCCTGCAGCTGTAAATGTAATTCCGTATTGGGCAACTGCTACAGGAGGACATTTTACGAACACTTTTTTTGATGATAAAATGCAAACCTATAATTGCGATTATGGGGCTAAGGATTTTGAAGAGAGTTTAAAAAGGGAACCTGCTAAAGTCCTCCGTCTGACATATTCCAAACAGCCAGGGACATTGGCTAGTTTTGAAGATAAAAACAATATTCCTACCGCTATTTTGAGACAGCGAAATTACATAGACGTAACCAAAGATTATTGGGAAACTACTGATGTAACATGCCCGCTATATCCTTCAACAAATCCATCTAATATTGTATATGCAACTACTTTTAACGGACTGGCATGGAGACCTTTTTGGTGGGGAAAAGCAGAAAACGGGAAAACGGTTTTTACTACAGTCTGTAAAAAAACGGTTATAATCCCACAATACTATCGAGACGGAAAATTGGTTCCTGCTGGTGCACCAGCAGTAATTGGAGACCGAGAGCCACTAATACTGACTCCTGATTTAACCCAAACCAGGGAAGTGATAATAGCCGAAGCCGATAAATACTTAAAATTTAAAATGGGTGTGACCTATAAATTATTTTATTGGAACAACGGTTGGAAACTTGTAGATACCCGGGAAGTAAAAGATCAGGTTACATCTATGCTTTTTTCCAAAATACCAAAAAATGCTTTACTATTATTCCTGTCCAGCGATTCTAAAAAATTAGAACGTCCTTTTATAATAGATGATCAGGGTAACAGGACATGGTTCTAAATGATATTTATAAAGCAATAACCATAACTCTTTTTTTTTGTTTTTATGTAATCGATTGCATATATAAAAACATAAATAAATAATAAATTATTAAATACTAAAGATGAAAACAAAATTAATTAAAACATTCCTCATAGGTATTCTGCTTCAGCCAGTTTTAGGCTTGGCACAAGTAAGTCCAAATGTAAACAAACTGTTTCCCGCACACATTATCTATAAAATAGATGAAGTAAATTCAAAAGTAAACTTATCAGAAGACACGCAAATTAAATTAGGCAGAAAACTCTATGCTGCCGACAGCCTCGCTAATGTCAGTATTGTTAAGGGTGAGCCTATTGCTCAATTGAAATCGTATTATACAGTAGATGCCGGTTTTTTAAAACCTATTTTCTCTCCTGAAGAATTGGACACTTATGGATATGCAACAGATCATGATAATCGTTATTTGGCAGCCTTAAATTTTGCTCCCCAGTTAAAACTGGAATCCACACAAATAAACGAAATACGAAAACAAAACGATTCTTTGGCTGGTGTTCCTAAAATATCCTTAAAAGAAACGATCCGAATTTATAATAAAAAACTCCACAGTATTCTGGCAAAAGAGCAATATGTATCATTACTTAAAATAATTTATCAGGAACAATCAGAAGATGAGGCAAAAAGTGACTGGGAAAAAATAATAAAACTTCAACTGGTTGCCGATAAAAATGATAGGACTGAATACATTAAAATTATCAATTATCACTTGGCTAAAAATGTTTTTCTAGATAAAAAAGCGGATCGATATGAGAAAACCAAAAGAGACCTTTTAGCAAAAAAAATGGCATTGGAAGAACCTCTTATTTTATTACATGTCAATATATTATCTGAAGGTTCGTACACTAATAATAAATACTCTTCTGTGATCAAATACGAAAAAGAAGTGGAACTTACTAAAAGCCAGATAGACACTATTTTGGTAAAGTATAAAGAATTGGAACGGATTAAATTGGAGAATAAAGAAAAAGAATCTTCTTCAGATGCTCCAAAAATAGTTCCTTCAGAATATGGAAATATAGCCCTAATATTAAATTCAGAACAAGTAAAAAAGTGGCTGATTAATAAAAATATAAAAATAGCAAAAAAAGAAGCACAACGAAACTGGGAACAACTGGAAGCGGAAGGCTTAAGTACAGATTTAGATAAGGATAAAACACTAAGAGAATTTGGAACTTATCAATTGAAATATTTAGTAACCAAAGAAAGAGCAATGATTTACCATACCCAGGAAAATATATTTATGAAACGGGATGTTGAACAGAAAAAACCTGAACTGTTAAAACAACTGGATGCGATAGCCCGAAAAAAATCAAAAAATACGACTACCAAAAACGCACTAACCTGGTAGAAAGCCCATCTCCTGCCTAATCCTCCAACGAGGAAGATAGCGGGATAGGAAATTAAGAATAATAACCAAACAAATAATTCATGAAGAAAACTACAAGAAAAGGTGTGTGCTTATTGCTTCTCCTCGTCAGTATGCTGGGCTACTCGCAACAATCCCCAGAAGCAAAGAAGGCGTTTTTAAATGCAAGATCGCAACTCACCCAGGGAAGCAATAATTACAATCCGGAAGCTGGGCTGGCCACTCTTAAGGAACTGGCTTCCCAAGGCAATGCTGAGGCGATGAACGGACTCGGTTTATTGTACAGTAAAGGAATGACTGTACCTGTAGATGAGCAAGAAGGTATCAACTGGCTTGAAAAATCCGCCCAAAATGGGTACGCCAAGGCGTGGTACAATTTGGGATTATTGTATAAAGAGGGTGTTGGTACAACCCAAAACGATGAAAAATCCATAGCTTATTTTGAGAAAGCGGCAAAAGGCGGCTATAATCTTGCATACAAAGCATGGGGAAGTATGGCAATGAAAGGTAAAGGCGTACCCCAGGATTATCCTTTAGCGATAAGTATTTTTCAACAAGGAGCCGACAAAGGAAGCGGCAGTTCGATCTATGCCCTGGGTTATTTGCATTACAAAGGTTTTGGTTATCCGCAAGATTATGCTAAAGCTGTAGCATTATTTGAGGTGGCTGCCGAAAAGGGAGATACCGGAGGTATGTATATGCTGGGTTTATGCTATCGCAACGGATATGGAGTAGCTATTGATACAGACAAAGCCAAGTATTGGCTCAGCAAATCGGCAGCTTTGGGATTAAAAAAATCCGAGATCGAACTGGCAGAACCGGAGGCAGAAAATGCCAACCCAAACCAGATTAAAACAGTTTCAACAGTAATTCCTGAAGTTATTATGATCACCGAAACTGATATTCCTGAAAGGTTTAAAAAAGTAAAACAACAAGCTATTCAGAGAAACATTAAGGGCAGTTATACTGGGCATTTATTACGTTATGATTGGAGTGGACAAAATATCATCAGCAAAACCCCAATAGAAGTTGAACTTACACAGGACCGAAAAGAACTTTTAGGCGAATGGAAAGAAACTGCCGGCGACACTGCTGTTTTTTCTGCCAGAATCGAAGAGGATGCTATTGTTTTTCATGACTCTAAAATTGACCGAACCGAACATTTTTATAATGGTACAGTTGCAACCTATGATTTCAAGGAGGCACGATTACAGTTATTAGAAACTAACGAATCTCTCTTTATTGTGGGGAACCTGCAGCTTTTTAATATCAAGGAACAGGAGAACGAAAAACCAATGTATCTTATTTTAGAACGAAAAGAAGGGCAAAGTAATGAAAACAAAGAATTATTTTCTTCTGTAGTGATACATCCTAATCCTGTAGTGACCGACTTCAATCTTAGTTTTGATTTGTCCAGAGATGTGGATACAACCTTGAGTATTTATTACATAACTGGAAGGGAGTTATACCGTGAACAATGGAACGGTTTAACTGCTGGGCAACAAACTAAAACAATCTCCTTAAATGCTCCTGCAGGTTATTATCTTCTGCGATTGACCTATGGCACCGAAGTAAAAACTACACTTTTAATTAAAAAATAAGAACAATGAGAAATAAATACTTTATATTGGTACTTACGTTCTTTGGTATTTTAGCAAGCCAGGAAAGCTTCGGACAGGACTTTAATGGTTCGGAATGGGATGATGTAGTATATGTCGATAATGATTATCATGCACCAGATTACCCGGATATTCCTGTATTTTATGATGAGCCTAATTATACTGATTACTATAATGACCCATACGATGATTATTTTAATAATGACAATCCAAGTAATCCATCGGAAAATAGTTCATCTACAGAAACACCACAAGGACCGAATATAATTGATAAACCAGTAATAACAAAAAGCGAGTTAAGCAAGCTGATTCAGGATCTTATTAAGCGTTACGAAGTTTCTACAAAAGATAAATATGTACTTACTACAGCAAAAGGTGAATCACATACTGGTACAATTATAAAATTTGAGGACCGTTCCACGGGTCATTCTTTTTATTATTTTACCCCCGATAAGACTAGTGGTATTTTACAGGTGGGTAATTATTATAAAATTCCAGAACCTACAACTAATGGTTCAACAAATACAAGTACTAATGTAAACATAACAATTACAGGTTACATAGGTTCAGACGGAATGCCAGTTGGTTTTCAAACAATGGGGACTTCAAGCGGAAGTCAGCCGATATTTCTTGGAGCAAATGATGAATATCCAGAACCTTATTGTCAGGATTGCACACGAATTGACCCGGTTAGAGATCCTAAATACCCAGCCCTTTTAAAACTACTTCCAAAAATAAGAGAATTGGTTATGAATAATTCAAAAATAAAGATGAGTTTTGCAAATGCATCCGGATATAGTTTACAATCTGTAGATCATTTACTTTCAGTTGCTGCTTTTGAAAAACACATAAGGGTTGCCAATATTTCCACGTGGGGCTTGTTTGAAGGTGATATTACGCCTAATATTGTGTTTATTAGGGAAAATTTGGTAGCCTCTTTAGAAACTGGGGGATTTAAATTGGGAGGAGAAAATGAAGATTTGAACGGCACGTCTTTTTTTACTGCAATCGTAATTTTACATGAACTAGTTCACTATTGTAGGAAGTCGTATAATTTGCCGGCAGATATTACGATAAATGGAGTACAATATGAAGCAGGAGAAGTATTTGAAACTGCTATTTTCGGACGTGTATTAGGAATCACAGGTGTAACAAATATAGCAAAACAATATGGATGGACTTTCTAAAAAAACAGTATTCTTTTTTTTATTCTTAGCCTTTATGGGCTGTAAGAAAGATGAAAAAGTAGAAATAAATAAAAACAATCTAATTGAGGATGGGAGAAATTTAATCATACAAAACAGTAATGTTTTAATTGATTCTTTGGAAAGATATGATTTGAGATTTTTAAATGAGAAAGAAAAGCTTGAACCATTTACAGTTGGAGTATTAGATTCAATAATAATTGATGAGAGGTATTCCAAATATAGCGAGACGCCACATAAATTTTTTACTTTCAAATTAAAGAAAAGTGATTTTTTAAATTTTAAATCTCTATATCAACTAAAACTAATAAATAAAGGAGGCAATGAAAGTAATGTTGTTTTAATTTCCTTTTCAAATCTTAAGATAGAAAATGATAAAGCAGAGATCATGGTTACCAAAATAAATGGGATTAGCTCGGTTATTGACCGCTATTATTTTAAGAAGCAAAACAGCAAATGGATTTTTGTACGTAAGAAGCAAGTAAGTATGGGATAAATATTTAAGAATTCAATCCCTGTATTAATAGAATAAGGCGAATGTATATCATCTTTTTCAAAAAACGGATAAAATGATTGAAACTCCTACTAGCTATTTGTTTATGCCTATTTACATGAAGGCATATAAGTAGTAACTACATTATATTTAAAGACGCTATAATTGTGATTAAAATGAAAAAAATATTTAAAATAGCCTTAATAGTAATAGCTGGAACTATATTCAACTCTTGTCAAGCTCAAATTGCTAATTTTCAAGGAAAATGGAAAATTTCCAGTACGGATACTGATGAATTTATTTTGACGCTCAATCAAAACAATTCCGTTTTAACAGGATCACATATTTCTGTCCAGTTAAATGGAGATAAAATTGATAGTACATTAGATACAACAGACATCTCAATTAATGGAAATGTAAGTTCTAATACACAAGTTCTTGTTACCTTTACAAGTGCATTTAGTAATACTAGTGGTAAAGCCACATTGACTAAGATTAGTCCAACAGAAATTGCTTGGAAAATTGTTACACCTCCTTCTGGAGAATATTACTTCCCAAAAGAGGTAAGATTATATAAAGAATAATTTCGTAGATATATGATGAGGTTCAGGATAGTGGTTTTCTCTTTTCCTGTTAGAAGCTACAAGCCTAAAAATTTGTAGCTTTTTTATACAAACTGATTAACGGTCTTAAACATTGTCGCAAATACTATATAAGGTGGATATGGATTGCATATAGCCGGAGAAATTAGGATCTGTTGTGAAGATGTATTAATTTGATGTTCAGTGTTCTGTTGCATCGGTTTAATAAAATGCAAATATTAAAATCATTCGAATTAATTGAGAGTTCAACATAAATGCAACATCGCATGCAAAAGTGAGCTGATAGTTTTTTGAGAGGTATAAATTTATTGAATCAATTCGGGAACCTGTGGGATTACAAAAATACAGGAAACTGTACATCAAATATTATTGAAGTCATTTATATTTAATTTCAGTAAAAGTGTTCTGCACACGTGTGGTAATATTGATTCTTTTCAAAATCTGAAATACATTGTTGATGCGGCAAATAAAATATCCTTACCCGGACTTACTTCTCTAAGATAATCCTGTGCTTTGAACCAGGTTCCTTCTATTCTTACCGCAAACCATTTATTTATATTATAATCCAATGACATACCTAATTGTTTACCAATATACTTTTTAGAAGTATTTCTTCCAGAATAAATTAACATTGTATTTGGTTGATAAATCCCATCATTTTTACTAAACCTCCAAAAGAAATCATAGTCTATAGATAAGTTTATATCTTTATGAAATTGAAAATCAATAGAGGGATGAAAATCAATAAGATTTGACGGGCCAATTAATGCTGCTATTCCAAAATAACCCCCTTTAGGAAATAGTGGATTAAAAGTTTGCAGTTTATCATCGTCATAGTTTTTATCACCAGAAATTATTTCGGTTTTCAGGCCTATTTTTGGTTTGAATTTTAAAGCATTGAATTGATAATTGGTATTCAATGAAACTGTCCAGGCTTCAATAGTTTTATCTTTTATGCTTCCAAATTGATAAACGGTTTCAAAATCATAATTCCAATTTTTGTTTTTGCTCCAAATTCTGGTTCCTATAGAATGACGCAATTCGTTTCCATTTACATCATCAAATTTTGCATCAGCCCGCTCCAGACCAAAATAATATAAATCAATGTTTTGGATAAATGGAACTTTGTTTATTACGTTGTATAGTCCATATAATTTAGTTTCAGGGTTTAATCGGTCATCAAAATATCCATTTTGATTTTTTACATATTGACTGTAGAATGCATCCGACTTAAAATTATTATTTTTTAAAGTTATTCTAACGGCATCAAATGATTGACGGCTGTTTGGAGCTTCTCTAACTGACACCAGTCTCTGCGAACCAAAGAGCATTTCTTGTCTTCCGAACCTGAAAAGCATATTGTTTTTCCTCAAATTAAATTTAAAATCAAAAAAAAGCTGGTGTATGTCAAGCGGATTGTTTTCTATAGCATTTGGATCTATTCTGCTAATTTCAGTACTGCTTTGTAATTGAGTAAATAATCTGAATTGTTCCCTGAATTTTAAATCGGAGTGTAGTAATGCCCTATTTAGAATAAAACCGTTATTATCATTTTCTATACCACCCCAATTTTCGTTTTTAAAATATTGGTATTGCAATCTTAATTCGCCACCCAATGAAAGAGCTAAATTTGAGTTTTTGTCAATTGGCAAAAACTTAATTTTATCAAAAAAAGCAGCATTAGTATCAAGTGGTACTGCAGCGTATTCTTCGTCATATCTCAATGTTTTGAAATCCAGTCGGTTTTGGGCAAATGCTATATTGCCTATTACTAAAAAAAGAAAAACTATTTTTTTCATAATTAATTAGTTCTAAATGTTTTATCAATGGAAAATTTACCAGTCAAAAAATACAAATAAGGAAAAGATTGGATTGGCAGCAATAGCAAAATTTGGGTAAAGCCAATGGATAAATTGAAAGGATTGGGAACAGTTTTTACTATCCCAATCCTATACCAATTTTTTCAAGTTCATAAATATCAATTGCACTTAAAGACTAATTCTAAAAAAAAGATTCAGCAATCAAATGATAACAAGTTGTCATTGAAAAATATTTAATTTTTGTGATAGCCGCCAAAATAGTTGATTGGTGACCAATCCGGAATTGCTTTAGGCAGTGGTTTGATAACTGATTTAAAAATATCATCCGCATATACAGCCTTGCCATTAACAATGGTTAAATTTGAGGTAATGTCAAGAATTTTATTGTCGCTAACAGTAAAATAATCATCAGATAAAATTGCAAAATCTGCCAGATAGTTTTCTTTTAGAATTCCTCTATCAGCATCTAGTTTTACCAATTTCGCACTTCCTTGGGTGTATAGTTTTAGGGCAGTTACTCTGTCCAGAATATTTCTTTCTCCCTGATACTTGGTACCGCCAATTGTTTTACCTGTTGTTAACCAATATAAACCAATCCATGGATTGTATGAGCTAACACGAGTTGCATCAGACCCCATCCCGACAGGAATACCCATTTCAATCATGTCTTTAACAGGGGGCGTGTTTTCGGCAGCTTTTTTACCATATCTTTTAATAAATGCTTCACCCTGAAGGGCCATTCGGTGTTGAATGGCAATTCCGCCACCTAAATTTTTTACCCGTTGTAAATTTTCAACAGTAATTGTTTCCGCATGATCAAAAAACCAGGTCAAACCATTTAAAGGCGTTTCTTTATTTACTTCTTCTATAACGTTTAAGAAACGTGTAATTGTTTCATTGTAAGTAGCATGAATACGAAATGGCCATTTGTTTTTTACCAATGTTGAAATTACAGCTTTCATCTGTCCCTCCATTACGGGAGATAATTCTGGTCGTGGCTTGTCAAAATTTTCAAAATCGGCACCTGTTGCTACAAGACTTTCTCCACCACCCTGAACATAATATTCCAGTTTATCACTATGGTCGTCATCGTGATTGCCAATTTCTACTTCACTAATCCAATTGGTAAAGTCATTAATTTCCTTTCCTGGTTTTTGCGGATAAAGATAAAATGGTAATCGTACCGTAAGTTCATCCTGAGCAGCTAACTTACCGGTTATGCCATAATCATCAGGATAATTTTGAAATCCGCCTCCGGCATCCATTACAGCTGTAATTCCGAAGCGATTATTCTCGGTTAAAAATTGTTTGGTTGAATTAATTTTCTCTTCGTCTGTTAATTCGGGTAATTTAGCAATATTAGAGTATAAAATAAATGCATTTGGTTCTGCGACCAGCAATCCGGTTGGGTCTCCATTTTCATTTTTCTGAATAAGGCCACCTGGCGGATTTGGTGTATTTGCATCTATTTTTAATTTTGCTAATCCTGCTTTATTAAGATAAGCATGACCATATAAATGCAGAACAAATGCAGGCACATTACCAGTAGCATCATTAATTTCCTCTAATGTAGGCAGTCTTTTTTCTTCAAATTGGTAAGCATTCCAACCTCCAATTACACGAACCCATTGACCTTCAGGAGTTCTTTGTGCCTGCTCTTTCAACATTTGCAAAGCCAGTTTAAGAGAACGGACGCCATCCCAGCGTAATTCGGTATTAAAAAATCTGCCACCGCGAATTACATGAGAGTGGCTATCAAAAATACCCGGTATTATTGTTTTTCCTTTAGCATCAATAACTTTGGTATTTTTGCTTTTTAGCTTTAAGATTGTTTCATTTTTACCCAGCCTGATAATTTTTCCATCGGCTACAGCTATTGCTTCTGTAACTGTGTTTTTATCATCTAACGTGTAGATTTTCGCATTGAATACAATTAATGAAGGGCTTGTCTTTTTTTGGGCAAAACCAATCGAAGTGATGAGCAATGCTAATAAAACTGAAAATTTAATCGTTGTTTTCATTTCTCATTTTTTTTAAAAAAAGCGGATTTTTAAAACCCGCTTTGATTATTTAGTGTTTTAACATTTCTCTGGAGTATTGAATTCCAATACCGTATGCACCACCATATTTTACGGCTAAATCTGTAACAGCTTTATACGTTTCACCACGGGCCCAGTCTCTTTGTAATTCTAATAGGTATTGCATAGAAGTTATTGGTTTTGCTCCAACTTGTACCATTCTTGTAATTGCCTGATCGTGCGCTTCTTTAGAAACATCGCCGCTTGCATCGGTAATTACATAAACTTCATAGCCATCGCTTATAGCTGATAATACTGGTCCAACAATACAAACGCTTGTCCATAAACCTGCAAAAACAATTTTCTTTTTCCCTTTTCCGGTAATGGCTTTGTAGGCATTAACATCTTCCCAGGTATTCATTGTAGTTCTGTCAATATATTTTGTTCTGTCTGGGTAAGCCTCTAAAATTTCCGGAAAAACAGGGCCGCTAAATGAGTGCTCAGCAACTGTAGTTACAACAGTGGCAACATTAAAGATTTTAGATGCACCGGCAATTAAACCCACATTGTTTCTTAATTCGATGGCATCAATGCTTTTTGTTGCAAATGCCATTTGGCCTTCGTGATCTACTAAAACCAAAGCATGGTTTGTTGGATTTAATAAATTTGGACTTGGTTTTTGTGCAAAACCTGTCAAGGTTGAAAAACCTACTACTAAAGATAAAATTACTTTTTTCATTTTTTTAAAATTTTAAGATTAAAAATTATTGCTTAATTAATTGAATTTCAGAAACTAATTTGATTTCCTCTCCAACCAGAACCCCTCCGGTTTCAAGGGCTGCATTCCACGTCAAACCAAATTCTTTTCTGTTTATTTTTCCAGTTATTGAAAGTCCTGTTTTTGTATTTCCCCATGGATCGGTCATTAATCCACTGTATTCTGTATCTAAT
This sequence comes from Flavobacterium piscis, assembly GCF_031457575.1. Classification (GTDB taxonomy): domain Bacteria; phylum Bacteroidota; class Bacteroidia; order Flavobacteriales; family Flavobacteriaceae; genus Flavobacterium; species Flavobacterium piscis_A. Next base: position 73,327 of record NZ_JAVDWQ010000016.1, on the reverse strand, counting down.
ACGATGTTTTTTGTAACATCTTTGATTGTTAAATCTCCGGATATTTGATATTCACCATCATTAATTTTCTTAATCTGTGTAGAAACAAAAGAAAGTTTAGGGAAGTTATCTACATCAAAAAAGTCAGCACTTTTTAAGTGACCATCTCTGTCTGTATTATTGGTGTCAACTGAATTTATTTCTGCTGAAAAGTTGATTTTTGAAGTTTCAAATCTGTTATCTTCATTTTCGATGCTTGCTTCAAACGTGTTGAATTTTCCAGATACATTTGTAAACATCATGTGCTTTACTTTAAAGCCAATTTCCGAGTGTGTAGGGTCAATAGCCCAATTTGATTTTTCCAATTTTTGAGATTTAAGTTATTTTTATTTAATTATTATAAAGACATTGGTACTTCCACAATAGGATTTCGGTATCATCTGAATTTGCGGTTACGCTAAACTGATTGGTATTCCAAATTCCAAAACCATCTCTGGCTTCAAGAGTTTGCTGTTCTATGGTGGCAGTTCCTTTAATTAAGAAAGCATACACCCCATTTCCCGGTTTTTTAATAGTATAGTTTGAAATAGCTCCCTTATCAAAATTTCCAATATGAAACCAGGCATCCTGATGAATCCATACACCGGCATCGTTTGGATTTGGAGAAAGTATTTGTTGAAATTTATTTTTTCTTTCTTCTTTATTTAAAGTTATTTGGTCGTATCGTGGGTTAACATTTTTCTTATTTGGGTATATCCATATTTGAAGAAACTTCACTAATTGATTGTCATTTTTATTGTATTCACTGTGAAAAATTCCAGTTCCGGCGCTCATTACCTGTACATCCCCATTTTTTATTATGGTAGTATTTCCCATACTATCTTTATGTTCTAAATCGCCTTCAAGTGGAATACTAATGATCTCCATATTATCGTGAGGATGAGTTCCAAAACCTTTTCCAGCTGCAACCTTATCGTCATTTAAAACTCGTAAAACTCCAAAATGCATTCGCTCCGGGTTATTGTAATTCGCAAAGCTGAAAGTATGCCTGCTTTCTAGCCAACCGTGATTAGCTATTCCTCTTGAATCAGATTTATGAACTACTGTATTTTCAAATTCTTCTGATTTTATGTTTGGTAAATGATTATGACCAAGAACTTCCAACTCTTGAATTTCATCAATTTCATTTTTCATGATGTTTCCAAAAGCAGCAGTTGCGGCAAAAATTCCAGTTCCCAGTATTCCTTTCTTTAAGAAATCTTTTCTGTTCATGATTTACTTATTTATAATGTTAGTACAAAGTTGTGAAACTCCGGAAGGATGTGCATTGAACCAGTTCAAGAAAGTAAAATGTTCTTTTTTACTTTTTCATCACATTTTGATAGTGCAAATTTTGGGTATCTTTTTTACCTGTGCATTGAACCAGTTCAAGAAAGTAAAATGTTCTTTTTTACTTTTTCATCACATTCTGATAGTGCAAATTTTGGGTATCTTTTTTACCTGTGCATTGAACCAGTTCAAGAAAGTAAAATGTTCTTTTTTTACTTTCTCATCACATTTTGATAATACAAATTTTAGGCATCTTTTTTACTTGTGCATTGAACCAGTTCAGGAAAGTGTCTGATGGTTAATTGATTGATTTTTAAATATATAGTTCATTTATGGACATGCTTATCCAATAGCAGTAGAGATTGCTACAAAAACAATTAAATTTTAATGATTACTGTTTAGATATTCGGGTTCTGATCTTACTCAGGAATTCGGCAGAGATACCAAGATAGGATGCAATATAATGTTGGGCAACCCGTTGAGGAATAGTGGGATATAATTTGATAAATTCGAGATATTTTTCCTGAGCAGTTTTTACAATTGTATTTATTAATCTGTTTTGAGTTGCCGAAAGATTTTTTTGTACCATTAATCTAAATACTCTTTCAAATTTTGGCACCCGATTTAATAATTCTTCTTTATTTTTATCAGAGAGTATAAATATTTCGCAATCTTCAAGAGTTTCAATATAAATTTTACTCGGTTTCTGATCATGAAAACTGGCAATATCACTTACCCACCAATCTTCAATTGCAAACTGAATGATAACTTCAAAACCATTTTCATTGATGTAATAATTTCTAATACATCCTTTTATAATGTAAGCTTCAAAATTGCAAATTTCTCCTTCTTGCAATAAAAACGTTTTTTTTGGTACTGATTTATGCTTTAACAAAGAATTGAAAATTTCTAATTCTTTTTCAGAAAAATTCGCGCATCGGGTCATGAATTTATTAATAGCTTCGTACATAAGGAATATCAATTTTAAGAATTACATTCATTTAAACAGTAAGATTTCAGATTTTTAATAGTCCGCTTCCTTACCATGCTGAATAATTTTAATGTTAGAATTTAATGCCAGTGCTTTTGTCCTTATCTTTTGTTCTGTTATTTCATCGATATCACAACTTAAAACACTATCTCAATTATCTTTGAGTTGCCCTTTATGGCAAATATAACGCTGTTTTCTCAAATAATTTCAAAATTAGATCGTTCACAATGCAATAGATTAGTCCACCAGAAAGAGACTGATACGCATAATAAAGGAATTCAATCGTTTAAATCATTTATTGGTCTCAGATTTAGTTTGCAACTATGTACTTAGTGTATTTTGCTTAGCTTCCTTCATTTCTGATTTTAATACTAACAGGTTGTTTTTTCGTTATGGAAAATTTGTTCTCAATTAACAGAGTTCTTTCAGCATATATTCAGGTTAAAATTATAAAGGCCGGATTACTGTACTCAGATCAGGGTTTTTTAATTATTAGCTTAAAGCCCGGCTTTGAATAATGCTGTTTTTACGGTTTTCCTTAATTTAAGAATTTTAGTTCCCAACTAATATTGAATAAAAAATTGGATATGGTAACTGAACTCAGGTCTTATTAATTTAGAATTAGGATGAACAACAGTAGCTTTGTTTTTAAAATAGCGTATATTAGTGTAAATGCTAAAAAATAACTCCAATTAAATCATACGAATGTACTTGAAATACCTATTAATTTGTTTCATTTTGTTTTCAATTGAGGCAAATGCACAATTGTTAGAACAGAGCAAAGATCTCCGGGCAGCAGATTCACTGTTGACGGAATCCAGTTTTTCTGTCCACAAGGACAATTATTTCTTAACAGGCGTACCGTTGAATGCTTCCATCAATCGAAACTCAGCGGATATAAAATATCAGGTAAGCTTTAAGCTAAGATTGAGTTCCAAACCTTTGTGGGGTGGTTTTTTTTCCTATTTAATGTACACCCAAAAAGCATTTTGGGATATTTATGCAAGCTCAAAACCTTTTGCAGAAATTAATTTTAATCCTGGAGCAGCCATCGTTCGTCCCTTTTATTTAAAAGGGGGAAGGCTAACGTATGGAACAATCTCTTTTGAACACGAATCAAACGGCAGGGATTCTATTTATTCCAGAACCTGGAATATGCTTGCCTTCTCATTAAAGTCGCAGATTTCTCCCCGGTGGACTGTCGGGCTGAGAGGATGGATTCCGATTGTCGATAAGGAAGATAATCCTGAACTTACCAAATATGTGGGTTATGGTGAAGCAAGTGCAACCTATCAGATACAGCCTGGACAATGGAGTGCAGATATTCTTTTCAGAAAAGGAAGCGGACTTATCAATTATGGCTCTTTGCAGACACAGATAAACTGGAAACCGTACAAAAATGAGAATTATTACCTCACGCTTCAATGGTTTGTGGGTTACACAGAAAGTTTGATTGATTACCAGGAACATAAAAGCATGTTACGTTTGGGATTTGTAATCAAACCTGAAAATATGGGTATTTTTTAAATAACCAAAAAGAGTTACATTTTCGAATATGGTCTCAATATTTATTATAAGCCCTTAGTTCAGTCTGCTAACCAAATCTATGGACTTTCTGCCCATAGGTTTATTTTATATGTTGTCCTGCCTGTTACACTAAGACAATTTTGTGTTTAATGGCGTATAAAACCAAGCCAATACGGGTTTTTATTTCCAGTTTATCAAATAAACATTCTCGATATCCGTCAATTGTTTTGGGGCTGAGGCACATTTCTGAAGCAATTTCTTTATAGGTTTTTTCTGTGCAGGCGTGTTTTATAAAAACTATTTCTTTTTCTTTTAAATTGATTTTTTTGGAATCATCATTGGCTTTTTTGACCAGCATACCCGAAACTAATTCTGTAAAATAAAAACCTTTTTCGATAACAGATGCAATAGCATCCTTAAATATTTCTGGCGAAGTATCTTTCAGCAAGTAGCCTTTTGCTCCGTTGGTAATCATCTTTATAATAATTTCTTCATCATCATTAACCGAAAGGGCGATCACTTTTAAATCGGGTCTGTTTTCTTTGATCCATTTCATCGTGCTTACACCGTCTAAAACAGGCATATTGACATCTAATAAAATTAGGTCTACTTCTATATCAACATGATCTTCCAGGCAGGAAATAAATATTTTGCCATTTTCAAAGCGGTTAATTACTTCAAAATCTTTAAAACTGTTGATTAAAAGTTCGAGAGATTGTGAAAAAAGCTGATGATCATCTACAATAATAATTCTATTTTTAGTGTGAGGTTTCATTGGTCTTGATTAAGGGGGTATTCTATAGTCACGGTTGTTCCTGATGAATCTGATTGCATTATTAAGGCAGCACCAATTAATTTTGCTCTTAATTTCATGTTGTTTAAGCCTAATCCGAAATTTATCTGACTTACATCATAACCAATTCCGAAATCTTTTATTTCCAAATGAAAAACGGTATCAGTTGTTTTAATATTCACTTCAAATAAATCACTGTGCGAATGTTTAAGGCTGTTGTGTACTGCTTCCTGAAAAATTCGATAAATAAATAAATCATGTTCCTGGCTAATCTGAGGGATTTCTCCTCTAACATTATAATGATATTGAATGTTTTTTAGTTTTTTTATGCGCTCCAGATCTTGTTTTATGGCTTCGATAAAATTGCTCTGAAGTAAATTGTCCTTATTGATGATTCGGGATAAAATCCTTATTTCGTCTAATGATTTGGCTAATGTTTCTTTCAAATCATGTAGTTCGCTGGCTTGAACTGCTTTTCCGCTATTGAGATACATATTAAGCTGCATGATTCCAACAGAAACGATTTGGCCTATATTGTCATGAAGTTCCTTGCTGACTTCACTTAGTGTCTGATCTTTAATCTCTATTCTTGTTTTAATTAATTCGGATTGAAAATATAGTTCTGATTCCATTTTTTCAACTAAATAATTATTTTTCTTTTTTAAAAAATAAAAGAATATAACAAGCAGAATGATCAGTAAAGTTAAAAAAACAATACCTAATGAAATGACTAATAATTGTATTTCTTTTCGCTCCATAAAAATCCAATAACATAACAAGTGTGAGCCAGAACATTTAAAATAAACACTACTAAACTAAAAATGGATTCGTCATGTTTGATCAAAAACCAGTTTAAAGCAAGCATAAAGGGCAAAAATGGCACATGAAAAACTAAAATTCCTAATATATACCAAAAAAAGACCGATTTTTTAAAATTTAATATTTTGTCTGAATTAAAAATTTCTACGAGATATAAACATGATAATATCATAACTAGCAATACGCCAATGGCAAAACTATAAGTACATGAATGATTTACATCTTCTTTAAAATATAAAATATTCATAAAAAATGACAGCAGAAACACTGCCAGACTAAGGAGCGCCACTATTCGATAACTTATTTTTGATAAAAGACTCCTTAAAAGTAAGATGTAGGCGCAAAAACTGACCAGCATATAAAAATTAAAAACATAATAGTTTAACAGGCCTGTCCATTCGGTAAAATAATATCCGACTTTTTCTATTATGACAGAAAACCAAATTAAAATCACCAAAAATTTAGCTTTATTGACAGGAAGCTTATGCCATGAAATCAATCCAATAATTCCTGAAAATAAAGCTAAATAGACAATATAAAATCGTAGAAATTCAAACATAATTTTTTAGTATAATAAACTAGGCGGCCTTCCGATGCTTCCATAATTCATGGGTTCAATACTTGATATATCAGCATTGTCGTTTTCCTGAACTAATGCAAAAGTCTGTATCTTGCCTGGAGTACTTGTTCTGATTTTTTTTCCTGTAGCGGTTAAAAACAAGGTCATTAGACCGGCTTTTTCAGCATATTTTTTTTCATCCGGATATACTCCAAAATAAAAACGAATTCCGTTTACATCATAACCCGTTTTCTCGCCTTTTGACTTGATGTAATGAATGTAATTTTCGAGCTCTTCAACAGAAAACCAAACAGCATTGGCATCTTCTTTTTTAATGTATTTAGCAATTATACTGGCTCGGCATTTCATAAAATTCAAATGTAAGTCCTTTGCGAACTTTTTTGTAATTAATTGTGTGGGTCTTCCAGGTTCTTTTTTCATAATCATTTTGATGGTTAATTGGTTAATTAATTGGTAAATAGTATTTTAAATAAATTATTACAAACAAAATTATTTTAAATTCCTACAGTCGGCAAGGGGAAATATACCCTTTTTTTGTAGGGTAAATTTATTTAAAAATTTGTGTTAAAACACTGTTTTGGAGTAAATTATAAAAATAAATTTTGCATCATTCATTTTTGCGCACAAAATAACAGGCAAAATCCAAAAAGCCTGCTAAAAGAGTATGAGTTGATTATACTACTAAAAGTTATAAGTTTATATCACAAATTTTTCAGGGAGAATCATCAGCGAAGACAATTATTTAGAAGCAGTACGATATGTTTTAGGATCAGAATCTTCTAATTTAAGTGAAGACAAATTAGAAGATGTCCTTTTATCAAGAGTTGAGCAAATGCCAGAAATTGAGGCAGAAGGGTTTTGGTCAGGCTTTGAAATGTTGCAGGCAGTATTAGCACTTAAGTTTTAGATACTTAATTTATCCAAATTCAGCAGGAGCGGGGAGATTGTAGACCTGCGTTAATTTTTAAGATGCAAAAACCCGACTGTTGTTGGTCGGGTTTTTATATATAAAAAGATCAAATCTTTTTTTAATATTGAGATCAGGTTACTATGGTTTACTTTTTTCTTCCTAACCAAATTAATAAACCACTAATAGGCAATGTTACAGCAAAAAGGCAAACCAGTAAAGCTAGTATTTTGGTTGGATATCCATAAATGCTTCCGGTGTGAACAGGATAAATCAACCGTCTTATTTTATCTCCTTTTGAAAAAGATTCGTAGGGTCTTATTTCAATTTTTTCAGCGGTATATTTATCAAAATAAGCAGCACTGGATTGATTCGGAATCGTTTTTTCTAAATTTTCCTTAATTACAAAAATGCTATTAATACTATCGTTCGGCATTCTGATCTGTACATTCCCTTTGTATAAATAAATGCTATCAGTAGCTTGTAAAATATGCTGGTAAAATGCAGTTTTATTTAGTTTAGGGTCAATTTTTGTTGGATTTTCCACTTTAGCTGAAGGTTTGTTGGTTGTGCCATCGGCTAGATAATAAATAGCACTTTCAAACCATTTAAAAGACCAGGTAAGGCCTGTTAGAGAGATGATTAGCAGTATGAAAAAGCTGTAAAAACCAAAAGTAGAGTGAAAGTCCCAATTGACTCTTTTAAAGGAGGCATTCCATTTTACGGTTAAGCGTTGCTTTAAATTTTTTATTTTTTTTGGCCACCATAAAATCATTCCCGAGATTAACATGAAAACAAAAATCAGGCAAGAGCAGCCCGTAATAAATTGCCCGACATCACCCATTATTAAATGTCGGTGTAAATCTAAAACTACCGAATAAAACCTGTTTTTTTTATTTACAGAACCTAATACTTTTCCGGAATACGGGTCAACAGAGAAAATTATTGATTCCCCTTCAGAATTTTTCCCCAGAATTCGCATCGTACGTTCAGGATCATTATAGGTATAAATACGATTAATTTCTTCAACTGAATATTGTTTTTGCAAGATATCAGTACAATAATCAATTGTTTTTTTTGATTTTCCAACAGTAGAAACGGTATAAAACTCAGGATTTATGAATTGCTCAATTTCATCTTCAAAAACCAGAAGGCTTCCTGTTAGTGCCACTACAAAAACTACAAGCCCGGAAGCAAGTCCGAGCCATAAATGTAGTTTTCTAATATTTTTTTTCAATGTTTTATTCATACTAGATACTCTTCAGGAGTTTTTAAATATAAGTAAAAGAGTTTTTAAAATGAATAACCAAGAGTAAGTAACCAGTTACCAGGTGCTCCGGGAAATAGACGAATGTAATCGTAGCCACCAACCCAATAGGTTTTATTAGTAATGTTGTTGGCATTTAATTGTATCTTGAATTTATTGATATTATAATAAAGTGCCGCATTGAATAATGTGTAACCAGGGATTGTCTGAGTGGCGCTAATACTTAAATTACGTGTAGTTACAAAATTGGAACCCATGGCAATACCAAAATCTTTTAAAGCACCATGTGTAAAATTATAGCGTGTCCAGATATTTCCCTGTTGTATAGGCGTATTTGGTTTTTGTCTTCCAACCTCAGATGCTACAGGACTATCTGTAATATGAGCTTCATTATATGAGTAAGCGGTTGAGATACTCCATTCGCGGGTAATATTACCGTTGATGTCGATTTCAATACCTTTTGATTCTTCCTTTCCAATTGCTCTCATTAAGTCAGCATTCGAGGCATCGTTGGCATTGTATAAAGTATTTTTTTGCTCGATTTTAAATAAAGCAAGCGTTACAAATAATTTTTCTTTAAACCATGATGATTTTCCTCCAAACTCTATCATATTACTTTCTAACGGGTCAAAAGGACCTCCGGCATTTGGATTCGATAATGAAGATGCCGTTTGCGGATTATATCCTTTTACATACGTACCATAAAGATTAATATTAGGATTAACGGTATATGTAAGGCCCAAACGGGGCAAAAATGAATGTTGTTTTACTTTATTCTCGTTATCTTTTTTATAATTCTCTTTATCGGTATATTCATCATATCGAACTCCAATTAAAGCTTGAAATGCTCCCCATTTTATGTGATCCTGCAGGTAAATACCATACAAGGAATAATAAGTTGGATCAAACGGACGGGCAACATAAAAATACTTGCTCATGTCTTTTAATTGCTGTGATCCAGATGGATTCGTTAAGTCAAAATGTGCCACATTGGGAACAGGATTTCCATTAGCATCTAACAAATAAGCACTACTGTTATTAGGATTATAGGTACTGATAAATCCTGTATTGGCAGCATTTCTATATCCTCTTGCCTCGAGTTGAGAGCCACCAGAAGGAACTTCTTCCTGTGCATAATCATATCCTAAAATCAAATTATGATCTAAGTCCCCAGTTTTTGCTTCATATTTAAAAAAAGTAGAAAGATTATCGATATAACGTTTACGTTTACGCATAAAAACCTGCATCTCAATTGCTGTCGGAATTGTGCTTCCGTCTGCTGCTGAAGCATATTTGTTCGCGCCGCGATGTTCTAGAAGATCTTCATTATAACCCGTTCGGATATAAGAAGCAGAAAATGATAAACGATCACTAAATTGATGATTTAATGAAGTCGTTACTATATACGTTTCCTCATTTAGATAATCATTAGTTGAGTTTAATGAATTTGAAGTTTTGGTTGAATAAAGATTATTTTCATAAGTTGACTGACCTCGATCCAATATACTTTTTGAACTGGTATAGATTAAATCAAAATTGACACTCGTTTTGTCATTTGGTAAAAAAGACAGGGAAGGGGCAAATACCAAATTTTTGTCAAATTGTAAATCCCTAAAAGAGTTTGCATTTTCGTAACCTAAATTCAAACGATATAAAAGTGATTTATCTTCAGTAAGTGGTCCGGTAAAATCGGCTAATGCCCTTAAGGTATTGAAACTTCCGGTCGAGAAACTCACGCTGTTTGCCGCCTGATCTAAAGGTTTTTTTGTAACTCTGTTCAAAACCCCTCCAGGCGATGCATTACCAAATAAGGCAGATGACGGACCTTTTAAAACCTCTACACGCTCCAGATAATTGGCTAATGGCTGTTTCCAGAACCCGGTTGAAGTTCTTAATCCGTTAAGTAATTGAGTATTGCTTCCTCCGTTTATTCTAAATCCTCTAATCGAAATATCATCGTAAAAAGTAAACTGACTTACGCCACTAAAATTTTTAACAATTTCACCTACACGTATAGATCCCTGATCGGCAATTAATTCTTTTGTAGCATACGACACAGCTTGTGGCAAATCTTTTAAGGCAATTTCTGTTTTTGCTCCAATAAAAGATTTGGTATTTCTATAAGATTTCTCTTTTCTGCCTGTAATTTCAACTGTTTGTAATGTATTGATGTTTTCCTTTAAAGTAACAGAAAGATCAAGCTTTTCATTTTCATGCAATTCAACTGTTTTTTCCTGAGGAGAAAATCCCATGGCAGAAAAAAGAAGCGTATAAGTTCCGGGAGTCAGGTTGTTAATTTCAAAATATCCCTTTTCAGTTGCGGTAGTGCTTTTTTTAAGGTTTTTAATCGATACGGCGGCGTATGAAACCCCTTCGTTATTTTCAGAACTTATTGTTCCTGTAATTTGAGAATTTTGTGCCTGGCCAATACTAAAAAAGGCCAATAACACAATCATGTAATTAAACTTCATGGCGGTTATTTAAATTTTATGTCGCAAATTTACACTTATTTAGATTAAATACAAATAATAAAATTATTGATAAAGTTGAATAACTCTAATTTTAATTCAAAAGCGGGGTAGTTTTATATTTGAATTTCCTGAAAAAAGAGAGGATAATTTAATCCAATTATTGAGACACAAATAAGAAAATGAAAGAGAAGAAGGAGGTGAGGATTAGCTGAGCAATGGATGAGACTTATAAAAGTTAAAGGTATTTAGTGTTTTTTATATAGTGCTGTTAATGAACTTGGTTATGCAGCTGATAACGAAAGAAGCTCTCTTTTAGGCAGTTTATTGATGAATACACTGTAATGCATTGAAATTGCTATTTGTTTTTGTGTACTGATTTGTACATTTGCAAAAATTAAAATCCTTTTATGGATGCGATAGAAAGAAGGTGTTATTTTGATTATCATAAATTAGCTCAATAAATAAAACAGATAGAATTCTATTCGTTTTATTAAATTTAATTGTAAAACAAGAACAATAATGATGGAGGGTTTTAAAACATTGAATGAAGTAATTAAAGTAGTTTTAGGTAATTTTACGGAATCGGATAACCGACTTTCTTTTTTTTACTTAATTCCTACAGTGCTAATTGCCTATTTAATATATTTTAAAACCAAACAAAAAGGCTCTTTCCTCAATTATATTTTTAACAAAAAAACATGGCTAAGCAAATCTGCCAAAGTAGATTATGTGATGTTGTTTTTTAACAGCATAATTAAAGTGATACTGATTGGCCCTTATCTGGCCTTTGGATTCTATCTGGCTTTTTATACCGATGATTTTTTGGCACGAACTTTTGGTTATGAAAAAATAACTTTAAGCATAACTCAAACCCTGATTTTATATACCCTTACACTAACATTAGTGAGTGATTTCACTACTTATGTCATTCATTACCTCATGCATCGATTTGAATTTCTGTGGGAGTTTCACAAAATTCACCATGCCGCCACAACGCTGAATCCCGTAACACAATATCGCATACACCCTGTTGAACTCATTCTTGTAAACATCAAGGAAACATTGGTCTTCGGATTAGTTATGGGTTTATTTGATTATCTCTCGGCGCACCAAGTTGAGATGATCACCTATTTAGGAATCAATATTTTTTCCTTTATTTTTATGTTTTTTGGCGCCAATCTACGCCATTCCAGTATTAAATTCAAATATTTTAATTTTTTGGAATACATATTTATGAGCCCGTACCAACACCAAATCCATCATAGTAACCAGCCGGAACATTTTGATCGTAATATGGGGTCAAAATTAGCCGTTTGGGACTGGATGTTTGGAACCTTGTTACGCTCGAAACAAGTAAATAAAGTTACCTTCGGAATCAGTAAAGAAGAAGATCTTCAAAAAAAATATGAGTCTTTTTTTAATAATTTGTTTTTGCCTTTTGTAAGTATTTACAGGGTAATTATGAGTAAAAATTCAAGATGATATATCGGATTTATGTTTTAAATAAAATAAAACATGTTTTAATATGCAAAATATCAATGAATTATGGCTTTGTATTTATTTATTCTAAATAATCTTTGGCAATTTGAAATACGTTCCTATATTTGCAAAAAATTATCTTAATCCAATCTAAATTAACCAAATATGGAATTTAAAAAATTATCTCTTTCTGCATTATCAATTATATTCTTGGGATTTGCTTCTTGTTCAAGTGACGACACATCACCTGAAGAAACTTTCAATTATACCGTTCCGGCAACTTACACGTTCGAAAGAGACGCTGTGACTTCTATAGATTATTCAGGTCAGACAAGCCGTTTATTAATGCTTGATGAGATGGGAAAATATTTTAGTACAGCCGCAACAAACGGAACTGTTGCTGACAACGTTGTTTTATCTGAAATGTATGCAAACACGAACGATCATTTTACAGGTACAGGGTTAAATACCTCAGGAAAACAGTTAAAAGATAAAACGGCTGCTTCGAAAGATTATTTTTCGCTATATCTTGGTGGTGGTTCAACTACTGAACAGATTAATGTTCGTGAATTATTTGAAACACAATTTGACAATGCTAAGGCCGCAAGCCAAGGAACGACTGCTTCTGCAGGTGTTGCCGGTGTCTATTTGGATGGATCAAGTAAGCGATTATTAGCTGCAAACGGATTAGAGCCTCAACAAGTATTGTTAAAAGGAATGATGGGAGCTTGCTTTTTAGATCAAGTTGTAAATAATTATTTAAGTTTGAATAAATTAGACGAAAGCACTAATAAAGCTGACAATACTGCTAAAGTTTTAGTAGCGGGTAAATCTTACACAACGATGGAACACACTTGGGATGAAGCCTATGGTTATATTTATGGAGGCGATAATTTAACCGTTACACCTAATGTTTTCAAATTTTGGAGCAGTTATATTAATCAAGTTAATGCTGATGCTGATTTTAATACTATAAAAGCTGATATTGATTTAGCTTTCCGTAAAGGCAGAGCGGCAATTGTAGCTAATGATTATAAAGTTCGTGATGCTCAAATTGATATTATTAAAGCAAAACTTGCAATGGTTCCTGCTGTTAGAGCGGTATATTACTTGCAAGAAGGAAAAGGAAAATTAGCAACCGATAATGGGGCAAAAGCATTTCACGCTTTGTCAGAGGGTTATGGTTTTATAATGTCATTAAGATACACGAATAAGCCGGGAACAAACAGCCCTTATTTTACAAAAGCAGAGGTAGATGCTATGCTTGCTTCGCTAACAAGCGGGACAAACGGTTTATGGGATATCGACACATTGGGTGCAAAACTTGATGCAATTTCTGCTCAAATTGCAACAAAATTTGGTTTCACGGTTGCTCAAGCCACATCAGTAAATTAATTCAATAAAAAACAAAGCAAGAGAAATTTACTTCTCTTGCTTTTTGTATTTTTGTGAAAATTTTTTAAGAAATGAAAAAGACCCTATTGATTTTAAGTTTTATAGCACTAATTGTTGCTTGTTCGTCTAATGGCGGAGACCCTAGTAGTGAAGGTAATGAGAGAACAGCACTTTTAACCAACTGGGCTGATAATATCATTGTTCCAGGTTATATAAATTATCAAGCAAAGGTTCAGATATTGGTAACTGGCACAAATGCTTTTGTTGCAGTTCCAACTGAAGCAAATCTTCAAACGGTTAGGACTTCCTGGTTTGAAGCCTACAAGGCATACCAATATGTAGCGATGTATAATATGGGAAAAGCAGAGGAAATCAACTTTAATGTGGCTTCCAATACCTACCCAACAAATACAGTTGGTATCGAATCAAATATTTCATCAGGAAGTTACAATCTGTCACTGCTTTCACAACTTGACAAGCAAGGTTTTCCAGCTCTGGATTATTTGATAAATGGTTTGGGAACTACTGATGCTTTGATTGTTGAATTTTATACTACAAATGCGAATGCTGCCAATTATAAGCAGTATTTAAAAGATGTTGCGGGCAAATTAAAAACAAATATCGATGCCATTGTGACAGATTGGAATTCAGGTTTTAGAAATAGTTATGTGGCCAACGACGGAACTTCGATAAGCAGTTCTGTAAACAAAACAATAAATCTGTTTGTAAAAAGTTTTGAGAAGGACATTCGCACCGGTAAAATAGGAATTCCTGCAGGAGTTTTTTCCGGGGGTGTTAAATATCCGGAAAAAGTGGAAGGCTATTACAAAAATGACATTTCTAAAGAGCTGCTGAATATATCAATTAAGGCATCACAGGATTTTTTTAACGGAAAACATTTCAATAGCACAACAACTGGGGAAGGACTAAAATCTTATTTAGACATTAAGAATACAACAAAAAACAATCAAAAATTAAGCGATGTCATAAATAATCAATTTACTGCTATTTTTAACGCAAATAGTGTACTTAATAATAGTTTTTCACAACAAGTAAATGCTGATAACTCAAAAATGATTGCCACTTATGATGCTTTACAGCAAAATGTAATCTATACAAAACTAGATATGATGCAAGCATTAAGTATCACTATAGACTATGTAGATAGCGATGGCGATTAATACCAATTATTTTTCTATATAAAGATAAATATCCCAACATTTGAATCCATTTTCAGAGTTGGGATATTTAGTATTAAAAATAATTCCTTTTCCAAATAGAATACAAAAATGAAGATCTCAAAAAGCAAGCAAAAGATTCAATTCTCTAATTTATTATACAAGCTGTTCATTTATTCAACTTTACTGTTTGTCTCGTCTAATGCTATTTCCCAAACAAAAATTGCAGGTATAATTACAGCTGAGAATGGCAGAAGATTGACTTCTGTTGAAATATATAATAAAACTTCGGGAACTAAATATTTGTCCAACTCTAAAGGGGAATTTTCAATAGAGTTAGACAAGTCTGGTGATTTTGAACTTGTTTTTTACAAAGAAAACTATTCAGTTTTAGAAAAAATAATTTCAACATCTGATAAAAATATTACCATTATTCTGGATAAAATCACAAACCTTTCGGAAGTAGTTATCAATAAACAAAAAGAAAAAATATTTGCTGTCAATAAATTAAAAGATATTGATGAAACGGCCATTTATGCAGGTAAGAAAACAGAAGTAATCTTATTGGATAAACTGACAGCGAATAAAGCAACCAATAATGCACGCCAGATATTTGCTCAAGTTGTAGGATTAACAATCAATGAAAGTTCCGATGGCGGTTTGCAATTAAGTATAGGCGGGCGTGGATTAGATCCAAACCGGACTTCCAATTTTAACACACGCCAAAACGGTTATGACATCAGTGCTGATGTTTTGGGCTATCCCGAAAGCTATTATGCAACACCCACCGAAGCATTAGAAGAAATACAAGTAGTTCGAGGTGCAGCATCATTACAATATGGGACTCAATTTGGCGGGCTGGTGAATTTCAAAACCAAGACGCCCAGCAAAAAAGCATTCGAATTCACAACAAGAAACACTTTTGGCTCTTATGGATTGTTTACCAATTTTACTTCATTAAGCGGAACAAAAGACAAATTCAGTTACTATACCTTTTACAATTACAAGCAGGGGAATGGTTTTAGACCCAATTCTGAATTCGAGAGCAAAAACTATTTTGGGAATTTAAATTATCAGTTTACAGATAAAACTTCACTACATTTTGATTACACCTATTTTAATTATTTGGCTCAACAAGCTGGCGGATTGACAGATGTGATGTTTAACGAAGACCCAACTCAAAGTAATAGAACACGAAACTGGTTTGCAGTTGATTGGAATTTATTTGCAGTGCGATTAAAACATAAGTTCAATGCTAACGCTGATTTTTCATTGCAATTATTTGGCTTAGATGCAAGCCGGAAAGCAGTTGGTTATCGTTCTAATCGAGTTTCAAATCCTGATATATTGGAAACAGAAAGAGATTTGATAATAGGTGAGTTTGTCAATTGGGGAGCAGAAGTGAGGTATTTGCAGCGCTATAAAATAAAAGAGAACACTAGTGCTTATTTGATAGGTGCTAAATATTATCAATCACGAAATACGGGAATTCAAGGCCCCGGAAGTTCAGGTAGTGATGCCAATTTTAATGTAGCTGATACAGAATTTCCTTTTTATCAAAATCAATCCAATTACACCTATCCAAACTTGAATGTATCGGTTTTTGGAGAAAACATATTTAAGATAACATCTGACTTTTCAATAACCCCAGGTTTTCGATTGGAAAAAATAAAAACACAGGCAGAAGGTTCTTACCAAAAAATAAATCTTGATTTGGCAGGAAATGTAATTTTAGATGAGACCAACTTTGAGAATAATATAAAAGATAGAAATTTTGTTTTATTAGGTATAGGATTAAGTTATAAACCATTGAATAAAATAGAGTTTTATGGAAATATTTCACAAAATTATCGTTCGGTAACATTCAATGATATTCGAACTGTAAGCCCAAGTCAAGTGATTGATGAAGATATTACAGATGAAAAAGGCTATACATCAGATATTGGAATACGTGGGCAATTAGGAGATAAAGTAAATTTTGATGCCAGTATATACGGATTGTATTATGATGACAAAATAGGTGAATATGAAACTAGAAACCCCAATGGTTCAGCGGCAATTGTTAGATTCAGGGATAATATAGGAACTGCTGTTACTTATGGGTTTGAAACAATGTTCGATTGGAGTTTGAGCAGGACATTTTTTAATAGGAATGACAACTTTGTTTGGAATGTGTTTTCTAATATTGCAATCACAGATTCGAAATACCTAAAATCAGACGCACCAAATATTGAGGGTAATAAAGTAGAATTTGTTCCGCTTTATAACGTAAAAACCGGAACAGGAATTGGGTATAAAAATTTTATTTCGAGTGTCCAATTTACCTATGTATCTTCTCAATTTACAGAAGCAAACAATAGCAAAACTGATGTAAATGACAACACGTATGGTATTTTTGGTCAAATTCCGGCCTATTACGTAGCTGATTTTTCAACCTCCTACAAATGGAAAAAATGGAAGCTGGAAGCAGGAATCACCAATTTTACAAACAACAGTTATTTTACAAGAAGAGCAACAGGATATCCTGGCCCCGGAATCATTCCGTCTGATACCAGAACTTTTTATACAACGCTCGAGTTTGTTTTTTAATGTTTTGAGATAATAGTCAGGTAGGCTTTAGGGATGTCGATAATGTATCAAACCAGGTCATGAAAATAAAATGTAATTTTAGCAATGATTCTAATGCGAGCCTCTTTAACACCTACATGATGAAACTCACATACTTTTCAAATTTTTCTTTAAGTTAAGAATCATCACAAATGCGAACCGTTAAACTCAATAAACATAAGGAGAGCTTTTTATGAAAAAATAGTAAAGAATTAGTTTTTGGTTATGCTACTTCAGCATCAAACGGTTTTGTGATAGGAATAAATAACAGATTCACTGATTAGAAAAGAATGTCAAAAGTAGCTTTTGCAGATTATCCAAAACTTATTGATGCGGTTGTAAAAGAAGATTTTAAATAGGGGTATTGTCATAGTCAATTAAAAACTATTTTTGAGAAAATAAAATGTAAATAAATTTTAAGTTATCGAAAAAAGGTTGAGTGGTTAATAGTGTAAATAAGAATAGAATTTTGTAATGTTCCGATTTAAACTATTTAATGATTTTAGTTTCTAAGAAGTTTTCAACTGATTTTTTAATCATTTACAAACGGGAATATCCAGAATGCACAAATATTATTTTTTTTCAGCTTCTTTCAAGAAGAAATCGGTCATCTTTTTAAAAGTATGTTCATTAAATGTAACCGGTCCATGTTGACCTTCAGGGACAGAAATAAATTCAGTCAATAATCCTTTTTCTTTCAATGCTTTGGAGAAAATTTCACTTTGACAATATGATACAACATTGTCAGCCTCCCCATGGATTACTATAAATTGAGGGTCTGTTTTGTCAATGAAAGTGATAGGATTAAGAAGAGCTAGCATGTCTAGGTTGTCTGCCGGGTTTCCTTTAATAAGAGCGGCCTCAGGAGAGTTACCATCTTTGGTACTTTTGCATTCATTCATGAGAGTCATGTCGATAGGACCAAACCAATCGACTACAGCATTCACAGAACTGCTAACGGAGGTGTAATTTCCTATATTGCCTTCAATATCGACCGTCTTTTTACCTACTGTAAATTCTTTAACAGAGTTTGATGCTCCTGCAAGTGATGAAAGATGGCCTCCGGAAGAATAACCTGTAATACCTATGAATGAAGGATCAATTTGGTATTTGGATGCATTTGCTCTTACAAATCGTACCGCAGCCTTAACATCATTTATTTGAGCAGGATAAGCAGCATCGGAACTTGCCCTGTGATTGATAACAATTACCGCAAAACCACTATATAGTAAATGTTTTCCTATTGTTTCGAATGCGGTTTGTTTCATATTATTACCATACCATGCACTGCCATATATTACAATTATTGCCTTATATTCAGGTTTCTCTGCCTTAGGCAAATAGATGTCAAGGTTATGATACTCTTTGTCATCATTGGCATAATTTTGATTAAGCCATTGGTTGCCAGAATTTTGTCCAAAACTTGTGACAAAGTTAAATACAACAATTATTATAGAAAGAACGGTTTTCTTCATACTCATAATTTTCATCAAGTGTTATGTTCATTTTTAAAATGATTTATTTTTATCTTTATAAAGATTCGTATAAATGTACTAAAAAGAGGTGTGTTGTAATGACAAAAACAAATGAAAAATTAATTAGTGCTAATTCGTGTAATTTGTGGCAAAACTATTAGAATTTTTGTGTCATAAAACTCACAAGTGATTCGATCGAGAGGCTTTTATATCAGATTGTTTTTAATTCCATGTCTCAATTGGATGTAAATTTTTATTGCCGAAAAAATAAATTAGAGTATTACGATTTAAATTTTCTCCAAAATATTTTTCCGGAACTTTACAATCACCCAATACTCTTTTAAAAACGTTGTTGGTCGAAATAGTGTGAAATAGAATATTGATTTACTTTAAATTTATCTTTTTAACCTGATGGGTATAATTAGTTTTTGATGATAATTTTTTGTCAGTTCAAGTGATCCGCTTTTTAACGGGATTGTATCGAGAACAGAAAAATTATTATTAAAAAAGGTTCTCGATACATTTTTTGTTCCGCTTCTCTGCACAAAAAACACTCGAACTGACGTTTTTAATAATTACACCCAATGGTTATTTAATTGCCTTACTAACAAAATATTAATTAAAGCCCTGATGAAAAATATTTTTTTATTGCTTAGTTTTTTTTTAATAATAACACCAATTTGTTCTCAGGAATTGTTAAAATCTCCTGAGCCATTTGGGCCATTGCCAACACAAAAACAAGTTGATTGGCATGAAATGGAGTTTTATGCTTTTGTGCACTTCTCATTAAATACATTTACAAATAAAGAGTGGGGCTATGGTGATGAGTCCCCAGAGCTGTTTAATCCGACTAATCTTGATGTTCGTCAATGGGCCCGGATTGCTAAGGAAGCTGGTATGAAAGGAATTATATTAGTAGCAAAACACCATGACGGGTTTTGTTTATGGCCATCAGCTTATACAGAACGGTCTGTAAAAAACTCTCCATGGAAAAAAGGCAAAGGGGATTTGGTTAAAGAATTAGCTGCAGCTTGCAAAGAGTACGATTTAAAATTAGGACTGTATCTTTCTCCTTGGGATAGAAATCATGCTGAATACGGCAAACCGGAATATATTACGTATTTCAGAAATCAGCTGAAGGAATTGCTTACTAATTATGGAGATGTCTTCGAAATGTGGTTTGATGGTGCCAATGGTGGTGATGGTTATTATGGCGGAGCCAATGAAACCCGAAAAATAAACACCCTTGACTATTATAATTGGGATGAAACCTATAAATTAATTTATAAAACGGCGCCAAAAACTTTGGTATGGGGAGTTGGGCCTTCAGAAGCCAGATGGATTGGGAATGAAGAAGGCCGTGCCGGAAAAACAAATTGGAGTCTTTTACGTCAAAAAGATGAGTTGGCAGGAAAAGTACATTATACGGAGTTCATGTCCGGGCATGAAGATGGAGAAAAATGGGTTCCCGGCGAAGCAGATGTATCCATTAGGCCAGGATGGTTTTATCATGCAGTTGAAGATGATAAAGTTCGCTCACTTGATGAAATGGTCGATATTTATTATGAGTCAATTGGACGTAATGCCAATTTACTGCTTAATCTTCCTGTAGACAGAAGGGGATTGGTTCATGAAAATGACGAAGCCAGACTAAAAGAACTGGTTGCTACTATAAGAGAAGATTTTAAAACCGAATTATTAGCATCAACCAAAGTAACAGCAGATAATAACAGAGGTAACAGTAATGAATTTGCAGCCAAAAGTGTAATTGACGGAAATAAAGATACTTATTGGGCTACAGATGATAATGTAAAAACAGCTTCGATTGTGTTTGATTTTGAAAAACCTACAGCGATCAATCGGATTCTGCTTCAGGAATATATAAAATTAGGACAACGCGTCAAAGCTTTTACGGTAGAGGCTAAAATTGACGGACAATGGAAAACTATTACCGATGAAACTACAATTGGATATAAAAGAATTTTAAGAATAGACCGGGTTATGGTTTCAGCACTTAAAATAAATATTACTGATGCAAAAGCAAGTATTGTTATCTCGAATATTGAGGCATATAATGCACCAACTTTTGTAAAGGCACCGGAAATTCAGCGGGATAAAAATGGAAATGTCACTATAAAATCTGAAGAAGGAAATAGTATTTATTATACTGTTAATGGTAGTACGCCATCTGTAAAAAGTACATTATATAAAGGCGTTTTTAAATATAATAAAGCAGTTCAGATAAAAGCCATAGCAATCAATAAAAATGAAAATAGCAGCAGTGCAGCTGCAACAGCAAAGTATGGGATTTCTAAAGAAAAATGGAAAATTGTTACCGCTTCAAGCGGAGATTTGAATTTGGTAAATAGAATTATAGACGGAAATCCGGGTACAGACTGGAGTTTTGGAAACGACAGCAATACCCTTTCGCAGGAAGTAGTAATTGATATGGGAGGCATTCTAAAAATAAATGGTTTTACTTATGTTCCGCAACAAGTAGGTAACAACCTTAATTTAATATCTAAATATGAATTTTACACAAGTTTAGATAACATAAAATGGACGGCACAATCTCAGGGTGAATTTTCAAACATTCAAAATAACCCTATAGAACAAGTAAAAACATTTACTGAAACTAAAGCAAGATACTTACGCTTTGTTGCTAAATCAGCTGAAGGAAAAGCTCAGACATTTTCTATTGGCGAAATAAATGTGATAGAAAAGTAAATAAACGAATCTTAAATTGGTCTCTGATTTTTTTTAAGTTTCTAATTATGTCTTTTGCCGAAGTTAACAGGTTATTAGTCGAATTTTTAATTTTATAGCTAGACTAATTCTTAATTTTATACTATTAATTAAAGGAAACAGGCAAATGATTAAAGAAGGTATAAATTTTAAAGAAGCTGGAAAATTTGAAGAAACACGTTTTGAGAAGATTCATAACGTAATTTTCGAATCATCTCAGGAAGCTTCTGTATTAGTTGCACAAGAAATAGCAAACATAATTCAGAGAAAAGAAGAATTAAATGAACCTTGCGTTTTAGGATTAGCAACTGGGTCTTCGCCAGTAAAAGTTTATGAAGAACTAGTAAGACTGCATAAAGAAGAAGGTTTAAGTTTTGCCAATGTGGTAACCTTTAATTTAGATGAATATTATCCAATGGATAAAAATAATATTCAGAGTTACTACTATTTCATGCATGAACATCTCTTTAATCATGTTGATATTCTTCCGGAGAATGTTAATATTCCAAACGGAAATATAAGTAATGAAGATTTACAGCAATATTGTATTGATTATGAAATGAAAATTAAATCATACGGTGGTTTAGATTTCCAGCTTTTAGGAATTGGAAGAACAGGTCATATCGGGTTTAATGAGCCGGGATCTCACGTTAATTCAGGGACAAGAAGTATTACGCTAGATCATTTGACACGCGTTGATGCAGCCTCTTCATTTTTAGGAATTGATAATGTACCCCGTAAGGCTATTACAATGGGAATTGGTACTGTAAAAACCGCCAAAAGAATCGTACTTCTGGGATGGGGAATCAGTAAAGCTGAAATCATTAAAAAAACAATAGAAGGTGAAATTTCTTCACGAGTGCCGGCAACCTATTTACAGCAGCATAACAACACAACATTTGTTTTAGATACCGAGGCTTCATCAGAATTAACGAGAGTAAAAACGCCATGGTTAGTAAAATCAATTATCTGGACAGAGGAATTAAAGCTTAAGGCTGTTGCCTGGTTAAGTGAGCTGACCAAAAAACCTTTTCTTAAACTTACAGATAAAGATTATAATGATAACGGTATGTCCAGTCTCTTGACAGAAGAAGGAACTGCTTATGACTTAAACATTAAAATGTTTAATAAAATGCAGCAGACTATTACGGGCTGGCCGGGAGGAAAACCAAATGCAGATGATACTTACAGACCGGAACGTGCCACTCCTGAAAAAAAGAGAATTATCATTTTTAGTCCGCATCCTGATGATGATGTTATTTCGATGGGAGGAACTTTTGACCGACTTGTAGAGCAGGGACATGATGTTCATATTGCTTATCAGACATCCGGAAATATTGCCGTTTCTAATGAAGAAGCTTTAAAATTTGCTGAAATTTCGATGGCATTAAATGAAAATTCCAGCGAGTCTGAAAATATCATCAATTTTTTAAAGAATAAAAAAGCCAATGATATTGATTCATTAGAAGTTAGAAAATTAAAAGGGTTAATTAGAAGAAGTGAATCTTTGGCTGCTACCAGATATTTAGGTTTGCAGGATTCAAGTGTTCACTTTTTAGATTTGCCATTTTATGAAACAGGTACAGTTAAGAAAAATAACCTGGGAGAAGCTGATATACAAATTATGTGTGATATTATCGAAAGAATAAAACCACATCAAATTTACGCGGCAGGCGATTTAGCAGATCCGCATGGAACCCATAAAGTTTGTTTAGATAGTTTGTTTGAGGCTTTAAAAAGAGTAAAGCACAAAAGTTTTATGGATGATTGCTGGGTCTGGTTATATAGAGGCGCCTGGCATGAATGGGAATCTTATCAAATCGAAATGGCGGTGCCAATGAGTCCTGATCAGGTTCTTAAAAAGCGTCATGCTATTTTTTATCACCAATCCCAAAAAGACGGAGTGATGTTTCAGGGAGATGACAGTAGGGAATTCTGGGTAAGGGTAGAAGACAGGAATAGATTAACAGCAGAAAAATACCATGCTTTAGGATTAGCAGATTATTCGGCTATAGAAGCATTCAAGAGATATATATTCTAAAAATACAATAAATTATTTTTTTAATGGTTTATTTTGATTAGTTAGTAAGTTGAAAATGCGGCCTTTATGGCCGCATTTTTTTGTTGGTACAATCTTGTTTCCCTGACAAAGAAAGAATCACACAAGAAATTCTGTGTAGAAAATAGCTAATCTTTGTAGTGTTTAGAATTTGCGACCCAGAAATTAAACAGCCCAGTATTTACAAATATTTCAGATTTGAGGTACAAATGAGGTATAAAATCTGCACAAGTAACACGAAATAACAACAAATAAATTTTATTCATTTTTTAATATAATGACAGCTTTCTGCTAATCTGTTTGGTAATAAGAACGCATTAGCTAGTGGTAGAAACAATGTTTAAAATATATTTGATAGAAAAAGGTTGTTTATTTATATTTTAAGGCTACCCATACTCTGGACAATTTATAAACAATTTTATGCAAGATTTAATGAAATTTGTATGTTTTCAAGTTAATCCTGTAAGAAAAAATTAAAAACTGCTTGCTTATAGTATTAGGCAAATCGTTTTGATCTTTGAGTGCAAGTATTAGAAGTGTTTTTACAATGGTTTAGGTTATTACTGACAATTGATCCACTTTGTGTGAGTTCACATTTCTACGAAATTTTTGCGAAGAAATAATTACATTTTGAAGTTATCATTATCTTTTTTTAAAATGATTCCATAAATAATATTTCTATGAAAGATAAGAAAATATCTTTGAAGTTCTAAAAACTTATTAACCAATAATTGTTTAATAATTATTTTTGAGACACTCCCCACGACTATTTAAAACATTCTAATTTCATTTTTGTACAGATAAAAAGGTGTATAGAGATATTAATTACCCTACAATTTTCATCAAAACATTTGATAGTCAGAAAATTAAATTTATTAACTAAAATTTAACAAGAAAAAAAAAGAATTTAGGTGATTGAAATTGAGAATAATGACCTATTTTTATTTTTTTTTTAACAAAATAGCATGAAATTTCAATTTTTATAAAGAAAATAAAAATTAATAATCATAAAACAGAGAGTGCCAACATAAAGATTTTAACAAAAAAAATGAATAGAAAAATTTTAATATTAATAGTTACAGTATTATCCCCAATAGCATTGTTTTCTCAAGTAAATATAAACGGACAGATTAAAGATAAAAACAATAAATCTATTGAATTAATTGAAATACAATTAAAAAACAAAGATTCTATAATAGTAAAAAGTGAATTAACAAACTCAGATGGTAAATTTATAATAGCTACTGAGAAAGGAGAATATCTATTATTAATAAAACAAATGGGTAAGTTTATATATAAACAACCAATAAACATAATTCAAAATATTGATCTAGGAATTATCAGAGTTAATGAAAATGAACAAAAACTCTTAGAAGTTGTAATAACTTCAAAAAATAAAATAATAGAAAGGAAAGTAGATAGGCTAATTTTCAATGTAGAAAATAGTGTTTCAGTCACTGGAGGTGATGCTATTGATGCGTTAAGACTTACACCTGGACTACAAGTTGAAAATGATGAAATCGCTATGATTGGCAAAGGCAGTATGGCTGTGATGATAGACGACCGATTAGTGCAACTTTCTGGTGATGATTTGATGAATTTTTTAAAAACAATCCAGTCCGATAATATTAAAAGTATTGAAGTAATTAAAGCACCTCCTGCCAAATATGATGCTGGAGGAAATGGAGGTATTGTTAATATTAAACTAAAGAAGGTAAATAAAGATGATCTATTTAGAGCAAGTATTAATTCATCATATGAACAAAAAACATATGCTACTGGTTCTATTGGAGGAAATATAACTTCACAAATAAATAAGTTGAGTATCTATTCGGCGATAAATTACAAAAATGGTTCTTATAAGGTAACAGAAAATAAAAAGTATCATTATCCTGCACAATTATGGGATGAGAATAATTTAAGAAGAGAATATACTAAAATCTTATCGGGAAGAATTGGATTTGACTATAAGCAAAATGATAAAAATGAATATGGTGTTTTGTACCTTGGTTCATTAAATAAGCCGTCAAATAATGAAATTGATAAAACTGACATTTATGACAATCAAAATCAATTAACAGATTATTTTACTAAAACTGATTCAAATAGAGATAAAGACGAAATTTTTAATTCTTATAATGCACATTATAAAAGAACTATAGACACTTTAGGGAAATCAATAACAGCGAACGTTGATTATTTATTTACAAATCAAGGAACAAATCGCACTTTTGATATTAACTCATTTGTAAATGATAATAATGCTAATTATAATGCATTCACCACCGGAAATCAAAATATAAAAATTTCTACATCGAATATTGATGTAGAATTACCATATGCAAAAATAAAATACACTTTTGGAGCAAAGGTATCATTTATCAATACAAACAATGATTTTAAATATTATGACATTTCAACTGGTGATTTTGTATTAGATACAAACCAAAGCAATGAATTTAATTATACTGAAAATACTCAGGCACTATATTTTATCACCGAAAAAAAAATAAATAAATGGGAATTTCAAATTGGATTAAGAGCAGAAAATACTCAAACAAAAGGTTATTCAAAAAATTTGAATCAGACTAATACAAATAATTATTTAAAACTTTTCCCTACAGTTTATTCTTCTTATACTGCAAATGAAAAAAACGTTTTTTCTTTTAATTATTATCGTAGAGTTGGAAGACCTAGTTACTACATGGCAAATCCATTTAGGACTTATACAAGTGATTTTAGCTATACAGAAGGAAATCCATTTATTCAACCCGAATTTAGCACTAATGTTGAATTAGCACATACTTATGATAACAATCTAAACACGTCCTTTTCTTATAGTTACTTAGAGGATGGAAAAAGTCAAATTCAACTATTAGATCCGACTACAAATATTTCTAAATCAACTTTCCTTAATTTTTTTAAAGTATATAGCTATTCATTAGATGTAAGCTATACACTAAAAAGATGGAAATGGTTGGAATCGAATAATTCAGCTAGTCTTTTTTATAGAAAAACAGTTGCAAATGAATTGTTAGATAATCAAATCGTTGAACAATTGAGTTACTATGTCTCATCAAACAACACATTTTTTCTAAATGATTCAAAAACATTCTTATCGAGTTTGGAATTAACATATAAGTCTCCACAAACCATCAATATCTATCATATTTCAGAAACTTTTAATACTAATATTGGTTTTAAATATATTTTTTCCAGCAAAAACTTACAGTTTAGTTTAAATTTTTACGACGTATTCAAAACAAATAGATATAGATCTTACAATTATTCAAATAGTGTCTTGTTAAAATCAAATAATTACTACGACGTTCAAACATTAAGATTTTCCCTCCTTTATAAATTTGGAAATAAAAAAATAAATGTAAAAGAGAACAAAAGAGGAAACGAAAACGAGTCAAACAGAGCCAATTAATTTCAACAAACCGCACCAGTACGGTTACTTGCTGGTAAATATTTTTTAATCTTTAATACTTTAAAATGAAAAAACAATTAAACAAAGTACCAAAACTAAAAGAGCAAAATGGCACTCTATCCGGAGGTTTTGCATCATTAAATGAATTTCAAATGAACAAAATTAAAGGGGGTAAAGCACCTGCAGATGGGAATTCTAGTTGCAACAATCCTGGAGATTGTACAAAAACTGATAATGGAGTTTGTACCAACGGGACTTGCTAGTATTATTCTTTTAATAAAAAATCCAAAAATGCTCTAAGGATGTAAATTATGATGAGCTGTATTTTAAAACAATTTTAAACATGAAATTAAATAAATTAAAATCATTGAAAATTGATTCAAATGGTAAATTGTCAGGTGGGTTTACATCATTAAACACATCTCAGATGAGTAAAATTAATGGAGGTAAAGCGCCTTCGGATACAAATGGATATTGCACTAACACGAATGGTTGTGGCGGTCAAAATGACCAGTGTACCAATACTACTTCGTGTTAATCAGTCTGATGCTTTTTGTAAAATAAAAATTGGTTCCTAAATAGACAAAGAGATATTTAAATCTTTTTGTCTATTTAAAATATTTCCTTACACTTAAAGTGTTAAATCTAACAAACAAGTGATAAAAAGTTAGACAATAAAAGTCCGAAAATACTCTGAAGACATAAAAATATTGAGTACTATTAAAAATCTTTGTAAAAATGAAATTAAATAAAAAATTAGAAAAATTGACATCATTGAGTGTAAATTTAAATGGCAAAATGTCTGGAGGATTTGGATCATTAAACTCAACTCAAATGAGCAAAATTAATGGGGGTAAAGCTCCCGCAGATTCAAATTCGTATTGTACCAACAATACAACATGCAACGAAGCAAATACATCTACTTGCACTAACTCAGGGACATGTGGATAAGTTTCCTAAGTATCTTATTTTAAAACTATTTACTTTCAGTAAATAGTTTTAAAATATATCATTTCTCCAATTTCAAACAAATTACCCAAATATATGAAATATAGTAAATTCAATAATTTTTTTAATTATGAAGACAAAAAAATCGGCTACAATACTTACGCAAATGAATTTATACTTTTAGACCCCGAGCTTTTTGAATTATTAGAAGCATCAAAACGAGAAGCAAATTTTGATGAACTAAATAATATACATCCAGATTTCTATGAACATTTAGTTGAAAAGGGATTTTTAATTAACGATGAAATTGATGAAATTGATAATGTAAAAAAATTGGTAAAAAAAATTGATCAGGAAAACGAATCTTCTTATCAATTAACAATAAATCCAACAATGAATTGCAATTTTAAATGTTGGTATTGTTACGAAACGCATATCAAAGCATCAAAAATGTCCCAAGACACAATACTTTCTGTAACAAAGTTTATAGATAATTTATTAATTGAAAAAGAAAATTTAGAATATTTTCATTTGAGTTGGTTTGGAGGTGAACCCCTACTTTATTTTGACAAAACTGTTTTACCATTGTTAGAAGATGTTTATCCTAAAATGATGGAAAGAAAAATAAAGTTTTCTTCAGGTTTTACTACAAACGGTTTGTTAATAAGTCAGAAAATGCTTGATTCTTGCAAAGATTTAGGAGTTAATCATTTTCAAATTACATTGGATGGACATAGGGAGAGACATAATCAAGTAAGATATATTTCAAAAGAAAAAGGTTCATACGATGAAATTGTAAAGAATATAATATTATGCTTAAAAAATAAATTTTCAGTAGGCGTAAGGTTAAATGTTTCTGAAGAAACGATTGAAACATTGCCAAACATTATTGAAGATTTTATAAAAATAACAAAAGCAGAAAAAAAATATTTGAATTTTTCTTTTCATGAGGTATGGCAAGAAAAAAAGGATATTAATTCAGACATTCAATCTATTGTTGACATGTTTAGATCAAAAGGATTTAATACTTTATATAAAGGAGTTAATTTAGATACAGTCAAAAACTCTTGTTATGCAGATAAAAAAAATCATGCAACTTTAAATTATAATGGTGAAGTATTTAAATGTACAGCTCGTGATTTTGAGTCTAAATCAAAGGAGGGACAGTTGAATGAAAACGGAGTAATTGAATGGAATGAAAAATTTGAAGATAGAATGAATTCAAAATTCAAAAACCCTCCATGTTTGAATTGTAGTATACTTCCAATTTGTAATGGCGGTTGTTCTCAACAAGCGATAGAACATAAAGGTGTTGATTATTGTATTCATAATTTTGATGAAAACAAAAAAATAGACATTATTAAAGATAAATTTTTATATGCTATTTCATAAATTAAATATTTCTAAATGATTTTCTCAGCACAACACGACCAAACTGATTGTGGTCCAGCTTGTTTGTCAATGATTGCAAACTATTACAATAAAAATTATTCTTTACAATTTTTAAGAGAACTCTCCTTCATTAATCGTGAAGGAGTTTCTTTATTAGGGATAAGTGAAGCCTCAAAAAAAATTGGATTTGAAACCCTCTCAGCTAAACTTACAATAGATAAACTTATTGAAGAAAAAGATACCCTCCCCTGTATTTTGCATTGGAATCAAAACCATTTTGTAGTTCTTAAAAAAATATCTAAAAATATTTTTTCAAAGAAATATCATTATCATTTAGCAGATCCTGCTCATGGTTTCATAACCTTAAACGAAGAAAATTTTAAAAAATCTTGGTTGTCAGATAATAGTAATGGAGTTGCATTTTTTCTAGAACCGACAGAAGAATTTTATAAAAAAAATCCTCAAGAAGAAAAAAAAATGTCACTAAAATATATGTTCAACCACCTAAAACCATATAAAAGACAACTTACATTAATGTTTATAATGCTTTTATTGGGTAGTTGTTTAACATTAATATTGCCATTTCTGACTCAAAACCTAATAGACAAAGGAGTAAATGCAAAGAATATAAATATAATTTCTATAATACTTCTAGCACAATTAGGCGTCTATTTAGGAACATTATCAATTGAGATAATTAGAAACTGGTTAATGCTTTATGTAGGTACAAAATTAAGTATTACCATTATTTCAGACTTTCTAAAAAAACTTTTACAACTACCAATTAAGTTTTTTGACACAAAAATGATGGGCGATTTTAATCAGCGAATACAAGACAATGAACGTATAGAGCACTTTTTAACTTCACAAAGTTTATTGACTTTTTTTTCGATTATTACTTTTTCTGTTTTTTTTGGGGTGCTTTGGTATTACAATATCATAATACTTTTTATTTATTTAACTTTAACCGTACTTTCAATTACTTGGTCATTATACTGGCTTAAAAAACGGAAAATTTTAGATTATTTTAAATTTCAACAGCGAAGTGAAAATCAAGAGTCAATATATGAAATTATTAACGGAGTTACAGAAATGAAACTCAATCAGTTTGAAGATTTAAAGCGTCAAGAATGGGAAAAAATTCAACAAAAGTTATTTAAGATAAACATCAGAATTTTAAAACTAGACCAATTTCAACTATCAGGTTTTGAGTTTATAAACCAAATCAAAAACATTATAGTAACATTTCTTGCTGCAACTTTTGTAGTCAAAGGTAAAATGACTTTGGGCGAATTATTAAGTGTTTCATATATTGTTGGTCAAATGAATTCGCCAGTAAACCAATTAGTAGCTTTTTTTCGTTCATTGCAAGATGCAAAATTAAGCTTAGAAAGACTTAATGAAGTTCAAAACCATCCAACAGAAGAAAGCGAAAATAACAAACAACTTTCTTTATCAGAAATAAAAACAGAAATAAAATTTATCAATGTGAGTTTTCAATATGAAGGCCCAAAGTCTCCATTTGTCCTAAAGGATATTAACTTCACGATTCCTGAAGGCAAAATAACAGCCATTGTAGGTGCAAGTGGTAGCGGAAAAACAACATTAATGAAATTGTTATTGAAATTTCACGAACCTACGAAAGGAGAAATATTTTTTAATTCCGAAAATATAAACAATATTTCACCCAAAAGTTTACGGGAAAACTGTGGAGTAGTAATACAAGACGGTTTTATATTTTCCGACACCATTGAGAGAAATATCGCAACAGGCGATGAAATTATTGACAAGGAAAAGCTTAAAAATGCAATAAAAATTGCAAATATTGAAGATTTTATAAATTCTTTGCCATTAGGAAGTAATACCAAAATTGGAGCATCAGGGAATGGAATATCTGGAGGGCAAAAACAAAGAATTCTTATTGCTAGAGCAATTTACAAGAACCCACATTACATATTTTTTGACGAAGCAACTAGTGCATTAGATGCAGAAAATGAAAAAAAAATACACGATAACTTGCAACTATTCTTTAAGGGAAAAACAGTTTTAATTATTGCACATCGTTTAAGTACTGTCAAAAATGCAGACCAAATCATTGTTCTTAATACAGGGGAAATTGTAGAATCAGGTACACATCAAGAACTTGTATATAACAAAAAAAACTATTACAACTTAGTTAAAAATCAGTTAGAGCTTGGTAGTTGATTTTTTATTTAAAATTATCAAGAATTTGAGCTTTATTGGTTTCAGATCAGGGTTTAAAAACCCAGCAATTTATTGCAGTGTATATATTAGTAATGCGAAAAAAACATAAAATATTACCTTTAAATTGATCTAATATCAGTTTTAAAATTAATTATCCCAGTTTTTATTAAAACAGAGAGACTGAAAGTCTCTCGTAAAACCAAACCCTTGCACTGAAAATGTAGCGTGGGGGTTTGTTTAGTTATAACATTTTAGCTTTTTGGTAGCGTGTTTTGTGTTGTTTTAACGTCTTATTTTTTGCTCCTCAAAATGACAAAGATATTGTCGTCAATTTTTTAATTAAAAGTACAGCTGTATTAAATAGAAGAATTTAAAATTCTTTGTTTTACATGATCAATATACGATCTGCCAATTACGTATCTAAGGCCTTCAATTTCTATACTATTTCCTTCAACGGCATCAATCTTATCAATAGCGATAGTATATGATCTGTGTATTCTCAAAAAATTTCTTTCGGGTAATAAATCTGTAAAATCAGATAATGTGCTGTGTATGATGTATTTGCCTGTGAGTGTGTTTATTTTTAGGTAATCTTTCAAACTTTCGATTACTAAAATTTCATTAAAAAAGATTTTCTTCATTCTCTTCTTGTCAATCTTAACAAAAATAAAAGCACTTTCGGAATTATTTTCATGCGGAATATTGCTGCTATTGTTAAGTCTTTTGCTAATCTTGTTTAGTGTTTTCATTAACCTCGGAAATTCGATAGGCTTTACCAGGTAATCTAAAACATCTAATTCGTAAGTTTCTATAGCAAACTGACTGTATGCACTGGTAATGACAAGTATAGGAGGGTTCTCTAAACTTTTAATAAAATTAATGCCATCAAGGACAGGCATATTAATATCCAGAAAAACAGCATCAACTTTATTGTTTTTTAAAAAATTAAGGCCTTCGATGGGGTTGCTAAAAGTATTTACTACCTCAAAATTTTCAATAGGTTCCAGGTAATTTTTAATAACATTAATTGCCAATGGCTCGTCATCTATGATCAAACAATTTATTTTCATTACTATTATTTTTTTTGAGAGAAATAAATTTAGCAGTTGTACTTGTAAAAAGAGATAATAGCTCCTAAGATACTTTAATTACAAGCTTTACAACAAAAATATCCTTTTTATTTTTAAATGAAAGCGTATAGTCACTTTTATTATAACCTAATTCAAGTCTTTTTTTGACATTTTCTAAACCTATGCCGTTAGACATGTTAAAATTACCCTTATGTTGCGTAATTTCGGGCATTGGGTTAGTAATAGTGAAATGTAAAAAATCACCTTTAATCTTAAAATTAATATTGATTATAACTGATCCGGTATTTTTGTTTACACCATGTTTAAAAGCATTTTCTATAAAAGTCAGTAATATAATAGGACTAATTTCTTTATCATGAATATCTCCTGAAATAGACATATTTATTTCTAACCGGTCATCATTTCTAATTCTTTCTAAATCCAGGTAATTCTGAATGCAAAGTATTTCGTTTTCTAAAGTTTGTTTCGTGCTTTTGGTATCATACAGCATATACCGCATTAACTCAGAAAGTTTAAGGACAATTTTTGGGGTCTTGTTTGATTTTTCGACAGATAAAGAATAAATATTATTCAGTGTATTGAAAAAGAAATGTGGAGAAATTTGAGATTTCAGGAAAAGCAGTTCTGTTTCTAATTGAGATTTTTCAAGGTCGGTTACTCTTTTATGCTCTCTTAAAAAATCGAATGTAATCTTAATGGCAGTAACAAATGTCATTACATAAAGTTCTCCCATCATCATGTCAATAGTGTAATTGAGTGTCAGTTTATCAATAGTTTCCGGTCCTTCAGGCCAAACATCGTGAGTTATTAACAGGTAAGTGAGGTTGAATTTAATGATTACCATCATAAATATGGCCGATAAAATAGAAAATATGTATAAGATATATTTTTTTCGATAAACCAAACCTGGCATAAGCACCAAAATATTTAAATAACATAACGTCATATGAATAGGGAATCCCAATAAATTTGTTTTTAAGGAATAAACGTAATCATTAAAATAACTTCCCCAGCGAAAAGTATTAAATATGAAATAAGTTAACCAAAATATAATGTGATATTGCAACTGAATACGGTATAATTTACTTGAATTTAAAATCATGATATATATTGTGTTTTGTGACTTTTTTTGATGTTTATCTTAGTTAATGTGTTGTCCGTCTAAATTACTTTTAATAAAAGCTGAATTTATTTAAATTTAAGGTTAAATTAAGATTGTTTTATATGAAGAATTTTACCCTGCTGGTTGTGTGTGTTATTTTTGCTGCAAGTTGCAAAATAAATGTAAACAAAAATAAGCATCACAAAACACTTTTTGTTAACCATGTTGATCCTTTTATTGGTACAGGTGGTCATGGGCATACATATCCGGGGGCTACAGTTCCTTTTGGAATGTTGCAGGTGAGTCCGGATAATGGAATTTCAAGCTGGGATTGGTGTTCCGGGTATCATTATTCAGATTCTATAGTAGCTGGCTTCAGTCATCTGCATTTAAGCGGAACAGGAATTGGTGATTTGGCCGATATTTTATTCATGCCAACCAATAAAAAACTTGATTTAACAACAAAAACAACTTCACGCGATCAATTACCTTACAAATCATCTTATAGTCATGTTAACGAAAAAGCAACACCGGGCTCTTACCAGGTTTTTCTTGAAGATCCTAAAATCAATGTAGAACTAACTTCTTCACAAAGAACTGCCTTCCATAAATATACATTCTCTAAAAATGATAAACAATCGGTCGTAATCGATCTTGGTTTTGCCATTAATTGGGATAAAGCACTAAAAACAGGAATTACAATTGAAGATGAATATACCATAAGCGGGTATCGTTTTAGTACCGGATGGGCAAAAAACCAGAAAGTGTTTTTTGTTGCAAAATTTTCAAAACCTATTTCAGAATCTGTTTTAATTGCTGATAAACAAATTATTTCAGGAAATCAGTCTGAAGCCGAAAACACGGCAACACAATTGTTTTTTAATCTTGGTAATACTGATGAATTACTGGTAAAAGTAGCTTTGTCATCTGTTAGTGTGGCCAATGCCAAAGATAATTTAGAGGAAGGAGGCTTCAACTTTGAAAAAACAAAATCAGATGCAACAACAATATGGAATGCAGCCTTAAATAAAATTGAAGTTGAGACACCGACAGATTCATTAAAAACAATGTTTTATACTGCGATGTATCACGCACAAGTTGCCCCTGTAGCCTATAGTGATAAAAACGGTCAGTTTAGAAAAGAGGATGATCAGATTGTTACAGCAACTGATTATACGGCCTATTCTACCTTATCACTATGGGATACTTTTAGAGCAGAAAATCCATTGTTGACTTTATTGGCACCTGACAAGGTTTCTGATATTGTAAACTCAATGTTGGCGTATTACGATACCAAAAAAATATTACCCGTTTGGACACTTTATGCCAACGAAACCAATACTATGACAGGATATCATTCTATTCCTGTAATTGTTGATGCCTACCAAAAAGGCATAAGAGGCTTTGATGCTGAAAAGGCATACGAGGCTATGAAAACTACCATGATGCAGGACGAACGCGGACTGAATTTCTATAAAAAGTACGGTTACATTCCTTATAATTTACTTGACGAATCAGTAACCATTACTTTAGAATATGCGTATGATGATTGGTGTGTAGCGCAAATGGCGAAAGCTCTTGGTAAAAATGAAGATTATGAATTTTTCTTAAACCGATCTAAAGCCTATCAACATTTATTTGATCCGAAAACCGGATTTATGAGAGGCAAATCTGAAGACGGAAAATCATGGAACGAGCCTTTTGATCCCAAACATTCCAACCACAGGGAACATACGGACTATACTGAGGGCAACGCCTGGCAACACAGCTGGTTTGTACCACAAAATGTTGAAGATTTTATTTCGCTGCACGGAAGCAATGACATTTTTGCAAAACGTTTAGAGCAATTATTTACCGAAAGCTCAGAAATTACAGGAAATAATGTTTCTGCTGATATTTCAGGTTTAATTGGCCAATATGCACATGGCAACGAACCAAGTCATCATATCGCTTATATGTTTAATCATGCTAACCAGCCCTGGAGAACGCAATATTGGGTACGTCATATTTTAGATACACAATACAATACTACACCAAACGGGTTAAGCGGAAATGAAGATTGCGGGCAAATGTCAGCCTGGTATGTTTTCAGTTCAATGGGATTATATCCTATGAATCCGGCATCGGGAGAATACGAAATTGGAAGCCCTATTTTCGAAAAAGCGAAAATCAATCTTGAAAAAGGAAAAACTTTTATAATTGAAGCAGAAAATGTTTCAGAGAAAAATTTCTATATACAATCAGCAACACTTAATGGTGTTCCATTTAATAAAACAGCTATTTCACATCAACAAATATTGCAAGGCGGAATTTTACATTTTGTGATGGGATCAGAACCCAATAAAAATTGGGGTTTAACGAATAAAACAGCTAAATAATGGATAGTATTGACGTAGCAATAATAGTTTTTTACATACTATTAACCATAGGTATTGGAGTCTGGATTTCCAGAAAAGCATCAAAAGGATTAGATGATTATTTTTTAGGAGGCAACTCTATAAAATGGTATTACCTGGGTTTAAGTAATGGATCAGGAATGTTTGATGTCTCCGGAACTGCCTGGATGGTTGGCGTGCTGTTTTTATATGGTGTAAAAAGTTTCATGTTCATGTGGCTTTGGCCTATTTGGAATCAAATTTTTGTCATGATGTTTTTGGCAGTCTGGATTCGTAAATCCAATACCATGACAGGATCCGAATGGATTTTGACTCGTTTTGGAAATGATAAAGCAGGTAAAGCATCGCATATTATAGTAGCTGTTTTTGCCATTGTCTCTACCATAGGTTTTATCGCTTATTTCTTTGAAGGAATTGGCAAGTTCATGACCATTATTTTGCCTTGGGATTTAGCTCTTCATTTTGGACATCTTATGGTGTTAAGTTCAGAACAGTCCTATGCTTTGTTGATTATCTTTTTAACGACAATTTACACCATCAAAGGCGGAATGTTTTCTGTGGTAGCAACAGAGGTTTTGCAATACGGAATTATGGTAGTGGCAGGGATATTAGTTGCCGGCTACACACTGATTAATTACACAGATGTCCAAATTGATGCTGTAATTACAGAAGAATGGAGAAACGTATTCTTTTCTATGGAGTTAGGGCCACATTGGAGCGATAAATATCAGGCGTTTAATAATTTGATAGATACCGAAGGTTATAAAATGTTTGGTTCATTGGTTGGAATGTCACTATTTAAAGGTTTTTTTGCCAGTATTGCAGGACCAACACCCAGTTATGACCTACAGCGAATTCTGTCGACTAAATCGGTTAAAGAAGCCGCATATATGAGTGGGTTCACCAATTTAATTCTATTTATTCCAAGGTATTTATTAATTGCAGGAATTGTGGTTATTGCATTAGTGACTTTGGCTCCGGAAATGAGCGTAAATTCTCATTTGAGCGGTGCCGATTTAGAGGTAATAATGCCCAAAGTGATTAATCTTCATATTCCGGTAGGGATAAAAGGTTTGTTGCTTGCCGGTTTATTGGCAGCATTTATGTCAACTTTCTCCGCCTTTGTCAACGCAGGACCGGCTTATATTGTAAACGATTTGTATAAAAAATATTTCAAACCTGATGAAACCAGCGAACATTATATTAAAATCAGTCAGATTGCAT
The DNA here is from genome assembly GCF_031457575.1 of Flavobacterium piscis. Taxonomy (GTDB): domain Bacteria; phylum Bacteroidota; class Bacteroidia; order Flavobacteriales; family Flavobacteriaceae; genus Flavobacterium; species Flavobacterium piscis_A. The sequence goes on along the minus strand of NZ_JAVDWQ010000016.1, from coordinate 35,935 downwards.
CGTTTCTGGTTGTCGGTTTAGGGGTGTTTATGGGCTTTTTTGCCAATTCGATTAATTCCTTAACCTTGTGGATAACCAGTGCTTTATTTGGGGGGTATGTGGCTGCCAATTTCCTAAAATGGATTTGGTGGCGTTTTAATGGCTGGGGTTATTTTTGGGGTATGTTCTCCGGACTTATCGTAGCTTCTTTGGAGTTTGTTCTGGATCAAAACAAAGGCAATTTCACCCCGGGAACATGGTTTTATGATTTATCAGAGGTGCAAGCCATATATTTATTCCCGGTTATATTAGCGTTCTCTATTTTGGGTTGCCTTTTAGGAACTTTCTTTAGCAAACCAACAGATATGGAAGTCCTGAAAGCATTCTATACCGGTGTAAGACCTTGGGGATGGTGGCAACCAGTTTATAAATTACTAAAAGTCGAAGATCAGACTTTTGAAAAAAACAAGGATTTTGGAAAAGATATGCTAAACTGTCTTGTCGGAATTGTTTGGCAGTCCAGCATGATTTTACTTCCAATTTATTTTATTATCAGAGATTATCCAAAAGCAATCATAGCATTATTAGTATTTTTAGTAACATCGGTCATTTTGAAATTTACATGGTTAGATAAAGTTCGAAAAATTCCGAATTAATAATGCAAAAAAAATTATGCAAGAATACCACAAGTCCATTAAAGGAGCCCTGGGTGTAGTTAAAATCTAATTACACCCAAGAGGGCTAAAAAATTAAGTCTAACAAATAAAATGATATAAAGTGAATACAATTCCATGGCAGGACAGACCCCAAAACAGCAATGATATAATGTGGAGATATTCTGAAAATCCAATTATAGAAAGATATGCAATCCCTTCATCAAACAGTATTTTTAACAGTGCTGTTGTTCCTTTTGGAGATGGTTTTGCAGGTGTTTTCAGATGTGACAACAAATCGGTTCAAATGAATATTTTTGCCGGTTTTAGTAAAAACGGAATCGATTGGGACATTAATCACGAACCAATCGTAATGCAGGCCGGAAATACCGAAATGATCGAATCAGCTTATAAATACGATCCGCGTGTCGTTTTTATCGAAGATCGTTACTGGATTACGTGGTGTAACGGTTACAACGGGCCAACCATTGGCATTGGTTATACTTTTGACTTCAAAGAATTTTTTCAATGCGAAAATGCCTATTTGCCTTTCAACAGAAACGGAGTATTGTTTCCACAAAAAATAAACGGGAAATATGCCATGTTAAGCCGTCCAAGTGATAACGGGCATACCCCTTTTGGAGATATTTGGATTAGTTACAGTCCGGATATGAAATATTGGGGAGAACACCGTTTAGTTATGAAACCAAGTGCTTTTATCGACAGTGCCTGGCAATGCGCTAAAGTAGGGGCAGGACCAATACCAATACTTACTAACGAAGGCTGGCTGATGATCTACCACGGGGTTATCAATACCTGCAACGGTTTCCGTTATGCAATGGGAGCAGCACTTTTAGATGTTGATTCACCGGACAAAGTAAAATACAGAACACAACCTTATTTATTAGGGCCTGCAGAACTTTATGAGCAAGTTGGCGATGTGCCAAATGTGGTTTTCCCATGTGCCGCTTTACACAGCATAGAAGAAGATAAACTGGCTGTATATTATGGTGCGGCAGATACAGTTGTGGCACTTGCATTTGGTAAATTAAGTGAAGTAATTCAGTTTACAAAAGATAACAGTTTATAGAAAAAGCATGCGTTTAAAATTTCAATGGTTAACAGTTCTTTTTTTAGGTCTTCTTTCGGTTGCGGGTTTTTCTCAATCGAAGAAGAGCACCATCATACCTAAAACTTATGTAGCGGCAAAAATAACAGATCCAATCCTGATCGACGGTGAGGAAACTGATGCTTCATGGGCAAAAGCAGATTGGACGGATCTTTTTGAGGACATAGAAAACAGCATAAAGCCAAAATATGCGACAAAAGTTAAAATGCTCTGGGATGAAACCAATTTTTATATCTTAGCTAAGATTGAAGAACCGCATGTTTGGGCAAATTTAAAACAACGGGACACCATTATTTTTTACAATAATGATTTTGAAGTTTTTATTGATCCTGATAACGACACTTTTAACTATTATGAACTAGAGATAAACGCATTAAACACAGCCTGGGATCTGTTTTTGTCAAAACCTTACAGAGAAAATGATAATGTTGTTCTAAACGACTGGAATATTACAGGTTTAAAATCAGCGGTAAAAATCAACGGAACGCTTAATAATCCAAACGATACAGATGAAGGCTGGGTATTAGAAATGGCAATTCCCTGGGCATCTTACAGAACATCTTATAATGAACAAAATGTTCCCGCTGATAAATTTTGGAGAGTCAATTTCTCACGGGTAAATTGGCAGCATACCGTAACAAATGGCAGTTACGAACGCAAAAAAGATGCTGATGGAAAATTTTTACCGGAGTACAATTGGGTTTGGTCGCCAATGGGAGTCATTAATATGCATGAACCTGAAAAATGGGGATATGTTTATTTTTCTACACAAGGAGGAAAAGATAACTTTACAATTCCCCAGGAAGAAAAAATAAAATGGGAACTTTATAATTTATACAGAGCTCAGAAAGAATATTATCAAAAGCATAAAGCCTGGGCAAAATCGCTGACCAGTCTTACTAAAGAAACGATCTGTGTTGAAGGTAAAATTTTAAAACCAGTAGTAGAAAATCATGCCGCTGGATATAACATTTCAGTAAAGAGTCCTTTTTCTAATCAAACATTGATTATAAGGCAGGACGGCAAAATAATATCAAAATAAACCACTATGAAACTACCAAAACTATTACTTTTTTTACTGGCATTTACGATCTTTTCATGTGCCGAAAAAGAAAAAGAAACCACTTTTAAATTCGGGGTCTGGACAACCGCCGATGCTAAAAAATCAGACGCCGATTACACAAAAGAATTCAGGAAATATAAAGACGGCGGAATCGATGAAGTATTAATCAATACAACAACAGACCCGAAACTTTTAAAAAGATTAGTGCCTTTAGCCACAAAAGAAGGTCTGAAAGTTCATGCCTGGATAATGGCCATGAACAGACCCGGAGATTCAATTGCTTTGCAGCACCCGGATTGGTACATGGTTAGCAAAGAAGGAAAATCTTGTTTTGATAACCGCCCTTATGTAGATTATTACCAATGGTTATGCCCAACCAGAAAAGAATCCAGGGAACACGTTTTAGCTTTGGTTGAAGAATTAGCAAAAGTGGACGGAATCGAAAGTGTTCATTTAGATTATATTCGTTTCCCGGACATCTTTTTACCTATCAGCCTGTTGCCAAAATACAATTTAGTTCAGGATGTAGAATTACCGCAATTCGATTTCTGTTATTGCGATGAATGTATCAAAGCATTCGAAAAAATCCACCATAAAAACCCAAAAGACAGCCACAACACTTCTATCGATATGGAGTGGAAAAACTTTCGGTTAAATGCGATACAAGCAGTTGTTAACGATGCTTATGCAATTGCCCATAAACACAACAAGCAATTAACGGCAGCCGTATTTCCTTATCCTGAAATGTCAGATCACATGGTGCGCCAGCGATGGGACAAATGGAATATTGACGAGGTGTACCCGATGATTTACCATAGTTTTTACAATGAAGAAATTGACTGGATTGGGTACGCGACAAAACAAGGTGTTGCTGATTTAGAAGATAAAAAAACGAAAATCAACACCGGAATTTATATTCCGGGATTAAAAAACGATAAAGAATTGAAAGAAGCCATTTTACTGGCAAAAGAAAATGGAGCTGTTGGCGTTACTTTCTTCGACGGAAATGCTTTGACCGAGAGTAATTTAAAAACTATCGCAGCAACAAAAGCAAGTTTAAAATAATATACTCCCAATTTCATTTAAAAGTTAGCAAAATGTCAAACAGAAGAGATTTTATCAAAAAAGCAGCTTTAGGGTCTTTGGCCGTAAGTTCTGTTGTAGGCTATAGCGGATTTGCCAAAAATTCGGAAGAGGAAAAAGTTTTTGGAACCGAAGACTTAGAAAAAAAGCAAAAAAAGCCCATTATAATTTCGACATGGAATCATGGTCTGCCTGCTAATCAGGAAAGCTGGAAACAATTAAAAGCAGGTAAATCTGCGTTAGATGCCATAGAAGCAGGTATGAAAATTCCTGAGGCAGATCCTAATATCCGCAGTGTTGGTTATGGAGGATATCCGGACCGCGAAGGAAAAGTAACTTTGGATGCCTGTATTATGGACCATAACAGCAATTGTGGTTCGGTTTGTTTTTTACAGGGTATCAAACATCCAATTTCTGTAGCAAAAAGAGTGTTACAAAATACACCGCACGTAATGCTGGCAGGACAAGGCGCACTGCAATTTGCATTATCTGAAGGATTTAAAGAAGAAAATTTACTAACTCCGGAATCTGAAAAAGACTGGAAAAAATGGCTCGAAGATTCTAAATACAAGCCGGTAATCAATATAGAAAATCACGATACTATAAGCATGCTAATGTTGGATCAAGACGGAAATCTTGCAGGTGGCTGTACAACAAGCGGAGCTGCCTGGAAGATGCACGGTCGCGTCGGTGACTCCCCAATCATCGGCGCGGGTCTTTTTCTGGATAATGAAGTAGGTGCTGCAGCGGCAACAGGTTTAGGAGAAGCCGTTATTAGAACTGCCGGAAGCGCCATGGTGGTAGAATTAATGCGTCAGGGAAAATCCCCTTACGATGCCTGCAAAGAAATCACAGAGCGCATTTACAACAAACATAAAAACCACAAAGACATGGAATATCTTCAGGTTGGTTTTATTGCTTTGAATAAAAACGGTGAGCATGCAGGTTACAGTCTTAGATCAGGATTTAATTACGCCGTTTCTGATGATGAAAAAGGGCATAGAATGGAAGATGCAAAATTTAAAATGTCGTGGGATAAATAGTTATCACGTTCTTAACATTGTCAATGTTTGAACGCAATTTTGTCATTTCGAGGAACGAGAAATCACACTAGTCAGTCGAAAAAGATTGGTAATGTGCGCAATTTTGTCATTTCAACAGAGGAGAAATCTTCACAAGAAGCTAACACAAAGTGTATGTAGATTGTCGAGCTACTAACGAAGATCCCTCGTCCTCGGGACGACAAAAGTACGTAAAGCAACTTTGTAGAGAATAAAAAACAAATAATGAAAAAAACACTATTCATATTAACCCTAATTACTTCAATACTATCTGTACAGGCGCAGGAAAAAGTTCCGTTTTGGCAGAACGAAAAAATCAATGAAGATAACAGAGAGCCCATACACGCTTCTTATTATGTTTTTGAAAATGAAGCATTGGCCTCTAAAAACGAATGGAGACAATCGAAGAACTATTTGGATATTAACGGAACATGGAAGTTTAAATATGTTGATAGTCCGGATGGTTTACCAAAAGATTTTGAAAAAAACACATTTAACGATTCAGGTTGGGATAATTTTAAAATTCCTGCAACTTGGGATGTAAACGGTTATGGGTATCCAATCTATACCAACACAACGTACGATTTTGCAAAATATATCAAAATAAATCCGCCTTTTGTTCCAACAGATTATAACCCAACGGGAGTTTACAGAAAAGAAATCACAATCGATAAATCCTGGGAGGGAAAAGATATTTTTCTTCATATCGGAGCAGCAAAATCAAACTTGACGGTTTGGGTAAATGGCGTGTATGTTGGTTATGGTGAAGATGGAAAACTGCCATCTGAATTCAACTTAAATAAATATGTAAAAACCGGTAAAAATACAATCGTTCTTCAGGTGATGAAATGGAATGACGGTTCCTATTTAGAATGTCAGGATTTTTGGAGAATGAGCGGAATTACCAGGGATTCTTATTTGATTGCCAGAAATAAAGCGCATTTAAAAGACTTTGAAATTATTCCTGATTTAGATGCTTCTTATGTAAACGGAAGTTTAAAAATTTCGACCCAATTTTCGAATTTAAACCCAAAAGACAATTACACTTTAGAAGTTCTTCTTAAAGACGGAGATAAAATCATTACATCGAAAGTTATTTCCGCTTTAAGTGAAAAACAAACCTTTGATTTCACCCTAAATAATCCTAAAAAATGGAGTGCTGAAATTCCTAATCTGTATCAAATCACATTCCTTTTAAAAGATAAAAAAGGAAATGTTGTTGAGGTTATCAATCAGAATGTAGGTTTTAGAAAAGTAGAAATCAAAGGCGGACAGCTTTTAGTAAACGGAAAAGCGATTTACATAAAAGGCGTAAACCGACATGAAACTGATCCCGTTACGGGACAAACCGTTTCAAGAGAACGTATGGAAGAAGATATTAAATTAATGAAAGAATTTAATATCAACGCAGTGAGAATGTCACATTATCCTAACGATGAATATTTTTATGAATTATGTGATAAATACGGAATTTATGTGGTTGATGAGGCCAATATAGAATCTCACGGGATGGGTTATGATATTACCAAAACTTTAGGCAATAAACCTGACTGGGAACTGGCACACTTACAACGAATGCAGCGTATGGTTGAGAGAGATAAAAATCATGCATCCGTTATTATATGGAGTATGGGGAACGAAGCCGGAAATGGCTACAACTTTTACAGAGGGTATTTGTGGATAAAAGAACGCGATAAATCAAGACCAATTCAGTATGAGAGAGCGACTGCCGGAGCCTGGGACGGAAAAGATTTGAAATATGAATGGAACTCGGATATTATCGATCCAATGTATAGTTCACCCAATAAAATGGAAGAATATATTCTGGCGAACCCAAATCCGGACAGGCCATATATTCAATGCGAATATGCACATGCAATGGGAAATTCGATGGGAAATTTTAAAGATTATTGGGATGTTATCCGAAAATATCCAAATTTCCAGGGAGGTTTTATTTGGGACATGATTGATCAATCGGTTTATAAAACACAGCCGGATGGTACAGTAGTTTTTGCTTATGGAGGTGATTTCGGACCTAAAGATGTACCAAGTGATAATAATTTTTTAAACAATGGTGTTTTTAGCCCGGACAGAAAACCAAATCCACATGCTTTTGAAATGCGAAATGTGATGCAAAATATCCTGACCTCCTGGGATAATCAGGCAACTGCAACGATTAAGGTGTACAACGAGTTTTCATTTAAAGATTTAGGAAATGTGAGTTTGCACTGGAAATTAGTTTTAGACGGAAAAGATGATGCAATGGGAATTATTGACAATTTAGACATAAAACCGAATGAATTTAAAACCTTTCAACTCCCCGTTAATGTAGAAGAAAAAGAGTTTCAGGAAGCTTTTATAGTGGTAACCTTTCAAATAAAACAAGATGAGCCATTTTTGCCAAAAGGTTTCGAAATCGCAACAGACCAATTAGCGTATAAAGGAATTTGGAAAAATGATATTAAAATTGAAGGAGCATCAAAAATCAATGTTGAGAAAAAGGCAAACAGCACTATTTTTAAAAGTGAAAAAGCAAAAATTGTCTTTGATAAAAAAACAGGATTTATAAGTGGATACACATTCAATAATCAGTCAATTTTAAAAGAAGGATATCAATTGCGCCCAAATTTTTGGAGAGCGCCAAATGACAATGATTTTGGGGCCAATTTGCAGGTAAATTTAGCCGCATGGAAAAATGCCACAGATAACCCAACACTTGCCAGCTGGACATATTCTGTAACAAAAGACAATAAAATTTTGGTAAAAGCAACCTATAATTTAACTCCCGTTTCTTCGACTTTAGAACTAAATTATGAGATAAACAGTAACGGAGAATTAGGTGTAAAAGAGCAATTAAATATTGATAAAACGAAAGAACAGCCAATTTTGCCGAGATTTGGTATGGAAATAATTGTACCGAAAGATTTTAGCAATTTGGCCTATTACGGAAGAGGCCCTCACGAAAATTATATCGACAGAAATTACAGTTCGCAGGTTGGCCTTTATAATCAAACAGTTTCAGAGCAATATTATCCTTATATCCGTCCACAGGAAACCGGAAATAAAACAGATGTCCGTTGGCTGGAATTATCAAATGATAAATTACGATTAACAGTTACATCAGATGATTTATTAGCTGTTACGGCTTTGCATTATTTAAATGAAGATTTAGATGATGGCCTGCAAAAAGACCAAAGACATGCCACTGAATTAAAAGAAAGAGATTTAACCAGTTTAAAAATCGATTATAAACAAATGGGTGTTGGTGGTATAGACAGCTGGCAGGCCTGGCCAATGGAAAAATATCTTTTGAGAGACAAAAATTATCAGTATCAATTTAAAATAACACCCTCTTTAAAATAAAAATTATGAGAACATTAAAATCATATTTTGTCTTAATCTTCTTGGCAGTTTTAAGTTCGGGTTATAGTCAAAAAGTTTTTACGGAAAATGACATTCAAATTATTCCAAAGCCAAATCAACTGGTTTTGCAAGGAGGAACTTTTGAGTTTTCTAAAAATACCGTTTTTGTAGCTAATACAGATTTCCAAAAAGATATTTCTAATGCATTAATAAGCAAATTTGAAGTTGCGGCAGGCTGGCGTCCCGTTTTGGGAGCAAAAGCACCTCAGAGTAATTTTATTCAGTTTAAAGTTGACCCAACGTTTCATAATGAAGCTTATAAATTAGAAGTAAACAATACTACTATCACAATTACAGCAAAGGGAAATGCCGGTTTTATCTACGGATTAGAGACTATAAGGCAATTGCTTCCTGTTGCTATAGAAAGCAAATATGCCATTACATCTGCAAAATGGCAGATTCCAAATGTTACGATTACAGATGAACCGCGTTTTCAATGGAGAGGCCTTATGTTGGATTTATCGCGTCATTTCTTTGATAAATATTACATATTGGAAACTATAGATCGTTTGGCAATGCTTAAAATGAATGTTTTGCATTTGCATTTAGTTGACGATCAGGGCTGGAGAATGGAAATAAAAAAATATCCAAAATTAACCGAGGTAGGAGCATGGAGAGTCGATCAGGAAAATGTAGCATGGAATGCAAGATTAACCGTAAATCCTGATGAGAAAGGAACTTATGGAGGTTTTTTAACCCAGGATGAATTAAAAGAAATTGTAAAATACGCAGCCACAAAAAACATTGAAGTAATTCCGGAAATCGAGATGCCGGCACACGTAAGCAGTGCCATTGCATCGTATCCTGAATTGGCTTGTTTTGATCAGCGTATTGGCGTTCCATCTGGGGGATTATGGCCCATTACCGATATTTATTGTGCAGGAAAAGAAACTACTTTCGAATTTTTACAAAACGTGATCGATGAGGTTATTGCTGTTTTTCCTTCAAAATATATTCATATTGGTGGCGATGAGGCAACCAAAACCAATTGGGAAAAATGCCCGCATTGTCAAAAAAGGATGAAAGACAATGGTTTGAAAGACACCCATGAATTGCAAAGTTATTTCATTAAAAGAATGGAGAAATACATCAATTCAAAAGGTAAAAAAATTATTGGCTGGGATGAAATATTAGAAGGTGGCCTGGCCCCTGAAGCAACTGTAATGAGCTGGAGGGGAACAAAAGGAGGAACTGACGCTGCAGAACAAGGGCATGATGTTATTATGACACCGGAATCGCATTGCTATTTTAATTTTTATCAGGGACCTCAAAATGAAGAACCTTTAGCTTTTGATGGCTACACACCATTAAGCAAAGTATACGAATTTGATCCTGTTGTAGAAACAATGACACCGGAACAGGCAAAACATGTTTTAGGCGGACAAGCTAATTTGTGGGCAGAATATCTTGCAGACCCAAAAGCATCTGAGTATATGATTTTTCCAAGAATTGCAGCTTTGGCTGAAGTTTTATGGAGTTCGAAAGAAAGCCGTAATTGGAACGATTTTACAACGAGATTGAAACCGTTATTAAGTCGTTATGATTATTTAGGAATTAATTATGCAAAAAGCGCTTATTTGGTAACGGCTTCGTCAACGGCAGATTTAGCTAAAAAACAAATCAATGTCACTTTAAAAAATGAGTTCCCAAATCCTGATATTCGATATGTTTTGGGCAATAAAAGCATAGATCACAATGCTGTAAAATATACAAGTCCAATTCAGTTTACCGAAACAACAGTACTAAAAGCTTCCTTGTTTCAGGATGATAAACCGGTCGGAAAAACATTTACAGACACTATTATTTTCCATAAAGCAGTTGCGCACAAAGTAAAATACTTAACGCCATACAACCAAAATTACAAAGGCGATGCCAATACGATGGTCAATACCATTAGGGGAAGCAAAAATTTCCACGATGGGCAATGGCAGGCCTGGCTAGTAAACAATATGGAACTGGTAATTGATTTAGAAAAACAGGAAAGTATAGAACAGGTCATTGTCGGTACATTGGAAAGTCAGGGCTCTGGAGTTAATTTTCCTGTAAAAATCAAGGTTTTGGTTTCGAATGACGGAATCTATTACAAAGAAGTTGGTAAAGTTTCGCGTCCGTATGCTGGGAATGTGACTTCAGAATTGAAAGATTTCAAAGTTAATTTTGCAAAGATCAATACCAGATTTGTAAAAGTAATCGCTTATAACTTAAAGAAAAGCCCAAAAGGCGAGGATTCCTGGTTATTTGTAGATGAAATTTTAGTGAATTAAATCCGCAGCAAGTTTTAAACTTTGATAAAGTTTGGATTATGTATGAATATTTGAACACATAGAAACATAGGTTTTTATGTAAAAAAAGTTAGAAGAAAAAAAAATAGTTTTAACGCATAGCTGTGAGATATAGTTACGGATGGATTAAAATCCATCCCTACAATATAATTTGTTCCTATGGAACGCTTTATAAAATTCCAGAGGAATGATTCATTTTGTGGCAACGGATTTTAATCCGTTGAAATCGGAATGGCAAGAACACAAGGCTTGACATCAAATAATTAAAATAATTTAAAAAATAATAAACCTAATAAACAGATTAAAGATGAAAAGAGGAATATTCATAATAGCCCTTTTATTTTCAGCTCAAATATTCGCTCAGGCGATTTATGAAGATGAAAGATATGTACCGGAAACAGATCCGGCAGTGTTGAAAAATTTAGAGGAGTGGCAAGGCAAAAAATTTGGTCTGCTAATGCACTGGGGAACTTACAGTCAATGGGGAATTGTAGAATCATGGTCACTTTGTCCGGAAGATTATGGATGGTGTGAGCGTAAAAAAGGAAGTAATCCGGACAATTATAATGAATATGTAAAAGAATATGAGGGATTGAAAAAAACATTTAATCCAACAAAATTTGATCCTGCTAAATGGGCAAAAGCTGCAAAAGCAGCCGGAATGAAATATATGGTTTTTACTACAAAACACCATGACGGGTTTAATATGTATGATACCAAATATTCTGATTATAAGGTGACTGACAAAGATTGTCCGTTTAGTACGAATCCAAAAGCAGATATTTTAAAAGAAGTATTTAATGCTTTTAGAACAGAAAATATTTCTACAGGGGCTTATTTCTCTAAACCAGACTGGCATAACGAAAATTACTGGGACCCGTATTTTCCTCCTTTCGACAGAAACGTAAATTATGATCCGTCTCTTTATCCTGAGAAATGGCAAAAATATGTTGATTTCACGCACAATCAAATCTTAGAGATCCTTACAAATTACGGTAAAGTTGATATTTTATGGCTTGACGGAGGATGGGTTAGAAAAAGAGACCAACAAAACTTAAAAGAAAACTATGATGAAAAGTTTGCAGAAAACGAGTCTAAAAATGGTTTCATCAAACACAGAGTTGTAGATCAGGATCCTAAAATGGATGAATTGGTTATAAAAGCACGTCAAAAACAGCCGGGATTAATCGTAGTTGACAGAGCCGTTCACGGAAAAAACCAAAATTACTTAACTCCTGAAAACAGAGTTCCTGAAAAAACGTTGCCTTATCCCTGGGAATCTTGTATTACTTCTGGTGGCGGATGGTCTTATACTCCGGATGCTACATATTTAACCGGAAGACAGGGTATCCACATGCTTATTGATGTTGTAGCAAAAGGCGGAAACTTATTACTGAATGTGGCGCCAAGTCCTGAAGGAGAATGGCAGCAGGGTGCTTATGATTTATTAGCAGCTTATGCAGATTGGATGAAAGTAAACAGCACAGCGATTTATAATACAAAACCAATCGAACCTTACAAAGAAGATAATATTTGCATGACACAAAATAACGCCGGAAATGTGTTCTTGTTTTATTTGGCTAAAGAGGGAGAAGATAAAATTCCTGCAGAACTAACAGTGAAATCTATTAATCCTAAAAAAGGAACTAAAATCACAATGTTAGGTTCTAAAACAGCATTGAAATGGACAAAAGAAGCAGAAGGATTTAAAGTTGTAATTCCGGAAAGCCTGCGAAATAATTTACCCGCTAAAGAAGCGTGGACTTTAAAAATTGAAGCTATTAACAGATAAAAATATGTTTTCAGGAAAAAAGATAACACTACAAACAGCATGTTTTTTTTACATGCTGTTTTTTAGCATCACTATTTTTGCGCAACAACCGGCAGATTTTGTGAACCCTTTTATTGGAACTTCCAATTTTGGCGCTGCTTTTCCGGGGCCAATTGCACCACGCGGAATGGCAAGTATCAGCCCCTTTAATGTTGCGGGGCCGCAAAATCTTCCTTTGGAGAAAGATAGTCAGTGGTTGTCAAATCCGTACGTCAATGAAAATACATTTTTAACCGGATTTAGTCAGGTTAATTTAAGCGGTGTGGGCTGTCCTGAATTAGGTGTGATTTTAGTAATGCCGACAACCGGAAATGTAGAAATCGATCATTTAAAATATGGTTCAGCTTATTCTAATGAAGTTGCAAAAGCGGCTTATTACAGCTTAGATATCGATAAATATAAAGTAAAAGGAGAATTTACAGCCTCAAAAAGAGTCGGCGTAAGCAGATTCACTTTCCCAAAAGGGCAATCTAATATTTTACTGAATCTTGGATTAGGGTTAACAAATGAAGAAGGAGCGATGATAAAAGTAGTTTCTTCTACAGAAATTGAAGGAATGCGAAGCGTGGGTTCATTTTGTTACAACAGTCCGGAAGATGCCTATCCGGTTTATTTTGTAGCTAAATTTTCCAAACCTGCGGATAAATTCGGCGTTTGGAAAAAACCTGCCAAATACAACGGTGTCGAAGCACAATGGATGACTTACAACGGCAAAACCAGAATGATGGAAAATACGATCAAAACGGTAGTTGGTGACAGTATAGGAAGTTATTTTACCTATCAGTTCGACAAAAAAGAAACGGTTGAAGTTAAAATTGGAGTTTCGTACGTAAGTATTGCAAATGCCCGCGAAAACTTAGAAAAAGAAACCGGAAATAAATCTTTTGAGACCGTTTATAAAGAAACATATAACGAATGGAACGAAGAACTTTCTAAAATTTTGGTTGAAGGCGGTTCAAAGGATGATAGAACGATTTTTTACACCGCTTTGTATCACACTTTAATTCACCCAAATACTTTAAATGATGTCAACGGAGAATACCCTGTAATAAAAAGAACCAGGATTGCTAAAACTGAAGGTACCCGTTATACCGTGTTTTCTTTATGGGATACGTATCGAAACATGCATCCGTTAACGTCTTTAGTATATCCTAAGCAACAATCTGATATGATAAAAAGTATGTTGGAAATGTATGATGAAAATGGCTGGCTACCCAAATGGGAGTTGAATTCAACAGAGACTTTTACCATGGTGGGAGATCCGGCAAGTATCGTTATAGTCGACGCCTGCTTAAAGGGAATCCAGGATTTTGACTTTTACAAAGCCTATTATGCGATGCTAAAAGGGGCAGATAAAACGGAAAACAATCCGTTGCGTCCGGGACTTAAAGAATATATAGATAAAGGTTATGTGTCAACAAATTATCCGGGACCAGTTTCTACGACGCTAGAATATAATACATCAGATTATGCGATTTCACTTTTAGCGAAAGCTTTGGGTGAAAAAGATGATTATAAGCGTTTTACAAAACGTTCATTATCCTACCGAAAATTATATGACAAAGATTTAAAATTACTTCGCCCAAGAAAAGCAGACGGAAAATGGTATGAGCCTTTTGACCCTGAAGCAGGAGCTAATTTTCAGGAAAATGTTGGCTTTATCGAAGGGAATGCGTGGCAATATGCTTTTATGGTGCCGCATGATATCAGGGGATTGATAAAATTAATGGGTGGTGATAAAGCTTTCTCTGATCAATTGCAAAAAGTTTTTGATATCAAACAATTTGATATGGCAAACGAGCCGGATATTGCTTACCCGTATTTATTCAATTATATAAAAGGCGAAGAATGGAAGAGTCAGGAAATGGTTAAAAAACTCGTTAGGGAATATTTCCAGAACAATCCAAAAGGCTTGCCCGGAAATGACGATACCGGAACCATGTCTGCCTGGTTGGTTTATTCGATGATGGGAATTTATCCAATATCTCCGGGAGATCCAATTTATACCATTACAGCACCAATGTTTCATAGAGTGACGATCAAATTAGATCCAAGATATTATAAAAAAGAAAGCATTGTAATTGAAAGACAACTCAATAATGATGGAAAAATCAATTCTATTGAGCTAAACGGAAAAACGCTGAACAGTTTTTTTATCTCACATGATGATTTTGTGAATGGAACGATACTGAAAGTGATTCAAAATTAAAACTCATACAACTATGTTACAATTAAAACTCAAAAAAACAGCCATTATTTTTGTAATGGCTGTAGGTTTTTTTAACCAAACCTATGCACAAAAAAAATATCCGTACCAGAATCCGAAATTACCGGTTGAGGAAAGGGTAAAAGACTTGTTAAGCCGAATGAGCCTGGAGGAAAAAGCCCGCCAGATGGATATGTACAAAGGGGAATTTTTTAAGGAAAATGAAGATTTTTCTAAATCTAAATCGAACCTTAAAATCGGAAACCTTGGAATTGGAGCTATTCATGATATTTATCCACGTTCGGCAAAAATGATCAACGATCTTCAGAGTGAGATTGTTAAAAAGAATAAATGGGGAATTCCTGCGCTTATTATGTGCGAGATGCTTCACGGTTATTTAGATGACGGAAGCACGGCTTTCCCAATGAACATTGGTTTAGGCGCAACCTGGGACACGAACCTGATGGATAAAGTAGGAAAAGTAATTGGTACCGAAGCCAGGGCACATGGTGTTCATTTTGGTTTAGGTCCCAATTTAGACCTTGGCCGTGAGCCGCGTTGGGGAAGAGTGGCTGAAACTTTTGGTGAAGATGCGTATTTGAACAGCGAGATTGGTTTAGCGATGATCAAAGGAATGCAGGGTGATGATTTAAAATCAGATCGATCAATTATTGCAGAACCAAAGCATTTTGCTGTGCATGGTATTCCACAGGCCGGAGGAAATTCATCTCCAATTTTAGTAGGAGAGCGTTCGGCCCGCGAAGATCATCTCCCTTCATTTGAAAAAGCATTTAGAAAAGGGGGTGCTTTAGGAACTATGTGTGCCTATTCAGAATTAGACGGAATTCCTTGTGCGGCCAATGAATGGTTATTGACAGATGTGTTAAGAAAAGAATGGGGTTTTAAAGGAATTGTAGTTTCAGATCTGGGGGCTATCAAATACCTTCAAACCACACATTACGTTACGGATTCTCCAAAAGAAAGTATTAGACAGGCCATTGCTGCGGGAGTTGATATGCAGTTTTATGATTTTACAAATGAGTTTTGGCAACAAAGCATCATCGAATTGGTGAATGAGAAAAAACTAACCATGGAACAAATCGACCGTGCGGCTGGCGGAGTTTTAAGACTTAAATTTTTATTGGGATTATTCGAAAATCCATATACCGATAAAAATTTGATCAAAGAGCGTTTTCATACTAAGGAAAATCAGGATATTGCTTTAGAGGCAGGACATAAATCGATTGTTTTATTGAAGAATGAAAACAATATTTTGCCTTTAAAAAAGGATTTGCAAACCATTGCTGTTATCGGGCCCAATGCTGATGCTTCAAGATTAGGAGGATATGCCGTAAAAAATAAAGTAGGAACAACAGTCCTTGAAGGTGTTAAACAAGTGGTTGGTGCTAAAACAAATGTTTTTTATGAAGAAGGGGTTTCTTTAATCGTAAAAGGGCAAATTATACCGTCAAAATATTTATTTACGCCTGATGGGTCTCAAAACGGATTAAAAGGAGAATATTTCAATAACAGAAATGTAGAAGGAACTCCGGCATTGACGCGTATAGACAATCAATTAGAGTTTGACTGGCCATGGTCTCCCGGAGACGGAGTTACCGACGATGATTTCTCTATTCGCTGGACAGGTTATATACAATCAGATAAATCATTTGACGGATGGCTGGGTTTAAGTTCTGATGACGGAATCAGAATGTGGGTTGATGACCAATTGGTTATTGACAACTGGACAAAAGGGGCAACGAGTATGGTTACCACTCCAAAAAATATTGAAGCCGGTAAAAAATACAAAGTCCGCATAGAAATGTGGGAAGGTGGCTGGGGAGCCAGAGCGCACCTGCGTTGGAATTTAGAAAAAGTAAACTTTCAGCCGGCGATTGATATTGCCAAAAAAGCGGATGTTGCGATAGTTGTTTTAGGAGAATCAAATGAATTGGTAGAAGAAAACAGAGATGTGGCTTCTTTAGATTTGCACGGAATGCAGCAGGAACTGATCGAGGCAATTCAAAAAACAGGAACTCCGGTAATTTGTGTATTGTTAAATGGCCGTCCGCTCTCAACAAATTGGATTAGCGAAAATATTCCTGCTTTGGTCGAAGCCTGGTTTCCTGGTGAAGCGGGAGGAAAGGCTGTGGCCGATGTTTTATTCGGAAATTATAATCCCGGGGGAAGATTGCCAATTACAGTTCCAAAATCAGTTGGGCAGTTACCTATATATTATAATCAAAAACCCTCTGCCATACACAGGTATGTTTCTGAAAGTGAAAACCCGCTGTATACATTTGGTTACGGCCTAAGTTATACCAGGTTTGAATATTCAAATTTTGCAATCAATACTGCAGAAATTAAAGCAGATGGGGAATTGAAAGTAAGTGTAGATGTTACAAACACAGGTGATCATGATGGGGATGAGGTAGTACAATTATATATCAATGATGTTTACAGTAGCGTAACAACTCCAGGAAAGACTTTAAAAGGATTTAAAAGAATATTCATCAAAAAAGGAGAAACAAAAAAGGTTGAATTTACATTGACGCCTGATGAACTTTCTATCTGGAACAGAGAAATGAAAAGAGTGGTAGAGCCGGGAGACTTTGAAGTGATGGTTGGGGGGAATTCTACTGATTTGGTTAAATTAAATTTTAAGGTTCTCAATTAGTTTTTGAGTAGATAAAAAGATATAATATTTAGTGTTTTAAGTGTTTTTCGGGTAATTCTTTTATGAAATTAACAAATTGCAAAGATTATAATAGATTAGCACTGAAAAAGTAAGGATTTTAATAGAAAAATAAAGGCTTTTAAACAAAAAAATGCCCAACACCTTTTCAAAGATGTCATTTGTCGAAATAATGATTTAGTTAACAAAACGAATTCTTAAATTTAACATGATATTAACTCAAAAAACAACCTATATGACTAAAGACGTACTAAAATTATTGTTGGTGGTTTGCTTGTTCGGATTTCAAAACCTTCAGGCACAAACAACAGTAATAAAAGGAATGATAACAGATGCTTCAAGTGGAATTCCGATTCCGGGAGCCAATATTATCGTTAAAGGAACAAAAACTAGCGCATCATCAGATTTTGATGGTAAATACAGTATTACGGTTCCTAATCAATCAGCAGTTTTAATTTTCTCTTATGTTGGGTCTGCTTCTAAAGAAGTGGCCGTTTCAGGACAAACTACTATTGATGTAACTTTAGGTGCAGACACACACCTGTTAGGCGAAGTTGTAGTTACAGCCCTTGGTATTAAAAGAGAGAAAAAAGCAGTTACCTATTCTGCTCAAAACATTGATGTAGCAGAGGTTTCACAGGCAAGGTCTCTGAACGTTGCTAACTCACTTTCAGGTAAAGTTGCGGGTCTTAATTACTCTACAACTTCAAATGGTGTGGGAAGTTCTTCCAGAATTACATTAAGGGGAAACAGATCTCTTAATGGTAATAACCAGCCTCTATATGTAGTTGACGGTGTGCCAATCAGTAACGGAACCTCAACAGGTAATCCTGATATAGATACAGGAGGAACTACACAGCCTGATGGTATCTCAAACATTAACCCTGAAGATATTGCTTCGATGACTGTTCTTAAAGGGCCATCTGCAGCAGCACTTTACGGAAACAGAGCGAGTAATGGTGTTATTATTATTACTACTAAATCTGGAAAAGCAGGTAAGACTTCGGTTTCGTTGTCGTCTAATTTTATGGCTTCTACAGCTTATAATTTGACAAATTTCCAGAACGAATACGGTCAGGGAGACCAGGGAGTTTACAATCCTATTTCAGTGTCAAGCTGGGGAGGAAGATTAGACGGAAGTCAGGTTTCAGCCTGGCAGCTGGCTCGTAATCCTAATTATGCAGGTCCTGCGACTACAAGCTATACACCGCAGCCCAATAATGTTATTGACTTTTATAAAACAGGGTATAACTTAGCAAATACCTTATCTGTTACGACAGGAAATGAAAAAGCACAAGGGTATTTCTCTTACACAAACACTCGTGCAGATGGTATTGTTCAGGGGAACTCTTTAGACAGACATAATCTTAACTTAAGATTGACCAGTAAATTATCTGATAAGTTTTCTTTGGATGTAAAAACAAACTACATCGTTCAGAACATAAATAATTTATTAAGAACTGGTGAAGAGTCTATTGGTACTTCAGCTTACTTATTGCCTCGTAGTATCAAATTTAATGAATACAGAGATTTTGAATATACAGATGCTGCAGGGCAGTTGCAACAAAATTATTTTATAGACGAAACAGGTTCTCCGGGAGGAAACCCATACTGGTCTGCATTACGTGATGATTCAAGAGATGACAGAAGAAACAGATTTATTGGTCTTGCCTCTCTTAAATATGATATTACAAATACAGTAAGTGTACAGGTAAGAACTGGTTTAGATCAAATGACAAATAAAGCTGTTAGAAACAGGTATGCAACCAGAGCATTTAATAATAATTTAGGTTCATATAGTGAGTCTTATGAAACAGTAAGTGAATTTAATACCGATGCATTACTTTCTTATAAAGAGAAATTTGGTGATTTTACAATTGGTCTTAATGCTGGTGCCAACATGTTGAAACAATCAAGTTCCGGATTAACATCGGGAGGAGTTTTAAGTAAAAGAAACTATTTTTCTTTAATAAATGTAGCAACAGTTCAGTCTACATCAACAATGTCAGAAAAGCAAGTTAATTCTGTTTACGGATTTTCTCAAATTGGATTCAAAAATTATTTATTCCTGGATGTAACAGCAAGAAATGACTGGTCATCAGCTTTACCAGCACACAACAGATCATTCTTTTATCCTTCAGCAGGTCTTTCAGCTGTAATCTCAGATATGGTTACTTTGCCGGAAGTTATTAGCTTTGCTAAAGTAAGAGGATCTTATGCAAAAGTGGGTAATGATACAGATCCTTACCAGACTAGTTCTCAATTATCTTATATTGGTGGTAATGGTGGTATGTTATATTCTCAAACTACAGCTGCAAATCCTAACCTTAAACCGGAAATGTCCAGTTCTACAGAATTTGGAGCAGATATTAGATTTTTGAAAAATCGTTTAGGATTAGATTTTACTTATTTCCAAACAAAAACATCAGATCAGATTTTCTACATAAATACGCCTGAATCTTCTTCTAAGTCAAGAGCGGTATTAAACGGAGGTGATATCGAAAATAAAGGTATCGAGCTTACGCTTACTGCAACTCCTGTTCAGACAGAAAATTTCTCATGGGATATTATGGCAAATTATGCTACTTATAAATCTGAAATTACTTCTATTTATGATAACAGGGATGAATTGGTTATTGGAGAAGGAAGATTGGTTAGAAGTAAAGTTATTAAAGGAGGAGAATACGGAGATTTATACATCAAAGGATTTCAAAGATCGCCTGATGGTCAAATTATTGTAAACGCTGCCGGTATACCGTTAGCAACTGATGATTTTAGTGTTCGTGCAGGTAATTTTAACCCGGATTGGACTGCAGGATTTAAAAATAATTTCACCTATAAAGATTTTTCACTAAGTTTCCTTGTTGATTTTAGAATTGGAGGAGAAGTTATCTCTTATACACAAGCAAGACAAGCTGGTTTAGGTGTAAATGATATAACTTTGGCAGGAAGAGAAGGCGGTATTGTTGTTGATGGTGTTGTTGCCAGCGGAGGAACTTTTGTTCCAAACACTACAAGTATTACAGCAGAACAGTACTGGACAGCAATTGGACAAAGAACCCCGGTAGCAGAACCTTTTATTTATGATGCTACAAACATCAGATTAAGAGAACTTGTTTTTGGATATTCTTTACCAAAACGTTTCCTTCAAAATTCTGGTTTTGCAAGTATGGACTTTTCATTAGTGGGAAGAAATTTATTCTTCTTCTTAAACGAAGCAAAATACTTTGATCCGGAAGTAGGGGCAGGTACAGGAAACTTACAAGGTATTGAGTCTTTCAATATTCCTTCGACAAGAGAATATGGTGTAAATGTTAGGTTTGGATTTTAATTTAAAAAAGTAATAATATGAAAAATAAACATAAAATTAAAACAATAGGAGTTGTCATGTCGATGCTCGCTGTTTTTTCAAGCTGTACGCAAGATTTTGATGATATAAACACCAATAAAAACACGTTAACCGAAGATCAGTTAGATCAGACTCTTGCGGGTCCTTCATTTGCCTCAGCATTATATGCCGGAATACACCATGGTTCTTATTCTTCTCCCGGAGTTGATGATCAGGGAACCTGGGGTATTGCAACAGGGATATTGCCATCAACGTTTACACATTATCTAAGTTGTGGTTATGGTACAGAAAGAAATGCTTTTGTAAATGGTTATGAAGGACGTGGCTGGTTGAGATTTTACACAGTTGCTGTACCGGCTTTAAACAATGCGATTAAAGCATCTGAAGGAAATGCTGATGCTCTTGCAGTATTAAAAATCTGGAAAGTATTCATGTACAATCAAATGACAGATGCTTATGGTCCAATTCCTTATACAGAAGCTGGAAATAATAAAGAAAAAGTGCCTTATGACAGTGTAGAATCTATCTATGAAGACTTTTTTAAATTGTTAGACGAAGCAAATGCTACTCTTACTTCTACTACTGCAACGACAGTAGGTACACTTCAGCCTAATGACAGAGTATATTCAGGTGATGTACAAAGCTGGAGAAGATTTGGAAACAGTCTTAGATTACGTTTAGCATTAAGAATTTCTGATATAGAACCTGCAAAAGCAAAAACTCAGGCAGAGGCTGCAGTTGCCGCTGGTGTTATAGAAACTAATGAGCAAAGTGCAACTTTTAAAGTGAGTAATATTACACCAAACAACCTGAATATGATTGTAAATTCATGGGGGTATTACATGACAGCTTCTATGGAAAGTCTTCTTGTAGGGTATGATGATCCCAGATTGGCAAAATGGTTCGCACCTATTGATACAGGTGTTTATCAAGGCCGCCCGGTTGGAGGTTTGCAAGGTCAGTTTGGAACTACTAAATTCTCTATGTTTAATGATTTAATATTAGGGAATGGCCCTAATGGAAATATTAGCGAGACTAAAAACATCGAAGTCTTCATGGCTTCTGAAAATTATTTAAGCAGAGCTGAAGGTGCTTTGAATGGATGGAGTATGGGTGGTACAGCTAAAAACTTGTACGAGCAGGGTATTACATTATCATTAAGACAATGGGGGATAACTGATGCTTCTGTTATTGCAGATTATATCGCAGGAACATCTACACCATCTGTACCAAATATTGCAACTGCTTACCCAACTTTAGGTTTACAGACAGTTCCCGTAACCCTTCCTGTGGCATGGGATGCTTCTGAAGCAAACCAACGTACGCAAATTGCCGTTCAGAAATATTTAGCAATATTCCCTGAATCCTGGGAAGCATGGGCAGATTTACGCAGAAGTGATGCCAAAGTTATTTACCCGATACTTAATACTGACAATGTGGAAGCCGGAGTTGGAAAAAGCCTGATGAAACGTGTAATCTTTGTTACCAATGAATATTCAGCGAACAGAGATGCTGTTACAGATGCGATTTCAAAACTTGGAGGCCCTGACTCTGGAGGAACCAGACTTTGGTGGGATACAAAAGAATAAAAGTAAAGATAAAGAGGTTCGTTACTTTAAAGATAAAAGGAGAGGTAACTCTCCTTTTGTTTTATACGACTATTTGTAAAATAGCCGGACAAAACAGTAAAGAAGAAATTTAACAAGAATGGTTGTCTGAGTTTTTAATCCTTTATTATGATTGAAATAATAGGGTATGATAACCGAATACAAAAGAATAATTATGGCTAATAACGATACATTATCTCCTAATAAAAACACATTAATTCCCATCATAATTATAGCAGGCCTATTTTTTATTTTTGGATTTGTAACCTGGATAAACGGTGCTTTAATTCCGTTTATGAAAACCATAAATGAACTCACCTCTGCACAATCACTTTTAGTGGCATCAGCGTCTTATATTTCATTTGTAGTTATGGCATTGCCAGCATCTTATATCTTGTCAAAAATTGGATACAGAAAAGGAATGTCTTTAGGCTTATTTATAATGGGATTGGGAGCTTTGGTTTTTATACCGGCAGCCGGGGCAAGAACGTATTGGATGTTTTTGACCGGAATATTTATCCAGGGAGCAGGAATGACTTTACTGCAAACAGCATCAAACCCCTATATTACTATTCTCGGGCCTATTGATAGTGCAGCGAAACGAATTGCCATTATGGGAATTTCTAATAAAATAGCAGGAGCATTGGGTTCTCTTATTTTTGGCGCCATTTTATTATCAGGAATAGATGAAATTCAACAAAAATTAAGTGTTGCAGGTGCTGCAGAAAAAGCACAATTATTAAACACGATGGCAGATAGCGTAGTAACGCCCTATATCATAATGGCAATTGTTTTATTTGTACTGGGAATATTAATACGAAAAGCACCTTTACCTGATGTTGAAGCAGAACCAATTGAAGCACCAAAAGAAGGGGAGACAACCAAGACAAGTATTTTTCAATTTCCACATTTATGGTTAGGCGTAGTAACACTTTTTATGTACGTTGGTGTTGAGGTTATAGCCGGAGATACGATTATAGCATACGGAATCTCATTAGGTTTTCCTGCAGCTGATGCCAAATTTTTTACCACATTTACATTAATGGCTATGGTGGCTACTTATGGACTTGGTGTTTTTTTAATTCCAAAATATATTACTCAGGCTTTGGCTTTAAAAGCCAGTGCTGTTTTAGGAATCTTATTGTCCTTTTGTATTGTATTTTCTTCGGGATTTGCCTCTGTTCTGTTTGTGGCAGCATTGGGTATGGCCAATGCTTTGGTTTGGCCGGCTGTATGGCCTTTAACTTTAAAAGGCCTGGGTAAATTTACAAAAACAGCTTCGGCATTATTGATTATGGCTATTTCCGGAGGAGCAATAATACCTCCTTTATATGGTGAACTGGTCGATTCAAATAAAGCAGATTATATCGCCCAGGGAATGAATGAAGCCTTAGCGACTGCAACCGCATCAACAAAAGGATATTGGATTTTACTGCCTTGTTATCTCGTAATTTTATATTATGCCATTGCCGGGCACAAGCTGGGCTTAAGTAAAAAATAATCTTTAATGATTATCATTGAATGCAAAATCTGAGCACAGTGTTGAGTTTTCATATTGTTCAGATTTTGTATTTATAACCAGATTGATTGTAATACAAAATTGATGTCAGGCTGAGCCCTTCGACAAAAACTCAGGACAAACGTAGTCAAAGCCCTTTCCAAGTCAAAAATTTTCAACTAAGTTTATCCTGAATGAAGCCCAATGGACTCAGGATGGCATTGATTTCTAAATGAATAAAGATATTTTACTCAAAACAGATATTTTGGAATCTGTTTTTTATATCAATTAAGATTTATTTTTATATCAATTAAGATATAATAAACAGGTTTTTATAATTAACATTTACAATACACAATGATTTTAAAATTGAAATATCCGATACTGCTATTAGTTTTAGCTGCCATTTCTTGTACTTCGTTAAAGAAGGCCCCAAAGGCTGTTAATATCACGGCTACTTTCATATCAGATCCGCCAATAACAGATAACAGTCATGCAGCAACATTAGTCGAGCTGAAACCAGGCCAACTGATGGCGGCATGGTTTGGCGGCAAACATGAAGGGGCAAAAGATGTAGGGATTTATTATTCTGTTTATAAAGAAAAAAAATGGTCAGTACCTTTAAATCTTGTTACGCCTTTAATATTACAAAAGGATACTTTGCCTTGCTGGAATCCGGTGCTTTTTAAGGGCAAAAGCGAAAATTTATATTTATTCTATAAAGTCGGCAAAAACCCAAGGGAATGGTTTGGTGCCATGATTATTTCAAAAGATAACGGAAATACATGGAGCAAGCCCAAATACCTTCCGGATGGTATTCTTGGCCCAATCAAAAACAAGCCTATAGAAACAGCACCAGGCGTTATTTTATGCGGAAGCAGTACAGAAAGTGTTGATGACAATAAATGGAGGGTTCACGTAGAAAAGTATACTGAGACCACTGATACATGGGAAAAGATTACTATTGATGATAAAAAAGAATTTGATATTATCCAGCCTGCGTTTCTTGTTCATTCCCCAAATGAGATTCAGATGCTGTCCAGAAGCAAACACAATAAAATAATTTCAAGCTGGTCTGAAGACAATGGAGATACCTGGAAAAAAACGGATAGTATCCATGTTGTAAATTCTAATTCAGGAATTGATGCTGTTACTTTAGCCAAAGGATCGTTCTTATTGGTAAATAACCCGTTGAAACAAGGAAAAGATTGGTTTAATGGCCGAAATGTATTAGATGTAGAATATTCAAAAGATGGAGTAAAATGGCAAAAGCTATTTGATCTCGAAAATCAGGCAGAAGGAGAATTCAGTTATCCCGCAATTATTCAAACCACTGATGGTAAAATTCATATTTTGTACACTTTTAACAGAAAATATATTAAGCATACAGCTTTTGAAGTGGTGAAATAAGTTAGTTTTGAAATAATTCCAACCTTGTTTGTCCAACTTATTAATGTAAAACATTTAAACAGAAAATAAAATGATGCAGAAACACTGTCTTACTTTAGATTTAAAAGACGACCCTAATTTAATTGATGAATATATAAGGTTTCATGAGAACGTTTGGCCTGAAATAACACAAAGCATTAAAGAGGCAGGAATTATTAATCTTGAAATCTATAATGTTGGAGACCGTTTGTTTATGATTATAGAAGCAGATTCTGATTTTTCTTTTGAAAAGAAGTCAAAATTAGATGAGCAAAATCCAAAAGTTCAGGAATGGGAAACGTTGATGTGGAAATTTCAAAAAGCCTTACCGGGAGCAAAACCGGGAGAGAAATGGATATTGATGGATAAAATTTTTGAACTGAAATAAAAAAATATCTCTTACATTCAGTAGAATAACAATCGAACCAAATTTTCTATAAGTTTAAAACAGAAAACGTAAGCTTTGCAATTGTTGTGTTCAATATATACTCCTATTTAGATATGAAATCTTTTCAAAACTTAAAATTTAAAGTCTTTTTCGTTAGTGCGGTATTTTTTACTATCACTATTCATGCTCAGAATGGAATTAATGCCAAAACATTTTACAAACACGATAAATATCTTTCTTCTGATAAGTTGGAAGGACGTTTTCCCGGTACAAAAGGCAATAATGAGGCAGCATCTTACATTAAAAAGCATTTTAAAAAATATGGTCTGAAGGAATTCAACAGAAACTATTATCAATCTTTTAAGCTATTTGTAAAAGCAGGAATAAATAAAGTGAAGTCGGATAGTGTTACAACACAAAATGTTGTGGGATATCTGGAAGGATCAGATGAAAAACTTAAAAATGAGTTTATAGTAATAGGAGCCCATTATGATCATTGGGGGTGGGGAGGAGAAGGTTCAGGCAGTAAAAAAAAGGAAGCAATGGCAATTCATAACGGAGCAGATGACAATGCCTCCGGAGTTTCGGCCTTGCTGTGTATACTGCAGGAATTATCAAAAGCTGCTGTGAAACCCAAAAGAAGTATCATTTTTATTTCTTTTAGTGGAGAAGAGGAAGGGCTGTTAGGCTCTAAATATTTTGTTTCAAATTTGCCGGTTGAAAAAGACGCTGTAAAAGTAATGTTGAATATGGATATGGTGGGAAGACTAAATGAGGAGAAGCAGATTTATATGGGAGGCGCAGGAACTTTTCCAAATGGAGTAGAATTGATGAAGAAATTAGGTGAAACAAGTGCCCTTAATCCTGTTATTCACGCCGGTGAGGTTGGAGGATCTGATCATGTTTCATTTTATAAGGCGTCTATATCGGCTGTGGGATTCCATACAGGAGGCCACCCGCAATATCATACACCCGAAGATGATATTGATTTAATAAATATCCAGGGAGGCGCTTTGGTCTCTCAATATATTTATAATGTTTTGGTAGCAATTGCAAATGATCTGCAACCATTATATTTTATTAATCAGGATTAGGGAATTGTAGCAGAAAAAATACAAGACTGGATTTCTCTAAATAAAAAAGTCCCACCGAAGCAGGACTAAAGGTCTTCACCTACGGCATATAGCCTTATTGTGATAAGATTAAAGATTAGAAATTTTAATCAGTCACAAATATATAGAAAAAATAAATTGTTTTGAATAAGGAAAACCATAATTGAATTAATTTTTTTTGTGGTAGATTTCGTGCGCATTAAATTTTAAATATTATGGCAAAGATTTTAGGATTAGATTTAGGTACAAACTCTATTGGATGGGCGATTGTGGATGATGAAAAAAAAGAAATTGTTGATTCGGGAGTTAGGATATTTCCTGAAGGTGTAGTTGCAAAAACAATTGGTCAAGGAGATAGAGAAGAAAGTAAGAATGCAAAAAGAAGAAATAGCAGGCAACTAAGAAAGCAATTTTACAGAAAGAGATTAAGAAAAATAAAGCTACTAAGGACTTTATTATATTTTGATATGTGTCCATTGACAAATGAAGAACTTGATGTTTGGAGTAAATGGGACAAACAAAAGAAAAAAGAGGGTAGAATGGCTCCCGAAATTTATTTGCCTCAAAATCATCCTTACCATTTATGGTTAAAGCAAAATCCTTATGAATTAAGAGATAAAGCATTACAAAAAGATTTGACTCTTTTTGAGTTTGGAAGAGTTTTGTACCATTTAATTCAACGAAGAGGTTTTTTAAGTAATCGTAAGGGAAAAGATGATGGTGCAATCTATAAAGGAAAAGAAAATATTATAGGAATTTCGCAAACTCAGAAAGAACTTGAAAATTCAACACTTGGCAAATATCTATTTGAGATTCTTCCTAAAGAAGGGGAGCCTTATAAATTAATTACTGATGAAGAAGGAAACGAGTTAAGAGTTAGAGCACGTTATACCTTAAGAAATATGTATGTTGCAGAATTTGAAGCCATTTGGAATAGACAAGAAAGCCATTTAGGGCTGGATAAGAAAAATGTATTCAAGAATAAAAATATATTTCTTAATGGTGATATTGAAAAAAATAATAGAAATAAAAGAAAGCTAGAATATCTTACAAAGTCAAAGGGAATTGAGAATGTTACCATTAATTTATTAGAGAATAATACAGAAAATATTTCAAGTAAAAAATATCTAATAAAAGTAGCTTCTGAAATTTCTCTTAAAGAGTTTTTAGCGGGTATTATTGAAAAGGATGAGGACGGAAATTTAAAATTTAAAAGTCAAGATAGTGTTTTGTTTTGGCAACGTCCTTTAAAATCGCAAAAAAGCTTGTTGTCAAAATGTCGTTTTGAACCAGACTTGAAAGACGACAATGGTAAATATTTACAAAAAGGGAAAACACCTTGCCATTTATCACATCCATTATATGAGGAATTTAGAGCCTACCAATTCATTAATAATATTGAATACGGAAAGAAACAAAGATTGGAAGAGAGTCAGCGACTTCAGGTTTTGGATTTAATAAATTCAAAAGAGAGCAATTTTAATTTTTCTGAAATAAAGAAGAAACTGAAACTAGAATATGAAAAGTTCAATTATTCTGATGATCAAAAGGTTCCGGGTAATTATAGTATTAAAAGTTTAAATTCAATTTTTCCAGAATCAGTTTTAGGAAAGGAGTATGTTAATTTTGTCAATAAAAAAGAAGTTATTGAATATGGATTTGAAAAAATTTGGCATTGCTTTCACTATTTTGAAGATAATGATTTACTAATAAAGAAACTTTGTGTTGATTTTGCTTTAGAAGAAAAAAATGTTGATAAAGTTTCTAAAATTAATTTAAAAGAAGGGTATTCCAATGTATCATTAAAAGCTATAAAAAATATTTTGCCCTACTTAAAACAAGGTAAAAGGTTTAGCGATGCTGTAATCCTTGGAGGTGTAAGGAATGCTTTTGGTCATAAATGGGAAATTTATAAAAATGATCACCAGGAATTAGAAAAAGATATAATTTCAATATTGAAGGATAAAAACAATAAAGAAGGAGATGCAATTGAAAAAATAAAAGAGTATTTGATTGAAAACAAATATGGTTTTATTAAAAATGATAAAAGATTTAAAAATCTTTATCATCATAGCCAAGAAATTGAAAAGGTTGAAAAAAGAGATAGGATTGGAGAAATTGAAAATTTAAGAAATCCAATAGTTCAGCAAGGTGTTAATGAAGTAAAAAGGCTAGTTAATGAGATGTTAAGAACATACGGAACGTTTGACCAAATAAGAGTTGAGCTTGGTAGGGATTTAAAAAACAATAAAACCAAAAGACAAGAATTAGGTTATAAAATTGCAGAAAACACTAAAAAAAATGATGAAGCCCGACAATTACTTACAGAGTTTGGATTGAAACATAGTCGTGAAAATGTTCAAAAAGTCTTGTTGTACAAAGAAATGCAAGAACGTGGTACAATAGCTGTCTGTCCTTATACTAATAAAACAATCAATATTTCAGATGTTTTAGGAAGAGAAAATAAAATTCAAATCGAGCATATTATTCCAAGAAGTATTTCTCTTGATGACAGTTTTGCAAACAAAACACTTTGCGATGCCAAATTTAATGGATTGAAAGGAGAAAGAACACCGTATGATTTTTATCAATTAAATAAGGACTTCAATTTGTGGGGTGGTGCTAAAACATGGGAAGAAATTGAGCATCGTGTGTTTAAATTACTGCCTTACCCAAAAGCAAAGAAATTTACCTCTAAAACAAAATTTGAAAAGAGTGATTTTATTGAAAGGCAATTAAATGACACAAGGTACATCAGTAAAAAAACAAATGAAATACTTTCACAAGTTTGTGATGATGTTCGTGTAATGCCAGGAGGGCTAACAGCTGAGCTGAGAAAACTTTGGGGATTGAATAATATTTTACAACCCACATTTACGGTTGATATTCCAGATTTGCACATTGCTGAAAATAAACATATACCTCATTATGTTGTTCTGAATGCAGATAATAAGCCAGTGGTTTCCCAGAGGATTTACAACTCAAAACCAGAATTAGAAAATAATGAAACTACATTATTCGGAAATGTTGATAAAGGAATTTTCAAATCCAGTGTCAAATATGTCAATTTTCAGATGGAAACTCCAGAGCTCACAAATGGCGAATATTGGGCAAAGTTAAAAATATCAGAACCCAAAGATGTTGTTAGAGTCTTTAGAGATAAACCAGAAGCATCTGAAGACGAAATTGTATTAAGAGGCAAAGTTGAAAAAGAAAAGTTTAAAAATGAAGGCTTGGGTTTAATAAATGCTTCGGGAAAAGATAATGGTACTTATTGGGCGAAATTCTCCATTTTGAAAAAGAAATTTGAAGCACCCAAAAAAGATGACCAACCTAAAAAGAATGGAAAACAATTATTGCTTTTTGGCGAAGTAAAAGAAGGTGTCTTCTCGTCCTATATTTATCAGTGTGAAACGACTGAATTAGACGGTAAATATTGGCTATTAATTGATGTTGATTTTGAAAAAGTTGATTTTGAAAGAGCAGTCAACGAAAAACCAACCGTCAAAGATTATCAAATAATAATTGAAGGAACTACAAACGATGATGGTATTTTTGTTTCAGAAATGGACAATCAGCATCAGTTTGAAATGAAGGCAGGAAAAGGAAGGTATTGGGTTTTGTTTGATATAATCTCTGAAGTTAAAGATTTTTATGATGTCAAGAATGAAGTTCCAAAATTAGAAGAAAGACAAACTTTGGTAGAAGGAACGGTTTGGGTTGATAAGTATACAGGTGAAATTAAGTTTGATCCAAAAAAGAATAGGGAAGATCATAGGCATCACGCAATTGACGCTTTAGTTATTGCTTTAACGAAAGAAAGATATTTTCAGGAATTGAGTAAATACAACGCTTCTGTCGAAAATAAAAAGAGAGGTAATGAATACGAAAAAGAACAATTGGATTTTCCAGAGCCTTGGAATGGATTTCATACTGATGCAACGAATGCAATTCAAAAAATATTGATTTCTCATAAGCAAAACAAAAATATACTTACAGAAGTTAGAAAAAAGATTGTTAAGGACGGAAAGAAGTATTTGAGTGTTGGCCAGGCTGTTCGAGGGGAGTTGCATGAGAAAACCTTTTATGGCAAAAATGCCTTATGTTTAAATAAAGAAATAATTCAAAGAGTACCAATTTCAAAATTAAAGTATGCCCCTACAAAAGGACAAGCATCTTATATAACAGATATTGTTGATGAATCTATTCAAAAAATCATTATAAAAACAATAGTCGATAGGTTTAAATATATATTGATAAAATTAAATAGAATAGATTTTGAAGACGAGGAGTTTAAGAGCATAAATAAAAAGTATAATAAAACAAAAGTATTAGAAATCTTAAATAGTTTTTTAGAAATTGAAGAAAAAGAGTTAGTTTTAAAGAAAACTGTCAAGAAGTCAGAACAGAATTTAAAGCAAAAGGAAATTAATAAAATTAAAACATCAATTACAAAAGCAGTTGAAGAAATTTTACAAGAAGAATCCTTTTTCTTGCCAAATGAAGGAAAAAGATATTTAAGATTGAAGAAAAATTTAATAGATTTAGAAAGAAATCCGGTTCCAATAAAAAAAGTTAGAATAAAGAAAGTGCTTTCTAAAAGTGAAAGAGTAAACAATAAAATACAGCAATATGTAAACCCAGGAAATAATCATCATGTGATTATATATGCAAATGAGAATAATGAGATTAAAGAAGATATTACAACTTTTTGGGAGGTAGTTGAAAGGAAAAAAACAGATGGTGAAATTTATAGATTACCGATGCCTATTGAGGGGGAGTCTTTGCCTAAATCTATAATTAATAACTTTCAAGAAAATGATATGTTTATAATGGGATTGAATGATGAGTTATTTAGAGATAATATCGATAATCATTCATTTCTCAGTAAGTATCTTTATAGAGTTCAAAAAATTTCTAAACTAAATTATTCTTTTAGACACCATCTAGCATCCACTGTAAATAATGTCAGTGAAGAAATTCATATTCAAAGTATTGGAAATTGGATAAATTATAATCCTATAAAAGTAAAAGTTTCAGCTAGTGGTAAAATTGAAAAAGAATAAAAATTTTAAAACGTTCATTGACATAAAACATAATCTTAAACATCTCAAACCACAACGGAAAATCTTCCGATTTTCTGACAACGGCTTTTCCGTTGTGGTTTGATTAAAGATTAGAAAACACGATATTAATAAAAAAATGGAGATACTACCAAGTGGTGTTGTGGTTTGATTAAAGATTAGAAAACACGATATTACAAGCACCGGCAGACTACAATGTAGGTATGTTGTGGTTTGATTAAAGATTAGAAAACACGATATTATTCGCGCTGTCAAACATAGATACAATGAGGTTGTGGTTTGATTAAAGATTAGAAAACACGATATTATGAATGCAAGAAAAAAAAACAAGCAACTAGTTGTGGTTTGATTAAAGATTAGAAAACACGATATTTACAAAACAATCAATAACGAAATAACAATAGTTGTGGTTTGATTAAAGATTAGAAAACACGATATTCTTACAAATGAACAAATTAGAGATCGGAAGGTTGTGGTTTGATTAAAGATTAGAAAACACGATATTTTTTTATTCCATGTTCATCTCTATCGCTACGTTGTGGTTTGATTAAAGATTAGAAAACACGATATTTAGTAATGAAGAAATGAAAAAACTAGATAAGTTGTGGTTTGATTAAAGATTAGAAAACACGATATTTAACGAAAAATCTCCAAAAAATGGCCATGCGTTGTGGTTTGATTAAAGATTAGAAAACACGATATTAATCTTTTGAGCCACGCTTCGGCCATGTCTGTTGTGGTTTGATTAAAGATTAGAAAACACGATATTGATCCGAGCCAGGAAGCTTTGACTGCTTACGTTGTGGTTTGATTAAAGATTAGAAAACACGATATTAAAGGCGTTTGTCGCGCCTATGTTAAAGTCGTTGTGGTTTGATTAAAGATTAGAAAACACGATATTATGAGTTTTTTATGCCCATTGCCATACCTCGTTGTGGTTTGATTAAAGATTAGAAAACACGATATTTGTGGATCAGAAAAATAGAAGAAGAAGTAAGTTGTGGTTTGATTAAAGATTAGAAAACACGATATTGCAATCGAGAAGAAGGCCGGTCCTCTTAGGTTGTGGTTTGATTAAAGATTAGAAAACACGATATTTTCTTCAAACAGGAACGGCCAAATCAAAACGTTGTGGTTTGATTAAAGATTAGAAAACACGATATTCTAATGGAGGTATAACGGTATTTGCTAGAGGTTGTGGTTTGATTAAAGATTAGAAAACACGATATTAATGAGTCAGTACTTGTTTGGTCGCGTATCGTTGTGGTTTGATTAAAGATTAGAAAACACGATATTAGTAGGCATCCAGTTAATCGCTCTACAGGTGTTGTGGTTTGATTAAAGATTAGAAAACACGATATTGTATAGTAGTTTTTTCGTTTTCCATTTTACGTTGTGGTTTGATTAAAGATTAGAAAACACGATATTAATTATTTGTGCATAAGCTTTTATTCATTTGTTGTGGTTTGATTAAAGATTAGAAAACACGATATTAAAGAGCCAAATTCTATAGAGTTTTGTTGTGTTGTGGTTTGATTAAAGATTAGAAAACACGATATTTATTTCAATATAATAACCTAAAGGTTCATAGTTGTGGTTTGATTAAAGATTAGAAAACACGATATTACGATGGAACTCATAATTATGACGGATCCAGTTGTGGTTTGATTAAAGATTAGAAAACACGATATTAAAAAGCAAAAACCCGAAGCGCGTCAGCATGTTGTGGTTTGATTAAAGATTAGAAAACACGATATTGATCCGAGCCAGGAAGCTTTAACTGCATACGTTGTGGTTTGATTAAAGATTAGAAAACACGATATTGATAAACCCTACGAAGGTACCACTAAGTACGTTGTGGTTTGATTAAAGATTAGAAAACACGATATTTGGTATGATGAAAACGAAAGCAGATTTGGTGTTGTGGTTTGATTAAAGATTAGAAAACACGATATTACTTAAGTGATCTAAGTATTGCTGGTCCAAGTTGTGGTTTGATTAAAGATTAGAAAACACGATATTTGTAGGCATCCAATTGATCGCTCTACAGGTGTTGTGGTTTGATTAAAGATTAGAAAACACGATATTTTATGTAATAGGAATAGTTAGTCTAACGCCGTTGTGGTTTGATTAAAGATTAGAAAACACGATATTTAATGGGTCAATTAAAAAAATGGAAGAGTTGTTGTGGTTTGATTAAAGATTAGAAAACACGATATTAACAGCACAGGAGGCATGGGCACAGCAGGAGTTGTGGTTTGATTAAAGATTAGAAAACACGATATTTAGAAGGTACGAGGTAGGGTACAGCGGGGAGTTGTGGTTTGATTAAAGATTAGAAAACACGATATTGATAACTGACACATTGGCGTGGTGGGACACGTTGTGGTTTGATTAAAGATTAGAAAACACGATATTCAACGAAAAACAAACAAAAAGACAATGGGCGTTGTGGTTTGATTAAAGATTAGAAAACACGATATTTGTGGATCAGAAAAATAGAAGAAGAAGTAAGTTGTGGTTTGATTAAAGATTAGAAAACACGATATTTACAAAACAATTAATAACGAAATTACGACAGTTGTGGTTTGATTAAAGATTAGAAAACACGATATTTATCCAACTCGTTTGTTTACCCGCACTTTTGTTGTGGTTTGATTAAAGATTAGAAAACACGATATTAAAGAAAATCTTCGAACGATGGGTAGCTGTGTTGTGGTTTGATTAAAGATTAGAAAACACGATATTATTAAACCAGAAAATTCACATAGTATTAGTGTTGTGGTTTGATTAAAGATTAGAAAACACGATATTGAAGTTCATCGCATCCGGGCTTGTGTCTGCGTTGTGGTTTGATTAAAGATTAGAAAACACGATATTAAAGAAAATCTTCGAACGATGGGTGGCCGTGTTGTGGTTTGATTAAAGATTAGAAAACACGATATTTCTGACAATCTGTATCGCCCCAGGGTCACTGTTGTGGTTTGATTAAAGATTAGAAAACACGATATTAGACAAAGAAGTAGAATACAGATCTCTCGAGTTGTGGTTTGATTAAAGATTAGAAAACACGATATTCGTGCTTAGAAAAAAAAATACAAAAAAAGTGTTGTGGTTTGATTAAAGATTAGAAAACACGATATTATGACAGTAGTGAAAGAAGAAGACCCCGAAGTTGTGGTTTGATTAAAGATTAGAAAACACGATATTAGACGGGGGGAACACCCCCCCATCTATCCAGTTGTGGTTTGATTAAAGATTAGAAAACACGATATTACAAGTAGTGCTGGCTTGCTGCGGGCAAGGTTGTGGTTTGATTAAAGATTAGAAAACACGATATTTAATAACGAACGATCAAGTGTCGTCGTTAGGTTGTGGTTTGATTAAAGATTAGAAAACACGATATTGGAGTAGCTAAAACAAAATTAGCAGAGAAGTTGTGGTTTGATTAAAGATTAGAAAACACGATATTAGTGTTCGTGACACTCACTTTTAGTGACAAGTTGTGGTTTGATTAAAGATTAGAAAACACGATATTAGTACTACCGGTACTACCGGGAGACACTATGTTGTGGTTTGATTAAAGATTAGAAAACACGATATTGGTAAATAAAGCACCCGTAAGCTTTTACGAGTTGTGGTTTGATTAAAGATTAGAAAACACGATATTAGTTGGTCTGTTACCTTCTAATAACCAAAGGATTAAATCGAAATATCGTATAAAAAAATGCTTCTTTTCAGTTCGTGATAGGCTGATTTGGGGCATTTTTTTTGTTGTATGAAATTGAAAAGGTTTTTTTATATTCTTATTGTCCTGTTAGAAAATTTTGTGTCATGAAAATCAGAAAAAGAAATCGTATGATTTGATTTTTCAAGCAATAATATTTATTTTGTCACGATATGTGTTCAAATCGTGAATGTTGTTTTGGATACGTAGGGACAGGTCGCGACCTGTCCGTACAGGATTCGAATGAAAATCATCCCCAATGAAAATCATCCCCAATGAAAATCATCCCCAATGAAAATCATCCCCAATGAAAATCATCCCCAATGAAAATCATCCC